>JAUXYJ010000008.1 GCA_030694465.1 Deltaproteobacteria bacterium | reverse complement strand
GGTCCGAAAATCTCAGCCTGAGTGCGCGCTCCGCCTAGAATTTCATCTAGCAATTCCGCGCGAATCTTCTCTTTTTTCATCAGTGCCATGCTCCTTCGATTCGGGTCGTCGAGAGAGCACAAAAGTTGTTACAGGCCCCTGCTCCCCTACGACCCCGAACGCGACAAGCCCATCGCCGCAAGCGGCACTACGGACCTCTGCGCCTGGGAGCAGCCTCAACTGCCGACAACCCTTCCGCTCTCGAAAGAGCCAAGCAATCGCCCAACCGGTTACCTCGACATGCTCACGTGGCTTTCGCGGAGAGTTGAGCTTGTCGTCACCGACAACGTGATCACGGGGTACATCAACGCCGTCGGCAAGGGGCTCGCAGAAGGCTCTCCAGAAGACCCGATGTCAGCCTATCGTGCAGATAAAGATCGCGGTTGGGTCGCGATTGACATCAACCCCGAGCGTGCATTCTGGCGCTCCTCAGAGGCCCTGTTTCAATCGGTTCGTGACGAATCAGGCCGCTTCAAGCGCCCCATGGCGTGCGACCTCGTCGCGTCGCCTGAGGCCCTTGAAGCCCTCCCACCGCACATGAGCTTCAGCGTCGAGATCTTCGGACTCGCTTCCAATCAGGCGAAGATCGAAGCGCTGCGCACCGAGTCGGTTGGAGTGTTTGCCAAAACGCTCAATGACCCCGATGTGCGCAGCGTCGTGACGTCGTCGCTTGAGCGCGCCAACGAGGGCGTCCAAGCGCTCTGGGTCTCGCTTCGGATGTATGCGCGGCATGTGCTCTCGGCCGGATCGCGTGAGCCGGACAAGCAAGACGTCTCTAACTTTGTCAATTCGACCAACGCGCAGCCCGCCGCGTGGAGCGCCCTCGGGGTCTCGTTTGAGCAGCTCTTGCGAGAGCTCGCCACAGATCCCGACGCGGCCGAAGTGACCTTCGCCAAGGCCGTCCGCACCGTGGTCGAAGACGGATTTACCCAGGCCACCCAGCGCTGTGATGCCTCGGGCGCGGGGCTCAAAGCGCGCGCGATCGCCGAGCGCTGGCTACGCACCAACTACCTCTCACTCTCACTCCAAGACACCTCTCCAAGCCCTCAACCCGCGGAGCTAACCCCATGAGCAAGACACCCCACCAAGACCGCCTCGTCGATCATCTAGAGTCCATCGCCCGCGAAGACGACCGCGCCACGCTCGCAGCGCTCCGTGCCTCGCTGCGTGAGGGCCGCGAGGTCGAAGCCCTACGCATTGTGCTGCCCTACATCGGTGCAAACCGTGGCGTACGTGCCGAAGACAACGCCGTGCTGTTGGCAGGGCTCTTTGCGCTGCACCCCGAGAGCAGCTCGCTGAGCTTAGCGACGGTGTTGCGCTTCGCAGCCATGGAGAGCGAGAGCGTCGAGCTGCGGTTTCGCGCGCTCTTGGCCGCCCACCGCGATGAGCTCGCCACGCACCTGCGCCACGCCATCACGCTCGCCTCGGCGCGAGGCTTTGGCATCGACTGGCGCGACCTGCACCGCGCCCTG
The DNA here is from genome assembly GCA_030694465.1 of Deltaproteobacteria bacterium. Taxonomy (GTDB): domain Bacteria; phylum Myxococcota_A; class Polyangia; order Polyangiales; genus JAUXYJ01. The sequence continues at coordinate 6,191 of JAUXYJ010000008.1, read as the reverse complement.
ACCTTCTGGAACCACGAGGACGACTTTGTCCGCCGCGAATGGGCGCGGGATTTTTGGGCGCCGCCCGAGAGTCCCTCTCCCAAGCCCAACACTGAGACCACCCCCAACACCCCCTGAAAGAACCAACCCATGAAACTCGAAATTCACGTTCTGCAAAACTTCGCTCCGTCTAACCTCAACCGCGATGACACCGGCGCACCCAAAGACTGCGAGCTCGGCGGATACCGTCGCGCGCGCATCTCGAGCCAGTGCCAAAAGCGCGCCGTGCGACAGAGCTTTGTACTAGACAAATTGCTCGCAAAAGATGACCTCGGCGCGCGCACCAAGCGGCTTGTTGCCACCGTCGCCACGATGCTCGCAGAGCAGCACGGCCGCGACCGCGCGCATGCCCTCGCAGTGGTCATGGGTGCCCTTGAGGGCGTCGGGCTCGGCAAGTCCAAAAAGGGCGGCGAGGGCGACGACGCGTGGAAGACCGAGTATCTGCTCTTTCTACCGCAGCGCACGCTCACAGACCTGACCACCCTGCTCAACAGCCACTGGGATGAGCTCTCGGCGCTTGTCGCGCCCGAAGAGAGCGACGACAGCGCGGACGAAGCAGTAGACGCCTCGGGCAAGAAGGCCAAGAAGGCCAAGAGTGACAAAAAGAAAGAGAAGAGCGCGGCCAAGAGCGCCTACCCCAAAGAGGTGGGTGTTGAGGTCAACAGGCTCCTCGAGCACGCGCGCGGCGCGGTCGATGTCGCGCTCTTTGGCCGCATGATGGCCGACAAGCCAGAATGGAATGTCGACGCCGCCTGCCAGGTCGCCCATGCCCTGTCGACCAACCGTGTCCAGATGGACTTTGACTTCTTCACCGCCGTCGACGACCTCAAGCCCAACGACAACGCGGGGTCCGACATGATGGGGACCGTGCAGTTTAACTCGTCGTGTTTCTACCGCTACGCGGTGCTCGACGTGGACGCCCTCAAGCGCAACCTCGGCGCAGACGAGGCCCTGATGAAGCGCGCGGTGCAGAGCTTTGTCCAAGCCTTCGTGGTGGCGATCCCGACGGGCAAACAGAACGGGACGGCGGCCCATAATTTTCCGAGCTACGTGCTGGCGGTCGTGCGCGAGTCTGGGCCTTCGCTCTCGCTCGCCAACGCGTTTCTCAAGCCCGCCCGGCCCAGCATCAAGGGCGGCGAAGAGATGGACCTGGTCGATGACTCCATCGCCAAGCTCGAGGGCTACGCCGCAAGACTCTCGGACGTGACCGGCGACGCGCTCAGGCTCGCGTGGGCCGACCGCGATCTCGCGGGAGACCCCAGCGCACCCACCCGCGCCAAGACCCCCAGTGAGCTCTACCAGCGTGTGACCGAGCGCGCGCTCGGAGCGACCCCGTGAGCACACTGCTCTTACGCCTCGAAGGCCCCCTGCAAGCGTGGTCCTCGCAAGGAAAATTCGGTATCCGTGACACCGAGCGCGAGCCCACTAAGAGCGGTGTGCTTGGGCTCTTGTGTGCCGCGATGGGCATTGATCGCAGCGACGATACCCAGCTCGCACACTTGGCATCTCTCGCGATGGGCGTCCGCGTCGATCGCCCCGGGACACTCTTGCGCGACTACCACACTGTCGGGGGTGGGACCTTTCGCGGAGACCCCAAGTACACCGCCCACGACACCAAGAACTGCGTCCCGACCGAGCGCTATTACCTCCAGGACGCGAGCTTCGTGGTGGGGCTGCAGGGCGACCGCGCCCTGCTCGATCGCGCTGTGCTCGGGCTGCACAACCCGCACTGGCCGCTGTGTCTCGGGCGACGGTCGTGCCCGCTCACCGAGGTGCCCTTTCTCGCGCTCACCGAGGACACACTCGTGGACGCGCTCAGGACCGCGCCCGAGGCCGCGCGCTCGCAAGGGCAGAACCTTCGCATGGTGGTCGAGACCGTGGACCCAGCGAAGGGGGACGTGCGTTGGGATGTTCCGCTGTCGTTTGCAGAGGGCGCGCGGCGATTTGCGCTGCGGTATGTGCAGACGCTCTGGCACACACGCAAGACCGACGCCCCCACACAGGAGCAGCACCCATGAGCGCCCTGCACTTGGTCCGTCTGGTCTTGGATCGTCGCGAGCTCGCGCGCATCGGCGCGAGACATCACCTCGGCGCGTGGGTCGACGACGGCGCGCTCTTGCACGCGGGTCTGGCCCAGCTCTTTGCCACCAGCACCGCGCGGGCAGAGGTGCCCTTCTCGTCGTTTGCCGTGGACGACGTGTACGCCGAATCCATGCGGCAACCGCTCTCCGAGTTTGTGCTTGGGTACGCTGCACACTCCGCAAGCGAGCTCGAGTCACGCATGGGTCCGGCGCGGGACAACCTGCTCTTGGGCTTTGACTCACGACGGGTCCCCCTGCCCGCGGTAGGCCAGCGCCTGGGCTTTCGCGTCCGGGTGTGCCCTGTCGTGCGGACGCGCATCGCGCACGACGAGGCGACCGCAAGTGGCACGCCCAAGGTCGCGCGGGAGTCTCGCGAGCTGGACGCGTTTATTCATCAGACGCTCACGGTGGCCCGTGATGTGCCGGTTGCGCGCGAGGCGGTATATGGCGACTGGCTGCGCAGCAAGCTCGTCGCGCACAACGCGTGCGAAGTGCACTCGGTCGAGCTGGCGAGCTTTCGTCGCGAGCGCATGCGCCGCCGCGCAAGCGGTGGGGGCCTCGGGATTGAGCGCCCCAACGCGGTACTCGAAGGGAGCCTCACGGTGACCGACGCCGGCGCGTTTGCCTCGCTCTTGACCCGCGGCGTGGGACGTCACCGCGCGTTTGGCTTTGGCATGTTGCTCTTGCGAGCGGACGGCTAGCGCAGGGCTCTGCGCTGCGGGCTTGTCAGCAACGGCAGGTCCGCAGCGTCCGGGCTGTCACAACCGCTCTTGCGGTGGATCTCCCAACCTCAGCGCATCTGCGCTGTCACTACCCAACGAGGCCACGCGACGATGCTAAAGGGAAGACTAGGGCTCGAGACGGCAAGGATTCCGCAGGCGGATCGGCACGGCGCGCTGTGGCTTGGCCGTGGAAACTTAGTGGTCGATGCGGGCACCCTTCGGTTTGTCACCGCGGGCTATGACGACCTCCCGTCGGGCGACTACGCCCTGCCCTTTCAGACCGTGTCATGCCTAGTCTTGCAACCCGGAACCACCATCACCCACGACGTCATGCGCTTGTGCGCCCGCCACGGCACCGGAATCGTCGCAGCCGGCGAAGCGGGGGTGCGTTTGTACGCCTCGATGCCGTTTGGCCCTGACCGCTCGGCGCGCGCACGGCGTCAGGTCGAAGACTGGGCGGACCTTAACCGCCGCACGCATGTTGCACGTCGGATGTACGCTTGGCGCTTGGGAGAGTTGTTTCCGGATGCAGACATCACGGTGCTGCGTGGGATGGAGGGCGCCCGCATGAAGGCCACCTACAAGCGCTTGTCTGACGCGTTTGGCGTGCAGTGGGCGGGCCGTCGGTTTGACCGCGCAAACCCCGAGAAAGACTCGGTTGGAAACGCCGCGATCAACCACGCTGCTGCGGCCGTGTATGGGCTAGCGCAGGTCGCCGTAGCGATCACCGGAACCATCCCCCAACTGGGGTTCATTCATGAAGAAAAGAGCATTGCTTTTGCGCTCGATGTCGCAGACATGGTGCGCGATCGCGTGACGCTCCCGATCGCGTTTGCGGCCGCCACCATGCCACGGCGGCCCGGAGACACCCTTGAGCGCGTGGTGCGCAAGACCGCGATCAAGGTGTTTCGAGAGCAGAAGGTCGTGGCGCTGATGATTGACCGAATCAAGGAGCTCTTTGGCGATGATGACGCTGGTAGTGACGCGTAACGTGCCTGACAGGTTTCGAGGCTTCTTGGCCTCGGTCATGTGCGAGGTGACCTGGGGTGTCTACACGGCACCGAGGATCAGCAAGGGTGTGCGCGATCGCATTTGGGACGTGCTTTGCGAGTGGTATGCCGCCACGAGCGAACCCGACCGTGGGATCGTGATGACCTGGCCCGACGCGCGCGTGTCGGGTGGGCAGGTGTTTCGGACCTTGGGGTCTCCCAAGGTAGACCTGCACGAGCACGACGGATTGATCCTGGTCCGCTGTGAGCTCACCGCCGAGACCGAACGATCTTTGACAATTCATGCAGAACGCAACGCCCCCCGCCCCCCGGCCGAAGACGCCGAGAGCGGTGAGTCTGCGTAGCCTTGGGCCCTGTTGTGACCGGGATGCACTCGTGAGGGTCTCGTAGGCTCCCCCGACACGTGGGGACTGCGCCAGAGACCCTCGCAGGTGCGGCCCCAACGTGACGGAGGTGCACACGGGACCTTCGCAGGTGCAGCCCCAACGTGACGGAGGCGCACACGGGACCCTCGCAGGTGCACCTCTGACACGTGGGGTACGCACCAGAGACCCTCGCGTGTGCAGGTCCGACGTGACGAGCGGTGCGCTGCGCGTTCTGTCACTTGTGGCGCAGGGCTTGCGGGCAGGCGCCATGCGCGGTGTCATCGCCTTGGCTGATGTGAACTGCGTAGTGCAGAACGCTCGGCCTGGGAGGCTCATACGATGAGGAGATTTACAGACAAGACGAGCTGGGATGGGTCCCACTCGAGCACACTCTTTACGGCCGCTACCCTTGAGGCGAGCGGGCGACACCCTGCGCTCGCCGACGTGCTGAACGAGCACCTGGTCCAGTGGAGCGCGCTCGAATCCAAGCGCGCAGAAGCCGAGTCCGCGATCACGAGAGCCCACGCGCAAGTGGCGTGGGCGGACTATGCGCTCGATGTCACCGTGAAAGCCTTTGCCAACGAGCTCCTCCGGGACGCCGGCGGAAAAGCCTCGGACAAGACCTTCAGAGCCTTCTTCGATGTCGCCCCCAGCGAGATCGTCAAGATGGCCCTTGAGCGCGAGCTTGAGCGCCTCGAGGCCATGTGGCTCGTGGCCACCAAGGTGAAGCTCTCCAAACGCGCCACCGCAGCCCTCGAAGCGATGCGGGCCGCCGCAGAAGAGGGAAGCAAACGCGTCGCAGCCCGCCGCGAGGTCGTCGCCAAGCGGGCGCTGCTCGCGATGGACCTCACGGCTTGGCGTGAGCGCACCGATGCATCGCGGGTGAGCGTTCATCTGCAATTGCAGCAATGGGCGATCGCTCACGACGACGAGACGAGCTACGCCGAGCAGTTCTTTGCCGACACAGAGCCTCGGGCCAAGCGCAAATCGAGCCCCAGCGAGCCCCCCGAGAGCACCTAGCACCACACGGAGTGGTGTCAGGTGCGCCATCGGGGCACTTGTCGGCAAGCGCGTTCTACCTCATCCAGCCCCACGGTAACGCGCAAGCGCAATCGGGCCCATGGGCGAGTGTTTTCACAGGGTCCGTGTGGGCCAAGGGTCCACCAGACGAGAGCAGAGCACGCGTGACACCGGTGTCACGGTGTGAGACAAACGCTATGCAATAGGTTCTGAGAGGCTCCCCCGCCCACGCGGGGATCGACCGGACTCGTACATCGGCAGCATCCACGGTGTGGAGGCTCCCCCGCCCACGCGGGGATCGACCGGTAGACAGTGTGCTGAGGCTCAAAGTCATCAAGGCTCCCCCGCCCACGCGGGGATCGACCGTGGGTACCTCAAGAGCTATGGAGTCTGCATCGGGCTCCCCCGCCCACGCGGGGATCGACCGTCGCCCACTTTGGTTGCGAGCGCGCCGACCACGGCTCCCCCGCCCACGCGGGGATCGACCGGGCTATCGATCGCGAGCACGAGCGACCGCGTGGGCTCCCCCGCCCACGCGGGGATCGACCGACGGCGCGGTGGGCGACAGACCACAGTGGTCTGGCTCCCCCGCCCACGCGGGGATCGACCGCGCAATGCACAGAGCGAGCTCACCGAATCACCGGCTCCCCCGCCCACGCGGGGATCGACCGAGACAGTCGCATTTCTGTGCACAGACTGCAAAGGCTCCCCCGCCCACGCGGGGATCGACCGAGATCGACCTGCAATTTCACACGGCGACGAGCGGCTCCCCCGCCCACGCGGGGATCGACCGACTCGGGTCACGTTGTCACTGTGGCCGTGCTGGGCTCCCCCGCCCACGCGGGGATCGACCGTAGCGAAGGTGGAGCATCGCGGTTCTTCCCCGGGCTCCCCCGCCCACGCGGGGATCGACCGAGCTCGGCGGTTTTGTCCGCCCATTCCTTGGGGGCTCCC
>JAUXYJ010000072.1 GCA_030694465.1 Deltaproteobacteria bacterium | reverse complement strand
CGCGCAATGATTCGCTAAACACGGGGCGCCCCAGCGCGCGCAAGAGGTCACGCAAGAGCCCTGGGCTCTGCTGCAAAAGTGCGGTGAGGGTCTCGTGCATCGCGCTCGCCATGGTGGGCGCGGTGATAACCCTCGGACGATTGCACGCAACCGCCACGCAACCTCAATCGATCAGCGCCGCACTGGGTCACTCGGTACGAGAAAATCGACATTTTCTCTGCATAACGAGGGGTCTATCCGCGAGTCCCGAGCGCCATGCAGCCCGCTCACTCCAGCCACCGGTGGCGGGACAGAGTCTCTCTCACCGCGGCGGGATCTGCGAAGCGAGCGCGGTGTAGTAGTTCGTACGTGCGCGTTCTTGCAGCGAATTTGCACGCAAACTGCCTTCGACGAGCTCGTACCCCATCAGCGCAAGAATGCGCCCTTGCCAAAAGATCGGCCGCGCGTTGCCGTACCAGTCCATGCACGAGGCCACGCACTGATCGTTAAACCCCGCGGCGGGCGGCTGCGCTCGGAGTGAGCCCAGACCATGAAAACTCAGGTCGTTGACTCGCAAAAAGAGCACCTCGGCCGAGCCCGAAGAGAGCTGTCGGTAGCCAGGCTCTCCGCCCGAACGCAACGGCAAGCCCAACATTCCGCGGCGGTCTCCGTCGGGTAGATAAAAGAACCCGTGTGAGCGCGTCTCACCCTGCGCTGCGTTTTGCCTCGTAAAGGTCCCCTGCGTGTGTGCGGTCGCGTCGAGCGCGAGCGCGGTGAAGTACAGGTCGCTCCCGTGCGTGCCCACAATCACCGCGTCGCGGTCCATGGGCTCGATGCGATCGACGCTGCTCGAGAGCGCGATGGACTGCGTCTGTGCAGGCCCAATGTGATGCGCCAAGAGCTGATGCGAGCCGTTGGGCTGCGCCCGGCGTCGACGCACCCAGGTCTCGCCCGAGCCATAGAGCACATAGTCCCCCACGAAGCGGTTTTGCATCATGTACGGCTGCTCGGGACGCGGGAGCCGGCGCACCATGTCCGAGGTCGCGACAGGACTTTGGTTAGAAAAATAGCTCAACGGAATCTGATAAAGCGCCATGTCTCCGAGGCTCAATTCGCCGGACCACATGCCATCGCCACGCCCCTCTGCGGTGACCAACACCTGCAGCTTGGACTCGCGCTCGCGAAACGAAAACTGGTCCGTCGGGCTCCCCGCCGCGATCACCGCCCCCACCGGCCCCGGCCCCAACGGAAACCTGTACACCACCGAGCCCACATTGCTCGGGTCCTGCACGCGGTACAGATCTTCGTGCGTGCGTGCGTACGGATCCGGGTCCGTCGCGTTGCTCGTCACCCAGAGATACACGGCCTCGCCAGAGACATAAAAGCTCCGCGCCGCAGGCCCCACTGCGCCGCGCGAATGACAGCGCATCGACGGCCCCGTGAGATCACACGTGTGCACCGTGTGCAGCATCGCTTGGTACCCCATCCTCCGCACCGGACGATACACCTCGCCCCAGTTGGCGCTCGTCTGCCACTCGCCCTCCAGCGTGCGCCAACCGGGCATCGTAAAGACCCGCTCATAGCGCCGCGTGGTCGCATCGTAGCGCCCCGAAAACAACGGGATCGGCGTGTACAAAACCAGCTGATGATTCACTACGCGGCTGGCGTAATTGCGTGATGAATAGTAGTCCCCCGAGCTCAGCAAGATCGTGTCTCGGTACGTGATCCGCCCATCTTGCGCGAGCGCAAATCGGTTGACCTCGGTCGCGCGACGCTCATAGCCGTAGCCAATCACCAAGATCGTGTCGCCATCGACGAGCATCTCGTCGTACCAAGACGCGGGGTGCACGTTGGGAGGCGCCGCAGAGATCACACTGCGCGGTGTGATGCGTGTGCCCTCGACGCGCACCGAGTACAAGCGCCCGCGGCGAAGAATGATCAGGTCGTTTCCACGGACTTTGACGATGTCGCCCTCTTCGACGCCCTGCTCTTGGTTGTTGGTGATCGAGGTCTGCGCGCCGGCAGCGGGAGTCGCTGCTGTGGGAGCCGCAGCAGCGCGTGAAGCCGGCGCAGGCGAAGGCGCGCTGGCGGCTTCGCTCGGCGAGTCAGCAGCGAAGTCAATCGGCACGCCAGCGTCGCCACGGCGTTGTGCTCCACGCTGGATTTCTTCGCGCCATTTGTGTTGTCTCGCCGCTCGCTCTCTCGCGCGCTCGCGCGCTGCGTGCTCTTCACGTGCGCGCTCGGCAGACTCAAGCTCTGCGCCCAAGGCCCTGTACGCAGCCTCGCTCCCAAACGCCTCAAGCCTCGCGATCCGCGGAGGCACCACACCCCCGTCGGGCACCGCCGCGTCCCCCAGGACCGGCGGGGCGCTCACAAACGCACCCGAGAGAACCATCGCGTCTTGCCCAGGGATTTCGCTGTCCATCGCGATCACTGGGCCCCGTGATGGCACCTGAGGATCGGGCAATCGAGGGGTCTGGCAAGACAGCAACGCGAGAGACAAGAGCGCAGGGGAGAGTTTTCGCACGGGGGCTTGAGACGCATCAAAGCCGCGATGGATTTGCTCTCGCGTGACTTTAATCGCTGAGCTCGGGCTTGTACCCGGGGCCTGCAAACACGCGCTTGAAGCGCACGCGCCACGAGCTCGCTTGGCGCACATCGCGCGCGATCGCGACGTACTCGTGAAACGCGATGGTCCAGAGATTGTACGTCTCGATGTTGGTCGTGAGCCCATAGCGCACGGGCTCTTGCTCGGGGACAAAGCTCCCAAAGAGCTTGTCCCACACGATCAGAATCCCTGCATAATTGCTGTCCAAGTACTTCTCGTTCGCGCCGTGGTGCACGCGATGATGCGACGGCGTGTTAAACACCCACTCAAACCAGCGCGGCATGCGATCGATCGCCTCGGTGTGAATCCAGAACTGATAAATCAGGTTAAACCCGCCCGCCGCGATGATCAGCCCTGGCCGCACCCCCACGAGCGCCAGCGGCGGAAACATCAGCAACGTCAGCCACGGCGTCCACGGCTGCCTCAGCGCGGTCGCGAGGTTGTAGTACTCGCTCGAGTGATGGTTGACGTGCGCGGCCCACAGCACACGCGACTCGTGCTCGAAGCGATGGAGCCAGTAGTACATAAAATCCCAGCCAATCATCGCAACAATCCACCCAAGCACTCCCTCGCCCAGGTCGGTCACGCGGTGCGGCCAGAGCCACTGTGCGAGCACAAACTGCATGTGCAACAAGAGCCCCACGGGCAAGAGCGACACGAGCCCCATCGCGACCGATGCGACCGCATCGCGGCGCTCGTAGCCACGGACCGAGCGTTCACTTTGTCTTTGTTTTTGCAGGACTTTGTACTCAATCCCGATGGCCAACAAGAACAACGGCGCCGCATAGAGTGTGGGGTCAAACGTGCGCTCGACAAACATGATGCTGTGAGTTCAGCGCGGATACGCCCAGGGGACAAGCGCGTGGCAGCGGTTGCGACGGGTGTGCGCTTCGTGTTACGCGCCGCGAGTCTTTTGGCACCGTCTATTTCACGGAGAACGTACGTCGCATGGCCTTGCAGATCGGAATCGTCGGGCTGCCCAATGTGGGCAAGAGCACTCTCTTCAACGCGGTCTCTTCGACCGCCAAGGCCGAGTCTGCGAACTACCCGTTTTGCACCATCGAGCCCAACCGCGGCACGGTGATCGTCCCCGACAAGCGCTTCGATGTGCTCGTGGCGCTCGAAAAACCCCTCAAAGAAGTGCCCGCGTCGATTGAGTTTGTCGACATCGCCGGGCTCGTCCGTGGCGCGAGCAAGGGCGAAGGCCGCGGCAACGCGTTCTTGTCCAACATCCGCGACGTCGACGCGATCGCACACGTGGTCCGTTGCTTCGACAACGACGAGATCATTCACGTAGACAACAAGGTCGACCCCCTCTCGGACATCGAGACCATCGAGACCGAGCTGATCTTAAAAGACCTCGAGACCTGCGAAAAAGCACTCGATCGTGCGCGCAAGGTCGCCAAGTTCGGCAAGGCCGAAGACAAGCTCGTCGCCGAGGTCTACGAGCTCGCACAGAAGGGCCTCGACAGCGGCAAGCTCGCGCGCCTGATCCCCATGACGGACGAGCAGCGGGCTGTGCTCAAGCACCTCTGTCTCATCACCGACAAGCCTGTGTTTTTTGTGGCGAATCTCAGCGAGGGTGACCTCACGGGCGACGGCAACGCGCACGTCCGCGCGGTCGAAGCGCTGGGCCGCGAGCGCAACACCCCCGTGGTGAGAATCTCTGCCGCGATCGAGAGCGAGATCGCTTCACTTCCCAAAGAAGACCAAGCGGACTTTCTCGCGGGTATCGGCCTCGAAGAGCCGGGCTTGTACAACGTCGTGCGCACGGGCTATGCGCTCTTGGACCTCATCACGTTCTTCACCGCGGGTGAGACCGAGGTGCGCGCGTGGCCCATCAAGCGTGGGACCAAGGCACCGCAAGCGGCAGGAAAAATCCACACAGACTTCGAGCGTGGGTTTATCAAAGCCGAGGTGATCTTTTGGGAAGACCTCTTGAAGCACAAGAGCGAAGCCGGGGTCAAAGCAGCCGGAAAGCTCGGCATCGAAGGCAAAGAGTACGTGATGCGCGACGGCGACGTGGTGCACTTTCGCTTTAACGTCTGAGCTGCAATTTCGCTCGTCGAATGCGCTAGAAGCGGTACTCGAACCCCGCGCCCGCGACGAAGTTGCTCATCTCGTAGCGCCCACCGTTGATGTAGTTGCGGTTGGCATCGCGAGACTGCCGAAAGGGCGCCACCACCGGGATGCGCGCATCCCCGGCCGCCACCACGACGGGTGGCGAATAGGCATAGGCAAAGTTGGCATCGATACGCCACGCGCCGCGGCCAAACCCGACGCCTGCGGTGCCCACGAATTTGTCCGCGTCCAGGGTCATCACGCTCGTGTACTCGTTGGGCGACGCGCTGCTATCAAACGAAAACCCCGCGCGCGGAAACAGCTTCCAGCCCCCCGGCAGAGACTGGTGTCGCTCGTACCCAATGCGCGCCGAGAACGCGTGCTGCCACCCGCGCACGATGGTCTGCGGGCCGATCTGGTAGGTCCCGACGCCGCGCACATTGGTGAGCGAAATTCCCATGCCCTGAGGGGTCAGCGTGATCGCGTCGTGCACGCTCCACGCCTCCCACACAAACGCGACCTCGATGCGATCGACCGGCGTAGGCCTCACCTCGACGCCCGCCCGCAAAATGGGCGCCATCACAAACGAGACCGACGCGCTGTCCCCCTGGGTCATCGCGCCGTCGTAAAACGGGTGCGACGGCAATCTTACCCGCAATTTTGCAGGCGCATCGACCCACATCGGGAGCTGCCCTGAGAGCCCCAAGCGCAGCCACGGCGCGGGAGCAAACTGCACCCCCATCGCGGCCGTGGGAGAGAGAATGGGCCCCGCCTCGATCTGTGCCACCGCGTCCCACGCAGGATCTTCGGGCTGACACGTGATGGTCGAGGGGCAGCCCGTGAGCGCTACACGGGCGTTAAACGTCCCGGCGAGCATAAGTATCCCGCCACCGAACGAGAACTGCTCTGAGGGCTTGTAGGCCCCGTAGACGCCCACGGTGGCCAAGATCGACCCGTTGAGCGTGTAGAGCGAGTAGCGCTGCGGCGCGGGGTTGTCTTGGCTCCCCTCGGGATACGACGGGATCACCGCGTTGGGCGCCGCGATCATCAGCCCAAAGTTGGCGCGCTGGAGACCAAAGTTGTGCGTGAGCGCGAGCGTCGGAATGGCCAGCGGCGCTTGTCCATTGGTCACTGTAGGATAGCTCACCGGCATGTTCATCGCGGGTAGAGACTCACGCGTGTAGCGCACGTTGTGTCCCACGTAGGCCGCGTCGATCAAGAAGCTGCGTCCCGCGTGCACGAGCCCTGCGGGGTTAAACCACATGCTGTGCGCGTCGTCGGCGCCCGCGACAAACGCACCGCCGCGCGCGAGGGGTCGCACGCCGCGCTCGGTCACAAAGAAGCCCGAAGCGTTTGCGCGTGAGGCCACAGCAGACACCGCAAGCGAGCACAAAGCGCCTGCAAAAAACCTAGCAATCCCAGACGTCACGGCTCAGAGTCTCCGGTGCTGCACGATGTAATAAAACTGCTCAAGGCCGCGCGAGCGATCGCTAAAGAAGCTCTCGACCTCGCCAAAGATTCGCCGCACGTCGTCGGTCGAGAGCGGCTTGTTCTCGTTGGGGCGCACGCGGGTGTTCTCTGCGATCGCGTCGGCCAAGACACTGATGGGCTCGTCGCCCGCGACGTTGGGGTTGGGCCGCGAGACCAGGTTCATCAGCACGCGATCGAGTACTTGGTTGGTGTCGTACTGCCGCGAACGGTCGAGCAAGCGCAGCGAGCTCATGAGCAATCCGTCGGTGATTTCGACGCCCTCGGTGCTGGTGACCCTGCGCTGCATCGCGGGCGCCATCGCGCGCAACAGCGGGTCGATGTCACTGTCGACTCGGAGCATTTGCAGCGCGTCCCCCATCGCCGTAAGCGTGAGCCCAAAGGGGTTGTCCGGGTTGGTCCCGCTGTCGTCCAAGAAGTAGCTGAGCATGTCGCCCGCCGCGGTGCGCGCAGGGACATCGGTGTCGAGCACGGCGAGCAGGTCATAACCCGCCGAAAATGCAGGGCCCGAGGTCACCTCGGCCGCGCGGCGCGACATGCCACGGGCCCACGGATCAAGGTCCCCTGCGGTGCGGTGCACGGCGATGCGCTGCCGTGCCCACTGCAACAAATGCCGGCTGATCACAGGGATCTGTCGGTTCGAGAAGGTCGTGGTCGCGCCGGTTCCCGTGGTCCCCATAAAGGTGTCCACGAGCGAACTGCGTGCAGATTCCCAGCTTGTGCGCGTAGCAGGGGGCGCATCAAGCACAGGGTCCATCGCGTTAAACGCGTCGGCGAAGAGGTGAAACAAGCTCGGTTGATCCACCCGCGTGGTGCCATCCGAGCGCGTCGTCGTGGTGCGCCCATCGCGGTACGCGATCCCTGCAAACTGCGCGGGGTCCACGAACATCCTCACGGCCTGCGCGATCACGTCGCGGCCCGTGCGCCCGCCCACATTGAGCCTCGGCAACACGGTGACCAGCTCGCGCGAAGCAGCAGGAAAATCCCCGGCCATCGCGGCCGAGATGATCGGCTCGTAGTTGCGCGCGCCCGACATCCGCGAGTACAGCGGGCGCATCGGGTCGGTGCTCTGGTAGCCCCCGGCGCTGGCCGTAGCCCAGTGCAAGTGCATCGCGCTCATGATGCGCACAAAGAGCTTGAGCCCACCCTCGTGGCGATTAAACGCACGCGCGAGGGGCATGAGACCGTTGTAAAATCCGCTGGTTTCCCAGGTAAAAATGGTCCCTGGGTGCACTTCACGCACCGGGCGCCCGTCGCGGGTCACCGGTGGATCCATCAGCCCGCGCAGCATCGCCGTGCGGCGCACATCGGGCGCAAACACCATGCGGTTGACCGCCTGCGGCGTGGGCGTGGTGTCAAAGCCCTCGATCTCGGTCTCGCGCGAGAGAATCCCGTCCATCAGCGCAGGCGAAATATTGCCTGCGAGCCTGAGAAAACCGGGCTTCATCTCGATGTTTCCGGTGCCGATCACCGTCTGCAGATAGAACACTGCGGCGTCGGGGACCTCGAAGATCTCGCACGCGCTGTAGGTCCCCGGCAACGGGATCCCAAACGTGATCACCCGCGCGCCGTTCTTGTTGCACATGCGCACGCCATCAAGGTCGTACACCAAGTGCAAAAATCGCTGCATAATGCTGCGGTTATCGTTAGGTCCGTAGCTCGTCACCCCGTCGGGCCCAACGCGCTGATCGACGATGTCTGAGCGCGCATAGTCCACACGCTGCGAGAACGTGCGCGACGCGAGCGATGCGTTCATGCGCGAGGCAGAGGTCCAGTCGGGCTCGACGCGATCGCGGTGCACCGTAAACGTCGCAAACGCGCGCATCCACTGCTCGGTCGCGGGGTCTTGCACCGCGGTGAGCAGGTCCTCGAGGAGGCCCGGTTTACGTGAGATATCCCTGACAATATCCACGACGTCGTCCCAGATCACCGAGCGCGCGTCCATGCGCGCAGCGGGTGTCATGTCCGACACGCGGTCGATCGCGAGCATCGCCGCGGTGTTGCGCGCGAGGAGCCCCGCGTGGTTGGTCATCAGCTGTTGCGCGGTCTCGAGCACCGGATCAACCTCGCGATGACCCAGCAAAATCCCTAGCGCATGCAAGAGATCCAGCGCGGGCGCCGAGCCCGTTGCGTCAAAGCTGTTGTACTGCAGCGCGGGCGGACGACAGCGACGACGTGGATCTTCGTCCGTCGGACACGCTGCATCTGCGCTCGCATCGTCGCGCGTCACCATGCGACGTGGGCCAAAGAAGCCGCTCGCGCTCCGGGCCAATTGCAGCGCGATGTTGTTGTCCGGGCGCACGAGGCTCCGGGTGTCACGCATCAGCGCGCCCATCAGGGTGCGATCGAGGTCCACGTACTCAAACATGGGCCCGAGGTTGGTCAGCGCGCGGCCCTCGGGGTCTCGCATCCCGCCCCCTGCGGCCGTGGTGGTCGCGAAGGGCGTCGGCACGTTGAGCACACGCCCAGCGGCCACAAAGCGCCCTCCTTGGCTGTCGGCTGCGCCGTCGCTGTTGGCGTCGACAAAGGGCATGGGCAGCGAGCCGTCCATCGCGCGGGCGACGCGAGGCATGCCGAAGCTATCTCGGCGCACAATGAGCCGTGGTTTGCCCGTCGAGAGCGCGTCGTCTTGGCGAAACACGAGGTCCATCACCGCGTCGAGGGTCGTGCCCACCGCGGCAGGCGAAGCGGGCGCAGGGGCCGCGCGGGACATCTCAGAGCGAGCGACGTCGAGGAGGATGTTGAGCTGAGGATTTCCGGCTCCGGCGGGGCGGTCGCCGTCGGCCGGGCGCAAGAGCGACATCATGCGCTCGATCGACTGCCCCATGCGCGGATACGAGAGCATCGCCTGTGTGGCCCCCAAGGCCAACCGCGCAGGCCTTGTGCCCTCGCGAAACGAAATGCGCGAGATCGCTGAGACCACTTCTTCGTCGCGGATGAGCGAGCGCAAGAGCTCACTCACCGAGCGCGTCGTGCGAGGCAAGAGGTCTTCGGCGGGAGCCTGCGTTCCGTCAGGCAAATCGACGAGAGCGCCCATCGTGAAGCGACCGTCTTGAGGCCCATACAACGGCAAGAGCTGCTGCAACAGCTGGTCAAGCGGGCGGTGCAGGGACATCGGCGCGACGCGGTCGAGCGCGCCCACAATCGCGGTGCGCTTCGAGGCCATCGCACACACCCGTGGGCCTACGCCGCCCTCGGCCGACATGCAGGGATCCATCGTGAGCCCTGCACACACAGGACGCGCGCGCGAAAAATCGATATCTGTTGGATTTTCGCTGACATCTACGCGTTCGCAGACCACGCCAAAGACGTCCCCGCCCACGGTCTCAGCGCGCGGTCCCTCGACGCGCGTCGTGTCAAACGCAGGCGCGCACGTCGCGGTCGTGACCAACGCCACCGCTCCCAACACGCCCAACCCAAGGCCCGTACGAGCCGAAAACCACGTTCGCAACGTCACCGAGCACTACCTCCAGCAAGATATTGAGGCCAAAGCAAAAGACGCTTCACCCTACCTCGCGAGACCCACAAAACCCCGGTGATTTCACTCGCAAACGATGACGCAGCGCGTTGCGTCTAGCGTCGTGTGCCGCGCGGGCGCACAGGCGCTGCCGTGGGCGCGGGCACAAAGTTCATGGGGTACGACAGCACAAGCGGCGACGTCGCCGGACGCGGAAACGTCATGGCCACAATGGCCGTGTTTAGACAGCTCAGCATCTCGGGGTTGGCCGGATTCACGTTGAGCAACGGCGGACGCACACGGCCGTCGCGCTCGATGGTCAGGCGCACATTGACACGCGCCGCGGTAAAGCGACGATCGCGTGTGCGCGCTTGATCAAAACAGGGCTGCAGTTGGCTCATGCGTGAGCGCAAGATCCGCGCGGCGTCGGCCTCGTTGATGGGGCCCGTGATGGCCTCGGGGTGCGAATCTGCGCTTCCCGAGAGCGCCGAGCTGGGTCCGCTCGAGACCGTGGGGCCGTTGCCGCTGCCCACGTTGTTCGACGCGATCCGCGCGTCGGTGCCTCCGTCCGAAGTGAAGCTGGGCGTAGGCCTAGGGTTGCGTCCACTGAGCTGATCGAGCCGCGCTTGAGCCGAGGCGACCGCAGCAAATCCAGCAATCGATGCAGCGACAAGCGCGACAGGGACAAGAGAAATCAATGTGCTGCGACGGGATGGGGCGTTCACCAGGGGTGTCCTTTGGGCTACGAAGTCAGAGAGGGCCGCACACGTACGAGGGCACGCATGGTGGGTGTGAGTAGACGCAACGGGCGCGGGATTTATGCACCGCGCTGGGCCTGTGCATAGGCGATCGATTCGACCATTGACGCGCGCACCGTGGCCATCAACGCGTCCCGCGCGGGCACCGAGTACCCCTCGGCGCTAGGCACAATGGGCGCGCCAAAATGAGCATGAACATGCACCCCTCGGTGCAGCGTCAACGTCGAGGGAGCGAGCACGTCTCGCGTGCCCGCGAGGCCCAACGGGAGGATCACCAGCGATGACTCAAGCGCGAGCACAAAGCCGCCTTTTTTATAGGGCTGCAGGGTCCCGTCGCGCGAGCGCGTTCCCTCGGGCGCGATCCAGAGAGAGACCCCGCTCTCGATGAGCGAGGAGCCTTGGCGCAGGCTCTCGACTGCCTTGGCGCGGTTGCCCCGATCAACCTCCGGAAACCCCGCAGCGCGCATCGCAGGCCCAAAGAACGGGATGCGGTAGAGCTCTTTCTTGGCCACCATGCGCAAAGGCCGTCGATACGCCTGATACAGCACCGGAATATCAAAGTGCGACGCGTGATTCGACATGAGCAAGTAGCTCTTGCTCGGGTCGATGTTCTCGCGCCCGGTCACGGTAAACTTCATGTCGACAAGGTCCAGCATTTTTGCGGACCATTCTATCAACCGCTTGTCAGCGCTCTCCGTGGTCATGATCCCACGCCCAGCGTCCAACAACATGGACAACGAGATGCCTAGGGTCTCGTAGCCGCCCCGCAATGCCCGCCCTGCTGCGCTCGTTTGATCACTCACAACGCGCAATCACCAAAGCACAAGCACACCGCCGCGATCAAGCGCAGACCTCTCGCCCACGCCCTACGCCATGCGCTCGATCACCACACAGCTCGTGATCCCGCCCACACCGAGCGAGACCTTGACCGCATAATCTCCATGCACTTCTGCGCCCCCTCGCGTGACCAGGGCCCCGCCCGTGCTCGCCGCAAGCTCCGGGTGAATCGCGTCGCGATCAATCCCAGTGTCCATCGCATATTGGTCTCTGAGCGAGAGCGCCAGGGCCGTGATCTCCCAGCCACCGGCCACGCCCATCCCGTGCCCGAGCTGCCCCTTGCGCGCGGTCAACCGTGTCTTTGGCCCTGCAAATTGCCTCACGTGCGCGAGCTCGCTCGCGTCGCCTGGCGTGCCGCTCGCGTGGAGATCCCAGAGCGCGATCTGCCCCGGAGTGATCCCCGCCATCGCGATCGCTTGCCCAATCGCGCGACGCGGCCCCTCTTCGCTCGGCGTGATCATGTGCTCGGCGTCCGAGCTCACCGCGTGGCCCACAATCGCTGGGCCTACGGGGACAAGACCGTGCGCACGCAAGACGCTTTCACGTGTGATAATCCAGACACACGCGCCCCCCGCCACGTGCGTCCCGCGTAGCTCCGTAAACGGGTCATTGCGGGTCCCACACGCCGGCGTGAGCCTCGCGCGATGAAACGCCGCGACCACCTCGGGCAGCGGGCTCGGGTCGCACGCCCCCACGATCGCAGCGTCGCACGCCCCATGCGCGATCGCTTCGCACGCGAGCGAGAGCGACAAGCCAAACGCGGCACACGCACCCGCGGGCGCAAACGCAGGGCCGTGCAAGCCCAACAGCATCGTGAGCTCGGCTGCGGGCGCGTTGGGGATGGACCACAAGAGCTGCGGATCAACCCCGTGCCACGGCGGCGGGGGCGCCCCGAATTTCTCAAGCAAGCTCCGCAGCGCGCGCTGCCGTGCGGCGATCACACGCAAGGGACCACGCGCGAGGTCGCTCACCGCGCCACTGCGCTCGATCTCTCGAAGCTGCGCTTCGAACCGCGCACGCTGATCACTCTGCGTGGTCCAATACGCGTTAAATCTCAACAGAGCTTCGTAGCGCGCGAGGCTGTCTTCGGCGTGCGCTCGGTAGTCCTCGGGCTCGTGTGCGGTGGGCTGTGCGCCCTCGGCACGCGCGCGCTCGTACACTCGCCGCGCCTCGTTGCGCGCAGGGTCGGCCCAAAAGCTCTCCCACACACGCGTGGCCCGTGTGAGATCTTCGCGAGCCCTAAACGCCTCGCCCAAATCAGTCAGCCCTGTCCCCAAGATCACCCGCACCCGCGGATCAAGCGCGCGCAACAAAGCCTCGAGCCCCGCGTTGCTCTCAAGCGCCTCGGCACACGCAGCTACGGTAAATTTCACGCAGTCCCCCGCGCGGTGAACCCACTGCGTCGCGCGCGCCGGCCCCCAATGCGCGCTCAGCCACCCGTGCAACGCGGCCTCGTCCAGCGAGGGCTGCCCCACGGCAAAGAGCCCCTCGCCCAGGGGCCCAAGGTTGGGGGTCGTGATGGCGCTCTTTCCCTGCAAAAGTAGCGACCGAAGCGCGCTCACACCGCTCGCCCCAGGCGCCACCACGCCCCAGCCTGCCACCACAATGCGATCCGTTTGCACAGCCCAAGGGTGTAATTCGAATGCCCGCACAAGGTCCACACCGCACTGCCACCCAAGAGCGCTTCAGGGCCCACGCAGCTCGCGATACGCACGGTCTACCTCAAGGGTCACCGTGCGCTCTCGCGTGGGACGCACGCACCGCTCACGCACCGTGAGGGCTCGCCCATCTGCGGTCGCTCGCGTGCGAATCGGCCCGCGCCACACACACTCTTCGTCCATCGAGAACAGCCACGGCCCACGCCAATGCAAGAGATAACTGCCCTCATCATGAGGCGTAGTCACCCAGTGCATTTGCTGGAGTTCACACAACACCACGTCGCGCAGGGCGATCACTCGGTGGCGATCATCGAGACCAAAATAGCGCGGCCCTAGGCGCGCAGTGACTCCCGCGTCCGCAGCCCACCGACGCGACACGCGATAGAGCCTCACCCCTGGACACTGAGAGCCCGTCACGAGCTCGGGCTCGCCTGACTCAATCGCAGGGTTGGCCTCCCGCGGCACGCTCAACACGACCTCGGCGTCCGCAGGATCGGGCTCGCTCGGTGGCCGCGAATGACCGTCGTTGCACGCCAGCGACGCCACAGTCATGAGCGCATAGACAACGCCAGCAGAGCAAGTACGCACGGATATTCTCAGGGTGTTTGTAGACAGAGGCACGGCCCCACGCGAGGGCGTCAAAAGATGCTACACCGCGCCTCGCCGTGATGCTTGGATTGCTTGCGCCCACACACCCCGATTGGATTGACGCCGCGCGCTCAGACCTCGACGCCGTGCTGCACGATCACCTGCACTGCGAGCTCAAGGCCGCGTCCAACGCGACGGCCCTCGTGGCGCGATACCCTATGTTCTCTCGGCTTGTTCGCACGCTCAGTGAGCTCGCCCGCGAAGAGCTCACCCACGTCCAGCAGGTGTACGCCGAGCTCGAAGCGCGCGGATTTAACCCACGGCCCCCCGGCGAAGACCCCTACGCAGGAGCCCTGCGCAAGGCATCACTCGTCGACACGCCCCACGGAGACCTCGGCCCACTGCTCGACCGGCTCACCGTCGGCGCTCTGATCGAAGCGCGATCTTGCGAGCGATTTAGCCTGCTTCGCGATCACGCTCCCACCGAGCCCATGCGCGCTTGGTACGGCCAATTGTTTATCTCCGAGGCGCAGCACTACCGGCTCTTTGCCTCGCTCGCCGAAGAGATCGCCGGAGAGTCCGTCGCTCGCAAGCGCCTGCAAGAGCTCGCCGTGCGCGAGGCCGAGATCCTCAAGAAGCTGCCTATTTCACCGCGGATTCACTGAGAGAGCACGACCGTCGTCGCGATCGTGTAGCGCGTCTGCGCACGCAGCACCCAGCGCTCTGACGCTTGAGCGACTCTGTCTCCGGGGCATGTGCCCTCAGCACGGTACTCGCCCGCGTTGACAGGCACGTACTGCGCGCGCACCTCCATCGTGTCCCCAGCAGCGCTCACGTCTCGTAGGCGCCATACGCACGCAGGGACTCCATCGATCGCACGAATCCACGCGACGCGATCCCAGTGTTCTCGCACCAATCGCACGCAAGATCGCCGTAACGCGATCTCACCCGCTGTCGCCCTTTGCACACACCGCGTGCCCCAGGTGACCACCGCGGCGCTGTCCTGCGTACGCGCCCAAGCCTGAGCGACCAACCGCGCGACGCGCGACCCGGCGACGTCGCCGGATTCGATCCGCGATGCGCACTCGGTGAGCTCTCGCGCAACATGCAAGGGCTCACGGCCATCCGTCGCGCGTGCAATGCAGTCCCGAAGTCGCGCCTGGGACTCAAGCGACTGCCCCCACGAGACCGACGACCACAGCACAACGCCCAGCACAATGGCAGGGATTCTCACGACGAGCCGCCCCCCGATCGTCCCACGCCGCTGCAACCACAGCCCCGCGTAGCCGGGCGATCACGGATCGGCGAGAGACACGGCTGAGGAATCACAGTCACCACGGTCGCATCCAGCTGCACCTCGGGCAGCGACTCAACCGACGGGAGATTGTCTTCGTCCTGCCCGCTCGCGTCGCCCCCACCCGCGTCCGCGCGAGCGTCTTGTGCAGCGCTCAGGGTCAGGGCAAAGCCCACGGTCACCGTCGCGAGCAACAGCGCACGACGCTGCAAAATCGCTGCCCGATCGGGCTCGTCATCGTAGTCACTCATGGGCTCTTCGCGCTCTTTTTCGCTGGTTTTCTGCTAGTCTTTTCGGGCACCTGCATCAGCGTGTCCACGTCGTATACACGCACCTCGGGGTCGGTCCCGCTCACCGCTACGCGACGCCCGTCCGCAGAGAAAGCCACCGCGGTCACCCGGCCCAACAGCGCGCGCGCGCTCGCAACACGCTTGGGCTGATCGCGTCGCACGAGATAGAGCGAGCCCTCAGAGTCGCCGGCTGCACAACACGATCCATCCTGCGAAATAGCTAGCGAACTTAGCTTGGCGATCGCCGCACTGCTCACCCCGGGGCGCTGCCCAGTGAGCTCATCGACGCTCCCAGCCCACGTGATCTTCGAGCCCGCAACGTAAGCGACCTCGCCCGTCTCGCTGATGGCGACCAGCTCACCCGACGCACGCTCTGCGATCGTCTCGATCACGCGATCGCGCACATGAATCCGCCACAATCCCTTGCGATCGATCAGTGCGATCCACGCGCCCGACCGCGACTGGGAGAGCCCCGCGCGCGGAGTGAGTCCGCTCACGGTCCACCGCTCGCCTGCTGCGCGTACCGCGTTGTTCATCGCAAAGATGGGCCCACCAGCGCGATCGATCGCGATGCGCGCCATCGACCCATACCCTTCGACGACGCCCTCGAGCGCTTGGCCCGTGCGCAAATCCCAGCGAACCAAAGCACCCGTCTTGGGCACGTACGCCATCGCGTAGTCTCCACCCGGGGACACCGCGCCCGTGAGCCCGTCCGCAGAGATCAGAACCGAGCACGCAGTGGTCACTAAGTCCACCCGCTCAACGCCATGAGCCTCACGTGCAATCACCAGCACATTGGCTGCGTCATCAAAGGTTAACGACTGCACCGTGCCGCCGCCCACGGTGGCGACGATCTCTGCCGAAGGCACCCGCACACGCTCGATGCGACCGCGTCGTGCGTTGACCCAGGCGTGCGTAGGGTCTTGCGTGCAGAGCGCCATCTGAGGGATTCCGGCGGTTGTTTCGCTGCTCGATTTGAGCACTAGCGTCCGCGGAGACAGCACATGAACACATCCGTCTTCGCTGGCGGCCACCAGCCACTTTGCGTCTGCGGTCACGCCCAGGCCGTGCGTACTGCGCCCTAACGGAAGCACCTCGCGGTCAAGCTCAACCTGCAGAGTCCTGGGATTTACAAGACAGAATCGCCCTTTGTTGTTCGCCAAGAACAGGTCCTCGCCGTCAGGACCGAAGGCCGCCCCCGCCGGGACAAAGTTCTCATCAGCGACCACCCCGAGGTGCTCGTGCGTGTGTGCATCCCACAAGCTCGCACCCTGATACGTCAACGTCACCAAACGCGATCCATCGGGCGAAAACACAGCGCCATGCACATAGCTGCGCGCATCGTGGATGTGCTCCCAAAACGGAAGCTCTGCTACCACGCGCCCATCGCGCAGATCCCACAGCCGGGCGTGCTGATCAAAGCCGCCCGTAAAGAGCAACCACGGCGCCGAGGGGCTCGCCGCGAGCGCGATCGTGTTGCGAAACCCAGTCTCGATCGTCCGCTTTTCTGCCCCCGTCCGTGCGTCGAATACCTGCACGGATCCTGTGTGTCCACCACTCACAATACTCGCCGAGTCTCCAGTAAAAATCGCGCTCTGCCCATAGCCTCCTGCCCCTCTGAGCGCGATTCGTTGCAGCAGCTCTCCGCTCACGCGATCGAGCACTTCGAGCATCTTGTCACCGGCCACGAGCAGAAGCGCGCCATCGGGTGAGACCGCCACCGAATCAGCCTCGCTGTTCACGCAAAAGGGTGGCGCTTGGACTGTGTGCACAAGTCCGCGTGTCTCGATTGTCAAACTCATGGTGGGCTCTCTGCGCGGAGCCTACCAACGCACGCGTGATAGCGTCCCACGGTGATGAGTGATACCGCGGTCCCGAGCGCGCTCAAGCGATGGTTTGTCTTGCATTTCGCTGCGGATTGGCTCTTCGCGATCCCGCTCTTTGTCGCACCTCGTGCGTTCTTGGGGGCGCTCGGATGGCGCGAGATCGACCCCATTTCGTCGCGCCTCGTCGCCGCAGCCCTCATCGGCATCGGAACGCAGTCGCTCTTGAGCCGCAACAACAGCGTCGAGAGCTATCGCGCGCTGTTAGAGCTCAAGATCCTGTGGTCGGCGAGCGCGACGCTGGGACTTGTGTGGTCTGCCCTCGACGGAGGGCCCGCGATGACTTGGGCTTTTGTGTGCGTTTTTGCAGGCTTCAACGCACTGTGGTCGTACTGGCGTTGGCGCCTTCGTCGCAGCTAGTCAGCGCAATTGTTCAGCAAGAGCGATAAGGTCCGCACCACCGTGAAGGACGAAGCCCGACGACTGCACAAGCGCTTGATCCGCCAACTCCACAGCACCTGCGAGGACTACAACCTCCTCGCGGACGGGGACAAAATCATGGTCGCGGTCTCGGGCGGCAAAGACAGCTACACGTTGCTCGCGCTCTTGGCCGAGCTCGTGCGTCACCTGACTTTTTCGGTCGAGCTCATCGCAGTGCACTTAGACCAAGGACAGCCTGGCTATGACGGAAACCCGCTGATTCGTCAGCTCGATGCCATCGGTGTGCGCTACGAGATCCTGCGCGAAGACACCTACTCGGTCGTGGTCTCGCAGCTCGACGAGGGCGCGACGTACTGCTCGCTCTGTTCGCGATTGCGCCGAGGGATTCTCTACACCGCGGCCGAGCGCCTGGGCTGCAACAAGATCGCCCTCGGACACCACCGCGATGACGCGCTCGAGACCTTCTTGCTCAACCTATTTTATGCCGGAAAACTCCAGGCCATGCCCGCCTCGTATCGCACCGATGACAGGCGCTTCGTCGTGCTCCGTCCCCTGATCGAGTGCTCCGAACGCGAGATCGCGGACTACGCCCGAGCGCGCAATTTCGAGATCCTCCCGTGCAACCTCTGCGGCTCGCAAGAGGGCCTGCAGCGCGAGCGCATGACCGAGCTGATCACTAGCCTTGAGCGCGACAACCCCCACGTGCGCTCGGTGATGCTCAACGCCCTGCGCAACGTGCGCCCTACGCACCTGCTCGATCGAGACGTCGAGCGCGCGTGGGAGTCACGAGACCCTGCAATTCGCCCCGCCAAAGTCACCGAGCCCCGCACCGCCCACGCGGGCGCACTCCCAATCATTCGCTCAGAGGGCCGCGTGCATCTCAGCGTCCGTGAGTGACTGCTCACGCGACGGCCCGCGAAGTGCATCTCCTCAAGCCCCCTGCTCGCGACACCCCTGAAGTGCGCCAGAGTGTGTCGCTTGGGTTGACAGCGGCGACAATTTTTTTCTGCATTTTCACTCACAACGTGGAGTCCTCACCATGAACCGTCTCGCCCCTCGTGTGGCTCTCTTCGCCACACTCTTTGCGCTCGGTGCCGCGCTCGGCGCCTGTGGCACCACGGTCAACCCCAACCCAGACGGCAGCGCGCCGGACGGAGGCCGCAGCGACGGCGGGCTCTCTTGTCGGCTTAACGACGGCACGCAATGTCCCGCGGGCACCTCGTGTCCCGCAGGCGATGGCTGCAACACGTGCAGCTGTCCCGCGGGCGGCGGCAACGCCCTCTGCACGCTCATCGCATGCGGACAATCATGCCTCAGTGCGCGCGACTGCTCGGAGGGCGAGTTCTGCGAGTTCACAACCAACTCTTGCGCGCCAGGGACGCGTGGACGCTGCATGCGCCCGAGCCCATGCTTTCGCGCCGAGACCTACTGCTCATGCACTGGCGAGACCTACCAAGGCTGCTCGCCAAGCCAACCGACGGTGCGCGTGGGCGCCTGCGACGGCCCAATCATCCCGCCGGGCACATGTTCGCCCACGATCCCCTGCAGCCCGGGCAACGAGTGCGTCTACCCAGTCAACGTATGCCCTGGCACCGGCAGCTGCTCGCCCGAGACCGACTGCGCCGCCATCGCCCCGTTCTGTGGCTGCGACGGGATGACCTTTCAGTCCTGTCCTGGGCGACCCACACGTCCTGCACGCAGCGCAGGCCCCTGCGGCGGCTAAGCCAGCGCTAGACCGTGCGCGCCAAGAGCGCCTCGCTCAGCGTCCAGAGTCGCTCTTGCTCGCTCTCATCGAGCGCGATTTTTGCTGCTTTTTTGCTGCGTGATTTCTCAAAGTACTCGCCGGTGACTCCCTTGAGCGAGGGGTCCGTGGCGACAAACAATGAGCACTCTGCGCCCTGCGCCGGCGTCAGCAAGAACAAGTGAAACAGCTTCACCAACAGCTTGGGATAATCTCGCGCGAGCTCTGTCGCGACCACGCCCGGGTGCACTGCGTTGACCGTCACGCCGCGGTCTTTGACCCTGCGCGCGAGAGCCTTGGTGAAGAGCACGTTGGCCAGCTTGCTCTGGTTGTAGGCCGCGGGCCCGCTAAAACTCTGCCGCTCAAATTGCAGGTCATCCCACGCCATCTTGCCGCGATAGTGCAGCGCTGAAGACAACACGACGACCCGCGCCGGAGCGCTCTTCTCAAGCAACGGAAGCAGCCCCAACGTGAGCCGCATCGTGCCCAAATGATTGACCGCAAACGTGCTCTCAAGACCCAGCTCACCGGTCTCACGCGCGGTCTTCCACAAGCCCGCGTTGTTGACCAAGACGTCAAGCCTCGGGAGCATCCGCTCTGCCTCTGCGACAAAGCCCTCGATGCTCGTTCGACTGGCCAAATCCAGGGCAATCACGTGCACATCCGCGCCAGGATCGATCGCGACAATGTCCTGCTTGGCCGCCTCGCCCTTGCTCACGTCACGACACGCGATCACCACCGAATAGCCTCGCTTGGCCAGCCCGCGCGCGGTCTCTTTGCCGATGCCTGTGTTGGCCCCTGTAACAATCGCGACTTTGTCTTTCATCGCCGACCAAGCTGACGCATCGCGACCCTTTTGCACAGCCTCTGCCGTGTGAAGAACAGTGAATTAATGAGCCCGGGAGTTACAAACCGGCGACGTCGCCGGACACCCCGTCGCTCAGCTGCAGACCCCGTTCTCACACGAGCGCGACGAGCACAGCCCCTCGCAGCTCCCACAGTGAAACGCCGTACTGCGCAGATCTAAGCACCCCGTCGGGCAGCGCACGAGCCCATCAGGACAGGCTGCGCCGCCTCCGCACTCGATCCCATTGTCCACCACGCCATCGCAGTCATCGTCGAGCCCGTTGCACACCTCACGCGCCGCCTCGCAGCTCATCCAACGCGCGCGGCAGGTCCCCATCTCACACCAGCGCCCCAAGGGGCATTGGTTCATCGCGCCGCAAGGGACCGTCTCAGGCTCGCTGCGCGCATCTCGGGGCAATCGCACGACGTCCCGCGGCTCGACCGCCGCGTCAAGGCCCCCGCAGGTCTCTACATCGCTGGCGTCACGCACGTCTGTGACAGCGCTTGCGTCCACGCTGTCGACCACATCTGGCGTGGCCTCCATGGATACATCACGCGACGTGACCGCGTCAGGCGCGGTGAGAGCGATCGTGCTCCCCACGGTCCCATCGACCTCACAGCCGACAAGAATCAAGACCCCCAGCGCGCACCAAGCAGCTCTCATTGCGCCATCGCCTCAACCGCAGAACGCAACGGATGTGCAGCAAATCGGCTCACAAAACTACGCGCCACACGCTGACCTTCTTCGCGACGCCCCGACGCCATCAGCGCCCGCACGCGCATCGCCTCGCGCTCGGCCACGAGCTGACCTCGCGCAAAGCGACGGGCGTGAAGCTGCAAAGCGCTCAGCGCAGTGTCCCACTCGGACCGGCGCACAGAGGCCCTCGCGCGATCAAGGATCGCCTGCTCGGCGGCGAGCGTATCGAGGGGCCGAGGGGCGACCGTGGCGACCGTATTGGCCTGAGAATTCACAGGGACAATCGCTTGCACTGGCGAGACCACAGGCACAACCACAGGGGTCACGACAGGACGAGAGAGCACCGCGGGCGCGGGCACAGAGACCTGCGCGCTCGCGACCGGCGACGTCGCCGGGTGTGCCGTTGGCGCAGGGCGACGGAGAGCCACCCACGCGATCACGACCCCTACGGTGAGCGCCGCGAGCGTCGCCCAAAGAGCGCTCAGTCCCTGGGTCGCCGCTGGGACAGCAGCCTGCGAGATCATCGCTGGACCCAGTGTTTTTGCGAGCCGAAGCCGCACAGCTTCTTGTGCACCCGCCGGAGGCTCGAACATCTCTCGGGCGTCGCTCATGAGCGCTTCAATGTGCGCGGGGTACTCGACCATGGGCTCTTCGTTCATCGCTCACCTCGCCGTCGTAGCGCACGATCCAGGGCACCCACGAGGGCCTCGCGCGCGAGCCTCAGTCTTGAGTAGCCAGTCTTCACTGGGACCTCCATCGCCAGAGCGATCTCATTCATGGGTTGTTCTTCAAGGTCAAACGCGATCAAGACCGCGCGCTGCTCCATAGGGATCTCTTGCAGGGCCTCGTGCACCATCGCCCTGCGCTGCGCGCTCTCAAGCGCACGCTCGGGAGAGGGCTCGTGGGCGACATGATCTGTCGCCACGTCTGCGTCCAACCGCTCGCGCCGCTGGTGGGCCAGCGCGAAGTGATCCGACGCGACACGATACGCGATCCCAAAGAGCCACGGGCGCAGTGGGCGCGCGCTGTCAAAGTCATTCCATCTGCGAAAAACCACGATAAATACGTCATGGGTCACATCAGGAAGCGACGCCTCTCGCACCCCCATGCGCCGCAACGTTGACCAGACGTATGCAAACCCTTGCGTGTACGCCTCGTCAAAGTTCGCGGGCGGGGCCGTCACCGATGCGCTCGGTTTGGGCTTGTCATGAGGCTGCGCGAGCATCGTGTCTGGAGATTGGGAGGTCCCCTCCGCGATTCTCACCAAAACCACCGACGCAGCCCAAGGCTTGTCCCAACGTCGACCAAAGCTCCGCGAAATACCGCATTGGTTTCGCCCTCAACACGCAAGACAGGGCGGACGACAACGACCCCACCTTCGAGCCCCAGGCGCAGCGACCAGCGCCCGCCGAGCGCGACATCAAGACCTACCTCGCCCCCCAAGGTCACCATGGGCAAGACCGCCGTGGCGTCGCGCGCATAGCCCTGCCCTTGCGCGATCACCAGGGCGCCCTGGGCCTTGGCACACACCCACGCAGCGACCCCGAGAGGGCTCATCGCGCAGCTACGCATCGAGAGCGCGATGGGCACAGTGCGCACGCGCGCAGAGCGCTGTTCGTCAGACAATTCACCGGGAATTTCTCCGTGAAGGTGCATCCCCCACGAGAACCTCCCGCGATGGATCTCAGCTCCCACCGCGAGCCCTGGGCGCGCCGCACCCCACACCCCCACAAGCGCCCCCGCGTGCAACGTGAGCGCGAGATCGAGCCCCACCGCGGCGAAAGGTGGGGCTACAGGCGTGGTCACCACGGGGTCCCACAGGACCGGCGGGGGCGCGGTCTCGCCGTCCGTCACAGGCGCGGCAAACACCACCGCGGGCAGCACCGGTGGTGGCCCCATAAGCGACTGCGGCTCGCGCACTGTGAGCCCCAACGACGCGGCAGGATCCAGCGCGATCGCAGCGGACAACGCAGCCGCGCGCACTGCGTCAGCGCACCGACGCGCACGTACGCTTCGCTGCGCGCGATCAAGCTGCAAGGTCACCCGAACTCCCGCGCGATCACGCTCAATTCGGACCTCAAGCGTGTGGGCAAACGGCGCAACAAACGCGTCGCGCCCCAAGCGCTCGTGCACCGACGCGCGAAAACCTCGCTCGTCCGGGCAGTCCGTGAGCGCCTCGGGACGATCAAAACGCAGGCTCGCAGTGCTCGTCTGTGCGTGAGATTCAGCGCTAAAAACACAGACAATGAGCGCAGCGAAGCCCACCCACCACCGGGACCGTAAGCTCAACGATTCGCCTGCGCGAAGGGGCTGCGCTCGCGTGGCGCGTGGACTATTGGCCTGCTCCGGCTGCGCGCGCATCGGTCACGTCCTCGGGCCGAATCTCTTGAGACTGGCTCACATAGAGGTCGTACGCGAGCGTCGCGCGGGGCGCGATGGTACCCACGTACACGTCATAATCTCCTGCAATGGGAGCGGGAAAATCTGCTCCCGGGTGAATCCCAAACGTGTCATCCGCGCACACCACGACGCCATCGGGCATGCGAATCGCGATCGTTGAGTCTCCCACGGCGCGAGCCCACACGCGCACAAAGCCGACGCCCTCGCCGACGCTAAACCGTGCGCTCCGTTGCCGCGAAGAGTAGCCCGCGCAGCGCCGTCCCATCCGCCGAAGAGGCACTTGGCCTGTCACTTCACCCCGCGAATTCACTAGCGGAACACCGCCACGCACCAGCGCCAGCGCCCCCCCCACCGTGCCGACAGCGCGCGCTGCACCCAGCGCAGGCGCAGGCTCTGCAGCGCTCCCTCCACCAGTGGAGTTGCCTACCCGCACCCAGCCCACAGGGACGCCTGGCGCAGGCGCAGCAGTCGCCGCAGGAGCGCTCGCTGCGGGCTGCGACGGGACAGCCAACGGAGCGCTCGGGCTTCCCCACGGAGAGGCCACCGCAGGGGCCTCTGCGGGCGCTGTCACCGAGGGCGCGCCAGGCCCCACAGCCGCCACGGCCGGGTCCACCGTGAGCGTGTACGGCGCAGGCGCACCCGCGGCGCCGACATACACCAGGTAAGCGCCGGGGCGCAGCGCACGGAGATCAAAACTCGCGACGCCACTCGACGATGATTGGGTGCAAAAAAACTCACCACTGGGAGATCTCAGCGCGAGCAATGTGCCAGCATTTGCCCGCACCGCGATACGCAGCGAGGCGGTCTGTTCGGCGACCCAGACCTGCTGCTGAGGCGACGCGGGGAGCGTGCCCTGACAGCTCGGCCCAAGGCGCGAGGCGTCTGTCCCGCTGCCCGAGAGAGCGCTGGACTGAGAGGGCTGGACAACGCCATTGGCGCGCACCCAAAGCGTCTGCAGTCCCCCTGCCGAGGGCGCCTGCTGGGTACCCCACGGGGCCGGCGCGCGGGCCGCGGAGGGCATGCGAGAGGGCTGACTCTGCGCTTGCCAAGACATCTGCCCAGAGAGCGAAGAGCCACTCGCAAACTGCGCATACGCGGGCGCAGCGGGGGTCGCGATCAAGAGCATGGTCACGGCCATTTTCGTGGTCTGAGCGTGTCTGGGAGCAGTCTTCACGGGGTCCCTCGTTCGTGGGGCATCGCGTCTCGGGGTGACCGAAAATAGTGCATGGGAGAGTAGCATCCTAGGTTGCTCGCGCGGCTTGTGTACAAGCACGCATACTCTTCGACCTGATCGCCGAAGCTCGAAACCTCGACACCTTCTTTGAAGAGCGAGCCCCAAGCGCTGTGAAATTGCTGGTCGATCTCTTGTCGTAGCGCGCGATGTCTCTCTTCGTCTTCACGAAGCGAAGAGCGAAGCGCGTCGATGGTGCGCTTCTCGACTCGGCGCGGAGAGCTGTCGCTCTCGGGGGTTGCGCTCACGTCGCGTTCGAGCGCGCGGAGACGCTGCTGTCTCACGCGTAGCTCATCAATGAGAGACTCGCGCCGCGATTCGAGCTCATCAAGCTCGACGAACTGCTTGCCGCTCTTGCGGATGGCCACGAGCTCATCGTCCATCTCTTGGATGATCATCAGTGTGCGCCACGCGCTGTCTTTCTTCGAGCGCAAGATGTCACCGTAGATGTGATCGCCGACGTACAAGACCGAGTCGCTACGTGCGCCAATGAGTCGCTCAAAATCCACGAGATTTCCGCCTTCGTAGACCTTTAGGCGCTCGAGTCTCATGGTGGGTGTCGAGGCTTCGCCGCGGCCTCGCCACTCCATGAAGGGCCGTCGTTCGGTGAAGAACCTTGGCTTACTCGCCGCACCCACGACCACGTCAAAGTAGTGCTGCCACGAGGGGTACTCGGACAGCGCTCCTTGCAACAAGAACGTCATCATCGAGTCGGTGTAACCCGCCCGCGAGTTGGTGAGTAAGAACAGCTTTTTTCCGGCGCTTCGCAGCTTGTGAAGGGCCGTCGCGAGGGCAGGATCTCGCGCTACGAAGCGGGGCAAGTTCGCCTCGATGACATCCACGATAGCGCCATCACGGTGAGCCTCATCGATGCTCTCGCGGATGTCTGTAAAGAGCTGCTCGTAGTCGACCTGCGCACCGAGGCCATCAAAGAAGTCAATCGCGCCGGTGTAAACCGCCGCCTCTGGGAGCGCGTAGAGCGTGTCAATCCAGTGATATCGCTGGGAGTCAACGCGAATTTTTTGAGCGTGATAGAGCTCTCGGCGCCTCTCGCGAGAGAGCTCTCTCGAGCCGTGAAAAGCCTTCGCGACGAACTTGTAGCGGTCCATCTTCAGGAGGTTTCCCTCTTGCTTGTCGATGAACAGACCCCGCAACGGAAACGCCTCGTCGAATTTTGCAAGCGCGAGCTCGGGCGGATACCCACGGTCAATCAGTTTTTTTACCGTGGCATCAATGCTAAGTCGGTCAATCTCGCTCTGGCGATAGATCGCGAGGGTGTAGTCCATATCGAACCCCACCCACTCGATTTGCTCCATTTTTAGCGAGCGATTGACGTAAATCCGGTGCTCTCCATTTTGCCCACCTTGAGCGACACTCACCGACTCGCTCTCTTCCAATGCTCTCTGCATCAACTCGCACATCCCTCTTGCGTTCGTGACCGTACGCGACTAAGCGTACGTTTTGTCACCTAAGGTCTCTTGACCTTTTCTAGAAATCTGTCTCAATCCGCCCCCCTTCCGGACCAAACTCGGAAGCGTGACGAAGGTGTCCCATGCGTGACCAGATCCGACTGTCCTGCAGCACGTGCCAGCGCAACAACTACTACACGAACAAAAACAAACGAACGACCACCAACAAGTTGGAGTTCAGCAAGTTTTGTCCGTGGTGCAACAAGCATGTGAAGCACGTAGAGGGCAAAATGCCCAACCCGAAGAAGTAGTGAAGGGACGATAAACTTCCATGGCAAAGAGCGACCTCACGGGAACCAATAAGCTGAAAGGCAACAAGGTTTCCCATTCCAATATCAAGACCAAGCGTTGGCAAAACCCCAACCTCCAAGAGCGAAGAATCTTCGTTCCGGAGCTGAAGCGCCACGTTAACCTCCGCGTCACCACGCGCGAGCTGCGTACGCTCGACAAGCTGGGCTTCGTTGCATACGCAAAGAAGCTCGGACTCAATCCAGCAAACTACTAGACCCATTGGCCATGTGCCCTGTGAGCCCGTTAGGCTCGCTCGCGAATTGACTCCAAACGTTTCAATTCGCTTGCTTCTAACAACCCACAGACACACTGTCACCGACGCTCAAATAACGCTCTTGATCCAGCGCTTTGAGCGTCACACTCATGCCGGAGTGGCGGAATTGGCAGACGCAGCGGATTCAAAATCCGCCGTGGTAACCCCACGTACCGGTTCAAGTCCGGTCTTCGGTACTATCTCTAGGCTCTCGAACGCTCGGTCCCACGAGTGTCTCTGAAGCCCACACCACAAGCGACTGCGCAATGCAGGCGCAAGTGGTGCTATCAACGTCGGCGCAATGACTAGCCCTGAGCCTCGCGCCATCGTGCGCTCGAGTGTCCGCGTAGACGCCATGACACTCGCCATCGAAGTCACCGACCTCGACGGAACCCGCTACGAACTGTTGCCGTACCAACGCGTCACCGCCGCGAGCACGCCGGCCCTGGCTGCGTTTGCCTCCCAAGCGGGGCGCTCTCAGCTCGTCGTCCGGCTCCGCGGCCAGTGCACGCAGGCCTTCGAAGCCAAGCTGGTCATCGAGCAAAAACCCCTGGGCTCCGTGGCCACAGCGCACATCCTCGACGCCGCAACGGGGGACTACGAGCTCGAGCTGCGTGCGGACGTCCGCGAGCTCCCACCGGGCCCTGAGGGCCAGGCCCATCGCATCGCGATGCAGCTCTCGACGGGGCAAACGCTCACACTCACACAGGCTCAGATCACCGCGATCGCAGGCGACGCGCCGTCGCTTCGCAACTTCGACGTGCTCGATGTGACCGACGCGCTCTTGTACGACGCGCTTCCTCGCAAGAGCGTCGATTTGCAGAACCCTGAAGAGGGCTTCTGGGTGGGCTCAGGACGATTTCACCTTCGCGCACAGGCAGACTGGGCGCGCACACAAGGCGGCGACAACAGCGCCTCGTGGCGACTCGAGACGACGCCTTCGGTGGTCACTTATGACCCACGCGGGATGGGGGATGCTCGCGATGCGCTCTGGGAAAATCCAGACAAACGCAGGGCACTCGGCACCATCACCGAGCTCGCCCTGGTGTTTGATACAGGCCACGAAGACTGCCGCGCCAGGGTCACTCCCGCGGGGATCGATGTGCCCGTTCGTGTGGCAGTCGAGCACGAGCTCACGTGCAAAAACGTGCGCTATCGCCTCGTGTGGCGCCGTGAATTCAACCTCAGGTTGCGTGATCCTTCGTCACTCATCGGGAGCTTTCGAAGACTCGGCGCCGTCGGCATTGATTTTGGGACGAGCGCCACGGTGGCAGCGTTTACGTCCAAGGGCTTTCGCTCACTCATGCGTCTTGGCACCCCAAGAGACGACGCGAATCCCGCAGAAAATCCAACGTATTTGCTCATCGAAGATCACGCGGCGTTCTTTCACGCGATGAGCACGACGGCCGCGCTCGACGCCAAAGATACTTCGCGCTCAGTCGACCTCGTAGACCTTGTGTGCGCTTCGCATCTGGCACGCGAAGCGCTGCGCACGACCCCTAACGCGGTGCTGGGAGAGCTCAAGACGCTCCCCGAACGGGTGCTCTTTCTCGATCAATCGCCGTTGCTCCGGGATCGCAAGAAGCAACAAGACTTCTTGCTCGACGAAGCGCGTGTGCGTGCCGTCATCCGCGCGTATGGGTACATCCTTGGGCGCGCGATCAACCGCGCAGGACAAGAGCTCTATCTTCGTTATTGGCTCACGTGGCCTGCAGAGTTTGACGACCGCGCCAAGCTGCTCCTCGAACAAGAGCTCCGTGCCGGAATTTTGCTGAGCATTCCCGATGGAATCTCTGGCGCAGACGTGAGCGTTCAGCTCTCTTCGAGCGAGCCCGAGGCCTACGCCGCCGAGGTGTGCCCCGAGCTGGTCAACCACCCCGCCCTTGAGCCCATCCTGAGCAAACACGGCGAGCTTCGCTTCGCGGTCTTCGACTTTGGCGGCGGCACCCTCGACATCGCGTGCGGTCGCTATCGCCCTGCCACCGAGCAAGAACAGCAGCAGTCAGGCGCGAGCACCGTGATCGAGGTGCTCCAGGTCGCCGGCAATGACTCACTCGGCGGAGACTATCTCACCAGCGAAATGGCATGGCTCACGCACCAACATCCCAAGGTGTTTGCCGAGTGCGAGAAGCACGACGTGCCCATGCAGCGGCCAGCCACCGTGCCCGAAAACAAGCTCGCTCGCGCGGCGCACTTGTACAAACGCTCGCTCGCAGGGCGACAAAATCAAGTGCGGTTTGTGAGAGAGCTCGCGCTAGAGCAGCTGAAGTTCTCGCGCAAGAATGTCATCCCGTCGCTCAAAACACTGCCCGTTGTCCGCATCGATGGCACCGAGACTTCGCTCACCGCGTTTGGCGATGACAACGAGCCCATCCGCGAGTCCCTCACGACGCACCTGGCGACTCGCATCGAAGAGGGCGCGCGGCTGCTGCTCTCGATGCTCCAAAACGTCCCCTGGCGCGGCGAAGGAGACTGGCGAACCCAGGGCGTTCAGATCCTGTTGGCGGGCAACTCGTCACGCGGAGAGTACGTCGCCCAGGCGCTCGGGAGAGTGCTGGGATACCCCGATTTGCGTGTGTGGCGTCCCTCGGACCCGGGCGCGCCCGAGGGCGTAATTCTCTACGAGACCCCCGCTCGGCTTGAGCGCGGCGTCGAGATCATTGGCGTGTCACCCAAGACCGCCGTCGCGTTGGGTGCCCTGAAGATCGCAAACCGCGAGGTGCACTTGCTCAGGGCACAGCAGGGCTTCAGCTATTTTGTGGGCGATATGCGCGGGTTTCCGCCCAAGTTCGTCGCGCTCGTCTCGATGGGGATGCTCCCCGCGGACCCAGAGCAATGGGGACCACACTACGTGGACTGCGGCACCTGGGACGCACAAAAGCCACTCCGTGTCGCCAAAGAGTACAGCGAAGGCGCCATGTCCTCGAACGACCCGCGGCTGCTCACCATCCCCACGGGTCTGCCTGCAGGCAGCACCGGACGACTGCACATCTGCGTGGTTTCTCCCAGCAAAATTGCGCTTCATTTGGTCCTCGCCGACGAGACCCACGTCCGCACCGAGCTCAACCTCGCCCCGTACCTGTCGTAACCGACGTGACCCGGCGACGTCGCCGGATTGCGTGGTCACTCGACCCGGCGACGTCGCCGGGCGCTCTAGCGAACCGGCCGAGCGATCGCGATCTGGGTCTGCAGCACCCACTCGCGCGGAGTCCTCGCGCCAAACCAACCGTACGCGCGCGGCGCTCCCGTCACCGGATCTGCGATCACAAGCAACGTGCCCACGCCAAGTCCCGTGCGCCCCAACCCCTCGCGCGTGTCATCTTGGTGCGTGTATCGAGACGAGTCCGCGATCCGCACAAGCCACGCGTCTGGCTCGCCGGGGATCGCCTCGGGAGGGGCCATCACAAAGACCACGTGACCGGTATTGTTAGACTGCACAATCCTTGGACGAATCCAGGCTAAAACGTCTCCCGGCATCGCGTCTTGGACGCGCTCCACGCGGGCCCAGCCCCGAGGGTTTGTGCGCCGCGGCTGCGACGAGGTCGCGAGAAAGAGCCGCGCATAGTCCGCCGCGAGGGGTCTCGCGCCATGGGTCCTGGCGCGGCTCTCACGGCGCGCGACCGGAGCGCTCTGCGCGAGCACCCAATCGATCATCCCCGAGCAGTCAAACTCGTATCGCCCCGCGCGAACATCGACGCGCGTGTCGTGTCGGTAGCTCAACACGCGACCGTCTCGCAAGATCGACGTCAGCGTCGACACGGTGCGCGAGGCCACGGCGGCCATCGGCGGCGCCGCACGTGTCGGTGCGATCGGTGCGATCGGTGCGAGCGAGCGTGCTTGAGACTGTGTGCGCGGATGAGACCTCAGAGCCCGCGGTGCACTGGATTGGGCATGCGCCTCGGGCTGACACCCCAGCGAGACGAGCATCACGGCAGCACAAACGAGCAGCCGATTTCCCTTTAAAAACACAGGCTTCTCGCAATTCAGGGGCATCTCAGGGTCCTCTCAGTCTCTGCGTAGACGCCAGCGAAGGCCATAAGTTCTCGCGCACCACCCCCCTTGGCGTAGCGCGCGTGAGGACGGTTGTCGCGTCAGCGCGAGTCGGTGGCGCTCGGGATAAAGCTGTCTACCAGCTGACCAAGACGCACACGGGCGAGGCCCAGCGTGGTGCGCTGCGTATCAAAGATCGCGAGGACAGCGAGCGCTGTTGATTTCGGAACCGGGCGCACAAAGACAAAGTGGTCGGAGGTCGTGAGCATCACGTCCTCGGGAAAATTACGCAAAGAGCTGCCATCAAGGCATTCGCGCGCCCATTGCATCGCGCCTGACGCGTGCTGCTGGACATCCTGCACGTGGACCCCCACGGCCGCATGCGAGGCAACGACGACGCGCAGCTCGGTGTCTACAAGCGCGGCGAACTGCAGACCAAGCAACCCAGCGATCTCTCGCACAAGCGCAGTGCCATCGCCCTTGAGCATCGCGGGGATCAACCAGCTTGAGGTCGAGCCCATGCTCGCGCGTGGACGGTCGAGGCCAACTTCGGTCTCGGTCTGGCGCTGTTCGTCGTGGATTCGCATCGCTTCAAGCAGCAAAAAATCAAGCGGAGTCGCGATACGTTCGATCGCGCCGGGAGCCACTCGGTCAAAGACGACGTCTGCGTCGGCCCACGCCAAGAGCACCATCGCGGCGTCTTGGCCCACCATCTTACGGTACGTCGCGTCGATGAGCCGACCATTGCGGACGGTCAGCTCGCCAGTGCCCAGGCTTGAGCGAACGCGGAGCCGCGCAGTGCGCTGCTCCATGCTGAGGACCTGGAGCACGCTCGCGAGGGAGACCCCACTCAGGCGCCCCTTGGCGAGGCTCAGCACTTCGTTGTGCAAAAACCGATCGACCGCGGGGTCTTCGATCGAGGCCACATGCTCGACCACTGCACCGCGCGTTTTGGGGACGTTGAGCGGCGAGCGCAGCTCGCCCCAGACGCACAGCGGGATCGAGGCATGCTCACGAATGAGCTCATCCAAGAGCAGGCGTCCCGAAGGCAACGCACAAGAAGCTTCAACGAAAATGCAGTCAAACCGATGCTGCGCGAGGTCACGCGTCGCCTCGCTCGGGCTCTCTACGGTCACAAACGTGAGCCCTGGATGGCGAACACTCACTTGCGCAAAGAGCGCCTTGCCCGACTCTGGGGTGCACCCCACGATCAACGCGCTCGACACACTCACGCGGGGACTCTACCGCGATCGCGTGGGCTATTGCTGTTGTTGTTGCTGTCGAAATACACGAAACACGAGATCACCGCCGCCACGCTGAGAGGCGATGGTCACGCGATGAGCGCCGCCACTCTGCGTGCAAAATCGCACCGACGGAAACGCCGACCGCGACTGGTCTTCTGCGACAGGGCGACCGTCCGCGCTCACCGACAACGACAACGAATTGACGCCGACTCCACCCACGACGACCAGCGCATAGCAACCGTTGGGGCGCAGCGTGACCGAGCTCGTTGCGTTGGCGTTTTCGCGGATGCGTGAGCGTTGGATCTCGAAGTCCGCATCGCCCTGGTAGCCGTCAGACGAGAGCACACGTGAGAGCTCGGCGTTGCGCACAAACGCGATGCCCGAGAGCCCCGCGCCGCTGGTTCCGCTGGTCCATCGCAGGAGGCCCAATCGGTACGCGCCACTGCCGCTTGCCAGGGTAGTTCGCACGCGATATTGCCCGGCGACCGTGGCGCACACGCGCACGATGGCTTTTGAATCGGTCGTCCCGTCTTGATCCACAGGTTGCCCGCGCGGGTCTGAGACGGCGAGGTCAATGTCTCGCACGCGCGAGCTGCCCACGCCTACGATCGCGTAGCACTGGCCCGCTGCGAGGGCGACGTTCTCGTCCGCGCTCTGCCCTTCTGTGAGCTCGCGGTTGAGCGGCTCGCCCTGCGCTTCGTAGCCCACCGAGAGGAGCGAAGTGGACTGAGAGCGCCAGAGGGTGTCGATGTCGTTTCCGCCTGTGTTTCCGGCGCCCATTGCGACGGCAGTGTTAGCGACTTGCGCGGTGCCCTGCGCGCTGCGCGCGTACGCGGTGATCCAGACGGGGCCGTCGCCACGAGACAGGCTCATGCGCAACACGTATTGCCCCGCGGTCTGCACGCACACGTCTCGCGCGACCGCGTCGACGTCGGGGCGCTCATCGCGCTGAATTGTTCGCCCCTCGGCGTCCACGACGTAGAGGTCTGTGTCGGTCGTGCCGGGACCGCCAAATGTCGCGAAAGTATAGCAATTTCCCGCGCTAAGTGCGGTTGTGATAGGTGTGACTTCGCCACGACCGAGCATGGTCGCGCGGGGCATAACGACCTGCTGATAGTTCTGCCCCTGCAGGGCCTGCGTGAGGGCGGCGATGCGCTGCTGGGTTGCGGGATCGACGGTGGTAGGCGCTGCGCGTTGGACGCCGTTCCAGACGCCGGTGAGGTTGGCGTTGGAGTTGGGCGGACCCTCGTAGAGTTGGTAGTGGACCATCCCCTGGCCCGCGGCGACGAACGCGCGAGGAAAGTGCATTCCGCCCGAATAAGCACAGAACGCGACGCTCGGATGAGCCTCTGTCTGCGAGTAGCCAACTGCCTGATTTTGTGAGCCCGTCACTGTGAGCGAGAGCGATGAGATGCTGTCGTCACCGATCGCGACGGCCACGTAGCAAGTGCCAGCGCGCGCCATGAACGGGAAGCTCACGAGCGCCCCGGTCTCGCCACGTCTGCGAAGGGTCGCGCGAGAAGGCGAGTACCCCTGTGCGCGCAGCGTCTGCGTCACAGCGTCCAGCTGCACAGCGACCGGAGCGCCTGCTGGGACTGTCACGGTGCCCGCAGCAGCAGCGCCCGTGGGCGGAGGGCTGCCGTTGCTGACCACCGCAGGGCCACCCTGGACGCCACCGTTTGCCGCGCCGTTCGTTGGGTCAAAACCGTTGTAAAATCGCGGGGATGTGTTCAGGAGGCCACCACATCCAACGGTCACAAAGGCGGCTGTTGCGAGCCAGCGGTGCGCGCGCAAATCGAAACCTACAAAAGTCATCAAAGAGTCCTCAAGGCAGAGTGAAAGCGGTTTAGTGAGTCCTCGGCGGCCAAGTCGACCAGAGCCCTTCGGCAAGAAACTCCGTCACGACTCGGCGTTGTACGCATCACCGGCTGTGATACTTCGCATCGGCCCTTTGTGACTACACGACAGGCGCGATCTCGCGACGTTTACTGGGCCACCGTATCGCGCTGGTGCGCGATCTCGCGAAAGACTCCCTCGATGACGCTGACGCTGCACTCACACCCAGAAGATATCCTCCGTCGCGGCGCATGGCTCTGTGTCTGGTTTGGAGCTTGTGCAGCGATCTTTGCGACGCTCGCGGGACAAACCACGGACTCACCCTACCGCGTCGAGGGATTTGCAGAGCCCGCGCGATCACTCGCGATGCACGCATGGACCCTCGCAGCGATCACGCTCGCGGTGCTCGCACACGTGAGCACATCGACACAGAATCGCAGTGTTTTCGCAGGCAAACGCGGATGGGTGCTGACCTCGTTCTGGTGCCTTGGCGCGGCGCTCTCGCTGGGCGCGATGGCCTATGCGGCGCGCACGGGAGTGTT
Organism: Deltaproteobacteria bacterium; assembly: GCA_030694465.1. Taxonomy (GTDB): domain Bacteria; phylum Myxococcota_A; class Polyangia; order Polyangiales; genus JAUXYJ01. The sequence goes on along the minus strand of JAUXYJ010000072.1, from coordinate 11,921 downwards.
GGGAGTTCAGCTCCGTGACACTGGACAGCGCGGCCACGGGGTCTTGGTGTCGCGCTGGGCGGGCAACGCGATGCTCTTGGTAGCGCTCGCGGGGACCTGGCCATTGCTTAAATCTACGAGCGATTTGTCAGACAAAACGAGCTAACTTGCGGCCGAGATCACGGGGGTCAGGTCCCGTTGGTGCGCACGACAATCTCAAGCGCTTCGAGCAGGTGCGCGCGCTGTTGTTCATTGAGCCCGCCAATGGCGCTCTCGAGCGCCGCGAGCACAGACGGGTTGACCTTCGCGAAGAGCCTGCGGCCCTTGAGCGTGGGCTCGACCAAGACCGTCCTTCGATCGTGCGCAGCGCGCTCACGGCGGATGAGCCCTCGCTTCTCAAGGTCCTCGACAATCCGCGAGACTCCGGCCGGATGTTGTGCGGTCAAGCGCGCGATATCTTGCTGCGATTTTGCACCGAATCTCACGACGATCGCGAGCGGCCGAAACAAAATCAGCGACTCACCGTGGGCCACCACCGCGCTCTCTACCTTCTCCGCGATCGCGCGACCTGCGCGCGCCATGAGCATCTGAAGCCCCTCTTCTGCGAGGAGCTCCAACGCAGGCTCGGCCCCCTCGAAATCCTCGGTCTGCTTAGCCCCCGATTTCACTGCGGATTTAGGGGGAGCTTTCACCGACTTCACGGCCTGCTTCTTTGCCTTGGGAGCGCTGCTATCCATCGAACGATTCTTTACGTTTCAATGGTTGCGTTCGCAAGCATTTGGCCCTAAGACCCGACACCGAACATCCGATGTTGCGTTTTTTATCTCCGACTCCACACCTGCTTACAGCGCTCGCGATGTGCCTCACCGCTTCGCTGTCTGCCTGCAAAAAACCTGAAGCCGCGCGCCCCCTGCTCGGCCCCGCGCAGGACAACACGCCGGTCTCTGTGCGTGGCGTCGCGGTGGTGGCACGTACGCAAGCGGCCTCCTATGCGCTCACCGGAACGCTCATCGCGGACCAACAGAGCCAGCTCACCCCGCTGGTCGGCGGGCGCGTCGAGCGCGTGCTGGTTGAGCGCGGAGCGCACGTCACGGCGGGGCAACCATTGCTACGGCTCCGCGACGTGGACTATCGCTCAAGCGCAGAGAACGCCCAGGCGAGCCTCGCGCAAGCGCGTGCACGATTGGGCGAAGCGGCCACGGGACGGGACCCCGAGCAGATGCCTGAGGTCCAAGCCGCGCGTGCGAACTCAGAGCTCGCGGCAGACATGCTCCGGCGGACCGAGCAGCTCGCGGGCAACGGCAGCGTGAGCGACCAAGAGCTTCAGCGCGCGCGCGCCAACGCAGCGGCCGCGGCGGCGCAATACTCGGGGGCGCTCAATGGCTCACGCGGGGCGATCGCAGCCCTGCGCAGCGCGCGTGTCGCGGTCGCGCAGACCTCGCGCTCGATCGCAGACAGCATCGTGCGGGCGCCCTTTGCGGGCGAAATCGCAGAGCGATTTGTCAACGTGGGGGAGTATGTGACGCCCCAGCGCGCGGTCGTGACGCTCGTGCGCACCAACCCGCTGCGTATTGAGCTGCAGGTGCCGCAAGAGCGCATCGCGGTCTTTCAGCAAGGGCAGCAAGTGCACCTGCGGGTGGACGCGTTTCCGGACAGGGAATTTACCGGCGAAATTCGTTATATCTCGGCCGCTGTTCGTGCGGACACACGCGCGCTCATCGCTGAAGCGGTGGTCCCCAATGACGACGGCGCGCTGCGCCCGGGCCTGTTTGCCACAGCGCGCGTGGACCTCTCCCGACAAGAGACCATTTTCGAAGTACCTGCCGACGCGGTGGTCTCTTCGGCCGGTGTTCACCGCGTGTATGTGATCGGTGAGGACCACCGAGTTCAAGAGCGCGTGATTACCATTCGCAGCCGAACCACCGAGCGCGTGACGGTTGACCAGGGCCTTGCAAACAACGAGCGTGTCGCGCTGGGGCGCCTTGATCGCCTAAGCGACGGCGCACTCATCACCGAATAACGAGAGAGCGACCCGTGAAATCTCTTCCCAATCATGCGGTGTCACTGCAAGTGCTCGCGTTATCCTTGCTTGGCACACAGAGCGCCTGGGCACAGCGCGCGAGCCAAGACCCTGTCGCGCCCGCACCCGTCGCGGCACCAAGCACGCAACAACAGCTCTCAACGCCTCGCGTCGCGCCCACTCCCGTTGCCCCACAGGCGACTGAATTACCCGAGATTGTGCACGCACAGCCAGGGGGTCTCACCGCAGATCAGGCAGCACGCCGCGCGCTTGAGGTGAGCTTCGGCGTCGAGGCAGCGAGAGCCGGGGTCCGCGTCGCAGAGCTGCAGCAACGCGAAGCAGGCTGGGCCATGGTGCCCAATCTCAACGCGAGCTTTCGCTATACGCGCCTCAGCGACATTGTCCCCGGAACGATCCCGTTCTTCGACACCGCGGGCTGCCTGAACGATCTCGGGCGCTGCATGACCATGCCTGAGAGTTTTCAGCGCAATGTGGTGCTTCAGCAGCCAATTCTTAACAACATGACCTTTCGGCTCTCGCTGGCAATCCCAGTGAGTGACATGGTCCTGAGGCTCCGTGAGTTCTATCTCTCTGCGGGACATCAAGCCGAAGCGCGCAGGCTCGACCTCGAGACCCAACGCGCGACCGCTGCCCTCCAGGCACGTGAGTCGTACTTTGAGTATGTCCGCGCGGTGGGCTCGCTCGCGGCATCCGAGCAGGCGTTGGCGCTCACGCAGCGACGCGCGCAGGACGTCGCGCACTTGTCCGAAGTCGGCATGGTTGCACCTGCAGATTTGTTCGTTGTTCGCAGCGCAGTCGCGTCGAGCGAGCTGCGAGTGATCCAGACACGCAACCTCGTCTCGCTCATGGAGTTGCAGCTTCGACAGCGGCTGCGCCTCGCTGCGAGTGAGCCCCTTGTCATCGGTGAGTCCATCGAAGAGCTGCCCCAAGTGCCCAGCGAGAGCTTGGCCAACATGGTGGACAACGCAGTGCGAACGCGCCCCGAAGTGCTCTCGATTGAGCGACAGGCGCACGCGCTTGATGCAACACGAAGAGCCACCGTCGCAGGGATGATCCCGTCCCTCACGATCGCGGGAAACCTGGACGCTGCAAACCCAAACCAGCGGATTTTTCCGCAGCGAGAGGGCGAGTTTGTCACGACGTGGGACGTGACCGCGCAGATCTCTTGGTCGCCTAACAGCTTGCTCGCGGGCACCGCAGCGACCGCGCGCATCGACGCGCAGCGCTCACAGATTCTCGCGCAAATGGCTCAACTGCGAGACGGCCTCGAGACCGAAGTCCGCGCGCAGTACAACAGCCTCGTCGGCGCACGCGCTTCGATCGAAGCTGCGCGCGTCGCGCTCATTGCGGCCACAGAGACGCACCGCGTCCGTCGCGAGAGGCTCTCGGTAGGTGCCACAACACAGACAGAGCTCTCAGACGCTGAGACCCAGCTCTTCTCTGCACGTGTGCAGCTACTCAACGCCTACGTCGACCTGCGCTTGGCCCTCGTTCGGCTGCGTCGTGCCGCAGGTCACCCAGATTCTGCGCTCACGGCTGGATCAAATTCGTAGTTATTTTTCAGCGCGATCGAACCGCGAACTCATAAGCGGAGGATTCCAAAAACATGCAGTGGCTTGCAGCGGTCTGCGTTCGGCGGCCTGTCTTTACTTGGGTGCTGATGCTCGCCCTCATTGTGGTGGGCTCGTTCAGCATGTTGGGGCTCGGCGTAGATCGATTTCCCAACATTGATTTTCCGGTCGTGATCGTGACGACCGTGTTGCCAGGCGCAGCGCCCGAGCAGATGGAGTCTGAGGTCAGCGATAAAATCGAGGACGCGCTTAACTCTATTTCGGGTGTCGACGAGCTACGCAGCAATAACTTCGAGGGCCTCTCGGTCGTCGTCGCACGCTTTGATCTCGACAAGCCCGTCGCCATCGCAGCGCAGGAGGTCCGTGACCGCGTCAACCGTACGTTGTCAGTACTTCCCCAGGGAATTCTGCAGCCTCGCGTCGAGCGCATCGACCCCGACGCCGCCCCCGTGATGCTCGTCGCGCTCTCGGGTCCACGCTCTGTGCGCGAGCTCACCGAGTTTGCTTCTCGCAACGTGCGTCGCCAAATCGAATCCCTCAGCGGCGTCGGCGGTGTGGTGATCTACGGAGGCCGCTCGCGCCAGGTCAACGTGACCATCGATCCGGTGCGTCTCCAAGCGTATGGGCTCACGATCAGCGACGTCTCGCGCATGCTCGCCGCGCAAAACATTGAGGTCCCCGGAGGCACGGTCTACCGCGGAGCCCGTCAGTATTCACTGCGTGTGCAAGGCCGCGTCCCCAGCATCGCGGACTTTAACAACATCGCGCTGACGTCTCGCAACGGGCTCACCGTGCGGCTCCGTGACGTGGGCGCGGTCGAAGACGGCGAGGCCGACGCGTCGTCCATTGCGAGCCTCTCAGGCCGTGAGGTCGTGATCCTCGCGCCGCGCAAGCAGTCAGGCACCAACACGGTCGCGGTGATCGACGGGCTCAAAGAGCGCATCAACGAGATCCGCAGGTCCTTGCCGCCAGGCTTTCGTTTGGACGTGGTCCGTGACGAGGGCGAGTTTATTCGCAACGCGATCAACGCGGTCGAAGAGCACTTGATCTTGGGCTCTCTCTTCGCGGCCATCGTCGTGCTGCTCTTTTTGTGGAACCTCCGCTCGACGGTGATCTCTGCGCTGGCCATCCCGACCTCGATCATCGCGACCTTTGGGTTGATCAAAGCGATGGGCCTGACGCTCAACACGATCACACTGCTGGGGCTCACGCTGGCGGTGGGCATCGTGATCGACGATGCGATCGTAGTCCTTGAAAACATTGTAAAATTCGTCGAAGAGAAGGGCCTCAATCCGCGCAAAGCGGCGATCGTCGCGACCAAAGAGATCGGCCTCGCGGTGCTCGCGACCACGCTGTCACTCATCGCGGTGTTTCTTCCGGTCGCGTTTATGGGCGGCATCGTCGGGCGCTTTATGGCGAGCTTCGGTTTCACCATGAGCTTCGCCATCGTGATCTCGCTGGTGGTGTCGTTTACGCTCACGCCGATGTTGGCTTCGCGCTGGCTCACTGCACGCAAAGGCGCAGTCGAGGCCTACCACGAAGAGGTCGAAGAGGCCGACGACGCCGAGCGCGTTGACCCAGCGCAGCTCGCCGATGACGAGCAGCTTGAGCGGTACCGCGCGTGGCTCGCGTCGGACGGAGGCCTCGCGCGCGTGTTCGCTCCCTTGCGTCACTGGTTCTTTGGCGAGCGTCAGGTCGCGGGGCGCTGGATCGAGGGCCAAGAGCTGTCGCAGTGGACCGCGGGCGAGCGCACAATCCCGCGCGAATACCAGGGCGCACATGGTCCCTCACGCGGCCTCTATGGGCTCATTGAGCGCGGCTACATGCAGCTCTTGGGCTTCTCGATGCGCCACCGCTGGGTGATCGGCATGGCGATGATCCTCGCGATGGCCTCGCTCGGACCGCTGATGAAAGTGGTCGCGAAGAACTTCTTGCCCATCGAAGACGAGTCACGCTTTGAGGTCAACCTCCGAGCACCCGAGGGCACTTCGCTTCGGCAGACGGCGCTCATTTCTGAGCGCATGGCGCGCGCGATCAGGCAAATCCCTGGTGTATCGCACACGGTTGTCACTGTGGGCAGCGCGCAGGGCGACGCCTCGGGTCGCGGATCCAACCAGGCCTCGCTCTACGTCGCGCTCGTGGGACCCACGCAACGAACCCAAGACCAAGGGGCGCTCATCGCGAAGGTACGCAATGAGATTCTCCCGCGATTTGCTGCGGATAATCTCCGCGTGCTGCTCGCGCCGGTCAACGCGTTTGGCGGCGGCGGCGCGGACAACGCGGGCATTCAGTTCGTGCTCCGCGGGCCAGATCTTGACCGGCTGGGGCAGTACGCGACCGCGTTGTTGGAGCGAATTCGCACGGTCCCGATGACTACGGACCATGACTCGACGCTGGTCATCGGAAAGCCCGAGCTCATCGTGAGCATCGATCGTGCGCGCGCAGCAGACCTTAACGTGTTGCCTGTCGAGGTCGCCAACGCCCTGCGTTTGCTTGTGGGCGATGTACAGATCACCACGTTTAACGAAGGTGGCGAGCAGTACGAGGTTCACATCCGTGGCAACGAGCTTGTGCGCGAGCGTATCGATGCGCTGTCCTTGGTGACCGTCGCGTCGACAATTCCGGGTCGTACGGTGCGCTTGAGCGACGTGGTCAACGTGCGTGAGGCCAGCGGTCCCTCGGTGATTCAGCGCTTGGGCAGGCAGCGTCAGGTCACGGTGTACTGCAACGTGATGCCGGGCGGGAGCGAGGCCGCGGTGATCGAGCGCATTGAGACTGCGTGGCGAGAGATCCGGCCTGCGCCTGGATTTAGCGGCGAGCTTGCCGGGCGCTCCAAGGAGCTGGGCAAAGCGAGCAAGAGCTTTGGGCTCGCGTTCGCGCTCTCACTGATCTTTATGTACCTGGTGTTGGCGGCGCAGTTTGAGAGCTGGATTCACCCGGTGACCATCTTGCTCTCGCTGCCGCTGACGGTGCCCTTCGCGATCTTGTCGCTGGTGATCATGCGGCAGTCGATCAACATCTTTAGCGCCCTCGGAATCTTGGTTCTCTTTGGGATCGTGAAGAAAAACTCGATCTTGCAGGTGGACCACATGCGCGCGCTTCGCAGACGCGGACTCTCGCGCGCAGACGCGGTCATGATCGGAAACCGCGATCGTTTGCGGCCCATTCTGATGACCACCATGGCGTTTGTCGCCGGCATGGTTCCGCTGGTGGTCTCGTCGGGTGCAGGCGCTGGGACCAACCGCGCGATGGGCTCGGTGATCATGGGCGGCCAGACCCTCGCGCTCTTGCTCACGCTGCTCGCGACCCCGGTGTTGTTCACCTGGTTCGACGACCTCTCGCACAGCCTCATGCGGAGCCGTGTGGGCCGCTGGATTTCGTGGCCCTTCGCGATGCTCGACCGGGCATTTCGCTCCAAGGATGACGATTCGCACTGATCGAGACTTGGGCCCTCGCGCCCCACAGATCGAGATTGTGCGAAGTTAAAGATTCTCTGTTGACACACTCCAAGGGCGGGTGCATAAGTCGCCCTCCCAACGCGCTCATAGCTCAATTGGATAGAGCATCAGTCTACGGAACTGGAGGTTAGAGGTTCAAGTCCTCTTGAGCGCGCCAGTAATTTTCCAGATGATTCGGAGGTCTCGGGGGAGACCAACCTAGAGTCAACCCCAACAGAGTGCGGGGGTTGACCCCTGGTCGAATTCGCCTTGCGGTGCAGGTGGTCGGGCGAGAGGTGAGCGTAGATCTCTGTCACCGTCGTATCCGCGTGACCGAGCATCGCGGCGACCTCTTGCAGCGTCCAGGTGGCTCCCCAGGAGCCCATCACCAGGTGCGACGCGCAGGTGTGCCGCAGGTCGTGAAACCGGACGCGCCGTGTGATGCCGAGCTTGGTCTTCCACCCTCGAATAGTCGCTCGTGGGGTCTCGCCTGGATGGACCCTCGCCCATCGCTCTTGCTCACTCTTGGGTACGTTGCGGTCAGCCCACGCGGCGTCGTCCCCTCGCCCGCGCTGCCCACCTCGCAACGCCGGAAACACGAGCTCTTCGCTCTCGGGAGTGATCTCCCGAAGGCGCATGAGCTCACGAAGCGCAGGAGCAAGCAGGGGCACACGACGCACCCGGCCGCTCTTGGTGGGACCCTCGTGAGACCGTCGCACAGTGATCTCTGGCCGTGGACCTGAGATCACCACATCCGTCCAACGCAGCGCCCAAAGCTCACCCGCCCGCATGCCAGTGTAGATCGCCACAAGAAAGATCGTGCGGTGTGGCTCTTCGACCACGCGATCGATCAGCGCGATCTCGTCGATGTTCAAGTGCGTCCAGTCCTCGTCGACCGTTGCCGGGCGATCGATCTCGATACCCGCGGCAGGGTTGACCGCAAGCAGTTCATCATCGACCGCCGCGGCCATGCATTGGCGCACAAGGCCCAGGATCTGTTTGACAGTGCGCCACGAGAGCCGACGAGTCGTTGCAACCCGTACTGTCTCTTTGCCAGCGCGGTGCCCACGCGAGGCGAGCTTGCCCGAAAGCGCACGGACCCACTGCTTGATCTCGCGTCGCTGTAAGAGCCGAAACGGAGTGTCATAGAACGGAGCGGTTTCGACGTGCGTGCGCCAATAGGCTCGCTCAGTCTTGATCGCGCGATGCGCACCACTGACCTCGCGCTCGTCAAGCCACGTGGGCCCAAAGTTCTTGAGCGAAGGGCTGAAGCGACTTTCAACGGGCGGTGCGTTCGCAAACACCAGCGCCGCGGCAGCGAGCAAGCGCTCTGCCTCGTCGACTGAGTAGGCCGTGCTGTAGACGCGATTGCCCTCAACATCGTGGGTGCGGACCTCAAAAGAGCCGTTTGCGCGACGGCGATAGGACCCCGCGCCGTCGGAGCGTCGATCTGCTTTCATGGTGAGCCTCATTCTACTGCTTTGACTGTTTCAGCCAACCAGCCCGCCGCAGCAGGGCTTTGGCCTCGGCCTCGTCGATGTCGTTCACAGGCGCCAGCGAGAGCGGACCGACGCGGCGCGAGCGCTTGCGTTCATGCGGCGCGGTCATGCGCTCAATCTCGTCGGCGATCTCATGGGCACGCTGCACGAGCAGCTCGCGAATCTTTGACGCGGCCATCACGCGGCCCTCTCTGCGACGACGCTCTCAGGACCTTCTACGCAGAGCCACGCGGTGTTGATCCACACACAGACGTCTCCAACGATGCCATAAGAATCGAGCTGGCGCTCATCCATGCCTTTGGAGCAGCGACTCTCAGGTCGAGCAGGTCGGCAAAAATCTGAGCTGGCGTGATGCGACGCGATGCCGAGTCGCAACTTGCGCACGCGAGCATCGCTCCACTCAAGCGTGAGATTTGCCAGTCGATCTAGCATCCACAGGTGCGCTGGCCCCTGCTGGCCGCGCTTTCGCTTACACCTCATGCTCTGACTCCTCTTGGACACTCAGATGTGGCTACGAAGAGGCCCGGACGACGCGGGAGGACGCGTGTCACAGGCTTCTGCGGGGACGCACCTCGAGTCATTTCGCGACCGACTCAAGGGACTCGCACCTAGGCGCAGCGCGCTCCCACTTGTGCTGATGCGGTCGGATGTAGCGGCGCATGCCGAAGACCGACTCGCGCACGGTGCCGCAGCGCTGGCACCACGCGCGGTAGGGCCGGAGGGTGACCCAGGTGTGGCGAGGCAGGCTGCTCAAGCCGTCGCGTTTCGAAGAGCTCGCTGTCGTGTCCATGCGACACTATATGGACTGTGACACTTTTGAGTGTCAAGCAAGAGTGTCGAAAATCGACATTTGAAGCTGTCGTTATTGCTCTTCGGCCAGCATTCGTCGCAACATCGCGGCTCTGGTTGCCGCTACCCAATAGGGCACATGCCACGGACACGCCTGGATCAGAGCGAGCTCAGTGATCTTGTGACCGCCAAGACGCTGAACAATCACACGCGGAATCAGAATCGCGAGCATCAGATAGCGGGTCTCGTCCGACGGGGCGCGGGGCCTGAACGCGTGTGATGTTTGGTGCGCAAGCGTTGGAGTTCTCACCGGCGGTCCCAGCGCTCGCCCAATGATAATCGCTGAGAGATATGGCGAGAAGAGTCCCAGTAGCTCGCTCGGGAGGCAGTCCTCGATCAGCCGGATGTCGATTGCATCAACGATCCGATCAAGCCCGCCAGCGCGGCACACCGAGCTTTTCGAGGGAGCGGCATCGCGCTGTCGCTCAGCCAGGCCGCTAAATCGATGCAGACGATCCGCCGCTTCTTCGAGCGCCTCGGCGGTGTCGGGTGGCACGGTGAGCTCTGTGTCGCACTCACGTTCTAATCGCTGGAGCTGTTCGGAGGTCAGCATTGGGCCATGGTGCGCGCGAACCATTTGACCTTCTATGGGGGCTCAGAACGCGGACCTTCGACCCTGGACAAATTCTCAAGTGAATCGCCTGCGTGACGAACAGGTGCAAAGAAATAGCCGCTGCCCACAAATGTAAACTCCTGCAATTCGATGGCGGGCGAGCGACTACCAGAGATTCTTTCGGACAGTCTATGTCACCTCGGTGCGTGTTTCATAAGCAGCCGCGCGACGTCGACGAGCACTTGGGCTGTCGGGGCGTTGCGGCCCAGCCAGAGCGGGCTTGTCTCTCGTACCGCTAGCCAAATTTGCTCGGGCACCATCGGGTCCAATGCCCTCGCGAGCTTCTCTGTCTGAAGGTAGTTTGTGAATTCGCCAAAGGTCGCCGGGGTAGCGCCGCTGCGTGGCAATGCAGGCTCGACGTCGTCCCCTGGGAGCGCCTGATTGTCATCGGGGCTGCCTTCACCAGTGATCAGCCACCGCTCGGACACGCCTGCGCCTGCCGCGATCTGGCGCATGGTCCCGAGTCCCGCGGCGTCGTCGTCTCGCGTGAGATTGCGGAGCACGTTGCCCAGGTGGCTATCCGTGTGAAACCCGGCCCTGCGTGACAGCTCGCGCTGAGACCAGCCGCGCTCGCTCAAAATCCACTTGATACGTGCCGCACGACTATCCATGGGGTCGAGACTACCTCCCTGACACTTTAAAGTATGACACTCAGAATTGACACTCAAGAGTGCCGCGTCTATCCTAGGTGTCATGTCGGATACTTTTGGAGTGCGTGTGAAGCGGCTGCGGAAGGCCGCAGGGCTGAAACAGCGAGAGACGGATCGTTTAGCTGGTCTGCATCGTGGCTACACCCATCAAGCAGAGGCAGGACACCGTGAAAATCCGACCGCAGAGACCCTTCTTGCGTACACAGCCCTGTTTGGGCCGTGCCTTGAATGGCTTGGCTTCGGTCTCGGCGATCCACCTGCCAACGATGTCGTTGTCGCGAGTGTCACTGCGCGAGTTGCACGAGTTGGCACCGAAACCGAGGCCGCATGAGCGCCGCGAAGCTCCGTTCGCCCGCGCGGTTCACCACGTGTGCCCGCGTGCAGATCGCCCACGCGGTCGCGCTCGATCTTGCCCTCAGAGATCGCCGGTGGGAGCCGCTCGTGTTCGCTCTCGCGAGCATGAGCCGAGCGCTCGGGGTCAAACACGTCACAGGACCTCTCGCAGTGGGCCGCACGGTCGCGATTGAGGTCATTGATCGCGCGCTCAATGACGTGCGCAGGCTCAACGATTGCTCTGCCCTCGCAGCCCAGTGCGCACACGCGCGGGCACTCTTGGCCGAGCTGGCGGCGACGTCGCCGGGTGACTCGTTGCACGTGTGGACCGACGGAAGCGGCAACACGAGCGAGCGGCCCGGTGGCGCCGGGGTAGTGGTCTTCGAGGGCAGCGAAATCGTTGCCGAAATGGCCGAAGCGATCCCGCGGGCGAGCAACAACTGCGCTGAGGTGTGGGCCATCGGGCGCGCGCTGCAGCTCGTGCGCGAGGGGTGGGGCGATGAGGTGCGGGCCACGGTGTATTGCGACAGCGCGTGGGCGCTCGGTGCGGTAGATCCGCGATCAACGTGGCACCTCGATGCGGTGAAGCTCTCTGGGCGCGTCGCGCGCGCGGTGCGGCGGTTGCTCGCGGCGATGCCGAATGTGCGAACGGAGCTGGTTCCGGGGCACAGCGGGTTGGCGGGAAACGAGCGGGCGGATGAGCTCGCGGGGATGGCGCGCAGACGGTTGGTTCAGGCGATCAAAGCAAAGGCGGCGTGATGGGAGCTCAACTGGTGTTGATCGATGGCGGGCCCATGGTGAGGCCCGTGGAGTTGACGTTGGGTCTGCGTCGCGCGAGGCGCTCGCGTGCAAAGGCTTGGCGCTTATTGTGTGCAATCGAGAAGGCGGATTCGCACGAGGCGCTCGCGGCTACGTGGCAGAAGGTCATCGCGGCGCGTGTGCGCAAGCA
>JAUXYJ010000082.1 GCA_030694465.1 Deltaproteobacteria bacterium | reverse complement strand
GATCCCACGTGGAAACTCGATCGCTACTACAACACCCGCCCCGCAAACACGCCCAACCGCTGGACGCGTGACCTGCTCTCGCTCAAACCTGGGCACCCAGAGCGCATCGTGTTCGCCGGAATCCTAGGCGTTCCGCTGGTGATTCCGACACGCATGGCCGCCGAACAGAGCACCATCCAGTGGGACCAGCTCTTAGGCGCCCCCGCCGCAGCGAGCCCCGATGACTTCTACGGGCGTGACAGCACAACCGCCATCTCGGGCACGCAAGGCACCGCCGGGCCCTTCTCCATGCGCGCGGCCAACCCAGACCCGCTGTGCGAGCACGTCGTGCCCGCGTGTCGCACCGAAGGCAGCACCTATGACCCCGCACGCGCTTGCGCAGGCACGAGCACTTCGCCTGGGCAATCCCTGGCGTTTCCGTCACGACGGATCGTCGAGATCGCGCGGCGCTTCGACGAGACCCCAGCGTGCAATGGCCAACCCTGCCGCAACGGGATCGTCGCCTCGATTTGTGCCAATGATTTCTCTTCCGCGATGGACGCCGTGCTGCAAAAGATCATCCTGCGGATCACTCCCAAATGTCTCCCGCGCCCGCTGGTTGTGCAGCCAAACGCCGACGGGACCGAGAGCGTGACGTGTGTCGTGCGCGAAGAGCTCCCCGTAGGTCAGACCGCCTGTGACCCCGCCCGCGGACGCCGCGATCCCGAAAACCCAGCAGACCGCACAACGACCGATTCGGCTGGAATTTCTCGCACCGTTTGCATCGTAGACCAGGTCCCTACCTATGCCGAAGGGGCCCCCAACGCCCTGCAGCCGGTATCCGGCGACGCGGGCTGGTACTACGACCGCCGCCCCGTGGTGGAGCCCGGTGCATGCACACGGCAGATCCGGTTTTCGACGCAAGGCGAGCCAAGCACCGGCAGCACCATCCGGCTCGAATGCGTTCAGTCAGTCTCTGTGCGATGAGCCCCTGAGCGCGAAGAACAATCAGCCAACTCGCGTTGTCGCAAGCGTGCTCTCGCGTAGGCAGACCGTACGAAACGAGTGCAAATGAGCTGTAATTTTGAAGAGATTTTGCTCGGCACACGGTGTGTATTGCTTCTCGCGTGATGTGCACTCTTGCGTCCCTCACCCGCACCGTCTTGCCCCAGCAACGAAGACTCCTCGCGCTGCGCAACTTGCTCGCGTGCGCGCTCACTACGCTCGCCGCGTGCACCGCTCGGCCAGTCCTTGTCCCTCCCACTGTGAGCCAATCGCAGATGGAGTTCGTCGTCGTCACCGAAGCCCCCACCGCGCTCGACCTGCTCGTCGTGATGGATAACTCGGGCTCAATGCGCGACAAACAAGGGCGGCTCGTGGCGCAATTGAGCGCATTGATTGCACGAATTTCGGATCCACTCTGCATCTCGCGCACCGCGCCCAACGGCGGCCCAACGCACCGCTGCGATCCGCTCAACCCCGACGACACCCCCGATCACTACCCCCTGCATGACCTGCATGTCGGCGTGATCTCCACGGACCTTGGGACCCCTGGCGCGATCGTCCAGGGTTGTGAGGACTCAGACCGCGGCGACGACGGTCTGCTCAACCCCATTCGCAATGGACCAGCGCTGCAGATCCACCTGCCTTGGGCCGTACGCCGCCGCAGCGCTGAGCTGGCCCCTGAGGGCTTTCGTCCTGCGGCGTGCAACAACAATCCAGCTCAGTTTCCAGGTTTTATCGCGTTTTGTTCAGATCGCGCGGACCCCTCGTGTGATCGCCCAGGGTCGTTCGCGAGCACACGAGATCCCAACGTGTTTGCCGACTGGTTTCGCTGCAACGCCGCGCTGTGGATCAACGGCTGCAGTGTCGAGTCCCCGCTCGAGGCGATCTGGCGCGCACTAGTCCAGCACGACGCAAGCAGCAGCGCCGACAACCGCTCTCCCAACGCAGGCTTTCTACGAGACGGCGCCTACCTCGCGCTCGTCGTGGTCACCGACGAAGACGACGCTTCGGTGCGCAACTGTGATAACGACCAGGGATTTAGCAGACAAAATGCAACTCCGTGCATCGACGCGCGCGGAGTCTTTGCGCGTGCACAGTGGCCTTCTCCCCCCCTCGCGCAGCGGCTCGATCGCTACCAACCCGGCAGCGAGCAAGATCCCACCTGGGACCTCGACCGGTACTACAACACGCGCCCCGCGGGCACACCCAGCCGCTGGATGCGTGACCTACTGTCGCTCAAGCCAGGGTATCCCGAGCGAATTTTCTTTGCGGCCATCGTCGGTGCACCCCTGCAAATTCCCTATCAGAGTGACCATCGAAGCGTCGACTGGGATGCCCTCTTAGGTGCGCCCGATCCGCATGATCGCGACGATTTCGTCCACCGTGATGCACGCACCGCGCTGGCCGGAACCCAAGGCACCGCAGGCCCTTTCTCTATGCACGTCGCCGACGTCGACCTGCAGTGCCCCCAACACGTAGTGCCCGCGTGTCGCGCGCACGACAGCACGCTTGATCCAGCGCAGCCGTGCGCGGCGACCGATCACTCTGTGGGACAAATTGCAGCGTTTCCGTCACGAAGAATCCTCGAGATCGCGCGACGCTTTGATCAGTACCCCGCGTGCCATGGCGCCCCGTGTCACAACGCGAGCGTGACCTCGGTCTGCGCACCCGAGATCACCACAGCCTTCGATGGGCTCATCGCGCAGTGGAGACCGAGGTCAACCACTCGCTGCTTTTCGCACCCGGTCTTGAGCACGCGACAACCCGACGGCACACTTCGCGCGACGTGCCGCATGATTGAGGCTCAGCCGATCGGACAAACAAGCTGCGATTTGTCACGTGGACGCGTTCCGCTCGCGGCCAATGATCAGCTCGCTTCTGAGAGCTTTGAGGGTACTACGCAGTGCGAAGTCCAGCAGATCAACACGCTCCCCCCAGGACATCCGCGCGAGCATTTCGCAGCGACCGAGGCCCCAGGCTGGTTCATCGACCGCAGGGACTTCTCGTGGGAGCGGATCTGTAATGAACGAGTTGGTTTTAACTCCAGCGGCCAGCCTGCCCCACGCACTCACTTTGCGCTCTTTTGCATCGCTGAGAACGGCGCGCCTTGAGCCCCTGAGCGCGAAGAACGCTTGTCGCGCAGTGCGTAACCGCGCGAGACTCTGCGCGGCTGGACCCTGCATTCACTGGCAGAGTCCCGGTCGAGGGAGTGCGCGAGATGAGCTTTGGGTTTGTGGTTTTTTTGCAGCCGCGTGTGGGACAGCCCGCTGAGAATCCGCCTGCGAATCCAGGGACGGATCCTGGTCAGACGCCTCCGCCAAACGCCGAGCAACCCACCACAGGGACCACTCCGCAAGAGGCCCTGCCTGTGCCCATCGAGGCGGGTGCTCCGGGCACGCTCGAGGTCAACCAGCAGCTCTGTGAAGCGGCCAATCGCAACATGTTTATCTCGGCCGCGGGCTACGACGCGGGCGCGTTGGTCGTCGGGCTGCTCGTGTTCTTCGTGATGCGCCGCAAGCTCTGGGGCACGTTTAGCGTGCGAATGATCACGGCGGTCTTGCTCGCGGGCCTCGTGGGCGCGCTGCTCATGGGCTTTGACCCCGTGCGCGCAGACGACCTCGTGCGCTGTCTTAACTCCGTGGATTATCGCAGGTACATCTGGCTCCAAGAGGCCAACGTCGCGCGCGGCTTAGTCCTGGGGCTCTTGCCCACCGGGGTGCTCACTGCCCTCGGTTGCCTGGGAATCAACCGCACATGAGCGACTTACTGATCGCCGTCGGAGGCTCGGGACAGCACGTCGCCCTCGCGGTCGCACGGCTCGCTCGCATCGGCGCGCTTGAGGCTCCCAAGGCCTTCGTGATCGACGCAGACCGAAGCGCCCTCGCGGCGTCTCTCGAGTCATTTGGGGGCACCGTGAGCGCAGGCGCGACGCACCCGTTTCCGGGGGGCGCAACGGTGGTCCCTCCGTTTGATATTGACCGCGGAACCACGCAATTTCGCTCGCTGTTCGTCGATCAAGACCACCCACTCGAAGAAGAGCTCGTCGAGCTCTTCTTTGACGAAGAGGCCGCCGGAAGCGGCGCCACCGGGCGCCAAGGGCTCGACGTAGGCCGCGGGATGTTTGGCAACCCAGCGGTGGGCAGCGCGGTCTTTGCGAGCTCTCGCAACAAGATCATGAAGCCCCTGTTCGAGGTCGCCCGCGGCGCCAACCGAATCTTCGTCGTCGGCAGTTTTCTCGGCGGGACCGGCGCAGGGATCATCCATCAGCTCGCGCGCATGGTGCACCGCGAGGTCGACGCTAAAGTGCGCGCGCAGCTCTTTGGCGCATTCTTGCTGCGGTGGTTCTCGTTGCCCCCCGTGCAGGGGCTCACCGTGACGCCCGAGACGCTCCTCGCGAGCGAGGGCCACGGGCTGCAGTACTTCTTCAAGCACACCCGCAATCACCTCGCGGCTTCGCTCTTGGTGGGCGCGCCGGATGACCCTGGCCCGAGCCCACTGCTCGCGCTTCGCCCTGCAAATCCAGGCAACGCAGAGACCGTCAACGTGTTTCCGCTGCTCGCTGCGTACGGCCTCGAGATGTTGCCCCGCAAGACCGATCAACAGCAGGGCAACAAGGTCTACGCCCTCGCGCACGAAGACTCGGATCACCAAGGGTTGTGGTTGCTCAAGCAAGAGTGGCGCAAACCCGCCAACCCCTCGTCGCGCTCGGCGATGCTCGCGGCACGCTGGCAAGAGGCGATTTTGTTGCAGCAGCTCTACGCGAGCTTTCTCGATCGACGCAGTGATTTCGTGGGTTTTGACTACTCAGGCTCGCGCTCAACCTGGGGCGGTCTGATGAAAGAAGAGGCCAAAAAGCACAACGTCAAAGTGGATCTCTACGCCGAGCGAGTGCTCAACGCGCTCATCCATCGTGGACGTCAGTTGTACTTTGTGACCTCGTGGCTCGAGGGTATTTTTGGTGACCTTGATCTCAGCGTTCCCGTCGGAAACACTGCAGATCCAATGACCAAACAGCTCTACGCCGACTGGCGTCACCGTCGTTGGAATCACCCGCTCGCGCTCAACGAAGTGCTCGTCGCGGCGTACCAACCGGTCAACGACAAGAAGGTCGAGCTCGACCCTAAGCTTCCGCCGGACTACGCCATGGCTGAGGCGATCGAGCGGGGAATTCTCTACTATTTGCGCAAGAGCTGATGCCCCATGCGAGTCTTACTTCCGAAGATTCAGAAGCCCGCGGCCGAACACGTCGACGTGATCGCGTCGCTCCAAGAATCGTGGACGCCGCAGCCACAACACTTGCGCCCCAAGAGCTTTCCGACGCCCTTTGCGCAGAGCGAAATGATGGCGCACGTGCTCGGGCTCTTGAAGCTCGAGTCCGGTGGGCGCCCCGAAGACGTCACACGGGTGAACCCCGATTTGCAACAGAGTTACGAGCGCTGGGAGCTCATGTTGCTAGGGATTACGCTGGGCGAACTCAACATCGAGACCGTCGATCTTAGACAACCCACGTACGACAATTTTGGTCGCATGCTCGGTGACCTTCGCGAAGAGTGTCGCTTCATGACGCTCATTCGCGACCTGCGCACCGCGGGCCCGCGTGGGACCGCCCTGCTCGTCGGCGGCACCGACCCCGAGTGTCTCTTCTGGTGTTCACCGCGCATCCCGACCTACTGGAACACGCTCAAGACCCGCATTTCGGGCCACGCGCTCGCCCCAGATGCGCGCGCGCTCTTGGCCGAATGGCGTGCAGTGTTGCAGCGCAACAGCGCGTGGAACCTCGAGTCGGGTCCCGTCTGGCAGAAGGCACTTCACGTGGCGCTCGACGGCACCGCGCTCACGAACAGCACCAGCAAGCTCTCGCGTGACTCGGGCTTCTTGGGCCCCGTGTTGCTCGAGGTCCCGCGAAGGCAAGAGCAAGGCGAGCGAGAGCACCTCGCGCTCTACCTCCCGGTCTTGTCCAAGGGCTGGGGTGCACGCTTTCAAGACCTGCTTTTTCTCAAGCCAATCGAGCGCCGACCCGGCGTGGTCACCCTCGAAGACACCGCCACCCAGCGCGTGATCGCGCGCATCGCCAAGAGCATCGGCGCGGCCCGCGGAGAGACCGCATCGAGCGACCCCGCGAGCGCGGTGAGCTCTGAGCGCTACGAGTTCTTGGCAGGCGTCGGCAGCATCGATGTGGACACAGGCACCGCCGTCCACCAGGGACAGATGCACTGGCTCGAAGACCACGCGGGGCAGCCCGGCTATCGCTCGCTCGTGGTCGCGCCCTTGCTTGAGTCCGCGTCACGATCGCTCCGACGCGCGGTGACCGATGCGGACGTGCGCGCGTTTCCGACGCTGTTTCCCGATGCGCTGCGCTTGGTGCTTGGCCCACAAGCCGAGACCAGCGAAGACGAGGTCCGCGTACAGCTCTCGCGCCACGTGACCTCACGACGCGCTGCGGGCATCGCGTTGCCCCAAACGGGCCTCCCCCCCGAGGCGTGGAAGCCCAACGCCGCGCTCCCCAACATCCTCGCCATCCCCGGCAACAACGGCGCCCCATCCGCGGGGCTCGTCGAGCAATACGGCCCCACAGACACGCCCCAGAGCGTCGGTGAGATCCGCGCGCTGGGGCTCACTCTGTGGCTCTTTTACCTAGGCGAATGCGAAATCCGCGCAGACCGTGGGCTCATCGTGTGGAGCGCCGACGAGGGCCAAGAGCTCTTTGGCGCCGTGCGCTCTCCCGATGGCCAAGGCACCTCGCTCGAGGTCTGGCCCCACGGCCTGCGCCTCGCCAATGAGCCCAGCGAGCGCGCACGCGCACGCGACAAGCGCGCGACGTTGCAGAGATTTTTGGTCACTTGGCAGCGCAAAGGCCAAGGAGAAGACAGCGACCCGCGTGTGCTGGGCGAGCGCATCGGCGCCATCGCGGCGCTTACGTTTGTCCAGTGGGTCATGGGCGGAGACAGCACCGAGCTGCCCCCGTTTGGGCCCTTTACGCGCCGCGTGCCCGAGCTCTTCGCCCTCAACGAGAGCTGCGCGCTGCCCATGTTCGTGGACGACTACGCGCGCGAGTGATCGCTGTTCTGCATGCAAATTTGCAGAGCTAAATCATCAATGCTCACGCCCCTCGATCTTCGCGTTGACCCACGCTTCGATCAACGGAGCCATGTCTGCGTGCGGTGTCATCGCCGGATCAAAGAGCACCTCGACCTGCGTACGCAGATCTCTGATCGATCCACGTTGCGGTGCAATCCGTCGCACTTCGTCATCGCGAAGAGCCTTCTCGATCTCACCGGGCGCGAGCAGCGCGTCTTCGTGAGCGACACACGCAAACGCGGCCTTGATCACCGAGACGCCGTCGCCCACAAACCGATGAGCGCCCTGTTCGCTAGCAAAAACACGCCCCTGCGCGCCACGAATGACCACCGCGCACACCATCGGCGCGCCATCGACTGGCATCAGCTCGTGCTCGGACCAGGCGAACGCATCGGGGGCCTCGACGACACGAGCGCGCGCGCGTGGACGTGCCCCCTGAGCGCTCGGATGCGCGTCGGGGTTGCGTACGGGGAGAAAGCTCGTCACGCGCAACCCGAGCGTCTTGGCGTACGCGACGTAGCCCTCGCGCAGCCAGAGCAACCAGCGCCACGAGGCGCGCGACCCGCTGAGGTACAACACGCTCAAGGGCTGCAAATTCACTGCGGGTTGTGTAGCGAGATACAGCGCGCTGCGGACGTTAGTGAGCTCGGCGCGGAGCTCTAAGAACTCGCCCATGAGCGCCTCGGCGCCGGGGACTGAGCGCTCGAAGTAGGCCTCGTAGGCGAGGTCTTCGGATGCGCACGCGAGCGACAAGAGCCCATCGAGCTGTGACAAGAGCGTCTTGCTCTGCGCTGCCGTACGCGCCGCAGCCTCTGCGAGCGCGTGATCGTGCCAAAACTCTTCGAGGCGCGAGTTGCGATCAAAAGCCTGCAATTGATCTCGCAGACTGATCGCCAGAGGAGCGCTCGACCACCGCTGAACGAGCGCCCGCAGCTCACTCGCGAGCTCGACCACTTCGACCACACGGCCCATGCCGCTGTTGTCTCGAACAGAGGCCTGTCCCCTAAACGTAAGCTGCCCTTGCGCGTTGCAGTCCACGGTGACCCGCCCCCCGTGCGCAGTGTCCGATTGCGTTGCCAAAAACGCAGCCAACGGCGTGACAACGTGCTGCTCGATCGCGCGCTTAAGCGGTCGCGCACCATAGCGCGCGTCGATGCCAACATGCGCGAGGTGATCGACCGCGCGAAGCGTCGGGACGAGCTCACAGCGCGCTTTGCGAAGCCCCTCACGTGACGAGAGCTTCTTGAGTTCACGCATCACCACCGACTGCGCGGCCTCGGCGCTCAGGGGCGCAAACACCACCATGTCATCGATGCGGTTGAAGAGCTCGGGCCGAAAGAAGGCCTGTGCTTCGGCGACGTAGTGCTGCCGCGCCGCGCGGACTGTGTCGCTGGAGCCTGCAAATCCAACGGCGCTTCGTTCGCCCGTGGCTCCCAGGTTCGAGGTCATGATGAGCACCGTGCTGCGAAAATCCGTCGAGCGCCCTTGGCTGTCTCGCAATCGCCCTTCGCCCAACACGCCGAGTAGTGCGTCAAAGACCGCCGGGTGCGCTTTCTCGATCTCGTCGAGCAAGATCACGCAGAAGGGCTGTCGCCGCACCGCCGCGCACAGCGCACCGGGCGAGCGCCACGAGCCAATGAGCCTTGTGAGCGCGTCGGGCCCGGCGTATTCGCCCATATCGAGCCGCACAAGCCGCTCTTCGGCGCCAAACAACAGCTGTGCAAGTGCACGAGATAACTCGGTTTTTCCGACTCCAGTGGGTCCAGCAAAGAGCAACGTCGCGACCGGCTTGCGCACATCGTAGAGGCCCGCCTTGAGCACGCTCACGACGTCGACGACCCGCTCGACGGCATGTCGCTGCCCCACGACACGCGCCTCAAGCACGCTGCGCACATGCACTGGATCCAGCGGACGGTCATCGCGCAAGAGCACCGAGGGGATGCCGCTCTCGCCGGCAAATCGCTCGACCATTTCTTCGGCTGAGATCACCGCGACGTTGGACTGCGACGCGGACGTCGCGACGCGACGCACAAACGCGATGGCGTGCCCGAGCGCCGCACCGTAGGGCCAAAAGCGCCGGGCTAACAAGAGCGCACGATCCAGCGCGTCCTGCGAAAACACAAGCGAATGTGTCTGCCCCATCGCACGCGCGGCCTCTCGCATGATCTCTCTCGCGATGGGCTCGGCGGGCTCGGTCACGCGCACGACCGCAAACGAGCGCGCAAACGTGGGGGCCCTTCGCTCAAGCTCGCTCCACGCCTCGATCGTCGCTTCGCCGACCGCTCGCAGCTCGCGCGCCGCGAGCGCGGGACCCAAAATCTGCGACACATTCTCGTCACGGTCCGCGCTGCGTCCGGCGTCAAGAAGGTCCACGATCGAGCCCAGGTGAATCACCGATCCGCTGGCTCGCGCCTCATCCAAGAGCGTGAGCAGCTGCCCTTGCCACTCACCGAATCCGCCATCGCCGGCGATCAATCGCGACGAATCCAGCGCATAAAAACCCCGGTCTTTGAGCGAATCCGGGCAACGCGCTTCGCTCATGCGCGCGGCGATCTCGCCTAGGATCGTGGTCTTTCCGCTGCCCTCGGGCCCGACAAGAACGACCGCATCGGGGGGAGAGTCTTCGCTCGCCAGATGCTTGAGCACCTGCGCGATCAGCGCGTCTTGGCCATGCGCGCGAGGCCACGTGGCGTCCTTTGCACGAAGGTGCCAGGGCTCTCCGATCCGCGCCAAGGTCGCAGTGGCGTAACGCTGCGCGAGCACAAACTCGGCGCGGCTGTCATCACGATGGGTCTGCACATTTTCAGGATCATCACTCTCGAGGAGCGCATCGTAGCGCCGCGCGACGAAGAGCTTGTCTGCGTTGTCCCCAAGGACCTCGACCCGCGCGTTCTCGACTGCGTCAGGGACACTCGGGTCGAGCGCGATCCGCTCGCCACAGAACAGATCGTGGTAGCGCCAGCGAGAGAGCGGCGTGAGCGCCGGCTCGATCTCGGTCGAGATCAGCGACTCACGACGGTAGCCTCGCAGGGCCAATCGCTCGTGCTGTGAGAGCGTGCGCATGTGCTCTGAGAAGAGCATGGCGGCGCGCTCACCGACGTCTTCGTTTGCGATGATCCAGTAGCGAATTTCCAGGCGTGGCGCGTAGACCTCGACGTAGGGAGCCTGCACCGGGGTGATCACCACGCTCAACGTAAGCGCCTGCTCACGCGTCCCCTGCGCGGTCCACACATCCAGCACAGGCAGGTCCAGCTCGACCAGCTCGCTCGCGTCGCTGTGATGCCAGCGCGCGAGCTCGCGGGGATGCACGCGCGTGAGACGATCATCGAGCACGAGCGCGAGCTCACTCAGCGCGTCGTCTTCGCGCGAAGAGACCACGTTGAGTTCGGGGTGTTGGAGGGGCAAGAGCAGCTTGGCTCCCCCAGGACGACCGGCGACCAAGCACCGAAACACAAAGCGCATCGCGCGCGAAGGGTAACGAAGAAGCGCAGAGCGCGCAGACACGATGCGACGAGGCGCGTCAAATAGTTGAGATCACGTGGGAGTTCGTTGCGAGTTATTTTCGTGGGCGGATATCCAGCGTAGACTGCCGCTCGACATGACAGACGTGGATGCCAAGTGCCTCGAAGTGTTTCCATCGTGGTTGCGTACTTTAGGGACGGACGGCGAGGGGATGCTCTCGCTCATCTCAAACCGAACGGTCCCTGAAAAAGCCCAGCGAACACTCATCGGAGGTCTCAATTACCTCTTTAAATCGCTCGATCTGATCCCCGATGGAATCGACGACATTGGCTACCTCGATGACGCCTTCGTCCTCAGGGTGTCTGCGTCACTTGCAAAAGCCGAGGGTCTCGGCGACGCAGACGAAGCCAGCATGGCCACCGTGGTTCGACTCGCGGACGAAGTGCAGCTCGTCAAAGACTTTCTCGGCGAAGACTATCCGCGACTCGAGACCTACGTGGTCGGTCTGCGCCGCGGAGCCGCACGCGGCCGCTCGGTCGACGACATCGTCGGGACCCCAATGGTCCTCGACGAGTTCGCGTCCGACGTCCGCGGTTTTGCCAAGAGCTATACGGCCCCGAGCTTCTCGCAAGAGCGCAAGAACCTGATCAAGATGCGGGCGTTCTTCAACGCCAAGCTCCCACGCTAGGCAGCGCTGGATCGTAGCGACAATCGCTGCGATTTTTCAGGGCGATACGCGGACGTCTTCGCCTACGCGGCGACCGTCTGCGCCCACACGGGCGACGTACACTCCGAGGTCACCACGGCGAGTGTCACTCCATGCGACGGCATACTCACTGCCGCTCCACGTCACCGACGGAAACAATGCTTCGCTCTGTCCCGGGTTAAGCCTCATGGGCTCGCCCGCGACGCGCCCATTGCGGCCTACACGCTGCATGAGCACACCGAAGCGGCCCGAGCGATTGTCCGACCACGCCAGGCCCATGGTGCCTTCGGTCCCGGTCGCTGCCGAGGGCTGAAACGACGCAGAGCGCCCATTGGTGAGCGGCGTGCGTCGCACGTCGATGCGCGAGCCGGTGACCCTCGCAAACGCGAGCGTGTTGGTCTCTTCTTCGAACATGCCGTCTTCCCACGCGACGCTGACCGACTCGCCATCGATCGCAGCGGCGACCGCGGCGTTGATCTTGCGCTCTGCGTTGACCACCACGGGCGCTTGCGCTTTGCCGTCACCGTCGATGCGCTGAACCAAGAGTTGGCACTGCCCGCGGCGAAGATCAAACGCGTTGTAGGTCAGCGTCAAGTTGGCCCCAGAGGTGAGCAGCGAGGGCATGCCAAGCGTGAGAAATCCCTCGCGGATCACACGCTCTGCGCCCACGCGTGTGCCCTGCGCGTCGTAGAGTGACAGGCGCGCAGACATCGAGTCTTCGCCGTTAAATCGCAGCCACGCGACGGCGATGCGCTGACCCGTCCATGCGACGCGCGCGAAGAGGTCCATCTCGCGTGACGTAGACACCTTGATCACGTCGCCCTGACGAGCGCCGCTCGCGTCGACACGCGCGACAAACACGTCGAGCGCTTCTTCGTCACGGATCGCGGTCCACGCGATCGCAAAACCGCTGCCGGTCCAGACCACGTCGGGCAAGAGCGCGAGCTCGCCGCTCTGCGCAGACGAGATCCTCGAGGGAGCGCCTACGCGTTGTCCATCGAGTGACAATCGCTGAAAGTACACGTCGGCGCGGTCCTCGGTCAGGAGCGAATACGCCACGCCGTAGCCGTCACCCCCACGCACGATCGACGGTGTCACCGAAAATGACTCTGCGGCCCCAGGAGCGTCCATGGTGCGCCCCCCAGTGATCGCCCGCTCGGCAAACCACTGCGGCATGCAGCGACGGGTCGCGTGTCCGTGGGTGCGCAGCGTGAGGCACTGCGTGGCACGCACTTGCGCGCGCGCTTGTCGGGTCGCGACGTTGTTCGACGTGACGGATGTCAGGCGAATTGCAGACTGAGTGCGACAGTGCGTGTGCGAAGCGAGCAGGCTCATCCCGCCGGTGAGCCCTGCTCCAACGAGGCCTACCGCGAGCATGGTGCGCCCACGCGTTGCGGGAGAGTTAAGTCGAAGCTGCGTGTAGTGAACAAGCAAGCCGGCGATGCTGTTGGGTCGTCGATTCATGAGAGAAAAACACCTCGAATGGTGGTGGCAGTGTCCTGTGCGAGAGAGAGTCTCTGTGCACGAGCGCAGCGATGATAGCGCGATGTGTGCGCGCGCGCTTGCGAGAGCGGACCCTGCTTTTTTGCTATCGAATTATGTCTCCCTGCGTTGAGCCTCGCAGTCCAACGCGGACCCTAGCGCACCATGGCGAGGTCTGTGCGCATGCGTGTCGAGAACACCGGCGGTCGGCCCAGGGGCGCCTGCGCGGTGATTTCGATGGGACCTACGTAGCGCTGCGAGGGATCCCACACGTCGAACCAGGTGCCCTGCGGGAGATACACCGTGCGCTGGGTCTGCCCCATTTGGACGACGGGGGCCACGAGGAGGTCATCGCCCAAGAGATACTCATCGAGGATGGTGTAGGTACGAGTATCCGTGGGAAATTGCAGCGGAAGCGCACGCACAATGGGCATGCCCGTGCGCGCGTGTTCGGCGCCGAGCTCACGGATGCGAGGCGCTAAGAGCTGGTGGATTCTTGCGAAGCGCGAGAAGTGCGCGGTGGTGGATGCGTCGCGATCCCAGTTCCAGTTTTCGGCGCGTCGGAGGCCTTCGTGGGTGCGCATGATGGGCGTGAAAGCGCCGAGCTCTGTCCATCGCTGGTAGAGCTCGGCGGTGCTGGGTCCCCCTGAGAACCCCGCGATGTCATGCGTGACATAGCCTACCCCCGAGAGCCCCAGCGAAATCATGGCTGGAATCACCGTCGGGAGACCATCCCACGGGCTAAAATTCGCTTCCTGGTCGCCCGCCCACACCACCTGCGACACGCGCGAAGTGCGGAGCCACCCCGAGCGAGACAACAGCACCCAGTCTCGCGACGGCGCCTCACGCTCAAGCTCTTCGCGTGCCGCGCGCTGCCACGCGGCGGGATACTGATTGTGAAATCTTCGCGCGTCGCGTCCATCACTTAGTCTTGCGTCGATGGGCAACCACTCGCCAAAGTCCTGCATCCAGCCGTCGAGGCCGAGCGTCCGTGCAGAGCGCACGAAGCCCTGATACCAGCTCACTGCCGCGGGATTGGTGAGATCTACGACGGTGCCTTCGAGCACGCTGATGGTGAAGACATACGGGCGCCCTGCGCTGTCGAGAGGCACATACCCTCGCGCGACGGCGTCGGCCCAGAGGTCTTGTTCGGGCACGATAAACGGGTTCATGTAGCCAAAGAACCGGATGTTCATCGCGTGGAGATCCCTGATGAGCGTAGGCAGGCCGGGGTAGTAGCTCTCGTCCCAGGCCCAACGATAGCGAACCCCGGTATTTCCCATGCCAAACTCGCGTCGACCGACCCAGTCTTGCGACCAAATCGCGGCCACAGGGATGTTGGCAGCGAGCGCCCGTGTCGCCACGCTGCGCGCGTTGTCGGTGCCACCTTGCGAGGCGAGCCACACGCCGTCTACGGCCCACGCGGGAGGCGCGCTCGTGCGGCCCTGAAGGGTGGTCCAGTCGCGCATCACGTCCACGATCGTGGGGCCGACGAACAAGCGCAAGACGGTCTCCGTGGTCTCGTCCGTTGTGAGCGCATACTCGTCTGCGACCGTCGCGCAGAGATCAGCCTCGACCCTCGTGTCCGTGTCAACGGCGAGCGCAAACCCACGTGGATCGATAAAGAAAGGGACGGGAAAATAGGTCGTCGTCGGGTTGCCCGAGAACAAGTGTTGACGCGTCGGATCGCGCCCGATGCCCTGCTCGGTGACAAAGAGCGAGAACTTGCGTCCGCGATGATCGAGCGCATTGTACTGCTCACCGAACCCCAGAAAGTGCGACTCCTCGGTGCATGCAAACCGCATGACCATGCTCTGAAACGGAGCGCTCGCGCGAATGCTCGCGCGCACGGTGACCTCGGCAGGGGATGTTCGTTCGAATCGCAGGGTGCTTACGCTCGCGTCTTCGCTGCGAGTTTGCAGGACAATCGCGTTGCCATCGCGTGCGAGCGTCGCGCCCGTTCGTGGGCGTTGTTCGCGCACATTGCCCCGACGAAAGGTCCAGCTCCCTAAGAGCGCTTCAATGATCTCGGTATAGCTCCGCGCTGCCACGGGCCCACCGCGCGACGCCAACAACGAGCGTGCATTGACTCGAAGATCAAACGCGCCGTCGCTGCTCGCCGAGACCACAAGGTCATCGATTGTCACCGGCGACAAGGGCGTAGGTGGGACGCTGGCTTCAAGCGTGTCGTGAGTCACATCCGATGCGTCTGCGACGGGGACGTCCGTCGAGTGAGCAGGAGTCGAACACGCAGAAATGCTGCAAATTTCCAGAGCGATTGCAGCGACAAGAGAGCCTGTCCGAGGTTGCGGTGAGGTCATTGAAGTGTCGACATTTTACCGCAACCGCTCTCATTCGCGAGCGCTCTCCGGACAGGGATCCATGGGCAGGACGCATCATTTTCGCGGTTCTTCATTTTGTGTGGAACAAACTTGAATACCGAGCGCCCAGTGCCGTTGAATGCCCGCCGTCGCGCGGTTGGACTGGTCACCCACCAATGTCCAACTGCATACGGAACAACCATTTTCAGAAGCAACGTTGGGCTCGCAACGGACCTTGGAGGGTCGTCTCACATGAACAAGTCAACCATCATCAGCGCAGTCGGTCTTGTCTCTGCGCTCGTCGTCTCGGGCTTTGGAAGCCAAGTGGTCGCACAGAGCTCGCTGAGCATCGGCCAGAATCGCGCGAACTACGGCAGCACGTCGCTTCGCCCTGGATTTATGCCCGACCCCCGCAGCGTGCGGATTGTCTCCGGCGGCAACATTGACGCTCGAACGCTCAACCTCGGCTCGGGATGTGTTGGCTTTGTGACGCAGCGCCCGGACTACATCGTTCGACTCACGGGCCGAAGCGCCAACCTCCGAATCTACGTCTCGATCCCGGGCGCAGCAGCGTCGTCGCGCACCGACACGACCCTGTTGGTCAACACCGCAGGCGGTCAGTGGCGCTGCAACGATGACAGCTACGGCGGAGCGAACCCCACCGTCGACGTCCCCAACGCAGGACCCGGTCAGTACGACATCTGGGTGGGATCGTACGTCTCGGGCGCCAACGCGCGTGGTCAGCTCATGATCACCGAGCTCAGCAGCAACCATCCCTGAGCGCGGCGAAGCCCACTTAGCGTGACAAACCACAGCGAGGGAGCCGAAGTTAAGAGAGGTCCTCGCTGTGATCGTTTCTCCAGTCTTTGGACTGACAAGTTCGTCGTATGGGTCTCGCACACGTTTGTTTGTTTCGCGTGTCAGACCTCATTCTCCTTATCACTCCAACGGCACGTCACTCAAACAGCCACTCAACGCAACGGAGTCTCTCAGTCATGAACAAGAAGACACTTGTCAGCTCGCTCGGCCTCGTCACAGCACTCGCAGTCTCGGGCTTCGGCGGAACCGTCGTCGCACAGCAGAGCCTCACCCTCGGCGGCAACACCGCCAACTTCGGTCGTGCGGCACTTCGCGCAGGATTTACCCCGGATCCACACCGCGTCTCGATCGTCACCGGCGGCACCATCAACGCGTCGTCGTTGGGCCTCGGAGCAGGTTGCGTGGGCTTCGTCACCCGCCAGCCTGATTTTATCCTTAACCTCTCGGGCACGAGCTCGAGCCTGCGTATCTACGCGCAGATCCCGGGCGCACGCGCTTCGAGCGGCACCGACGCGACCCTGTTGGTCAACACCGCGAACGGCCAGTGGCGCTGCAACGATGACAGCTACGGCGGAGCGAACCCCACCGTCGACGTCCCCAACGCAGGACCCGGTCAGTACGACATCTGGGTGGGATCGTACGTCTCGGGCTCACGTGCTCGTGGTCAGCTCATGATCACCGAGCTCAGCAGCAACCATCCCTGAGCTCAGGACTCTGCATCCCTGCAGGACGCGTGCACTCCCCTCGCACGCGCGCCTAACGCACCGGACGCCATCGAGCTCACGCAGACGGGGAACGTGGACGTGTTCGCAGCGAACGCAGCCGCAAGAGCCAGTCGGCAAATGCGTGAATCATCCGCAATTTTGCGAGCGGTTCGTATTCGCCCTCGATCGCACGTGCTGCCTCTGAAGATGCAAGCAGTGAGATCTCGAGGGGCCGTGAGGCTCCCTGGTAGTCGATCACGAAGCCCCCACGCTGCAGCACAATCGACTCGATTTTTGTTGGGTCCAACGACAGCGGCGAGTTTCCGACGAGCTCAATCGCGACGCGTGCGTCAAGCGCGGGTACGGGCGCGCGAAGGCGAGACAGTCGTGCGCGCAGAGAGCGCCAAGCGATCAGCCCAAGCGCCCCAGTGCCAAGACCGAGCACAGACATCGCGCCCAGAGCATGCACGCTCGCGAGCCAGAATTCGAGCGCCGCCAAAGGCACCGAGGCCACAGAGAGGCTGGTCGCAAATGCGCGCCGCGAAGAGAGCCAAGTGACGTGAATCCCTGTCGAAACGCTGCCAAAGAGCTCAACAGAGAGTCCACGCTCACCAGGGCCGAGGCCAAGCACCTCAAGGATCTCGTGTGCCTGTTCGTGATCTCCCAACATCAGCGACACGCGCTGGCCTTGTGCGGTCTCGAGCTCGAGCCACGGGGGCATGCTCACGGTCGTGACCAGCTGCCGCGCAGCACCCGCGACACCGAGGCCCAAGACGCGCTCAACAAACAACGGGACATACCAACCGCGCACAAACGACGCATGCGTCCAGCGCTCAGAGGGCAGCGAAGCGCTCGCGTCATCGCGAACGATCCACACGTGGGTCTTGTCTGCGTGCAGCGCTCCTGCGTCACCTGGGGCTTGTGGCGAGGCCATCGCGTACACCGCGCGAGACACCGCGATGTGCTCACTCTGTGCGAGGAGCGTAGAGGGTGTTTTATCCTGCAAAACACCAGGTTTTGTCTCGCTCATGGCGTGGCTGCTCGACGTCCCTTGGCGCGCTTGGATTTCTTTGCGCTTCGTTGTTCGCCGGCCGCAATGAGCAACAGCAGTTGGTTGGCTAAGTCGCGCCCAGCGGCGGGTTGTGCGAGGTCATGTGCCTGCTCGGCGACGGTCCAGAGTTCGAGTCCTACGCGGACCCACGCGAGGTGTCTCTCGCCTGCTTCGGGTCGTGGTGAGAACACGACGCGCCCAGACTCAGCGACGCCGTCCCAGCCTTCGCAGATGCTGAGCTCAACGCGACGATGCGAACGCTCTGAAGCGAGCAAGAAGCTCAAGAGCGCGTGCTCTTCGCGTGCTGCTTCACGGTCGGCGTCGCTCTGAATGAGCCAGAAAAACCGGCATTTGCTGCCCGAAGGACCGAAGATATTGAGCAGGTCTTGCTGCAACGTGACGGCGATCGCATGGGACAATACGAGCGTCTGTGCCGGGAGCGAGGGAACCTTGAAGCGCTGCTCGGCGGGCCGATCAAAGACAAAGCACACATCGCGGCGCGCATCGAGGAGGGGGCTCTCGTCGCGGGTGTAATAGAGCAGCTCGTTCTCGGCGAAGCGCACGTCGAAGAGGTCGATTCCGCCAGATTCTTCGCGGCCTTCGCCCACATAGCTGACCTCGGTGCGCACGAGATTCTCAAAGGTCCCTTTGGTAGAGATCGCATCGAAGCCGCCCGCGGGGTACTGATCGGCCTCGTCTGCGTCCACCGGGACTTCGCGCACACGTCGCCGGATTCCGAGGCTCACGGAGGTCGGCACAGGCCCAATGTGCGAGACAACCTCGTTGACCTCACGCAGCGCCATGCGTGCAGAATCACTGGGCAATCGCTCAAGGTGTGCGAGCTCCCAGAGGTCCTCGGGGCGCAGCATTCGGCCGTGAAGCGGAAGAGAATCCAGGGTGAGTTCAAGCTGTGTGCGCGCCCACTGTCGCCACGCTGGGTCGGGCGCGCGCTCGTCCCAGTCTTCGTAGCGCTCGGGGACTGATGCGAGAAAGTCCTGGGACAATGCACGCAAATGCGCAGGGTTGCACAGCGCCAGAGCGCTGTTGGCTCGCAGCGGGGCGCCCAACGCGAGGCCCACCGCGTGCGAGATCGCCATGGAGCGCGCGCGAGGAGCCATCCCTGCGATCACGATGTGGGCTTCGGTGAGCGTAGGGTCCACGGCCCATCGTCCGAGCACGCGGTCTTCGTAGGACATACGAAATGTCCGCTCTTCTTCAGGCCAACTCGCGAGATCACGCGCGCTTGAGAAGCGAAACTCGCGCCCCCGGAGCAAGAGATGCCCGAGGTCATGGACGAGAATGAGTGGCAAGAAATCGTTGCCGGCGTCCCACTGCGCTTCGACCCACGGGAGCGCAGTCGCGATGCTCTCGTTGAGCAGCTCACTTCCGCCGCCGACAAAGCACGCCCACGCGCCAAGCGCTCGGGAGAGTTGTTCGCGGGAGAGGTCTCGGGCCATCGGGTTGCAGTGTGCGAGCGAATTTACTCAGAAGATGCGGTCGAGAGGCCGAGCAATGCGTGGACTTTTTCTTGGACCGCAGGGAGCTCATGGCGACGGTTGCCGCTGTACGCCAGCAAGATGAGATCCGGCGTTTGCACTGCGCCACCGTGAAACAAGAACGCGCGTGAGCGAATGACTTTGTAGAGCTTGACCAGTTTGCGATCGCTCACGAAGATTTTGTCTTCGGTCTCGAGCGTCCGAACAATGCGCCGCATTTCGGCAAACACAGGCGCCGGAAACCACGCTTCGCGATCCGCGGCGCCATTGCCACCGACCCCGAACGACAGGTCCATGTAGCGCTTAAACTTGAGATAGTCTTCGAAGCTGACGACCCCGCGCACCCACGGACGCTGACCGGTCGCGCGGTAGACTTCGTTCATCAGGCCCGCGTCGATGAGCTCGGTAAAGTGCGTGTCTTTGACAGGGCGCGTCTCGACCTTCACGACAAATCGATCCGCGAGCGCGTCGAGCTCAGACTGCTCTGGGATCTCGTTGGTGGCCGCAAACAGCATGCGCAGGCCCACGGGCGTAGGCTCGCCATCTTGATAGAATTTGCGCTCGTTTACGATGGTCAAGAGCGTGTTCAAGATCGCGCTGTTGCTCTTAAAAATCTCGTCGAGAAACGCCACCTTGGCCTCAGGAAGTTTGCCCTTGGTCCGCCGCATGAAGCGCCCCTGCTTCAGGAGATCAATGTCAATGGGACCAAGGATTTCGCTGGGCTCGGTAAACTTCGTGAGCATGTACTCGAAGTAGTCTTCTTGGCCCAACCCGAGGCTCTCGACGAACTTCACCACCAGGTCGCTCTTGGCGGTCCCGGGCAATCCGACGAAGAGCACGGGCTCTTGGGCCGCCGCGCAGGTCACGGCTAGGTCAATCTCATCCTGTCGGTTGACGAAGAACTCGTTGAGCATTCGCCGGTGCTGGTTAATTCGCGCGCGAATTTGATCAATTTCGGGCTCAAGCTCTTGAAGCGTCCAGTTCACAGCGTCCTCCAGTCCGCGAGGATCTTGCGGCGAACGACCTGCTCTTCGCCCTCAAGAAAGCTGCGGATCTTGTCATTGCGCAGGGTCACCTCGTCGGTGATCGCGTCGATCAGTTTTTCGATCACGAGCAGCTTGTACGTCGCGTAAAAGCGCCGCGTCGTGAAGTTGTCTCCGAAGGATTCGATCGCGTCGAATACCCGCTCACAGCGCGGTACTCGCTGCGAGTTGGGCAAGCGACGGAGCGCGCTCAGCGCCGCGCTGGCCACATCAAACCGGCCATTGTAGTCCAGCGGCCCCGTGAGCATCTCGGTCAGGGTGGCGTCTAGCAGGTCCAACGAGCGCTCTGGATCTTTGAGTTGGATGTACCCCTCAGCGATCGCGCAGCGCAGCCTCAGAGCGTCTCTAGAGCCCTTGGCAGCGATGGGCATGAGGGCGTCGAGCAGGCGCGACGCGGCGTCTCCCGCTCCCATCTTGCGCAGGGCCGCGATCCCGGGGTTGACCGCCAAGAGGAGGTCACGGACAGAGAGCGTCTGGTCTGGTGTGCTCGCGAGAGACACGATGCGATCGAGCAAGCGCTCGACAGCGGGCGCGTCGCTGAGGGTCGCGGCGGCTTGGAGGCACGCGCCGATGGCGCTCGCGCGGTGGCCCAAAATGGTGATCGCGTCCAGGCGTTGTTGGGCAGCGTCGAGCGTAGCGCCCAAGACTTGCTCGTTGCCCGTGCGCAAAGATGCGCGCAGCCCTCGCTCAATGGCGTCTGTGCGTTCGTGATCGAAGAGCGCAGGGGCCTCGAACACACGCGCGATGACATCGGCCAGCGTCGTGGGGTCTGCCTCGCCCGCGAGCAGCGCTTGCTCGGCTGCGCGATGCTGCCAAGAGGGCCGAACTTCGGCGACGGTGCCCGAGCGTAACCACTCACTTCGCTTGCGAAAAAGCTCAGCACGATCACGGCGACGCGCCTCTGGGACCGCGGCCATGATGCTCTCGACCTCACGCTCCCACGCCTCGGGCGCGCTCTGCGTCACGGTGTGCGTGAGCCGTGAGATGTACAGCCGCATCAAGATCGGGTTGGGATCTCCGGCTGCCGATGCGCCGCCCTCAAACGCAGGCATCTCGACCTCGACCTGAGCGACAAGATCTTTGGCACGACTCACCGCGCCTACCCTGGTAAATCCCACGGCAAACAACAGCCGAACGTACGCCGCGTTGGCGTCGAGGTCCTTGATCTGTGTGGCGAGCGCTTTACTCCACAGTGACTCGAGCGCGGTGACTTGATCGCCGCGTGTCACCGGGCTGGCCGACTCATCGCCTTCGAGCGCGAGGTGATAACGGACAAAGCCAGGGAGGTCATAGACCTCGTGCAGACCTCGCTCGTTGATCCCTCCGAGGAGGCGCTCTTTGGCGCGCGTCATGCCCAAGCGATCTCTGGAGCGCCGCGCAAAACCTGAGAGAACAAGCCACGCAAGCCGCCGCGACGCGGGCAGCTCAGGATCTCCAAATCGCTGGACAATTTGCTGGGCCATCGTGTCGAGCGCGGGGTCGTTGCGCGCGATCAATGACAGGGTTCCGGCGCCCAAGAGCGAGGCCTCTGTGGGGATCAAAATGCGACGAACGGCGAGCTCAAGCATGTCTTCGGCGCCCGCGCCGGTGGCCAACGTCTTGCGTCGCAGCTCAAGCAATCGCTCGGGCGCGTCAGCGTCTTCGAGCCCGTGAAACATCGCGCTCTCGAGACACTGTGCCGCCTCGTCATGGTGCCGCAGGCGCGCTTTGAGCGCCGCGAGATCACGCCACACGGCGCTGTCGTCACACGCCCCGTCTGCGACTCGAAGCTCTAGCGCGCGCGCTTGGTCACGCAGCAGCGTTTCGTCTTCGCTCACCTCGACGATCTCAGCGACGGGCTCGGGTTTGATCGGGTGGCGCACCGTCCGCACGATCACCGGCGGCGTCGTGTTTTCGTCTTCGTCACGGGTTCGGATTTTGCGCTCGCGCTCGACCTTTGGCCGTGCCGCGACGGAGACCACGGGCATGTCAAACACGATGGACTCCATCATGCGATCGAGCTCGACACGACGATCGGTCGCGACATAGTCCACCCAGCGCGCGAGCGAGACCTCATCGAGATCACGCAGGGAGGTCACGCGCAGGCCATCGGGGTCTTCGTCGAGCACGACCGCTTGCGCGTGATCGAGCCCCAACAGCTTGCGAAGCTCATCGCGACGAAGCACAGGGGTCAGGCGCCTCGCGACCGGGAGATACAAATTGTCCGTCGCAGCGACACGCACAAAGCCACGGACGTTGAGCAGGTCTGAGACCCGCGTTCCGAGGCGAGATGCGTTGGGACGGATGAGCTCGCGCAGGACATAGGTGACACCCCGTGGGCCCTCCATACGCGCGACGGTAAATCGTGTAATTTCACTCGCCGTTGAGGTCTCGATGAGCAGCTCAAGTTGCGCAAATTGCGCAGGCGAGAGCAGCCACAGCTCGGGCGGCAATGGCGCCGCGTTGGCGAGCTGCAGATGAACAGTGAATCGTGATTCACCTTCGGCCTTTTTCAAGTCCACGCGCTGCGCATCGAGCACTGGCGCGACCGCATCAAAGATGGACCGCTCAGACCAAGGCGAGGGCGCGATGCGCCAGTGTCCCGTGCGATCTACGAAGGCCGAGCGACTCGCGCGCGCCAACATCGACGACGCGATCACCGGCAACGGATGCTGGTACCCCCACTCGACCCAAAGCCCGCCTGCCACCCGTGCGTACGCGCGCACCCCCTCGTGGGGCTCTTCGCGTGCGCGCAACAACAGATACATCGGTGGGTTGGGCGCGCGAAGAACGAGCACGCGCACTCCGCGCTCATCCCACTCGCTCACGGTGACATCGTCGCGGCCGAGCAAGAGCAATCGCTGCACGATTTGCTGGGCTCCCTGCGCTTCGACGGGAACCCAAAACACGGCCTCGTCCACGATAGGATCACCGCGCAGTCGCAGCGGGCGTAGGGCTTCGACCAGCGTGCTGGCATCTCGGCCAAGGGCGCTAGGCCAGTTCTCGCTCTCGGCATCCTCGGTGAGCGCCGTGAGCGTCACCGAGGACTTGTTTGAGCGGACCCGAAACACCTCGCAGCCACGGCCAGCGAGCAGCGCCGCGAGCTTTGCGTCGAGCTTGCTCGAGACAATCACGCTGCCTGCGCGGTCGGGCGCGGTGACCTCACTCCAGGGCGCGTCCAGCAGCGATGGCGCGAGATCAGCCAATGTGCGAAGCGTCGCGAGGTCGCGCGCGTCCCCAGTCAAGCGCAGTCCGTGTGACATTCGAAACCGGCCGCTAGTGTAGCGACTTATTGGTGAATCCCAAGCACAGAGCACCTGCGTGGTGAGCAATCACCACGCGGGGCGCACAATGTCTGCGAATTTACAGCGCGATTAGCTCCCCCAAGCGACGCTTACTGCGAGGCAAGACGCCTCGTGAGGATCACCGGATCTGGTGACGCAGCGTGTATTGCATGCCGTTGGCTTGCGTGCGCTCGTCCACGATCACCATGTTGATCCCGCGTGGCGTGTTGACGCTGATCCGCGAGCCATAGTTGTTCGTGTCAGCGCCGATGCCTGTGCCGCGGCAGTTCGAGGTGCCAGGGCCATCGTCGTTGCACGCGACCGAAGCGCCCGTGGTGCCCGCGATCACGCTCATGGCTGGGTCATAGTTGTTGGTCCCGATGCGACGAGTAAACGTCGCGCCGTCGCTCTGGCAGAGGCTGAAGAGCGAGGGCATTGCGATACCGCAGCTCATAAACCAGCGCGCGTCTTCGCCGGACATCGCCGCGGTGCACGTGGGCGTGTGTCGCGAAGTGCTAACCAGCGTAGTGGTCGCAGTTGTTGCAGTCCCGGCAATCGCCGGGGCGTAGAAGAAGGACGCAGCGTTGGTTGGGATGTGCTGAAGGTGCAACGTGAAGTTGCCCACCGAGGTCCCGAAACCGCCGACCGACACATAGTACGTTCCGGCCGCGAGGACCGCCGCGAAGCGCGACTGCGTTCCGGCGGTGAAGCCGCCGCCCGCCGCACACGACGCGTCATCGTTGCACGTCGCCGTGTTGACCACGCCGGTGCTGTTGGTGAGAAAGAGCGTGGTGTCAAACGCCGAGCCCGCGGTGTCCACGTACACGAGCTCTTGCTGCGCGAGCGTAAAGCGGTACCAGACGTTGTTATTGGTAGCAAAAGTGCAGCCAATCACGTCAGCGGTCGCGTTGGCGTTGGTGCCCGTGACCGTGAGCTCCGCCGCGGTGAGCGTCAGGGCGGTCGCGTTGACTCGGTCATTGTTTGCTGGGCGACAGAGGCTCGCCTGGCAGGTGGTTCCGGCGCCGCAGACGGTACCGCAGCGACCGCAGTTGTTGTTGTCGGTGACCGTGTTGACACAGCGGCTCGAGCAGTAGGTTCCGCCCGCGGGGCAGACACATGCGGAGGCCGCGCAGGTCGCGCCGTCTTGGCAGGTGTTGTTGCATGCGCCGCAGTTGGTGCTGCTCGTCGCTGTGTTGACACACGCCGCGTTGCACGCCGTCGTGGGTACTGTACATGCGCCGAAGAGCAGACGGAGCTGGTATGCGCCGCCCGCTGCCGAGCACGAGTCCATGTTGATCGTGTGGAGCCCTGCTCCCGCAGGGATCGTCCCAGCGATGCTGGGCTGCAGACCACAAGAGTCGTCATTGGCGATCGAGACGGGCGCGCGACCAGCGCTGCGCTGCTCAAGCGACGCATCGTAGGTGGTCGTGGTGCCGCAGGTCGAAGCCTGAAACGCCGTCGCCGCGAAGCTTGGGCACGTCGCGAAGAAGTAGGTGTTCTCAGGACCGCCCGAGCACACGCCGCTGTTGATTCGACCCACACCCGACGTGGTGCCGGTCACAGTGCTTGAGCCCGTGGGAGTGATCTGTGCGAGGGCTCCGTTGCCTACAGGCAGATGCTGGAAGCGGATGGAGGTGGGCCCCTGCGAGCAGCCCGAGGTCACCAAGAAATAGGTCCCGGGGGCGAGGCGCGCATACAATTGCGACTGCAAAACACCACACGAATCGTCATTGCAGATCGAGCCGCCCGGGATGTTAGCCGTGGTCAGGTTGACGCCAGCAGCGTCCTGCAAGAACAACGAGGCATCGTAGGTCGTGCCGAAGTTGTCCGCGTAGACGATCTCTTCTTGCGTGAGCGTGAAGCGAAAGAACACGTCGCGGCCCGAGGTGCAGCCACAAGCGCCCATGGTGTTGTTGGTCGCGTTGGTCGTGTCGGCCATCACCGTAAACGACGGCTGCGTGAGGTCCAACATCGTCGCGCCAGCGCGCGTGTCGTTCGCCGGAGGCATGTTTGCACAAGCTCCTGCGAGGCAGTTTTGACCGGCGGCGCAGACACGTGCGCACGCGCCACAGTTGGCGTTGTCGGTCTGCAAGCTGCGACATACGGCGGTCGCGCCAGTGCCACAGAGCGTCTGTCCTGCAGGGCAACGGCAGGTCCCCGCGGTGCAGGTCTGTCCGCTCGCACAGGCAGTGCCACACATCCCGCAGTTGGCGTTGTCGGTCTGTGTGTTGACGCAGCTTCCGCCACAGGTCACTTGGCCTGCGGGGCACGGCGTTGTGCACGCGCCACCACGACAGCTCTGCCCAGCGGCACACGCAGTGCCGCACATGCCACAGTTGGCCGCGTCGGTCTGCACGTCCACACAGGCCATCATCGCGCCCGAACCACAGAGCGTCCGGGGAGCAGCGCAGGGGAGCACGCAGGCCCCCGCTACGCAGCTCTGGCCGACAGCGCAGGTGTTGCCACACGCGCCGCAGTTGGCCGCGTCGCTCTGCGGGTTCACGCAGCGCATGCCACATTGAATTTCGCCGGCTCCGCACGCCGCGATGCACATTCCGCCGCGGCAGGACTGCCCGACGCCGCACGCGGTGCCGCACGCGCCACAGTTGGACATGCTGCTTGCTGTGTCGACACAGGTTCCGCTGCAGCGGGTCTCGCCGGGCATACAGGGGCTACGACAGACGCCCATCTGACAGAGCTCTCCGGCTGCACACGCGGTGCCACAGGCACCACAGTTCGCGGGATCGCTCTGCAAATCTGCACACGAAGTCATCCCTGCAGGGCCACAGGTCATCAAGCCCGGAGCGCAAGGGACCATGCCATCGACCAGCACCACGTCGTCGACGGGGGTCGCGTCAGGGACCACCGCGCTGTCCCCCGCATCCGCCACTGCGGCTTCGGGACCAGCGTCGGGACCGGCGTCGGGCATCGAGCATTCGCTGGCCACAAACGACCAGTCGGTGCCACGACACATGCCATCATCCGAGCCGGCGGCGCCGCCGGACTGGCAGCGACCCGTGCCACGGCAGAAACCGCACGCGGGCTCTGCAGCACAGGCTTCACAGCCCGCAAATGCAGCACAAGGATCGCTCGCGTCAGGCGTGTTGGCGACATCGCGGCGCGCATCGGGCGGGCTCACGGTGTCTGTACGCACATCCATACGGAGGGTGGTGTCCGTGCTGGCGTCGCCACCAGTGATGGGACCGCCACAAGCTGCCGCGAACAACAGAGAACAGAGCGCGCCACTTCGAACGAAGCTCACTCCAAGTGCAGAACGATAATTCATAGAAAATTCCCTCACAAACGTGTCAACCAACGAGAGGACACTCAAGAGCACGCGCGGCGCTCTCGCGGACCACACACCCTCGTTGTGGCCCAAAGCGCGAAGACAGCCGCAGACAACCGAACCTGGGCTGGATGCACCCAGTCGCGCACAAGCGTCAAGTGATGGCACAAAACAAAACGCCCCCGCCGCAATTCAGCCCCCGGTCAATTCATCCTGCGTGACTTTATTCAGCCACAACGCAATGGATTCGCTGCGTAACGCGCTGCGCATCGTGAGTGTCCCGAGGGTACGCACCCAGTGCTGCGCGTGCACGTAGAGCCCCAGTCGCGTGAGCGCCTCGCCGAGGGTCTCGTCACCAAGAGTCTCCACGAGCGCTCGGGCTTCTTGCATGATCGCGTCGCGTAGGGGCTGGCGGGCGAGATTGTGAGCGACGACGTCCGGCAACAACCGATCCATTTCGGCCCAAGGAGTGCTCTTCTCAATCCAGGTCGCGGCCTCGCGTTCGGTGCGTGAGAGCAAGCGTCGAAAGCTCTTTTGCCTTTGTTTTCCCAGCGAACGCGAGGTCTCTTCGCTGGCAAGTCTGTCTGCGAGTCGCTTCTGTGCAGCAGCCATCGACGCGTCGACAAAGAGCTTCGCGCGCTCTTGAAGCTGCTTTTGCATCTCGTCGCCGAGGCCTCCGAGCAGGCCCTTGCCGACGCCCGCCGCGGCGCGCGCTCCAAACGCGAGCACACCCCGCAGGCTTGGTCCTGAGCTGCTCGAGGCGTTGTCACCGCTGAGCCCTCGCTGCACAAAGCCATCGAGCGTCTCGGTGACGAGCTGCCGCAGGCTCTCGCGCACTTGCTCGCTCGCGACGGCGTCATCGATCGCTTTGCGCGGGATTTTTACAGGCTGTCCCAGCAATTGGTCGAGCGCATCCGCGGTCGCACCGGGCAGCCAGCTGCTGAGCGTAAGCTCACTGCTCTTACCCAGCGCAAGCAAGCGATCGCGCATTGGGATTCCCCAGCGCGCGTGGCTCTCGCGGGTGCGCTCGGGTGCGAGCGCGTCGTCGAGCATCGGGAGCAGCTGCTCGAGGTCAACAAACGTGCGCAGCGGCTGTGCGCAGAGGTGGTCAAAGACGAGCTGCGTGAGTTCGTCGCTCTGGTCGTCGGTGAGTTGCATCACGAGGCGGCGACGATACTGCGAATCACAGGGCGGTGTGCACTACGAAGCGCGCGTCGATTTGACGGGGAAATTATCAATCGTGAGCTCATCAAGCTTGCTCTTGAGCATCGTGAGCGGCGCGGTGCGCCCGTCGACGTAGCGCCAGGCGCCGTCCTCACGACGAAACTCGCTGAGCTCGACGAACGAGCGATCACTTCCGCGCTCGAAGAGCTTGGCGACGAAGAGCACCCAGCCCACGGTGCTGTCTTCGTTTTCGCGTGATTGCACGATGCGCAGACCCATGTAGCGATACCCATCTGAGGCTTGCCTCAGCGCGCGCAGCACCTCTGCTCTCGGGAGGGCGCGGTCTTCGTGAGTGCTGTGAAATGTCTCGTACAAATACGGTACGAGCTTCTTCGCAAACGCCGCGTAGCGCGAGCGCATCATGGCCTCGGGCGTCGGCGCAGTGGCCTTGGCGAGGTGAAACGGTTCGCAGCACGTCGCGTAGGGTTGATTGGAGTGACAGGGACAGAGCGCGTTGGTTGCCATAGCGATTGCGTACAGCTTCGATCATAGGGCCGGGGGGGGATGCAAGGTGTTAGATCAGCACCGACACGCGAAATGTGCAGAGACCGAGCCCGCGCGATGGGTTCAGAGTCACAATGGTTGGCACGCGCGATCGGGCCGCGGGGCTCGTCATTCAACCAGGCAAAACCAGCGCGCGCGATGTGGGCCATGAGTCGTACACCAACAGCGAAATTGCAGCTCGATTCGATTGACGGGGGCGCCCTCGGTGCGCTGCTGCTCAAGCCTCCACGCAGGGCGCTTAAGCCTCTGTGGGACCTGCTGCGCGAGTGCGATTCGTACGACGAGCAGCGCGAGCGCTTGGTCTCACAAGACGTCGTGCCCTCGCAGTGGCTCGAAGATCCACCGTCGTTCTGCGACGAATTGGGCAGAGACCAAGCCTCGCCGACGCCCACCGAGTGTCTCGCGATCGCTGCGGATTCACAGGGAATTGTCGCAGCCACCGAGCTCGCGCGCGCGATGATTCAAGCCCTCTCGCGCTGGCAACTGTGCGCACACGACGCCCAGGTGCGCTGGTGTTTTGTCCCGCGCGCGCGCTGGCGACCCCGCACGCTGCACCCGATGATCATGCACCACGCGCGGTTCACCATGCCGCGCGCCAACCTCTATGACCGCGTGCGATTGTCCTTCTTAGAGCGAGCACGCAGCTGCGCGGGCGCCAGAGAAATCGCTGACACAGTGCGCTTCGCCGCGCTCTGGCGTGCGACCGCGCACGGGATCGACCCGTTGTACTCTGGCGCGCTTGCGCCACCGAGCATGCGCGACCGCCCCCCTCACGAGTGGCCCGACCCTTGGGAGCCGCTGCTAGGTCTGCTCTCGCTGGGGTACGCACCTCACGAGTACACGCCGACGCGCTGGATCTTGGTGGGCCCGTTGCCCGAAGAGCAGACTTTTACCGGCTGACCCACTGCATCAGACCCATCGCGGCAAAGGCTCCCACGGCGAGCCCTACAGCAAAGCCTGCGCCCGCAAAGAGCGCGCGAGGGACAGGGCGCTCTTCGCGCTCGTCGCGAGCGTCGTCTGCAGACGAGGGCAGCGGATCGGGGTTGAGTGATTGCTTTTTGCGAGGCGTCTCAAAGGGCGTCGGAGACTCTATGAGCGCAGGAGAAAACGGCTCTTTGGGCTGGATATTCGCCGGATTTTGAGAAGCCCGAGGGCCAGCGAGGGGGATCGCGACCGTGTGCTCGCCCAGGCGCGAGTTGTTGTCCGAGGGGGCGTCGGCCTTGGTCACTTCGTTGTCACTTGCGTCCGTGCCCACCGCGTGGCCAGCCAAGATCGCGGGGCGCTCTTCTTCGCTCAAGAGCGGCCAGAGGGTCTCGATTTCGCGGGTCCCTACGGCCTGGCGGACGAGAGAAGCGACGACGCTGTTGCCGAGGTTCCAGCGCTCGGCGCGGGCGACGTCGAGCAGGGCCTCACGCATGGCGCGCGCGGTGGGGTATCGGAGGTTGGGGTCGCGCTCAAGCGCACGCAGGATCACGGTCTCGAGCGCGGGCGGGTAGCCCTGTACGCGCGCCGAGGGCGGCGGGATCGGGTCGGTCATGACCGCGCGAAACAGCTCGCGGGCGCCGTCGCCCTTGAAGAGCTTGGCCCCGCCGGTGGTGAGCTCATAGAGCACTACGCCGAGCGCAAACAGGTCCGCGCGCGCATCGAGTGCGCCCCCGGCTTGCCACTGTTCGGGGGCCATGTAGCTGAATTTTCCCTTCACACGCGGCGCGATGGTGCGGCCAAACGCGGCCTCTGCGCGCGCGATGCCGAAGTCCACTACTTTGGTCACGCCGTCGACGCCCACCATGAGGTTCTGCGGCGATACATCGCGGTGAACGAGCCCGAGCGCGTTGTCGTTGGCGTCGGTCGCCTCGTGCGCGATGGCCAGGCCCTCAAGCGCATCGGTCGCAATACGCAGGGCTGCGTTGAGGGGCATGCCGGCGCCCTTCTCGGCGAGCAGGCGCAAGAGGGCCGAGAGCGACACGCCACGGACGAGCTCCATCGCGATAAAGAGCTGCTCTTCGTGCGCGTTGACCTCGTAGACTTGCGCCAAATTCGGGTGACGAAATTCTGCCGCGACGAGGGCCTCTCGGACGAACATTTTGACGTGCTCTTCGTCCTCGGCAACTTCGCGTTTTAAGAGCTTGAGCGCCACACGTTTTTCAAACCCGTAGGCGCCAATCATGCGGGCCATAAAGACCTCTGCCATGCCGCCTGCAGCGATCCTTCGCTCAAGCACATACCGACCCAACGTGACCATTTCGCAGAGGCTCTCGATCTGTCCGCGTCGCGTGCGCTTAGCCCAAAGCAGAAACCCTTTGGGGCGATGGCTCGGACGGCTGACTCGGTTGGCATGCTACGCCAACTTTTCACCGATCGTGTGCGCGACTTGCTCGCTCGGTACTACGCCGTGTTGCACAATCTGCGGTACCCTCTGCGCCCTCCAGATGCTGCCTCGGGGCAGCCTCGCGCCACCTGTCACTCTTTGCTCCTTGCTACGCAATGAATGCACCTCCCTTGCGAAAACGATTGACCACGTCGGTCCTGCTCTCGGTCTCTCTCTCGCTGATCGCGAATTTGAGCGCCTGCATCAAGTCTCCAACGTCTGTGGGCGGCATCTCTGCGCCGCTGTTGAGCGCCCCCTTCAGCGACTCGTTTGATCGCAGCACCTTGGGCGCAGACTGGAACGCGACCGGCGACCGATGGACCCTGCGCGAGGGCGTGCTGAAGGTCTCGAACGGGCACAACCATCCGCTGTGGCTGCGCAGGCGATTGCCTCACGATGTGCGCATCACCTTCGACGCCTGGAGCGACTCGCCCACGGGCGACATCAAGTGCGAAGTGTTTGGCGATGGCCGCGCGTTTGCGCGCGAAGCGAGCTACACCGCCACGAGCTACGTCTTGATCCACGGCGGGTGGAACAACCGGCTCAATGTCATCGCGCGCATGGACGAGCACGGCAGCGATCGACAGGTCCGCGCGGGCCCTCCGGTCGAACGCGGTCGCCATTATCACTGGGAAATCGAGCGTCGCGGGCGCACTCTCCGTTGGTCCATCGATGGGCAACCCATGCTCGAGTTCAACGACCCATCCCCCTTGGCGGGCATGGGCCACGAGTACTTTGCGTTTAACAACTGGGAGTCTGAGCTGAGCTTTGACAACCTCGTGATTACACCGCTCTGAGAGCCTCCCTCACTGTCTGTACGTCGAGAATTTCAGCAGGCAAAAACCATGGTGACCCACGACGAGACCAACGTACTGCTCGAAGAGCTCGACACACGCATGGATCGCCTGCGTGCCTCGTACGAGCAATACTTTACCGGGATTGAGCGCACGGTCCCCGCGGTGCAGCACAAAGACGTCGAGCGGAGGCTTCAGACCCTACGCAAGCTGGCGATGCGCAACACCGGGCAGAAGTTTAGGTTTCAGACTCTGGTGCAGAAGTACACGACGTACTTGCAGTATTGGCAGCGAATTACCCGGCAGATCGAAGAGGGAACCTTCAAGCGCGACGTCGCCCGCGCGACACGTTACGGCCGCGCCACGCCTCGCCCAAACGCCACCGAGGACAGCGACGACAACGCGTACGAGCTCGACGCCTCGGCGCTCGAAGACTTCGACAGCAGTGACCTCCTCGACGACGAAGAGCAGACCAATGAGCGCCCCGCGCTCGTCAGGCCCGCAGTGGCAACGGCGGTCGCAACGGCGGCACCTACCCCCGCAACGGTCACCAAGAGCACACGGCAAATCGAAGAGCTCCCGCTCAACGTGTTTGAAACGGTCAGAGAAATCCCAGCCACAGCGAAGCCCATCGCGCCGAGCCCACAGCCCGCAACGCCTGCTCCAGCTGCTGCTACCGCTGCGCCCGCAAAGCGCGCGGGGCTCTCGGTCTTTGGTGTCGCGC
Source organism: Deltaproteobacteria bacterium (assembly GCA_030694465.1). Taxonomy (GTDB): domain Bacteria; phylum Myxococcota_A; class Polyangia; order Polyangiales; genus JAUXYJ01. Next base: position 12,580 of record JAUXYJ010000082.1, on the reverse strand, counting down.
AGAAGACTCCGGCGACGACCAGCACAGCCCCCGCGCCCAAGCCCGCAGCGCCTGCGCCCACGCCTGCACCTGTCGCGCAGCCACGCCCCGCAGCGGCGGTCCCAGCCCATGCACAAGCCCCTGCGCCTGCGCCTGCGCGACCTGCACCCGCCCCCGCAGCCCCCGCAGGGACCGCGCGCGACGCCTCGATCGAGAACCTGTACGAGCGCTACGTCGATTCTCGAAAGCGCAACGGAGAGAGCTCGGTCGAGTACCAATCCCTCGCGCGCCAGGTCAACGAGACGCTCCCCAAATTACGCGAAAAATACCCGGGAAAACACGTCGAGCTCGACGTCGTCATCAAGGACGGAAAGACCGTCCTACGCCCCGTCATTCGCGGCACCAAGTAGCGCTCGCCCTACGCTCTCGCGGTCCTCAGCGAGCCCCAACGCAACGCACGCCAGCGTCGCCACACGCCACGCCACCGGCAACATGGGCGCGTCGCGCACACACACCGCACAACACCGCAGAGCGTCACGTGCGCGCCCTTGCTGCAACAGCGTGGCGGCGTACCACGCGCGCATGGCGGGGTCGTGCGGAGCAGAAGTGACCAAGCGCGCACCGAGCGACACGATGGCGCTGTGTTGATCGAGCGTAAACGCCGCACGCAGCAGCTCGTAGAGGGCCGCAGAGTCACACGCGACCGATGCGATCTGCCGGTTCATTTGCTCGCACAAGCTCGCCATGGGGTAGCTCTGTGTGTGTGTCGCGACCCGCAGCGCGCGGGCGCGGTCTTCGTCGCTCGCGTGGGGATCGGTTGCACAGGCGTTGGCCACAGGGCTCGCATCGGACCAGCGCCGCTGTCGCACCAACACGCGCGCATACACACGTCGCGCGAGCAGCGACGTGGGCGCGAGACGCAGCGCGCGCTCGGCGAGCTCAGATGCGTGCGAGTGCTCTCTCAGCGCAAGGGCACAGTGTGCGGCAAGAATATGCGCGTCGAGGTGCTCGGGACAATCCGCGAGGACCGCGAGACAGAGAGCCAGAGAGTCACGAGATCGACCGAGATGTGCTAGGGATTTTGCACGCAGAGTCTGCGTCTCTGCCCAAGCCTCAGCGGTCACGTCTTGTCCTCGATGAGCCCATCGATCACCCCCCAGTCAATCCGTGGAGGGGGCTCGTTGTCCTCGGGCTCTCGCTCTCGCCAAGCACGCACACAGAGCACCAAGAAGACTCCGGCGATGACCCACGCGAGCACGAGCCCTGCGCGGCTGAGCGAGGTGAGCGCCGAGAGCAGCGCCCCCAAGAGCCCGGCCGCAAACGAGAGCCTGCGGTGACGGCGCTCGTCGGCCTGGCGCTTGCGTTCGATCTGTATTTCTCCAAGCGTTTTGCGTAGCTTCTCGTTGTCCTTGTCGCGCTCGAGCACTTCAGAGCACAGCCGTTCGGCGCGCACTAACCGGCCCTGTCGACGATAGAGCAGCACGAGGTTGTGTGCAGCGGTACGCAACGTGGGGCGCAGCCGCAGCGCCTCTGCGAGGGCCGCCTCGGCGCCGAGATCACTGCGTCGCTCCAAGAGCGCGTAGCCGAGCTCTTCCCACGCGATCCATGAGTTAGGGTCGATGCCGAGCGCAACACGCGCGCTCTGGGCGGCCTCATCGAAGCGACGTTGCGTCGACAATAACCACGCCAAACGCCAATGTGTCGATGCATCATCGGGCCGCAAGAACACGCCACGTCGCGCGAATTTCTCTGCGGTCTCGGGGTCTTTGAGCGAGGCATAAATGCGTGTGCACTCATCGGCCAAGAGCGCATCTTCGGTGGCCTCGGGATGTACCGACTGGATATGCGCGCGGGCCTCGTCGCGTTGACCGAGGTCGCACAGGGCGATGGCCAACCGCGACGCGTAGCGGGTGGCCCACGGAGACAAGCGCACGGCCTCTTGCAGGGCGATCACGGCCTCGAGGGGCGAGCCCGAGATCTGCAGCACAAATCCCAGGATGTAGTGCGCATAGCCGTCGGCCGGGGCGAACTCGACCGCGCAGTGGGCCTCGCGCAGGGCCTCTTCGTAGCGCCCCTGGGCCATGAGGGCGCGTGCAAGAAAGATCAGCGCCTCGACGTCGCGGGGAGAGCACGAGAGCGCGGCGCGGGCGCTCTCTTCAGCGCGCGCGTGGCGACCGATTTCGAGCGCGGCGCTCGCGCGGGCTCGGTGTTGTTTCGCGGTCTTTTGTGGGTCAAATTCGCTCACAGCGACGCTCACTTGGCTCAGTAATTATGCTGACGAATGTAGTCCGCGATGTCGTCGTACTGTCCCGCCTCGTTGGCGTACTGCGCGTAGTTACGTGCGGTCGAGAACCACTCGCGGGTCGTGGGCCTGATCTTTGCGCGAGCCTTGTCGACGTGGGTCATCGTGATGGGCTCGAGAGAGCCGCGCGCGATGGATTGCGCGAGGGCGAGCTCTGCGGCCGAGTCGAGCAGGTGCTCGAGGTCGGCGCCGGACCAGCCCTCGGTCTGTTGTGCGATCGCGCCAAAGTCGAGCGACTCGGTGGGCTTGGCGTGCGCTTTTAGGCTGAGAATTTGCTCGCGAGCCGAGCGATCAGGCGGCGGAACAAACAGCACCTGGTCAAAGCGCCCTGGCCGCCGAAACGCGGGGTCAAGGTCCCACGGCGTGTTCGTCGCGCCGATCACCAAGACGCGCTCGTTGCGGCTCGCGAACCCGTCGAGCTCGGCCAAAAACTGAGTGATCACGCCGCGCATCGAGCCCGAGTGGAGCTTCGCGCGCTGCATCCCGAGCGCGTCGACTTCGTCAAAGAACAGCACGCTGGGCGCGCGGCGGCGGGCGTCTTCGAAGAGCTGATGGAGCTGTTTTTCTGAGTTGCCGATCCACATGTCGAGCACTTCGTGCAGGCCCACGTTGATAAAATTCGCGCGGCACTCGCCGGCGGTGGCCTTGGCCATGAAGGTCTTTCCGCAGCCTGGGGGACCGTAGAAGAGCACGCCCCCGCCGACCTTTTTGCCATAGGCTTTAAAGAGCTCGGGGTTTGCAAACGGATAGACAATCCGCATGCGGATCTTCTCTTTGACCTCATCAAGTCCGCCCACATCCGCGAAGGTCACCCGGTCCGGAACGCTTGTGTCCGGGACGTTCGCCGCAGCCCCACTCGGCGCGCTGTCTCCACCCGAGACCACCCGAAATTTCGCTCTTGGATCACTCGTATCGCGAATGAGCGCGTCACGCAGTGAGGGCTCATGCAGGGTCGAATCCAGCGACGTCGCCCGCTCATAGTCCGCGAGGCCCTCGCGGTGTTGCCCGCGTGAATGCCTAGCTTTTGCCCGCGCGATCAACCCGCGCGCGAAGTCTGGGACCTCTTTCAAGAGGGCATCACAGGCCTCGATCGACCCCTCGGCGTCGCCCATCGCGAGGGCACAGCGCGCCAGGCCCAAGCGCGCCTCACTCGAGACGCTGGCGTCGCTCACCGCTTGGCGATAGTGCCTGATCGCTTGGGCGTGTTGTCCCGCTTTCGCGAGCATATCCGCCACATGAACACGCAGCGGCGCGTTGTCCGGCGTTCGCTCAAGGGCGTCGAGTAAGAGCTTGAGCGAGGGGTCCAGCGATTGAGAATCCATGGTTGAGGCGCCGAGCATACCCCTTGCGCAACGCCCTCGCAGCCATTGGTTTCTCAGCGACGCTCGGTGTTGCCACCCATCATGCCGCCGCCGCTCGCGTAGTCCTTCTTGCGCTTGGCACGGTAGCCAATCCGCAGGGGCACGCCCTCGAAGCCAAATCGCTCGCGGAGCTGGTTTTTTACATACCGATCGTACGAGATCGCGATGAGATCCGGAAAGTTCGACACAGCCGCGAACCTCGGCGGACGCACTCCCACCTGCGTGACGTAGTACAGCCGCACCGACCGCGCGCTCTGCACGGGCGGCGGGTGCTTCTCGATGATCTCTTCGAAGAATCGGTTGAGCTCGCCGGTCCCCACGCGGCGCCCAAAATCCGCGTAGATCTTGTTGATCTGGTCAAGAATCGAGGTCGTTCCGCGGCCTTCTTTGGCCGACAAACGCAGGACCGGGATCCACGGAGCGAAGTTCAATCGCTCGCGCGTGGTGGTCATCACTTTCTTCTCGGCCGAGGTCGAGAGCAGATCCATCTTGTTTAGACCGATCATGATGGCGCGCCCACGCTCTTCGGCGAGCGTGATAATTCGCAGGTCTTGATCGCTCAAGATCTCTTCGGTGGCGTCAAAGAGCAGCACGACGACGTCCGCACGCTCAATCGCGCGGATGGCCTGCATCACGCTGACCATCTCGACCGGCGCGGTGACCGAGCGACGCCGACGCATGCCCGCGGTGTCGACGAAGACATAGCGCTTGCCCGATTTTTCGACGAGCGTGTCGATCGAGTCCGTCGTCGTTCCGGGGCGCGAGTCCACCAGCAGGCGCTCTTGGCCCACCAAGCGGTTAATCAGCGAGCTCTTGCCCGCGTTGGGCCTCCCCACAACGGCCACGCGAGGCACATCATCGTCGAGCAACACGTCGTCCGTGGTCGCCTTCGGCAGCGCGCGAAAGAGCGCGTCTTCGAGCATGTGCACGCCACGCCCATGCAGCGCCGACACCGGAACGACCTTGTCCACACCCGCCGTGTACAGCTCAAGCGCGTCGGTCTCTTGCGTCGTCGAGTCCGCCTTGTTCGCCACATAAATCACAGGACGTTCGCTGCGTCGCAGCAAGTCCAGCGCCTGCAGATCGAGGTCTTGCAAAGGGATCGTGGCGTCGCACACAAAGATCACGATGTCCGCCTCAGAGATCGCGAGCTTCACCTGCGCACGGATCCCCGCCACGACCGGGTCTTTGCCCTCGGGGTCAAACCCGCCAGTGTCCACGATCACATAAGGTCGGCCACGCACCTCGGCGTCCGCGTAGTGTCGGTCTCGGGTCACGCCGGGGATGTCCTCGACGATGGCCAAGCGCTTGCCCACCATGCGGTTAAAAAGCGTGGATTTTCCCACGTTAGGGCGACCTACGATGGCCACCATGGCGCGCGACCCGCGGGCCACACGCAGCTCTGCGGGGACCTCGCGGCGGCGTGGCCGATCACGCTCGCGCTTGGAGTCTTCAGCCTCGCTCGCGTCGTCGAGCTCGTCCTCGTCCTCGTCACCTTCGGCGCGCGCGACGAGCCCGGTGGACTTCATGCTCGTGGCGCCCTTGGGAGCTTTGCTACCCGCAGCCGCTCGTTTTGCAGGCGCTTTGCCCGCAGCACCTGCGGCGATTGCGGGCTTTTTCACCGCGGATTTTTTCACCGCGGTCTTGCCAACGCTCGGTGGCTTCTTCGCGACCGCTTTGCCGGCCGTCACAGACTTCTTCGAAGGCCCGCGAGGGCTCGTCGTGGTCTTACCGACCCGTGTTTTGTTGCCACTGGACGCTCGTGTGGGGCGTCTGCCCTTCGACCCTGTCATCTCTCGTACTCTCTCTTTGGCACAGCGCGCGCGGAGCCAACCTGCCACACACTGCGCGACTTCAACTGCCACGATCCCCCACAATTTGCGAGTCCCAACGGCAAGAGATCACCCGATGTGCAACCCGGCGACGTCGCCGGGTGCACGCGATCGCAGCACCTAAGGCGCCACAGATGACCTAGAGCCATTGCTCTATCGCGCGACCCCTGGTAGGATCTTTTCGCTTTGTGGGGGGGACCATGGTGCTCCTCGCCGCACAGCGCAATCCGAGCCATTTGCTCCCGCTGATGTTGGGCCTACGTCGCGAAGATGAAGGCTCAGGTGGCTGCGGCGGCCGCACCACGGACCCACGCGCCCTCACGCTGCACACCACGGCCGCAAGCGGCGCGAGCATCGGCGTGAGCAACCTCAACCGACACACGCGAGACATCCCAGTGTTGTTTGCACAGCAACAGACCACGCTCAGCGCAGACCGCATCGAGTACTGGGGCGACGAATCCGCCGCGCTCTACGGCTTTGAGTTTCGTCGCGTGGGCGATGTGCGCGGGCAGCGCTACTTTGGCTGGACCCAATTGTTTGGACAATTCGCCGCCGCCGGAAGCCCCCCGGACCGCATCGACACGGCCCGCTTTGGCATCCCCGCAGGCGTCGAGATCTTGCGCCATTACGACCGCGGACTGTGCTCGCAGTTCACCCGACGGAGTGATTTTGGCAAGCAATTTATCAGACAACTCGACGAGGCCATCGCGCCGCAGTTGCAGGCCAACCTGCCTTTTCCGTGTGTGCGCAATGGGCCGGCCTCGGGCGTCGGCAACATGGCCCTCACACCGCTGCTCCGCATTGAGCCCGACGGCAAGATCTACGAAGGCGCCAACCGTGACACCGGCGATCAGTTCTTGATCTCGCGGACCTACAGCACCGGGGCCACCCTCTGCGCGGGCTTTATCACGCTCAAGCTCACCGGGCGCTTTCGCTCAAACGACCGAGGCTTGCCCACGTACGAGGCCGCCAACGTCGAGGCGCTCTATGGCCCCGACAACCTGCTCAGCCCGGCCACGCAAGCCACGCTGCTCGCCTCGATCACAACCCAGTTTTCAAGCGTGCTCGAAGAGCAGGTCTGGCAGCGGGTCCCAGTGATTTCGTCGAGATCCTTGGCATGCAATCCGGCCACGGGAGAAATCGCCAACGTGGGCACATGCCAGTCCGTGGTGGTGAACACATTTTCTGCGCTGGCGCCGACCCTTCAGTTTCCCACGGCAAACGTCCGCTGTAGGCGTCGCCCCACGGATCCCGGAACGGTCTTGGGACGCTGCGAAATTCGTCCGAATGTGCTCCGCGCACAGAGCTATCCCGAGGGCTTTGAGTTTGTCCTTGTGGACGACCCCACAGACCTGAGCGCCGTGCTCTTGCGCAACGATCCAAACCAAGCGCAGGCACTTTGCGCTGGCACGCGGCCACCTATGGCAACGGGTCGACGCTCTGGGGTCGTGGACTCAGTCTTTGTCTCGGTGGGGCAATGACTCATGCGAACACACTGGCTGCCACGCTCCTCGCGCTGGCGCTCTGTCACTGCGGCGTGAGCGTTGCCCCCCAAGACGCTGGCCCACCTGCGAGCGCATTCGACGAGGCCAATTGGCCGATTCGTGATTGCCTCACGGGTCGGCCTGCGGCTGGAGGCTGGCAGATCGCACCCGATGACCCTGTTAACTGCGATTGCCTAGCTGCACGGCCGCCGGATATCGCAGGCATCTGCGGACCCGCCGATGCCGAGTATCCTCCGCATGGTCCCACTTCCTGTGTGATTCCAGGATGGGTGACAGGCACGGTATTCACGAATCCCGTAGGTGCCTGGGGTTGTGTCCCACTGTCCTACTGTCGAGCATTTCTCGCGCGTGGAATCCTCAGGAGCGATCCCGTCCGCTATCTCAACTGCTACTACCCCGATCAAACCCAGGTGATGACCGGTGTGCTGCCCGCGACCACGGGCTGCACCGAGGCACTCTCCGGGGTCTTGTGTGGGGTCGGTCCCACGTGCGCTCCGTGCGCCGCGGGGGACGGGTGCTGGGGTGGATCCGAGCGCAATTCGCTGGGAATCTGCGCTCCACGCGCGGACCTTCGCTTGTGCAGCAGAGCCTCGGATTGCGGCAGTGATGCCTGCATTAAGATCGCCGATCGCGTCGGAGCCAACACGTTGAGACCCGATGACTTCGGCCGCTGTGTTCCTCGCGAGCGATGCCTTCGCGCCGCGGCTGCGTCGCCGGGGCACTTTCGCTGCGAGAGCAACTGAGCCCCACCCGGCGACGTCGCCGGGTGCACGCGTTAGCTGCGCCGCGCGGGGCCCGTGGCGCCATACCCCAGCTCGCGCATCGCGCTGTCATTGCGGGTCCAGTCGGGGCTGACCTTGACCCAGAGCTCGAGCACGATCTTGCGGCCCAGGATCTTCTGGATGGCCGTGCGCGCGCGCAGCCCAATGGCGCGGATTTTTTCACCCGAGGCGCCAATGACGATCTTCTTTTGCCCTTGGCGCTCGACGTGGATCGTCGCCTGAATGTGCACGGATTTTTCGCCCTCTTCGAAGCGCTCGATCGCCACGGCGGTCACGTACGGGACCTCGTCGGTGGTCTCGTAGATCACCGCTTCGCGCACGCGCTCTGCGACCAAAAATCGCTCGGGTCGGTCCGTCAACGCGTCCGCCGGAAACAGCGCGGGCCCCTCGGGCAAGTGCGGCTCACACAAGGCCACGATCCGGTCGATCCCGTTGTTTTTCTTCGCCGAAACAGGCACCACGCCGAGCCACGGGTGCAACGAATCAAACGCGAGCAGCTTGGGCAAGAGATCCGACCGTGGCTTGATCTGGTCGACCTTGTTGACCACAAGCACCACGGGCTTGTGGCTCTTCTGCACCGCCGAAAACACGTACGCATCGCGGCTCAGCGTGTCGTTGGTCTCGGTCGCGTCGACCACCATGAGCACCACGTCCGCGTCGGCGATCGCCGCGGTGGCCTCGCGGTTCATCCGCTGCCCAAGGCTCGCGCTGGGCTTGTGGATCCCCGGCGTGTCGACAAAGATCATTTGCGCCTCGGGGCGCGTGACCACAGCAAGAATACGATCACGCGTGGTCTGAGGCCGCGAGGTCACGATCGAGAGGTCTTGGCCCGCGAGGGCATTGAGAAGTGTGGACTTTCCCACGTTGGGTCTTCCGACGAGGGCGATCCATCCGCAACGCATCATAGTTCGCGTGTCTCTAACCGGCATTCGACGCAAAACCAAGCGGGGACGCACACCATCGACCGCCATGTCGTCGTACGTTCGGGACATCCATGACCGATTCACGCCCGCTGTACACGCTCTCGGCCACCGAGGCTCTCGCTGGATTTGCAGACCAATCGCTCACTTCTGAGGCGCTCGTTCAGGCGATGATCGACCGCGCGGACCGCTTTGAGCCCATGGTCGCTTCACTCACCGAACGGTTTATCGAGGGCTCGCTTGAGCGGGCCCGCGAGGCCGACCAGGCCCGCGCGCGGGGCGAATCGTGGGGCCCGCTGCACGGCCTGCCCATCACCATCAAAGAGTCCATCGAGATCGCCGGGAGCGCGTGCACCCTGGGACTCCCGTCGCGGGTCAACACCTTCGCGACGCGCGACGCGGCGATCGTTCAGGCCCTGCGCGAGGCCGGCGCCATTGTCATCGCGCGCACCAATGTCTCGCAATTGATGCTGTCGTTTGAGTGCCGCAACCCGGTGTTTGGCCAGTGCCAAAACCCACGCAAGCTCACGCACGCGCCCGGAGGCTCGTCCGGGGGCGAGGCCGCCGCGATCGCCTACGGGGCGTCCATGCTCGGCGTCGGGACCGACATCGGCGGCTCGATTCGCTTACCCGCGCACTTCTCAGGGGTCGCAGGGTTTAAGCCCACGCAAGACCGCTGGCCCAACCTTGGGCTCGCCACCTCGCTCCCCGGCCAAGAAGGGATCCGCTCGCAATGCGGCCCCCTCGCACGCACCGTGGCAGACCTGACGCTCGCGTTTCGCGCGCTCGACCCGATGAGACTCAACGCGCTCGACAGCCGCGTGGGACCGCTCCCGTGGAGAGATCCCGCTGAGATTTCGCTCGACAAAATGCGCATCGGGGTCATCCACACCGACGGGATCATCGACCCCTCTCCCGCTCTCTCGCGCGCGCTCCATCGTGCCGGCGAGGCCCTCGTCGCGAGCGGGTGTGAGCTCGTGGACTTCGCCATCCCCGAGCCGCGCGAGACCCTCCGCGAGTACTTCGCGACGCTGAGCGCAGACGGCGCAGAGACCGCCCGCAGAGCCCTCGGAGACGCGCCCATTGACGTGACCCTCAAGGGGCTCTTGTTCGCGAGCAAGATCCCAGCACACCTGCGCAAGACCTTGGTGCGCGCAGCGAAAATGGCTGGGCAAGACCTCACCGCGCTCGTTCTTGACGGCCTCGGAGAGCGCTCGGTGCACGACCTGTGGAAGCTCGTCGCCAAGCTCCGCAAGCGCCGCGCCGTGATCGAAGACATGATGCAAACCCAGCGCATTAGCGCGCTGATCATGCCGCCGTTCGCGACCCCCGCCGTACCGCACACCTTTGGGGCTCAGTTCGCCCAGGCCGCGAGCTACACGATGTTCTGGAATCTCACGCATTTTCCGGCTGGCGTGTTGCCCGTGACCACCGTCGTCGAGAGCGATCTCACTCGGCCGCCGTCGCGCGATGTCGTCGTGCGGCGCGCGATCGCCGTGGACCAAGCGAGCGTAGGCCTGCCCGTCGGCGTGCAAGTGATCGCCCCCGCGTGGCACGACGAGCGCGTGCTCGCGCTGATGTCCGCGATCGAGAACTACACACGCAATGACCCCGGGCGGCCCTCGCCCGTGGTCGACCCGGCATGAACGCCAAGAGACCCATTCGAGCTGTATTTTTACTGAGTATTGCGCTCACACTGGGTCCGCACGCCCTGGGCGCACAGGCTCGCGAGGGCTGGGGAGACACCGCGCGCAGAGGCCCCGTCGCGCTCGCGGCGCCGTCGGTGATCTATGTCCCCGCGGGCGAGTTTGTGATGGGAGCCAGCGCCGAGGACATCGAGCGCGCGCAGCACGTGTGTGAGCGCGAAGGGAGCGTGTTGCCGCAGCTCGCGTGGCGCTGCGCCGGGCTGACCGATCCCTTCGAAGCGAGCACGCTCGGGTCACTCTGTGAGAGCAGCAATTTTGCTTACATTACGTACCGCGAAGAGGGACAACACCGGGTGCTCTTGGGCCCGTACGCGATGGACCGCGCCGAGGTGACCGTGGACGCGTACTGGCGCTGCGTCGATGCGGGCGCGTGCGCGAGCATCGCGGTCACGCCGGGGGCGGGAACGTTGGGCGCGCGGGAGTTTCCGGTGACCATGGTGCGGTGGCATGACGCGGCGAGGTACTGCGCGTGGGCCCACGGTCGGCTGCCCACCGAGGCCGAGTGGGAGCGGGCCGCCCGTGGGCGCGATGGCCGGGTTTTTCCGTGGGGAAACCTCTACAACCCCCGCTTAGCGAACCTCGGGATCGCCTCGGCCACCTGCCTCTCCGAGCAAGACGGCTATGCGTACCTCGCCCCCGTGGGCAGCTACCCCGACGGCGCCACCTCCGAAGGCTTCGTCGACCTCGCGGGCAACGCCGCCGAGTGGGTCGAGGACGCGTTTGACGACGGCCCCGAGCAGCGCAACGACGCGCGCCCCAGCTGGGCCCAGAGCACCTCGCGCTACCCCCGCAACACCCTGCGTATCGCCCCCCGCAACACCCACCCCCGCGACGACCACCGGATCTACCGCGGCGGCTCGTACATCGCCCCCGCGTACCAGGCCCGCACGAGCTACCGCGCCCGCACCGGCGCCGGCGAGCGCGCCCCGTGGCTGGGCTTTCGGTGCGCGTACGACGTGTGGTGAGGGCATCGGGGACCCACGAGCGCGCTCAAGAGACCCATCGCCACCCCCACGAGACCGATCGACGCGCTCGTGAGACCGATCGACGCAGGTCCATTGCGCTCATTTGCAGGGTTTAGTGGGTACTCACCCAGAGCCCTCGGCCAGCGGGGCGGCGCAATGGGCGCATTTGCCACGAAAATGGGCTTCCCGAGCGCGTCGATCGGCCTCCCGAGCGCGTCGCAAGCTCAGCCAAGGGCACAAACCCTGCGAAATGGGGCGCTGGGCACGGCGCCGGTCTGGAGAGGGAGAGCCTCCCTCGTCACTCGATACCACTGGGTTTCAATCCAGGGCCTTCAGACAAGTCCAAAGGCCCCCTGCGGGTAGTCCCCTCGCCGCTGGATGCTCTGCGGTTTCAATCCAGGGCCTTCAGACAAGTCCAAAGGCCCACACCCAGTCACCTGCGTGCAGGTCGCAGGTCACGTTTCAATCCAGGGCCTTCAGACAAATCCAAAGGCCCCCGCGTTGGCGCTGCACTTGTCGTAATACTTGCCGTTTCAATCCAGGGCCTTCAGACAAGTCCAAAGGCCCTCGCACCTCGTGCACCACTGGGCGCTCGCAGTCGTTTCAATCCAGGGCCTTCAGACAAGTCCAAAGGCCCGTAATCGAGCAGGGGATCGCAGCAACCATGGAGGCGTTTCAATCCAGGGCCTTCAGACAAGTCCAAAGGCCCGACCGGAGCTTGCGTCCCGCTTCGCTGCCACGCAACCCGTTTCAATCCAGGGCCTTCAGACAAGTCCAAAGGCCCCCAAGTCAAAGTGTCTGATAACGAGTCGCGAATGTGTTTCAATCCAGGGCCTTCAGACAAGTCCAAAGGCCCGTGTGCGCAGCATGTATTGGGCGCGCTCGATCATCTCGTTTCAATCCAGGGCCTTCAGACAAGTCCAAAGGCCCCGCGCGAAGGCGCCCCTCGATTAACGAGCTCAAGGCCGGTTTCAATCCAGGGCCTTCAGACAAGTCCAAAGGCCCTGGGCGAGCCCCCATCTTATCTAGATACCTTAGTTTCAATCCAGGGCCTTCAGACAAGTCCAAAGGCCCACCCAGTGACCGTGCTCACCAGCATGGGGCAGTGGGAGTTTCAATCCAGGGCCTTCAGACAAGACCAAAGGCCCTGGCCGACCCGCTGGACACGTGAGAGTGCAACTTGTTTCAATCCAGGGCCTTCAGACAAGTCCAAAGGCCCTCGGCGACA
>JAUXYJ010000080.1 GCA_030694465.1 Deltaproteobacteria bacterium | reverse complement strand
CTACGCAGGCATCCCTCGCGTTGTCAATGACCGGTGACCATTCGCACGTTCGTTCGCTCGCGCAGAGATATCTACCGCAGTGGCAATAGGCTTTTTTCAATCGGCATCCCTACGGAGGGGTCTCGTGGGGCGAGGCTGTGTCGAAGTCTCACAGAGCCAACCCTAGGATGACCCGGCGACGTCGCCGGATTGCGCCCATGAGATGTGTCGAGCCTTCTGTAAACACAATCTGTCACCTCGTGACCGACCGTTGACGCCTACCAAAAAGAAGGCACCAATAGGTAGGTACGAAGCTCCAACGTAGAGGGAGAGACAGACCGATGCAGCGAAAGCTCACTGACAGACAAGAAGAGATCCTCGAGTACATCGCGAAGTGCATTCGCGAAAATCCCGCGCCGCCGACGGTGGGCGAGCTCGCGAACGCACTGCAAATGAGCTCGCCGAGTATGTTGCAGCACCTGCAAGCGCTCGAGCGCAAGGGCGTGATTTCACGTGAGCCTGGGCGCTCGCGGTCGATCCGGTTGCTGCAGAGCACGCAGGGTGACGGCGCTGTGCGCGATGTGCCTATCGTGGGCAAGGTCGCCGCGGGTTTGCCGGTGTACGCCGAAGAGCATCACCAGGGGACCGTGCGTGTGGACGCGGCGCGCTTTCGGGGCGAGCGGCTCTTTGGGCTGCGGGTGAAGGGCCGCAGTATGATTAACGCGGGGATTTTTCCGAAGGATTTGCTGATCGTGCGGCAGGGGCCCGAGGCCGCGAGCGGGGACATCGTGGTGGCCATGGTGGGCGACGAGGCCACGGTCAAGCGGCTACGTCGCCGGGGTCGCGAGGTGACGCTCATGCCCGAGAACGACGACTACGAGCCCATCATGGTGACCCCCGAGACGCTCGTGATCGTGGGGCGCGTGGTGGGCGTGTTGCGTTTTTACGAGGAAGGGTGAGCGAGTCATGCACAGCGCTTCACAGCTACGCGAATGGAATCCTCAGCAATTTTTCAGGCATTTGAGCGAACCGCTGTTCTCGCGGTTCTGTCTCTCACGGCAGCTCTGGATCGGGGTCGATGGTCCCGGTCCGCGCGACGCGCAGGTGTGGCGCGCGTGGAAGGCGCTCGCTCCAGAGCTTCGACTCGCCCTTGAGCGAGAGCTCTTGCCCATCAACGACCTGTGCTCGCCCCACGCGCGCCCGTATCTCGAAGACCTCGCGCGCTGCGTCTGGCTCGACGGCGCGCCCGAACGCGCAGCCATTTTGCACACCAGCACGCCCGACCTCGCCATGATGTTGCACCTCGCCGCGCCCCAAGCGCTGCAGAGCGCGCACCGTCGCTATGCCGTGGACATGCTCGAGCACTGCAAAGAGTACGTGGGCCGCGCACCACTCGAGATCACGTGCCTCGAAGAGAGCAAATCCCGCATGAAAACCGCGATGTCCGAGCACTTCGCCAAGACCCTCGGGAGCGACCGCTGCCACGTCGAGGACTACGAAGACGGCGAGAAGCTCGCGCTGTTTATCTATCACGAGGGCGCGCTCGAGCCCGACGACCGCTTTGACTCCGACGGCGTGCTGTTGCCCGTGTGGACGCGGCCCGTGGTGCGCGTCGCTGCGGTGTTTTTTCGCACGTCGAACACGCTGTTGGTCAAGACCCCGCGGGCGTCAGAGCGCGAGCTACTCCGAGACCTCTTTGCGCGAAGTTATGTGGGCCGCGACGACTACTTTGTCGACCCTGGCAAGCGCCCAAGGTTCTCGTTTGCGCCGCTGCGTCGGCCCGCGTTTGACTTCGCCGTCGCGCCCGATTGCGACATCGACGCCGTGTTTGTCACGTCGATCACGCTGCGCGGAGGACCTGCAAAAATCCGCAGAATTCAGCTCTATTTCGCGCGCGACGCGACGCTCGATCAGGTCCACAACGCCGTGTACGACCTGCACCAAGAGATCGACCCCGAGTTTGTCGAGGCCGTGCGCTTGCGCTTTGTCTTTCGCAGCGGCAGCGGCCGCGCACGCGAGCGCACGGTGACCATCGCCAACCCCAACACGACCAACCTCCGTGACACACCGCGCGACCGCGTGATCCGAAACTACCTTGCACTCTGGGGGTTTGATGTCCGCAACAACCACGACGCTGTGGGACTTTCTGCTGCGTAACCTACGCAGCACCCGGCAGCACATCACCGCGCAGGCGCTGGCACAGCTCGACGAGGCCGCGGTGCAGGCCCTCTTGGGTCAGCACGTGATCGAGCGTGCGCGCACGACGCTCTGGGTCGCGCCCGACTGTCTCGAGGTGTGCGAGCCAGCGATTCGCCACGAAGACCAGCAAATCTACGTCGCGTGTCCCAACGAGCCCTCGTGCTGGCACGGCGAGCGCGCGTACGCGAGCAGCGTGCTGGAGAGCTTTGTGCTCGACCGCGCGCGGGCCCTGCAGTGGGTCGCCAAGGTCAACCAGCTCGCGCCGTTGAGGGACGCGATGCTCTCGCGCGTCGACGCGCTTGGCGTGCTCACGCGGCGCAACCGAAAGACCCTGGTCTTGCTCGCCCGCGGCGGACGCTATGGGCTCTCGGATCAGTGCCTCGGCGCGATGATTCGGCACGGCGCAGACGGCGTGATCGTGCTGGTCGATCCCAGCGTGTGTGAGCACGAGGGCGCGCTGAGTCACCCGGCGATCGTGGCGCTCTATCCCGCAGCGGACGCGCAGGGATCGCTTGGCCTGTACCGAGGCTTGGACCTGCTCGACCCGAGCTATCGCGCGCGGCGCGTGACAGACCCTGAGGCGCTCTATGACGACGTGAGGTTGCGCTTCGCGACGACCCCAGACGAGCACCACTCGGTGCGATTTAATCAAGAAGAATCCAAGGGATTCTCGCAGAGCGACCAGCGCTTTCTGAGGCTCTTGCGGCTCGCGCTCGCGCGCTGTGAAGAGCCCCATGAGTCGGGTGGTTGGCTCCCGCGCTACGAGCTCTGCGGCACCGACAACGAGAAGGACGTCGCGGACTTGCGCGAGGCCCTGCGCAACGCGCCGTTGTTTGACCTAAGCCCCCATGAGCGCGAGTCTTTGCTCAAGGTGCGCAAGGGCGAGGGGCTCGTGCGTCTCGCGATTCAGGCTGAAAATATTCACGTAGACGCAAGCGTGGGGCGCTTGGTCTTCTTGAGCCAACCGAACGAATCCGAGGCGCCCACGCGCTCTGGGTCCACGCATCACCGACGCTCCATCGCGCGCGGTCACGCCGTCGCGGTGGACCTCTGGGCGCGGTGCCAGCGCGCGGCCGCCCGCTGCACGCAACACCCCAGCGCGCAACGGGTCTTGAGCGCTCAGGACTAAGCTCACCGAAGTCAAACACACGATTCGTCTGTGATTTTTCAGCACTCTGTACAACTCGGGGCGTGGGAGGGGTGGACGGAGGGTCCAGCCCCCCTTCGACCCCCCCCTCCCCCTCGGGTGCTCACTCAGGGGCGACAAGACACTGCGCTCTGCAATGCCGCGAGCGCGCCCTGAGCGGTCTTGTCTCATCCCACTGTGTACGGAGATTGAGCTGATGAGTGACCGACATGCCCTAATGATTCCGCCTGCAAATGTGCAGATCGATTGCTGCGACGACCTCTGTGTTCACTGCCGCACGATCCGCTGCAAGCACCGCGACGTGCGCTGCGACGCGGTGGACCCGAGCTATGGCCGCGCGCGACTTGCGTTGGTCCCTCTGGTCGTCGTCGCGGTCGATCCGATCGACGCGCCGGCCTCGCGCTGCTCGGTGAGCGCGCTGCGGGTACACCCTCTGACCCGGACCATTCTGTCCCGTGCAGAGCTCACTAACACCAACCAAGACTTTGAATCAATTGAACAATTTCGAGACACGCTAGAGGGCGCGCAGCTCGTCGCGCACGACGCTCCGAGGGTGTTCGCGGCCCTCGACGCGGTCTTTGAGCACCGAAAGCTCACCGTCGAGATGCACCCGTTTGCGCTCGATCTGGCGAGCCTCGCCTGGCCCTTGCTGGCCTCGGGGCGCGTGGCTTCGCTCTCGCTCGCGACCCTCACGCGGTACTTCGATACGGGCACACAAAGAGCCTCGACCCGGACGCCCGCGACGCAATGCGCAGAGCAGACGCTGCAGGTCCTTCGATGCCTGTTGTGCACGGAGGTGTCACGATGAACCTCTGCAAATTCACCAGCGGATTGCTTTCTCTCACGCTCTGGGCCTGCGCGCTCCCGCACGCTACGCGCGCGCAGTCTTGCACCGACGCGCAGGTCTCGGACGCCTCGCGCGAGGCATCTATCGCGTGCGCTTCGGGAGCCCTGTGTGGCGCACAGTGCGTCGACCTTGGCCGCGACCCCGCCCACTGCGGAGGCTGTGATCAACAGTGTCCCGGAGCGTGCCTCAGCGGCGTGTGTGCGCCGGTGAGCGCCCTCGCCGCGGGGCAGTCCCATCGCTGCGCGTTGCTCTCAAGCGGCGCGGTGTACTGCTGGGGACGCAACCATCATGGTCAAGTCGGTGCTGCGATTTCGCAGGCAGAGTCCCAACCTGTGCGTGTCGTCGGGTTGCCTCCGGCGGTCGCGCTCTTTGCACACAGTGACAACACCTGCGCGGTCAGCGCCGAGGGCAAGGCGTGGTGCTGGGGCCGCAATGACCAGGGCCAGCTCGGGCTCGCGGATCGCTCAGACCGCAGCGCTCCGGTGCCTATCGCGCTCTTGGGCGTGCGTGAGGTGCGCGGCGGCGAGGGATTTATGTGCGCCCGAGATCGGTGGCGGCAGGTCTGGTGCTGGGGCGCCAACGACGAGGGTCAGCTCGGAGACAGCACACGAACGAGCAGAGAATTCGCAGCACAACCGCGCGAACTGAGCGACGTGGTCGAGCTCGGCGCGAGCACGCATGGGGTGTGCGCGGTGCGGGCCGACAAGCTGCTCTATTGCTGGGGCCGCGTGCGCGTAGACGCTTGGCACTACGCGATCAGCGGCGCCCCCGCGCGGTGGGCCACGGCGGACGCGGTCGAGCACATCGCGCTCGGCGACGATCACTTGTGCATGGTGCACTCGGACGCGACGGTGACGTGCGTCGGGAGCAACGAGTTTGGGCAAATGTCGGCGTCTCCGCGCGAGGACTCTTTTTTTGCGCGCGTCGAGGGAGTGAGCGGTGTACGGCAGATTGTGGCCGGGTCACGGCACACGTGCGTCGTGAGCGAGGTGGGGCAGGCGCAGTGCTGGGGAGACAATCGACAGAGACAAATCGCTGACAATTCGCAGGCAATTGTCTCTCTGCAAGGGATCACCGATGGCGCGATTGTCGGTGCGATTGCGCTAGGCGATGGGCACACGTGCGTGCTGGGTGACGACGGCGTGCGGTGCCTCGGAGGCCGCGCGGATCCGGCGCTGGGCGCGCTCGACGAGTCGGTCTCGGTGCGCTGGCCCTAAGCGGTCCCACGCGCACGCGACGGGTGCTAGAGCATGGGGACCCGGATGCTCGCGCCCCGACGATTTTTGCTCTGCGCCGAGGACTCGCTGAGTGCGCTCTTGGCAAGGGATTTGTGCGACCGCGTGCTGCGTGAGCGGGCAGCGCACGAGTGGCTCCGTGCGCTCTGTGAGCCGGCGATGATCGAAGCACAGCGTGTGTGGGTGGGGCTCAACGGGCACGCGTGGTGGGCCGACCGCATGGCGCTCGATCGGGCGGTCGAAGCGCACGGGCTGGACATCGCCGTGAGAGATCCTGTGACGGGCCGCCGTGTGGCGCCGCACGGCAAGGCGCTGATGGCGTTTAAAGCGGCGCGGGTCGCTGAGGTTCTTGAGGACATCGCGCTCGCGGTAGTAGCAGCGGACACGGACGGAATCCGTGACGAAAAGCAGAGCTTTGCGCATGGTCTTGCGTTGAGAGAGCCCAGGATTGCGGTGCTGTGTGCGGCGATCGAGCGCGAGTCCGAGGCGTGGGTGATCAGCGGGTTTGTCGCGCGCAACAACGCAGAGCGGGACGACCTGCGGGCGATCACCGAAGCGCTGGGGTTTGACCCGACCCTGCACTCTGAGCGGCTGATGTCCGATCGTGCGCACGACGTGCGTGACGCCAAGCGCGTGGCCAGAGCGCTCTTTGAGCGAAGTGGGGGTGCGATCGCACGCAACGAGCGCTTCTGTGCGTGCTGGCAAGAGACGGACCTAGACACGCTCATTGCGCGGGGACAGCACAACGGAATGTCTAGATTTATCGCAGACATTCTGCGGATTGTGGTGCCGGTCTTGAGCGCCCGCTGAGCGCGAGCGTTTAGCGCGCGAGGATGCTCGCGACGAAGGGCGCGGTGGGGGATTTTTTGTTCTTGGCGAGCTGCTCGGGGGTGCCTTGCGCGACGAGTTTTCCGCCTGCGACGCCGCCGTCTGGGCCGAGGTCAATGACCCAGTCCGCGGCGCGCACGACGTCGAGGTTGTGCTCAATCACGAGCACCGAGTTGCCCGCGTCGACCAAGCGCTGCAAGACCGCGAGGAGCTTCTCGACATCGACAAAGTGCAGCCCCGTCGTGGGCTCATCGAGGACGTAGAGCGTGCGCCCAGTCTGCTTTCGCGCGAGCTCACGCGAGAGCTTAATTCGCTGGGCTTCTCCGCCCGAGAGTGTGGTCGCGCGTTGCCCGAGCTTCATGTATCCCAGCCCGACGGCCTGCAGCGTCGCGAGCCCGCGCGAGATCCCTGGGTGCGCCGAGAAGATCTCTTGGCATTCGTCGACGCTGAGGTCCAAGACGTCCGTGATGCTCTTGCCGCGATAGCGTACGGCGAGCGTCGCCTCGTTGTACCGGCGCCCGTTGCACACTTCGCACGTGACATACACGTCCGAGAGAAAGTGCATCTCGACCTTGGTGACGCCGTCTCCTTGGCAGGACTCACAGCGCCCGCCCTTGACGTTGAAGCTAAACCGCGAGGCCTCAAAACCACGCGCACGAGACTCTGGGAGCTGCGAAAAAGCCTCGCGAATGTCATCGAAGAGCTTGGTGTACGTCCCAGGGTTCGAGCGCGGCGTGCGCCCGATGGGCTGTTGGTTAATCGCGATGACTTTGTCCAGGGCGTCGATGCCGTCGATGCCGTCGTGCAGGCCTGGGCTCTCGCTTGCGCCGTGCAAATGGGCTGAGAGCGCGGGGAGCAAGATGCTCTGCACCAAGGTGCTCTTGCCTGCGCCCGACGGGCCGGTGATGGCGACGAGACACCCGAGCGGGATGTCCACGGTGATGTTCTGCAGGTTGTGCTCGCGGGCGCCGCGGATGGTGAGCTTTGCCTTGGATTTTCGGCGAGATTCTGGGATCGCGATTTTGCGCCGCCCTGAGAGAAAATCGCCGGTCGCGCTGTTCTTCGCTTTCTCGATCGCGGCGGGTGTCCCCTCGAAGATCACCTGGCCTCCGAGGTGCCCCGCGCCCGGACCAAACTCGACGATGTGGTCTGCCGCGCGCATGGTGTCTTCGTCGTGCTCGACCACGATCACGCTGTTGCCCAAATCGCGGAGGCCCTCGAGCGCGCGCAAGAGCTTCTGGTTGTCTCGGGGGTGCAGCCCAATCGAAGGCTCATCCAGCACATAGAGCACACCGGTGAGCTCGCTCCCGAGCTGACTTGCCAAGCGAATTCGCTGGGCTTCGCCGCCCGAGAGCGTAGGCCCGCCGCGGTCGAGCGTGAGATACCCCAGGCCCACATTGCGCAAGAACCCAAGGCGCGCGCGGACCTCACGGAGCACCCCCTCGGCGATGGTCGTCTCGGCGCGCGACAGCTCGATGTTCGCGATGTGATGCTCGCATTGGTCCACGCTGAGGTGCGTAAGCGCGGCGATGTCTAGCGTGCCCACTTGGACCGCGAGGCTCTCTGCGCGCAGCCGTCTGCCCTTGCACGCATCGCACGGGACATCGCGAAGATACTTGCGGTAGAGCTCGCGCATTCGCTCACTCGTAGTCTCTTGGTACCGGCGCATCAGCGTGGGAATCACCCCGTGAAACTTGATCGCCCACGACCCGTGGCTCTCGCTGCCCTCTTTGCCCCACTGCACACGCATGCGCTTGCCCTCGAGCCCATAGAGCACCTGCTGCTGTTGCTTCTCAGGGAGCTTCTTCCAGGGCTTGTCCAAGTCCACGCCGGTCGCTTGGGCCATGGCCTCGATGATTCGGTACGTCCAGCCTTCGGCGCGGTCGACCGCGTTGGACCACGGCGCGATGGCGCCCTCGTGGATGCTCTTGGTGGGATCGGGGACGATGAGCGTCGCGTCCATTTCGAGCCTGGTTCCCAGGCCATTGCACGCGGGGCACATGCCGAGCGGGCCGTTAAAACTAAAGCTCGCGGGCGAGAGCTCTGGGTACGCGGTGCCACAGCATGAGCGGCTCTCGCTAAACCTCGCGGGCACTTCGCCCTCGCCCTCGGCCAGCACGAGGCACTCGCCCTTGGCCTCTTTGAGCGCGAGCTCGACGGCCTCGCCCAAGCGCTTGCGGTCTTCGGGGCGCGAAGACAATCGATCGATCACGAGCTCGACGGTGTGCTTCTTCTTTTTGTCAATCGCGGGGATTTCTTCAAGCGAATGCACGACGCCGTCGATGCGTACGCGCGCAAATCCGCGGCCGAGATAGCCTGTGAGTACGTCTTTGAATTCGCCTTTGCGGTTCTCGGCCAGGGGCGCGAGGACGTGCACACGGCGACCGCGGCCGTGCGCGAGGACATCGCTCACGACCTCGTCGACCGAGCGACCGCGCACCAGCTTGCCGCACGTGACGCAGTGTTGCCGACCCGCGCGGCTGTAGAGCACGCGAAGATAGTCGTAGACCTCGGTGATGGTGCCGACGGTGGAGCGAGGGTTTCCGCTGGCGGATTTTTGCTCGATGGCGATGGTGGGGGCGAGGCCGCGGATGCGCTCGACGGCGGGTCGCTCAAGGCGTCCCAAGAACTGCCGAGCGTACGCGCTGAGCGACTCGACGTAGCGCCGCTGGCCCTCTGCGTAGAGCGTGTCAAACGCGAGAGAGCTCTTGCCCGAGCCCGACGGGCCCGTAAAGACCACCAACGAATGCTTGGGAATCACCAAGCGATCTACGCGAAGGTTGTGCTCGCGCGCGCCGAGAATTTCGATCACATCGTCGCGATGGATCGACGCAGTGGACTTTGTGGATTTCTTGGTTGTCATGGGCTCTACGGGGCCGTGCGACGCGCAAAATTCGCACAGGCGCAGAGCCTATAGCACGCAAAACAGAACGCATGTTCACCCATCCATCGCGCGTATGCGGGGACCCCGCTGTAAGCTCTCGGGACCTGGAGGCGTTGCAAAAGCGAACTTTCGCAAAGCAGTTGGTCACGTCCAAGGCAGACCCTGTCCCATGCGTCGTAGCAGTCATCTCTCGCACGTCGGTCCAGCGCGACGCGCTCAGTCCTCGAAAGGCCCTTTGATCATGCAATTTCGCCCACGGTTCTCGCTCATTGCGTTGTGTGTCGTCAGCTCGTGCGCAGGAGGAGCCAACAGCACGGGCGCCCAAGCGGTCAACGCGCAGCGCGTCGGCAACGTGGCGAGCAACGGCGGAAGCGCTGACAATTCGCTGGTGATTCGTGGCGGCGACTCAGCAAGTGCGGTCTCTCGCCCGGTCAGCATGGGCCGCGATGAGAGCCCCGCGTTGGTCACAGTCCGCGGTCGCGAGCAAGCCAATGTCGACACTGGGTTAAGAACCTCTCCGACCGTCGTGGCGACCGGCGCAGGCAGTGTGCCCGCGGTCCCGCCTGCTGGGGGCTATGTCGTGCGCAGCACAGGAAGCGTGAGCCGCGGTGGACCCTCTCCGGAGCCCTCTGTGACACCCACGCCTCGCTTCGACGGGCGCGGTGATAGAGCTCGCAGCACAGACGACCTCGCACCAACGGCAGAGTCCGCAGCGACGACCCGCAGAGCCCCAGCCGGCGTCCCTGGCGCTGTGCTCGCTGGCAATGCCGCACCATCGCGCGCAAGGGGCGGTGCAGACACGGGCGGAGGCGGGATGTCCGCGTCCGATCGCGCAGAGCCCCCAGCGACACGTGCAACATCGCGCCCAGCGAGCACCGCGATGCGTCGCGCGCCCACCGCAGGAGCTCCGGCACCGATGGCACCGATGGCCCAGGCGGCCCCGGTCGACATGAGCGCTCCGATGCCCATGCCGGTGCCTCCGCCTCCGCCCCACGGCGGCGTGGTCACGGTGACCACCACCGTGAGCGTCACGCCCATGATCGAAGAGCAACAGCAGCAATCGGGCCTGCTGACCTCGGCCACCGTGGGCGACAACGACCGGTTCTCGAGCTACCTCGAGTACCTCTCGCGCCACGCAAACGAAGCCCGTGAGCTGAGCCTAGACATGTCGCGGCGGCTGAGTATCCGCGTGGTAGACAGCCAGGGCCGCGGGGTCAACGCAGCGCACGTGCGCATCTCAAACCAGGGCGGCGCGTTTGAGGGATTGACCCACAGCGACGGCTCGTTTGATTTCTTTCCGTCGATGTCTGCGCCCGGAATCACTGGGCAAGCGCGGCTCGATGTGCGGGTCGAGCAGCTCACCGTGGGCGCCGAGGTGCAGGTCCCGGCGCAGGGCGAAGGGCAGCCGATCACCGTGCGGCTCAACGCGGTCGTGCAAGCGCCGGCACCCGTACTTGACCTGGGATTTCTCATCGATGTGACCGGCTCGATGGGCGACGAGCTGCGGTACATCAACACCGAGATCGCGAGCATTGTGCGCCGGGTAGAGCAAGCTTCTCCGGGCGTGCGCGTGCGCGTCGCAGCGACGTTTTACCGCGACCGCATGGACGAGATGGTCGTGCAACAGATCCCGTTTACGACCAACGTGATGGGCTTTGCGAGCGCGATGCAGAACGTGATGGCGACCGGCGGCGGAGATTATCCCGAGGATCTCAACGCAGGAATCGACGCTGCGATGAACCGCTTGGCGTGGAGCGAGGGAGCAGCGACACGCGTGTTGGTCGTGATCGCAGACGCGCCGCCACAGCACTACGGAGATACGCAATTTACCTATCGCGAGGCGATGGTTCGCGCGCAACAGCGTGGCATTCGACTGCTCCCTGTCGCGGCGTCGGGCGCAGACCGTCGTGTTGAGTTTCTCTTTCGCGCGATGGGCGTGATGACCTCGACGCCTTACGTGTATCTCACCGATGACTCGGGCGTTGGTGGATCGCACATGGAGGCGGACACCGATCGCGTGGCGGTCGAGCGCTTTAACGACGCGCTTGTACGATTGCTCACGAGCGACCTCCGCGGCGAAGGAATGCACGAGCCCGGCCGCCTCGGCGCCGAACGAAATTGAGCGCGAATGAACACGCCAAAGTGACCCAATCGGCTTGCGGAAGGTGGGCCCCGAGCGCAGTCTGAGCAGCCATGAGCCGAGGGTATGCTGTCAACTGGGTCACCGTGCGCAACACGGTCATCGTCAACGATCGGGCCGAAATCACAGTCGAAATGCTCGACGTGATCTGCGAGGGGGACATGACCACGCTGCTCCGAGATGAGCTGGCGCGAGACGGTTGGACGCGCGAGAGCGACGGCTCGATGTCCCGCGAGACCGGCGGAGTGACGGCGGTGCTCTCTCCCGATGGCAAGAAGGTCACCGTGGCGTTGACGCGGTCCAAAGAGGTCGTCGCGCGGGGCATCGAGGACTCGGGCGCAGCCCAAGCGCTGGACAAAGCTGAGAAAGAGACCAGCGAGAAGCTCAGGCAAGAGCTCGTGCGCGAGCTTGAGCGCGCCGAGGGAGACGTGCGCGTCGGCATTGATGCGGCGATCCAGCGTGTCTACGTCGAGGCGCTCAAGAAGCGCGCGGCGAGCATGGGGACCGTCGAAGGCATGCGCGAATCGCGTGGCGAAGACGGCGAGTACGAGGTCGTGATCAAGGTGCGGGTATGAGCGCTGAGTTGTCTGGGGCGGCGAGACGCTGGGAGAGAAATCGATGAGTAACAACCAGCGAGTGATGCCCATTGGGCAGCTGCCCAACGCGGTGCGCATCGAAGAGGCCGTCGAGGCCGCGTGCAACGACGACATTAGCTTTATCGAAGAGCGGCTGCGTCGCGGGACGAGCGTGCTTGTCGAGTGCGAAAAAGAGCTATCGCTCTATTTGTATCTCGCGGTACGAGCGCGACTTCGCAGGCAAAAAGACAGCCCAAAGCTCGTGGTCGTCGACGGCCGCCCTCGCCCAGATGATCCCCCTGGGAGCAACCTGTCGCGCATGCTCGCGCAGCTCACGGACGCGATCCGCGGGAGCGTCGAGCGGACGATCATCGTGCTGCTGCATCTCGATGTGCTCACGACGACGCACACTGGGCTGACCCTTGAGGCGCGCGAGTCCATCCCGCTTTTGTACGAGAACCCCGAGGCGGTGTTGCTTGGGTTTCGCGACCCGAGCTTTGAGATCCCGCGGGTGATCCAGGGGGTGTTTG
Organism: Deltaproteobacteria bacterium; assembly: GCA_030694465.1. Taxonomy (GTDB): domain Bacteria; phylum Myxococcota_A; class Polyangia; order Polyangiales; genus JAUXYJ01. Next base: position 50,448 of record JAUXYJ010000080.1, on the reverse strand, counting down.
CGGCCAAGCGGGAGATCATCGGGACTCCGCGCGACGCGCTTCCGAAGATCGTGACGCAGCGTGAAGCCAAGTCGATGCACAACACGGACTTTGATCCGTACGGGCTCTACAAATACGTCTCGGGGCTCAACCCTGTGCGCTGTCGCAAGCTCTTTAGCGACCTCGCGCTTCGCCGTGAGGCCTCGCCTGGGCGCCCCGCGCATCAAGAGATCTATCAGGAGATTCGCAAGCAAACCGTGTCCGAAGACATCGAGCTCCCCAACGTGGACCTCGACAAGGACATCGGTGGCTATGGCGAGGTGAAGTCACGACTTCGCGAAGAGCTTATTGATCTGACGCGACGCAAAGAGAACCTCGAAAACAGCGCAGACATTGAGGTCCTTGAGAGTCTGTTGCCTCGGGGCGTGATTTTTCATGGGCCTCCGGGGACGGGCAAGACTTACTTCGCCAAGGCGATGGCGACCGCGCTCAACGCGAGCGTGCTGGTGGTGTCGGGTCCTGAGCTCAAATCGAAGTGGGTCGGCGAGAGCGAAGAGAACCTCCGGCGTGTGTTTAGACAAGCGCGACAGGCGGCGCCGTCGGTGATTATCTTCGACGAAATCGACTCTTTTGCGCACCAGCGTGGGTCCTATGTGGGCTCGGGCGTTGAGCACTCGATGGTCAACCAGCTGCTCACCGAGATGGATGGCTTTCGCAAGAACGAGATGGTCTTCATTGTGGCCACGACGAACTTCTTGGAGAGCCTCGATGGCGCGCTCATGCGACCTGGTCGCTTCGAGTTTATGATCGAGATCCCTGCGCCCTCGGCCGAGGACCGCGGGGCGATCATTCGGATCTACAACGAGCGGTTTAATCTTCAGCTGACCGAGCCGCTGATCCAGCACATGGTGCGCAGGACCGAGGGCATGGCCGATCGCGAAAAGGGCATTCCTTTTGCGGGCGATCACATCCAGGCGGTGTGCCGTGCGCTCAAGCGACAGGCGATCCGGACGGGCAGCACAGCGTTTACGAGTGACGACATTGACAAGGCCCTGCAGCGCAAGACGCGGCGCCCGGTCAATCTGTCTGCGCACGAAGAGAAAGTGGTCGCGGTGCACGAAGCGGGACACGCGCTGAGCGCGATCTTGCTGCCGCGCGCGACGCCGCCCGAGCGCATCTCGATCGTGGCCGACATGGAGGGCGCGTTAGGCTACGTGATGCGGCAAGCGCGTGCGCGGCCGTACGCGATGACCGAAGAAGACATGCGCGCAGAGGTGTGCGTTGGGCTCGCGGGGATGGCCGCCGAGAAGATGGTCTTTGGCGAGTTCTCGATCGGCGCATGGAACGACCTGCAGCAAGCCAACAGCATCGTGCGCGCGTTGGTGGACCAATACGGCATGTCCAAGCTCGGCGTGCGGGTGTTCTTAGAGGACGAAGACGGACCCAAAGGGCGCACGGTTTCGCCTGTGAGATTGCAGGCGCGCGACGAAGAGATCGACCGAATGCTTCGCGAAGAGATGCAGCGCTGCGAGCAGCTGTTGCGTGACAACCGCGCGCTGCACGATGCGCTGGTGTCACTGCTGCTTGAGCGCAAGGTGCTCGACGCTTCGAGCATCGCGGGCTTTGTCAAAACGCAGCGCGAAGAGCCCAGCGGCGCGAACCTGCCCAGTGAGCCTATGGAGCCTCGTGAGCCCACGGAGAGAACCGCGAGTGAGACACCCACGGGCTCTCAGACGAACACATAATCGCTGCGAATTTGCATACTCTTTTTGAACAGCCTAACCGAGAAGCGCCGATGGCCGAAGTCACCATTCGATTCAAACACAATCCCCGCACTGGCAAGCGTGAGCTGACGATCGGCTACGAGAGCGACGACGACGCGCTGCCGCACGAGCACGAGCGAGACCACCGCGCGATCGTCGAGAAGGCGCTGGGTCGAAAGCTAGGTGACAACGAAATCATCGTTGTCGAGCGCATGAACAAAGAGCTCACCCCCAGCGAGCCCTCACGCGAAGAACAACCGGCCGAAAAATCCCCCGAGAAAATCAAGAACGGCTGATCCCCGCAGCGCGCGAAGGTCAGACCGGCGTGGGCGCCGTGTAGACGTACGCGCAGATCTCGGCGCAGGCCGACTGCTCATCGACAACGGGCGTGGTCCACAGCTCTTGCTCGCTGGCGTCTGCAAGAGTGCCAGTCATTTCGTCGGTCGCAGCGATTGTCATGTCCATTTGAGAGCGCTCCTTTGAGGGCCAAGTAGATCTGCGCGATCAGACCGCGCACGCACAGAGACTACAAGACCTCAGCGCACATGCAACCGTGCGTCACGACACCCCTCAAGGGCAAGCGCATCAAAAATGGCTTGCAGCTGAAGGGCAAGTGACGGCTCGCAAGTCTGTCTTAGGCCGCTTGCGGGCTATCTCGACAGCAACGTGTCAAACGTCGACTACGAGATCGACTATCGCGTGCGTGATTCGTGGCTCAATTGGAGCACCGCGCGTCGATGGCCCGGTTGGTTTTATCACTCGAGTCAATTGTTCTGCAGCGCGACGGCAAACGCTGTGACTCTCTCAGACACCAACTTTTGATTGTCGCCACGACGGTGGGCTGCGCGACTAGCGCGGTGAATTCGCTGACATCCCTTGTTACCGAACAATGGCACGCCCTCCAGCAGACCAGCCGCAATCGCGATCGGATCAGCAACGCGAACGGGACCCCGTGGACGTTTGCAACGCCCGAGGCTCTAGGTCGATCTCACCCTTGTTCGCGAATCCACCAGGTAAATGCCCCACAGAACATCGCCTGGCTTCGCAAGCTCGCCCTCATCCTGCTTAAGCGAACCCCTTTGGACGCCGCAGCGTCGTGCAGCGCCGAAAGATTGCGGACCGCAACGGTGACGATCTCCTCGCCGTCCTCGCGGCGGGCTTGAAGGATTTTTGATGCGCTTGCCCTGACGCCCACCTCACGGTGGTGGTCCCCTTGGCCCTTGTCTTCGCGTCGCGCAGCGCTTGCGCGAGCGCTCGTTAGGCGCGCTTACGTCGACGTGCGCTCATCGCCGTCACGACCGCGGCCATCGCCGCGAGCGAGCAGAAGCCCGCGCTCGGGGCCCGCGCCGGAGCGGCCGCCACACGACACGCGCACGCGCCATCGCCTGACAAAACACCTGCAAAAGTGCCCGCATCCGCGACGTTGCCGCTGTCCATGCGCGCGCCATCGGGCAGCATCGCGTCGGGGCGTGGGCCGCCGTCTGCGGTCACAGAAGCGTCCATCGTGGCTGAGCCGTCGGCTTCAACCGAAGCATCGGCTTCAACCGAAGCGTCGGGGTCTGTCGCGCCATCGCCCATGCCGCCGTCCGTGCTCACACGCGCCTCGCAGCGCATGTTGGTCGAATCGCACATGCGGTCTGCAGGGCAGTCCATGTCCGTCGCGCAACCGCAGGCGTTGGTCGCGATCGAGCTGCCGGGGAGGCAGCGGGTCCCGTTGGCGTTGGAGGCGCAGCCATTGCCGCTTCCCATGACGCTCGTCGTGCAGGCCACGCAGACACCGCTTGAGGTGTCGCAGACCGCGGTGGGTTCGCTGCAAGCAGCGCTCGGGTCTGCTGCGACCGTGACACGCGCGGCGCCGTCTTCGCTCATCACACTATCGGGAGCGCAGTCGTTGTCGCTGTCGAGGTCCAAGAAATCGGGGCCATCCATTGCGCCATCGGTGTTGGCTGGCATGGTGGGCGTTCGGCCAGCTTCTTCGCTGTCCAAATCACCGTCGCCGTCGCTGTCGAGGTCTCGGTACGAGGGGATCCCGTCGCCGTCGAAGTCATCGCCCATCGAGGGGTCGAGCGCGCGCTCAACCGCGGTGGGGATGCCGTCGTTGTCGTCGTCGGGGTCGAGATAATCGGGAATGCCGTCGCGGTCGGTGTCGCGGTCGCCGTTGACACATCCGGGCATATTTCCCATGCATCCGCCGCGCTCGACGCTGTTGGGGACGCCGTCGCCGTCGCTGTCGCCGGTGGGATCGAGAAAGTCCGGGCGGCCGTTCATGTCACGGTCCATGACGCCCTCGACGAAGTCCGCGAGACCGTCGCCGTCCGAGTCCCAGTCACGATACGAGGGGATTCCGTCGCCATCGAAGTCATCGCCCATCGAGGTGTCGAGGCGGGCTTCGTCTGCGGTGAGAATGCCGTCGCCATCGTCGTCGGTGTCCAGATAGTCCGGGACCATGTCCGACATGCCCGAGCCCGCGGGCACCATCGCGTCGGTGTTGAGGGGCATCATGTAGCCACCGGGTCCGAGCTCATCGCGGGTGAGAATCCCGTCGTTGTCATCGTCGGGATCGAGCGCATCAATCCGGCCATCGCGGTCGGTGTCCCGTGGTGTGAACGTTGGGCCCGGGCCCACTTCGACGCCATCCGGGATGCCGTCCATGTCCGAATCGGGGTTGTTTGGGTCCGTGCCAATTCGGATCTCGACGAGGTTGGGGATGCCATCCATGTCCGAGTCCGTATCGGCGACGCAGACACCACGCGTGAGCAAGCACACGGGCAGCGCGGCCGTCGTGCAGTTCGCGTTGGGGTTGGTCGCGACGGTGATGCGTGCGGCGCCCGCTTCGCTCATCGCGCTGTCGAGCGCGCAGTCGTTGTCGCTGTCGAGGTCCAAGAAATCGGGACCGTCGGCGACGCCATCGGTGTTGGCTGGCGTGGCCGGGGTTCGGCCTGCTTCGATGCTGTCCAGCACACCGTCGCCGTCGCTGTCGAGGTCTCGGTACGAGGGGATGCCATCGCGATCGAAGTCATCGCCCATCGAAGGATCGAGCGCGCGCTCAACCGCGGTGGGAATGCCGTCGTTGTCGTCGTCGGGGTCGAGATAATCGGGGATTCCGTCCCGGTCGGTGTCGCGGTCGCCGCTGACGCATCCGGGCATGTTTCCCATGCATCCGCCGCGCTCGACGCTGTTGGGGACGCCGTCGCCGTCGCTGTCACCCGAAGGATCGAGAAAGTCTGGGCGACCATTGCGGTCTGCGTCGACGACGCCCTCGACGCGATCCAAGAGGCCATCTGCGTCCGAGTCCCAATCGCGGTACGAAGGGATCCCGTCGCCGTCAAAGTCGTCGCCGGCGGTGGTGTCCAAGAGGGCTTCTTGGGCCGTAGGGATGCCGTCGCCGTCGTCGTCGCGATCGAGGTAGTCCGGGAGCGTGTCCGCCGTCCCTGCGCCTGCTGGGGGCATCGCGTCCGTGTTGCGAGGAGCCGCTGCGCCGCCCGGTCCGAGCTCATCGCGGGTGAGGATCCCGTCGCCGTCGTCGTCGTTGTCGAGCCAGTCGGGCACGCCATCGGGTGTGCCTTGGCCCACGGGGACCGAGAGATCGGAGTTTTGCGGACGCGCGATGCCGCCGGGGCCAAGCTCGCGTGCGGTGGGCACGCCGTCGCCGTCGTCGTCGTTGTCAAGGTAGTTCGGCAGCCCGTCGCCGTCGGTGTCCTGCGTGCCATCGAGGCAGTCGGGCACCATGTCCATGTCCATGTCGGCCGTGCACGAGAGCGTGAGCGGTACGCGCACCGAGTACGCGGTGGGCGAACCCGAGCGTCCACCGTTGTTTGCACCGACGTTGACGTCGTCACCGATGGCGACGTTGACCACCATTTCGAGGCCGGGCGTAAACGCGGTTCCGTAGTCAATCAGCACGCGAAAGTCGTCGGTAAACGGCGACGTGTTCATGTTGGTGCGGACGCGGAGGGTGGTCACGCCGGCGACCGTCGTGACCGTGAGGGTGTCTGTCCCTGGCGCTTCGACGCCAGGGGCGCTCGCGGTGTAGTTAATCCCGGGCTGCATGCCCCACGTGGCGTGGGTGGCTGCGAGCGTCCCGTCTGCGAAGACAACACCCAGCACGGTGACTCCCGCAGGAAACACCACGGTAAAATCGGTCTCGGGGTTGCGCGCGTTGTCAATGACGGGCCCCGAGCGAAAGAAAATCGACTCGGAGAAAAGCCCATCACGCGCAGTGTTTCCCGCGGTGAGGGTCACGCCAGAGCCCGTCATCGAGGGCGGCGTGGTCGTGAAGTTTCGCTCGCGGACGATCGAGATCTCGCCTCGCTGGGTCGGTCCGCCCACGACGCTCGGCGCGCCAACGGGTGCGGTAAAAATCCGGGTATCTTGGAGCGGCGCCGACTGGGCGAACGCTCCCGGTGTGGCCGCTAAAACGGCAGCACATGCGAACAAAGAGAGCCTCGCGAGGCCTCGACGTCGATCTCTCATGTCAATCTAATCTCCAGGTATTTTCCGACAAATCGGGACGCGCTCTAGGGTCGCCCGATCCACGTGAGAGGTCAACGAACCTGAAGCGCGTAGCGCAGGCATTTCGCGCGCGAAAACGTTGCGGTTGCCTCTGCCCTTGAGTCACATCACACCGGTACGTAACCCCATGAAAATCCGAGCGGTTGATCTCTCGATGGTGCCCCTCGAGGTGCCCCCCTCGCGGCGCGCGTTTGTGCAGCGATTGCTCGACGTCGGAGCCGCGCGCTACCACGACCGACACCCGTTTCACCTTCGCATGAACGAGGGGCTTCTCTCGCGCAGTGAGCTCGCGGTCTGGGCGATCAATCGCTATTATTACCAGCAAAATATCCCGCGAAAAGACGCGGCGATCTTGAGCAACATGCCCTCGCCCGAGGTCCGCCGGCGGTGGCGAAAACGCATCATGGACCAAGACGGAGAGAGCGCGCAGGACAGCGGGCTCGAGGCGTGGCTGCGGCTCGTCGAGGCCGTCGGAGGCACCCGCGAAGACGCACAAGACGCCTCGAAGATTCTCCCCGGCGTGCGCTTCGCGGTGGACGCGTACTTCACGTTTTGTCGGGACAATCCCTGGCAAGACGCGGTCGCCAGCTCGCTCACTGAGCTCTTCGCGCCGCACTTGCACGCGCTCAGGGTCGAGGCGTTTCCGAAGCACTATCCGTGGGTCGATGCGCAGGGTTTAGACTACTTCAAGCGCAGGGTTCGCCAAGCGAAGAGCGACGTCGAGCATGGGCTCTCGATCGTCCTCGACCACTTCGACACCCCCGAACGCGAAGACCGCGCGGTGGCCTGCTTGACCTTTAAGTGTGAGCTCTTGTGGGCGCTCCTTGACGCGATCGATCACCACTGCGCACAGCACGCAGGCGGCGCGGCAGCGTGAGCACTCGGTGGGTCCCGACGCTGCATCGCCACGCGCGGTTGCACCACGACACCGTGCGAGACCGCTGGGCGGTGCTCGATCCCGAACGTGTGCTTTTTCTCTCGCCGAGTGCGCACGCAGTGATCACTCTCTGTGATGGCTCGCGCTCGGACGACGACATCGTGGGCGTGCTCACCCAGCGCTTTGCGCAGCCCTCGGTCGAGACCGACGTGCGCGCGACCTTGTCGCTCTTGCACGCGCGCGGGGCGCTTGGGTATGACCCGCTCGCGATCCGCATGGACCCTGCGCGGATGCCCTCGGAGACGGCGACCGTGCGCGCGCTCGCGCCTCCCTTGGCGCTCACCGCAGAGCTCACGCACCGATGCCCACTGCAGTGTGGCTATTGCTCAAATCCGGTGGACCTTGCGAAGCATCAAGACTCTCTTTCTGCTGCAAATTGGCTCACCATTATCGATGAGTGCGCGGACGCGGGGGTGCTCCAGTGCTCGCTCTCGGGGGGCGAGCCGCTGCTCTTTGAGGGCCTCGATTCGCTGATCGCGCACGCGCGCAAGCGTGGCATGTACTGCAACCTGATCACTTCGGCGTGGAGACTCACCGACGATCGGATCCGTCGCTTGCGAGACCATGGGCTTGAGCACGTGCAGATCTCGCTGCAACACACCGACGCGCGACGCGCCGACGCCATCGCACATGCCCACGGAGCGCACGCGCAGAAGCTCGCCGCGGCCGAGCGAGTCGTCGCGCACGGGATGGCCCTGTCGATCAACACGGTGCTGCACCGAGAGACGGTGGCTCATGTGCGATCGCTCTGCGATTTGGCAGCGAATTTGGGTGCGGTTCGTATCGAGCTAGCCAGCGTTCAGTCGCATGGGTGGGCGCTGATCAATCGCGAGGGGCTCTTGCCCGACGCGGCCGCATGCGCGCAGGCCACCGTGGATGCTCGTGAGGCGCAGCGCAGACATCACCCGCACATGCGCGTGATCGCCGTGATCAACGACTACTACGCCGACCGTCCCAAGCCGTGCATGGACGGGTGGGGACAAAAATTTATCACAGTGAGCCCCGACGGGATGCTCTTGCCCTGCCCCGGCGCGCACGAGCTTGGGCTTACGTTTGACAGCGTTTTGCAGGGCAAAACGGTGAGCGAGCTCTGGCAATCGAGCGAGTCACTCGCGCGCTTTCGTGGCGACGCGTGGATGGACGAGCCCTGCCGCAGTTGTGACGAACGGCACCGAGACCACGGCGGCTGTCGCTGCCAAGCATACGCCCTCACGCGGTCGCTTACGGCGACAGATCCCACGTGCAGCAAGTCCCCCATGCACGGGCTCATCGTAGACGCTCGCGCGCGCGCCGAGGCCCCCAGAGACCCGGTGATTACCCCGCGGAGTCTCGTTCGGCGCCCACCGGATACGCACAACGAGTAAGCTCGCGCGATGACAACGCAGCCGCACGAGGTCGTGCTCTTTGATGGTGTCTGCAATCTCTGCAACGCCTCGGTGCAGTTTATTATCGACCGTGATCCCGCAGGGCGTTTTCGCTTCGCTGCGCTTCAGAGTGAGGCTGGCAAGGCGCTGCTTGCGCAGCACGGCGTCACGCTCCCAGCGGGCGACCCAGACTCGATTATTCTCGTGCGCGACGGTGTGGTGCACCAGCGATCGGGCGCCGCGTTGCGCATCGCACGGGGACTTCATCGCGGCTACCCGCTGCTCTTCGCGATGATCGTGGTCCCGTGGTTTATCCGCGACCTGTTCTACAAGCTCATCGCAAAAAATCGCTACCGTTGGTTTGGCCGCGAAGAGTCTTGCCGGATCCCAACCCCTGCGCTGCGCGCGCGATTTCTGCCCGAGCCTTCTGCCAGACTTACGCCGTAAAGTCCGGCTCTACGAAGAGCCATTTGACCTCGGGTTCGCGCTGATGAACGCGCTGCTCAAACGCGTTGATCGACTCGGTGAGCTCTTGGCCGCTGATCCCCTCGACAAAGCGCAGCTTGGCCGCGATGAGCACCTCTCCGGGTCCCTGCTGCACGGTGATCAACCGCAACACTTTGGCGATGCGCGGGTCGCTCTTGGCGGCCTCGTCGACCTGTGCTGCGATCTCTGGGTCCGCGCGCTCTCCGAGCAAGAGCCCTTTGACTTTGTACGCGAGCCCGACCGCGACTGCGACCAGCACGCCGCCCACCAAGATCCCGCCTACGCCGTCAAAGCGCGGGTCGACGTACTTGGCCGCGAGCACACACGCGACGGCGAAGGTTAGGCCGATGACCGCTGCGAAGTTCTCGCCGGTGACCACGACCAGCTCGGCGTCCTTGGTCTGCTTGAGATACTCCCAACGCGTGCTCGATCCGCGCTTGCTGTCGATCTGCCGAAAGCACTGCAAGAGGGCCATGCCCTCAAGCGCAAACGAGAAGACCAGCACCGTGAGCCCCAGCGAGATGTGATCGACCGGTGTGGGATGAAAGATCTTCTCAAAGCCCTCTCCGATCGAGAAGACTCCGCCGCCAAAAAACAGCATGAGCGCCACGAGAAATGACCAAAAATACGAAGCGCGTCCTGTGCCCAGCGGGTGCTTCTCGGAGGGCGCTTGGGCTGCCTGCCGAAGGCCAATTAGCAAGAGCACTTGGTTGAGGCTGTCCGCGGCGCTGTGGATAGCCTCTGCGAGCATCGAACCCGAGCCCGAGACAAACGCCGCGACGCCCTTCGCCAGGGCGATCGCGAGGTTCACGGCAAAGCTGGTGAGGACAATTTTGGACGAGTGGCCTTCGGCTGACATGCTTGCAGAGGGTAGCGCATGTGTAGGGTGGGATAGGCACTTTTCTCAGTGATTTTGTGGGGCTTCACGCGCCCACGGGTGCCGTCAAGGGCGTACGATTTCGCTATGAAATGCTTAGCTCTTGGGACTCTACGAATGACCACGGTCGCGCTCACGCTCACGGCGCTCTCGGCCGCAGCCCCACGGCAGGCCCACGCGATCACAGTCGGCGCGCCACAGACGCTTGTGACGGCGCCAGCGAGCGCGATGTGCATCGTGTCTTCAGATGTCACGTTCTTGCGTGGGTCGTTTTACGTCGCGTATGGGCAGCGACCGTGCTTGACCAACGCTGCCTCGGCCGAGCTCTGGCTCGCCGAAGTCGCACCCGGTGGGAGGCTCACGCGCAACCTCCAGTTTGCCTCGGCGATCGCAGGGACCTTCGTGGACATTCGGCTGAGCGCGACCGCAGAGGCGCTGCACTTGGCGTGGGCGGTCAACCTTGCGGGGCTGGGCGCCGAGCTGTTCTACACGCGCATCACGCCTACAGCAGCGCCAATGGTCGGATCGCCCTCAAGGCTCCCCCTTGGATCACTCGTCCGGGCGATTGCGCTCGACTGCAATCCGCTTCGGTCAACGGCTGACGCATGCGCGCTCGCGATCTCAAGCGGACCCGAGACCAACCCCGACGTCAATGGCGTGGAGTTTCGCGCAGGTCCGAGCCTCTCGAGTCCAAACTACCCCCCGCTGGCACCCTCGGGGTTCGCTCGTCCAGTCAACGCGATCGCCGCGCTCGAGACCTCGGATGGCAACCGCAGTCTCGCCTGGAACAGTGCAGACGCCGGCGTGCGGGCCGCGATCGCGCCCACGGTTGGAGGCATGCCGCTGCCTCTCTCGGTGGATCGTATGGGCGGGGGATTGCTCAGAGGCATCGCCCTTGCCCAGAGCCGCCCCGGCGGTGTCGTAGGTGCGGTCTGGGCCGAGCATGGCAATCTAGCCAGCGTCTTCAATGGACCGATGGGCTCGATGATGCCCATGAACGCAAACATCTCCCCTGACTTTGTTGGGCAGCTTCACGACGCAGCGTTCTTGGGGATGAAGTTTGTCGCGGTCGGCACCAACACAGGCCTCCGTGTGATGAGCGTGCTCCCGGCCTCAGGGACTTGGCTCAACGTGGCGGCTTCAGCATCGAACAACGTCGCGCCTCGCATCGCGACGGCCGCGTACTGTGGCTATCTGGGGCTGGGCCTTGTCGCCGGCATCACAAGTGGTGGCCGCAGCATCGAGGCCATCCCGCTCGGGTGCTCGGCCAACGAAGAGTGCCCCGGCACCGCGGGCTTTGCAGGCTCTTGCATGTCAGGGATTTGCGTGTATCCGCCGGGCAGAGATCCTCTGTGCGTGGGGGCCGACGCTGGCATCAACGCCGATGCCTCGACGGACGCGTTCTTCGACGCCCAAACCGACGCCCAAACCGACGCCCAAACCGATGACGCTCGGGACGCAGCGAGCGCAGACTTGGGCGTACCCGGCGACGTCGCCGCCATGGACGTTGCACCACCCGGCGACGTCGCTGCCATGGACGCAACGCTATCCGGCGACGTCGCTGAGACCGACAGTAGCGCAGCCTCTGGCGACGGATCCCTGGGACCGAACGCGCGGTTTATGGGCGGCGCTTGTGCATGCCGTGTCCCCACCGCGCCCAGTCGCTCACAAGGCGCGATGGCCGCATGGGTCGCGCTCGCGGCGCTCGCCACCGTGTGCACCCGGCGACGTCGCCGGTTCTAAGACAGAGCGGCACGATCGACGCGCTGACCACCCGCTCTGGGTGTATCGTCCACGCCATGGGCTGCTCTGATCGCATTCACCGCGCGGCGTTTGTCGTGCTGGCATTTGGCATCCTGAGCAGCGCAGAGCTGCACGATGCCCAGGCGGTGGGCCTCAGCATGAGGCCGCCTCTCTCGCTCTCAGACCCAGCGCGCTGCGTGGTCGACGCGGACGTGACAGCCTTCGAAGACCGGTACGTTGTCGTGTTCGCCCACACCGAGTGCAACGCGGTCACCCCCACAGAGGTCCAGGTGGTGGTCATTGATCCGCTGGCGTCGAGCGTACTTCAGACCATCGCGCTGCAGACCCTGCCCTCGCGTGCGAGCGCGCTGGTCCGCATCAGCGCCACGTCTGACTTTGTCGAAGCGCTGGTGGTCAGCAACCAGAGCACGGGGGCGACCATGAGCCTGCATCGCGTCAATCCCCTCAGCGGCACCGTGGTGCCTCGGCAGCTCTTCGCGGCTCCTTGGACCGTAGGCGACGCCGCGCTTGACTGTGAGCCCTCGCGGTCCGGGTCTCTCGGCTGCATCACCGCGGTGTCGCGCAGCCTCCTCGCGACAACCGCGTATAATCCTGTGGTCTTCGACGAGCGCTCGGCCCCCGCGGTGATGACCACGATCGCGTACTCACCTTCTGAAGCCAGCCCACAATCAGTCGCTGTGCTCGACGGCCGAGCGCGCATGGACTCGGCGCTCGTGTTTGCGTCCAACGTCCCAGTCTCGACGCGCGCGTTTGCCCCATGGATCGATTGGCGGGTGCCGCGAAGCGCTGACCCAACCTCGCTCTTTAGGACAAGTTCTCCGCGGAGGGTTTCGGGGGTCGCGATCGCCCAGCACCCCACGTTGTCCGAGGTCACTGTCGTGAGCGCATCGCAGCGAATGTTAGATCTGGTCTTCGGAGATCCCTCGACAGCGCTCAACACACGCTCGGGCTTTGGGCGTGACGGCACCGCGTCGGACTGGACCTCGATCACCGACGCGGCCTACATCGGCTCGCGCGTCGTGGTCACAGGCACGACCTCCGAGGGCGCGGTCGTCGCGATCCCGTTTCCGTCGATTGTCTACCATGCACCGACCGGCATGCGGCGCGCTCGCCTCGCGGGCGCTCGGCACTGCGGCTATCGCGGGCGCGGACTGCTGGTGGGGTTTGGCGCGTTTCCGACCGCAACCCTGACGGCCCGCGTGCTCGCGTGCAACAGCGACGATGACTGCCCGACGATCAACGGCCGCAGCGGAACGTGCAATACCTCAAGCACCGGTGGCTTCTGCAGCTACGAGGCAGGCGTCGACCCAAGCTGTCCGCTCTCGTCCCAAGACGCCTCTGTGGATGTCGCAATGGACGCGACGCCAGAAGCGGGAGCAGACGCCGAGGCAGCGGGCGACGCTACGCTACCCAGCGACGTCGCCGGGCTCGACGTGATCGCACCACCCGGCGACGTCGCTGCCCCACCCACCACCGCGCCCGATTGGCGCTTTCGCGGAGGCGCGTTTGCATGCCGTGTCCCCACGGCGCCTACTCGCTCACAAGGCACGATGGCCCCATGGGTCGCGCTCGCGGCGCTCGCCACCGTGTGCACCCGGCGACGTCGCCGGTTCTAGGGAAACGAGGCTACGGGGGCGGGCGTCGGGAGCTCGGGCCGATAGATCAGCGTCTGTTTGGACGTGGTCACCACGAAGTAGGGTCCCTCTGAGCGCACCGTCTGGGGCGTGCCCATCGCCACGTGCTGCCAGCCCACCCGGCCCGTGTCCGCGTGCAAGACGGTCACGACGCTCTCGGTGTCTCCGCGGTGGCCCAAAACGCACACAAAAGGCCCGAGCGAGGCCATCGGCTCGTAGCCCTCTTGGGCGCGCGCACCGCGGCCCAGGTCCTGATCGATCGTGTACCAGACCGAGAGGGTGTTGGGGTCGAGGCCGACGAGCTTGAGTTTGTGCTCGCCATCGAGCGAGCCCATGAGCGCAACGACGATCGCGTGGGTCGCTTCGAGCCGGTCGATCGCGTAGCCCTTGATGAGCTCAGCCTCGACGCTCGGCCCCATGGGCGAGGCCGCTAACCGAAACAAATCCGCGGAGTACACAAAGCGCCCACAGGCCACAGGCGGGCCGCGCTTGGGATCAAACGGAGCGCTTGTTTGCAAGAGAACTCGCCCCACGGGCATCTCGACCACGGCGATCCCCGAGCGGCCTTGCTCGTCGATGTCCTCGGTGCCAATGAGCACGTTGCGGCCTGCGGCGCGCACACGGATTTCGCTCGCGGTGAGCGCAAAGAGTGAGAAGCCCCCACGGGTGGGGTCAATGAGCATCGTGCGGAGCTCTTGCCCATCGAACGCGGTGATCATCGCGCCGCCGGGCACCGGGATGGGCCCGAGGTCTTTGGCGTCGGGCATGGTCCAGACGGTGTGACCAAACCCGCGCTCGAGGCCGAGGTAGTCGTCCGAGATGGTCTGGACCAAGAGGTTTCCGGGCATGCTGGGGTGGCAGGCGTCCCAGAGATTGGGCTGGCCAAATCCACACTGAACCGCGCTCTCAAGGGTGCGCGCGAAGATGGTCCGGCCCGTGTACAAGTCCAGCGCCCAGAGCTGCGTGTCGTTAATCACGTACGCGCGGCCGCCACAGAGCACGACGCTCTTGCCGACCTCGCTCACTTGGACCTCGGCCGGGGCTTCCCACAAGACGCGTTTGCCCAGCGCATCGACGGCGCGAACGCGCTGCGATGCTTGGTGATAGCCCACACAGGGCATGCCCACGAATGCGTCCACGGCGATCGCCGTGCTCGCGTGTTCAGAGTCAAGAAGCTTCACGTCAACCTTGGCGGGTTTATACCCCATGCCCAGGCCCTACGGACTGCGTGTTTTGCACCGCACGGTCACCGCGCGCTGTGGACCCCACGAGGATTGATGCAAACTGGCGCGCGTGTCCGGCTCTCCCGCGCCCTCGGGCTCAGCGCCCTGGTCTCTGTCGCTGTTGTCCAATCAGTATCCTGCGCTTCATGGGCTGCGCGCGCTCGCGATCGTGAGCGTGTTGCAGGTGCACGTGACGGTGGTGCTGCAGGGCTCGCGGGTGCTCAACGACCTCTCCATCGCGTACTACTCGTCGAAGATTTGGTTCGGGATGGACCTGTTCTTTGTGCTCTCGGGGTTTCTCATTGGGTCGCTTTTACTCAGCGAAAACACCCACGGAACCAAATCCATCGCGCGGTTCTATGTGCGACGCGCGTTTAGAATTGTGCCGCTGTACTGGGTGCTGCTGACCTTCTTCTGGTTCACGCTCAGGCCCGAAGTGCGCTTGTCTCAGAACTGGTTTGAGTACCTGTACTTCACCAATTATTTTCCGCGCGGGTTTATGCCCGTGATGCCCTATGCGTGGTCTCTCGCGGTCGAAGAGCACTTCTACATCGCGGTCCCGCTGCTCGTGCTTGTGCTGCAAAAGCTCACGTCCCATCGCGCACGCATGATCACCCTCGGGCTGCTCTGGTTCTCGGCGCTCGCCGTGCGCCACGGGCTCTACTGGTATTACCCGCGCCCGTGGACCTCGCTCGAGCTCTTTCGGTGGGTCTACATCACCACGCACACGCGCTATGACACGCTCATCGCGGGCGTGATGATGGCGTACGCGGTGCGACACTTTCGCGAGGAATTATCCAGCATCTACGCGCGAACCTTCCCGCGCTTGGCCAGCTATACTCTCGCCCTCGCGTGCCTCGTCGCCCTGATGACCCCGCGCGAAGCCATGGGCCCCACACACTGGTCTCTCTTCGCCTGGGGAACCATCACCAGCGTCATGTACGCGGCGCTGATTTTACCCTTGCTGTTGGGCCCCAAGACCTGGTTTGTCCGAGCGCTGTCTGCGCGCTTCTGGCTCCCCCTCGCGACGCTGGGCTACGGCGTCTACCTCGTGCACATCCCGCTCATGGACCACGTGATCAAATGGTGCTCGCTGGGTCTGCTCTTTGGGCACTACTCGCAGCGCCCCCTGTGGTTGCTCTCGCTCGTGCTGCTGTGTCTCACGAGCTGGTCCGTCGCGTACCTCTTGCACCTGGTGATCGAGAAGCCCGCGCTGTGGCTACGGGACCGCTGGGCTCCGTAGCGCGCCCCCCATCGCACCCCCATCGCACCCCCGTTGTAGGACTGGGGGTAGACCGTTGTAGGACTGGCCCTCTGCGTTGCGAAGGACCGCATCCGCGCTGCGGCCGATGCGATGGCACGGTGGCCCTTAGGGTGCGCTGCGCTCGCGCGAGCCTTGGACCGAGGGGTGGCTTCGCCCAAAGCGCGCGGCTTCGCTGTTCGGCCATTCTGATACGCTCTTCGGATGCGCAAATCGTGGCTCTGTGTGGTGTCTCTTGGGGTTGTTGCGGCCTGCTCGGACGGACCGACTAACCCGGTCCGTGACGGCGGCGACAGTGGGCGCGTCCAGGACGCTCGTATGGACGTGGACACCGCGGGCGACGCAGCGCTCAGTGACGTCTCTGCCATGGACGCCAGCATGGACGCGGCGACCGGCCCGCTGTGCATGTCCAACGCGGATTGCCAGGGCGACACGCGGTGTGTGACCGGTCGCTGTGCTGCGTGGCCCGACGGGCTGAGCGACCCGATGTGCGCGACGGACATTCGGCCCGGAGTGTTTGCTCCCACGGTCCAGTGCGAGTTTCGAACGGCGCCTGCGGGAGACATGTTTCCGAACCACACGCAGGTGTTTAACGCGGTTGTTGTCGGTGACCTGAGCGCCGGAATGCGTGACCCAGACCAGGCCCCACGCCCCTC
Source organism: Deltaproteobacteria bacterium (assembly GCA_030694465.1). Lineage (GTDB taxonomy): Bacteria > Myxococcota_A > Polyangia > Polyangiales > JAUXYJ01. The sequence continues at coordinate 33,992 of JAUXYJ010000080.1, read as the reverse complement.
GATCGTCGCCATTTTTGACACAGTCACGGCCTCTGCCGCGGCGCCCACGACAGGCATCTTGCGGATCTTAGACGGTCGAACCTGCGCGCTGCAGGCGACCCTTGGCGAGCCTACGCTCTTGAGCTCGACCTCGCCCGCGATCGCGGATTTGGACAACGACGGTCTCGTTGAGATCGTCGCGACCCTGGGCTCGGGAGGGCTGATTGCGTACAAACAGAGCGCCCCAGGCGTGTGGGGTGTGGGCTGGCAAACGACCCGCGCCGGAGCACCCTACGCGGTGCCCGCGGGCGTGTGGAGCGCGCCGACCATCGTCGATCTCGATGACGATGGGTTTGGCGAGGTGCTTCGCAACGGCGTGGTATTTGACGGACGAACTGGCGTTTTCATCGGGGGACTCGGAGGCTCGGCGGGCATCGCGTCGTACGACCCACGAGCCAACGGCGGCTTTGGCGCGCACACCGTCGTGCTGGACATCGACGAAGACAACGAGCCCGAGCTCATCACGGGCGATCGCATCTACCGCTGGGACCGTGTGGCGCGCGATTGGGTACCCGAGACGTTTCGTCCCGCGGGAGGCTCGGTCGGGCACGTCGCGGTGGCGAACATGGGCGCGTACGTGTCGGCACGCTTTGACGCTCCCGAGTTTCCCGAGGTCGTCGTGATCTCTAACGGCGGCGCGCGCATTGAGACGCTTGAGGGCCGCGTAGTGTTTGGCCCGGTGGCGATCCCCGGTGGCCTCGGCGGACCGCCCACGATCGGCGACTTCGATGGCGACGGTCTCGCAGAGTTCGCCTCGGCAGGCGGCACGCAATACATGGTTTTTGACCCGGATTGTACGGCGACACCGCGTCCGGGCGGCCGCTGCGCGAGCATGACAACCAACGGAATCCTCTGGGTCCGCCCCTCGCAAGACTCCACCAGCGCGGTCACCGGGAGCACGACGTTTGACTTCGAAGGCGACGGTCGCGTCGAAGCCGTCTACGCCGACGAGTGCTTCTTGCGGGTGTACGACGGCACACGCGGTGACGTCTTGTACTCAGCGCCTCACGCCTCGTGCACTTGGTACGAGAACCCCATCGTGGCCGACGTCGACGGAGATTTTCGTGCAGAAATCGTGATGGGCTCGAACCATCTCTGCGGCACCGTCGGTGTGGGTCGGGCTTGTGCGGGTCTGGGGCCACGCAACACAGACCCTATTTTTCCGGGGCTGCGATGTCAGAGCGACGGCGACTGCACCTCGGGTTCGTGCGTCGAGGGCCTGTGCCGTTGCACCACGGACGCGCAGTGTTGCGGCGCGGGCGCGTGTGATTTCGTGTGCGTGGCGCCCCCTGCGGGCACCCCTGGCGCAGGCAACACGTGCCGTGCATCCCGCGAGCGCGGACCCAACGGCGTACGGGTGTACCAAGACGTCATGGACCGCTGGGTCGGCTCGCGCCCCCTGTGGAACGAGCACACCTACCACATCACCAACGTCGACGATAACCTGCGAATTCCCAGGACAAGCGCTGTACGTCGCGGCTGGCGGCTCGCGGGTCTTAACAGCTTTCGGGCCAATGTTCAGGGGCGCGCAGGCATGATGGGTGTGCCCGACGCGACCGCCGCGAGCGCTACGTACACATGCACGATGGACAACGTCGCGGTGCTGCGCGCACGCGTCTGCAATCGCGGCGCGGCCCCATTGCTCGACACCGCCACCGCGGGCTTCTACGACGCAGACCCCAGCGCGATGGGCGCGATGCGCCTGTGCAGCGCTCCGCTGGGTCGTGTGGTCAATCCTGGCGCGTGTGTCGAAGTTAGCTGCAATTGGCCAGGCGCGGGCATGCGCGCCACGCCCACCGACGTCCAGGTCCGCGTCGACGACGAGAGCGTCGTGCGAGAGTGCCACGAGCAAAACAACCGCACGGTGCTCACGCGGGTTGTGTGCCCGATGATTGGCTAGCGTGCGACCGAGTCGCCCAACCGATCGCCCGATACACGACGCGCAATGAGTCTCTCTCGAAGTGATTCGGGGGCGAAAAAAGCAGCGGGTTGCGTTGCGCGGTGTCCGAGATAGCGCTGCACACAGACCCTCTCAGGGCCCCGCACGCTCGCAGGTGCGCAGGGCCACAAAGGCGCGCCACGGGGCCCCTCCGCGGGCGCGCAGGTGTGCGGCGAGCCTGCGGGTCTGCCAGGCGCGCTCAAGCCGCAGCATGAGCGTGTAGCGGAGCTCGAGGGCCTCGAGCTGTGTGACGTCACGCTCGCTCTCTTGCGCGACCATCGTGCGCACCGCGCGGCTCGGGTGCGTGTCGAGCAGCGCGGTGATCTCGGCTGTGTTTGCGCGCACTACCGCGTCCCAGTCCCGATGCCACCGGTCTTCGAGCACTGGGTACCTCGCCCGGAGCTCTGTCACCAGCGCCGCATCGAGCGCGGTCAACCGCGCCTCGCTCGCCTCGACGGTCTCTTGCAGCGTGCGCCGCAGGGCCTCGGTCTGCGTGATGAGCGTGCGAAGCTCACCGTGCGCCCGCGGGATCGTGAGGGCGGCCGAGAGCGCGGCGATCACCGCTTCTTCTTCGCGCACTTCGTCAGGGATATTGCTGGGCGAATCAACGCCACCGCGCAGGCCGTCGAGCTGCTGGCGCACGTAGCGCTCGCTTGTGGTCGTGGGCACATCGATCGAGCGGCCCGTGATGCGCGCGCGGGTGTGCGCGTCCAAGAGCCCAATGTGCCCGTCGCCGTCGTAGTCCACGTCGGAGAGCGCGACCGCGGAGCCGTCGGGCGCACGCTGCGCGAGGGCATTGAGAAAATGCAGGCCAAATCCCTCTTGCGCCCTGCGGTCTGGGTCCGGGTCGCAGCCCGAGGCCTCGCGGTCCCAGGTGGTCGCAAACAGCCCACAGCGCAACGGAACGGCCAAGCCTTTGCTCGGGTCTGCCTCGCGGTAGATGAGCTCTGCAAAGCCCCCGCCAAAGCAGCTCGTGCTGACCACGCGCACCGGCCGTGGACTGCGAGCCCCATCGAGAATCCCCGTGAGGTCTTGCACGCTGAGCTCTTGGTCTCCCCAGGTTCCGACGACGCTCTCACGGGGTGTCTCGCCGCCGCTCCCGTGCGCCGCGAGATAGACCAGCAAGGGCTCGCTTGAGCGCGCCAGGGCTCGCAGCAGGGCGCCCTCAAGGGCCTCGCGCGTAAAGGGCCCATGCGACCGAACGGGCGCCCACACAAAGCGCGAATCGCGCCCGCCGCGAGGGTCTAAGAGCTCGCTCAATCGGTCACTCAGAGAGGGTGGGCTTGTGGGTTCACCGCGCAGCGCGAGCACCCTCGATCCGGGGCCCGAGCCAAACAAGACGAGCCCCTCGCCTTGCATCCGTTGCTGGGCCTGCGCGAGGTCTTGCGCGAGCGAAATCTGGGCGAGCGACGGCGTCGCGCCACCCCCGGCGAGCACCCAGCGCAGGGGCTCTCCGCCCCTGGGCGGGGGCAAGGGATCGGGAGCGGCGGGCTCGGCAGGGAGCGCGGGTTCGGTCTGCGAATTCGCAGGGATGATCGCGTGCACGGGGCGCACGGTCGCGGGGCGCGAGAGCACCCGCAGCGGTCCACGGCCACGACAGCCCGAGGCCCCACCGAGCACACTGAGCACACTGAGCACACCGAGCACACCGATCCCGCGGATCACACTGGGCAAGGCGAGCGCGCTCAAACGCGGACGCACGGCAGGGTCACTCTTCGCCACGCGCGCCACGGAGCGTGCGGACAAACCCCGCACTCGCGCGCACATGAATCAACGCGTTGAGCGAGCTCCCGTCTTGCATCGCACGCCAGGTGAGCTGCAGCGGAGCCCGCACGCCATCGTCCACGCTGGGGCGCATCGCGCCCGCCTCGAGACCAAACACCGTCGAGCCCTCGAGGCCGCCCAAGATGGGCAGCACGGCGCCCGCCTCGCGCGTACGAAGCGCCTGCAATTGCGCACGCGCATCGCCACTGAGCACCACCGCGACAGCGCCCTGAACCGACGCGACGCCCATCTCGAGCGGCACCCTCGGAGGGCTCGCTGTGCGCTCAAGCTGGTCGTTGCTAAGCGCCCTCACCGCGGGGGTCGGCGCAGCCGGAAACCGCACAATGAGCCCGCCGTCTTGCGTGCTTAACCGCAGGGGTTGCTCGCCCAATCGCACGCCACGCAGCCACGGGGCGCGCGCAAGCGAAGCGATGAGCGGGCGAGACGCAGCGCCCTCGTCGTCTTGGGCCAAGAGCAACACGGCTTCGACCGCCGCAGGCCTGGGCGCCGGAGCCCTCCCGGCGGGCGTGTTGGCCGCGACCGGGGGCTGCCTGCGGGCCAGCGACAGGGCCCAGCCGTCCCCCATGTGCTCGGTGAGCGCGTCGAGGTCTGCCTGCGCGGCAGGGGCATCCGGGACGCGCGTGCCGAGGACCTCAAGGCCGAGCCGGAGCATCGTGCGCAGACGGTCGCGCAAGAACGCAGGGGCCCCGCGCGAGGCCACCGCGAGGGCGCTCGTGGGGTCGAGCCGCGCGGCGAGCGGATGAGCCATCGGCGCGCTCACACGGTCACGGCTGTCGCGCGCGAGAAACCCTTGTCCCCCAGCGCTGACTCCGAGCTGCACATCGAGCGAGAGCGCGTCGGGCTCGACGTGAAGCTCGACCGTGCTGCTGGTGAGCTCTTGAAGCACCTGGTTCACGTCGGTCTGGATCTCAGCAAAGCGCCTCACAATGGGCTCGGGGTCTCCGAACGCCGGCGGCTCACGGTGCTGCTCGCGGGCCTGCGCGGCCGTGCGTCGAAGTGACATCGACGCCGCTGCAAACACCTGCTGGACCAGCGGCCCGAGGGCTCTGCGCGCGCCCTGGCTCGCGACCTCAAACCGCGCGTCGTTGACCTCGCTCTCGTGACGCTGGGACTCAAACGCTGCAAATCTCCCCACCCGCGCGAGCTGCGCGCTCTCGGTGTTGCACACCACGCGTGTGCCCACGGGGCCCGGGACCCCGACGATCGCGCACGTCCAACCGGGCTCTCGGCCTGATGTGTCCGCGCGAGGATCCAAGCGATCGCCGAGCCCCGGCACTGTCGTGAACCGAAAGCGCGTCGAGAGGTTTGCGCGCGCCTGCACGATGGGCGTGAGGGTGAGCGTAATGTTTGTGCTCTCGGCGCTCCCGGTGATCACGACATCGATGGGTTTGGACAGGTCGACCACGGTCAAGAGCGTCGCGTCGAGCCCGAGCATCATGGACATCCCGAGCTCAAACGGGATGGTCGCGCCGCTGAGCGAGGCCAACGCGCGCACGGTGGTCCGCGGCTGACCGAAGTGTCCCGTGACCAGCAAATCTTCAGGCGAAGTGGGAGGCGCAAGGGGCACTGCCGCGGCCTCGTGGGTCGCAGTGCGTGACTTGCACTGGACCAACGCGAGCGTCGCGACCGTAGAAATCGCAGCCCAACGGAGGCGGCGCGCGTGAGTGCTGAGGTGAGCCATATTTGCCTCCGCGGGTGTAGCGCACTTTGCGACGGATTACCGCATGGCGATGGGCACGGGCAGCGGAGCGATCGGGCCGCGCACGAGCGACAGGGCCGCGCTCGGGCGCTGCGTATCACGGTCGATCCCGCCGCCGATCAGCACGCTCCCGTCGGAGAGCGACGCGAGCGCCGGGTCCGCCACGGTCAGCTCGCGGGTGCCCTCGACACGAGTGACCATCGCCGGGTCGCTCACATCGAGAATCTCTAGCGAATACACAGGCCGATTGTCTGCATCGCGCCCGCCTGTGACCACCACGCGCGCGCCATCACTGCCCAGCGCGACCCGTGGGCTCATCCGCCGCGTGAGCAGCGCGTCGAGCTCGCGGAGGACGCAGCTCCCTGAGCCCACCCGGAGGCACTCTCCGTCGAGCAACAGATCCCGCGGCGCCAGCCCCTGGGTGACCCCGTCTCGGCCACCCAAGATCAGCACACGGTCACAGAGCCCCGCGGCACTCCGCTGCACACAGAGCGCGGCAAACTCACTGCGACGGCTGAGCTCAGGGCTGCCCGGATCAATGGCCCGCGCGGTCTGCCCTGGCACCCACTGCTCGAGCGAAGCGCAGGTCGCGCACATGGGATCTTGCCCTCCGGCGATGAGGTACATCGGCGGCGTGGTCCCTGCCCGTGGACGCAGCACAATCGCCGCGGGACGCGCGCGGGCGACCGCGAGTGTCTCGGGGATCTCGATCACGTCGCCGAGCTCTGAGACTCCGTCAATTCTGGCGCTGCGCGTGCCGTCTTCGGCGCGCCCCCCGAGCACATAGCTCGCGTCGGTGTCTTGGATCACTCCGGCCCCGCGCAAGAGCCTCCGCGCAGCCGGAATGGGCGCGTTGGGCGCAGCCCCTGGCGAAGAATCATTGGTGACAAGGGCGCGCTCACCGCGCAAGAGCAAGATCCCTCGGCCCAAAGGCAAGGGCACCACCGAGGTCTCTCCGTCAAACACTGCAGGGAGGCTAAACGTGTACGAGCGCGTCTGGTGTGTGGGCAAAAAATACTGCTCGGGCACCGCGTCCGGCGCGCCATTGGGCAGGGTAAACGCCACCGCACCGCTCCCGCCCGACGAGAGAAAGACAAAGTCGGCCCTGGGCGTCCGCAGAGGCCCCGACGGCGCGGGCTGCACCGTGTCGGTGGGCTGGACAAACACCGACAAGCGCTGCCCACCAATCGCGAGCCACGCGATCGCAGGCGAAGACCCCTGCGCCATCAGCGTGGTGCCATGCAAAATGTCCACACGTAGCCGCGCGATGCTCCGCGGATCCGTGGGCCGCAGCTCGGCCGCAAACGTCCCCATCGCGCCCAGCGTGGTGTCTCGCACCGAGCGAGGATCCCCCTCAAGGCCCACGCGAATGACCGCTGTGGCCGCCGCCGGACCGCTCAAGAGCATCCCCGCGTCCGGGACCAACACGCGCAAATCCACGGGCACATCGCGCACGCACCCGCCCGAAAAACTCAGCACCGCAGCGAGGCAGCACTGCGCCACGCTCAATCGATCGCACAGAGATGGCATACGAGCTCTGTGCTGTTAGCACCAATTGCGCGCGCTGTGGCACCGCGCACATCGCTCTTGCGCTCGCGCCACGGCTACGCCACGACTGCGCCATCGTGACTGCGTCCACCCTTGCCCTGGCCCTGGCCCGCGCGCTCGCGCTCGCGTGCGAAGACTCTTCGCTCTCGGTCCTGTGTTTTGGCACGCAGATCGTGATCGCGAGGCTCGACAGGCCCCGCTGCAACAGCGTGGACCCAGCGTCTGCGCTCGCTGACTTTTGTGCCGCCGCCGAGTCCCTTGGCGACCCTTTGCGCGGCGACCAGGTGCAACCGATCGCGCTGGGATGGCTCGGCTACGATGCGCTCAGACACGACGAACCTCAGGCGCTCTCGGACGCTCGTCCGGTGATGGACCACGCGCCGCTCGCGTGGCTCGCCGACATCGCCGAGGGAGTCGTTGTTCACAGCGAGACCGACTCGTACACGCTGCTTGGGGACAGTGATCGCGCTGCAAAAATACACGCGAAGTATGCACACATCGACGCGCTCACGAGCGAAGACCTCACGCCCTGGGTGCTCAAGAGCGACACCGACGCGAGCACCCACGGCGCACAGGTTCGTGAGATCCAAGCGCAGATCGCCCAGGGCGAGGTGTATCTGGTGAACCTCGCGCGCGGAGTCTGGTCAGAGCAGCGAGCGAGCGAGCAAGAGATCGCCAAGCGCGTGCTGCGATCAAGAGCTCCGTACGCCGCCCTGCTGCGCGCCGAGGGGGTGACCGTCGGAGCCATGAGCATGGAGCTCGGTCTGCGATTTTGCACGCAGACACGCACTCTGGTGACCTGCCCGATCAAGGGAACTCGCCCGCGTGGACAAGACCTCGACACGGACCTCGCCCTCGCGCGAGAGCTCTCGCACAGCCCCAAAGAGCGCGCCGAGAACACCATGGCGGTCGATGTTCATCGCAACGATTTGGGCAGAGTGTCCGAGGTCGGGAGCGTGCAGGTCACCGCGCTCTGCGAGGCTCAAGCGCACGCCTTCGTGCACCACCTGGTGTCCACGGTGACCGCGACCAAAGATCCTGCGATTTCGCTGATAGAGTTACTCTCGTCCGTGCTCCCACTGGGAAGCGTGACCGGCGCTCCCAAGCGCGCCGCGATGCGTCAGATCGCCGCGCTCGAGTCCCAGCGCAGAGGCTTGTACACGGGCGTCTACGGTGTGCTCTTGGCCAACGGATCGCTTGAGCTCGCGGTGAGCATCCGGTGCATGGTCTCGGACGCACACGGCACGCACTACGGCGCGGGCGGGGGCATCGTGCTCGACAGCGACCCCGCCCAAGAGTGGGCCGAGCTCTCGTGGAAAGAGCAGGCGATCGCCAGCGCCCAGACCCCGTCCACGCGCCCGTAACCAGCCTACTTCGCGAGGGAGCCGCTGATGGACTCGACCGCGCTGACGAGCGAGCCCACGTGGATGAGCCCATCTTGGAGCCACACGCGCTCGCGGGCCGTCGGGACCTCGCCATAACGCGCACGCAAGAGTGACACGATGGCCTCGACGAGGTTCGAGCTGGCGCCGCTCCCAGAGTCGCGCAGCAAGAACCCCGCGAGGTCCCGCCCGAGCTCGACCGGACGGGCAAACTCTGCCAGCGAATCAGCCATCCATTGTCGCTCGCGCTCGTCGCGCAAGATGCCCGCGTTGAGCCTCACCACGACCAGCCACACGGCCACCGCGCGCGAGGTCGTGTCTGCGCTGACGACCTTCGCGGTGGTACGCGCCAGCAGCCGCAAATCGGGCCCCTCGGTGTGCATCACGGGCGGAAGTGACGCGTTGTTGGCCAAGATCCCTCGGAGCGCTTGAGCATACGAAGCCGCCGTCGGAGGACGCCGCGAGGCATCGAAAGAAAGCCCAGACTCAATGATGGCCTGCAGCGCATCGGGCCACGGTTCGCGATCGTCTGGGACCACCAGCGGCGCGTGCGGCTGCCCCTCGCTCTTGGCCAACATCCCGCGGGTAAAACTCTCGCCGTACGGCACACGCCCGCTGAGCATTTCGGCAAGCACCAAGCTCGCCGCGTACAGATCGGTCTGATGGTCCAGCGTGTCGCCCTTCAGCTGTTCGGGCGCCATGTAGCGCACAGTCCCGAGCACCTCCCCCATGCCCGTCAACGGCGGCAGGCTGAGGTCATTTCCGAGGCTGCGCGCGATGCCGAAATCAATGAGCTTGACCTTGGGCGGCAGGTCGCTCGTCACGAGAATGTTCTGCGGCTTTACGTCGCGATGCAAGACGGCCATGTCGTGCGCCGCGCCGAGCGCGTCGAGCACCGCGACCATCAACCCCAATGCCTGAGGCCAAGGGAGCGAGCCTCCGAGTTTTACCAGCAATTTATCTAGGGAAATCCCGTCAACAAACTCGTTCACCAGCACCGCGCCGCCGTCCTCGAGGCGACCAAAATCCACCATCCGCGCGATGTTCTCGTGGCTGATCCTGCCGAGCAGCGCAGCCTCGCGCGCGACCCTCCCGACGTACACTTGGCCTGGGTCTAGGTGCTCGACCTTGATCGCGACGGGCATTCCAGTGCGCACGTCCCGTCCCTGATAGACGCTCCCCATGGCGCCCTGACCGATCTGTGGCCCCACTTCGTACTTCGACCAAAGGATCGTCCCTCGCGTGAGTCTTCGCTCATGGATCTCGGTGCGATTAACGCTCATCGTGGGTGCCCTCAGCTCGGTCTCTGCGAATGCCTACTTCCCCGCGAACGAGCGCTCAAACGATCGCATGACCGCTTGGCTTTCGCGAGGACCGAGTCGCTATTCTGCGCCTGCATGCAAGCGCCCAAAATCTGACATACGAACCACGCCCTGGCCGCGCACAAAGTGCTCTGCCGCGCGAACCATCGCGCCGCCCTCATCGCCCCCCAAGAGCCGTCCGAGGTGCTTTCTCACCAGCGCTGCGTAGAACCACATGTCCGCGGTCTCGAGGCTGCCGAGCGCGCGTCGGCCGCACGCAAGCGTGAGGTCCTCGTTCGTCCCCTGTGCCACAAGCGCAAACTGCAGGGCCAGTCCCAGGCTACCGACCCAACCAGGCTCGCTCAAGAGCTGCTGTGCAACCTTGCGGCACTCACGACGCAACACCGCGGCCTCTGAGGGAGGCGCGAGCTCGGCCGTACGCAACAAACAGATGCCCAAGAGCTCGAGCGCAGAGCCACGAAAGAGCTGCGTCGTCAGGATCCCCGAGGTGCGCAACGCCCACCACCCGCTGCGTACAAGCGCGAGCGCTTTTGCAGGGCGACCTTCGTACAGACACACATGCGCGTTGGCCACCATCAGGTTGAAATCACGGATAAGAAACCCGCGAGACTGGTTGGTGCGCTCGCCCTCTTCGATCGCCAAACGCGCCGACGCGACATCGTCGTAGCTCAAGTGCTCAAAGTACTGCCACCGCAAGAGCGTCCGCACGATCCCAGAGGCAAACTTGCGATCGCGCGCCTCGCGCAGCGACTGCTGCTCAAGCCTAAACGCCGCCGCCAATTGGCCCTGACTTCGCAGGCACTCCGAGACAAACAACCCCGCCGTGTCGATGTCCCAGTTGGCGCCCGCGACCCGCCGAAGCTGACCCATGGCGCGCTCGCAACGCAGCCGCCCCTGCGACCAACGACCACACGTATAATCGACAAAACCATAGCCAATATCCACGCACCCGCGGAGATAAGGGTCTCGATGTCGCAGCGCCAAGAGCTCTGCCCGGGCAAGCGCGTCGAGCGCGTCTCCTTCGCCTCGCGGTCCACGCGCGGCCAAGATGGTCGAGTAGCGCATGAGCGCCAACCCCGACTGCACGCCGTCGCCACTCGCGAGCGCCAGCCGTGTGTACCGCGTGAGAAACCAGATCGAGAGCAACGAGTCCGACAGCGCCGTCCCGAGCCCAGCGGCGTGACACAGCGCGAGCTGCTCATCCTCGTTGGCTCGCGTCGCAGCCGTGCTCGTTGGGAGCTCTCGACCCAGCCGCAACAGCGTCGCATCTTTGACCAACGACGCGAGCAAAGTCGGCCGCGTGCGCGGGATCGAGAGATCAATGGTGCCTGCGATTTCGGTGATAATTCGCACGCCCTCGTCGTGATCTCCGTTGAGCAAGAGCTGCACCGCCGCCGAGCGACGCAGCCGGCGCGCCTCTGTGGGATCCGAGCTGATCTTCGCCGAGAGCAACAGCGCCCTAGACGCCTCGGCGTTGCGCCCTGCCTGCGCGAGCGCATGCCCACGACGAACGAGCAGCCGAACGCGCATGGCCTCTTCGAAGTGTTGCCACTGCATCGCGCGATCAAGCCAATGCGCCGCGCGCTCAAACGCGAGCACGCTCTCTGCGCGCTGTGCCGCCGCGAGCGCAAACTGTGCGGCCCGCGCGTGCAGCCCTGCCCCGGCGAGGTGCTCGGCGAGCAGCGCGGGTTCGGCTTCGGGCTCAAGCGAGAGCGCGTCGGCGAGCCGCTGGTGTTGGGCAACCAGAGACTCGGGCGAGAGCATCGAGAGGACCGTCTCGCGGATGCGCTCGTGGTAGGCCTCGATCGAGACCCCTGAGGGCGTGCTCGACGTGCGAATCAGCGAGTGATTTTGCAGTAATCTCAGCGCAGGGTACGCGAGATTTTCGAGCCCTGCGGCGGCAAAGACCACGTGCAATGGCATCGGCTCGCCGAGCACAACGACCAGCGCCAGCAGGTGCCTCGCCGACGGCGGAAGCCCATTGATTTTGGCCTGCAAGAGCGTGTTGAGGCTCGAGAGATCTCTGAGCTCTGCGAGGGGCGCCCGCTCTGCAGCGCGCGCGATCTCGCCAATGAACAGTGGGCTGCCCGCGGCCTCGTCGACCAGGGCCTCGGGCAGACTCGACAGCCTCGCCTCGCTCGACAGCATGCGCCCTAGGAGCTCGCGCGATTGCAGCCGATCCAGCGGCTCGATCGTGAGCTTGCGCATGTCGATTTCGGGGCGCACTTCGTCGAGCACCAGCGGCGCGGCGCTCACGACAGAGGGCGCGCGGGCGGCCATCAAGATCAGCAGCCGTGGCGCATCGTGCCCCTGCAAGACATAGCGCAAGAGCGCCGCGCTCTCTTCGTCGAGCCAGTGCGCGTCATCTAGCAAAAACACTAGCGGAACACGCTTACTTAGCCGCTGCAACAGCGTGCGCGCGCTCTCAAAAGCCGCCGAGCGCTCTTCGTGCGCCTCGTGCACCTCGGCTGAGGGCTCGTCTTGTTGTACAAACCGCGAGAGCACCGGAAACACCTGCGCCAACGGCGCGATTCCCGCAGGCATCACCGCCGCACGATCGAGCGGGTCGCGCCCGCGTAAGTGTAGCGCGAGGGCGTCCATGCACCCGTCCAGCGCGCTAAACGGCACCGAGCGCCGCGGATCGCATCGGGTCGCGAGGACCAAGGCGTCCTCAGGGGCGAGAGACCCAACAAAGTGGGACATCACGGCGGTCTTGCCCATCCCCGAGGGACCGCTCAGCTCAAGGACGACAGGGTGGCCGGTGCGGCACTGCGCAAGGGCAAGTCCCAGCGACGACAGCAAGCGAGCGCGACCTACGAGCTCGTCGTGCGCCACCGGCACTCGGGGAGACAGTCGCGCGGGGCGGATCCCCAGCTCTGAGGCAATTTGCTGGTCGCTGGGCCGCTGAGAGGGCTCACGCGCGAGCATCCGCATGACCAACGAGACGACCTGCTGGGGAGCCTCTGGGGCGAGCCCACCGAGGTCTGGCGAAGCACAAAACTCTCGCTGGGACATGACCTCGGACAGCGTCCCTTCAAATGGCCGCCGGCCGGCGATGGCCTCGAAGAGCACGATCCCGACCGAGTACCAGTCGCTCACGGGCCCAAGCGGCTCGGCCAAGCTCTGCTCGGGGGACATGTACTCGGGCGTGCCAGCCATGAGCTCCCAGCGCTGCGTGCCCGCGGGCGAGGACTCGAGCGCGCGAAGTGCGTCTGGATGATCGGGTCGCGAGACCAGACCAAAGTCCAGCAACACGACCCGCCCATTGCCGTCCACGAGGATGTTGGTGGGCTTCAGGTCGCGATGCAGCAGCCCCACGTCGTGGAGCGCCAAGACGCCCTCTGCGAGCTGCGAGAGCACGCCCTCAAGCCGCTCATAATCGACCGGAAACGAGCGCGGATGCGAGACCCCAGCGGACTCGTCGAGCTCGTCGGGGTCGAACCCACGGCTCTCAATCGTGATCGCCAGCTCGCGCCGGACCCTCTCGCCTGGGCGCAGGTACGCCACGATGTCGACGCCCTCGACAAGCTCCATGGTGTAAAACCAGTGCCCCTCGTGCTCGCAGAGCTCATAGAGCGCCACGAGGTTAGGGTGCGACACGTCCGCGAGCGCATTGAACTCTTGCTTAAACGCCACGAGCCCATCGGGCGTTGTGCGATGCAAGAGCTTGAGCGCGACGCGCGTGTGAGTCTGCTGATCGCGGGCTTCGTAGACGACCCCAAAGCCGCCCACGCCGAGCTTGCGCAGGAGCTCAAACCGGGGCGTCCCTACGAATGAGCCAGGCTGCATCGAACGCGAGAACGCACTCACCGAAGTGCACAGTGTACCCCCACTTTTTCTTTGCTCACGCCCCTCAACCACTCGCGCAAGGTTTGCGTTTGCCGCGCGGTCAACCGCTCAAGGCGTGCGGTACTGCGGGCCCGCGTTGCGGATAAGATTGAGCCGCGCGAGCAAGAGCTCTCGCTGCATGTGCAGCTCTCGCGGGACATTCGCGCCGAGGCTCGCGAAGAACTCTCCGACGGACTCGAGCTCACGCACCCACTCCTCGATCGTGAGCTGGGTGACCTCTTCGACTTTCTCGGTCGGAAGATCGAGCCCCGAGAGATCCAGGTCGCCCGGTCGAGGCACCCAACCGAGCGGCGTCTCGCGGCCTCCTACGCGCAACCGCGCGCGGTCGACGACCCACTTCAGGACACGCATGTTCTCGCCAAATCCGGGCCACAGAAACTTGCCGTTTTTGTCTTTGCGAAACCAGTTTGCCAAGAAAATCTTCGGGGGAAACGTGATCTTCGCCTGCATCGACAGCCAGTGACGAAAGTAGTCCGCCATGTTGTATCCGCAGAAGGGCAGCATCGCGAACGGGTCGCGCCGCACGACACCTACTTTGCCCGTCGCAGCCGCGGTGGTCTCGCTGCCCATGGTGGCACCAAAGAAGACGCCGTGGGTCCAGTTGAAGCTCTGCAAAACGAGCGGGATCGTGTCGGCGCGGCGCCCACCAAAGATGATCGCTGAGATGGGCACTCCCTGCGGATCGTCAGCGAATTTGCTGAGCGCTGGGTTGTTGACCATCGGCGCCGTAAAGCGCGCGTTGGGGTGCGCGGCTTTCTCCATCGAGCCGCGATGCCAGGGACGCCCTTGCCAGTCGGTGAGCTCTGCGGGGATGTCTCCGTCTTTGCCTTCCCACCACACGTCACCGTCGGGCGTGAGCGCGACGTTGGTGTACAGCGTGTCGGTCTGAATGGTCCGCATGGCGGTGCCATTGCTCGCGTAGCTCGTGCCGGGCGCCACGCCAAAGTAGCCCGCCTCGGGATTGACCGCATACAAGCGGCCGTCGTCTCCGACGCGCAACCAAGCGATGTCGTCGCCGACGGTGGTGATCTTCCAGCCCTTGAAGCGCTTGGGCGGGATCATCATGGCGAAGTTGGTCTTGCCACACTGGCTCGGAAACGCCGCGGCGACATAGGTCATCTCGCCCTCGGGGCTCTCGATGCCCAAGATCAGCATGTGCTCGGCGAGCCAGCCTTCGTCTCGACCCAAGCAGCTCGCGATGCGCAACGCGAGACACTTCTTGCCCAAGAGCGCGTTGCCGCCGTAGCCCGAACCAAAAGACCAAATCGTATTATCTTGTGGAAAATGACAGATGTACCGACGCTCGGGGTTCACATCTCCGGTGCAGTGAAGGCCCTTGTTAAAGTCCTCGCTGTTGCCCAAGCGGTCGAGCGCGCACTGCCCCATGCGGGTCATGATCCGCATGTTGAGCGCCACGTACACGCTGTCGGTGATCTCAATACCGATCTTGGCGAAGGGCGAATCTACGGGCCCCATGACGTAGGGCACGACGTACATCGTGCGCCCCTTCATCGAGCCATTGTAGAGCTCACGCAGCTTGGCGTACGCCTCGGTAGGGTCCATCCAGTTGTTGGTAGGGCCCGCGTCTTCTTTGGTCGGCGAGCAGATAAACGTGAGGTGCTCGACACGCGCCACGTCGTTGGCGCCCGAGCGATGCAAGTAGCACCCCGGAAGCTTGGCTTGGTCCAACGGGATCAGCGATCCAATGGACACCGCGTGCTCGGTGAGCCGCGCTTTCTCGGCTTCGCTTCCGTCACACCACACGACGCGGTCAGGCTGGCACATCCGCGCCATGTGCTCGACCCACGCGGTCAGATGAGGATTCTTGGTGAGGGGCTTGTTGTCGACGTCACTCTGCGTCGCGCTCGAAACACTCGCTGTCGTCATGCGCACTGCTGTACCGCGCCGAGGGCGATGTGCTCAAGGGTGACCGCGCCGAAAGCCCCAAAAACCCAGCAAATCACCAACAGAATCGTACATTGTCAACCCCCGCGACACGTCATGTGACCGGCTCGACAGGTCGCCTCGGTGGGATAAATCTCGTCGCAGCCGAGGATGCATCGGCACGCATTGCTCGCGGCACAGCGGTTTCCGTCCCAGTAATAACCGAGCGTGCAACGGCAGGTGCCCTCAAGCGTCACGTTCGACGGACCACACGAGCCGCGCGGGCCGGGGTCGGTGATCTCCATGCACGTGGGACCACTCTCAACCGAAGCCTCGACGCTCGCCGCATCGGTCACCACGGGCACGGGACCACATGCAGAAATTACCAGAAAAATCGCAGACAAAGTGAGTCTACGTGCCCAACCGTTTAGCGCATCGTGCGCGGCGTTTTCGCTCTGCATAAATCCGCGTGGGACTATACATCGCTCGCGGGATTCTCAAGCGCCGTCGCGAGCGCCGTGACAATTCGCGCACGCGAGTCGCACGCAGGCAAGAGCTTGCGCACGGCGCCCTCGAGCTCGGTCCCTGCAAAAAACCAGCGCAAGTTCTTTCGCACCTCGCGCGTCGCCTTGCCCTCGCCCACGTGCGCGATCAGCGCGTCCACGTACGAGACCGCGACCGTGACCCGCTCAGCCAACGTCGGCACGCACGCGATGCCCTGCGCGAGCGAAGCAAAAATCCACGGATTTCCGAGCGCGCCGCGGCCGATCATTACGCCGTCACAGCCCGTCTCGCGCGCCATGATCACCGCGTCCTCGGCGCTGTTCACTCCGCCGTTTCCCACCACCGGAACCCCGACCGCCCGCTTGACCTCGGCGATCACTCCGAGCCTCGCAGGCCCGCTGTACACCGCGCCCGCGGTTCGGGCATGCACGGTCAACATCGCCGCGCCGCTCGCCTCAAGTACGCGCGCAAGCTCCACCGCGTTGATCGATTGATCGTCCCACCCCGCGCGGATCTTGACCGTGACAGGCACCTTCACCGCCCCGACCATCGCGCGGACGATCGCCGCCGCACGCGCAGGGTCACGCATCAACGCGACCCCCGAATCGCACCCATGCGCGATCCGCCGGATCGGACACCCCATGTTGATGTCAATCACGTCGGCGCCCTCGGATTCGGCCACGAGCGCCGCCTCAGCCATGCGAGAAGGGTCGCCTCCCAAGAGCTGAATCACCTGGTTTTTTGCTCCCAGAGTACGCTCCATTCGCAGCGCGTTCAGCCCCGCGACGCCGCCCGTCAGCAGGTGCTCAGACGACACCATCTCGCTCACGGTGAGACCGCACTGGTGCGCCAACGCGACCGCCCGAAACGGCGCGTTGGTCACGTTGGCCATCGGCGCGAGCAGGGTCGCAAAGCCATAGTGACAGCGCTCAATCTCTCGCGAACCGATCTTCACGCGCGCTCGGTCGGCTGCATCGCGATCGGTGGATTGCGATCGCGCCCCATGCCCTGACGATCGCGCATCCAGTGGACATAGCGCGCGATCTCAGCGTCGCTGGGGTTGTGGTTCATCACGCCGTTGGCCGCGAAGCCTCCCGCCTCGGCGTTGAGATCGATCGCTTCGATGAGATAGCGGCCACCGCGACGCGAGGACACCGGGATGATAAAGACCACCACCGCGTCGATCTGGCCGAGGTTCGAGTTGATTCCGCCTGCAATATTGCCCGTAGGAGGGAGCCTGACAAAGTTAGGCCCGCTCTCAACCGGCACCGCGTGGCGCTCGCCAGGGCTCTGCGCCAAGAGCACACGGATGCCCTCGCCGCTGCGCAATTCGCCGCCAAAGAGCTCCATGCTGTACTTGGTGTACCCATCCCGCGGGACGTCCCAGCGCGCGCTCGTCGGCTGCACAGGGCGCATCCGGCGCTGCTGCGGGATGCTCGTGTCGCCATGGACCGCGCTCGCGAAGACCGCACGTTGACCCTGCGAATCTTCACGCACTTCGACCACCAAGTGCAGCTTGCTAAACCCGTGCTCGATGGCCTCGTCGCCCTGCTCGGTGTGCTGCCAGCGATAAAAAGTCGAGACCCCGCGCGCGAGCATCCGCACCGACGGCCCCGAATCCACCACCGCCGCGTCCACCGGCCCCGTCGCCGGAGCCAACGAGACCGTGTTGGTCCCGCTCACCGCGAGCTTTTCGCAGCGAACAAGCCCAAGCGTGCCCAACACCACCAGCGAACCCTGAAGCAACACTCTGCGGATCATGCGCAATCACTCTCCGCGAGAGCGTTTATCACAACCCACCACGCAAGACCGTCGCGCTCCCAGACACATGTCACGCAGCGTGACACTTTGACAAACACCCTGGCTCCCGAACAGCGACCTGTCAGCCCTCCCTCCGCAGGGGATCAATGCAGCAAATACCCTGATTTCTGGCAGATCAAGCCTGCTTGGCACGACCTCTGCATTACCTCTCAGCACGAACACGGCGCTGCGGACCTCGAAGTGACCCTGTTCGAAGCTCACATCCCCCATCGCTGCACACTCCGTGCGGCACTCTCCGAAAGGCACCATCACCATGACCCACCGCAAGAACACCCTCCGCAAGCTCACCCTCGCAGTCGCAACGCTCGCATTGGGCCTCACCGGCTCGGTGGCCATGGCGCAGAGCCTCTCGCAAGGCCCCAGCGCACAGGGCGCCGAGATGGCCCACGGCCGCCGCGGCGAGGGTCGCCACAACCGAACGCCGATCGCGTTTAGCCCGACCTCGGCGCAGGGCACCATCAGCCGCTTCGTCGTCGGCCCGATGGGACGCACCCAGGCGATCGTCTTGAGCTCTGGCCACATCGTGCATCTCGGCCGCCACGGCGACGAGAGCAGCGCGCGGTTGGCAGTCGGCGCCACCGTCCGCGTCTCGGGTTTTGCAGCTGCTTCGGCGCCCCTCTCGGTGATGGGCGCGACGGTGAGTGACACCTCGGGCAACGTGATCGTGCAGGCAAATCCCCGCGCAATCGCTCGCTTCTCGGGCACCGCTGCGGCACCTGCGGCAGGACAACACCCAGGCCGTCACCAAGGCCGAGGCATGCGCCAAGGCCACCACGGCGAGCACATGGCCGCGATGGCCGCGCTCCCCGCTCGGAGCGCACGTGGCACCGTCCAGACGCTTCTCGTAGGCCCACGAGGGCACGTCCGTGGGGCTCTGTTGTCCGACGGAACCAGCGTCTTCTTCGGCCGCGGACTGCACCGCGCGGCGTCTGACAACAACCTCGCGGTCGGCCAGCTCTTGGTCGCCGAGGGTCGCGGAAACCAGTACGCCCGAGGCGCCTCGGTCATGGCCGAGCGGGTCACCTTCGCCAACGGCGTGACCGTCACCGCCGAGCGCCCCGAGGCTCGCAACGGCGCACAGCGCGGTCACCGCGGAGAGGGCCGCCGCGCAGCGATGCGCCGCAACCACCGCGCCCTGTAGCTCCCCCCCTTCTGCACTAGCCCACGCGAGAGCCTTACGATGTAAGTCTAAGGCCCTCGCGTGAGCGTTTCTCCTGCTGCAATCGCGAGGCGACTCGTTCAGACTGCGCGGCTCAACACTCTCCCACACAAAGGCCCACGGCATGACCCTCACGCGACGCGCACCTTCTCTCCGCAGGCGCTTTATCGCGCTCGCGGTGGTCGCCTCGTTGGCCTCTCTGACCGCCCTGGTCGCGATGTGGTTTTTGGCCAACACAGGCGAAGACCAGCGCATCGAGCGCGCACAGACGCAGCTCGCCCGCGCGCTGGACGCACCTCATCGGGCACGCAACGCACGTCACGGTGTGGTCGACGCCCAGGGCCAAACGATCGCGGGCCCCCCGGTGCCTGCGTTTGTCATGCAGTCGCTCGCGCAGTGTGCGAGCGATCAGCCAGTGTTTATCCAGCGCGATCGCGAGGGTGTGCTCGTGATCGCGGCGCTCCGAGCCAACCCCGATGGCTCTTGCGCGTGGGCAGCGAGCCCGAGCCTGCGTCCTGGGACCCGTCGATGGATGCGGGCCGTCGTGTTGGCCCTCGCGCTCTTGGCCGCAGCGAGCGTCGCGTACGCGCTCCGCACCGCGTCGCTGGTCCAAGCAGGCGTGTCACAGCTTGACCTCGGGATCACCGCCCTCGAACGCGACCTCTCTGCGCGCATCGAGCCCCCCGCCCTCGACGAGCTGCAGCGCATCGCCGCCCGCATCGCGTCGCTCGCCGCAGCGCTCGACACCGCCCAACGCGAACAGCGCGCCCTCGCGACCGCCCTCGAACAACGCGAGCGACTCGCAGCCCTTGGGCGCGTCACCGCGGGGGTCGCACACGAGGTCCGCAACCCCCTCGCGTCGATGAAACTCCGGGTCGACCTGGCCCAACGATCGCGCGACACGCCCGCCGCGCTTCGTGAAGAACTCGCTGAAGTATCGCAGGAGATTTCGCGGCTCGACAGGCTGGTCTCAGACCTCTTGGTGCTCTCTGGACGGCGCGCCCCCGAGCGACAAGCGCGCGCGCTGGGGGAGCTCGTCGCGCAGCGCTGCCAAGCCATGCGACCGTGGTCTGACGCGCGCGGCGTGACCCTCACGTGCGAAGGCTCTGCGACCGTGGCGCTCGACGCCGACAGCCTCGCCCGCGCGGTCGACAACCTCGTGCGCAACGCGATCGAAGCGTCCCCACCCCAAGGCACCGTGCACGTCAGCGTCCAGGCCACGCGCGACGGCGCGATGGTCACCGTGAGTGACAGCGGCGCGGGCATCGCACACGAGCACGCGCGCAAGGTGTTTGAGCCGTTTTTTACCACGCGTCCCGACGGCACCGGCCTAGGATTGGCGCTCGCCCACGCGGTCGCAAAGGCCCACGGGGGCACCATCACGCACCAACGCAAGGGCGACCGCACCGTGTTTGTGTTGACGCTCTCCAACAGCAAACCGACGGATCAACCCACCGATCACAACCAGAGACCCTCCCCATGAGCTTGGTGCTTGTAGTCGACGACGAGCGTGGCGTGCGCGAGGGCCTTGTGCGCGCAATGAAATCCGCAGGACACCAGACCCTCTCGGCAGACAGTGTGAAGTCAGCCCGCGAGCTCGTGATCGCAGAGCACCAGCAAATGGACTGCGTTTTATTAGACGTCAGGCTCGGCGATGGCGACGGCCTCGCGCTCTTGCGTGAGATCAAACAGACCCTCGCTCCGAGCCTCAGCGTGATCATCGCGACCGCGTACGGCGACAGCGAGCGGACCATCGGCGCGATGCGCGACGGCGCGTTTGACTACGTGACCAAGCCCTTTGATTTGGACACGCTCTTTGACGCCGTCTCGCGTGCGATTCGCCAGCGCGAGCTCACCCGCGAGCGCGTCGATACGCCCTCTCCAACGCCCGCCCCCAAAGGCACGCTGATTGGCTCAAGCGCGGCGATGCTCGCGGTCTGGAAGGCCATCGGTCGCGCAGCAGCGAGCGATGCGCCCGTCTTGATCACCGGCGAGACCGGGACGGGCAAAGAGCTCGTCGCCCGCGCGATCCATCAGTTTGGCGCGCGGAGCACTTCGCCCTTTGTCGCCGTCAACCTCGCGGCGCTCACCGAGACCCTGCTCGAGTCCGAGCTCTTTGGCTACGAAAAGGGCGCGTTTACCGGAGCCAACGCGCGCAAGGTCGGGCGCCTTGAGCTCGTGGGCAACGGCACGCTCTTTCTCGACGAAATCGGTGACCTGGACCTCACGCTGCAGACAAGGCTGTTGCGTGTCTTGGGTGAGCGCAGATTCGAGCGCGTCGGGGGCTCGGGCACTACGCTGACCTTCGAGGGCCGCGTGCTCGCGGCGACGCACAAGGCGGTGCGACCGGGCGAAAACAAGAGCACACTTCGCGAGGATTTATACTATCGTCTCGCGGTCATCGAGATCGAGATTCCGCCGCTGCGGGCGCGCAAGAGTGACATCCCGTTGCTCGTCGCGAGCGCCCTGGGTCCGAGCGCAGCGCACGCCGTGAGCGAGTCCGCGATGGAGGCCCTCTTGGCCTACGCGTGGCCCGGAAATGTGCGCGAGTTGTTGCACGTGATCGAGCGCGCGGCGGCCATGTGCGGCGGCGAAGTGATCGACCGCGAAGACCTCCCGCCCTCGGTGCTCGCGGCCAAGCCCATCGAAGAAAATCATGGATATTCGCTCGCAGATTTCGACGGACTCTCACTGAAAGATGCCCTCGCCAAGCTCGAGCGTGCGCTCATTGTGCAGGCGCTTGAGCGCGCCGCCGGCAACCGCTCCGAGGCCGCGCGGACGCTGGGGATGGCGCGACCGCAGCTCTACACGCGCCTCGACGAGTACGGGCTCAACAAGCGCGAGTGAGCGACTCAGCGGCCAAACGCGAGGACCCACGCGTCGATCTCGGTCTGATCGCTCGCGACAATCCACTGCTCGAAATCCTCGCGAGACGCGCGCATCGCGGTGATCATCGCGCCGAGCTCTTTGCCCGATAGCGCAGGCCTCAGCGCCTGAACGCGCTTGCCCGAGAACTTCGCGCGCAGGACCTCTTCGCGGGCCGTGAGCGCGTGCTCGGCGGCGAGCTGCGCAGGCAGATCTGCCTCCGCGAAGGCGTCGCACACCTGCGCAAACAGCACCTCGGTGGCGGGCGGATCCCAGCGCTTGTCGACCTCGTGTGCGCGCAAGTACGCGACGAAGCGGCTGACGGTGCTGCGCACGCTCTGCCGGTGATCCATCGGTCCATCGACGCCGTCGAGGTAGGGCCGCACTGAGAAGTAAGGGCTCGCGATGACCCAGCCAAAGAGCTCTTCGAGCGAGGCAAAACCGCGCTCCCAGTGGGCAAAGTCCAGCCCAAAGAAGGGCAAGATCTTGGACCAGTCCTGGCTCAGCGCGAGGTCTGCACGGTAGCTCCCGTTGGGGCGTCGGTAGACGTAGTGAAGACCCCCCTCGCCGTAGATCAGCCCGAAGCGTTTGGCCATGCGGCCGATGAAGTTTCCGACGTCGTTAAACGACAGGTATGCGTGCGTCGCGTCGAGCTGTGCTGCAGGCACCGCGAAGAAATCGGTCTGCAGACCTCGGTAGTCACACGAGAACACGTGCCCCACGACCTTGTGCTCGGTCACACCTAGCGCGGCCGCGATCGCGAGCCTGCGCGTGGACCAATCGGGCACCGAGGCCACGAGCACGTCCATGTCGCCGAAGTCACTTTTGTCTGCATAATATCTAGGAATTCGATACGCCCCCGCGAGCTCACGGTCGAGGTATGCGCGCACCTCGCGCTCGCGCTCGAGGTAGTCGGCGCGGGGCATGCGAGGGAGATTGAAGAGTTTTCCGCCCATGGTGCGGGCACCGTAGCGACGGTGAGGGGGCTGCGCTAGTCGTCTTTGCGCGTGGGCGATACCGCGGCGCCGTGGCGACCTTCGCCCGAGGCAAAGCGCTTTGCGCCGTCGATTCCCTCAGAAAACAACGCACGCAGCCCACCGTCAAACTCGTGCGCGAGCGCGCCCGCCATGGGCAGCTCCCACTGCGCATACGCGCTCTCACGGTCCGCACGCATGCAGCCCTGTGGGAGTTCTGCCAGCGTATTTGCAAGCGATTGTGCCTCGGCGAGCGCGCTCCCTGGCGCGACCACCCGAGAGACCAGCCCCATCGCGAGGGCCTCGTCTGCGGTCACCGCGCGACCGGTCAAGATCAAGTCGAGCGCGCGGCCCATCCCCACGATCCTGGGCAAGCGCACCGTGCCACCGTCGATCAACGGGACGCCCCATCGCCTGCAAAAAACCCCAAGGATCGCGTCTTGTGCGGCCACCCGAAGGTCGCACCACAGCGCGAGCTCAAGGCCCCCTGCGACCGCGTGCCCCTCGATCGCCGCGATCACGGGCTTGCGCAAATGCATCCGCGTGGGCCCCATCGGGCCGTCGCCGTCTGCGTCCAATCGGTTGGCCTGGCCCTCGCTCACGGCCTTAAGATCCGCGCCCGCGCAGAACGTCCCGTGCGCACCGGTGAGCACCGCGACCCGCGCAGAGTCGTCCGAGTCAAAGCGCGCGAAGACCTCTGCGAGCGACTCGGCTGTCGCGCGATCGACTGCGTTTTTTCTGCTCATTCGGTCGATGGTGACCGTGACCACTGCGCCGTCTTGCGCGACTCGTACGCTCATTGTCTGAGTGTATCCCGAGCGCTGGCGTACACTCGCGGCACTGTGGCCAACGCAAGCACGACCATCGATCCTGCCCTCTCCGCGCGTGTCTCTCAGTACCTCGCAGAGCGCTCGGGCGGCACCGTAGACACCCTGCACATCGAGCCCCTCGCGGGCGGGGCATGCCAGGACAACTACGTGCTCAACGCCGTGATCGACGGAGTCGCGCACAAGATGGTCCTGCGCTCAGACGCGGTGCGCTCGCTGCCCGGGTCGCTCAAGCGCGACGCAGAGTTCGCTGTGATTCAAGCGGCAAAGTCAGTCCATGTACGCACACCCGCGGTGCGCTGGCTCGCCGATGGGCTCTTGCATCCGGGCCGATTTGCCTACGTGATGGACTGGGTCGAGGGCGAAGCGCTGGGCCGCCGCGTGGTCAAGTCGTCTGAGTATTCGCAGGCTCGAACGCACTTGCCCCGTGAGCTCGCGAGCGAACTCGCCAAGATCCATACGGTCACTCCACAGAGCCATCCGGCGCTGAGATCGCTGCCCATGGTGTGCGGCCCCGAAGAAGACCCCATCGAGAGCGCCCTGCGATTTCTCAGGCAGATGCTCGCGCGGTTGCCCGAGGGGCAGCCGGCGCTGGCCTACGCCGCCGCGTGGCTCGAGGCACACAAGCCCGCAACGTGCGACGTGACCTTGGTCCATGGCGACTTTCGCACCGGAAATTTCTTGGTCCAACGCGACGGTCTTGGCGCCGTGCTCGACTGGGAGTTTGCCCACTGGGGCGACCGCACCGAGGACCTCGCGTGGCTCTGCCTGCGCGATTGGCGCTTCGGAGAGCTGGACAAGCCCGTGGGTGGCCTGTGCGATCGGCCAGCGTTTTATCAGCACTATCGTGACGCGAGCGGACACGAGGTCGACCCCACGCGCGTGCGCTGGTGGGAGATCATGGGCAACACGCGCTGGGCCGCAGGGAGCATCTTGCAGGGCGAGCGCTATCTCTCGGGCGAGGAGCAAGACCTTGAGCTCTTAGCGATCGCGCGGCGGGCCCCGGAGATGGCCTGGGAGGCCCTGCGCTGGATCGGCCAGTCGTAGCGCTCTTACGCGGCGACAAACCGAAGCGAGACCGAGTTAATGCAGTAGCGCAGGCCCGTGGGCGCGGGGCCGTCGTCAAACACGTGCCCCATGTGACCTCGGCAGCGCGCGCAATGGACCTCGACGCGGACCATCCCGAGGGTGCTGTCGCGTGACTCTTCGATGCGCCCCGTGGGCACGATCGGCTTGGTAAAACTCGGCCACCCCGTGCCCGAGTCAAACTTGTCCGACGCGGCAAAGAGCTCGAGATCGCACCCCGCGCAGCGGTAGGTCCCCGGCCGGTGGTTGTCATGCAACGCGCCCGAAAACGCTCGCTCGGTCCCCTGCTCTCGCAGCACATGAAACGCCTCGGGCGTGAGCCTCGCGCGCCACGCGTCTTCGCTGAGCGCGGCCCACTGCGTGTCAGCCACCGGTGGCGGGCTCGCAGCCCCTGTGGGCGACGGCGCGCCCGTGCCGAGCGACGCCGCGGTGGTGCTCGGTCCTGGCGACACCGAGCCCGCGGACGAGCGCTGCGTGCACGCGATCAGCGCGCCCGAGAGTCCTGCAAATCCCATAGCGATCGCGCTGCGTCGTGAGTGTCTTGCTGGGCTGGTCATGGTCGGACTCTCTACGCAAAGCGCGATCCGTTGGTTTCTGTCTGAGCAACCTGTGTGTCGTGCGGCTCGGTTACAGCATCTCACCCAGCGTCGACTCACGCCGCCCTCCAAGCACACGGCGTTGTGGTCTATGCTCGCGCGCGATGCAACAGCGCCCAGACATCCCCACGACGCTCGACGCCGTGATTCGCTTCTTGCTCGCGGACGTGCAGCCCAATTTGTCTGATAAATCCCTGGCTTTTCGCGCGCTGATCGCCGCAAACACCCTCGCGCAGTGCGCCGCGGAGCTTCGCGCAGAGCCATCACGCAGCGCCGAAGAGCTCGCGCGGTTGCGTGCGCTGATGCCCGATGTGCAGCTCGGCCCCATCGACGACGAACAGCAGCGCGCCCAGGCGATCGCGACGCTGGACAAGACGCTCACCGAGCGTCTCACCAACGGAGGGCTCGGGGCCTTCAACGAGCTCGCGCTGATGGCGCACCTCAAGAGCTCGCTGAGGACCACGCTCGAGGTGACAAATCCACGGTTTTTGCTCGACGACACGCTCCCGTAGCGCAGCCCAACGGCGCGCAACGCGTGTACAACTGCGCCCATGGATTTTTCGATCAGCGACGAGCTGCGGGTGCTGCGAGAGCGCGTGGCAGAGTTTGTACAGCAGCGTGTGATCCCGCTCGAGCGCGTGATCGTGGACGAGGACCGCGCGGGCTCGACCACCACGCTCCGTGCCCTGCAGGCGCACGCGATCAGCGAGGGTCTGTGGACGCCTCACTTGCCCAAGGCGCTCGGGGGGCTGGGCCTCGGACCCATGGGAATGTGCGCGCTCTTTCGCGAAATGGGCCGCTCGCCCGTGGGCGCGCGGGTCTTTAACTGCGACGCCCCGGACCAGGGCAACATGGACCTCTTGGTGCAGACCGCGACCGAGGCCCAGCAGGCCCGCTGGCTAGCGCCCCTGGTCCACGCGACGATGACCTCGGCGTTCTGCATGACCGAGCCCGCGCCGGGGGCTGGCTCGGACCCAAGCAACCTCCGCACGACCGCAAAGCGCGTGGACGATCACTGGGTGATTGACGGTCACAAGTGGTACTCGACCGGCGGCGGCGCGGCGGGTTTGTTGCTCGTGATGGCGCGCACGAGTGACGACCCGCGCACCGGCGCGACGATCTTTTTGGTGCCGCGCGATGCCCCCGGCGTGGTGCACGTGCGGGACTTTAAGACCATGGGCGATGAGCTCTTGCAGCACCGCGAGGCCGAGCTGCTCTTTGAGGGCGTGCGGGTCGAGGACGACGCGGTCTTGGGTGCAGTCGGCCAGGGATTTGCGCTCGCGCAGACGCGGTTGGTGCCTGCGCGGTTGACCCACTGCATGCGCTGGCTGGGGCTCGCAGATCGGGCGCTCTCGATGTGCAGGGACTACCTCGTCAAGCGAGAAGCTTTTGGCAAGACCCTCGCGCATCACCAGATGCTGCAGCGCATGATCGCCGAGAACGCGCGCGCGATTCACGCCGGAAATCTCATGAGCTTTCACTGCGCTTGGATGCTCGAGCGGGGCCTGGCCAAAGACGCGCGGGCTTATTCGTCCATGGCCAAGACCCACGTCGCACAACTGCTCTGCAAGGTCTTGGACGACGCGATCCAGATGCACGGGGGCTTGGGCTACAGCGAAGATCTCCCGTTCTCGATTTGGTACCGCAGCGCACGGGCTGCGCGCATCGCCGATGGGCCCGACGAGGTCCACGACATGGTGGTCGCGCGCGACTGGCTCATGGGCCGCGTTGAGCTGCTGGTGTGAGCGGTAGGCGCGTTCGGTGATTGACATCGGTGAGTGCGTGGGGCTGTCGTAGCTGCACCGTGTCCCTCTTGATTGATCCCGAAATCGCAGCGCGCGTGCGCACCCTTGAGCTGCCCTTTGGTGCCGACGGCATCGACCCGTTTGGCGTGAGTCAGAGAGATCTTGCGTGGTCGTACACGCTGTTGGGGCGGCTGTATCGACACTATTTTCGGGTGCAAACGCAGGGGATTGAGCACGTGCCAGACCGCGGCCGCGCGATGCTCGTGGGCAACCACTCGGGCGGGGTCGCCGTCGATGGCCTCATGGTGATCGCGTCGATGTTCTTTGAGAAAAACCCGCCGCGGTTGGCGCACGGGATGATCGAGAAGTTCATCGCGGACCAGCCCTTCGCGGGCATGTGGGCCTCGCGCACCGGGCAGCTCGTGGGGCTGCCCGAGCACGCCACGCGGCTGCTCGAGAGCGAGCGTTTGCTCATGGTTTTTCCCGAGGGCGCGCGAGGGACGGCGAAGCTGTTTCCCAAGCGCAACTCGCTCGTTGAATTTGGGACCGGCTTTGTGCGATTGGCCCTGCAAACGAACACACCGATTGTCCCGTTTGGCTTTGTGGGCGGGGGCGCCGCGATCCCCACAGTGTACAACGCCTACAAGCTCGGAAAGCTCCTGGGCGTCCCCTACGTCCCAGTCACTCCGTACCTCTTGCCCCTGCCCCTGCCCGTGAGCCTCCGTGTGCACTACGGCGAGCCCCTGCGCTTCGAGGGCACCGGCCGCGAAGACGACGACGTGATCCAGGGCTATGTCGACACGGTCAAAGACCGCATCGCGGCGCTCATCCAAGACGGCCGAGGTGCAGCATGAAGATCGTCATCCCAGGCGCCGCAGGGGCCATCGGCCGCGCCCTTTGCAAGCGGCTCATCGCGCGCGGAGACCAGGTCATCGGCATCGACCGACGCCCCTGGCCCGACGCCCCCAAAGAGCTCGAGCTGCACGCGCTCGACGTGCGCAAACGCGCTGCCGAAGACGTCCTGCGACGCCATCGCCCCGACGTCGTGGTGCACATCGGGACCGTCTCGCACATCACGCGTACGCGCGACGACGAGCGCTACAAGATCAACCTCGGCGGCACCAAGGCCGTGTTCGAACACTGCGAACGCTATGAGATTCCGCACGTGGTCTTTGTCGGGAGGCACACGTACTACGGCGCCGGTGCCGACGCGCCGCTGTATCACCGCGAAGACGAACCACCCCTCGCGCTCTCGGGCTTTCCTGAGCTCGCAGACCTCGTCGCCGCGGATCTCTACGCAGGCGCGGCGCTCTGGCGCGTGCCCGAAATGATCACCACCGTGCTCAGGGTCTGTTACACCCTCGGCCCCTCGGGCGACGGGACACTGGCCACTTTTCTCCGCGGCCGCAGAGTGCCCACCATCCTGGGATTTGACCCGCTGTTTCAATTTATGCACGAGCTCGATCTGGTCGATGCGCTCGTGGCCGCGGTCGATCGTAGACCCCGTGGAGTCTTCAACGTCGCGGGCCCTCCGCCATTGCCGCTCTCGACCATCATCGCGCGCGCAGGCCGCACACGCTTGCCCCTGCCCGAGTTTATACTCGCGGCGCTCTTGGGCCACCGCGGGCTGCCCAAGCTCGCGCGCGGCGCGCTCACGCACCTGATGCACCCCGTGGTGATCGATGACCAGGCATTTCGCAGGGCGACGGGCTTTGTCCCGAAGCACGACGCGCCCGCTACCATCGCGACATTTACGGCACGGCATCCCACCCCGGCGACGTAGCCGGGTTCAGCGCGAGACCGCGATGCGCTCAAGCTCCGTGACCACCGCGGCCTTGGGGATCGAGCCCTCGGCGACGCGCATGGTCAGCGCGTAGAGCGCCTCGGAGGGATGATCGATTGCCATCCCGTTGACGTCGAGAAACACCAGCGCGGCGAGCACTCCCGCGCGCTTGTTGCCGTCGACGAAGGGGTGGTTCGACACGATGTGAAACAGGTACGCACCTGCCATCGCCAAGAGCCCCTCGTGGACAAAATGCCCGTCAAACGAGGCCTGTGGCTGAGCCACCGCAGACTCGAGCAGGCCGAGCTCTCGCATGCCATTGCCGCCGCCGAAGACCTCGAGCTGGGCGGCATGCAGCGCCATCACATCGTGGACATCGAGAAAGAGAGGGTCGACGGACATCACTTCGCCAGCTCGCGAAGCATCTGGTCGTGGACCGCCATCATGCGCTGGGTGGACTCGCGAATGCGCTCTTTCGCGTCGAGCGTCACCGGGCGAATGATGATGGATTTTCCGTCGGTCGTGATCTCGAGCGGGGTGTCCTGCGTGATGTGGAGCTGCTCTAGAATCTTCGGATCAATGATCAGTCCGAGGCTGTCGCCCACTGCCAAAAGCTTCTTCATCGAGGGTGACGTAGGTTTACCTCTGGGACTGAGCCATGCAACGCGCTTGCTCAGCTCGCGCGATGGGCCTGATGATTTGCTGGCCATTCGCTGGCGCTTTCGTCGATCGCGCGTGGCCACTCGTGTGAGAAGCGGTCGTCTGCGGCCCGCTTGGCGCGCTTGAGCGAGTCGAGTGCGCGCGCGATCGGCCAGCACAGCTCTCCGCGAACTTCTTCGACATGAAAGCCCGCTTCGTCGCGGCGAATCACCGCGAAGCCGTGAAGCGTGACTCGTCGCCACGAGTCCGTATCGATCCGTCGCCATTTGACAAAGCTCATCGCCTCCAAGAGCTCCCTTCGCGGTTCATGCCACGAGCAAAACATACGACCCCCCTCGTATTGCGCGCTCATAGAACCCGGCGACGTCGCCGGATACGATCCCGAGGACCTCTCTGCCCCACCGACTCTACGAGCCGCGAGTGTCGGTCCAAGGACCTGTCGCGCCGTGCGAGAAGAGCACAACCAAGGACTCTCTGAGTCCATCGAATTCGCAGCCATTTGCATCGATTTCACCGATCTCATCGCCGCCCTCTTCTCACCACTTTACAAGGGTCGGTTGCCCTCGTTAGGGTCGCCTCGAAAGAGGTGAATCGTGTCGTCACGCTTGAACGAAATGGACAATGAGGGGCTCATCGTAGTGGGTCGCCCTGTAAGCACTGAATGGGATGACTGTGAGAAGATCAAAGCTGTGGCGAGCGCTGTGGACGCGTGGGGAGCCAAGCTCTCGCTGCCGCTGGGGCTGATCTATTGCAGCACCACGATCAACTGGCCCGATGAGGTGGGATACACTCCGATGCTGATCGGGCTGATCACGTTTAGCGGCTACGGCGACGACGACGAACCCGAGGCCGGAGTGGTCGAGCCAGCGCAGATGCAGGCGAGCCTCGCGCGCAAGATCCCCGCTGAATTTTGGGCCGATTTGGAGGCAACGCATGGGGTCACATTCTCGGGCGAGCCCGAGGTGTACCTCGCGTGCGCAGGGTGGACGTGGGCGCGCATGGAGGGCGGAGGCCACAAGGTCAACGCGGACACCGAGGGCTCGGGATACAAGGTGATCCCCGAGGCAGCGCGTGGGGTCGCGATGACGATGAGGGTGGGATACTGCTGAGCGCAACGGGGGGGCTGGTTGCGGTCCGCAATGCTGCGGTGCAGGATTGCGTGAAGTCCGTGCACGCGAGCGCCTCGATGCGTAGCGAAGGGTGAGCCCGATGCGCGCGGCGCTGTGCTACGCAACGCGTCGCAATGAACGCTACAAACAGTGACGCGCACGCGATCCGCGGGGATGCTCGGCTCTCTGCGCAGCCTCTGCGATTGGCGGCGGTCGCGATGGCGCTCGCGCTCACACCGGCCTGCGCGACGACGACGCGGCGCGCACCCGAGCGCACCGTGGCCGTCTCGGTGGTGCGTACACCGGTGCCGCCCGTGGCGGTGCCTGCAGTCGAGACTCCCGCGCCAGTGACGCCTCCGGTGTCACCTTTTGCGGCGCTGCCCGGATGGGGCGAAGACGCGCTCGCAGAGGTGCTTCCGGCGTGGCGACGGACCTGCGAGAGGCTGCTGCGTTTGGCGGACTCGCGCGCGATCGGTCGTGACGGCGCAGGTGGGACCGTGGGCGATTGGCGCGCGGCGTGTGAAGCGATCCCCGATGCGAGCGCGGACCACGGTGCCGTGCGCGCGTACTTTGAGCAGTGGTTTGTCCCGGTTCCCGCGATCGGGGACGAGGGCGAGACCGGGCTGTTTACCGGGTACTACGAGCCGCTGTTAAACGGCTCGCGGCGGAGGCACGGGAGGTACCGGGTTCCGCTGTATGGGCGCCCGGCGGATCTGGTGTCGGGGCGGCGCGTGGTGCGCCGTGGGCGCTCGCGACCTTACTGGACACGCGCGCAAATCGCCGCAGGATCGATGCGACGAACAGCGCCTGTGCTCGTGTGGGTCGACAACGCAGTGGACGCTTTTTTTCTCGAGATTCAGGGCTCGGGGAGGGTCGACCTCGACGATCACAGCACCGTGCAGTTGAACTACGCCGCGAGCAATGGACACCCCTACGTCGCGCTGGGACGCGTGCTCATTGATCGCGGCGCGATTGAGCGCAGCGCGGTGTCTCTGCAGTCCATCCGCGCGTGGTTGATGGCGCACCCGCGCGAAGCCCAGCCCGTGATGAACCAAAACCCGTCGTACGTGTTCTTTCGTGAGAGCCGCGACGCGGGCTCACACGGAGCCGAGGGCGTGGTGCTCACCCCGGGCCGGAGCATGGCCGTCGATCCCCGATTTGTTGCGCTCGGGACGCCGCTCTTCGTGGATGCTGAGGCGCTCGAAGGCGTGGGGCCCATCCGGCGATTGGTGATCGCGCAGGACACCGGAGGCGCGATCCGTGGGGCCGTTCGCGGGGATTTATTCTGGGGACCGGGCCCCGAGGCGTACGACCGCGCGGGGCGAATGCGACAGCGCGGGCGCTACTGGATGCTCGTCCCGAAGGCGCTGAGTGAGCGACGCGCGCGTGAAGCGGCGACGGGCACAGCGGCGAGGCCCGTGCGCATCGAGCCCGGTCCAACGTAGCGCCCACGGTCTCTCGGTGCTTAGGGCATACGCTGCGTCAGCGTGCCGAGGTAGTCGCGCTTGCCGAGCGGCACGCCGTGGTGCCGAAGCAGCGCGTACACGTGCGTGAGATGAAAGTAGAAGTTGGGCTGCGCGTGCTCGCAGAAGTAGTCCGCGCCGGTCATCACTTTTCCCTCCCAGCGCGGCTGCGTGATCGAGCGCGTCGCGGCGCCCTCGAAGTCCGCTTCGGTCAAGCCATCGAGGTAAGCGATGACCGAGTGCACTCGGGCGCTGAGCTCGCCGAGGGTCTGCTCGGTGTCTGGGTGCGAGGGAGCTTCTTTGCCCGTGAGCCGCGAGGCCGCGAGCTTGGCCGTGTCGCAGGTGATCTGCACTTGGCGCGCGAACGCAAACTGATCGAGCGCGAGCCGCAGCCCGAGAAAGATGTTGGGATCGAACTTCTTTGCCTCGGCGTGGGCGAGCGCGGCGGTGAGCCACGTGTCGAGCTGGCCGAGCTGCTTCTTCATCTGGCCGAACGTGTGGTGGTACATGCCGCGGAGCATACACCCCGAGCGAGCTCGGCCTGGTGGGTGTGTGAGGTGGGTGGGGCGATCAGCGCGAGGGTGTCGGGCATCGGCTCATCCCCGCGCAGGCGGGGAGCACGCCGGGCCTAGGGGCGCGCGTCCCCCTCTCCACGGCTCATCCCCGCGTAGGCGGGGACCACCGAGGTTGCTGCACGGCGCCATCCATCGGGCGCGGCTCATCCCCGCGCAGGCGGGGACCACGTCAATCACCTGGCTGACAGTGTATGTGCTGTCCGGCTCATCCCCGCGCAGGCGGGGACCACCGCTCCGTTGCCCTCCACACACAGCCGAGCCCCGGCTCATCCCCGCGCAGGCGGGGACCACTCAGACAATCGTACCCGTCCACCCAGGCAATGCGGCTCATCCCCGCGCAGGCGGGGACCACCCTAGCCCATGACTCCGCGCAGCGCACGTGGTCGGCTCATCCCCGCGCAGGCGGGGACCACACGGTGATCGCCCATCGTTCATTGAGCGAGTCGCGGCTCATCCCCGCGCAGGCGGGGACCACGATGGTCGCCCGTTGCGCCTCCGGTCCAAGCTCGGCTCATCCCCGCGCAGGCGGGGACCACACAAGGCCTCGCGCGCCTGTTTTTTTGAGGTCCGGCTCATCCCCGCGCAGGCGGGGACCACGTTGATACACGTGCGCGGGGGCGTCAACGGTCCGGCTCATCCCCGCGCAGGCGGGGACCACACCTTGGGGCCGTCCACGATCTCGCGCGTCAGCGGCTCATCCCCGCGCAGGCGGGGACCACTCATGCTGTTTCACCTTTCGTTTGTGTGTCTGCGGCTCATCCCCGCGCAGGCGGGGACCACTCGATCACCTGCCACGCCTTGTGCGGGTTGATCGGCTCATCCCCGCGCAGGCGGGGACCACCGCCTTCGTGGTTGGGCTCACGCGCAAGGGCCCGGCTCATCCCCGCGCAGGCGGGGACCACGGCGTAAAGACCCGTTGCCACTCGCGCGAGAGCGGCTCATCCCCGCGCAGGCGGGGACCACCAAACCTGTTCTTTCGTTGCGTTCCGAAGACGCGGCTCATCCCCGCGCAGGCGGGGACCACTGATTCGTTCTCCACTCGCACGTGTGGGTTGTCGGCTCATCCCCGCGCAGGCGGGGACCACCGCTGCGGAATCCGCGGAAGCGACGCAACAGGCGGCTCATCCCCGCGCAGGCGGGGACCACGATGGTCGCGGGACGGGTCAACGCGGAAATTCCGGCTCATCCCCGCGCAGGCGGGGACCACCGGACCAGGGGTTGACGCAACGGACACGTGAGCGGCTCATCCCCGCGCAGGCGGGGACCACGGACGTCCTCTGTCCCGAGGGCCGTTGATACGCGGCTCATCCCCGCGCAGGCGGGGACCACTCGAACGCACGCACAACGGCCGCGAGGAGGGTCGGCTCATGCCCGCGCA
>JAUXYJ010000079.1 GCA_030694465.1 Deltaproteobacteria bacterium | reverse complement strand
TGGAGCTACAACGGCACGTGCAGCACCTACAGCACCACGACTTGCAACGGCGTGGACAACGACATCGACCCAGGGACAGCTGGCATTCAGAACGGGATCCTACGTGCCGGTGCGCTGGCCACTTGTCGCGCGAACTTTACGCCCGCGGGAGTCAACACCGGTGTGTTTGACCTCAGCGGCAACGTGAAAGAGTTCACCGCGCCCACGGCGGGCGTCTACACGCTCCGTGGTGGCAGCTACAACAACCTCGCCTTTGGCACCCAGTGCAACTTTGGCTTTACCCAGGTGGACAACACGTTCCGCTTTGTAAACGCTGGCTTTCGCTGCTGCTTCTCAGGCGCTTCGCCTCCGTGAGGGCTTAGGGGGCGTGTCCGCCGAGGCCGACAATTTCGCGGACCCACGCGATCACGCGACGCCCTTGGGGCGCTTCGTGTGGGGGCTTATGGGCGCAGGCGCGGCCGCGGTGATTGCTACCTCGGCGTGGCTTCGCCCCGACGCGCGTGGTTTTGGAACCCACCAGCAGCTGGGTCTCCCACCGTGCGAATTCTCACGTCAAACGGGCGTGCCCTGTCCGGGCTGTGGGCTCACGACCTCGTTCGCGTCCATGGCGCACGCACACTTTGTCCAAGCGTTCTCGTCGCACCTGATGGGCCCCGCGCTCTTCTTGCTCTGCCTGTGGCTCGCGTTGTTCTCGCCCTACGCCATCGTGCGCAAGCGTCCTCTCGCGATCATCATTGAGCATCGCAGCAGCCCGTGGATTCTCACTGCCACCGCCCTTCTGGGGCTGCTCACGTTTTTTCTGCGGCTCTTTCACGTGCTGCCGTCGCGTTAGCCTCAAGCCGAGCGCTCAGCAAGAGCACCCAGCCCGAGAGCATCAGCAGGGCGATCCCTGCCCACGCCTGGCCTGCGGGCCAGACTCGTCGAAACGCGCCGTCAATCACGAGCGCCAACACGATCTGCGCCCACCCGGCGGCCCCTACACGTGCCGCGCGATCAAGCGAGTACGCGCGAGTCATCGCGAGCTGTCCGATCGTCGCCGTGAGCCCCACAACCGGAACAATCAGCCAGATCGCGAGCGCCATTCCGTGTGGAAATCCCCTGCGAAACACTGACACGACGCCCGCGACGAAGGTCACACCTGTTGCCACCGCCGAGAAGTGCACGACGACCGCCTCGGGAGTCTCTTTGCCCAACCGACGAAGCGAGACCATCGAGAGTGCGCTCGTGATTCCTGCCGCAATCGCTGCAAATCCAGCGAACTCTCCGCGCGCAAACGAAGGACGCTGCACCAGCACGACCCCCGTGAGGGCGAGGCAGATCGCGGCCACGACCGCGCGACCCGGGACCTCGCGCAACAGAACCCACGCGAGCAACGCGATCCACAGGGGCGTGGTGTTAATCAACGCCGTGGCATCTGCGAGAGGCATGTGCGTGAGCGAAAAGAATGTGAGCAACATCGAAGTGCTGCCCGCAACGGAGCGGGTCCACATCGTGCGCTTGTTCTCGATTTTGAGTGATGCGCCCCGGGATCGCGCAATGGCAAGCGCGAACAATAGCCCCACAAAAGCACGCGCAAACGCGGTGAGCTCCCACCAGAGCCCCGCTCGCGCGAGGGCTGCAATGAGCGCGTTCATCGTGGCAAACGACGCGCTCGCAGCGAGCATAAAACCGAGACCGGCGAGGGGTCGATCTGCGCTCTTGGGAGACTCAGCAGAGGTCAAAATGGGTGGGCTGTCCTACGCCAACTCCGCGGGGTGTCAACGCAGGACTAAGAGCTTCTTGTCGGCCAGCTCGTCAACCGCGAACCGAACGCCCTCGCGGCCTCGGCCCGACTCTTTGATCCCGCCATAGGGCATGGCGTCCACGCGAAACGTGCTCGCGTCGTTGACGATCAGCGCACCTACCGAAATGCGTGAAAATATGCTGCGAATTGTGCGGATGTCATGTGTGAATAGTGCACACTGAAGACCGAACTTTCCGCGCTCGATCTGCGCGATCACTTCTTCGAGCGAGTCGTACGCGTGGACGAGCAGCACCGGCCCAAAGACCTCTTCATCAAAGAGCGAGGTGCCCTCCACCGCGAGCGAAATCACCGTGGGTCCCACGCGATTGCCCTCGTTGTTGGGCTCGTGATGCACCACCGCGCCTCGCGCGCGAGCCTCAGCGATCCATCGCGCGATGCGTTCGGCAGACTTGGCGTCAATCACCGGCCCACAGAGCCCCGCTGGATCCATCGGATCGCACACCTGAATCTCTGCTGTGCGCGCGACCACGGCGTCGAGAAATGCCTGGTATTGACTGCGGCAAACATAGACATGCTGGGTCTTGATGCAGACCTGCCCGGCGTAGGCAAACGCCGCCGTGACGAGCTTGTCGACCACCGCGAGCGCATCTGCGTCGGGCGCGACAATCGCGGACGCGTTGCCACCAAGCTCAAGCACCGTGCGGCGACGCGACGCGCGTGACTGGATGTCCCAGCCCACGCTTGCGCTCCCGGTAAACGAGATCGCGGCGAAGCGGTCATCGTCGACCATGCGAGCGGCCTGAACATGGTCCATTGGCAGCACTGAGAGAAGCGACTCACAGACTCCCACGCGTTGATAAATCGCAGCGAGCGCGAGCGCGGTGAGCGGTGTCTGCGGGGCGGGTTTGAGCACCGTCGGCATCCCCAAAGCCAGCGCAGGCGCGAGCTTGTGAGCCACCAGATTGAGCGGAAAATTAAACGGCGTAATCGCGAGCAGCGCGCCAGGGCTCACGCGCGTCCAGCCACCCACAGCGCCCTCTGTCGCTGCGCTCATGTCAAGCGCCATGACCTCGCCGCCCAGCCGCGCACACTCTTCTGCGCCCAAGCGAAAGGTCTGGATCGACCGGTCGACTTCGGCGAGCGCGAATCGAATGGGTTTGCCTGCCTCAAGGGCGAGCGTGTTTGCCATTTCATCGCGATGGGCTGCAATTTCGCTCGCGATTTGTGTGAGCCACTCGCGCTTGGTGTGAGTCGCGATCGCGCGTCCGTGGCGAACGGCGCTGTGCGCTGTCGCGATGGCTTGCTCGATTTGTTCATCCGTGGCTTGTGCGACGACGCCCAGCGTCTGCCCGTCCCATGGCGCACAAACGGGGTGGTGATTCGTGGCGTGCGTGAATTTTCCCGAGAGAAAAAGCGGGTGGTTTGTGTTGCTCATGCAGCGACCTCGGTGAGCGAATCGAGCGCACGACGCACGAGCGTAATGGCCTCGATGGCGCGTGGACCAGGTCGCGTCACGAGCGGCTCGCGGACCGCGAGGATCGTCCCGTCGCGCACGGCCGGGATGCTGTGATGTTGGCTCCATGCGCGCGCCAAAGGCTCTTGAGAGAGGACGCTCGTGAGATCAAGTACAACTGCGGGCGCTAGCGAAAACACTGCCTCAAGTGAGAGCTGTGGCCACGCGGGGCCGGTGGTCAGCGCGTTGCGGGCGCCCGCACGCCGCAGCACTTCGTCGACAAACGAGCCAGGGCCTCCGCACACGATAGGGCGTTGATCGACCACCGCGAGCACGCTGCGTCCATCGAGCAATGGCGCGCGTGAAGCGTGCCGCGCGAGCCCCGCATCAAACGTGGTCAGCCATCGCGTCGCGGAGTCTGGGCTCGCGCATCGCTCGGCGAGCGAATGGGCAAGCACGCGGATGTCTGCGAGGTGCTCTACCGGTTCGAAATAGGTAGCGATCCCGAGGGCCTCCAAGCGCGTGAGTGTCGCGCGCGAGATCCCTGGTGCGCCGACAACCAGATCGGGTCTAAACCCAAGGATGCCCTCAAGCGAGACCGATCCGAAGCCAGATAGCCGTGGTAGATCGCGCACTTCGTCTGGAAAATCACAGTGCTGAGACACCGCGACCACGCGCTCGCCCAGGCCCAACGCGAAGAGCATCTCGGTGGTGTTAGGCGCCAGCGAGATGATCCTTCGCACTGCGCGGCGCGTGCTTTGTTGGGTCGCCGCAGTGGGCTTGCACGCGGCGAGTGACGCAGCAATCACCGCGAGCGCTTCGCGGCGGTCCATCCTGATCGTTGCCATGAGGTGCACACTCTTACGCCATCCAAGGGCATTGGACATCCCGGCGATCCCTCGGCACAGTAGCTTGCACATGTGGAACGAACGCTCCGTGGTCGACGTGCTCGCAAAGCGTCAGCGAAATACCAGCGCTGCGAACGCTCGCGAGGCAGGCGTACTCGTCGGGATCATCGCGACAGAGGACGAACCCAGGGTGCTGCTGACGCGCCGTTCAGAGCTGCTCTCGACCCATCGCGGGCAGATCTCGTTGCCCGGTGGGCGCCGTGACGCGACCGACGAAGATCTTGTCGCGACCGCGCTTCGCGAGGCCGAAGAAGAGGTCGGGTTGTCTCGACGCAGCGTGCGGGTGTTGGGGCTGCTGGATGAGCTCGTGACCATCTCGAATTACAAGATGACACCCGTGTTGGCTGTGCTTGAGGGGCCTCTCTCGCTGCGCCCCAATCCCACAGAGGTCGCTGAGGTGTTGCTCATTCCGCTGCGTGTTTTTCTGGTCGAGAGCAGAGCGCGGTTGCTCCCGGGGGAGGGCCTGCGTCGGGCGGTGCTCTCGTACGAACACGATGGACACGTGGTCTGGGGCGCGACCGCCAGCGTGCTGTCTAACCTCGCCGAGGTGATCTTGAGCGCGACCGCTTGACCTGCACACTGTGCCGATCTCGCGGCCGAATTGCAGCGAGCCGGTGCACTCGCGTCGTATCTTGTCGGGAACCATGCGACCTCTTAGTGTCTCGAAGCGCGCTGCGATCCTGGTGTCTGGGTGTGCGCTCGTGGTCTGTCCGTGTGTGGCCGAAGCGCAGCCGCTCGACGAGGCGCCCCAGAGGTCCGCGACAGGCGAGACATCCGCGAATGCTCAGGCAAATCCCAGTGCAAATGCACCGGATGTGCCGGCGCCGTCTCCACCCGCACGCGCAGGCTCACGCGCAGAGATCACGCTCAACGGATGGGTAGAAGCCTTTTGGCAATACAACTTCAACGAGCCCTACAACGGCTTCACTGCGTATCGAGGTTTCGACACGCGGCACAACACGTTCACGATCCAGAACATCGTGTTGGACACCCAGTGGCGCTATGAGCGCGTGAGCGGACGAATTGCGCTGCAAGTAGGTCATCAGCCCGACACCTACTACGCCGCCGAGCCCACGCTATCGCCCGGACTTGGCCTGCCCGCCACGGGCCCCAACGTGTGGAAGTTCTTGCGTGAAGCCTACGTGAGTTACCTCGCGCCGTTCGCTGGCGGCACCCGGTTCGAAGCTGGTTTGTTCTTGTCGCCGGTCGGCCCCGAAGGGCTGACCGTCAAGGACGAGTACAACTGGTCGCGCTCGAATCTCGCATTCGGAGCGCCATTTTATCACGCAGGTGCCCGCGCCACGTTTCGACTCTCGTCCGTCATGAACGCCACCGTCGGTGTCTTCAATGGCTGGAACAACGTCGTCGACAACAACCTCGACAAGAGCGTCTGCGCACAGTGGACGTACACGCGGCCCGACCGCTTGACTGCCAGCGTGCTGTACTTCGGCGGCGTCGAACGCAGCGCAGGCGCGACCGGTGGGCGAGGGTGGCGACATCTCTTCGATGCGTATGCAATCTGGCAAGCCGCACCGTGGCTCTCGCTCACCGGGCAGACGCTCGCGGGCTTCGAGACCATCACTGACGACACGCGAAGGACCGACACCTACCAGGGTGTCCAGTGGTGGGCGGCGGCCTCGGTCGCAGCCCGTGTGCGCACAGTGTCGTGGCTTTACTTGGCCGCGCGGGCCAACTTTTTTCTCGAGAGCTTCGAAGCAGTCAGCAATTCGTCAGGGATCTTGCCCGACGCAATTTTCTTTCCGACCAACCGGCTCCTTGGGCTCACAGCCACCGCGGATTTTCGTCCCCACGAGCACATCTCGTTGCGTCTCGAGTACCGACACGACAACGCCGCGCAGGCGATCTTTTTCGATCGAGACAACACCGCGCGTCCCGGGGTCCCCGCCGCACAACGCGGCCTAACACCCACGCAAAACACGCTCACCGTCGGTGTCACCGCTTGGTTCTAGTCCAGACGCAAGAGGCCACCCGATGATCGCCTTGGTGTTGCTCGCCAACCCACAAAACCGCCGCGCGACGCTCTTCGCGCAGGCCTGCGAGCGCGCCAAAGTCTCCGCTCCCGCGGTGGTCTCGTGGCAAGAATTTCTCGCAGACGAGCGCGCACTTGAGCGTGCACTAGACAAGTACGCTACGAGCAAAAGTACAGT
Source organism: Deltaproteobacteria bacterium (assembly GCA_030694465.1). Taxonomy (GTDB): domain Bacteria; phylum Myxococcota_A; class Polyangia; order Polyangiales; genus JAUXYJ01. The sequence goes on along the minus strand of JAUXYJ010000079.1, from coordinate 130,412 downwards.
CTATCTTCGCATTGAGTCTCCCGGCGAGCTCTTCGAAGTCGATCGCGCGATGCTGGCACGTGGCGCGCAAATCGAAGAGCCAGACACTCGAATCCGGCCCGGCTACGTCGCCGCCCGAGACGCCGCGCGGCTCGCGCCCGATCGTGGGAGAATTCTGTTTCCGCGGCAGTGGTATCGCGGCTTCGTCGACGCCTTGCGCGCGATCGAGCGCTTGCTGGCAGAGCGCCCGTGGGTCCATGTGCTGGCGCGACCGAGCTCGATCATCACGCTCTTTGACAAAGAAGCCACCCACGCACAACTCGATCGCTCTGAGATTCTTCAGGCCGAACTGATCCGCGATGTGCACACCGTCGAGGCCCTTGAGTCCGCGTTGCGCGCGCTCGAATGGCCCGCGGTGTTCGTCAAACTCCGTCACGGGTCCAGCGCGTCCGGCGTCGTCGCGCTGCGCTGGACGCGCGAATCCATTCGCGCAACGACAAGCGTCTCGCTCTTTCAGACCCTCGATGAGACACGCCTCTACAACTCGCTTCGCATCCAGCGCTACGTAGACGAGCGTGATGTACGCGTGATTTTGTCCTGGATTTTGTCCGAAGGAGCCGTCGTCGAGCGCTGGCTCCCGAAGGCCACCTACGACGGCGACAACTTCGATCTGCGTGTCGTCACCATCGCTGGCAAGGTCGCGCACACGGTCGTGCGCGTGGGCCGCTCGCCCATGACCAACCTGCACTTGGGCAACCGTCGCGGCGATTGGCAACGGGTCCAAACTCGGATGAGCGAGCCACAACAGCGAGCCCTCACAGACGTCGTCGAGAGTGTCGCAAAGAGCTTCGCAGACTGTCACATGCTCGGTGTGGATGTGGCCCTCGATCCGCGGCTCAATGCGCCCACAATTCTCGAGGCCAACGCGTTTGGCGACCTCCTGCCTGGTGTGCTGGTCGACGGTCGAGACAGCTACGAATCGCAGGTCATCGCGCTCTCGCTGCTGTCAAACGCGCTCTGAAGCCCCACGATGACCCGCTCGTTGTGTGGACATACTCTGTCCGCAGACTTCTGGCCATCTCGGTAGTGATGTGTGCATAACTCGCCCCAACATGGAGTGCCCACCGTTGGGCAGTGACGTTCTCTTTTGAAGGAGCCACGTGAGATGGGTGTCGTCGGAGTACTGCTAGGAATCGTTGGTTTCGCCGGATTGATTTTCGGCCTGTTGCAGAAACGCAAGGGCGGCAAGCTTGGGAGCGTGCCGTTTCATCCGCCGTCTAAAATCGTGCAGATGGGACCCGCCGCCGCAGACCCCAAGGGGATGGTCTCGACCGAGGGCCAAGTGATGCTCTCGAACCAGCCCCTCGTGGCACCGATGAGCGGCAAGCCGTGCATCGCGTACGAGATCGAGATCGTGCAGGACTACGAGTACTACGAGCAGACTGACCAGGGCGTGCAGACGCGCAGCAAGTCCGAGTCCGCGATGAAAGAGTACAAGGGCTCGGTCTTTCAGGTCGGTGATGGCGCTGGCGGGATCTTCGTCGACGCGATGAAAATGCCTGACATCTCGATGACCCAGTCGTTTCGGCATCGCCATGACATCGGCATGATGATTCCCGGGCAATTGCACTTCGGGCAGGGCGTGTTCAACACCCCCATGATGACCACCGAAGGGCCCGTGAAGGCCTTCGTCGGCATCGAGAAGATCATCGAGCCCAGCAACACGATGTTCGTCGTTGGCCAAATCGGTCAGGGCGCGATGGGACCGACGATCGCTGAGCCCAAGGGGATGATGTCGGGCAAGCTCCTGCTCTTTCCCAAGGGCCGCGAGGCCCTCATGGGCGCCACCGCGCGCAACGCTAAGATCGGCCTGATCGCTGGCGGCGTGTTCATGCTCGTGGGCACCATCCTCGGCATCGTGGGCGCCGTCACCGGCAGCGACAGCGACGACACCAGCGGGGCTGCGAGCAGCGCGCAGGTCGCTCCGCCCCAGGCCGCACAGCCGATGCAGCAGCCGATGCAGCAGCCGATGGCGCCGCCTGTCATGCAGCCCGCGGGCGACCCTAACCAGCTCCCCCCAGGCGCACCCACTCCGCGCAGCCAGACCTGCCGCCGCGCGATGCTCTGCTGCATGGCCGCGAACACCGTGAACCCCGCGGGTTGCTACACGCTGGCCACCGTGCCCGACATCGCTTGTCGTGCAAATATCCCCGCGTATCGCAACCTTGTGCAGCGCCTGAACCCGACCGCGATCGCCGCCTGCAATCTCCCCTAGTGACCCTTGCGCTGGCGACTGGGGGGCGCCGCGCAGTGTCGAATCGTAGATGCCTCGGGGGCTCGGCGCGCGGTACACAGTGACCTCATTGTGACTACCGCGTTGCCTTCGATTCGCTCTCTCATGGGCTCTCACGATCTGCTCTGGATCACCCTCGACACGCTGCGGTTTGACGTCGCGCAGGCTGAGTGTCTGGCGGGGCGCACACCCAACCTCGCGAGGCTCTTGCCGGGCGGTCAGTGGCAAGAGCGACACTCGCCGGCGACGTTTACGTACGCGGCACATCACGCGTTCTTTGCTGGATTTTTGCCCACGCCTGCGCGCCCTGGACCTCACACGCGGCACTTCGCAGCGCGCTTCGCGGGCAGCGAGAGCACTGACGAACACACCATGGTCTTTGACTCGCCGGACGTAGTGAGCGGTCTGCGCGCGCTCGGTTATCACACGGTGTGCGTTGGCGGCGTGGGCTTCTTTAATAAGCAAAATCCCTTGGGAAGCGTGCTCCCATCGCTCTTTGACGAGTCGCACTGGAGCCCCGCGCTTGGTGTCACTGAGCCGCGCTCGACCGAGCACCAGGTGAGCCTCGCGTGCGACATGTTGCGCGCGCGTCCGCCCACGCAACGCGTCTTCTTGTTTGTCAACGTGAGCGCGATCCATCAGCCCAATCGCAGCTATCTCGACGGTCACCACGAAGACTCGGTGTACACCCACGCCGCTGCGTTGCGCTACGTAGACAGCGCGCTGCAGCCGCTCTTCGACACGCTCCAACGCCGCGCGCCCACGGTCTGTATGCTCTTCGGCGACCACGGAACGGCCTATGGCGAAGATGGCTACCACGGGCATCGCGTGGCCCATCCGGTCGTGTTCACTGTGCCCTACGGTGAGTTCGTGTTGCCCCTTGTGTCCCGCTAAGAGTTACCCTCTTGCGCGCAGTCCAGCGCACACATTGTAGCGACCCAAGCGACGGAGAGAGCATCATGGGAGTTGGCGGATTCGTAGACAAATTTCACGGTCTTCGTGTGTTCGACTACATGCCTGCGAGGGGCTTGGCGCGCAACGCGGTGCCTAGGATCATCTGCGAAGAGAACCGCAGCAAAGAGTACCAAGACGTAAGCAAGACCTTCGAGACTCTGCGCGCAGACTCCCTTGCATCGGAGCTCAAAGCGATCGTCATTGGGCCCTACGCCGAGGCCTGGGACGGCGACGCCACCAAGGTGCTCGGAGAGCTGTGCAGCGCGGCCAGTCAGCGCGCCTTCGGTGCCCTTGAAGCGGTATTCTTGGGGGATATTCCTGCGGACTATCAAGAGATCAGCTGGATCACCGTGGGCAACGCCGGGGTGCTCTTGGACGCGTGGCCTCAGCTCAAGAGCTACCAGGTCCGAGGCACTACCAAGTTCGAGTTTACCTGCAAGCGTCACACGTCACTTCAGCGTCTGGTGATCGAGTCGGGTGGGCTCAATCAGGGCGTCGTGCAGAGCATTCTCGCGACGGAGTTTCCTGCGCTCGAACACCTTGAACTCTGGCTCGGTGACGAGAACTACGGGGCAGATCACAGCGTGAAAGACTTTATGCCTCTCTTCTCGGGCCGGCTGTTTCCTGCGCTTCGGTCGCTTGGTCTTCGCAACTGCGCGTACACCGACGACCTCGCCGTCTCGATCGCTGATGCGCCCATTCTTCGCCAGCTTGAGCGCTTGGATTTCTCGATGGGAACCCTCGGTGACCTCGGCGGCGAGGCCCTCGCAAGCTCACCGCTCGTGGCCGGACTCAAGTCGCTCGATGTCCGCCACCACTTTCTATCGCCCGCCGTAAGCGCAAAGCTCGCGCGCTGTGGGCCTTCGGTGTTGGCAGGCGAGCCAGAGCGAGAAGAAGACGAACGGTACATCCAGGTTTCTGAATAATCTCTGCGATAATGCTGTGAATTGACAATGTCAGTGTTGCCTCGTCCCTACACGCAATACGTCTACGGTTATCCCCACAAGACCGCGTACCGCGCCCTCGATCCCAGCGTGTCATTGCGCGCGCTCTGGCACGAACACTTCGCTCAATCGAGCCTGCGGCGCGACGCGCTGTTTCTCTATGTGCACATCCCGTTCTGCGAAATGCGCTGCGGTTTCTGCAACCTGTTCACCACCGTTCGTCCCGCGGGTGACCTCGAAGCGCGCTACGTGACGCAGCTTCTCGCGCAAGCGCAGGTCGTCCGAGACTGTCTCGGGGATGTGCGCATCGCGCGTATGGCCGTCGGTGGCGGGACGCCAACGTGGCTCGCGCCAGATCAATTGCAGCGAGTGTTTTCTCAGATCGAATCGATTTATGGCTTCGAGGTCTCGACTGCGCAGTGCTCTGTCGAGACCTCTCCCGAGACCGCGACCGACGACCGGCTCGCCGTGCTCGAACACTACGGCGTCTCACGCGTCTCGATCGGTGTTCAGACCTTCGACGAATCCGAGAGCAAGCGCATCGGTCGACCGCAACGAACCGAGGCTGTTTGCGCTGCGCTCGATCGCATTCGCGCCCACTCGTTTGAGACCCTCAACATCGATCTGATCTACGGAATCCCTGACCAAACCGCGCGAGAGTGGCAAGCCAATCTCCGACGCGCCCTGCAGTGGGACCCCGAAGAGATCTACCTCTACCCTCTCTACGTGCGCCCACTCACTGGCCTTATGCGCAACCCGCGGAGTTGGGACGACGAGCGCCTCGCGCGGTATCGCGAGGGTCGCGATTGGCTCGTAGCAAACGGGTATACCCAGCGCTCAATGCGGATGTTCTCGCGAACGAATCGAATGCAGAGGGCCAGAGAAAGTACTGATATTTATCGCTGCGAGCACGACGGCATGGTGGGCTTGGGCTGTGGCGCACGGTCGTACACTCCGTCACTTCACTACTCCGAAGAGTGGGCCGTACGGTCTTCGTCCGTGCGCGAAATTATCGACGCCTACGTCAGGCGTGAGCCCGACACGTTCGCACACGCGCGCTACGGGTTCTCTCTCAGCGACAGTGAGCAGCTCCACCGCGAGGTGATCCTGTCGCTCTTGTCCGAAGCGGGCTTGGCTGACGCCGTCTTGCAGAGAGACACTGCGCATCACGACGCGATTCGTCAGTCATTTTTCAGCCTAGAGTCAGAACGTCTCATTGCGCTGCAGGGGCCTCTCTGGCGGCTCACCGCCGAGGGACTTGCCCACTCGGACGCGATCGGGCCGTGGCTCTTCTCGCAGCACGTGCAGCGCGCCATGGAGGACTTCACACTCCGATGAGGCCCAGCGTCGTGCTCTACCGAGGTCCACTTGCGAGCTGCAATTTCGCGTGCGGCTATTGCCCATTTGCCAAGCGTGTTGACAACGCCGAGGCGCTCGCGAGAGACCAAGCAGCGCTCAGCCGGTTTGTCGCGTGGGTGTCGCGACAGTCGCATGAAATGCAGGTGTTCTTTACGCCGTGGGGCGAGGCCCTCGTACGTCGCTGGTACCAAGAGGCCTTCGTCGCGCTCTCGCAGATGTCACACATCACGCGTGTGTGCGCGCAGACGAATTTGTCCTGGTCCCAGTCATGGCTGGATCGGTGCGATCGCGCACGTGTGGCGCTCTGGGGCACCTATCATCCAGGCGAAGTCTCACACGCCAAAATGCTGGCGCGCGTCCGACGCATCCGAGCGCGTGACGTGCGGATGTCGTTGGGCATCGTAGGCATGCGAGAGCACTACGCGGCCGCAGTCGCGATGCGCGAAGCCCTCGACCCTTCGGTCTATCTCTGGGTCAACGCGTACCGCGGCGAGCCGGGCTATTACACCGACGAAGACGTCGCAAAGTGGAGCGCGCTCGATCCCTTGTTCAGCGTGAATCTCACGCCCTACGCGAGCGCTGGACGGGCTTGTCACGCAGGCAGCGACGCGATCACCGTCGATGGCGAGGGCGTCGTTCGCCGCTGTCACTTTGTCCCCACGGTCCTCGGTCGCATCGACGACCCAACGCTCTTCGACAGCCTCTCGCCCACGAGCTGTCCCAACACCACGTGTCGCTGCCACATTGGCTATGTGCACATGCCCGAGCTAGGTCTACGTGAGGTCTTCGAGGGCGGACTCATTGAGCGAATCCCTAGTCATTTCGCAGACAGAGTACTTCTTCAGCGAGATGCCCTGCAGGTCACCTCTCGCCGCTCGCTTCTGCAGGTGTCATGACTCACCAAGCGCTCTGGCGTTGTCGCTCGGAGCTCGCTCGCCAAAGAGCTCAAGGTAGTGCCACGCGAGGTCGTCTTCCCAGCATGCTGCGGCCGCGACCGCTTTGCCCGCGCGCTCTGCGAGGTCGCTGAGATAGACAAGGGGCGAGAGCTCAGGCGTCTTTGCGATTCGCAGCGACAGCGCATCGAGCGTCGCGCCTCGGCCACGGGTACGGGTGTAAGAGATCGTGCAATCGGTACGCGAATTTGCTGACTCAAGCGCAAGGGCGACACCGAGCGTGAGCGCGTAGCCGAGCTCTGACAGCGCGCTGAGCCCCTCGGTGAGCGTCGCTCCGCCGCAGTCGATGAGGCTCTCAGTGCTCGGTGCAAACCCCTCAAGCGCGAGAACAAGCGAGCGGTCGTCGCGCACCGTGAGGCTCCCGCGCACAAGCGCGGCCCACCATGACAACACGTTGGTGCGGTCTCCGAGACGGTCAAAACTGCCTGGCTCAAGCGTGAGACAAACCACGTTGGACACGTCTACGGTCAGCTGGCCAGACATGCCCATTTGCGTGATCATTCGCAGCCAAATAGCGCCAAAGGGTGGCAGCCCCGCGAGCTCGTCGATGACCTCGAGGACCCTCTCGATCGACGCGCGATCCACGGCGTGGCTCTCTAGCAAGGTGGACATTGGGCGCTGACACGATGACACGTAGGTTGCAGTGGACGAAACACCGCACGAGGGCACAACCGTCGATCTCGGTAAATGAGTCTTTCACCCAACGATGGGGTTGTTGCTAGGCTCGCGATCGCCAAAAGACGGCGTGTGCATTTGCGCGCTGAGATCGTCTGGCAAAGGGAGCATACGAGGCACATGGAGCGCATTGGATTGATGGTCGGGTGGGAAGACACGTTTCCGCCGGCGTTCATTGAGCGGGTCAACCGAGAGCCCGGAATTCGTGCGGAGATCGCGAAAATTGGCGGCACCCCAGAGAAGTTTGAGCCCCCCTATCGCGTGCTGATCGACCGGATTTCGCACGAGGTCGAACACTACCGCATGCACCTCAAGGCAGCCCAGCTCGCCGGGACCTACGTGATCAATGATCCGTTGTGGTGGCAGGCTGATGACAAATTCTTTGGATTTTCGCTGGTCGAAAAGCTCGGCGTCGCGACGCCGCGCACGGTGCTCTTGCCACAGCAAGACTACCTGCCCTCCATCGACAAGAGCCGCTCCCTTCGCAACCTCGAGTTTCCGCTCGATTGGGAAGGCATCACTGAATACGTCGGATTTCCTGCGTTTCTTAAGCCTGCCAACGGTGGCGGGTGGAAGAACGTCAGCAAAGTCGACAATATGCGCGAGCTGCTGACCGACTACAACAAGTCGGGCCTGCTCCCGATGACCCTGCAAGAGTTCATTGACTTCGATGACTACGTCCGCTGCATTTGCATCGGCCGCGAGTTTATCCTGCCCATTCGCTACGATCCCAAGAAGCGCTGCTACCTCGCCGATGAGAATTATCTCGAGCCCAAGGTCGCTCAGCGCGTTGTCGACGACGCGTGGAAGATCTGCAACGCCCTCGGCTACGACATGAACAGCGTCGAGTTCGCGATCAAAGATGGCGTCCCCTACGCCATCGATTTTACCAACCCAGCACCCGACATGGATCGCTGGTCGGTCACAGACAAATACTTCAACGTCTGTGTCGAAGAGATGGCGCGCTTTGTCATCAAGATCGTCAAAGAAGGCCGCAAGCCCGAGCTCAACAAGTACCGCTTCGGTGACTTCTTGCCCGGTGGCCCACGCGCGGGTGAGCTCGGCCCCGTCGCGCGCAACGGCTTGACCGTTGGCGGCGGTGTCGGCGTCCGTCTGTAGTCACTGCATCTACACTCGAGCCTCGGGGGACTCGAATTCTACAAGCGAATTTGCAGCGCCGTCAGCAGCTGCTGTGTGGCCTGCGTTCGCGATTGTTCATTGCTGAGCGCCTCAAGCGTGTCGGCCCACTCGTCGAGCACGCGCACATAATTGCTGCCGCGCTTGCCCCGTCGTGCGCCCGGGAGGCCAAACAGCGATCCCACGGCGTCCTGCAAAATCACAGCGAGATGCACGCTCAGCGCGCGCGGGGCTTGGTCTTCGAGGGCACGTCGAAGAGAGCTCGACGCCTCGATCACGTCGCCATACCGTGCGTCTAGACCGACCGCACGTGCCGCCGCCTCGACCTCCGAGTGGTCTTGCGCGCGAGACCGATCAGACCAGTTGAGAGAGCAAATTTGCTCGCACAATGCGCGCTCTGGCCCTGCGATATGATCTCGCAAGCGCGGCGCCAAGACCGTGATCCGCGAGAGCGTGTGCAGCGGATTGAGCATCACTGCGAGCTCCGATGGGCCCCACAGCAAATGCTCGGCGCTCGCCGCGTCGTGCAGCAGCCGCGTCTCTCGCAGAGTCACAACGCTCCCCGAACGCGAGTCCCACGAAGCCGCCCCGCGCAGCAAAGCCTCAAGACTCCCAGCTTCGATCCCGAGCTCAGCTCCCAACGACGGCAGCGCCCAAGGGTGCACGACCGCGCGTGGCAACCCGATCTGCCCCACGCGAGTCCAACGCAGATGCGAAGATCCGCAGAGCACGCCGCACTTCGGACAGACAGCGCCGAGATGCTCTTTGCTCTGCAATTTTCCACACAGACAGATCATGTCTCCGCAGGGCCCAAAGATCCTCGCGCAGCGGAGCCCTCCGCGCTCGACCATCCCTGTCCTCGCGTTGATCACCAACGCATTCGCGAGCTCTCCTGAGCTCTCGACGGTCTCGCGTTCACTGACCTCCGCGCCCAACGCATCGGACAACGCAGCGTTCGCTTCAAGCATCCAATCGGCCATGTGCGTCCTCTCCTACGCAAAGGTTAGACGCAATGCACAAACTGCGCGCAAGGCTGCGGGATCCATCCACGCAGGGCCCCTATTTCGGGCTAGCCTTGGCCCGCGTCAGACACTACGACACAGCGCAGCATCGCGATGTGCGATGCCGAACCACCGAGAGAAGCTTAGAGCAATGTGGACAACAGGCTGGAGAGACCGAGCGTTTTCTCAGTTCAATGAGCAGTGGGACCTGGTCATCATTGGCGGTGGAATCACCGGCGCAGGGGTGCTCCTCGAGGCCTCGAGACTGGGTCTTCGCGCGCTGCTCTTAGAGGCTCGAGACTTCTCCTCGGGGACCTCTTCGCGGTCCACGAAGCTCGTCCACGGCGGCCTCCGCTATCTGCGCCAAGGCCAGGTCGGAGTCACCCGCGAGAGTGTCGTCGAGCGCGAGCGGTTGATGAAAGAAGCCAAGGGGCTCATCGCGCCATTGGGTTTCTGTTTGACCAGCTTTCCGAGTGACAAAATGCCCGGCTGGATGTTCGGCGCGGGGCTCGCGCTCTACGACCTCATTGCGCTCAAGTGGCAGCACAGCAAGCTCTCGCGTGCGCAGCTCTTGGCCAAGATCCCCTTGCTTGAGGGCACAGAGATCAAGAGCAGTTATCACTACTTCGACGCGCAGACTGACGACTCGCGGCTTGTCCTCAGAGTCCTTCTCGAAGCACAACGGCACGGCGGCGTAGCCATCAACCATTGTGGCGTGAGATCCCTCCTGCGCGACAAGGCCGGGCAGGTCGTCGGTGTCGTCGCAGCCGACCTCGCAGGAAGCGAGAAGACCTTCGAAATCCGTGCAAAATCAGTGGTCAACGCGACCGGGGCGTGGGCCGACAATCTCCGCAAAGACGTCGGCGGCGAGAAGCGACTGCGTCAGATCCGCGGGAGCCATTTGCTCTTCTCTAAGCAACGGTTGCCTCTGCGCGAGGCCATCTCGTTGATGCATCCGCGCGATGGTCGTGCCGTGTTTGCGATCCCGTGGGAAGGGACCACGATCATCGGTACGACCGACATCGATCACAAACACGACCTCGATGTTGAGCCCTGGATCACGCAGGGCGAGGCCGAGTACATTCTCGAGGCCGCGATCGCGCTGTTTCCGTCGCTTGAGCTCACCGAGAGGGACATCGTGTCGACCTGGAGCGGCGTGCGCCCTGTGATTAACACGGGCGCAAAAGACCCGAGCAAAGAGTCGCGCGAACACGCCCTCTGGATGGAGAACGGCCTGCTCACGGTCACCGGCGGAAAGCTCACCACCTTTCGCATCATGGCCCGCGATGTCCTCGAGGCGCTTGAGCCCGTATTTGGTCGAGACCTCACCAAGAAGCGCGAGACCATCTTTGAGACCCCCAGCGACGAGACCCTCGATTCGCTTAAACGCGCTGAATTTTCAGACGATATGTACAATCGTATGATCGGTCGGCACGGTCACGATGTCGGCGCGATCGCAGACCTGGGTGATGAGTCTAAACAGTTCATCGGAGACTCGATCGCGACCTGGGGTGAGCTGCGATGGGCTGCGCGCAGTGAGGCCGTGGTCCACTTGGATGACCTGTTGCTTCGCCGCGTGCGCATTGGGATGTTTCTCGCAGACGGCGCATCGTCTGTCATGCCGCAGGTGCGGGCCGTCGTGCAGAGCGAGCTCGGCTGGGACGACGCGCGCTGGGAGCGCGAAGAGGTGGCCTACCGCAAGGTCTGGGAGACCGCGTACGGAACGCGGTTTGTGAGCGAATAAGCGAGCCAACTCGCCCTCGACCGTGGCGCACAACAGGGACTCGACCGTGTGCTACGGTGCTTGCCGTCATGAACTTCTGTACACATCCGCCAGCGATCAAGACTTCGCTCGCATTCTTGGCTCTTCTCGCGCTCGCACACTGCGCGGCGCCCTCGGCCAATGCGGACGTGGTCACGGACACCTCACGCGATGGCATGAGCGCGCAGGACGCCGGAACTTTGGTCGACGTGATCCACGCAAGCGACGTCAGCCCCTCCCTTGATTCACAAGCCGACGCGCACCTTGCTGACGTGTCCACCTCTGCCGACTCGCGCGCCTCGGATGGCGCCATGACAGACGCTGGCGAGCAAATCTCGTGCGACCACCGCAGAGTCAGCTGCGAGTCATTGCCGCCCGTATGCGAAGCAGGTTTTGTCCCGTCGGTCCGCGGACTCTGCTGGGGCCCCTGCGTCTCGATCGACAGCTGCGTGTGCACTGAAGCCGCCGAATGCCCCGACCCAGGGATGTACACATGCAACCGCGCGAGGATGCGCTGTACGCCCTTTCTGGGAGCCAAATGAGCCACCAAGCAGCCCCATGCCACGCCGCCGCTGCGGCCCTCCTCGCGGCCCTCGTGAGCAGCCTCAGCGTGCCTGCCGGCGCGGTGGATCGCGTGACCTACCCGTATCGAGGCGTGATGCACATGCATCGGATGCTCCCGGGCACGGTCGCTCACGTGGTGACGGTGGATCTCAGCTCGCCGGACGTGGACGTCGTGTCCACGATCCCTCGCGACCGGTTTGACACGGTGTCTACGTTTGCGCGAGAGCAACACGCGCAGATCGCGATCAACGCGAACTTCTTTGACGACGGCTCAGCCTCTTGCGGACTCGCAGTGGGCGACCATCACGTTTGGCGAGGCTCTTCTCAGTCCAACTGCGGCGCATCGATCGCGTTTGGACAGCGCAATGGCCAGCTTCGCGCAGAGGTCTTTGACTCGTTTGGATGGTGGCGCTCGAACCCGCTGTCGTGGGCCTCGCAGGTGCTCACGGGCAAGCCCATCTTGCTGCTTGATGGCCGCACGTACTTTGACCCGCACGAGCCTATCGGGATGTATCGCACGCATCCGCGGACCGCGATTGGGGTCGCAGCGGATGGTCGCACGCTTGTGATCGCTGTGATTGACGGGCGTCGCCGAGACTATCCTGGGATGACCTCGCTCGAGATGATCCCGTTGCTCGAAGAGTTCGCCGTGCGTGACGCGATCAACCTCGATGGAGGCGGCTCAAGCGCGCTCTATATCGCCGCAGAGGGGGGCGTGGTGAATCGACCCTCGGATGGGCATGAGCGCTCGGTACTCAATCACTTTGGCGTGCGAATTACCAGCGCATGGAACATCCCCAACGCCTAGGTGTCTTGGGCTGTCAGGGGGTCTCGGGGATGTACGCGATGGTCTTGACCAGCTCGACGAGTCGCTCGCGCTGTTCGGGCTGAAGATCGATAAACTGCAGGCCCATTCCAGGGTTGGGATTGTCGCCGCCCTCACGCCACGGATTGATCCACGTGACCTCGCCTGTGAGCGAGAGAGGCTCTTCGTCCGGGGGGCTAAACGAGACCTGAATGCGCGTACCCCGCGGAAGCGGGTTCTTGGAGTAGACGAAGATCCCCATCGCCGAAATGTTGGTGATGGTTGAGTACAAGAAATTGTCGCCGCTCTGGTAATCCAGCGGCCAAGCGACAGGGATGCGGTCATACGAGCGTCGCTCGATCCCATCCGGCGGAACACTGGTCCTGGGCTGCGGAGGTGCCGAGTCGCTGGATCCGTCATTCGAGTTCTGCGTCATGGTGTTCTTTCGCTTGGCTTGTTTGGTTATCGCACAACGACGCGGGCGGCCACGACGCGGTTCTCTCGATCGTGCTCACCACCTTGGATGCGCATACGATCATCGCCCTGATAAAATCCCATATAAACGTGATAGGTGCCCGAGCGGCAGTACCCTGGGATCGTGATCTCTTGCTCGTCATGGATGATGTCACCCGCGAGCCAATTGCGTACGGGATAGCGCCCGGCGCCGGGCTCGTGATCGCCGTTGATACGCGGACACTGGCCGTCAATGTGCACAAAGATCTGCCACGAACCGGTCATGTCTCGCAGCACTCTGAAGTGATACTTGATCTTGAACGAACCGCCGACGGGCACATACGACATGCCCTTGCTGTCGAGATTATATCCGAGAAATTCCAGGTTTTCGTCAAAGCGCGCGGGCTCTTCGATAAACCGTGTGCCCTCGTGGCGGCCGTGCGCGTGGTAGTGATCGTTGCGGGTGAGCAAGCGATCGGTTGACATGACAATGTCATCCAAGGGGTTGCGCGATCCACGCTCGGTGGCGTCCGACGCGACGACGTAGAGATTCGAGTTGCTCGCGTCTACGACCGAGAGATTCTGTCGGCGGCCCTGCGGTTGCGAAAACCGCCACGCACGATTGAACTGCGAAAACACTGGCGCATCGACGAGCATGAACCTGCGCTGCCCGTTGTTGGCTTGCTGCAGCCACGCCACGGCCTCGGGCTCGCTCGACAAGCTCGTCACCGGAAAATCCGCGTAGTACGCGCTGTTGCGGTCCTGTGTTCCGCCGTAGCGCGCCACAGGTTCGTCGCCCCGTCGCAGCTGCTTGATCACAGTCCAAACACCACGTGGAGACAAGTGCTCGCTGAGGGCGGGGATGTACAATCGCGTGAAAATAACCGCGACAAACACCGCAGCAACCGCAGTGATCGCGACGCGCGATCCGAGCAGCTTCGCGAGGGCCTTGCCTGGCTGTCCGACCGCCGCGAAGAGATTCCAGAGCGCGATGAAGGTGTAGACACCCGCGATGACCGCGATCGGGATGGCGCCGACGCCCGTGAGCGCCGCGCGCTGTTGCGTGCCGAGCCCGCGTACGCTCCACGCGTACACCGCGAGCGAGAAGAGTGTGCCGCTCGAGATCAGCAGAAAGAGCCGAAAATTCGCCAGGATCCCAGTGCCCGTGAGGTTTGAGTACCAACCCCAACGGCCCTTCGCCTCGAGCTCCTTGCGCTCTTCTGCGGCGGCGAGCTCGACCTCACGCATCCACCGGATGGGCCGGGTCCAGCCGATGGACTGGATGGTCCCGGCGCCCTGAAAGAGCGCGGGAAGCGCAAGGGTCATGTAGGTCAGACCCATGACCACGAAGTACGCTTCTCCGGGAGCCGTTCCGCGGAGGATGTGACCAAACGAGGCGCCTTTTTGCACGGCGAACCACTGCACGATGGTCTTGTTGGGCTGGTTGTCCTGTGCCCAACGGAAGCCCTCGGGAAACGCGGGGCCGCCATCCAAGAGCCCCAGCGCAGCGTACGAGCTCTTAGGAAATTGAAAATAATCGCGGACCATGATCGCCGTGAAAAACGTCACGCCTGCGGTGACAACTCTCCAACCGATTGCCGACCGCTCTGCATCACGCAGGGCGATCCCGGCAGCCACGGCGAGCGCCGCAGGAGCCACAAACGCGCTCGGTCCAAACTGCTGAAGTGTGAAGCCCTGCAGACCAAACGCGACCGCTGCCGTGCCCAGCGCAGCCAAGCGAAGCCCGCTGTCGCGCCAAGCCTCATCGCGCGAGACCAGCTCGCCCCCGAGGCTCACTTCGTCTCGGGACATGGGCGCGGCTGCCGCGAGACGCGCGAGGCCAAACGCAACGATCCCGGTCCACGGAAAAATCGCGTGACCCACATGCTCGACGAGCGCTTCGTAGGTCGGCAGCACCGCCGGTGGCGTGAGATCTGGGCCCGCGCCTACAAGCCACGAGTAGCTCTCGAGTGGCAGCTTCATCGCGGCGCGCAACGCGAGCGCGCCGAGGAGAGCGCCCACGAGGGTGAGCGATCCGCCCAGCAAAAAAGCAGGCCGATCATCTTCGCGGCCGCGCAGCACGGGGACAATTCCTGCACCCACGAGGACCGGGACTGCGCCCAACAACGCCCCGCCAGCCCACACGGCAAACGCCGCCGCGACCCATGGCAGGAGCGCTCTGAGCTTGTACAGGCTCTGCAACGTGCTGTTGGACTCGGGAGGGGGACGGCAGAACAACGCGACAATGGCAGCCGAGAACAGCAGCGTCACTGCGCTCTGGGTCACACCGCCGCCAAACATCTGCCGCGCGTTCATGAAGACCAGCGGCATGGACGCGTAGGCGATGCCCGCGTAGCCCGCTGTCCGTGCGTCGCTCGTTGTGCGGATCGCGAGCACGAGCGCCAGCGTCGCAAACGTGGCCAGCAACGCCGTAGGCAAGCGCCCGCCTGACTCTGCCGCACCAAAAGCCCGAAACCCGGCGCGCACCATGGCGAGCTGTGCGGGCGGGCGACTGGTTGTCATTTCAGACGTCTGAACCGAGCCACGCGCAGCGTCCGCGACGCGCAACTCTGCGGGTTGCCAAATGCCAAAATTGCCGAGTCCAGTCGCGATGACTAAGAGCGCAACGAGCATTGGGGCGGCAAGCGCGCGGAGTGGACTTTGGGAGGTCGAACCGGACATGCAGCGTTCCTAAACAAAGAGCGATTGAAGGCAAAGAACAAGAATGCGAAGCGCGTGTGAGGTGTGCTCGTGTGAGCATTTCTCATCCAACTGGCTGCGTTGATACACCACCCAACACACCGTGTGCCAGCACTCTCACGGCGATGGATTCACTGCGGTCCCCGGCGGCGGCGCTGCGGTCGCTCCAACCAAGACGACCGCGTCGAGCTCGGTGTTGAGCTGCTGCACCCGCGCGTCGAAGTTGGCGCGTAGGTTCGCAGGCACGCTACGGCGCCATGACAAGAACGGCGCGCCATCGATGAACACCCCGCCGCGCTTCACGCTCCAGTGCAAGTGCGGTCCAGTACTTCGGCCCGTAGAGCCCACATAGCCAATCACTTGGCCCACACGCACGTGAGAGCCCACGGTGATCCCTGGCTCAAACCGGGTCATGTGCGCGTAGCCGGTTTCGAGATTAATTCCGGGATGATGCAGCCGAACGAGGTTGCCCGTCGCGCCACCCCAACCCCTAAATGTCACCGTGCCATCGCCCGCAGCCATGATGGGTGTGCCTGCTGGTGCCCCGAAGTCAGTGCCCTGATGTGGCATCACGCGATGCAACACCGGATGCATCCGGTGAGGATTAAACGGCGAGGTAATCCTTGGAGGATTCACCGGGGGCCGGAGCGGTCCGCGGGTCTCTGCGTTGCCTTGGGCGTCGTAGTAAATACCGCCTCGGGCGCTCAAGGGCTGAAAAAACGCACGTCGAGTGCGTCCGCCTGCTCCGCGAAAATCAAGCGCGTCGATCCGTCCGTAGCGAAAGAAGCTCTCGTTTACGCGCTCTTCGACGACGACCAGACGGACCGCGTCGCCCTCGTGAAGCTCGCGCCCAAGCTCAAGTTCTGCGAAGACTTCTTGAAGCGCTGAGACAATATCTGCCTGCAAATGAGCTGACTGAAGAGTCTCACTAAGTGATCCGCGCACGATAAACCCAGCGGCGACTCGCACCTGCGTCTTCACCACGCGGATGCGTTCGGCGGTGTGGGCTCCCTCAGCGTCAATGTTGACCGCGATGACCTCGCTCTCCCCGCGACGATACTCAACGCGCCGGAGCGCGTTCTCGCGCTGGGGATCACGCTGAATCGCGACGACATCCGCGGGCTGAAGTCCCCGCATGTTGAGCATCGGCCGCATGGCAGCGATAATTCTTGGGATCTCAGCGCGCTCGATCCCCATGGCCCTCAGCGCCACAGGAAGGGGCCGTCCGCGCCCGAGACGCTGAGAGGTAGCCACCCACCCCTCGGGCGTGTGTGCGGCCAGCGCAGAGGGCGCCTGGGCCACAGCGAGGCTGAGCCCGCTGTCCCCAAGAGCGAGGCCGCCGTCAGGCTGCGTTAGCTCAAGCGCAAAGACGCCTGCTCCAGCATCCGCCGCGCTCGTCTGCGCATGGGGTGTGCGTGCTCTCTCCCCGCGATGCCACAGTCTTGGGAGCGCGCGCGTCACGACCATCGCGACGACCAGCCCAACGATCCCCAGCGAGGCACCAACACCCCCGGCGAGCGCGCCGACTCGTGCGACGGTCGCGCGAGGATAGCTGGCGGGCTCGGGCAGCTCGACCATGTTTTTGGGCGAGCGGACGACGGGGTCATCGTCAGGGTCGAGCTCTTCGTCTTCGTCCGCGAGGATTGGGGTCCCTTTGGTGATCGTCCGCGTCGCCTTTGCCGGGGGGCTCGACGTGATCGCTGCGCTTGTCGTCGCGATGGCAGAGGGCCTGAGCGCGCTCAACGTTGTCTCGGCCGGCGACGTCGCCGACGTGAGAGCGCCAGGGCCTACGCTCTGCGTGGCATCGGGCGATTCGACGTCGGTGGGCTCGGGGAGATGTGCCATAGGGTGACACTTCGCAGCCAAGACGAGCGAAGTTCTTAGGCTCGTAGCAGTGAGAGGCGCACCCCTGCAACTCCAACCACGGCAGCGCCTTCGGTGTCAGCGAGGCACGCGTTCGCAATGGCCACCCACGACGACACAACGTGTGGCAGCCTCGACTGTACTGGACCGTGTTTGAGCCTCTGTTGTTGACCCTCGCGCTTGCCCAACCCGTTGAAATATTTGAAGAATGGTCGCTTCTTGACAGCGCCCCTTTGACTCAAGCGCTGGTCGTCCGGGCGCTGTATCGCACAACCGACGGCGTGGACGCCGCGCTCTCTGAGAGCTTTTCAGAGACCATGCGGCCCGAGGCCTACGCGGGCTCTGCGACCGAGCCTCTCCGCGTCGATCGCGTGGGCACACGTTGGCACGTACGGCTCCCACCTGGTCGCGACGGTCGCGTGAGGATCACGGCGCGCGCGGTCTCAACGCTGCACACTGTGCGTGCATTTTCGCTGCTCTGGCCGCAGACGCGAGGCTGGGCGTCGCGTCGTGTCGCGATCACACCCAATGGCTGGGTGCTGGGCGTGGGGCAGGGATGGTCGTGCGCCGACGACGAGGTGTCGACGTCCGCGTGTGTCTCGATTGATCGCGTCGCGCCGTCGCTCCATGTGCGGGTCTCACCTGCAAAACGAGGGCGATGGGCGTGGCAGTGGTCCACGCTGGCGGCCCTGCTTGTGTTCGCAGCGTGGCGGGCGATCGACGCGCGAGACCGCGTGCTCTTCGCGATCGGGATGGTCGGCGTGGTCCCCTTTGTTGCGCTGACCCTGGCCGCCTCTCGAACGACCGGGTGGGCCGAGGCGCTCAGCGTCTGCGCGCTGATGTTTGCCACGCCGATCGCCGTCGCCGTCAGTCGCCCTTCGGGACGCGTCGCTGGGGTCGTCTCGATGCTCGCGGTCGCTCTGTACGCGGTGTTTGTTGGTGAGCCACGAAGCACACTCGCGGGAGCTGTTGTCTTGTCACTTGTTGCGATGGCGCAGAGCCTCTTGACGACGAAGCGTTAACCGCGCCCTGCGTCCTGGGGGCGGCAGGGATCCGGGATGGTGATGGGTGGCGATGGCACCTCGCCCTCGACGCGAATGGGCACTAAGGTCAACCGAAATGCAGCCGTCATGGCATCGCAAGACGCAGCAGGGTTGGCTCGTCCTGAGCCAAGGATGTCAAGCGCTGCTTCGACGCCCGCTTGCAACAAGAACCAATCTTGAGGGGCGGCCAGCTCGGGGCAGACTCCGAAGCTGCGCATGTCGTCGTAGATATTGGCGCGCGTCCAGATGGAGCTGAGGTCAATGTTCGTGATGGTTCCGTCCGCGGTGATGGAGCCAACTAAGCGCGTGTCGGTGAGCGTGAGCTTGGGCCGTGTGCCGTCGGCCGGAAACAGAAATGCCCCTGAATTTGCAAACGGAACAACCAATGTCCCACACGACGCGAACGCTTCTCCGGTGCTGATCCTGGGCGTGCGAAGGTCGGCTTGGTAGGTGGTGTCGCGGTCGACGCTCCACGCGTCGGTGCCATCAAACCGCAATGGCGCACTCCTGCCCGCTGCGCCATGACCCTCGGTGAGAACGAGCCACTCGACGCGAACGGCGCCGTCGTTGATCCCCCCATAGTCCGAAATGCGTAGGCCGACTGTGCTATTTCCACGAGCGATTCCGGCGTTCAATCGCGTTTCATCAAACGCTGAGCCGATGACACCGGCTTGGCCAATGACTGCTGCGAGGGTGTTGTCTCGACCCTCGTCACCGTCCCCTAGGACCAATGCGCTGCGGCACGGAGTTGGCCCACTCATCGGCGCCGAGCAGAGGCCGTCACGATCAAAGCCCGTGCGTCGCCAAGCCCCGCTCGCGCCAAATGCGATGCCGCGCGCGGCAAAGACTCGAGTCGTAGAACCAGCGACGTTGCGCAATCCGCTAGGCAAATCAGGCACCACGGCGAGGGTGCAGGTCGGCGATTGCACGATGGTCGTAGGTGCGCACGCGACGTTGCCATCATTGGGAGGCTCGACGATGTCTCTCATCGGGAGCGAGGCGTCGCCCGTGTCCGAGCGCGCGTCCGACCCGCCGCTCAGTCGTCGAAACTCAGCGCGATCAAACGCCTGACAACCCACAAGCGCTGTGAGGGTGGCCAGCGCGGTGGCCATGCCTCGTTGAATCGGTCGTCGCATGAAGGAGCTCATTTCGCGGGGTGACCGGCCGCAGCGAGTGTTGCGCAGGCAACGGACCGCTACAGGGGGTCTGTGAGTTAAGTGTGAATCGCAAGAGTCTAGCTTAGTTTGTCAGCGATCTCGTGCTCCCGCGTCCGGCGAATCGCAGGGGCTCGCCAGCGGCAGTGTGCCAGGCATGGTGCCATCGATTTCGATGGGCCTAAGGTGCAGCCGAAACACCAGCGAGCTCGCATTGCATCGGGCGGCGGTGGGGCCGTTGTTTACAAAGTCGCCCACGATGTCACTTCCTCGGCGAAGGCCAGCGATCGACGATTGATAGGGGCTGTCAGGGTCCGTCGATGGGCAAATACCCAGCGCAGAGATCGAGTTGCCCTGATCGCTCTCGGGCCACGATCCGCTGAGGTCAAGGTAGCCGCCGACATCGGGTCTAAGCGCGCCACCGACGATCACTGCGCGCAACAGGGTGCGGCTGACGCTCCGCGTGCTGGGCAAGCGCAAGAGCAGCGCGGCTGGCCCACGCGCAGCGACGTACCCACAGGCGACGAATCCCTCGCTAGTAACATTGGATCCGCCGCTTGGATTGCTGCTCAAGCGGGACTCGATGGCCCAACGATTTCGCGCGTCGGGCACCGGTAGACCCATGCCGTCCGGGCCTCTCCCGCGGGCCAGCGAGAGCCACTCAAGCACGACACGTCCGTCGTCACCGCCACTCCACTCGGTGATACGAATGCCGAGCGTGAGACCTCCACGCCCGATGTGGTCTGTGATGTCGACCCCCGAGTAGATCCCGGTGAGCTGCAGTCCGCTGCCACTGACGGCCCCAAATGAGTTGTCTCGGCCCTCGCGGCCGTCTTCGATAATGGTTGCGCCAGTGCAGGTCGTGCCAGCTCGCATGGGGTTGTCGAGCGTGCAGAAGCCATCGCGGTCAAAGCCAAAATCCGCCCAATTTCCAAACGATCCGGGGCCAATCTCTAGACGCGTGAGTGCGAGCGCATACGTCTGACCATTGCTGGCTTGATCGACCAGTCCAGCGGGCACGCTGGGCAGCTCGGCGAGCGTGCACGAATCACTCACGCGTCGTTGGAGCACGAGGCAGCTGCCAGCCTCAGGTGCCGCATCGGCCTCCACATTGGCGTCCTCCACTTCTGCGTCTTGGCCAATCTGGAGCCGACGAAATTCGTCGCGATCAAACGCGCGACAAGAGACCGCGCTGACGGCTAGTAGCAAACAAAACAAGCAAGATCCTGCGATCGGTCTCACGTGAACAGTGTACATTTAACGGCGCTATCCGCGCAGCGAACACACACGTGATGTGCGGGATGCATCGAACGCAAGGATTGGCAGCGCCGTGCTCTCAGGAAACAGTTTTATCATTTTGGGGCGCGCGGCGGACTGTGATGTTGTGATCGCAGAGACCACGGTCAGCTCGCGCCACGCGCGGTTGTCTTGGGATGGCGACAAGATCTTTGTCGAGGACCTCGCGAGCGCAAACGGGACGTGGATCGGCGAAGATCGTGTCCATCGCGCTGCAGTTCGTCCCGGCGACCGTGTGATGTTGGGACACGCGGAGCTGCCTTGGGCTCACCCCAAGATGAAGTCGTTTGTACGTCTCCGTGGCTCTGGCACCTTGGTCGTTGAGGGGCCCAAGACGGTCGCTGGCAACATGGCGCGCTCGGCCGGACGCATCGCGATGGTGTTTGTCATGGGCTTTGGGCTCGTGTTTTTGGGGATCTGGCTGACCGAACCTGGGCGCAATTTTCTGCAGTATTTACGGCTTCAACACGAAGTCTCGACCGCGCGCACGGACGAAGAGGCGTTTGTCCGAAGCACGCTTGCGCCGCAGGTCCGTCGTGCGCTTGATCCGGCCGAGCCAGTGCTTCGCAACACGGCAGTACAGATCGCGTCGCGCAGTGAAGGGACCTTTCGGGTTGAGCAAGTCGCTGCGCTCTGGACGCACGTTCGGAGCCGTTGGCGCTACGTCAATGACCCACGGGGCCGCGAGTACGTCGCCATGCCGAAAGAGTCAATTCAGAACAATTACGCAGGAGATTGTGACGATTTCGCGGTGACCCTCGCGGGGATGGTTCGCGCAATCGGCGGCGAAGCGCGGGTGGTCTTCATGGAGGGCGCGCGAGGAGGGCACGCGTACGCCGAGGCTTGCGTGCAAGAGCCGCCTGCGACCGTCGCGACCAAAATCGCACGGTACTACGGCCGCAACTGGGCACGCTATGCAGGCTCACGCCAGCACGTCGCGTTTAGGTCTTCGAGCGCCTGCGCGGTCTGGCTCAACCTCGATTGGAACGGCAACGTCCCCGGGGGTGACTATGAGCCCGAGCGATGGGCCGTGGCGGCGTATGGCGACGGGCACACTGAAGTGCTCGCCGTCGCTCCGGGCGCAGTGCCCTCAGAGCGCGCACGGAGAGCCGATGTGGCCACGGCACCGCGGAGGCTCTCGACCGCTCCGGCAGCCCCGTCACGCGGTCGCTAACTTTGCGCTACGCGTTTGCGTTTGCGCTTGCGGTCGCAGAAGCCAGACCGCTGCGTCGCAAGAGCGCGTCGACCGATGCGTCTCGGCCCATAAACGAGCGAAAGAGCGCCGCGGGATCGTCGCTGTCACCACGCGAGAGCACCTTGTCTCTAAAATCTCGGCCGGTCTCGCTGTTAAAGACTCCCTCGGACTCAAAGCGCGTGAACGCATCTGCGTCAAGCACCTCTGCCCACTTGTACGAGTAGTACCCAGCGGCGTAGCCCACAGGATCCGAGAACAGGTGGTTAAAGCTCGCGATCATTGCGTACGCCGTGGGCAGCGGCGTCGCAGCAAATCTGCTCATGATTTCTCGCGCATACTCGACCACGGTGCTTCCCTTGAGCGCGTAGTACGTGCGGTGCAACGCGAGATCGACGCTCGCAAAAGCCAGCTGCCGCATTTGCGCGGTCGCTTCGCGAAATGTCCGCGCACGCTTCATCCGTGCGAAGAGCTCTTCGGGCATCGGTTCGCCCGTCACGTGGTGCTTTGCAAAGAGGTCGAGGGCCTCGCGGCGCGAGCACCAGTTCTCCATGATCTGTGAAGGAAGCTCAACAAAATCCCAGGCAACTCGTGTCCCAATCATCCCGAGGATCTCAACCCGAGACAGCGCGTGATGCAGCAAGTGACCGAACTCGTGAAACAGCGTCTCGACTTCGCGAAACGTCATGAGCGCAGGGGACAAGCTCGTCGGTGGCGTGACATTCGCGCAGAACAGACCGACGTGCGGACCCTCGCTTGGCAACGCCGCGAGGATGCCGTTCATCCATGCGCCGTCGCGCTTATTTTCGCGAGGATAGAGATCTACGACGAACTGGCAGAGCTCGCTGCCGTCGTGATCGAGGATCGAGAATGAGCGCACATCCGCGTGATATTTTGCAGCATCTAAGCGCTCGGTAACTTGAATCGAGAACACACGTGAGGCGACCTCGAACATGCCCTGCAGGACCGACTCCACTGCGAAGTAGGGCCTCAGCGCTTCTTCGTCGAAATCAAACCGCGCGCGACGCAGCTTCTCGGCGTAGTAGCCCACATCCCACGGGGCAAGCGCGGGAGCCTCGGGCCCCTCAAGCTCGCTCCTAAACTGTTGAAGCTCGCGTGTCTCGCTCGCGAAAAATGGCTCGGTCTTCTCTCGGAGATTCTCAACGAAATCCCAAGCCGTTTTGCCATTGTGTGCCATACGGTCTGCGAGGACATAATCAGCAAAATCTGCGAATCCCAGAAGTCTCGCTTGCTCGTGTCTGAGCGCGAGGATCTCTTGCAGCGCATCTCGATTGTCAAAGGGCGCGCGGGTCCCACACGCGTTGTAGGCCTGCCAGAGTGACTCACGAAGCGCGCGATCATCCGCGTAGGTCAGCACCGCAAGAAAGCTGGGAGCCTGCAGCGTAAATCGCCATCCTTCGAGGTTCTTTCGCGCTGCGTTTTCTCGCGCCATCAAGCGAGCGCTCTCAGGAATTCCGGACAGCTCACGCTCGTCGGTCACGATGCGCTCAAACGCGGCGTGTGAATCAAGGACGTTCTGCGAGAACTTTGTAGTCAGTTCGCTCAAGCGCGACGCGATCTCGGTCAATCGCTGCTTGGCCTCTGTATCGAGCTCTGCACCCTGGCGCTTGAAGGCGTCCAGTGTCTTGCTGAGATGGCGTCTCGCCGGGCCCTGAAGGCTCGCCGCATGTTCGGTCTCACTGTAGCGCTTGACCACCGCCCAGAGCTCTGGGTCTAAGGGAATTTGCGCGTAAAACTCACTCACAAGCGGCTGCGCTTGGTTGTACGCCTCGCGCAACGCGGGGCTGTTCATCACTGCCTCGAGGTGGCCAACGACGGCCATGGTCCAGTCAAGCGCGCGCGTGCTCTCATCGAAGGCTCTGAGGACGTTGTCGTACGTGAGCGGGGCCGCGAGACTCGCGATCGCGCGCAGCTTCTCGCGCGCCGTCACAATGTGAAATTGTACTGCCGGCAAAACGTGCTCCGAGGTCACGGTGGCATACGGCGGCTCAAGAACAATGGACATCAGGGGGTTGGTGCTCATAGTGCGACCGAGAGCTTTTGAACCATTGGGTGAGCGCGTCAACCCGTAGCCCATCCAAGCGCGAGAAAAGTTGGTATTCTCTCGGCAGGTCATGGCCACACTCACGCTCGATGTCATCAAGCGATTCGCACCCGACAACAAGAGCCTTAAGTCGGCCCAGGAGGTCGCCGATCCGCGCAAGTGGAAGGTCCTGGGGAGCGACCCTGACGGCACACTCTGGGGCGAGTACAGCGGCAGCAGCACGTACTCGATTTATGTCAGCGCCAGCAGCCCCTCTTCGCGATCGGGCTGCTCGTGCCCGAGCCGCAAGCGTCCCTGCAAGCACGTGCTGGGGCTCATGTTGCTTGAGGTCGGGGGACACCCGATCCCTGCAAAAAAACTACCCGATTACTTCGTCGACGAAGTAAACAGCGCGAGCTACGAGTCCACGTGGGAGTGAGCTTGGCCTCGCACTCTTCGGACGCACTTGTAGACGAGCTCATGCTCAACGACGCAGCGCTGACACGCCGTGTGTTTAGGCCCTCACAGGACCATCGTGCGCTCTCTCGAGCGGCGGTCGAGGGCGTCGAGGACCCGGCTGAGGCTTGGGAAGTGCTCGCATCGCGAGGCGTGATTCCCGCGACGTGGGTCGACTCGAGTGAGCGAGTCTTTGCCCTCGACGAGACGCCCATGGGCCTTGAGCCGGGTTCGCGTAGCGGCACTGCCACGCACGACGGAGTGCTCGCGTATCTCTCGCGAGGGCCGACGGTGCAAGATGTCCCACCGACGGTCGATGCCGTGGTCGCCCTAGGCGCAGACGTGAAGGGCGTCACGACCGCAGAGCAGGTCGCGCGTGAGGCCGTGAGGCGACTGGCGCCCTTTGGCGTCCCGCAGCCGAACTTGGTGTGTTGGCGGGTGGTCGACGTTGCGTCCTGGGCGACGCAGCCCGGGGACTATCGCCACATGCCCGTCGCGATCGTGTTGAACCAGGCGTTTGAGCGCGGTGAGGTCCACGACAGGTCCCTCAAACGCGCCAAGCTTCACCCCTTCGGAACTCCCGCGTGGCGTGCTGCATTTACCTGGGAATGTGCAGGCCAATGGCGCGCCGCTGCACGCACTAACTCGGTGATTCTTAGCGCGAGAGCCCCATGCATTGAGCAGATTCGTGACAGCGGGTACCCGCCCATTGCAGAGACGCTCTATGGCGAAAAATTCTCTTCGCTGGCCAACCCATTTGAGCCGCTGCTGTCGTTGTGGGCATCGGGCTACGCGCTCGACGCGATCACCCCTACCATGATCGTGTTGGCCGCGCCGCGCGTGCCGTTGGCAGCAGATCAGTTCGAAGAGCTGGTTAAAGATCGCAAGAAGAGCACGAAATCAAAGACCTGAGCCGTCAGTAGCGACGTCACAATCCCTGACGTTTTACTCTTCGATCTGCCATGCCTCGATGAGCGCTGCGATCACGTCTTCTTCGTCTTCGCTTAGCTCATCGCTCTCTGCGATCTCTTGCGCTTTGGCGATAATGTTTGCGAGGAGCCCCTGGGACAAGTGCTCGCCAAAGAGCTCAATCGTGTGTGTCAGCAGGTCTTCATCGTCGGCGTGACGCATCGCGAATCGCAAGACGCGCTGGGGGTTGAGCTCTGAGCCCAAGCGAGCAAACAGGTCGTCGAGCTGCTCGGCGAGCGCCGAGAGCTCTTCGTCGGTGATCTCTCCGTCAGCACCCGCCACAACGAGAAAGAGCTGAGCAAATCTGCTCTCCAAAGGCACTTCGCCGCAGGCTTCGTGCAAGGCATCGAATGCCTCTTGGCTCATCTCTGCGAGCTCGGTGTCGATCTCGGGGAGCAGAGACTCGTCGTCATCGGCCCAGGCAGCGTCTGCATCGACGCCATCGACCTGCCGAATGATCCAAGAGTCGCCGTTGTTAAACCGCTCGCTGCACAGATAATCGTAGGGAATATAGCAGTAACCTTCATCACCCCACTCGGTGCCCCACGAGTTGCGCACAATGAAGACACGGTCTCGATCAGAGTAGCCTACGGCCAACATCGCGTGCCCGCCGTGAGACTCGCGCGAGCTCTCACGCGGCGAGGGCATGGGTACGACGCCGGGCTTTCGCTGCCGGTCAAAAGACTGAAAGAGCGAGATACCAAAAATGATCGGATAGCCCTCGGCCAGGACCGCGCGCCACGCGTCAACATCCGTGGGGACGAGCGCGCAGTCGTCGACCAAGAACTGGCCTGCTTCTTCGTAGGCCTCGTCGGAGGGTTGCTCGTTGACGATGTCCTTGTCGAACGGCCAGGTCTCTTCGGAGCATGCCCCGTGCTCTTTGAGACTCTGGATCAAGCTGCCAATGACCGAGCCTTCGTCCTCGGTCTCGCAAGAGTCCACTGCTCGGCCATTGTAGTAGATAAATAAGCGGCTTACGTCGTAAGCCTCTTCCTCGAGATGCCGCTTGACGAGGTACTCGTACGCGCCCGCGACCGCGTTGGCCGCGCAGCTGTTGGTGTCTTCTTGGTTCTCGACTTCGGTCATGAACTCACGCAAGTCCACGCGGTTGGGAGGACTAATCTCGTCGTCGGCCGTCCAGGTCTTCGTGCCCGGGCGTGGCGCCGCGTAGCGATAACCTGAGACCTTGCGCTTGCTTCCGTCGGCTCGTTCGATGAGTAGTGACATCGGGGGGTTCTATTGCTCGCTTGGTGTGCAAATGGAGCGGCTGATTGAGTGAGATGCCCACGCCGCCCGGCGGCTCATCTCGACTGGATGTATGGCCCAAGGATCGCGCTACATCGGACTGATTCGATGAGGTCGAGCGGGCCAACAACCGGACACGCGCACGAGCGTACTGCAAGCGCTGCAGACAATGCATCGTGTGAATGTGCCCCCTCTGTATCCAAAGCTACGACCGTGTCTCGCGAGGCTCGTTCGAGCCCGCGCGCTGCGCGGACTTACTCGAGCACGATGGGCTGAGGCCCCCGGACACTCACGTTCATTTGGATGTGAATCTGCTGGGGCTGAACAACCTGGACCTGTGGGTAGGGCTGCATCTCGGGCACCGTCATGACGACCGGGGTGATCGTCGCGGGCTGCCACTGTTGTGCATAGGGGTCGATCCGCACGGGCGTTCGGACCGGTGAGCCGTAGCCAGAATAGCTGGGATAGATCTGCGGAGACACCACCGGGTTGGCGTACGGAAACGGTTGGACGTACGTGACCGGCGTCGAGACATTGTAGCTCGCGAGGTCGTGCGGTGCGTGGGACGCGTAGCCACCAAGCCGCGCCACGGCAGACTGAAGCGATGCGAACGACTGCTGCTCAAGCTGCTGAATCACCTGAAAAAAATGCTGCTGAAGTCGAATCCGTTCCTGCTGCTCGATCGCGAAGACGTAGCGCGGGTGCGCTCCTTGCGGCACAAACGAGTGGGTCTCTTCGATCGCCGCGAGCTCTTCTTGTGTGAGCCCCGAGGACAAAACCCACGCATAGAGACCGGGATGACTTGTGTAAGAAATCCCTGTGAAATTGCCCTGCAATTGGATCTGCGACACGAGCTGTGAGTGCCCACTCGCGCCGAGCAGAAAGGCCAGCGCCGAAGGGCGGCCGAGGCTGTCGACGAACACGTGCGCGACTCCGGGATGCGTATGATTGACTGCAAAGTGCCCGGTCGATGCGTACTGTCTGAGCCGCGCGATCGCCGTCGCGCGCTGCTGTGATAGGTAGGTGCTCCAGGGCGATTGCGCGGGTGTGACGAGCTGCCAATGGGGGTGCGGACGGGGCGCACCGTGGTGAAAATCAGGTGAAACCACCACGGCGTCTGCCCGCTGCGAGGCCACACCCAGGGTGATGGCGACGATGCCTACAAGGGTGCGACGAAGAGTCCAGCGGGCCATAACAAGTGCTCCGGCAAATCGCGGATGGGCGCGAGCTGCTGTGGGGGATTGAGTGAAGTAGCGGGTTTGCTTCGGACGTCGCACATCGCGTGAAGGTTTGATGGCGACACGATTTTCTTGTCGGGGTTGTGCAGCGCACGCCCAGACCACATCCCCTCAACGCGCGTGGTTGAGCGCGCTTACATCCCCGAGTGACCGAATCGTGCCGAGCTAGCGGCTGACGAACTGGACTGACCAAGCGAGGATCAGCGTGCTCGCGTAGTAGACCGGGAGGCCCCAGATTCGGTTGACGAACCCGGGCTTGACAAAGCGATCGCGGGCGACGCTGAGGTCCGAGAGATAGAACAGCGCCGCGCCGAGAGGGACGAGGACAGAGGTGCCCTGTCCCGCGGTCGCGATGGCAATGGCGAGCATGGCCGTGATCGCTGCGCAGTAGGCCAAGACGGGACCCTGCATCTTGCGCTCGACGTTGGGGAGCAGCCACCGGAGCACACCGCCGCCTACGACACCCAGCGCGAACAACGCCGTCGGGAGCCAGCCCGGCGCCAACCCGCAGCGGTAAAACGCCACTGCGAGCGCGATGTGGCCAAGCAAGAAGCTCCCCAGACCCCCGAGAAATGCCGCTGTTGCCCGACCCAGCAAGAGCACATCGCCGATGGCACAGAGCACCAACGCCACCATCACGACCTGCCCATACGGCGTACCCCACGCGCCCAGGGTCCACGCCGTCGCGACGAACGCGAGGCTCGCGAGCGTCTTGGTGACTCCTCGCAGGATTTTATTGCCGCTGTGCTCGGCGGCGAGGTGTCCAAGCACGCTCGCAGCGCAAAGGATGGACAGCGCGATCGAGAGGATTTTCATGTCTTGATTGCCTTGCGCTCGGGTTGGGCCTGGGTCTCCGCGTGGTCATGGTCATGGTCATGGGGCTCTTTGCCTCCCGCGCGTTTAAGTTGCACTTCGACATCGGCCGGCAAAGATCCAAGCGGAACGCCAAGCAGCTCTTCGGCCATCTCTTTGAGATCTTGCCGGTGCTCGTGAGGCATCTCGTCCTCGGGAACTTCGACATCAATAGTCAGCGACGTTCGTCCCGTCGCTCGGTCCGCGCGGTACCGAATCGTGACTCTTCGTTCGTCTGCTCGGGCTTGCTTCATGAACTGCTCCTCTGACTGACACAACGCTGCAGTTTCAGTCGCCGAATGGTCCTATCCACGCACGACAATGGTGACCTCGTAGTTGCCATCGGGTGTGCCTTCTTCTCGGATCCGCTCGACGGCGCCGAGCTGCTTTGCGCGCTGTTCGAGGGCCTCGCGATAGACCTTGTTGAGGGCAGTCTGTACGGTCTCGCGAAGGGTAGGCTCTGCTGCCAAGAGCCTGGCGACGGCTTGCCGTGAGAGCGCTTCTTCCCGGGCTTTTGCCAGCGCATCAAGCTTGGCGTCTGCCCCTTGATCGAGCGTCGCCTCCACCTCGGTGTCCGTGGTGTCTTTTTCAAAAGACCGCTGCTCGGTGACCTTGACTGTCTCTTGCTGGCGTGCGGCCAAGACGATCTTGTCCGACTCTGGAGAAAGCGTCGCAGTCGCGTCGCCGATTTCCTTGCTCAACGTCCCGTCAGCATTCTGAGTCCATCCTTCGGACTCAAGAACACGCTGCAAGATTTCTTTCATTTCGGCTTCGGACAGGATCGGCAGCATCCGGACGTCGACGTGAATCTCGTCCTGAGCCTCGATCGATCGAGACTTGTCCTTGCTGCGAATAATCCGGCCGAGTCCTTCCCAGCCAAGTTCTAGGTTCATGCCACACGGCATCGTTGCGACTCCACTGGTTGACGGCGTTCATTGCGACGATGCGAGGGGCACGAGCGGCTCCCCATGGGATCGTCGACTAACACCAACAGGAGATAGCACCAATCACGCAAGGGATGGTGCCCTCGGCCCGCTTGTCTGAACTGCGAAGACGGTTTTGCGTTTTCGAGATTCGAATTTGATAGACTGCGTAGGTGAGCTTTGGATGCGCTGCATCCTCCTCAACCCCAAACGCTAGCGTGCCGGAGGATCCCGTGCGACCAACAAGAGAACCACAGCGGGCAGTCATACTGCGTGGTATTTTTCTGCTCACTGCAGGTATTACGGCATGTACGGGCGCCATCGGGGAGCCACCGATTGCGAGCACCCCCGTCGCTCAGAACGACGTGGTCGTGGTGGACGGCGTGGTGACGTCCGAAGCAGGCACGGTCACGCCAGCCGTGGACCCACAGCGTGTGACCATTCACAGGCTCAATCGTGCAGAGTACAACAACACCGTGCGAGATCTTCTGGGGACACGCACGCGACCCGCAGACGAGTTTCCTGCGGATGATCGAGGCTACGGCTTTGACAATATCGCGGATGTCCTGAGCGTCTCGCCGCTGCACATCGAGCAGTACGACCGCGCCGCCGAGGCCCTGGTCGAAGAAGCGCTTGGCGTGCCCACCGTGGCCTCTCAGCGCTGGCAGCTCGAGGCCGAGAGCCTCATGGGATCGGTCGGCGCTGTGAGCGGCGCTGCGTGGCTCCTGTGGTCCAACGGAGAGGTGGGTGGCATGGTCACGCTGCCCGCTCCAGGACGCTATCGGCTGACGGTAAGTGCGTGGCAATCGCGCGCGGGAACCGAAGACGCGCGCATGGGGATGGAGCTCGACGGCACGGCCCTGCGCACGGTGATGGTGCCCAACCTCGCAGCCTCACCAGGTGAATTTACCGCTGAATTTACGGTCACGCGTGCGGGTCCGGTCACGGTCTCTGCGACGTTTGAGAATGACTTCGTCGGGGGAACCCCCAGCGCCGATCGCAACCTGTGGGTTGATTTCTTGCGCGTCGAGGGGCCCCTCGGTGCGACCGGAACCCCACCTCCGAGCCGCGCGCAGTGGCTCACCTGCGACCCGGTCGCGATGGGTGAAGATGCCTGCGCAGAGCAGGTGCTCACCCGATTTGGCCGTCGCGCGTGGCGGCGTCCGTTGGCTCAGACAGAGGTCCGCGCGGTGTGGTCTCGCTTTCGTGCGGTGACTCGGATGCACGCTGGCACCTGGGACGACGCGATCAAGCTCTCGATGCGCGCGATGTTGCTCTCTCCGCACTTTATCTACCGCGTCGAAATCGATTCGGATCGCGCAAATCCGGCTCCTCACGCGGTCACCGCGCACGAGCTCGCGGCGCGACTCTCGTACTTCTTGTGGAGCTCAATGCCCGACGCCGAGCTTGATCGGGTCGCAGACGACGGCACGCTCTTGCAGCCCGCGGTGCTCACCGCGCAAGCGCAGCGCATGCTCGCGCACGCCAACGCGCAGGCGCTCGTGCAGAACTTTGCAGGGCAATGGCTCTACACCCGCAGGCTTGACGAACATGACGTAAACGCTGCGCTCTATCCGAGATATACCGCACAGATTCGCGACGCGATGCGCCAAGAGACCGAGGCCTTCTTCGGACACTTTTTGCAGAACGATGTGTCCATGTCGGAGTTTCTCACGGCCGACTACAGCTTCGTAGACGCCCGCATGGCGGGTTATTACGGCGTAACTCCACCGAGCGGGGCCGGCCTTCAGCGCACCGCTTTGGGCGCCCAGCGCCTTGGATTTCTCACGCAGGGGACCCTGTTGACGGTCACGAGCCACGCCGATCGCACATCGCCAGTCAAGCGTGGACAGTGGGTGTTGCAGCAGCTCTTGTGCGCGCCGCCTCCCGCGCCGCCTCCCAACGTCGAAGGTCTGCCGACCGAGATGATGGTCATGGGCTCGGTGCGCCAGCGGCTCGAAGCGCACGCAACGCAGCCTTTGTGCCGTAGCTGCCACGATCTCATGGACCCGATTGGGTTTGGGCTTGAGAACTTCGACGCGGTCGGCCTTCATCGAACGATGGAGGGACGCTACCCCATCGACGCGACGGGCATGCTGCCTGACGGGACGCGGTTTGAGGGCGCGCAGCAGCTCGCGCGGATCGTGTCGCAGGACCCGCGGTTTGCGCGCTGTGTCTCGCAACAAATGCTGACCTATGCGCTCGGGCGCGGCCTCAACGAGAACGACGACGCGCAGCTCGCGCAGCTTGATGGCCAGTGGCGTTCGTCGGGACTTCGATTGCGGACTTTGATTACACAGATTGTTCTCTCGGATGCCTTTCGGCTCCGTCGAGCAGAGTTAGGGGGCATGTGATGCGCGGAGACAATTCTATGAAGACGAGCAAAATTTCTCGCAGAGTTGTACTTGGTGGCGCAGGCGTCGCTGTAGCGCTTCCCTTTCTTGAGAGCTTGCTCTCACGAGAGGCGAGGGCACAGGCGCGTCCGCTTCCGCGACGAGTGCTCTTCTATTACACACCCTGTGGGATTAACTCTTCGGATGGCCGCGGTTGGTCTCCGGCGGCACGGGGTGTGGGCTCGGCGTGGGCACTCTCGCGCATGCTTGCCCCCCTGGGCGCCGCGCTCAAGCCCTACACCGCGGTGCTCTCTGGACTGCACAATCGGCCGGCTTCTGCCTCCTTCGGGGGGACTAACGATGGGGCTGGGGACCACGCACGTGGGACAGGCTGCTTTCTCACCTCTGCCCGCCTGGTAAAGACCGACGGGACCAATATCCGCAACGGGATCTCGATCGATCAGGCGATCGCCCAGCGAGTCGGGATGATGTCTCGGTTTCCGTCGCTGCAGGTCGGAACGGACGCTGGCTCAAGCGCGGGAGACTGCGACTCGGGATACTCGTGCGCGTATGCGCGCAACGTGTCGTGGTCCAGCGCGACGACGCCGCTGCCGAAGATTACGAGCCCTCGAACCCTGTTTGATCGCTTGTTTGCCGGGATGGATCCGTCCGCGACCGTGGCCGCAAATGCGCGCCGCCGTGCGTACTCAACGAGCGTGCTGGACTATGTTCGTGGCGAGGCCACCTCGTTGCAGACTCGCATGGGGCCGACCGATCGTCGTAAGCTTGACGAGTATCTCACCGCCATCCGTGAGGTCGAACTTCGGATCGGGATGATGGAGGGTATGGTGTGCACGCCCACGCCGCGTCCCGCCGCGACCGTGCCGTATCCCATGCTCGTCGATGTGATGCATGACCTCCTCGCGCTGTCATTTCGCTGCGATTTGACCCGAGTTCAGACCTTCATGTTGGGCAACGCGGGCAGCGGTCGAGTGTTTGACTTCTTGGGTCTTACCGAGGGGCATCACAACCTGTCTCATCACATGAATAACGAAAACAATCTCACGAAGCTCGAGACGATTGGCACATGGGAGGTTCGCAAGTTTGCCGAACTCTGCAATCGACTTCGAATGATTGATGATGGCATGGGGACCAACGCGCTCGACAACACCGTCTGCATGTTTAGCAGCGAAATCGCTGATGGAAACTCGCATGCCCACACCGGGCTTCCGCTGCTCTCGGTGGGTCGTGGTGGTGGGCAGATCACTACGGATCGCCATGTCGACTTTGGAGGTCAACCGATTGCAGATTACTTTATCGCGCTTGCCAAAATCATGGGGGTTACGCTACCCAACTTTGGTGCCGAGGGTACGCGGGTGCTGGCCAACCTAGGACCGGTGAGCAGCTGAGCGACGACGTCGCCGAGGTCTCGCTCGAAGAGCTCGATCCCGAGACACGCCGTGTCTACCAGCGTGCTCTCGGGATGCTCTCTGCCCGTGCGCAGTCCTCGAAAGACATGGAGCGCAAGCTCGTCGGCAAAGGTGAAGATCGTGTGATCGTCGCGCGGGCGATTGTCAGACTGATCGCGAAGGGCTTTCTTGACGACCGCGTGTACGCAGAGAACAAAGCCCGGGCATCCCTTGCACGCGCGAGATCGACGCGCCGCGCGAGCGCTGAGCTAGCCCGCAAAGGTGTCGACCCCGCGACCGCGTCGGTCGCGCTCGAGGCCGCCATGCGAGAGGGTGGACACTCTGAGAAATCGCTGGCGATTGAGGCTGCTTCTAAGAAAATACGCTCGCTGGCTCGCTATGAAGGACGTGAGCGAACGCAGCGACTATGGTCTTGGTTGGCGCGACAGGGCTTCTCGCCCGAGGCCATCCGCGCCGCGTTGTCTTCGATGGCACTCGCGGCCTCTGAACTCGAGACAGAAACAGACGAATGAGCAGCGAGCTTCAGTGGCCCCATAGTCGCGTCGGGCTGATGGTCGGGGGACGCTATCGACTTGAGCGTGTCCTCGGCGAGGGGGGCATGGGCGCCGTCTTTCAGGGGCGGCACGCGACGCTGGGGCGAGCGGTCGCGGTCAAGCTCATGGCGCCCGAGGATCAAGACAACGCCGAGGCGGTCCTGCGATTCGAGCAAGAGGCTGTGGCAGCCGCATCCATCGCCCGCAAGGGCGTCGTAGAGGTCTTGGACTTTGGTGTCGATCCCGTCGTGGGCGCGTACCTCGTCATGGAGATTCTTCGCGGAGAGTCCCTCGAGGCGCGTATTCGGCGTGAGCAGCGGCTGTCGGTCACGGTGACAGTCTCGCTGTTAGCCCAGGCCCTTGAGGCGCTCTCGGCGGTGCACGCACGTGGGATTATTCACAGGGATTTAAAGCCGGCGAACCTGTTTCTGTCTCGCGACGAAGAGGGCGTCGAGATCGTTAAGATCCTCGACTTCGGTGTCTCTCGGGTGCGCGAAGGTCGAAGGGCTGCACCCACCGCGGTGGGCGTGGTGGTGGGGACGCCAAGGTTTATGGCCCCTGAGCAAGCGCTCGGGATTACAGACCTCGACGCTCGTGCCGACCTGTATGCGATGGGAGCCATTGCGTATGCTTGTCTCTCTGGGCGCCCGCCCTTTGCAGAGCTCGCCCACCTTGAGCTCTTGGCGGCGATCGCAGACAGGCTCCCGACGCCGCTGACTTCGCTCGTCAAGGACCTCCCCGGGGTGGTAGTCGCGATGGTCGAGCGCGCGATGTCACAGGACCGAGAGCGACGCTACGAGTCTGCGACCGAGATGCGTGAGGCCATGCTGGCTGCGATGCACGCCTCGGTGTCTGCGCCCAACCAAGCGGCCGCCCTCGCGGCGCTCACACCTGTGAGCACGGTGGACTTTCCTGCGGGGGGAGGGGGAGTGTTTGGTAGCCACGTCCCCGGCGTTCAATCGCTACATACCGTTGAAATTAATCATGATTCTGCAGTTCCCGAGACTCGCCTCGCGCACGAACTGCTCCACGCAACCCAAACGAATCACGCGAGCGATGGGCCTTTCGTTGCGCCCATCCATGCTCCCTACGGGGGCCCTGGCCACCAGAGAGCACCTGTGACGACAGAGCAGCTCGCGCCGCCTGGTGTTGCGGCCATGCCCGCGTCGCCGCAGCTCGGATTGGCTCAGCAGTCTCCACGTTATCCGGTGCGTCCTGCGCCGGCCTCGCGACCCAAGCGCTCGCTCGGATGTCTGTTGCCGGTGGCGATTGTTCTCGGGCTCGTACTGGCGGGAGGAGCGATCGTGGTGGTCTATTTTTGGAGCGAAATTACCGATGAGTTCGCGGTCAATGGGTCGGCTGTCTCGCGTTCGTGGGGGTGAGCTTCGCGACGTTCGTACATTGGGGCGTTGGAGCAACGCGACACGTGGCTCATCATGCGCGGCGCGATGGATGCTTTGCCTGTCAACGATGCTCTGACCATTCCGGTGGACTGCCTCTCTTGGACTGCGGTGAGGGCTGCGGGACCTGGAGGCCAGAACGTGAACAAGGTCTCGTCCAAGGTCGATCTCCGGTTGAATCTTGACCGCTGGGGCGCGCTCACGGGTGCGCAAAGAGAGAGACTGCGCCAGCAAAATCCCTCAAAGTTCGACGCTGAAGGGCGCCTCGTCGTGCTCAGCCAGCTAACGCGTGACCAGCCGCGTAACCTTGAAGACGCGCGAGACAAAATGGCCGCCTTGATCCGCGCTGCGTTGGTGGTGCCCAAAGCGAGGCGCGCAACGCGACCGACGTTTGGGTCCAAGATGCGCCGACTTGAGGGGAAGAAAATGCAGAGCGAGAAGAAGAAAAACCGCACGCGCGAGGACTAAGCAAGCGCTAGGAGCCGCTCGGCGGAGCTGCCGGGAGTCTCGTGCATCGGCGCATCCCAACGGCCGCGGGCGGGGTGGCTAAAAAAGCCCGGAGCGTGGTCTGGTACAGAGACGAAGCGTCAGCCGGAATGCAGGGATTTGCGTCGTGATTGCTGCACGGGACGTTGCCATGTCCGGCGTCTTGAATGAGCGCGAGCGTGCCGCTGTTAGTGAGCGGCTCACGGCACATGGTCTCAAAGAGCTCGATCCCGAGAGAGGTCTGGACAAAGTCATCCGCGGTGCCGTGAAAGAGCAGCAAGCCTCTCGCCGCGCGCTGGGCCGCCAAGCGAATGCGCGACTTATTGTCGAACCGGTGGCTCATCACAAACGACGAGGGCACGACCAGAGAGCCGTCTGCGGCGAGCGCTGCGACGTTGGTAAATGGCGCCTCAAGGATGAGTCCGGCGCTGAGGTTGCTCCACGCGAGGTAGGTCGCAGGCGCACTCCCCAGTGAGAATCCATAGTGAAAAATCACTTGCGGATTGATCCCGCTCACGGGTGACTGGAGGTACGCGTAGGTCGCCCGCGCGCTGCGATAGATCCCGTCTTCGGAGGGCGACCCAGGCGTTCGTCCGTAGCCAGGATAATCGTATGCGATCACGTTGACGCCCATGTCGTAGAGCATCGCGACACGGTTCCAATAGCCGTCGATGTTGGACGCGTTGCCGTGGTGATAGAGCACGGTCGCGACTTGGGTCGCGTTGGGCTGTCGTGCGATCGCAGCGAACACACTGGTGCCGTCGTCCGCGCGGAGCTCAAGGCGCTCGACGTTGGCGAGATCAATGCGAAGATTCGCGGGCCAATTTGCAGGATAATCCTGCAGTGTGTAGTCGCTCCCCGTCGCGATGCGGCGAGGATTGAAGAAGAACGCGTCGAGGTTGATGCACGACGACACGCTGAGGGCGAGCACCGTCGCGAGCGTGGCCCTAAGCCTTCGCGTGATCATCGTCGGACCTCGGGGAAGGTGTAGTTAACGCCGAGCATCACGCCGAGAGCGCCGAGCGATCCGATCGGAAAAAACTCTGGCGCCGTGTTGCGTCCGTTTTGAGTAAACGCATACCAGCGTGCCTCAAGGTCAATGGTCACGCGCCCGATGGGACCAAACTCGGCGAGGCCAAACAACGTGGGCGTCCAAAACGGACGCGCGTCGACTTCGGGCTCGCTGCTCCCGACGCGTAGCAAATTGTGGACGCCTCCTCCCAACAGCAGCCAGCGAGTCGGGCGACCCGATCCGCCGATCCACGCGTTGGCAAACACGACCGCGTCGCGGCGATTGCCAAACGCATACAGCTCGCCGCCGATGGAGAGCGCGTGGCGCCAGCGCTGAATGGGGTGCCAGGTCGCGCCTGCGTTGATCCCCATGAGCGGTGTAGACCCCGCGCCTGGGTTAAATGCCGCAGCGACAGGGTGGAGGCCCGCGTGGATGTCAAGGTCGTCCTCGACGCCGTAGGCCGCGTTGACGCTCACCAGGGGCAGCGGGATGGGGCCACCGAGGCGAATCGCAGGCCCACCGCCGCTGACATTGATACGGACGTTGTTCTTGCCCACGGGTTGGAGCAGGTGGGTGGTGGCGCAGCCAGAGGCCACGCTGCTCAAGATCGCGAGAGCAAAACAAAGGCAGTTGCGCACAGCGCGCCGGAGGCTATCACAGCCCGCTCCGAAGCGAGCTCTCCGTTGCTCGGGTGCATACCGTTGTCCCTCTGTGTGACTTTGGTTTTTTGTTCTCGGCAAAGCTGGACGAGTGGGGTGAGATTCGTGCTATGAACCGCGCGCTTGTGACGCGGACCGATGGTGCGGGGCATCTAAGGCAGCAGCGTGACACTCCTCGGGAGTGAGTCTTGTTGCAGCCGGAGAACCCTCAGAAGACCGCCGCCACGAAGCCTTAGACGCCACGAGGTGTGTTCGTGGGTTCCCCTCAATCCGGACGAGTTTGTCGCTTGGGCCCTGTGTAATTGTTGCCAACCCTCCATAAAGCTGGTTGGTGGCGATTGGTATCGCAAGGCGAGGCCGTTTTGAGAGTGAACTCCACAGACCATCCTGCTGGGATTTTCCAGCGCGCACGTGGCTATCGAGTGAGTCGTTCGCAGAGCGAGCGCAGCGCAGGAGTATAGTCTTGACGACAGAGTCAACGGTGGACGTTCAGAGCCCCGTAGTGCAGGCAGTCGCGCGATTGAGTGATCGCGCCTTGGCGCGTTTGGTCGGGGCAAACGCCTACCTTCGGGGTCGCGTCTATGCGCGCCAAGCGTGCGTCCACGATGTCATCGCGCGTGAGGGCGTGGCGACTGGGCGTATTCATGGCCGCGCGAGCGATCCGTACGACGTACGACTCGCGCTCTCGGACGAGGGAGGCCTCGCGAGCCAGTGCACTTGTCCGGCGTGGCGTGGCCCCGATCGGCACTGCAAGCACGTCGCGGCCCTGCTGGTTGCGCTCCGCGACCGTGTGAGACCGCCGCGAAGCCAAAGTGAAGGAGATGCGCCCGAGGGCGAAGGGCGCGCCGCCAACGGTGGCGGTGGCGGGGGCGAAGAGCGACCCCCTCGCGAAGAGCGCAACGGAGCAGCCCCTGCGGGCGATCGCGCAGGTCGTGGAGACCGAGCCCCCCGTGATGACCGTCGCGAACCTCGCCAAGCCCGGAGCCCCCGCAATGAGCGAGCCGAGCGCACCGATCGACACGATCCACGCGGCGCGAAGCCGGCCCGCAGACGCGACGAAGGGTCCGGCCGTGAGGTCGTCGTTGTAGACCGCGGCGGGCCCCGTGTCGTCAGCGCTGGCGGTCTGTCGACGGTCCAATCGGGCTCGTCGTCGACCTTGAGCGCGCATGATCAAGCGCGCGG
The DNA here is from genome assembly GCA_030694465.1 of Deltaproteobacteria bacterium. GTDB lineage: Bacteria > Myxococcota_A > Polyangia > Polyangiales > JAUXYJ01. Next base: position 91,523 of record JAUXYJ010000079.1, on the reverse strand, counting down.
TTTTGCCGCGTGGCTCCCCAGCGCTGAGCTGCGGCGTGCGCCCGAAATCGAATACCGTGTTCTTGTCCGCGCAGGATCGCTCGCCATCACACCGTATCTCGCCGAGAGCCGCACCGCGATCACGGCTTCGGATGCGTATGATCTGCTCGGCGCGCTGCCGAGCGTTCACCGACCGATTCTCAAGCAGCTCGCGAGGCTTCATCCCAAGGGTGCTCGTGGGGCGATCGTCGAAGTACGTGGAGAAGAAGCGGCAGATCTCGTCGGTCGTCTTCGCGGTCGCCGCGTTCTCGTGGAGCCGATGCTCATGGAGCTTCGCTATCTTGACGAGCCGCTGATGCCGCGGCTTGAGCTCGAGATGGTGCCGCCCTCGCACGTGCGAGTGCGCGCGCTTTTTGAGCGAAAAGCCACCGAAGCACGCAAGTTTCATCTCAACCAGGGCCTGTGGCTTGAAGGGGATCCAGGCTGGCACATCGACCCGATCCAAGGGGTCGTGCGACCTGTCGCAGAGCATGTCACCTCGGTGTGGCTTGAGCGATTGCTGAAAACCCCAGCGATTACCTATCCGATCGCCGAAGTCGCGAAGCTCTTGGGAGAGCAACTCCCGCGCATTTCGCTCGCGCTCAACGCGCCGCTTCCGGACATCCGGATGGTGGTCGACGAGGTTGACGTAACCCCGACGTATGTCCTGCGCGCGATGGGTGATTTCTCACGGGTCGTCGCGACGCTCGATGTGAAATATGGCGAGCACGAGTTCAATGTGCCCCTGGTGGACCTCGCTCCGCCGCTCGTGATCTTGGCTGGAGACAGCTTGCGTCCCAAGTGTCTGCGTCGGGATGTGGGCGGCGAGCGCCTTGCGGTGAGTCAGCTGCTTGACGGGGGGCTTGAGGTCACCGATGACTTTCAGGCACTGCAGGCAGAGGGCGAAAAAGCGATCAAGTTCTGGAGCGAGTGCGTCCCGATGCTTCCCCGCGAGTGGGTGAAGTATGTGCCCGAGCATCTCGCGAACGTGACCCTGCGAAAGTCCCCAGTGATCCCGCGTGCGCGGGTGAGCTCTGGTGTCGACTGGCTCTCGGTAGACGTCGAGTTTGACTCCGATGGGCTCAAGGCCACCGAAGCGGATCTGCGTCGTGCGCTTGAGATGGGCAGCCACCTTGTGCGGCTCGAAGACGGGAGCTTCGCGCGGATCGAGGGCATGCAGGTCCAGGATGTCCTCTCGCGCATGCAAGAGATTCATAGCAATGGCTCGGGCCAAGCGGTCCCACTCGCGCAGGCTGGACGTGTCCAAGACCTGCTCGATTCGCTCGGGACCCGCGCAGAAGTGCCGCGGGCGACCAAAGATTTCTTCGCGGCGTTAGGCGATCACAAGGTCGAAGCGATCGAGCCTCCTGCGAACCTCAACGCGATCATGCGGCCCTACCAAGCCGAGGGGTTCTCGTGGCTCGCGTATCTCTTTCGCACCGGAACGGGCGGGATTCTCGCGGACGACATGGGCCTGGGCAAGACCCTTGAGGCGATCGCGTTGCTCTTGTGGGTCAAGCAGCTCAACGAGCCGATCTCGTCCATCGAGAGCGCAGATGGGCCGCGCAAGGTCGCCAAGAAGGCCAGCAAAAAGACCGCGAAAGAGGCACCTGTCGACGAGACTGTCGTCGCCGAAGTCGAGCCCGAGGCGCTTAAGAAACCTGCGAAGAAGACCACAAAGAAGTCCGCGAAGAAGTCCGACGATGACTCGGCTGCGGTCGCGGTTGGCCCCGCGGCGAAGGCCCTCGCGCAGACGGGTCCGCTTGCGCTCGTGATCGCCCCGACCAGCGTCGTGCAAAACTGGGTGCGAGAGATCCAAAAGTTTGCGCCGTCGCTGCGTGCGATCGCGTGGACTGGCTCGGATCGCGCGCAATACAAGTCCGAGTTCGCGAACGTCGACGTGGTCGTCACGTCGTACGCGCTGCTTCGCCGCGACGAAGAGTTCTTGAACTCGATTGAGTGGGGCTACGTGATTCTGGACGAGGCGCAGTCGATCAAGAACCCAAGCAGCGCGACCGCGCGAGCCGCAAAGAACCTCAAAGGGCGCCGACGTCTCGCCCTCACGGGCACACCGATCGAGAACCGCCTGAGCGAAATCTGGTCGATCTTTGACTTTGTCTCGCCGGGTCTGCTCCCGCCGCTGGTGCAGTTTGAAGAGCGCTACGCCAGGCCCATTGATCGTGGCGACGAAGAAGCTGCACGACGGCTGCGCGCGACGATTCATCCCTTCGTGTTGCGCCGCACAAAGAGCGAAGTTGCACAGGATTTGCCTGAAAAAATTCTCACCGAATTGCTCTGCGAGATGTCTCCTGAGCAGTCAGCGATTTACAAGTCCGTGCTTCGTACGGTGCGTGAATCGATCTTTGGAGAGGTCGAAAACAACGGCCTCGGACGCTCACAACTGCAGATCTTGGCTGGTCTCACGCGCTTGCGTCAGGCCGCGTGCGACCCGCGATTGTTGGGCTTGTCTGGGACGTTTACGGACGAGAGCTCTGGCAAGCTGGTCGCGCTCAAAGAGCTGCTCACCGAGGCACAGCAAGGTGGACACCGGACGCTCGTGTTTTCGCAGTTCGTGACCATGCTGCAGCACATCAAGACGATGCTCAACAGCGAGGGAATCGCCTACGAATACATCGACGGAGATACCAAGAACCGCCAAGAGCGCGTCGATCGGTTTAATGCCAACGACAACATCCCCGTGTTCTTGATCTCGCTCAAAGCTGGCGGCACTGGACTCAATCTCACGGGCGCAGACACCGTGATTCACTTCGACCCCTGGTGGAACCCCGCGGTCGAAGACCAAGCCACCGACCGCGCACATCGCATTGGCCAGACACGCGTCGTGACCGCTTATCGCTTCATCGCGCGTGGCACCATCGAAGAGAAAATCCTCGAGCTCTCGTCCCGCAAACGTGAGCTCGTCGACAACGTCTTGGGCCAAGAACAAGACGAGAAAGTCGCGGGATTTCTCACGCGATCCGAGCTCGATCGGCTCTTCGCTGACGACTGAGCCTGGCCGTGAACCTCGCGCACCTCGCTCATGGGATTGTGGCGGCAACCGCCGCGCTCACGTGGGCACCCGCGCTCTGGGCGCAAGCGCGCCAAGGCTCAACGCAGGCTCCACACGATCCAGACGACGACCCCGCCGGGGTCACCGTGCGCGCAGACCGGCTACGCCGTCGCGCGATCGAAGATCGACTCTACAGCGCGACCGTGGTGGACCTCGCGCAACGCGGGAGAACCGCGCCCGCAGTGACCGCCCTGCTCGACGAGGCCGTCGGCGTGCACACGCGCAGCACTGGCGATGGGCTCGCACCTTCGTTTGTCTCGATGCGCGGCGCGCCCACCTCGCAGGTGACCGTGGCGCTCGACGGCGTGGTGCTCAACGACGCGGTCTCGCCCACGCTAGACCTCTCTCAGCTCGCCCCAGCGCTGCTCTCTCGCGCAGACATCTACCGTGGTCCCGCGCCACTGCGGCTGGGAATGCAGGGCATGGGAGGCACGATCGAGCTGCACACCCGCGAGCTGTCCACACGGAGCCTCGGCTGGCTTAGCGCGGGCTACGGCGCGTTTGACCAGCGCCGAATCAGCGCACTGGTGTCTGGGCGCACGGCGTCTATTTCTTCAATGGTTTCAGTATCTTACAGGGGAACCTCGGGCACCTCTCGCTACTTCGACGATGGCGCAACACCGTTCGATCTGCGCGACGATCGCCCAGACCAAATCCGTCGCAACGCTCACGCCGACGCCCTTGATCTTCTCTCGCGTGTCTGTGTCTCGCAGGTGTGTCTCACTGGGGTGGCCTCGGCACGTACGGGCGGTCTGCCCGGCCCCGGATCACCGAGCTACGCGAGGACCTACCTCACGCAAGGGCGAGGCTTGCTGCACCTCGGATCGGTGCTTCACCGAGGGCCTCTCCGCGTCGCGCCGCACGTCTCGTTGCAGCTCCGCCGAGATGTGTACGGGGACCCCGCGCGTGAGCTTGGTGGCACCGGAGCGCTCACTGCAGGCCTCGCGCCCGAGCTCGGTGGCACCCTCAGCGTGCAAGAGGGCCCCACGCGCGTCGCGCTGGTTCTGCGGGCGCGTCTCGATGACTTCGCGACGAGCAACGGCGGCGGTGGAGCAGGCGCGTCGCGCAACGCGAGGTGGTCTGGGCTGGCCGGCGCTGAGCTAGAGAGCCAGCTGGGCGCGTGGCTGCTCGGCGCAGGTGTCGGAGTCGAGGCCCAGAGCGATCAGTCCTACGGAGGGCACACTGCGACGCAGCGCATGTTGCTCTCGCCGCGGGTCGCCCTGCGGTGGAGCGCGACACCGTGGCTCGCAGTTCGTGCGCAAGCGGCGGTGCTTGAGCGCGCGCCTTCGCTCGTCGAGCTCTACGGTGTGGGAGAGTATTTGCGTGCAAATCCTCAGCTCGTTCAAGAATCGAGCGCATCGGTTGAGGGCGCCGTGGTGGCGTCGCTTCGGGCCCGGCCGGTCCACCTGCGGCTCGAGCTCGGAGGCTTCGTTCGACATGCCCGCGATCTCATCGTGCTCACTCGCACAAGCGCGCTCGCGCTCAAGGCACTCAACCTGCGCGGCGCCAGCATCCGTGGCCTCGAAGCGCAAATGCGCATGACCCTCACATCGCGCGCCGAGATCACCGCGAGCTACGCTTGGACCCTCGCGACGCACCAGAGCTTCGGCGCCTCGGACGGCCAACGAGTCCCCAATGTCCCCGAGCATGACCTCTTTGTGCGCACGGCCCTCCGCGCCGGAGCGTGGTCGCTTGAGAGCTCATTCGGCTACGTCGCGGGTCTATTCTTCGACAGCGCGAACCTCTCGCCATCACCCGCCCGCGCGTTGCTTGGTGCAGCGATCCACGTGGATATTCACTGGATCCGAGGCATGAGCGCCGCGCTCGAAGCGAGCAACCTTCTAGACGCCCGGTCCGGCGAAATCACCGTAGCCTCGACCGTCACCCGCGCGGCGATCGCGGACTTCGTGGGCTATCCAATCGCCTCTCGCTCAGTGTACTTCTCTCTGTCGTGGGACATCGATCCGGCACCCTCGTCGCCGCAGCAATAGCGCTCCATCTGCACGCTTGCGGTGGGTCCAGCCCTTCGAGCGACGCCGGTCTCGATGGGCCCTGCGTCGCGCTGTCGGCCCCTACAACGCTCTACGTCTCTTCGAGCGACTATGAGTCTGGAGAGCTCTGCGCGATCGCCACCACAGGCCCTTGTGTGCGTCGTGGCCTAGGACCCGTGACTGGCGACACGCTCTTGGCGTGGCATGGCGCGCGTGTGGTCGCGATGACCTACACGCAGCGCGTGAGAGACGAACTGCATGTCTTCGATGTCGCTGAAAATTCGCTGACGCTTCGTCGATCCGGGTCCCCTCGGCGTGCAGATCGCGAGGCCAACGTGAGGGCGTACGTTGCGCTCGACGACAGGCTCGCGCTCTTCAGTCGCAACGCCGAGTCTTCGCTGGGCGTGTGGGACGTCGAAGAGGCGCGGGTAGTAGCCGACGTAGACCTCTCGATGCTTCGCGGCGCTTCGCCCGAGGCGAGCCCGTACGCCATCGTGACCGACGCCACGCACGCTTTTGTGACGCTTCAACGTCTGGACCTCGCGAGGCTTAGCGAGCGTGTGCGCGGAGCGGTCGCCGTGGTGGACTTGCAGTCCCGCGCGCTGATGGACGTCGATCCGTCGACCCCCACCATCGATGCCATTGAGCTGCCGCTGGGCAACCCGTTTGGGCAACCGGCGCTGCACGACGGCGTGCTGGATGTGCCGTGCGCGGGCGCGCTGGATGTGCTCGGCGATGGCGGCGTTGTACGGGTCAATACCCGCACGCTCGTCGTCGAACGAACCCTCGTCGATGAGCTCACGCTACGAGGAAATCCGCTGCACATTCTCTCGCTCGACTCGGATCGACTGCTCATCGTCGTGATGACCGAGCCCACGCGTGATGGCCAGATGCGTGTCGCTGCGACGCGCTTGGTCGAGTGGTCGGTCACGCAGCAACGTCTGACCCGCACCTGGTACGAGGTCCCCGAGTACGCGCTCACCGCGCCAGTCCGCGGATCTGACGGCGTGATCTATGTGGGAGATCGCGGCTCCGAAGGGCTACGAAGACCGTCGCGTGTGCTGGCTTTTAACGCACACGATGGCTCGCTCCGTGATGCCACGGGGTGGTCTGTGGGCTTGCCGCCCTACCATCTCTTGGCGCGCTGAATTAGCGAGCGAATCGCCCGAGATTTACGCGGTTGTTCGCGAGCGTCGGGAGCCACGTCGCGCGCACTTCGCGCTCGATGCACGTCGAGAGATCACCGCTCGGAGCCCCCTCGAGTCGCACACTCGAGACACGTCCCGCGGCGTCTAGATCGACGATGGCCGCGATCCCCGAGGTCTCACCGCAGGTGGCGTTGCGCTCACAGCGTTCAAAACAGTGTCGTGTGCGCGAGCCGAGCATGCGCTGTACAGCGCGCAATCCAGCCTGCGCCTCGGGAGGCACGGTGGTCGAGGTGAGCGTCTCGCGCGTCGCGTGCGAGGTGGGCACAGGGCTCGTCCGGGCTGCACGTTGTGTCTGCAAATTTACAGGTAGATTGCTCGCCGCGGTGCGCTCTGGTTGCCAGGCCGGGGGAGCCATCGTGTGCGCGCGTGGGTCGAGGGTAAGCGTCCACCGCTCGCTCCCCAATGAAGCTTCAAGATGCTGCACCGCTCGCACGCGCATCGCGCGAGTATTGCCCGGGAGCAAGATCCCCCCAGCCAACTGCAGCGAGGTCCCCTCAGCCAGCGCCGGAACCGCGAGTAGCTCGCCGTCAATCGCGCCGTGAAGCGCCTGCGTGTCCAGCGCGAGGTCGTCGTTGTGCGAAGCCGCCGCGACGATCGATCGTCGCCCGTGCTTGTCCAACAACAGCTCTTGTCCTGGGGCTACCCGCTCGGGCTGTCCCTGCGCATGTGCGCAATCGACGACGCCGGACAACACGCGCAATCGCACGGATTCTCCCTCGATTTTCGCAACAAATGCGCCGTGCTTCGCGGTGATGTTCCACTGGTGGGCGGCGAGCATGAGGCGCCCGCTGTTGGCCTCTACGTCCACGCGCGCTTCGCCCCGCTCAAGGGTGCTGCGTCCATCGCTCGGGTCCAACCGCGCGAGCTCTACTTGGCTCTCGCCGCGGCTGTCGATCCTCTGCCCAGCCGACGTCGCGATCACCGCGCGCGAGGCCGCGCTCGTTCCCCGAACACGAGCCCCTGCTCGCAAATGCGTCGCGCTGCTCAACGCCTCGCTCGGCACGCCGTCTCGTACAGTCAACACCTCTCCAGCCACCAACAACACGCGCGCTTCGGCCCAAGCATTGACCGGGATCGCAGGCAAAATGGCCTCGCCGCCAGCGCTCTGCGATGCGTGATGCGTCGCGACTGCGCGCTCTTGCGGTTGATCGACGTGACCGCCACGGCCACGAAAGACCAAAAGACCCGCAGCGGCGATCGCTACCGAGAATCCCAGGCTCTGCACAAATCGTGATCGCTGAGCGCTTCTCTTTCGCTCTGCGCGCACGTGTTCGACCGCGGACTCGACGTGCGAGAGCACCGCGGCGTCCAGTGAGTCCCAGTCTACGACGGCCGTGTCCGCGCGCTGAGCGCTCTCAATGAGCGAGCGACCACACGACAGTCGGCTCAGCGCGAGCGCGCAGTCGCTGCACTGCTTTGCGTGCTTGAGCGCGTCGGTCGTGCGCGCATAGAGATCTTGTTGGGTAGGGTGGTGCGACATGGCGTGGCTCCTCAAGTTACTCATCTCGCTGGCTCAACAGATCGCTTGCGATCGCGTCGAGGGCGGGGCTCTGTGCCATGGCTGCGTAGATCTCTCGCCGGGCATAAAAGAGCCGTGTTCGCACGGTCAACACCGGCGCTCCCACGAGCTGCGAGATCTCTTGGGCGCTGACGCCCTCAAGGTCGTGGAGAACAAACACCGTGCGTTTTTTCTCAGAGATCGTGTCCAGGATGGCATACAGGGCGCGCAGTCGCTCTGCGGTGGCCGCCGCGACCGCGGGGGACTCGTTCTCGGGTGAAGGGGTCTCGGGTGGGCTGCTCTGACGCGAGAGCTGAGGGCGAGACCGCTGCGCGCGCAGGTACATCAAGGACACATTGACGGTCACACGATGCAGCCAGGTCGTGAACCTCGCGTCCCCGCGAAAAGCCCCCAGCGAGCGAAACACCTGCACAAACACCTCTTGGACCACGTCCTCGAGGTCCGCCCGTGGGCCCACCATTCGCATGACGAGCCGCGCAACGTCGCGCTTGTGTCTCGCGTAGAGCTCACGAAAGCCTGCTGCTTCGCCTGCGATCGCGCGCCGCACGTAGCTCGGAGAGCCCTCGTCTTGCGCCATGGTGCTGGGCAGTGTGGTGATTGATGTAAGAGTTGCTGCGCCCATCGCCGAACCTCCATCCGCCGGAGTGGGCACGCGTGCGCGCTCCACGGAGTCCGAGGATTTGTCGGCCGACGTCGTGCCAGCCAGACGAGAGGTTGTGATGCGAGGCGAGGGAGGATCGTTCATGGCGCGCTGTGCCTTTAGCTCACGGAGCCCATCACAGTACGCACTCCAATCCCCGCGACCCAAGGTCCATCGAGACCAGCTCATTGCGGCCAGTCACGAGAGCTCACCGGCGTGTACGCCGAATCATCAGGGCGTAAAAATCGACTGCCAGAAGAGATACGACCGCACCCGCGACGAAGACTGCCATGGACCGAGAGATGCCAAAAGCGCTCCCAAGTGCGCCAATTCTCTGCGCAGATTCGTGGTAAAGCCCACTCGGTCCAGTCGCACGGTCGCGTGGATCGATCGGGGCTAACCCGGCGAATTAACTGAATCATTTTTGTCCTGAGCGGTTGCAAATCTCTCTGCCTAGGACCGCAACGAGGGACCGCAACGCCATGGAGACTCACTCGTGATTGTCGCCACCGAGCTGACCAAGACCTATGCCGGACGCCCGGCTGTCGACAGCATTTCGTTTGAGATCCCTAAGGGCGAAATCGTCGGTTTCTTAGGGCCCAATGGCGCCGGCAAGAGCACCACGCTCCGGATGATGTCAGGCTTTTTGCCCCCGACCTCGGGGTCGATCTCGATCGATGGCCTTGACGTGCAAGAGAGCTCTCTGCAGGCGCGCGCCAAAATCGGGTACATGCCCGAGAGCACGCCGCTGTATCCCGAGCTCCGGGTGCGCGAGTTCTTAGCGTTTCGCGCCGAGATCAAAGGAATCCGAGGCGGCGCCGCCCGCAAACGCGCGGTCGATCGCGCGATGGAGCTCACGCAGACCGCTGACCGGGCCAAATGGCTCATCGGTGAGCTCTCCAAGGGCTATCGGCAGCGCGTGGCGCTCGCGGACGCGCTCGTCGCAGAGCCGTCCGTGCTCATCCTCGATGAGCCCACGGCGAGCTTGGATCCCAACCAAATTATTGAGGTCCGTGAGCTGATCAAATCGCTCGGCGGCGAACAGACCATCGTGCTCTCGACGCACATCTTGCCCGAGGTCGAGGCCATGTGTGGGCGCGTGATTATCTTGCGACAGGGCCGCGTCGCGGCAGCGGGCAGCCTCGATGAGATCCAGCGATCGCTGAGCAGCTCCCACAGCGCTTCGCTCACGCTGCGAGGGGACCACGCGAAGGCGCGCGAGATCGTGGGCGAGATCCAAGGTCTGACCGTCGCTACGGGTGACGTCGTAGTGCGCGATGAAGCTGTGTTTTCGCTGACCGTTTCGATCGAGCAGGCAGAGGGAGAGATCGCGCCAAAGATCGAGCAGCTCGTGGCCGCGATGGTCTCGGCCGGGCTCGGCGTGCGCGAGGTCTCGGTCGAGACACGGAGCCTCGAGGACGTGTTTCGTGAGCTCACCACCACGGACAGGGCCCTTGAAGAGACCGCCGCGGAGGCGCCCACGAGCGACGCAGACGACAACGAGAAATCAGACGGAGCGACAACGTGAGAGTCACCTGGGCGATCTATAAGCGCGAGCTCGCGGCACACTTTTACACGCCGCTCGCATACGTGATTCTCGTGGTTTTTCTCTTGTGGAACGGCGGTACCTTTCTGCTGCTCCTCCAGCAGTTCGCCGCCAACCCCGAGATCTCGGGCACGCGCGGGCCCATGCAGCTCTTGTTCGGCGGCTCGATCTTGTACTTCCTGCCCATCCTGCTCTTCTGCCCCGCGCTCACCATGCGCGCGTTCGCCGAAGAGCGCCGAAGCGGGACCTTTGAGTCACTCATGACCGCGCCCGTTCGCGACATCGAGGTCGTCTTGGGCAAGTATTTCTCAGCGCTCACGGTGTACGTCGTGCTCTGGGCGCCCACGATTTTGTACGCGATGGTGCTGCGCAAATTTGGCCCCATTGATTGGGGTGCGCTCGGCGCGTCGTACTTCGGGACGTTCTTGCTCGGGGCCGCGCTGATCTCTCTCGGCGTGCTCGCAAGCGCCATGGCGCGCTCCCAGGTCACCGCGTTTGTCCTCGCGTTTGCCCTCACGAGCGGGCTCTTTCTTGCGGGGCTGGGCAAGTACGTTTTTGAGAGCGAAGCCCAACAGGCCTTCTTCTCGTATCTCAACCAGTGGGAACACATGGAAGAGTTCGCCGTCGGCGTCGTCGACTCGCGTCGCGTGTTCTTCTACGTGAGCATCGCCGCGGTGGCGCTCTTTCAGACCACGCGCGTGTTGCAGCTTCGCAAAGGAGTGCAGTGACCGATGAGTAAAGCCACTTCGAAGCCCTCTCAATGGCTCGAGCGCCTCGCAGGCGCGCCCACCGCAGCGCTCTTGGCGCTCGTCCTTTTTGGCATCATCAACGTCCTCGCTGCGCGCCACTATCGCCGGTTTGACTGGACGCGGGCGGGATTGTTTACGCTCTCACCGCGGTCACAGCAGGTCGCGCGCAGTACACGCGAACCTGTTGAAATCGTTGTGCTTTTGGGTCGCGCAGAGGCCCAATGGCGCGACGCCGTAGAGCTCGCCGAGCGCTACCGGGCGCTCACGCCCAAGATCACCGTGCGCACGCTCGATCCTGACCGACAGCGAGAAGCCTTTGTCGCGTTTGCGCAGCGCTACGGACTGCGCGCGACGCGCTCGTCCACCAGCGACGTCGCCGCCGAGGCTGGCATCGTGATCGTGCGCGGAGAGCGACACCTTGAGATCAAGCGAGACCAGCTCGCCGCCCTCGGAGACGCTGTGCAAAACGGCGCAGACCGTTCGGCCGCAGACCGCATCGCGAGCGCGAGAGTCACAGTCGAGCGTGCCCTCACCAGCGCGCTGGTTGCGATCGCGCGCACCGATCGGCCGACCCTGTGCGTAAGCAAGGGGCACGACGAGGTGCCGATGTCCGGGACCGACGAGTCCATGCAGCTCTTTGTCCAAGACCTTGAGCACGACAACATCACCGCGCGAGAGGTCACGATCCGTGGCGCGACCGCCGTACCGGCCGACTGCGACGCGCTCTTGATCGCTGGACCACGACAAGCGTTCACCGAGGGCGAGGCCGCTCGCGTGCTCCGCTATGCGCGCGCAGGGGGCAACCTGCTCGTTCTACTCGATCCCAACTTCGTCGAGCGACGCCACGCGCAGACAGGCCTCGAGTCGGTCCTGCGCGAGGCCGGAATCGAGGCCACTCGCTCCGTCGTCGTCGAGTCTGATCCAGAGCATCTTTTAGAGAATCTCCCGCCGATGGTCTTCACCGCGGGAGACTTCGGCGCGCACGAGATCTCGCGCAACCTGCGCGGCATCGACGCACAAGTGCTCGTGCGAACAGCCCGCGCGCTGCAGGTGCTTCCTGCTGCAAATTCACAGGCAGAATCGCTTCTCAGGACGACCCCCTCGGCGTGGGGCGAGACCGGCGAGCTCGAGGCTGTCCGCGATGGCGCCCTGCGCCGCGACGGCGCGGACATCACCGGTCCCATCGACCTCGCGCTTGCATCGCGATTTGCCAATGTTCGGCCTCGCGTGGGCCACCGTGCCAATGGTCGCATCGCCGTGTTTTCGTTTAGCTATCTCGTGACCAACGAGGCGATGAGCCTCGGGTTTCGTGCGCGCTTCGCGGACGCAGCGCTGTTGCAAGCGGCCGTGGGCTGGTTGCTTGAGCGCGACGACCTCGTGGATGTGCCTCCGCGCCCAGCCAACTCCTCGGCGCTGCTCATCTCGCAAGAGTCCATCAAACTCATCCGCTGGTACGCCCTCGGCCTCGTGCCGTTGGCCGCAATTCTTGTAGGCGTCGCCGTGCTGCGCGCACGCAAGTCCGTCGAATAAGGCACCCATCCCATGGCAGCTTCGAAGAATCTTCGCACCACCGCAGCGCTCGGCGCCATGGTGCTTGTGGGTACGGGCATCTTGCTTTGGTCTAACCGACGCGTCCCTGACATCGTCCGCGACGAGCGCCACGCGCGGGTCTTCTCTGCGCTCCGGCGCGATCAAATCCAGTCCATCGTGGTCGACCGCGGCCGTGAGCAATTTGAGTGCGTCAAAGAGGGTGGCCGGTGGCACGTCACAGTCGCTGGGCGAAGGGTGGATGCCGACGAGACCGAGGTCGAGCGGTTGCTCAGTGAAGCTGAATTTTTGCAGCCGATTCGCCAACTCGGGACCTTGGATCACTACGCCCGCACTCGCTTTGGTCTCGCCGCCCCGCGCGCACGGGTCACGCTCCGTGAGTCCTCGAACGGCGCCCGTTTGAACTTCGCGATCGGCTCGATCATCGAGGACGAGCGGGCGGTGTACGTCGAGTACGAAGGCCGTGGATTTGTCGTGTCGCGCACGATCGCGGACACATACCTCGTGCTCGGACGCGACCTGCGCGCGCGTACTCTCGTCGAGACCGAGCTCGATCGGATCACCGCGATCGAGCTTGAGGCTCCGGGGATGACTACGATTCGCGCTGAAAAATCCCAGGGATTTTTTAGGCTCACCGGAGGCGACCGGGTCTCTCGTTCTGCCATCGAGTCGCTGTTGGGCGACATGCGCGAGCTCCGCGCGACGCGGTTTGTCGACGATGATCCAAGCCCTGCGCGCTTGGCAGAGATGGGCCTCCAGCCGCCTCGTCGGACCGTGCGTGTGGTGCGCACGGGGCGCCCTCCGATCGTGCTTCACTACGGCGCCGTGTGTCCGGGCCACGCGGACGAGGTGCTCGTTCGTCGCGACGATGTGCGCGCGGTCGCGTGCGTGCCCCAGCAGAGCTACGACAACGCGTCACGCACGCTGGAGCAGCTCCGCGACGATCGACTGATCTACGCGCGCACGGACGAAATTGAGCGCGTAACGCTCCACGGATCTGCTGGAAATTCGCTGCTCATTCGCGCTGCCGAGGGCTGGCGTTCGGAGGGCGTTCTGGCAGGCTCCGTAGACACCGAGAGCGCACAACAGTGGCTCGACGCGCTCACCGCCCTGCGTGTCGAATCGCGAGTCGCAGCGTCCGAAGCGTCTGCTCGCGGGATCACGCCAGCGAGCTCATGGATCGAAATCGCTCGCACAGGGATTGAGGCAACCGAACGCGTCGAGCTCGGTCAACGCAACGAAGATCACGCGTGGGTTCGCCGCGCAGGCGAGCCGAGCGTGCTGGCGCTCGCGCCCACTGCGGAAGAGTTACTCCGCGCGGATGGATCGAGATTTCGCAGTCGATCGATCATCCGAGACGTCCCCGAAGAGCTCACCTCGTTGATCACCGATGGACCAGGATTTCGCGACGAGGTCCAACGCATCGATGGCAACTGGCGCGTGGTCCATCCGTTCGCGGCGGCCGCGGATCCGCTCACCCTTCGAGGCATCTCTGAACGGATCGCTTCGCTCGACGCGCTACGGTGGAGTGCCCCGAGCGCGTTGCCCGAGCACGGTCTCACCACGCCCCGAGGCCGGATAACCGCCCGATTCGAGGGCCCTGGTGCCTCGCTTGAGCTTGGCGATGCGGGCCCACCTGCGCGCGTCCGTGAGCACCAGCTGCTCCTTGGAGCCTCTGCAGTTGACGGCAGTGTCTACGCACAATTGCTTGGAAATTCAGCAGTATTTCTAATGTCTCAGTCCGTCGCCGACGAGCTGTTGCAGCCTCACCTCGATCACTCGGTGCTCTCCCTTGACCCCACCGAGGTGACGCGCGTCACGTGCACCGCACGCGGAGGGCCCACGCTGCGCCTCCGACGAGACCCCGCAGGTTGGCGCACCGAGAGCAACGCCGCGTTTGACCGTGCCGCCGTCGAGGCGCTTCTCGAGAGCCTGCGCACCGTGCGTGCGCCACGGGTCTGGGGCTACGGCCCGTCAAGCGCGTCCGCGGGCATCGGCGCACATGCGATCACGATCACTCTCGGACTCACCGACGCAGCCTCGCGTGAGATCCAGCTCGAAATCGGAAGCGAATTCGCGGGATCTCCTGCGGGAGTCTACGCGCGCATCCGAGGCGTCGATGCCACGTTGAGCGTGAGCGAAGAGACCGCTCGGGCGGTGGCTCAGTGTGGACGCTCCCCCGTTGCACCGTAAGTCCCCGCGCTGAGTGGGCGAGGGGACCCCTCGCAAGACGTTCGCTAGTGAGCCGCGCGGCGAGCCGCGGGATCTTCGGGTGAGGGCGTATCGGTGGTGTGCGAGCGATAGTTAATCAAGCCCATCGAGTTGGCCTGACCGTTGGGTGCGCGACGAACAAACTCGCCGCGAACAGTGACGACTGCGCCCTGGTAAAAATCAGTCGGAACTGTCGGGGGTGCCATCGCTCCCAGGCCTGGGTTGGCTGGCGGCGTCGGTCGACCACTGCGTGCAGCGCGACGTGCATCTTCAACTTCGTATTGAAACTGCGCGTAGCCCGTCACCTGAATCCACTTTTCTTGATCCTGCTCGGTGGGGCTGTCCGCGAGATACACGTGCGGGCGCTCCTCGTTGCAGTGATCACGCTCTGCACACAACCGAGGCGGCGTGGTGTTCGGAACAAATTCTTGGTGCAGCTGGACAATGTGCCCGCGAAGTTGGACCTGCTTGCCCCAATTCTTCGCAGCAAAATGTCTCACGCCGTACACCGTATGGATCTCTTGCGAGCCCGGCGCAAAAGCCGGAGGTGGTGGCGGAAGTGTCGGCACTGCAGGCAAATTTGCACGGCGTGCGTTCGCACCCTCTTCAACGACGACGTTGAGTTTGCTCTCGCCGCCGCATGCAACCGCCAGTGCTGTTCCGGTTAACAGTCCTCCGAGAGCGAGCCATCCCGTACGCATCGTGTGTCGAGCCTCCGATTGGCCTGTGGCGCGAAGTGCAATTGCTCCAGCCATCAAGCGCGGGCAAGCTATCACGCGGTCTTTTCATGGCTCAACACTAAGATTCAGTTGCCCACACGGATCGGCATTTTGTCCCATGGGCTCACCCAGGGGTCGACCCTCGCGCATGCCGGTTTGACCTGCTGGGCGATTGCCTCTACACTGAAGAACTCGGTCTTTTTGCTGTCCTGATGCGCTTTCCAGTTCATCCTCGATGAGCTGTTCAGCGCCCGACACGTCCTCCCCAGAGTCCACAGAATCTTATGCTCTCCCCTCGAGGTCGACGCATCCTCTTTGCCCTGGTTTCAGAGTATCTGGCCAGCGGCGAGCCCATCCCATCCTCCTCGCTCGCGAAGACCCTGGATCTCTCGAGTGCCTCGATTCGCGCCGTCTTGGCAGAGCTTGAGGGGCAGGGATATCTGCACAAGCCGCACACCTCCGCAGGTCGAGTGCCCACCGGGATCGCGCTGCGCGCTTTCGTGGATGCGCTGCTCGAGACAGTGGACCTAACAGGTGAGCTTCGCCTGCGAATTGAGACGCATTTCGCGTCCATTGAGCCTGGCCCAGAGGCAGCGCTTCGTGCCGCCGGAAAGCTCCTCGCCGATGTCTCCGGCGCCGCCTCGGTCGTGATGACCAACCCCACAAGCGACCGCACGCTGCGTGAAATGCGCTTTCTCTGGCTCCGCCCAGGCGAGGTCCTCGCGGTCCTCGTGTGGAACGAAGGGAGCGTCCAAAACCGCGTCCTTCGCACCGAATCTTCTGTCACTCCCTCCACCCTTGAGCACGCCAACAATGCCCTCGCGCCGCTCATCGCGGGGCAGTCACTGGCGCAACTGCGCGCGATGCTCGCCAAGCAGCTCGAGACCGAACGCGCTCGCGTCGATGTCCTCACGCGGCTCGCGCTTTCGCTCGGAGAACGAGCGCTTTCGAATGCAGATTTGCAGTCCAAAGTAGTGGTCGAGGGGCAAGCACAGCTCATCCAGCGTCCAGAGTTTAGCGACATTGACCGCGCCCGGATCGCGCTGCGAGTTCTTGAAGACAAAGTGACTCTGCTCCAGCTGCTCGATCGCACCATTGATGCTCCGGGCATTCAGGTCGTCATCGGCAACGAAGACCAGGGTACTCGGGACGGAGAGCTCTCCATGGTGGCCGCTCCGGTGGCGGGAGGGGCGATCGGTGTGATTGGCTCAACGCGGCTTGACTACGGCGCTGTGGTGCCTGCAGTGCGCTTTACCGCGCATGTGCTCTCTCGCGTGCTCGCGCGCTCGGTGGACCGCGACGAGCGCTGAGTGACCGAGTCGAGTCGACAGTGGGGCGTTTGCGCGCACAAGGCAGGAGATTCAGTTTAGCTTCTGCCGCGCAAATAGAAGTTAACCGCGGCACAGGCGCTGACACTTGGCGACCGTGCCGCGAAAAACAATCATGGAGGTTGCGATGCCCGCAGAAGTTCACTTCGAGACACTGGTCGACATCTACAAGCGAAGCACCAAATTGTTTGGTGCAAACCAGCTCTTCGGCGAAAAGCACAACGGTGAGTGGCAGTGGATGACCTACGCCAAGTTCGCCGAAGCCGTCGATGACTTCAGAGGTGGACTCGCACAGCTCGGTGTTGGCCCCGGTGATCGCGTCGCTGTCATTGCGAATAACCGCTCCGAATGGGCGATCGGTTGCTACGCGACCTACACCCTGGGAGCCAGCTACGTCCCCATGTACGAAGCGCAGCACGACGAAGAATGGGAGTACATTCTCAACGATTGCGGCGCCAAAGTCGTGCTCGTCCCCAGCGCTGAGTTTGTCAAACGTATCGAAGCGTTCAAAGACAAGCTCCCGGCCCTCGAGACCCTCGTGCGCTTTGATGGCAGCGAGACCGAGAAGCACACCTTGGCAACGCTGCGGCGGCGCGGCGCTGAGACCCCAACCCCCATCTACGAGCCAAAACCCGAAGACCTCGCGGGCTTGATCTACACCTCGGGCACCACGGGCAAGCCCAAGGGCGTCATGCTCTCGCACGCGAACATCGCAAAGAACGTCGCGGCGATCCATGCGGTATTTCCCATGGCTGCCGAAGACCGCTCGCTCTCGTTCTTGCCATGGGCCCACTCTTTTGGGCAGGTCGTCGAGCTTCACGGTCTGTACTCGATGGGCGCCTCGATGGGCATCGCCGAAGCGGTCGACAAGATCGTCGACAATTTGGGCGAAGTGCAGCCCACGTTGCTGTTCGCGGTCCCGAGGATTTTTAACCGAATTTACGACGGGCTCCAGAAGCGAATGGCCGCTGAGACAGCGTTCAAACGCAAGCTGTTCTTTCACGGCATTGAGCTCGCCAAACAGCGCGCAAACAACACGATCTCGGGGTTCGGAGAGCTCAAGCTCAAGCTCATTGATAAGGTCGTCTTCGCCAAGGTCCGCGCGCGCTTTGGAGGGCGACTGAAGTTCGCGTTTTCGGGCTCGGCCGCGCTGTCCAAAGAGGTCGCCGACTTCATCGATAACATCGGGATCATGGTGTACGAGGGCTACGGACTCACCGAGACATCACCGATTTTCACTGTAAATTACCCTGGAAAGCGCAAGATCGGCTCCGTGGGTACCGCCATCCCCGGCACGCGCATCGAGATCGATCACTCGCACAACCCCACCGATGACCCCAAGCAGGGCGAGATCATCTGCCACGGCCACAACGTGATGATGGGCTACTACAACCTCCCCGAAGAAAACGAGAAGGTCTTTACCAACAGCCGTGGCCTCCGTACCGGCGACCTTGGCCGTGTTGACGAGGACGGATTTCTCTACATCACAGGCCGCGTCAAAGAGCAGTACAAGCTCGAAAACGGCAAGTACGTGGCCCCCGCGCCGCTCGAAGAGTCCCTCAAGCTCTCGCCCTACATCACCCAGGTGATGGTCCACGGCGCGAACAAGCCCTTCAACGTCGCCGTCATCGTCCCGGACATGGAGTCGCTCAAGAAATGGGCGAGCGAAAAGAACATCTCCACGACGCCAACAGCGGACCTCTTCAAGAACCCAGAGGTGTTGGCGCTGCTCCGCGGTGAGGTCAACCAGTACCTCAAGTCTGCCAAGGGATTTGAGCGGCCATCGCGATTTGTGCTCACCGCCGAAGAGTTCACAACCGAGAACGACATGCTCTCGCAGAGCCTCAAGCTCAAGCGTCGCAACGTCATGGCCAAGTACGGCGACGACCTCGAGGCGATCTACGTGCACGCCGCCGCCGAAGACAAAAAGAAGAACTGAGCACAACCCACAGAGCGCCCATCTCGCCGGTGGCGCTCAGCGTATGCGCGCTATAGTCGCCGCTGCGCAGTGAAACCCAATCTCTTCTCCATCTTTGGCATCGACGTCCCGGCCTACTTCGGGATGCTCGCCACGGGCCTCGCCCTCGCAACTTGGATCGGCTCCCGCTGGGTCTCGCGACTCGGTCGCGATCGCGAGGTCATCATTGACCTCGGCCTCGCAGCCACCATCTGGGGTGTCATCGGCTCACGCATTTTGCACGTCTTCGCAGACGGCTACTTCTGGGACTACGTGCACGCGTGCACAGACCCCTCGCTGGTCGATTGGCACATTACGCTTGAGCAGTGCCGCTCCTCAGCGTTCGATGGGACCTGGGACGCGGCTCGAAGCGTGTGTCACCCCAAAGAGCGCAACTGCTTCGCCTGGGCGGCCTTCTGGGCCGGTGGGTTGACTTACTACGGCGGCCTCATCGCCGCGACGGTCTATGCGTGGTTCTTCTTGCGGCGAGAGAAGTTTCCGTTCTTCAAGGCCGCGGACATGGCGGGATTTGCCATCCCTCTTGGCCTCGCCTGGGGTCGAATGGGCTGCTTTTTGGCCGGGTGTTGCTTCGGCCGCGTGTGCCATCAGCCTTGGGCCGCTGAGTTTCCGCGCTGGTCACCCGCGTGGGACCTTCACCTGCGGGACCACCGCATCGAGCGCGCCGCGACCCACGCGCTTTCGGTACACCCAACGCAGCTCTACGAGGCCATTGGCTCGCTCGTGATCGCAGTGCTGGCCTATGCCTACGTCGCGCCGCGCAAGCGCTTCGATGGCCAGGTCTTTGTGTTCTTTGTCGCAGCGTATGGTGTGCTGCGCTTCGTCCTAGAGTTCTTGCGCGAAGACGACCGCGGCGGTGTGCTCGGGGTCTCGACCTCGCAGTGGATCTCGATCGCGCTGATCGCGGCCGCGCTCGGGAGCGTGCGTTGGCTCAAGCAATTGAGCGCCACGCGAGAGCTCACCTCGCTCCGCTAGGCCGCTGCACGCGCTGCCTGAATTCTTGAACAAGTACGCGTACTTGGGGATCGGTAGGGAAGCGCCTAGATCCAGCCTGTGCGGTCCGGGCGGCCTCACGTAGGTCCCCCAATCGCAGCGCGCAGCGGCCCAAAGGCCCCCAATAGCGTTGCGCAACAGGCGTGATCTCGCGCGCTCGAAGCAGCAAGGGCAGCCCGCGCGCGCAGTCGTCGCGCTCGAAGTAGAGCAAGCCGAGATAGCCATACCCGACGCTCGTCTCGGGGGCGTCTTGCATCGCTGCGCCATAGAGCGTGTCTTCGCTGCGAAAGTCCGCCGTCCACGCCGCGAGCTTCACCGCGAGCAATACAAAATACGCGCCCACAAGCAAGCGAACCAACACCACCGAGCGCTGCGGAACATACACGCGCGCCGCCGCCGCCAAGCTCACCAACAGCGCCGCGACGCCGACCGCCGGAAGATACAAATACCGGCCAAATCCCATCCAATCGATGCTCGCGATGACCGCAACGGGCGCGAGCGGACCGGCAAACCAGAGCAGCGCAAACCGAAGCTGGGGCAAGCGTGCACGGAGGGCGAACGCCAACACAAGCAGACCCGCGGCGCCGAGCCACGCGAGCGCGAGCCAGAGCGCGCTGATCCGCCCGTAGGTCTCGAGCATCATGCGCAAATGCACGTGCATGGGCATGAGCAGCTCGCGCATCGCGTCGAACCACAGCACCGCCAAACGCGCGAGTGAGTATCGCGTCTGGGCCGCGCCGTAGCTCGCTCGGACTCCACCGAGCACCGTGATTCGGACTGCGAAATAGCAGGCCGTCGCAATGAAGAACGGGGTCATTCGCGTGGCACGTTCGCGCAATGTGCGCTGGTCGGGCCAAAAGAACAGCGCCGGCAGGACGCCCACCAAGACCTCTTTGCTCCCAAGGCCAAGCAAGAAGAGCGCACCCGCTGCGACGAGCCATCGGGGACGTGGGGAAGGCGCTGTCCAGCTTCGTAACGCGCATAAGAGCGCCGCCAAGCCAAACACTGTGCACAAGGGATCTGAGCGGCCATTGATCCACACGTGGCCCTCCGCGAGCTGCGGAGAGAGCGCAAAGAACGCAGCGCCCCACGGAGCGAGCGCCTCTGCGCCCTTGCCCACAAGGTGCCTCAGGGTCCGCCAGAGCAACAGCGTCGCGGCGGCATGCAAGAGCAGGTTGGTCGTGTGATACGCCCAAGGTCTACGCCCCGAAAACTGGCTGTCGATCACAAAGGTGGTCAGCGTGACCGGGCGATAAGTGTCCACGGGCGTGATCGCTTCATCGGCGGCACCCTGGCTTACAAACATCGTGCGATGGGTAAAGAGCGACGGGATCGACCGCAGATGATGCAGCGTTTCGCCTCGCGCAATCGTCGTGATGTCATCCCACACGAAGCCGTTGGCGTACCGATGGAGTGTCGGAACAAACGCCAACAAGAGCAGGACGACCACCACTCGCAGCGAGGATTGCTGCCCAGAAACACGCGGTGGTTCGTCATGCGTGCGTGCGTCGTCGTCGGTCATGCTTTGCGACGATTAGAGCGGAAATCTCAGCGTAGAAGCCAGGACAAATCACTCACGATTCGCGCATGCGGTCGTGCAACACCCGACCTCGATGATAGACCCAGTCGGCTTGCACGCTGCCGATCGCGTAGGGCAACGCGGTCCACGTTGGGATGTCTAACA
The DNA here is from genome assembly GCA_030694465.1 of Deltaproteobacteria bacterium. GTDB lineage: Bacteria > Myxococcota_A > Polyangia > Polyangiales > JAUXYJ01. The sequence continues at coordinate 70,324 of JAUXYJ010000079.1, read as the reverse complement.
CGCACAGCGATGCAGGCGATCCGACTGCGATTTTGCCTGTATTGAGCCGCAGCGAGTGCGCCGCGACGCGCGTGATCGCGCACCACGCTTCGACCGTCGAGAGTCCGCATGAGCGCACAGCAAACGCCGCGGCGAGCGGGAGGTTCTCGAGATAGCTCGTGCCAGGATTGCAATCGGTCGCCACAGCGACGCTCAATCCCGCGTCTCGCATTCGTCGCCCGTCTGGCATCGTCTGCCCAAGCGAGAACGCCGCGCCCGGCAACAACGTCGCGACGACCCCGGCGTGTGCCATCGCTGCCATCCCAGAATCCGAGATAAATTCCAAGTGATCCGCGCTTGCAGCGGCAAACTCCGCGGCGAGCTCTGCGCCTCCCACGTCCGCGAATTGACCCACATGAAGCCGCACCGCAGTGCCCGCATTGCGCGCAGCCTCGAGCAGCGGTCGCGTCTCTTCGACCGAGAAGCCAGGACCATCGATGTAGGCATCGACAAAGTGGGGTCGGGCCTCACGCAAGACCGTCACGACCGTCTCTTCGAGGGTGCGCTTTAGAAACCTCGCGCGACCCTCGGGCAGGGTCCGCAGCGAGGGGTCTACCGCATGCAGCGGCAAGAATGTGCGGAGCACCGTCAGTCCGCTCGACGCCTCTGCGCGCTCCATCGCAGCGAGCGAACGCAGCTCACTCTCGGTATCAAGCCCATAGCCTGATTTGCACTCGACTGTGGTCACTCCGTAGCGAACCATGCGCCTCAATCGCGCATGCAATGAACCATCCAATTCGCTGTCTTTTGCCTGACGAAGTTCGCGCACAGAGCGAGCGATTCCGCCGCCCTTCGCCGCGATCTCGGCATAACTCGCGCCCTCAATCCGCGCTACAAACTCGTCTGCACGGTGCCCAACGAAGAGGCTGTGGGTGTGCGAGTCAATGAGCCCCGGCGCGATCACACGATCGCCCACATCGACGACTAAAGTGTCGGCATCGATACGTGTCCGAGCACACAGCGAAGCCGTCGTGCCCACATCGGCGATGACGCCGTGCTCGATCAGCACTGCGCCGTCCAAGATCATCGCGAGCGGGGCGGTGTCATGAGGTCGCTTTGGATCGAGCGCCGCGCCGTCCATCGTGAGCAATTCGCGTGCGTGCCGGAGCAGAATCCGCGTGGGTACGCTCGTCATCACGTCACGCGGTGAGGAACGTGTACGCCGCGCTCTTCGGCACACGCCACGGCGTCTTCGTAGCCGGCGTCCGCGTGTCGAATGACCCCCATGCCTGGATCGCTGGTGAGCACACGCTCCAGCCGGCGATCTGCCTCGTCGGTCCCGTCGGCGACGACCACCATGCCCGCGTGAATCGAGTAGCCCATTCCCACGCCGCCGCCGTGGTGCACGCTGACCCACGATGCGCCCGAGGCGCAGTTGATGAGCGCGTTAAGAATGGGCCAATCTGCGACAGCGTCGGACCCGTCTCGCATGGCCTCGGTCTCACGGTTGGGCGACGCGACAGAGCCACAATCGAGATGATCGCGCCCGATGACAATCGGCGCTTTGACCACGCCGCGTCGGACGAGGTCGTTGAAGGCCAGCCCAACCCGCGCGCGTTCGCCATAGCCAAGCCAACAAATACGCGCAGGGAGCCCCTGAAACGCGACACGCTCTTGAGCCAGCTCGATCCAGCGACGCAGCGAGGGATCATCCGGCACAGCCTCGAGCACCGCGCGATCGGTCGCGGCGATGTCCGCGGGATCACCCGACAGCGCGACCCAACGAAAAGGTCCGCGCCCCGTGCAAAATTGCGGACGGATATACGCAGGAACAAATCCCGGGATCTCAAACGCGTCCTCGGCGCCGGCCTGCTTTGCCTCGGCCCGGATGTTGTTTCCGTAATCGCACGCGAAGACACCTCGGCGCTGCATCTCGCGCATCGCGCGGATCTCGAGCACCATCCCTTCGCGCGCAAGCTTGATGTACTCGTCGGGATTTGCTTCGCGCAAGATTGCTGCCTTCTCTAGCGAATATCCAGGTGGAATGTACCCGCGCAGCGGATCATGTGCGCTCGTCTGCTCGGTCACAAAATCCGGCAGCACCCCGCGGCGCACAAGCTCGGGATACACATCCGCGGCGTTGGCGACCAGCCCGATCGAGCGCGCTTCTCCGGCGGCGCAAGCCCGCTCAATCATCGCAAGAGCTTGATCGAGCGAGCTAGCGACTTCATCGAGGTAGCGCGTCTCGAGGCGCCTCTGTACTCGCGTCGCGTCGACGTCAACGGCGAGGCAATTTGCACCATTCATGGTGGCGGCGAGGGGCTGCGCTCCGCCCATTCCGCCGAGGCCCGCGGTGAGAATCCAGCGACCCTTCCAGCTCCCGCCAAAGTGCTGCCGTCCCGCTTCTGCGAAGGTCTCGTAGGTGCCCTGCAAGATCCCCTGCGTGCCGATGTAAATCCACGAGCCCGCCGTCATCTGCCCGTACATCATCAGCCCGGCAGCTTCGAGCTCGCGAAAGTGTTCCCAGTTCGCCCACTTCGGGACTAGCAGCGAATTTGCTAACAAAACGCGCGGCGCATCTGCATGCGTCCGAAACTTCCCGACGGCCTTCCCGGACTGAATCAACAGGGTCTCGTCGGACTCAAGCGCTTGCAGCTCACGAACAATCACGTCAAACGCAGCCCAGTTGCGCGCGGCCTTGCCCGTGCCGCCGTACACCACGAGGTCCTGAGGACGCTCAGCAACCTCTGCGTCGAGGTTGTTCATCAGCATTCTTAACGCAGCTTCTTGCGTCCAGCCCTTGCAACTGAGCTCGCTTCCACGAGCAGCCCGCAGATCTCTTGGTCCGGTAGTCATAACGGGCGTGACGCTAGCACCAATGCCCCTCCAGTGCGTGCCCGTGCGTAAGACAATACTCAGCGTTTTGAGCGGTCTTTCGCCCTGTCGTCTCGATCCTTCATGGTCACATCGACGTCTGCTGTGGGCCGAATGGTTGTGCGCCCATCATCGTCCGTAGCCTTAAAGCGGATCTCCATTTTCACTTCAAACGCGAGGCCCGTAAGGGCATTCTTGAGCTCACTCGCGAGCGACGTGTTCTCTAAGAAATCACGCATTTCCTTGGCGACTGCGCGATAAAGACCGTTCTTTGTCTCGTCGATCTGGTCCAACGCAAGCTGCGCGAGCTCTCGATCCTTGAACTTGTCGACCACAAACCTAAACGTGTCTTCGCTCTTGCTGATCGCCTCGAATCCCGACTCAATCGAGCGCTTAAAGATCCGGTCGATGAGCTTTTTGGGCCTTTTGCCCTGCGGTTCTCGATTCTCGTCGTCCGGCACAGGTGGCGGCAGCACCGAATCACGTTCGTCGTTTTGCGTCATCGCGATCGACCGTATAAACCGCCTGTGCCCCCCGTCAACGTGACATCCGTGCAACCTACGCACATACCCTCACACTCCCAGCGATGCGCGAAGTCCTCTTTGTATCCAAGCCCGTCGCTCCTCCGTGGACCGACAGCAACAAGAACCTCGTCCGTGACCTCGCGCGCGGACTGACCCGCTATCGACCACGCGTCTTGACCCCGGCCGATTCTCCGCTTGCCGGCGTCACGAGCGAGCGCGTCTATGCTCAAGCCGGCCTCTATGCGCCCTCTCGCGCGGCGAACGCGCGTGTGTTCGCGCGGCTCGCGTTGGGTCCCAGCGTCGCGCTCTGGCATTTCTTCTTCGCGCCCAACCCAGTGACCCTCGTCGCGGGGCGCGCCGTGGCGCTCGCAAAGCGCATGCAACACCGCACAATCCACACGATCGCGTCCGCTCCCGACTCCCTCGAGGCCGTCGTGTCGCAGCTCTTTGCCAAGCGTGTCGTGGTGCTCTCGTCGCACACACGGAGACGGCTCGACAGCGTCGGTGTGCAGTGCACCGTGATCCCACCTGCGCTCACTGTGCCGTCAGTTCTGCCTGAACAAATCCAGGCGATGCGAGACCGATATGCGCTGCACGAGCCCTATGTGCTCTACGCGGGTGATCTCGAATTTGGCAACGGCGCGCAGACCTTTATCCGTGCCGCAGCAGCCGATCGATCGCGGCTGCACGTGATCGCCGCGCGCCCCAAGACACTCGCCGCGAGAGACGCACAAGAGAGACTCAAGCGCGAAGCCATCGCGCTCGGAGCACGTGTCGAATGGCTTGGAGAAATCCAGGATATTCATGCCGTGATCGCCGGCGCGAGTGTGTTGTCTCTGGTCACCGATACGCTCCACGCCAAGATGGACTGGCCGCTCGTATTGCTTGAGTCCCTTGTGCTTGGTGTCCCCTGTGTCGTCGGTGAATCCAGCGCCGCAGAGGAGCTCAGCGCGAGCGGCGCATGTGAAGCGATTCGCAATGGTGATCCGCAGGCCTTGATGTACGCCCATCGCGCATGGAGCGAGCGCACAGAGCCCATCGTTGCACGCACTGCAGAAGCCGCCCAATGGGTCCGACGGACCTGCGACCCTTCGGTCATTGCATCCCAATACGAGACCCTCTACGACGAGCTTGTGCACGCAGGATAGTGCACAAGAACGACCCTGATTTTTTGCTCTTTGAGACACATTTTCTATGGAAAATCGCAGCTATTACGACGAATTTAGCCAATGGTACGAGCGCGAACGTGGCCAAGGCTATCACCAGATGATCGACGATCTTGAGCTCGCTGCCGCGATCCCCTTCGCGCGCGATCGCCGTGTGCTTGAGGTGGGCTGCGGCACGGGCTTGATTCTCATGCGTCTTGCCGAAGTCGCACGTGAGGCCAAAGGCATCGACCTCTCGCCAGGGATGCTCGAGCACGCGCGGTCGAAGGGTCTCGATGTCCAAGAGGCCAGCGCAACGTCGCTCCCGTTTGACGACGATTCGTTTGATCTCACCTGCTCGTTTAAGGTCCTCGCGCATGTCGAAGACATCGGGCTCGCGCTGTCTGAGATGGCACGCGTGACCGCTCCGGGAGGGACGATCTTGGCTGAGTTTTACAACCCGTACAGCCTGCGTTATCTCGCGAAGACCCTGGGTCCTGCGGGCAAAATCTCAGCAAAAACAACAGAGTCCGCGGTGTACACGCGCTACGATTCGCCCTCACAAGCGCGCGCGCTCTGTCCAGCGGGTTTCGAGTTTGTCCGCTTTCATGGTGTGCGCACGGTGACACCCGCGGCCGCGGTGTTTCGCTCACACTCGCTCGGCGCCCTCTTTAGGCAAGCCGAGCTCGCTGTTCGAACCACTCCACTAGCAAATTTGGCTGGATTTCTCGTCGCAGAGTACCGTCGTCGATGACCATTGGCCCCGCGCGCGTCCTCGTGGTCGACGACGAGCCTTCGCTCCGCCAAATGCTCCGTGTGATGCTCTCGCGCGCAGGGCACGAAGTGATCGACGCGATCGATGTCGCCTCTGCCCGCTCAGCAATTGCGCACGCTTCTCCTGCGTTTGACCTGGTGATTACGGATTTGGTCATGCCAGGAGGCTCCGGGCTCGATGTCATCCGGGCCGCGAGAGAGCACAGCGCAGAGACCCAGGTCCTGATGGTGACCGCGCACGCTTCGGTCGAGACCGCCGTCGAGGCCATGCGTCTGGGCGCTTATGGTTACGTTGAGAAGCCGCTGGATTTGGCCACGGCGCGCGCGCAGGTCGACAAGGCCCTCGAAAAACGCCTGCTCATCCGGGACAACGAACACCTCCGCGCGGTGACCCGCTCGATGCGCTCGGGCCCTAACGATGCGCTCTTGGTCGGACGAAGCGCAGCCCTTGAGCAAGCGATTGATCTCGTGCGACGCGCAGCGCCCTCCAAGGTCAACGTGTTGATCACTGGCGAGAGCGGCACGGGCAAAGAAGTGTTCGCCCGGATGCTCCACAACGCGTCCGAGCGCAGCCGCAAACCCCTCGTGGTGATCAACTGCGGAGCGATCCCCGAGACTCTTCTTGAGAGCGAGCTCTTTGGTCACGAAAAGGGCGTCTTCACGGGGGCGACCTCGCGCCGCGAGGGCCTGATCCGCGAGGCCGACGGGGGCACCCTGTTTCTCGACGAAATCGGCGAGCTGCCCATCGCGCTCCAGGTCAAGCTCCTGCGGGTGCTTCAAGAGCGCAAAGTGCGTGGTATCGGCGCGAGTCATGAGGTCGCCGTCGATGTGCGCATCGTGGCCGCGACCAACAAGAACCTCGAGGCCGAGGTCAAAGCCGGAAAGTTTCGCCAAGACCTCTATTACCGGCTCAACGTGCTGAGACTTCATCTCCCGCCCTTGCGCGAACGCAGCGAAGACATCCCGCTCTTGGCCGAGCATTTTCGCGCGCGGTTCGCGGCCGAACACAACCGCCCCATGACCTCGTTTTCGGCCGAAGCGACGGCCGCCCTCGTGAGTCATCCGTTTCCGGGCAACGTGCGCGAGCTCGAAAATGCGGTCGAACGCGCGGTCGCTCTCTCCGCGGGCCTGCGCATCGAGCTCCGTGATTTGCCCCCTGAAATCGCAGGACAGCCTGCATCCAACGACCTCGAAGCCGTGCTCCCCGACGAGGGCCTACACATCGAGCAGTACCTCGAGAACATCGAGCGCTCACTCTTGCTCCAAGCGCTCACGCGAAGCCGCGGTGTGCGTACCAAAGCGGCGGCGTTGGTGGGGCTGTCGTTTCGTTCGTTTCGATACCGGCTCACGAAGCTTGGACTCGCCAAAGACGACGACCTCGCACAAGACGACTAAGGGCCCCCCCCTCGTGGTGCTCTTGGGCACAGCGGGAGAATGGGGCAGGGACCCAGCGCAGAGATCGATGGGCTCCTCGCGAAGGAGCCCTCCCCACAGACGGAATTCGTGTTGTTACATCGTTTCCCGTTGAAGCACCTAGGTGCGATTCGGGCGAAGACCGACATCGTCGTGCTCTGTGTGTCTTTGTGCTGAATTAGCCCACGTGGTACTAAGTGTGTAAGCCCGCGAAGGATCGAGCGGGCCCACGTGCGAGAGGCCGACGACGCGCACTCGGCCTGCAAATACACACCCTGTGGGCCTGCCAAAAATTGTCACCCCGTGGGCCCAAAATTGTCGCGTTCGTGTGCACAACTCTCCGCGTCCGCCTGCATGTCCGCTACGATCGGCGCTGCGGTGAGCTATTTGCAGGGTTTTGCGCTCTCAAGAGCGTCAAGCTCGTCCCGCGGTCTCCCTGGGTTGTCACCGTCGTCCTTCTCTTTTGCCGCTAGGCTTTCTCTCCTGTGCGAGGAAATTCGCGAATGAAACATCATCCAACGCGCTCAAAACTTCGCGGCTTTACGTTGATTGAGCTCATGATCACCGTGACAATTCTCGGTGTTCTGGCCTCCATCGCGATCGTCTCGTTCACGCGATACACCCGCCGCGCACGGACCACCGAGGCTTACAATCTGCTCGGCATGATTCGGATGCGCCAAGAGTCGTATCGCAGCGAATTCGCTCAGTATGCAGACGTCTCGGGGACCATCCCGAACTACTGGCCCACCACCGTCGGAAGCTCCAGCAACGACTGGTACTCGGGCGTCCCCGCTGGATGGACGCAGCTCGGGGTTCGGCCGACTGGCCGCGTCTATTACCAATACTCCACTGTGGCGGGAGTCCCCCCAGCGCGCCCCGTGGTGCCCGGCGCATCGCCCGCGGACCTGGGATACTCAACGCTGCCCACCCAGGACGCCTGGTGGGTCGCATCGGCCCGTGGCGACCTCGATGCCGACAGCACTTTCTCCTTGTTCGAGACGGCTTCGTTTACCAACAGCATCTACGTGGAACGCGAAACGGAATAATCGTTGGCCCACCTGTTGCATTGTTCTTCGCTCGAAGCCTGCAGCCATCCAACACCGCAGCGCTCCCTGAACTCTCCCAACACAACAAACTCTCTGGAGCCACACCCCATGAAGTCCCTTCTCAAGAAGAACAAGAGCGGATTTACCCTCATTGAGCTCATGATCGTGGTCGCAATTCTCGGCATTCTCGCCGCAGTCGCGATCCCGGCAATGATCAAGTACCTCCGCCGCGCCAAGACCACCGAGGCGGTCGACAAGTTGGCCTACCTCTACCGAAGCTCGAGCACCTACGCCACTGGCGAGCGTGTGACCCGCGGCCTCGCGGGCGCACCCCTCCAAGCGCAGTTTCCCATCACCGTCGCGCTGACACCGGCAACCCCCGGCGCAGGCATTCGCCGCACCGCGGCGATCACGGACTGGGACGTTCCGACCTGGCAGGCGCTTGATTTCGCGATCGCGGATCCGTTCTACTTCTCGTACGAGTACACCTCGAGCGGTCTCGGAACCGCAGCGCAGTTCACCGCACGTGCAAACGGCAACCTCGACGGCGACGCGATCTTCTCGACCTTCGAGCGCGCAGGACGCCTTGATACGCAGCTTCAGATGCAGGGTTCACCCGGCATCTGGATGAACAACGAGCTCGAGTGAGATTCGCCGCGCGAAGGTCTTAAACATCGCGCGATCTCAACCCGCGAAGAACCCCGATGGGCACCCCCCGGTGCAAATCGGGGTTTCTTCGTTTTGGGCTGTCGCAGCCAAGAACTCTGAAGAATAAACCAGTGAAGTGCGTGAGCGAGCCGAGCTGCGGCCAGCTCACTCGGTGGGGTGGGGGAGGGGCTTCGAGGGGACTCGGCAATCGAGTCGCGAGGCTGCACCGGACCGCGACCTAAGGCATCACGATTGTTGCGTGTCTCGCCGCATTGGGGCTCCAATCGTACTCTTTCCTCCCATGTGGGGAGCCAACCGACTTTGTCGGCATCCCACTTGCACTGACTGTCAACCAGAGCCACTGCCGCCGCAAATACTTCCAGCAGTCCCCCGAAATGTGCTCGCGAAAGTGTCGCGTTATGTTGTCTATCGTCCCCAAAAACAAGCCGGGTTTTACCCTCATTGAGCTCATGGTCGTCGTCGCTATCCTGGGTATCCTCGCCTCCGTGGCGATCCCCGCGATGATCAAGTATTTGCGACGCGCGAAGACCACAGAGGCGATCGACAAGCTCGCGTATCTCTACCGAAGCTCGGGCGTCTATGCCACCGGCGAGCATTTTTCTAGGGGTTTATCGGGTTCTCCTGCACCGGCGCAGTTTCCCGCGAGCACCGCTGTCACGCCCGCAACGCCCGGCGCAGGCATTCGCCGCACCGCAGCGCTCACCGACTGGGACGTCCCAACCTGGCAGGCGCTGGATTTCGCGATCGCTGATCCAATTTATTACTCCTACGAATACACCTCCGCGGGGCTTGGGTCCGCAGCACAGTTCACCGCGCGCGCGCTCGGAAACCTCGACGGCGACGCGATCTTCTCGACCTTCGAACGCGTTGGACGGATCAACGCCAATCGCGAAGTGCAAGGCTCCCCCGGCGTCTGGATGAACTTCGAGCTTGAGTGAGACTTTTTCGAGTGCATACCATGATGTCTTGTAGTCAAATCACCGTCTCTATGCTCCCTTGTTGACACGATCCGTCACCCGCCGAATGGACCCAAGGTTGCGCTCTCAAAACGGGTGTATGGTCTCGGCGATGACGCCCGCTTCGTCCACCCGTCGCAGCCGCAAGGGCGCTACGCTGTTGCAACTCTGTCTGGGGATCTCGGTCGGGATGGTCCTGATTGGGGCGATCGTGCCGGCTCTACAGCGACGTGCCCGTGCTGGCCGGACTGCCGAGGCTGTCGATCGCTTGGCTCTGCTGTATCAACACACGCAGACCTACTGGGCTGGTCAGCAGGTCGGGCCCGTCGCGCCTGCTCGGTCGACACTCCACAACCTGCCAGCGTCCACGCCGTTGACTCCCGCGATCGTACCCGCGGGACACGCGGTCACAGACCCTCCCGAAACCTGGACCTCACCAACCTGGAACGCCCTTGAATTTCGGTTCGAAGACTCTCACTACTACGCCTACCAGTTTGACTCTCAGGGAGAGCGCACGACTGCCGCGTTTACCGCGCGTGCTTGTGGAGATCTTGATGGCAACGGGATCGCTTCGACGTTCGAGAGGGCCGGTCGAGCCAACGGACGGCTTGAGCTTGAGTCTCCCGATGGCCTCTGGATTTCTCACGCGATGGAGTGAGCGATGACACCGTCAACCCAGCGACGGATCTTGGGCCAGACCTTTGTGGGTCTCTTGACAGTGATGGGTGGATTGACAGCATTCCATGCGCGTCACGCCGCACGAGTCCACGTCCTCGTTCACCGAGCGGTCGAAGATCACGCGAGCATTCCGGGGCCTACAGCAGTCTGCGTGATGTCACTGCAGCACCGTGAATGGGCTGCCGATCTGCTGTTTGCTAGCGCGCTCTTGTACTTCGGCGATTCGATGCATGGTCGGACTGCTCAGAAGCACTTGCAGACGTATGCGCGAGTGATCGAATCGGTCGATCCGCAGTTTCGGCGCGCCTATCTCTGGGCCTCAAACGTCAGCATCTATTCGCATCGACGGATCACACGGCAATCCGTCGAAAACGCGAACGCTCACTTGGAGCGCGGGCTCCTGGCGTTTCCGGGGGACGGAGAGATGATCTACCAGCTGGGGTTCAATCTCTGGTTTGAGCTCCCTCCCTACCTCGCCAACGATGCAGAGCGTCGAGTCGCACGGGGGCGCGGAGCGGTTCATCTGCGTCAAGCGGCAGCGATGGGCCATGGTCCAACGTGGCTGCCGTTAATGGCTGCCCGGGCGCTTGAAGATGACGGACAAGACACAAGCGCTGTAGAGCTCTTGCGAGACTCATTGATTCGTACCGAGGATGCTGTTCTTCGCGGTCGTATGGAGCGAAGGATCCGCGATCTCTCTCGCGACGGAGCGCAAGACCCTGGGCTGATCGCCGCGCAAGCGCTAGAGCGCGAGCGCCGAGAGCGCTACCCCTTTATTTCCCCGACGCTCTACCTGTTTGTCGGACCGCCCATCGAGGGGATCACCCCGCCGTCCTCGCGCGATGGAGATCAGTGACCAAGGACGCGAAACCCGCTCAATTGAGCGGGTGGTTGATCTCGCGTGTCTCTTGGCCAGACCGAATCGACACGCTAAAGGTCGCGTTCACGTTGAAGTCTGAGTTCGAGCAAGACACGCGATGGGTGCCCGATGGCAGCGACAATCGCAGACGCGGAGTCGAAAACGTCTGACCCGCCACTGTGCATCGTGATGCCGGTCGCGTCGACAGAGACAAGAATCCGGGGTCGCCGCCACCGCTTGAGGAGCTGGCCGAGCTGCTTGAACTTGAAGTGATCCTAGGCTGAACCGTTGGCGTGTGAGTGGTGCGGCGTGACGATGTTGTCGTGCGCCGCGTTGTCGCTGCGATCGGTGTTGGCTGAATCGCAACCGGCTGCTGCACTGCCACAGGCTGCTGCACTGCGATGGGTTGCTGAACTGCAACGGGTTGCTGAACCGCAACGGGTTGCTGAACTGCAACGGGTTGCTGAACCGCGATAGGCTGCTGAACCGCGATGGGCTGCTGAACCATCTGTTGTGGCGTTGTGTTCATCGCAACGACGGCTGCCTCTGGCTCGAGCACAACTTGCAGCGGTGTCACTTCGCCAGCAGCGACTTGCACATCCATGTCACGCGACCGATAACCTTGGCGGCGGACGGTCACGTGATGGACGCGTCCGGTCTCGAGCTCACCGACGGTGAAGCGTTGTCCTGAGCCAGGTCGAATGGTGCCATCGACCTCGACTTGCACGTCTGGCACGTTGGTCGAGAGTTCGAGTGAGCCTAGTTTGGGTCTGGTGAAGACGTAGAGAAGACTCCCGCCGATCCCGAGAGCCAAGACGCCGACGCCGGCGAGAACGAACGGCAGGACTGAAGTCTTTTTGGCGTGTTGAGGAGCCGCGTAGGCTCCCGGATGCCCAGCCATCGCGTGCTGACCATGTTGACCATGCTGCGCATGCTGTGGGTGCTGTGAGTGCTGTGGGTGCATCGATGCCGACGGCATCTGTGGGTGCTGCGGCATCTGCTGATGCTGCGGGAGAGCGTGCTGGCCATGCATTGGCGCGTAGCTCGGAGCCATAGGCGCTCCAACGGCTGCCTGCTGCATGGTGGGAACGACGGGAGCGCTCATGGCCGGGCCAGGTGAGGGCATGGGCATGGCGGGACCTGCAGGCGGTGCCGGAATCGCCGGAAGCGCCTTGGGTGCATTCATCGCGGATGGCAGAGGCTGCGTCATCGCGCGGGGCGGTGCGTACTGCCCACCAGGGATTGTCCCGGACGGCGCGCCAGACGGAAAACCCGGCGGTGGCGCGACGGAGGCCGGCCGCACGCTGCTTGTTGCGCTGGGCATGGGCGGTGCGCTGGGTTTGCCTTGCATTCCAGGCATTCCAGGCATTCCGGGCATCATCTGCTCGGGGCGATCATAGACCTGGGTGGCGAGCTCTTCGTCGTCCCAGTCCATGTCCAGCCCGGTGCTCGCAGCGGCCTGAGTGCTTGGTCCGCTTCCTGAGAGCGTCTTCGCTGGGTTTGGCGCCGGAACCGCCGGAGCTCCGAGGCCAACACCCATCATCGTGGCCTTGGCCCGTGGGGGTGGAGGTGGCGGAACGGACATTTTGGGACCAGACGGTGGCGGCGGGATATTTCGGCTATTGCTGTTCATGGCGATGGGTGCCTGTGCGCCTTCAAAGACATCAAGATCAGAAGCGCGGCGCGAGTCGAACTTCCGATGTTCTTCATCTTTTGTAGCTTCCTTGGCGATCTCATCTTGAAAGAGACGTCCCATGAAGCTGCCTAGGTCTTTCCGGGCATAAAAATGTCCGGATGTGTACATGAACGACTGCAACTCATCGTGCAAATGCATCGCCGTTCGGTGGCGCTCTTCGGGGTTGCGCGTCAGCGCACGCATCACGACCTGCTCGAGCTCAACCGGGATCGCTGGGTTGACCTGTCGTGGCGGCGAGAACTCGCAGTTGCGAACGAGCGCGAGGGTCGAAAAGTCATCGACACCCACAAAAAGTCTCTCCCCGGTGAGGAGCTCGTAGAGGACAATTCCAGCAGCGAACACGTCACTGCGGCGATCAACCCCTTGTCCACGAACCTGCTCGGGTGACATGTATCCGAACTTGCCCTTGAGAATCCCAGCTTGCGTACGTGAGCTCTTGCTGGCGGCCTTCGCGATCCCGAAATCAATGAGTTTGACGTCGCCATCCCACGATACGAGGACGTTCTGTGGCGACACGTCTCGATGGACTAGGTCCAAATTGCGTCCCGCGGCGTCCTTCTTGTTGTGCGCGTAGTCAAGCCCCTCGCAGAGCTTCATGATCGCGTAGCAACACATCGGAACGGGCAGCGTTTCTCCGCGCTTTCTTGCGCGCTCAAACGTCGTTCGGAGATCACGCCCTGGGACGTACTCAAGGGAAATAAAGTAGGTGTCGTTGACTTTTCCGAGCTCAAAAATTTGAGCGATGTTGGGATGCGTGAGCTGGACCGCGATCTTTGCCTCGTCGACAAACATCGCAATGAACTCGTCGTCCTCGGCGATGGACGGAAGAATCCGTTTGACCGCGACGAGCCGCTCGAAGCCTGCCTCACCGAAGGATTTGGCCTTGAAAACCTCGGCCATTCCACCCACGTTGATCCGTTCGAGTAGATAGTACTTCCCGAACTTCACCGGGCTCTTCACCGCTCAGGACTCCTCCGCGCGCCAGCGCGATGTGCTCATCATGGTTGACAAGGTCACCCGGCACACACCGGAATCACGAGAAAATGTGGTACATTGCAGGTTTTCACTCGTTGTAGTGAGTTCAAAATGTTCTGCGCTGACCGCTTCGACAACCGTCTGAGAGTAATACTAGAATTTTGTACCTGCCGCACGCTCAACGCGTCAATTCTGCTGCACCGTCGGGTGAGCGGCTTTGAGGACAGCGGTGGCAGGCGCTCGAACCTTTGTTTAACTCCACGGCGCGCCACTTTCTTGGGCTTATGAGTCCAGAAACGGGCCTTCGCGATCGCTTGTCCAAGGGATGCGTTTCTCCCCGTATTGCGCATAGCGAGTGGCCCACAGCGCGAGATGGCTGGGTCCGGTGCCGCCCGGATCTGACCGAGGCCGCGACCTCGATGGCAGCCGCGACAATGCGTTATGGCTCATTGAGCGTTCTACAAATGGGCTTGGGTGTAGTAACAGTTCGCCTCGGAGAGCCCACCGATGCGTCGCAAGATGATCACTGCCGTCCTATTGGCAGCAACGCTTCAACTATCGTCCAACGCAGATGCTCAGCGACGACCACCCAATCGACCTAGGGGAGGGACAGAGCAATCGCAGACGATGTCATTTCGCGAGGCCCGTGAGGGTCTGCGCAGCCCAGATGTCGAGCGCGTCGAGGACTCCATCGAGTCCATCGCGACTTATCCCACGCCCGAATCGGTGACCGCCGTGATCGAGCTGCTGCAGAGCGGCCCAGTCGACCGGATCACCGACAAGGCGATCGAGGCGCTGGGGATCCTCGCGCGTCCAGAAGCTATCTCGGAGCTCTCGGTGCTCATGCGTCATCGACGCCCTGCGGCGCGCGTTGAAGCGCTCGAGGCGCTGGCTGAGATCCAGGATCCTCGCGTGCGGCCGCTGCTCGAAGCGGGCCTCGGCGACTCGGCACCCGAGGTGCGCGGGACTGCGGCTCGTTCACTTGGTAAAATCGGCGCTCGCGCTTCGATTCCGCTGCTCTTTCGCGCGTTTGAGCGTGGTGTGCCAGAGGCCGCAGAATCGATTGGTCAGATCGGCTCGCCAGAGGATGCGTTGAGCACGGAGCCTGCGCGAGACATGCAGGATCCACGGCGCGTGACGGGCCGACAGACTCTCGCGATGTGGCTGACGCACGCGCCGATTGGTGTGATTTTGGGAGGATTTCAGCGATTTTTGGATCGTCGAGACATCCCCGTGGCGATCCGCGTAAAAATTATCGAGCGGCTTGAGCAGCGCGCTGCGTCTGCGCAAGTGCGGGACTTTTTGCAGCGATGGGTTCAGTCGCGCCGCCGTGGATACACCGGCGCGGATCTTACGCGAGCCAACCTCGCGATTCGACAGATTCAGGGAGGCGGACGATGAATCGCCGTTACAGACTCTTGCCTGCCCTCGCGCTCGTCGCGCTCGCGGGTTGTATGCCTGCAGTTCGCCGACTCAACGCGTTCTCTTCGCGCTTCTCGGACAACCAACGTGAAGCGGTCACGCAGGTCTTTGCGTCACTCCCGTCGCAAAACGCAGATCGTCCGACGAACAGTCTCAATCGACCCGTTCTGGTTGGGATCCGGCAGGCCGCCCCTCGCGCTGTCGTTGCCGTAGATGGCACCACGGGCGCGGCGTTGTGGACGCAAGAGCTCGATGCTCAGAGCGCGCCCGAGATTTTGGGAGATCTCGTGCTTGTCTCGACAGGTGCACGTGCGGTCGCATTGGATTTGGCCAGTGGGGCGAGACGGTGGGAGGTGGATCTCCGCTCGATGCCGCTCGTCGGCGCTGCGCGCGACGGAAACACCGTCGTCGTCGTCGCTTCGAGTGGCGCCAACGGGGGTCCGCGTGCGGGCCGCGTTTTGGCTGTGGCCGCTGCCACTGGCGGCGAAATGTGGTCGCATCAAGTCGTAGGTATTCTCGGTCGCCCAGCGGCTGTGAGTGGCCACGTGTTTGTCCCGTGGGATCGTCAGTCGCTCGCCGTGCTCGACCTCGCGACCGGTGTAGAGCAATCGCGACTCCGCGCTACGGACGACGTTCTAAGCTGGGTTTTTGCTGCCCCTCAGGGCGTCTTCTATGGTTCGAGAGGCGCGTACCGATGGTCTCCAAGGAGCGCATCGGGCACGCGTGCGGACAGCGACTACGCTGCGAATCCGATTGAGAACGTTCCCGGCGATCCGTCTCTTTTTCGGGATGGATTTGTGCCAAACAACGGCACTCGTACTGCGAGAGACAAGATCCAGTTTGCGTTTCTTCCGCGTGCGGAGGCTGACGGACATCTGGCCATCGCGCACGACACGATCTTTCTCGTTTATTATCGATTTATCCTGGCTTTTAACGCGCAGACGGGCGCAGTGCGTTGGGCACGCGCTGTGGGCCCGGACGAAGCCGAGTCGGGTGCTAACGCCACGGAGTCAGTCAACGAAGCTGCGCGACGTGCGCAAGCGGCGATGAGCCAGTACGACATCGAGAGCGTCACGGTGACGCCTACGTCGCTGGTGGTGATCTCCGCGAACGGAAAACTTCGCTCCATTGATCCCGCAACAGGAGCTGTCCAAGGCTCGCTTGCCATCGCTGGAAACCTCGGCGCATACACAGTGGATTTGGGCGGATTTCGTGCTCCTAGCGCTGGCGCTGAGCCCGCTCCAACGGGCGCCCCACGTGATCAGCTCGTGGGTCTCATTCGAGACGCGGACAATCGGCTCGTCCCGATGCGTGGGTTTCTCACGCGAGTGCTCGCCCGAGATCCCGCCCCTGAGGTGACGCGCGAGCTGCTTGAGTTGTATCGAGCACGCGCGATCCCGATCCCGCTTCGGCAAGAGATCGCGCAGGCGCTGCGCACACGGACGACTGGGCAGCAGTTCTTGATCGAAGCGATCGACGGTCCAGAAGATCACTACAACTATCTTGAGAACCGGCAAGCGCCCCCGCTGGATATTATCGCTCCGACGCTCGCCTCGATGGGCGCGCGCGAGGCTGTGCCGCGGTTGATGGAGCACCTGCTGGATCACGAGACGCCAGTCGAATGGCTTCCCATGATCGTGCAAGCAATCGTGGATCTCGAAGACAACACTGCCGTTGAGCCTCTGAAGTCGTTTATTCGACGCTATCGATCTGACAGCGCTTTTGCTGGGGATCGTGTGGCTCCACTCGTTGCAGCATCGAGCGCAGTTTTTCGCCTCGGTGACGCTCAAGGTCGTGAGTGGCTGGGGCAAATGCGGCAAGACGTCGCTGCGCACCAGTCGCTGCGTGATGGGATCGCGCGGCTCTTTGATGAAGAGCAACGTGGTGCGCAGGGACGCACCGACGAGCAACGGTTGACTGCGGCGCGTGAGCAACTTCAGGGGCGTACGAACGCGCTTCGTACTGCCATTGGGAGCTACCCAAGCAGCCTCTCGCAAGAGCAAGTTGACGATGAGTGGAACAACCATCTCGACGAGCTGCGACAGTGTGCTCAGGGAGTGCTTACACGTCGACCGGATCTCAACGAGATTCGAATCACAGTGACCGTTCGATCCGAGCCTTCGATGTCGTTGTTTCAGACGTCACCGCCGGCGCCTGCTCTTGCTGCAAACGCGACCCTCGAGCAGAGGCTCGCGGCGATTCAGACGCAACAAGACTGGGTCGAGCAGCAGGTGAACAACCTCGAGGCGTTCGAATCCACCGTCCGCAACGCGGCTTATTCGCCGCAAGACCGAGACATGCAGACCTGCATGGACGCGATCGTGCGTCCCATGAAGTTTCCGGGATTTGGACGTGGCATCTCGACGCGGCAGTTTGTGCAGCGGATTTCGACCGTTCGCTCTGCGACACGTGCGGCAACGCCTCCGGGTTTTGGGACTGCGGCGAGCGGAAGTGTGTTGGTCCCCTGGTTCTTGGTCTCTAGTCCGTCGCTCGACAGCTCGGGCCGATTGGTCGAGGCACCAGCTGCTGTTGTGAGTGTCCCAACGCCTCCGCCCGTTGAGACTACGCCCAATGGTCCTCCCACGCTCGGAGGCCCTCCCACTCTGAGTGGTCCCCCGCCAGCAGGTCCCCCGCCTGCAGGTCCTCCGCCCGCAGGTCCCCCGCCCGCAGGTCCCCCACAGTTGGGCGCGCCTCCTGCGCCGCCCGTGGTGCCGACGCCTCCAGGTGTGCGACCGCCAGCCCCTCCGGGGCCGCCTGTGGTCCCGCCTGCAGGTCCCCCCACGTTGCCGTCTGGACCGCCGACGCCTCCAGGTGCTCCCGTAACAGCTCCTGGTGGAGCGCGTCCGTGGTGGGAGCAGTCGTAGAAAACGATGAGTGGTCATCGAGCACCATTCATCAACGAATGATCGGACTATTGTTATACCGTCCGTTGTTGAATCTTGGGCGACAGGGTCGCTTGCAAAAGTTCCGCTGCTCTATGTTGGAGAAGCGCTGGTATCATTGAACTTTCGTAAGCGGCTGAACCAAGAAGACCACCGATGTGGTTGAGAATACGTGTGAAGCCGACTTGTCTACGGCGCAGGGCCGTAGCGAGTCTCGTTTGTCGCAAGGAGCGCTCCGTGAAAGAACTCGTTCGTTACCTCCTGGAAAATCTATTTATTGACTTCCAGGGCAGCATCGACCTCGACCATGTGCGGGAATTTCTGCGCAAAGATGACAGCCGGGAGGCGCGTACGCTGCTCACCAAGCTGAACCAAGAGGGCGACATCGAAGACATGCTCGAGACGCTCTCTGACACTCTCAAAGCTACGCTCTCCAAGGGGATCACCGACGCCACGGTGCGTGAGCAGCTGCAAATGTACTGCGAATCGTGAGATTTGCGGGCGTGCTCGCTCTGAGCTTGGGACTTGGAGCCTGCACGCTGGCCGAACCCGTTCCCGCTGGTTTGGACTTTACGCTACAAGCGAACACGCTGACGCTGAGCGATCGGGGGGTCGTGCTTCAGCCTACTTTGCAGCCGTTACTGCTGAGATTCAGTCGACCTTTGTCTCCGCGCTCGGTCAATCGCCAAGCGGTGATCTTGTCCACGGGCGGAGTGCGGCTGTCACTTCGGCTGCGCACGCTGCCGGTGGAGGCCTCTGTGATCGTTACGCCGGAGCCGAGCGAGGTCCGCCAAGACGTCGAGTATGTCCTCACTGTCTCGGATCAATTGCGATCATGGGACGGCATTTCGCTAGCGAATCCACAGATGTTTCGGATTCGATTTGTGCCGGGTGGAGGGGCTTCACCGCCAATGGTCTCGCTTCGTGGCGAGGTGATGCCGGTCTTGCTTCGCGCATGCGGGGCGTCGGCGTGTCATGGCGGCACAGAGCCTGTAATGGGGCTCTCGCTGGACCGCGCCGAGGGGATTTTGAGCACTGCCGTGGGGGTCGCATCGAGACAGCACGAGTCTCCGACGGGCTCGCAAGAGCGAAGCGATCCCCAGTGGGCTGGGCTCTTGCGGGTCGTTCCGTTTGAACCTGAACAGAGCTACCTTTTGTATAAGTTGCTTGGGCAAGGGCCGATTCGCGGTGCCGCCATGCCACGGGGAGCCGCTCGTTTGACTGGCCCCGAGCTCGATTTGGTCCAACGTTGGGTGCTTGAGGGCGCGCAGGACAATTGACCGAAACAAGGGGCAGAATACACACCCTGTGGGGGGGTATGGCTTGACACTCTTGCTGCCCACAGGCTAACCGCGTGCGCATGAGCTCTGCGCGTGTTCGTGTGTTTGCGGTGCTGTCTGTGGTGGGCCTTTTGGGCATCACTGGGATGGGTGCCAGCTGCAATCGAAATAACAGTTCTGGTGCGAGCACTGTCAGCACAGATCCGACCAACACTCATACGCCTCCCACGACGCCTGCGCGTCCTGCCTCGGAGACGGGCGGCGACCGCGTCACGGAGCTGTCGGGCTTTGACACTGCGGCGCTCTCTGCGGCAGAGCGAGACCTGCTCTGGAACGTCTCAAACGACCTGCTCTCGCCTTGCGGCGATCCTCACTCGCTCGCGGTGTGCGCACGAGATCGTCTCTGTGGTCAGTGCCGCCCGGCGCTTAGGTTCTTGTCACGCCGCGTCCAGGACGGCTTCGACGCCGAGCGGTTGGGAGACCTGGTGCGGTCACGCTTTGCGCGTGATGGCGTCGTCCAGATCAACGTCGACGGGTCTGCGGCGCGTGGTCCTGCGACTGCGCCCGTCACGCTGGTCGAGTTCAGCGACTACGAGTGTCCACATTGCGCGGCCGTTGCTCCCGTGTTGCGAGACATTGAGCGTGAGTTTGGCGAGCGTCTGCGCGTGATTCACATGCATTTTCCGTTGACTGGTCACACGCACGCGATGGGCGCCTCGCGCGCCGCGGTCGCCGCTGGCAGGCAGGGAAAGTTCTGGGAGTTTCATGACCTGTTGTTTGCAAACCAGAGCGCGCTTGAGCGAAACAATCTTGAGCAATATGCCCAGCGTTTGCAGCTCGACATGACGCGTTTTCGCGCTGACGTAGAGTCGTCGGAGAGCGAGGCTCGTGTGGCGTCGGATCGTCGTGAAGGCGAGCGGCTTCAGATCGACGGGACGCCCACAATGTTCATCAATGGTCGTCGGTGGCCTTCTGCGCTGCAGTTTGATCGTGCACAGCTGCGCGAGTGGATCACTGACGAGCTTGAGCTCGCGGGTGGCCAGCCCGCCCAGCCCGCGCGATAGTCCTGTCGCCCATTGGGGGATCTCGCGGGGCCGTGTTGGGGGGCCTCCATCCGTGCTGCGTGTGTGTGCTAGCGCCGGGCTTTGGGCTGCGCGTTCGCAGTGGGATCTTGAAAGCCTACACGTCGCGAGTGTGTGGCGAGGAAGTCTCCGAGCTGTTGCGCGATGTAGGCGATAGCGGATTCTTCGGCCGCGTCAAATGGGTCGTCGGACGTCGTGCGGTGCAGTTCAATGAGCCCAAACAGGCGCCGATCGTGCATGACCGAGGCGATCATGGCTGGGCCGTCAGGGGCCGTCGGGAGCCACTCGTCGGGTTGCCAAGTGCTCGTGCGCTCAACGCGACCTCGAACCGCGGCGGCGCCTCGAAAATCACTGCGTTGCACCAGGATGCGGGCTCCGGCGCGGGTGGGAGCGCTATCACATTGGGCGAGCTCGAGCTCGTCGCGGTTGATGTCGTAGCTGGCGATCGCGACAAACGAGGTTGCCAAGAGGTCCCTGCAGATCTGACTGACAAATTCGATCGCCTCGGAGGACTCGCGCAAGAAGGCGAGGTCTTGGAGGGCCTCGAAGGCTTCGCTCAGCAGGTCGTCTGTATGGCGTTTCTTGGGCGCGGCGGCTGGGGTTTGGATGATCTGCGCGGCGGGCGCCACGAAAGGCGTCAGCGAGGCTGCTGGAGCCACTGACGGCGAGACTGGGGGGCTTGGGTCAGGCGGCTGGGGTGGCGCCGCCGGGGGATGGCTCGGCGCCGCGGGTGTGAGAACCGCGAGGACGTCTTGAGGGAGCGTTCCGAACGCGACGGTGTGTGTTGGCACGGCCGGGGGCGGTGTCGACGGAACGGGACTGATGGCAGGGGTCCGTGCCACGTCTGGGCTCGCGGAGTGCACCACGGGCGCGGCGGGAGGTGCAACCGGTTGTGCGGCTACTTGGATCGGAACCTCAGCGAAAACCGGCGTCACCGCGGGGGTCGGGGCATCCGCGATGACGGGCGCGAACACGGGCAGAGGCGCAGGTGCGGGGATCGCCAGAGGGGCTGCTGCCGGTGCAGGGGGGACAAAAGACGGCGAGGGCGTGCCAATGAGGCTCTCGCGCGGCTCCAAGCTTGCCGCGGAGGGGCGAGCAGGCCCGGCGGGAATGGAGACTACGGGCGTATCCGAGCGCCAGTCTTTCCACTCGAGGACCATCAACGGGGGGCGCTCTGGGCGTGAGCTAAACGCGTGATCGAAAATCGCGAGCGAGATAAACTTGCCCTTCGGGAGATCCACCAGCGAATCGCGGGTCAAACGCCACAGATCGTTGAGCACTTCGGAGCAAGTGACGGGGGATGTGTCCGGGGGGACCACCAAGACGCGTTCGCGATAAGTGAGGCCGTTATTGTTGGCAGCCTCGCGGTCGCGCGCAAAGAGAATCGCGGCCGGAGGGAGCACACGCAGAGACAAGTCCAATGCGGGGGCCACGGGAGGTGCCTCTGGGGCCCGCAGCGCCAGTGACTTTGGGGGTGCGGCTGCAGGGGGTGCGGCTGCAAAGGAAGAGGCCTGCGGCGGAGGGACTGACCCGGCTTGTCGATCGCTGATGGGTGTAGCCGGCGGGCGCGAGAGAATGCGCGCTCCGGGTGGCGGAGGGACCACCGAGGAGGGCGCCACAGCGGCCATGGACTGGCTCGTGCTGGGCTGCACGTTTGTGGCGGGCACTGGGACGGCGGCAACGATGGCAGGTTGACTTGCAGGGGTGCTCAGCGGCTGCGCCACTGCCGCGATGGGCTGCGCGGGCTCCGTGGCCGGCACAGTGGGCCTGAGAACAAATCGCTCGTTCGTGAGGAGGTCGTAGACGCGGACGGACTGATCCTCATCGAAATCCACGCGAAATTTGCTCAGCACCGTTCCGCCTCGGGCTTCGTGGAGAGCGGACTTCCACGATTCGGCGTTTACGGTAACGGTGGCGCCCGTTCCGCCGGATTGTGCGGGTAAATCAACGGACCAACGCATCGGTACTCTGGGCGGTTATCACCGCGATTGATAGTGCGTCAAGGGAGGTGTGCGACTCGCGAGAGTCTGTCGTCGACCTAGGCATAAGCCCTGCGCCTGCAACTCGCGTCGTTGCAAGTGTTCTCTCGTGGAGCCGCTGCATAAAACTACAGTGGGCTTTCAACCCTCGGTCTTGCCACGCGTGAACACACGAGGGTTTTGTGTGTCTGCACGCAAGAGACTACCGTGCGCGCCGCAAATGAGGGTTGTCGTAGTTTCGGCGCTGGGTGAATCACGGGCGGCGTTAGAGCTGACCGACCTTGGATGCTCGGTGAGCGAACGGGTCGCGGTGTGCCCGGCCGAAGACATTGTCCGCGGTGTTGACGTGGTCTTCGTTGAAGCAGGCGCGGACGGTGATTTGGGCGCATTTGTGATCCGGCGTGTGAGGGCGGTCTCTCCCGGTGTCCCGCTGTTGCTTTCGATTGAGCGCACACAGCTTGGGCGTATCGATCCGTCGTGGGGCCATGATGACTTTGTCTTGCTGCCGTATTTGGCCCACGAGCTCGTCGCGCGTTTGCGAGCGATCGAGTGGCGAGCGAGCGCGTTTTCTCAGCCCGAACGCATCAAGGTTGGAGCGCTGGTGGTCGATCTCTCGGTCCACGAGGTCTCTGCCGCTGGGCGCACCGTGCCTGTGCCCAATCGCGAATTTGAGCTCTTGGTGTTGCTTGCGAGAGCGCAGGGACAGGTCGTTCGACGTGCAAAAATACTGACAGAACTCTGGGATGGCGGAGGTGACTCCGCGAGCCGATCGCTCGATGTGCACGTCAAGCGACTCCGCGAGCGGCTGGAGGGCGTCGTTGTGATCGAGACCCTTCGATCTGTCGGCTACCGATTGCACGCCACGTCGTGAGCAATGGGCTGTTCGCTTCAAATGGCGACGGTATAAGTTGTCGTTGTGAAAATCACGTTGGCCATCAGCGCTGGCTGTCCGTGCGGAATCGGTCCTGAGGTCTCAGTCGCTGCGGCGAGTGAGCTGGTGAGTGTCGACCCAGACGTTGAGGTCGTGCTGTTCGGTGACCAAACCGCGATCGCGCGCGCCGCGAGTGTCCGTGGCATTGTGCTCGCGGACTACCCACGAATAAGGGTGTCTGTTGTGAGCACCCTGGGTCCCGAAGAGGTCTCACGTGCTGAGCCCTCTGCGGTGGCTGGGCGCTCGCAGCTTCGAGCGATCGATGACGCGCTGGCGCTCGTAGTGTCCGGCGATGCGGACGCGTTGGTCACGGGGCCGGCATCGAAGCAGGCGATCACCGCGAGCGGCACACCGTTCTTGGGACACACCGAGTATCTCGCGGAGCAATTGGGACATCGTCGTCCCGTGATGTTTTTTGTTGGACCTAGCTTGCGTGCTTCGCTGGTGACAACGCATCTCGCGCTTCAGGCGGTGCCTGCTGCGTTGACGGTGCCTCGAGTGTTGGAGTGTGTCATCGCGACGGCGCGTGGCGTGTGGCGCGACTTTGGGATCCAGCAACCGAGGATTGTAGTGTGTGGGCTCAATCCCCACGCGGGCGAGGGGGGGCTCTTGGGCGATGAAGAAATCCGTGTGATCTCGCCGGCGGTTGTAGAGTCCCGTGAGGTTTTAAAAGGGATCGCAGAGGTTGTCGGGCCGCTCCCGGCCGAAGCTGCATTTCGTCTGGCAAAAGACGGCAAATTCGACGCAGTCGTCGCGATGTACCACGACCAAGCGACGATCCCGATGAAGCTCTTAGACTTCGGCGAGGCGGTCAATGTCACGCTGGGTCTGCCGGTCGTCCGAACGTCTGTGGACCATGGCACGGCCTACGACTTGGCGTACTCGGGGCGAGCCGATGCGCGCGGGATGTATGCCGCGCTCAAGGTCGCGATCGAGATGGTGCGAGCGCGCCGCGCCGGGGTCCATCGATGAGCACTTCGAGCCCATCGGGAACGATCGTCGTGCGCGGGGCACGCACGCACAACCTCAAGCGCGTGGACGTAGACCTGCCGCGCAATCAGCTGGTTGTGATCACAGGGCCGAGCGGATCGGGCAAGAGTTCTCTGGCTTTTGACACCATTTATGCAGAAGGCAGGCGTCGCTACGTCGAGTCGCTCTCGGTGTATGCGCGCCAGCTCTTAGGGTCGTTGGGGCGACCTGAGGTCGACCTGATCGAGGGGCTCTCGCCTGCGATCGCGATCGCGCAGCGCATGCTCGGGCGCAACCCGCGTTCGACTGTGGGGACGATCACAGAGCTTGACGATTACCTACGGTTGCTGATGGCGCGTGCGGGTACACCTCACTGTCCATCCTGCAAAAAGCCTGTCAGAGCGCATACCGCGGCGCAGATGGTCGAGGCGCTTATGGCCAAGGGGGAGGGCGCTCGGTTGACCCTCGCGGCGCCCGCGGTGCGAGGTGTGCGAGGGAGCTTTGAGTCGCTGTGGTCGGCTTGGCGTGGCGACGGTTTTGTGCGCGTGCGTGTGGACGGGCAGCTCATGGAGCTGGGCGACTGTGAGCCGCTCGACCCGGGCGTAGCGCACCAGATTGATCTCGTGATCGACCGAGTGGTGATCAAAGAGGGGGTGCGAGCGCGGCTGCGAGAGGCCGTGGAGTTGGCGATTAAGCATGGCGGTGGGCTCTTGCGAGTGATCCGAAGTGATTTGCCTGATGAGCTATTTTCTGAGAGATTTTCCTGTGCTGATTGCTCGGTCACGCTTCCGGACATCGAGCCAGCGCTGTTCTCGTTCAACTCGCCCAAGGGTGCGTGTAGCGCGTGTCATGGCCTTGGGGTTCGTGATCGGGTAGATCTTTCGCGTTGGGTTGGAGATCCGACGCGATCGCTCCGGGGCGGGGTGCTGTTGCCGTTTAAGCGCGGGCTCCCGAGTGAGGTCGAGCAGTGGGCGCGCACGATGGGCGTGGATCTTGAAGCGCCCTTTGAGACCCTGAGCGAGCGCGCGCGCGACGAGCTGTTTGAGGGGGACGGAGACCTCTTTGAGGGCGTTGTGATCTTGGCCGAGCGCGCGGCCCGGGGTCGGACCAAGAAGAGCGAGTCCGCTCGTGACGACGACGAGAGCGCGGCCGACGATGACGACACGTTTGGCGGCCGATTTCGCAGAGAGACCCACTGTGATGTGTGTCACGGTTCGCGGCTTCGGAGCGAGGCATTGGCGGTGACTCTTGGGGGAGAGAACATTGCCACGCTGTCCCGTTGTTCGGTTCGAGAGCTGCACGCGCAGGTTGAATCACTGGTCTCGTCGCTTGACGCCGCCATGACCAAGCAGCTCGATCGGTTGCTCGATGAGCTTCGCGGTCGGCTCGGTTTTTTGCAGTCCGTTGGGCTCGGTTACCTGTCGCTTTCGCGTGCCTCGTCGACACTCTCTAGCGGCGAAGCGCAGCGTGTGCGGCTCGCGACGCAGCTCGGCAGCGCGTTGATGGGGGTGCTCTATGTGTTGGATGAGCCCTCGGTGGGACTTCATCCGGCGGACACAGAGCGCTTGCTCGTGACGCTCAGGACGCTGGTAGATCGCGGCAACTCGGTGCTCTTGGTTGAGCACGATTTGTCACTGATTGCGGCGGCAGACTACGTGGTGGACATGGGGCCGGGCGCAGGAATCGAAGGCGGCTCTGTGCTCGCTGCGGGGTCCGTCGCCGAGGTGATGCGCTCAGCGCAGAGCGTGACGGCGCCGTATCTTCGTGGCGAACGGCGGCTGAAAACACCGGCTGTCCGCCGCCGAGGCGGAGCTCTCATCGCGATCGAGGGGGCGAGGTTGCACAACCTTCAATCGGTGAACGCGTCGCTCCGCACGGGCACGTTGGTCTCGGTCACGGGGGTCTCGGGCTCGGGAAAATCGTCGCTGATTCTCGGGACCTTGGTGCCCTCGGTGCGAGCCTTCTTGCGCAAGCAGGTCCGCGATGACCTGTGCGTCACCGCAGTCCGCGGGCTTGAGAACTTTGACCGACTGGTTGCCGTAGACGCGTCGCCGCTGGGACGAAGTTCACGGAGCTCTCCGGCGACTTATACGGGGATTTTTGCACATCTTCGTGAGCTCTTTGCGTCGGTTCCCGAAGCGCGCGCGCGTGGTTTTAAGGCAGGGAGGTTTAGCTTTAACGTCAAGGGCGGGCGCTGTGAGGTGTGTCTTGGAGAGGGAGAGCGTCGCGTTGAGATGCACTTCTTGCCCGACGTCTTTGTGCGCTGCGAGGCCTGCGAGGGGAGCCGCTACGACCGAGAGACTTTGTCAGTTCGCTACCGGGGATTTTCGATCGCCGATGTGCTCTCGATGCGCGTTGACGATGCGCTGCCGCAGTTTGAAGCGATCCCGCGTGTGCGTGAGCTGTTGCAGGCTCTTCACTCGGTGGGGCTAGGCTATCTCGCGCTGGGTCAGCGGGCGAGCACGCTCTCGGGAGGCGAGGCGCAGCGAGTTAAACTTGCGCGCGAATTGGCTCGCAAGAGCACCGGGCGGACGCTCTACGTCTTGGACGAGCCGACGACGGGGCTTCACAGCAAAGACGTCGAGTTGTTGATTGAGTTGCTTGAGAGGCTGGTTGACCAGGGCAACACCGTGGTCGTGATTGAGCACAACATGGACGTAGTTCGCTGTTCGGACTGGGTGATTGATGTGGGGCCGCGCGGAGGGGACGGTGGTGGCAAGGTCGTCGCGATGGGCACTCCAGAGGACATCGCCATTGCGCTGCAATCTGCCACAGCGAATGCACTCGCGGCGGCGCTGGGTGAGGGAGCCGCCAAGGTGCCCGAGGCGGAGCGTTCTGTGCCGAAGACTCGGGCTCGCGCCAAGGTGAAGCGTGCCTAGCCGCGAAGACCACGCTTGACGGGAAATTGTGCGGCCGTTAGAGACCTTGGGTAACTCTATGAGCGAAAGTAAGGTCCGGGTTCTCGTCGCCAAGCCAGGTCTTGATGGCCACGATCGCGGCGCGAAGGTGGTCGCGCGGGCTCTCCGTGATGCGGGCTTCGAGGTGATCTACACGGGGCTTCATCAGACCCCCGAGATGATCGCCGCCGCGGCCTCGCAAGAAGATGTGGATGCGGTGGGGCTATCGATTATGTCGGGGGCTCACAACACGCTGTTTCCGGCGGTTCTTGAGGCGTTGCGCGGCCGAGGGATGACCGATGTCGTGCTCTTTGGCGGCGGAATCATCCCCGAAGAGGACGTCCTTCGGTTGGAGTCTGCCGGTGTGAAGAAGGTGTTTACGCCAGGCACGACGTTGGGTGTGATCGTCGCGTGGGTTCACGAGAACGTGAAGCCCCGGACGCTCGAGTAAGTTTTTTGTACTTTCACTAAACGCCGGTAAAAACACAAGCAGACAAGCGCAACGCTCAGTGAGCGCCTGCGTCTGTGTTTTGTCCGTTGGCAATGATGGGCGCGCTCAATCGCACACCCCCGGCGTCTGCACTATCTTCTGGGTAGCCATGGCCTGGGCCCAAGATCCGCGGGAGATATTGCGCGTAGTCAAAGTGGTCGGAGTGCTCGGGGGTGTGGCACTGCGTCGCGCAAAAAGCCTGGGGTGGGTTGCGAATGATCGTCGCGCGGCGCTGTGCGTCGGTGCTCGCGGCAATGTGGGCGCTGCCGGGTCCGTGGCAGGTCTCGCACTGGACGTCGCGCAGGCCATCGTTCTGCACGACTTCGCTTCCGCCGGGGCGTTGGTAGCCTGTGACGTGGCAACCGACGCACGAGAGGTTGAAGTTCTTGTGCAGCACGTCGAGGGTCCAGTAGGCCCGCGAGTGGGGCGTTCGCTCCCAGATCGCGAAGGCGGCTTCGTGACACGAGCGACACTCTTCGCCGCCCACGTAGCGGGGCTGGCCTCGAAGCGGCGGAGGCGGTTGTAGCGACGCATACGCCTCGCGGTTGTGCTCGTTTACCGTCGAAAAATAGCGGGCGATCGACTGCTCAATCGTGGATTCTTTGGGCAAGTCTGGCGAGATTTCGGTAGCTCTCGCGCGAAAATAGCTCCCGGACGCAGGGGGCTCGGGCTCGCCGTTCGCCGCGGCTCTCTCGGACTGAAGCGTGACCAACCGTGCGGACTGCTGGGCGACCGCGGCGGGATCGACAGAGGGGTCCCGACGCCAAGCCTCGAGGCGTTGCTGAAGCTCGCGAATGCGCCTGTCGAGGCTCGCGCGAACCGCCACTGCGGAGCTCTCAGAGGCATCGCTGATCGCTCCCGGCGCGCGGAGATACAAATCGAGAACGCCAACGAATTTGCCCTGATTCGGAGCAGACAACACATACGCACGGCCTACCCGCTCGGGCGGCGGTGGCGTGTTGGACTCTTCGCGTGCGACGATGACAAAGTCTACGCCCGGTACATTGCGCGCGATGCTGACTGCGTCGCGTCGTGTCACGCTCGCGAGCACGACGACCAGCTCTGCGCCTTCGCTTCGTAGCCGTGCGACTGCGGCGCGGGCAGCCTCGGTGGGATCTGTGGTGGCAGGAGCTCCGGCCGGCGCGGGTGTCTCGCTGGTGGGCCTAAAATCCGAGACGCCGACTAGGCCGATCTTGTGGCCATTGACGGTGCGAATGAGACCTGGGCGATAGCCTTGCGTCGCGGGGTCCACGTTTGCCGCGAGCGCACTCGCGCGTTGGTTGGCGAGGATCCGCGTTCGCTCTTCGGCCCCTCGCACATAGTCGCTGGGCCCAGGCGCGTAGGCGGCGAGGCCCAATTGATCCAGGATTTGGACTAGCGATTCGGCTTTGCGCGTCTCTTGATAGACCATGCGCTCGTCCATCGTGGGGTCGCGAAAGAGCAGATCGCCCACCGCGATGAGCATGTTTTCTGGCGCGCGGGGCTGTTCGGCGCGAATGTATCGTGCCAGGCGATCGATGCCTCCGAGCGGGCGGCTGTTGCAACCACAGGGCTCGAAATACCCGTCCAAATCCACGAGAAAATAGAGACGTACCGTGGGCGGGCCTTCGGCCATGCGGGGGGTCGTGCGCGCGTCGGGGCTTGTCGGCGTGGGGCGTACGGTCACGCGTCGACTGTTGCAGCCGCTCGTGCTGCCTGCGAGCGAACCGAGCGAAGCGAGCGCCAAAAGAGCGAGCGAAGAGATCCAGCGCGAGGCAAACATCAGAACGTACACAGTGTGTGCCTCATGCGCGGACACACGTCCAACACATGTGTCATCGCCGTTGTTTTGCGAGGTGGCTTGACGTGACCATGCGTGACCGGTACCTTCCGCGACCTTCTGCGCAATGGCGATACTTCCATGCGCGTTTCAGCAGCACTCGACGGATACAAGACAAGCACATGGTCACGATTCGCCTTTCTCGTGGTGGTTCTAAGAAGCTCCCTTACTACCGTTTGGTGGTCGCCAATTCGCGCGCGAAGCGTGATGGACGCTTCCTCGAAGCGATCGGCACCTGGGATCCCAACGCTCCCAACGGTGGCGCGCTCAAGCTGGACCAGGCCCGTTACAACCATTGGGTTGGTCTCGGCGCCAGCCCCAGCGACGTGGTGTTGCAGCTCGCAACCAAGGCTGCCAAGAGCGCCTGAGTCCCAGGCGGCGACACTTTTGAGAGTTGCCGCTCGTTTAGTTCCTAAGATCGCACCGGTGGTGAGGCTTCGCCGCGACCCGTTGTGCGCAGAAAGCCGTAGCTGACACCTCATGGCAACCGACGAACCCATCGACGATCTCGAGCAACGCGTGATCGACTTGGTCACATTTGTCGCAAAAGCCCTCGTAGACGAGACCAAAGAGGTCGAAGTGTACGAGGTCGAACCCGACCGCGAGAACGTTCGAATTTTTGAACTTCGCGTCGCGCGCGGGGATCTCGGCAAGGTGATTGGTCGCGGAGGCACCACAGCGCGTGCACTCAGGCAGCTCGTGACCGCGAGCACGGCGGGCGAGGGCGCGCGTGTTCTCCTCGACATCGTCGAAGACTGAGTCTTGGTGGTCTCGGGGTGCGCGTGCAGGTGGCGGTCGATTCGGCGTCAACTCACTGGATTTGTGCGTGTGAATTGCACTAGCACCACGCCATGAGTGATCTGTCTGGCGATCAAACCCCCATTGTGTTGGCCGTCATCGGACGAGCTCACGGCATCCAGGGAGCAGTGCGCTGCAAGGTGTTTAATCCCGAGACGGACGTGTTGGTCCGAGGGTTGACGGTGCGCGTGACGCCATCGCGTGAGCTTGAGTTTGAGCTCGCAGCGGATGCCGAATACGTCGAGAGCACCGTGACGTATCTTCAGCGAGGCTCTGAGCATTGGGTCATCGAGCTCGCAGGGGTCGACTCGCGTGACGCCGCCGAGGCGCTTCGCTGGGCGCTGTTGTGGGTGCCACGGAGCGCGCTGCCAGCGGTCAAATCCGATGAGCTCTACTTTGCCGATGCGCCTGGCTACCGGGTTCAGTTGGACGACGAAACGCCGCTCGGTGTGGTCACCGAGATGATCAGCTATCCGAGCGTGGATGTGCTCTGCGTGCAGCTAAGCGCTGTCGCCGAGGGCGCAACGTCTGGCGAAATCAAGGAGCTCCCGCTGATCCCGGGGTCGATGGTTCGCGCGGATCACACGGCGCGCGTCGTGGTGTTAGACGCTGCGTGGTATCGCGCGTTTACTGCAGAAGAAGCCTAGTGGATCTTTGCGCGAAGCAAGCGAACGCACGTGAGAGGGCGAGCCAATGGATGTGCATGTGCTGTCGTTGTTTCCGGAAATGCTCCACGGTTTTTTGCGCGCGAGCATCGTAGGGCGCGCGCTCGAAGAAGAGCGAGTGCGCGTGCACGACGTGCAAATTCGCTCGTATTCGACAAACAAACACCGCACCGTAGATGACACTCCGTATGGCGGCGGCAGCGGGATGGTGATGGCGGCTCCGCCGTTGGTCGCCGCGATTGAGTCGCTGCCCGGCACCGAGGGAATGCGTCCTCACGTGATTTTGCTCACGCCTTCGGGGCGGCTGTTTACACAGCGCGACGCAGAGCGCTTGGCGACGCTGCCCGCGATCGCGCTGGTCTGTGGGCGCTACGAGGGCATGGATGCGCGTGTGACGGCCTACGTGGATGAGGAGCTCTCGATCGGTGACTATGTGCTCACGGGTGGCGAGCTTGGGGCCGCGGTGATTTTGGACGCGGTCGTGCGGCTCTTGCCCGGTGTGCTCGGAAACCAGCACTCGAGCATTGATGAATCACACGGACGAAGTGGGACGCTTGAGTATCCGCAGTACACACGACCCGCAGTGTTTCGCGACGTCGCGGTGCCTCTGGTTCTCCAAAAAGGCGACCACAAAAAGATTGCGCTCTGGCGGCGATGGCACGCGCTGAGGCGGACGCGCACAAGACGTCCTGATTTGTTTGCAGCGATCGCGCTGACCGAACGCGAGCAGAAATGGCTCGATGGAGAGGAGCCCCAATGACGACCTCGCGATGCTACGTGGCGCTGGTTCACTACCCGGTAAAATCGAAAGATGGCCAGGTGATTACCACGTCGATTACAAACCTTGATGTCCACGATATCGCGCGCAGCGCCCGGAGTTTTAACCTCGCGAGGTACTACTTAGTTTCGCCCGTCGAGGCCCAGCGCGCGCTGGTGGATCACATCACGGGCTACTGGCGTGATGGCGAAGGCGCCGAGCGTGTCCCACAGCGCAGCGAGGCACTCCGTCAAGTCGAAGCGGTCGCGTCTCTCGAAGATGCAATCGCGGACATCACGAAGCGCGAGCAAAAATCCCCGCTGTTGGTGACTACTGCGGCCCGGAGTTCTCGCGCCGTCTCGAGCTTCGCCGACGGAAAACGCCAGATCGATGCGCACGATGGGCCTGCGCTGATTGTCTTTGGCACGGGGTACGGGTTGACCGACGCGATGCTCGAAAGAGCGAATGTTCATCTCGCACCCATTCGCCCAGGCGTGTACAATCATTTGTCGGTTCGAGCCGCTGCGGCGATTGTCTTTGACCGACTGTTTGGAGATGCGGGCGCAACGGGTTGACATCTTCGTTGTTGCGTGGTTTGTTCCCGCCCCGTTTTCAGGGTTTCGAGGTTGTCGCGCGAAGCGATGGCCCTTGTGAATCGAGTGAGCAGAGAGTCATGGGCAGCCAGCATCCCCTTATCGAGTCGCTCCACAGCGAGCGCATTGCCAACACCAACCTCGACGCGTACCGCGTGGGTGACACGATCCGTGTTCACTACAAGATCATCGAGGGCGACAAAGAGCGAATCCAGGTCTTTCAGGGCCAAGTGATCCGCAAGCGTCGTGGTGGCGTGGGCGCCACTTTCACCGTGCGAAAGATCTCGCACGGCGTCGGCGTCGAGCGTATTTTTCCAGTCCATTCGCCACGCATCGACAAGATCGAGCTCGTGTCGCGCGGAGTCATCCGCCGCTCCAAGCTCTACTATCTGCGTTCGCTTACCGGCAAAGCCGCTCGTCTCAAGGACGCACGCGACAAGCTCGGTTCGTCCGCAGCAGCGTCCGCTTGATGGCGTTCCCCGCACGCCAAGGTGTCCTATGAGTCATCGTGTGCGGGGAGAGTCTTCGATGGATCTCACGCCCTTGCGAGCTCTCGCTCGTGTGGCGGCGATCATGTTCGCGTGGTTCGTGAGTGCATGCACCCCAGCAGGCAATCCTGACGGGGCCAGCTGCACAAGCGCCTATCAGTGCCAATCACTTACGTGCACGTTTGATTCGCGCACGGGGACCGCGGGCGTGTGCGCGCGCCGGTGCACCGACGGCGTCGGCTGCGCGATGGGCCAGGTCTGCGGGCGGTATGACTTTCGTGGGTTTGTGCCCGACGCAGGGCCCGACGGCGAGGTCATTCGCGAAGGCCCAGACTTCGAAATCCTGCGTGTTTGCCGCGCTCGAATGACGCAAGCATGCACCGTGGACACCGAGTGTGCTGCGGACTCTCGGTGCATGGGTGCTCCGAGCGGTGTGTGTGCACAACAGTGTTCGAGCAATGCACAATGCGCATTTTCGGGTGCGTGTATCGCCGCGCGCGATGGGCTCCCCGCATGTGGGCAACCAGGCGTGTGTGCGCCTGCGTGCGACGTCCCTGCAGAGTGCCCTTCGGGCTGGCGTTGTGAGCTCCCGTTTGGCAACAGCGTGCATGGCCGATGTCTGCCGATCACCGGCAACGACGTGGACTGCTCGAGCGGCAGCGACGCGAGCGCCGACGTTGTCTCAGAGCGCTAGCGGGCATGCCTTTGCGCTTGCATGAGGGCTGCTGCGCGGCGCGGTCGTCTGTGCGGTTCAATGCTGGCTTCGACCCACGGCAGGGGTTTTAGGGCAGAGCCCTTTGCACTCGACACTTCTGGGCGCGGGCACCATACCGCCGACCGGCGCGTCTTGAGCCTCAGCGTCGTGTGTCGCGAACGCTCGACGTGGGTCTCATCGAGCGGATCACTTTCGTGGATCTGCGCTGTGGACGCGACCGATTCAATTGAACGATGGTGCCGCACTCATGACAGTCGATACGCAGGACTTATCTCGCGCGAACGATACGCGCTCGCCTCCTCCACCGCCGGGTGTTGAATCAAGCGCTGATTCGGGCTGGACGCTTGGGCGAATTGCGCAGGCAAATCGCAAGAGCTTCGTGATCGGTGGGGTCTTCTTGGTGGCCTCGACCGGGCTCGCGGCGCTCATCCCGCAGTTGCTGCGTGGGACGACCAACGCGATCGTCGCGGCGGACGGAGCTCGTGGGATGCGCTTGTCGCTCTTGATGATCGTCGCGGCGGTGTTGGGTGCGATCGCTCGGATCTTTTCGCGGATCTGGATCTTCAACGCAGGGCGAGACGTCGAATACGATCTGCGTGCAGATTTACTCAAAAGATTGCATATCCTGGGTCCGTCTTTCTTTGCCCGAACGAGCGCGGGCGAGGTGATGTCGCGAGCGACCAACGACCTCGCGCAGGTGCGTCTGTTGGTGGGATTTGGTGCGCTCAATATCGTCAACGCGGTGATCGCGTACGCAGCGAATATCCCGGTGATGTTGGCGCGGTCGCCCAAGCTCACGTTGGCAGCGTTGGCGCCGTTTCCTGTGTTCATTTTTCTCACGCGGATGTTCGCCAAGCCGCTCTTTGCGCGCTCACGCGAGGCCCAAGAGGCCATCGGTGGGCTCTCAGAGCGTGCACAACAGACGCTCTCCGCGATGCGTGTTGTGCGGGCGTATCGCCTCGAAGATCCCGAGGCGGCTGCGTTTAAAAAGCGCTCGGATGACTCGCTCTCGGCCAACCTCGCGCTGGCGCGACTGCGTGGTTCGCTCTGGCCAATTTTGGGGACCTCTGCGGCGATCGCGTCGCTGATTGTGCTCTGGTTTGGCGGGATGATGGTCGCGCGGGGAGAGGTCACCGTGGGGGATCTCTTGGCTTTTCAGGGGCACTTGGCGCTCGTCGCGTGGCCAACCATCGCGCTCGGGTACATCGTGACGATCCTCGCGCGGGGTCGCGCTTCGCTCAACCGCATCAACGAGATCCTGCGCGCTGAGCCTGACGTTGTGGACCAAGCGAGTGCGTCGATGGGCGAGGCGCGTGGTGGGCTTCGTGTCGAAAAACTGGGATTTTCGCTGGGCGGACGTGAACTCTTGCGTGACGTGACCTTCTCAGTCCCCGCAGGGAGTTCGCTCGCGATCGTGGGGCGGACGGGAGCTGGAAAGAGTGTGCTCTTGCATCTGCTCGCGCGCTTGTTGCCCACACCAGAATCAAGCGTGTTTCTCGACGGCGCAGATGTGACCAAGATTGAGCTGGCGACGTTGCGTCGCAATGTGTGTCTCGCGCAGCAAGAGGCGTTCTTGTTCTCGACGACGGTGGCTCGCAACATCGCGTTTGCGATGGGTGAGCCTGACGAGCAGAAGAGCATCGCGCGTGCGACCGAGGCTGCAACCGAGGTGCAGCTCGCCGACGAGATCGCGACGATGCCTGATGGTTTTGACACCGTGGTGGGTGAGCGCGGGGTGCAGCTCTCGGGTGGGCAAAAGCAGCGTGTTTCGCTCGCGCGTGCGCTGCTCGCGGCTCCCAAAGTGCTGCTCTTGGACGACCCGCTGAGCGCGGTCGACGCGCGCACAGAGTCGCTGATTTTGGACGCCATTGATCGCGCTGCGGCGGGACGCACGCTGCTGCTGGTCACCCATCGCATCGCCGCTGCGTCACGATGCGATCACGTGATCGTCCTCGATGAGGGGCGCGTCGTAGAGAGCGGAACACACGAGACCCTGCTCAAGGGCACCGGTCTCTACGCGCGGTTGTATGAAAAGCAGCGCATCGAAGCAGAGCTCGAAGCGATGGAAGCGAGCCAGTCATGAGCGCCAAGACGACCGAGAAAACAAAAGCTTCGCAGCCGAGCAAGGCCGACAAGGCCGAGAGCGCGTTTCACGACGACGCCAAGTTAGGAAAAGCTTACGACAGCGATCTGCTGCGAAAACTCTGGCCGTTTGTGCGGCCCTATCGCGGGGTGTTTGCGCTCTCGTTGGTCTTGATGCCGTTGACCAGCGAGCTTCTCGTCGCGCAGCCGAGGATCATGCGGGACGCGATTGATCAGGGCGTGATGGGACGTGATTCGGCGGCGCTTACGCGCGCTTCGCTGATGTTGGGCCTGCTGTTGATCATCGAGTTCTCTGTGCGATTTGTGCAGATGTACGCGATGCAGTGGGTGGGGCAGCGCACGATGGCGGACCTTCGTGAGCACGGCTACCGGTTCTTGCTCCGGCAGCGCTTGGCCTTCTTTGATCGGCAGCCCGTGGGCCGCTTGGTCACGCGTGTGACCAACGACGTAGACGCCCTCGGAGAGCTGTTTGCATCGGGCGCCGTCACCGCGCTGGGCGACGTGATCACGCTGACCCGCATCGTGATCGCCATGCTGATCCTGTCGCCCAAGCTGTCGTTGTTTGCCTTCGTCGCGGTGCCGCCGTTGGCGCTGTTGGTCAACCGGTTTCGCAAGAAAGCGCGTGAGGCTTTTCGTTCGATCCGCAGCACGACTTCGCGGATGAACACGTTCTTGGGCGAGCAGGTCTCGGGCATCGCGGTGGTGCAGGCGTTTGGTCAGCAAGCGCGCTGTCAGAGCGAGTTCGACGAGATCAATGTCCGCTACCGCGAGGCCAACTATCTCTCGATTCGCTACGACGCGATGCTCTACGCCGTGGTCGAGATGTTTGGCGCCGTGTGCACCGCGACGCTGCTCTTTGTGGGCGCGCGCGCCGCAGGGATGCGCACGGACGCGGTCACGATCGGGACGCTCGTCGCGTTTGTGCAGTACATCTCGCGCTTCTTTGAGCCGCTGCGCGATCTCAGCAGCAAGTACACGATCTTGCAGAGCTCGATGGCGGGCGCCGAGCGAATCTTTCAGCTCTTGGGCGAAGAAGAGCGTGACGCAGAGGTCATCGAGGGAGTCGCCACACCTACGGTCCAGACCGAGGCCCGCATCGCGTTTCGCGACGTGAGCTTCTCGTACGGCAAGGGCAAAGACGTGCTGCGCGATGTGAGCTTTGACATCAAGCCCGGCGAGACCGTCGCGCTCGTCGGTGCGACGGGAGCCGGTAAGACCACGGTCCTCTCGCTCTTGCAGCGCTTGTACGAAGTCACCGACGGCGCGATCTATCTCAACGGGCGCGACGTCCGCACGATCGATCGCAAGACCCTACGCGAGCAGCTGGGGGTAGTGCCGCAGGACGCGCAGCTCTTTGCGGGCACCGTCGCGAGCAACATCGCGCTGGGCGAATTGTCCCCGGACCTCGCGCGGGTCGAGGTCTGCGTCAAAGACGTTGGGCTCGATCGCGTGTTGGCCCGTAAAGACGCTGGGATTCACACCACGATTGACGACCGTGGGAGCAACTTTAGTGCGGGCGAGCGTCAGCTCGTTGCGCTCGCGCGCGCCCTCTATTGCGCGCCAGGTGTGCTCTTGCTCGACGAGGCGACCTCGAGCATCGACAGCGAGACAGAGTCGGTGGTTCAGGCAGCGATCCAGCGTGCGCTTGAGGGCCGCACCGCGATGGTGATCGCGCACCGACTGAGCACAGTGCGCAGCGCCGATCGTGTGCTGGTCTTTCACAAGGGTCGCCTGGCCGAGGCGGGTACGCACGCTGAGCTCCTCGCGATGGACGGGATCTTTGCGAGGCTCCATCGGCTTCAGTTCGAGCACGCGGACGAGGCCACGGTGACATTGGCGGCGCAGGTCGAGCCAGCCTCCACGCCGCAGGTTCAGCTCTAGCGTTCTGCAGGGGTCTTTTCGGGGCGGATTCGGGGGTTCGTGGGGGGCATGCGTTGGGGGCAGGGCTCTGCCGTGGTCTCTGCGTGGGCTCGGGACGCTGGGTCACGTGAGTTTTCGCGGCCTTTGCTGTGGGTCCCGTGGGGCTTATGCGCTGCGCTCTCGCTCGTAGGGCGCGTGGGGTACGTGCGCATGCGAGTCGATCTCGGCATCGATGCGGATCTGATGATGCAATGCGGATCAATGCGCGCAATGCGCATTTATCGACAAAATGCGCATCCAAAAAATAATGCAGAAGTACTGACGCGATGCGGAGATCGCAGGGTAGTGCGCATTGATGCGCATTGAGTTAGTGCAGCGATCGCATGCGCATAGTGTGTCGTCGTGCAGACCACGAGATGCAATGCGGATGAATGCGCACGACGTCGCTTCGGCGTGAGCCGATCGAGGACGCCTAAAGGGGGGCTGTTTA
This sequence comes from Deltaproteobacteria bacterium, assembly GCA_030694465.1. Lineage (GTDB taxonomy): Bacteria > Myxococcota_A > Polyangia > Polyangiales > JAUXYJ01. Next base: position 32,516 of record JAUXYJ010000079.1, on the reverse strand, counting down.
GCTACGCGAGGGCTTCGCCGACTTCGATCGAGTCTTGGGCGAGGGCGACTTAGTAGCTGATTTTGCAGGGCGTTGGTCTGAGTCTGGCTCGACCTCGAGCAGGGCATGGGCGAACGCGTGCAGGGCAAACAAGGGTACGGGCCCAAAGCGAAGCGCGCCGTCGTTGTACGAGACGCTCAGCGACTTGGCGGGCGTCTTGCGAAGGGCTCGGACGACCGCGTGCACGACGGCAGGACGCTTTGCGAGGCTCCCTTCGGACTCGCGGCGCAGGGCGCGAGAGGCCTTGCGGAGGTCTGCCACGGTGAGCTCATCGAGGGGGACGCGTCGGGTGCGGTCTTCGCGTTGGAGCGTGAGCCTGAATCGATCGAGGTCTGGGCGAGCATCGATCGCGAGGGGTTTTTGCTGCTTGAGCTCGATGTAGTCGAGCGCCGCGTCAAGCAGCGTCGTGCCGTGTTTGGCGATGATCTCGGGCGACGCGACGCGCGCGAGACGCATTCGGCGCTGGACCGTACGCGGAGGCTCATGGACGAACTCGCGACAGAACTGTGTAAACGTCTTGCAGCCACCAAAGACGTAGAGCGGCGGTTCGTGGTCGCAGATGGCCGCGATTTTTTCGTAGCGCGCGTCGAGGCTCACGGACTCTTCGCGGGTCTCACGCGTGAGGGTCGCGAGCGACCTGCGCCACTCGGCAGCGAGCGCCTTGTCGAGGGCCAAGAGCTGCTTGGGAGCGGGCAATTTGCGCTTCGAGGGCGCTGCAATGGGTGCGGCAGCGCGGTTGCGTTTGGGAGGGCTCTTAGGGGTTCGCCTTGTCATTGCGTGCGGCGAGGAGAGTGCAGACCGAAGTCACACGGACGCAAGCGCGCACTGACGGGTTCAGAACCTTGGGGTGCACATCGAGGCGGCGCCGAAGCAGTTGGTAAACGCGCAGGCTTGCCCGTTGCACACGTCCATGATCTCTGGGGCTTCGGTCTGGGGACGCCCGCGAAAGAAATGGACCATCTGGCGCGAGTGCCATGTGTGCATCTGCCGGACGCGACCGTGGGGGTCCGAGAGCATGAGCTGCTCGGCAGAGGAGGTGCGATTGCCTGCGATTTGCCAGGGGTTTCCGAGGTCCCAGAGGACGACGCCAGAGCCTCGGCGCGGGTAGGTTCCCTCAAGGACACGGGTCACAGTGCGAGGCATCGTGGGGCCGTCGTAGGGGGTCATCAGCGCGATGCCGATGTCCGAGCGGGCGAGCACCTCGTTGGTGGTAGGTGCCACCTGGTGGTCGCCCTTGGCGGGCGCGAGGAGCGCGTAGTGCGTGGGGAGACCCGTGAAGGGCTGCGCGGTGATGTGTCTCGCGTAGCTGATCGGGTCGGTCTGGTCCCAGAGAAGCTGCGACAACCCGAGCAGTACGGACTGGTCGCGCACGTTGGCGTACGCGCCACGGAGCACAGTGAAATAGCCGTTGAAGTCTACCGAGCGGTGCAGCAGCGTGGAGTAGTTGTTGCCGGGGACTCCGAGGTGGCCGCGGGTGATGTCGGGGCTGATGGCGAGAAAAGTTCCGCCGAAGATCCCGCCCTGAGAGATGCCCGAATAGAAGCGCTCGTCGGGTGCGATCACGATGCCGCGCGAGGTCACCTCGGGCAGCGCCGCGAAGCGCGAGATCATCGAGCGCGTGAGCAAAACCCAGTCGGTGAGGCCCTGGTGCAGTCGGTCTGAAATAAACGGAAACCGAGTGAAGTCTCGAAGCACTTGCCCCACCGTGATGAAGTCCTCGAAGGACATCCCGGCGAGCGAAGCGCTGAAGAAAATCAAGCGGTTTTCGTTTGCGAGGGTGCCGTTGTAGCCCGCCCGGACCTCGTCTCCCGAGCCCATAAGCCCGTGTCCGTACTGCACGAGCCCGTGCGGCATCGGGTTGGGGTTGGTGGCGCTACGGACGGCCGAGCGCGGGATGCGAATCCACAGGTCCACCGTGCGCGTTCCTTCGCTCTGAGGCATGCCGTCGGGGCCATTGCGAAGGACAAACCAAGAGTGTCCGCGGATGACACGCTCTTGCATGTAGTGCGGGGTCTCGAGCTGCGCGCGGATCTCGACCGCGATGTCAGCGTTTTGCGCGACGGTGAACTCGGTCACTTGCACGTTGCGAAACTCCGGACCCATGGGGTGCTGCCGGATCGCGTCGCGGGTCATGTGGAGCAGCGGGCCATGGATTGCGCGTGAGCTCCCGGTGTTAAAATCCCAAGCGAGCGAGAGCGTGCCGCGATCGATTCCGGCAGCGGTGAGCTCAGCGAACATTCGCTCAAATCGCGTGACGCGTGGCGCCAGCTCAGGGTTGCTCATCGCGGTGCGATCGCGCAGCGAGGCGAACGCGGGCGAGGCGGTGACGGCGCTGCCATCACGGCGGCGTAGATTGCGCAGGGCGATGATGTACCGGGTGTTGGGCTCAAGCACGAGGGCCGGGCGAATGAACAGAGATTTCTCTGCGGCGTTGGGCTCTTGGGAGTCGAGCTCGGCAAAGTAGGGGACACGGCGAAGTGTGGTGGTCCCGGCGGCCTGGACGACCTGGAAGTACACAATCCGAGCGTCCGCGGCCATCGAAGGCTCAATGTCGTACTCGGTGGGCAACCCTGCGGGATCGAGGTTGGGCACATGGGTCATAGCCGCGACGCCCAGCCCATAGCCGTCGAGGCGCTGCCACGCGGCGGGATCGACGAAGTTTCCGGCGTTGGTGCGAGGCAGCGAGCGTGGGCCAAATTGCAGGGTAAACCCAGTCTCTCGCGTCGCGTCTTCGCGAAGATAGAGGTTCGACGGAAACGGAAACACGCAGTGCCCTGGATCGAGCGGGTCGCAGCCCTCGGGCTCGGGCCGAGCGTCGACCGAGCTCTCCGCCGCGGCGTCGTCTTGCGATCCGTCCGCAGAGAGTCCATCCATGGGGCCCTGGTCCGACGTCGCATCGATGGGCATGGGCGGCGTCGAACACGCTGAAATATTCCAGCTCAATGCGCACAATAGCGCGCCGCTCAGGGGTCTAAACAGTCTCGTGGTGGGGCGGATCATAGGGGTGGGTCCTGGCGTAGGGTGCGGAGCAAGGTCCAGTGCAACGTTCATCGTGCAAGGTGGTGAAAGCGCCCACCCTGACGTTGCAGGTCTCGACGCGCTCGCACAGATTGCGCACAGAGCCTGCGGTCTTGCCCGCGGGTGGGTCAAGATCGCACGATCGTTGATCACAAAGACGGTGCGCTTTTGGGGGAAGAAATCTTAACGACGTTGCTATCGTGCGAGCCGGTTTGTGAGCCGTTTGAAGCTCACCCATCATCGAGCGTACGCCCCGTTGTGGCGTACCCCGCCATCACCGCCCGCCCCACGAGACTGAAGCAATGTCCGATCGAGACAACGGTGCCGCTGACGAGAACCCCGAAATCTCTGAAGCACTCTCGGCAGCAATCGCTGCTGTTGCAGCAGACCCCGACGACGTCGAGCGATGGGAGTCGCTCGATGAGTTGTTGCAGACCGAACAGCACCCAGAGCCTGTCGCGACGCTCTTCATCCAGGTCCTCGAAGGGGAGGTCAGTAAACAACGTGCGACGAGCGTAGGCCAACGCGCGCTGCGGTTCTTTCAAGAGTGGTTTCCCGAGCCCACGGCGGCCGCGCCTGTGCTTGAGCGAGTGCTGCACATCGACCCCGCAGCAGAGTGGGCGTTTCATCGGCTGACGTTGATGTTTACCCATGCAAAACGCTGGGAAGAGCTGTTGTCACTCTACGACCGGGCGCTTGACCGCAACACCGATTCAGCGCGCCGTGCAGAGCTGCTCGATGAAGCCACCCGGGTCGCGCGCGACTTCGCGGCAGACGCCACCCGCGCCATTCGCTATCTTGAGTTGCTCATCCCGCTGCGGCCCAAAGACAACAAGCTCGCCGCCGCACTTGAGCGACTTCTCGAACGCGAAGCCCGCTACCAAGACCTCATCGCGCTCTGGAGCGCTCGGCTCCCTAGCGTGGACGCGACCGAAGCGCGCGCCACTCGGATTCGAATCGCCCGCTGTTGGTTTGACCACCTGGGCGACGCGACCGAGGCGCTCAAAGCGGTGGATCCGCTGTTCGCAGAGACCGCGGGGGCAGCCGCAGACGAGTGCACCATCGCCGAGAGCGTGTTGTCGCTGTCGAGCGCGCCGACCGAGACTCGCGCGCGAGCCCGAGATCTTTTGATTGGTCGATTTGCAGGTGATAGTGAGTTTGCGTCACGAGCCCGTGTGTACGAAAGCGCGCTCGATTTTGTCGATGGCGACGAGCGCGCGCAGACCCTCGTCAAGCTCACCGAGCTGCATGACACTCTGGGCGATGGACCCAAGGCGCTCACACGCGCGGCGGACCTGGTCGTGCTTGTTCCGCTGGATGAGAGTCATCGGGCGACGTTGCTGAAGATCGCGACGCGTGAGGGCGCGTTCGACGTGTACGCCCAGGCCCTCGAAGACGCAGCCACGATGCTCATGGCGGCCATGAGCGAAGAGCCCGCTTCGAGACTCCTGGCCGAAGCCGCCGCGGTGCGCGCTGAAAAGCTCGAAGATCCAGAAGCCGCAGCGGCGCTATTTGAGCGTGTGCTCACCGCCACGGATGTCGCCGCGGGCGTAAAGCTTGGCGCGGTACGTTGGCTCGATACGTTGTACGGACAGCTCGCGAATCAAGAGCGTCAGCTCGCGACCCTCGAGACGCGCGCGGGCCTTGAGCCAGCAGAAGAAGAGCGGCGTGAGACGCTTGCGCGCGCAGCACGGCTCGCAGAGACCATGCATGAGACCGATCGTGCGCTTGTCGCGTGGAGCGGCGTGCTGGCGCTCAGCGCGGACGACGAAGAAGCGCTGGACGCCTCGGTGTCGATCCTTGAGCGCGCAGAGCGTTGGCGCGATCTCGTCGAGGCGCTTCGCCGTCGTGCAGCGTCAGCAAATGGCGCCGCGACGCCCCGCGCGGACCTCACGCGTGCTGCGCGTGTGCTGTGGGATAAGCTCGCCGCGCACGACCCAGCGATTGAGCTGTGGGTAAGCGTCGCTGAGCAATTTGGCTTTGATTCTGAGATCGAAGACGCGCTCGTGACGCTGTACAGCGCGGCCGAACGCTGGTCCGATTTGCGTGCGTTGCTTGAGTCGTCCATTGAGCGCACAGAGCCCGGCAAGCGCCGCGCAGCGCTCGCGACTCGGCTCGCGAGCGTGCTCAGCGTGCACTTGGGTGAGCCTGCCACTGCGCTCGCGCGATTGCAGACAGCGCTGCTCGATGACCCGTCGTCGATCGAGGCGAGAGAGCAGACACTCGCGCTCTCTGAGGACGAGACGACCGCCGCTGGCGCAGTGGATTCGCTCGCGACGGCCTACGCGACGTGTGACGAATGGGCGCTGCTCTTGGGGCTCTTGGATGCGCGGCTCGCACACGCGGACGACGCCAGCACACGCGCGCTCTTGCTCTTGGACGCGGCGAGCACCTACGAGGAGCGCGCCAACGACGCAGCCTCTGCGCTGCAATGTGTCGCGCGCGCGTTTGTTGAGGTCCCCGCAGACGACGAAATCGAAACGCAGATGCTCCGATTGGCTGAGCTGTGCGGCGACTATCGCGTCGTGGCCGAGGGTTACAGGCTCGCGATCGAGACCGCGCCGTCGCAGGCAACCGTCCTGCGGATCAAGTGCGCGAACACCCTTGAGACCCGCGTGTCAGACCAAGCGGCGGCGTTGACGCTCTTCGAAGACGTGTTTGCAGCAGAGCCAGACCATGCCGACGCGGCGTCGTCGGTGGTGCGTGTGGCTGGGCGTCTCGGACGCTGGGATGTCGCCACGACGGCGGTCGTCCGCGTGTGCTCCCTGCGAAGCGAGGACCGCGGGTTGCTTGGCGTGCTTGAGACCATCGCTGAAGAAACCGAGGGTTGGGATGGCGCAACGCAAGCGCTCGAGACGGTGCTTGAGGTGTCCGGGATGTCCGGTCGTATGGCACACGATCTCGAGGCACGGGTCGCCGTGTGGCATCGCGATCATCGAGCCGATGGCGTCAGCGCGGCCGCCGCTTTTTCGCGCGCCATTGCGCACGATCACACGGTCCCCACCACGCTGAGCGCCCTCGCGGCTTTGCAGCGCGCAGAGCCCTCGTCCGCGCTCGTGGACACGCTCTTGCGCTACGCAGACGCAGTCGGTGACGATCTGGCGTCGCTGCGTGAAGCAGCCGAGGTCGCCCTTGGGCCCGCGCAAGACGCAAGAGTTGAGAGTATTTTGCTTCGTCTTTATCAGGCTGCCTCAAAGTCATGGTCCGACGGAGACCAGAGCGCCGAAGAGCACGTCGTGTGGTCTCTCGAGGCTGCCGTCGCGCGCTACGGGTTCAATGGTCGGGACGCACAGTCGGTTGACATGCTTGAGCATGCGGCCACGTTGCCCTTCGCTTCGGGTGCGTCGCGCGAGCTTCGCCGTCGAGCGGGCGCGCTCTGCATTGAGCCCCTCGCAGACCGCGAGCGCGCGGTGCGTTTGTACCGCTCGGTCTTTGACGAAGACAGCGATGACGCGGACTCGGGCGCACAGCTCGCGCAGCTCTACGAAGCGCAGGGAGCGCTCGAAGCGTTGCTCTCGTTGCGCGGAGTTCAGCTCCAGCGCTCGACCGAGCGCGACACGCGGATTGGCTTGCGTCTAGAGCTCTCGCGGGTGCGTGGGCTGTTGCTTGACAGTGCCGGCGCAGAGAAAGATCTGCACGACAATCTGTCTGAATTTGCAGGTCATCGTGAGTCAATCGAGCGGCTCTCGTCGCTCTTGATCGCTCGCAGCGCGGACTCGGAGCTGGTCACGTTGCTCGTCGCGCAGGCGACCGCGGTCGAAGCCGAGGGCGACACCCTTGAGGCACAATTGCTCTGGAACCGCGCTGCGCAATCTGCTCAGGCCAACGGCGACACCGAGATCGCGATCCGCGCATTTGGGCGCGTCGCAGGGCTAGGTGACTCACCCGACGCGCTCGACGCGTTGGCGGCCCTTCACGGTGCACGTGGCGAGGTCCAAGAAGCTGTCCACAGACTTGAGCAGCGCGCCGCATTGGTGACCGACGAAGACCGCGCAGTGGTCGCGGTTCGACTCGCGCGTGCTTACATCGCGGCAGAGCGAAGCGACGAGGCGATCACGTGTCTAGAGGCTCACCTGGCGGTTGATCCTGCTTCTGCCGAGGCTCGCGCTCCGCTGGCAGAGCTCTATCGTGGCGCGGGACGTTGGGACGCGCTCGCTGGACTTTTGCTGGCGAAAGCTGAGTACGAGACCAAAGAGATCGAGCAAGCGCGCGTGCTTCGAGAGTGCGCAGACGTGCTGGTCAATCGCCTGAACGAACCTCTGCGTGCAGTGCCTGTGCTTGAGCGCGCCGTCGCGCTGATGCCGAGTGATCGCGAGATCCGCATCGCGCTCGCCGAGGCTCGCTGTGGTGCCGAAGACTTCGACGGTGCGCGCGCGCTACTCGATACGTTGCTGAGCGAATTTGGCCGCCGTCGCCCGCCGGAGCGCGCAAAGGTTCATCGCATTCTTGCCACGTTGGCGCGCCGCCGTGGTGACCGCCGTGGAGCCCTGGCCGAGCTTGAGCTCGCCTCGGGGATCGACCTCGATGACCCCAACACGCAGCAGATGGTCGGTGAGGTCGCCTGGGAGCTCGGTGAGTACGACCACGCGGCGAACGCGTTTCGCTCGCTCTTGCTCATCGTGCGCCGTCAGGACGATTCGGTCCCAACGTCTGGACCGAGCCGCACCGAAGTGCTGCTCTGGCTCTATCGCATCGCACGCGCGCAGGACCAAGAGGACCGCGCCGCAGAGGTGCTCCAGAGCGCATTTGAGCTCTCGCGTTCGGATCCTGCCGATGCGCGGATGTTTGAAGCTGCGCTGCTGCGTGCAGGCGAGCATGCGCTGCTCTTGCAAGCCCTTGAGCATCGGCTGAGCGCCGCGCAAACGACTGCAGATCGCTCTGAGACGTTGGTCGCGAAGGCCGACGCCCTTGAGGCGCTTGGTCGCGCAGACGAAGCGCTCGATACGCGCTTGCAGACCCTTGACCTGCAGCCCGAAGACGCCGCGACGCACGACGCGACGCGAGCGGTCGCACGTCGCTCGGGACAGTCCGAGCGCTATGTCGCGAGGCTGCGTACGCTCGCCGAGGCGAACGAAGACCGTCTGGCGGCCGCGAGACTCTTTTTGCGCGCTGGCATCGCGACCGCAGAGGACCTCGGGGACGCACGCGCGGCGGTCGTAGACCTCGAACGCGCGCAGGCTGAGGGTGCACCTGAGCGCGACGTTCTTAGGGCGCTGGACGCGGCCTACGTGGCTGCAAACGCGCGTGAGCCCCTGCGTGCCGTCCTTGAGCGCCGCGCCGACGTGGACGGCCCCGAGGACGATCACGAGCAGCGCGTCGATGCGCTCTACCGGTTGGCCGAGATGGATCTTCGCGATCCAGCGCAGTCCGCAGAGGGGCTCGCGACACTTGAGCGCGCGCTTTCGTTTGATGCACGCTACGATCGCGCTGCAAATGCGCTCGCAGAAGTGTGTGAGCGTGATGACGCCGAGCCCAGCGCGCGTGCGCTCTTTGAGCGGGTCGCCCGCGACGCCAACGATGACTCGTTGCTGTTGCGAGCGCTTGAGTGCGTCACACGACACGGCGTCGACGACCAAGAGATTTTTCGAGAGTCCGTCGAGATCGCGCAACGTGTGGGCGACGAGCCACGGATGCGCTTGATGCTCGACCGCGCCATTGCACGGGGCGGGGACGGTGCGCTCTGGGCGGTGGTCTCTTTGGGCCGACACGAAGCCGAGCAAAAGAACACCGAACGGGCGGTCGAGCTGCTCTCGCATGCGGCGCAAATCGCAGACGCTTCGGACGCGATCGCGCTGGGATGCGAGGCCGCTGAGCTCGCCAAGACAGAGCTCGGAGACCAAGCCAAAGCGGTCGAGATCTACGAAGCGCTCTTTGAGCGCGAACCCAGCGAGCGAAGCGTGTGGGAGCCCATGCTCGCGGGCTACCGCGCGCTTGAGGCGTGGGATCGGCTCGCATCGCAGATCATGGTCGTGCGAGAGCACGTGTACGACGTGCCCGAGCGCAACAGGCTCCGCGTCGAGCGCGCTGGGATTTTGGCGCGAACTCCGGCCACACAGGACGAAGCCGCAGAGACTCTTCGCGCGTGCCTTGAAGACGACCCCGGCGACGTTGATGCAGCAAATTTGCTTGCAGATTTGCTAGAAACCAACAACCGTACCGCAGAGCTCGATGAGTTCTTGCAGTGGCAGCTCGACCGCGCGCGCGACCGTGGGGACGTTCGGACAGTGGTCTCACTCTCGCTGCGTCTTGGGTCTCGCATGGGGCCCACGCGGCGTGACGAGGTCGTCGCGATCTATCGCGGCGCGCTCGACTGGGCGCCCAAAGACCTCAACATTTTGCGCGCGCTCATTCTGCAGTACGGCCCGATGGACGACCAGTACGAGCGCTCGGATTTGCTCGAGCGTCTTCTTGAGTCATCCACCGGCGACGAGGCCGCTTCTTGCGCGATGGAGCTCGCGGATCTCTACGAAGCGCGCGAAGATAACGAAGGGTCGCTACGTGCACTTCAGCAGGGATTTCGCAACGCAAATGCAAACGCAACGCTCCGCGATCGACTCGAGACCGCGCTGCGCTCCGTCGACGATCCCGTCGCGCTGGCCGAGATGATTTTGCTCGACGCGCAAGGGCGTTCGAACCCAGCACAAGCTCTCGTGCGCTTTCGCGAAGCTGCGAGCATGTACGCCGAGCGGCTCGGTGATTTTGGCGCCGCGGCAGACGCCATCGCGAAGGCTCGCGCGTTGTTTCCAGAGGATCTCGATTTGGTATCAGAGCACGCGCGTGCGCTGCTCGCGTCGGACCGAGCCGAAGAAGCGGGCGCCGTACTCGGTACGGCCCTTGAGGGACCGGGCGCGGGTTCGCCGCAAGAAGCAGCGCTCCGTCGTGCGCGCGCCGCCGTGTTGCGCGCGACCGGTGAGCTCGAAGAGGCCGTACGAGAGCTTGAGCTCGCGTTTGTGCTCGACAGCGCAGCGTCGCAGGGCGAGCTCTTCGAGACGCTCGCGCAGTTTGCAGAGCAAGCGGCCAGTGATGGCAAGCGCGAGCAAGAGCGCGCGGCGACCCTGCGGCTCTCGCAGCTCTATGCCGACGCGGGTGACACGGCGCTCGCGGCGCAGTCCCTCGATGCCTGGCTTGACCGCAACGGCGACGAGCGAGAGATCTTGCAACAGCTAGCGAATTTGCACGCAGAAGCGGGACGCTGGGACGCCGTCGTTGGCGCTTACAAGCGCGCCGTGGGTGTGTTGGACGGTGACGAAAAGCTCGACGCCGTGCTCCGTCTCGCCGAAGCCGCAGAGCGCGCAGAGCTCTTGGGCGAGGCGCGTGACGGTCTTGAAGCGCTCTTTCGTTTGCAGCCCGAAAACGAACCCGTCCGCGCGTGGCTTCGTCGTGTCTACACGGCGACCGACGCGTTCAGCGAGCTCGCTGAGCTCTGCCTAGAAGACGCGAAGCACGCGCCCGCGGAGGCCATTCGATTTGATCGTTTGCGCCAAGGCGGAAAGCTCTTCGTCGATGTGGGCCGCTACGCGGAGGCGGTCCCGCCGCTTGAGAGCGCGCTAGAGCTTCGTGCGGGCGATCACGAGTGCACGGTCTCACTCGCGGACGCCTATACGGCGCTCGGCAACATCGAGGCAGCCTCTGGGTTGCTACAAAACGCGATCAATGGTCACCGAAACCGTCGCAGCGCAGAGCTCGGCGCGCTGCAGTACCGAATGGCTCGCGCGGCGCAAGCGGTGGGTGACCAGGGCGTACAGCTCGCGTGGCTCAACGCTGCGCTCGAGAGCGATCACCAGAACGGGCCGGTCGCATCTGAGCTGGCCGAGCTCGCGATGGCCTTTGACGACCTGGACACGGCGATGAAGGCCCTGCGCGCGCTGACGTTGATGAAGAACCCCGGACCCATGTCGAAAGCGCAGGCTTTCTTCAGGCAAGGTGTGATCGCGTTTAAGCAGGGCGATTCGCGCAAGGCCGTATTCTTGGCCAAGCGCGCTCTGAGCGAAGATGGTGAGCTGAGCGAAGCACGAGAGCTCCTCACGCAGCTCGGGGAGTGACACACTCGACCGCTGTGAACGATTTTATCTCCACAGTGGTCCTTGAGCCCCTCGCGCCGTTTGACTTCGAGCGCCCCCTCGCGGCTTTCTACGCCACGCATGCCGCTCGGACAGCCGCTGTGCCGTCCAGCATCGGTCGCGCCCTCCTTGGGGGCCTGCACGCCGACCGGGTGGCCTTCGCGTTCGCGGCGGGCTACCGCGCTGCGCTCTGCGCGTTGGTCCCCTCGCGCGTGGGCCCCGACGTTCGCGCGACCCTCTGCGTGACCGAGTCCGGCGGAAACCATCCCCGCGCCATCGAGACCACCCTCACCGAGACCGACGAGGGGCTGCTGCTTCAGGGCCAGAAGGCTTTTTGCACCCTCGCAGACGACGCGACGCTGCTGCTCATCGCGGCACGCGAGGGCGAGCGCGATGGGCGCCCCTCCATTCGATTAGTCTGTGTTTCTCCAGCGCAAATCGGTGTCGTGATCGAGCCCCTTGCGCCGCTTCGATTTGTGCCCGAGGCCTCACACGCGCTCTTGGCGTTGAACACGCGCGTAGACCCCGCGCAGGTGCTCGAGGGCGACGGATACACGCGCTACGTCAAACCCTTTCGCACCGTCGAAGACCTCCACGTGATGGCCGCGCTCTCGGCGTTCGCGTGGGGAGCATCGCGCCGATGGCTCACGGCGGAGACCCAGGCGCTTGAGCTGCTCGCTTCGATCACGACGCTTGGTGACCTCGCGGGTCGAGACCCCTCGGACGCGGTCACGCACTTGGCGCTCGCAGGGGTGCTGAGCACGCTCCCGTTGGCGCTCACGCGCGTGGTCGAGGCGATCGAGTCTCACCGCGCAGGTTCGCCAGACGCGATGTCATTCTGTGAGAGATTTCGCAGAGATTTGGCGTTGCTTAAGATCGGCGACCAGGCGAGGCAACAGCGCACGCTCAGCGCGCTCAGCCGTCTCCGTTCGGGAGGCTAGAAATCGCCTCGTGGTCGCGGCCGACGCTGACAACCATGGCTCGCTTGTGCTAGCGACCTGACCCCATCATGAGCCGCATTTATCGAACACTTCCCCCTGCACAGACCCGTCTTGGCATCGCGTTTTCGGGGGGCCTCGACACGCGCTGTGCCGTCGCCTGGCTCTCGCGCCAAGAGCTCAACGTGTATGCGTACACGGCGGATCTCGCGCAGCCCGATGAGGCGAATCCCGGGGATATTCCTCCCATTGCGATGCAGCACGGCGCGGTCAAAGCGCGAATTTTAGATTGCCGCGAACTGCTGGTGCGCGAGGGGCTCACGGCGATCCAGTGTGGCGCGTTTCATCTGGCGGTCGGTGGGCGCAAGTACTTCAACACGACGCCGCTCGGCCGCGCGGTCACCACGACGGCGATCATCCGCGCGATGCGCGAAGACGACGTGCATGTGTTTGGCGACGGGAGCACCCACAAGGGCAACGACATCCAGCGCTTTTATCGCTACGGAATTCTCACTAACCCCGCGCTCAAGATCTACAAGCCCTGGCTCGATCAGAAGTTTGTCGACGCGTTTGGTGGCCGCAAAGAGATGTCCGAGTACCTGCTCAGCTTGTCGTTGCCGTACTCGATGTCGACCGAGAAAGCGTACAGCACCGACGCCAACGTCCTGGGCGCGACGCACGAAGCCAAAGACCTCGAGCACCTCACCAAGGGCATGACCATTGTCAATCCGATCATGGGCGTCGCGTTCTGGAAGCGTGACGTCGTGATCGAGCCCGAGACCGTCAGTGTGACCTTCGAAGCGGGGCTCCCAACACAGCTCAATGGGCAGTCGTTTGATACGCATTTTGCGCTGTTTTCAGAGGCCAATCGCATCGGCGGGCGCCACGGCCTGGGCATGAGCGACCAGATCGAGAACCGCGTGATTGATGCCAAGTCGCGTGGGATCTACGAGGCCCCCGGCATGGCGCTCTTGCACATCGCGTATGAGCGCTTGCTCAGCGCGATTCACAACGAGAACACCACCGAGCTGTACGTCACGCAGGGCCGGCGCTTGGGACGACTGCTCTACGAGGGCAAGTGGTACGACCCCGAGGCGATGGCGCTCAAAGACGCCCTGGTGCGATGGATTGCGCCCACGGTCACCGGCACGGTCACCCTTGAGCTTCGCCGCGGCGAGGACTACTCGATCATGAGCACCGAGGCGCCCTACATGGCCTACGACCCCGAGAAGCTCTCGATGGAAAAGGTCGAAGGGATGTTCAGCCCCGAGGACCGCATTGGCGCGCTTGAGCTGCAAAATCTCTCGATTTTGGACAACCGCGCGCTGCTCATCGAGCACCTCGCCTCGGCCAATCGCCTGGGCATGGGCCCGATCGCCACTGCCCTGCCGAGCCTCGGCGACGGTGAGCGCGACGCGTAGTCTCGCTGTCACTCGAGCGCCAGACTTACACTGTAAGGCGACGCTCCCCGGAGGTTCTCGTTGATGCGCAGCGGGGCGCGTAGCGACGGGACGGCCCGCTGATCGCAGTCGGTGCGCTCGCACAAACGGCAGGTAACTCCCACGGCGATCGCGGTCTCGGCGCGCTCAAGGTCTACGCCGTCCGAGTAGACAAGCTCGCGCGCGAAGCGCGCATCGCAGCCGAGCCCAATGGCCATGACGGGCTGCTGGCTGTGATAGCCCCCTGCGTCTTTTTGGATGGTGCGCGCGATGCAAAAGAAAGTGTGTCCCTCGGGCATGCGCGAGAGCTGAATGCGGATCATCCCGGGGGTCTGAAAGGCCGCGAAGACGTTCCAGCGAGGGCAGGCCCCCGAGAAGCGCGCGAAGCGGATCCCCGAGCCCGAGAAGCGCTTTGAGATATTGCCCGCGACGTCGATGCGCAAAAAGTGAAAGGGTACACCCTCGTTGCCGGGCCGACGCAGCGTGGTCAACCGATGCGCGACCTGCTCAAAGCCCACACGAAAACGCCTCCCCAGCACGTCCACGTCGTAGCGCTCTTCGCGCGCGGCGTCGAGAAATCGCTGGTAGGGCATGAGCACTGCGCCTGCAAAATAATTGGCCAATGTCACACGTGCGAGCGAACGTGACTCTGGGCTGCTGAGCCCATCGTCGTCGATCAGCGCGTCCAACGCCGCGTCGAGTGACAACAGCGCGAGCTGGTGCGCGAGCTGAAACGAGCGTGAGCGCGTGGGCAATAGCTCACTGAGCGCGAGCGTGCGTCGCTCGGGATCAAAGCGCCGCTGGATGCCCCCGGCCTCGCTGCGTCGCAAGACCAAGACGCGCACACCATGCTCCCGCTCAAGCAGGTTCTTGAGGCTGCCGTAGAGGTCGTCGGCGTCGAGTTTTCCGCGAGTCCACAGCGCCTCGGCCGCGCGCTCGAGTGGCGCAAAGTGGTTGCCCTGGCGCTGGAGCATGTCGTTGACTTCTTCGCTGGGCGCGTGGGTAATTCCACGTAGATCTCGCTCGCCGTCGCTCAGCTGTGCGGCCATGCGCGCGTCGCGTTCGCGAAGATCTTGGTGAGCCCGGTACAAGTGCAACAGCGCGTGCGCGAGGTTGGGCATCGCGTTGACCAGCTCACGCACGTCCGCTCCGTGAAGCGCGTGCGCGTCGAACAGCGGGTCGCTCAGTGCCTCAAGAAGGTCCGCCGAGAGCCGCGCGTTGTCGTCGCTGACAAAGCTCGAGAGCTCCACCGAGAGCACCTGCGAGAGCGCGATCATGAGCGCCGCGGGCAGGGGCCTACGGTTGTTCTCGATGAGGTTGAGATAGCTCGCCGAGATGCCCAGACGCTCTGCCAACTGTTGCTGGCTGAGGCTCTTGGCGCGTCGCAGCGATTTGACCTTGGCCCCCAGCTTGGGTGCCTCTTTTTCGCCCTTGATCTTGCTCATTCAGCGCCCAGGGTAAAGGTAGAAATTGACAATATTGACAATGTGACAGCTTGTCATGACATGCGTATTACAACACAATCTACCTGACAAAGCACAGGAGCTTGCGCGATTGACGCAGATCGTCAAGAACTCAGCTTGTTATGACAGCGACAAGCGTAGAGCTCTTGGTCCAGGGCCACCCTACTGATGTGTTTAGCGATGTGCTTACTGAAGAGTCGCTCGCGTTCGTTGCGTTGTTGCACCGACGGTTTGCCGCGCGCATCCGCGGTTTGCTCCAGCGTCGCGAAGAGCTTCAGCGAGAGCGCGTCGAGGGAGTGCGTGCCTGGGGATTTTTGCCCGAGACGCTTGCAGTGCGTGCGGGGGACTGGTCGGTGGCCAAGGCCCCTGTGGCGCTCGAAGACCGCCGCGTAGAGATCACAGGACCGGTCGATCGCAAGATGATCATCAACGCGCTTAACTCCGGCGCGCGGGTGTTTATGGCTGACTTCGAAGACAGCAACACGCCCAGCTGGGACAACTTGATGCACGGGCAGCGCAACCTCGCGGACGCTGTGCGAGAGACCATCACGCTGACCGCGCAGGACACCGGAAAGCGCTACCGACTCAACGACTCCCACGCGACGCTGATGGTGCGCCCTCGCGGGCTGCATCTCCCCGAGCGTCACCTGCGAATTGACGGTGAAATCGCGGTCGGGGCCCTTGTGGATTTTGGGCTCTTTTTCTTTCACAACGCGCGCGAGCAGCTGGCGCGGGGCGTCGGTCCGTACTTCTACCTCCCCAAGCTCGAGTCGCATCTCGAGGCGCGCTTGTGGAACGACGTCTTCGTCGCCGCGCAAGACGCGCTCTCGATCCCGCGTGGGACCATCAAAGCGACGGTGCTCATCGAGACGCTCCCAGCTGCGTTCGAGATGGACGAGATCCTCTACGAATTGCGCGAGCACTCGGCGGGGCTCAACTGCGGTCGCTGGGACTACATCTTCTCGTTTATCAAAAGGCGCGCCCACGAGAAGGCGGCGATCACGCCAGATCGCGCGCTGGTGACGATGGACCGGGCTTTTCTCAGGGCCTATTCGCTCTTGCTCATTCAGACGTGCCACCGCCGGGGCGCTCACGCCATGGGCGGAATGGCCGCGGTGATCCCCATCAAGAGCGACCCAGAGGCCAACGCGCGAGCGCTTGACCGAGTGCGCGCCGACAAGCTCCGTGAGGTGCGAGACGGACACGACGGGACTTGGGTGGCGCATCCAGGGCTCGTCCCGATCGCGCAAGAGATTTTTGACACGCACATGCCTGCGAAGAACCAGCTTGAGCGGCTCCGGCCTGACGTGCGCTGCAGCGTCGAAGATCTGCTCGAGGTCCACGACGGCGTGCGCACCCTCGCGGGCCTTCGCGCCAACATTCGCGTGGGAATTCTCTATCTCGAGGCCTGGCTACGCGGTGTGGGCTGCGTGCCCATTGATCACCTGATGGAGGACGCCGCGACGGCAGAGATCTCGCGTGCGCAGGTGTGGCAACAGCTCCGCTACCGGCTCGTCCTGGACGGTCTGGGTCCGCTTGAGCGCGAGAGTTACACCCGCATCGTCGATGAAGAGCTCAGCAAAATCGCAGCCGAAGTGAGCGAAGAAGGCTTCGCCCGTGGCCGCTTCGCCGAGGCGCGTGCGCTCTTTGACCAGCTCGTGATGGCACCTCACTTCGAAGAGTTCTTAACCCTCCGCGCCTACGAAACCCTGCGCGAGACACTCAACGACTAGGCGCGTCGTTGCATCGTTTTTTTCACACCATTCGTACATCAGGAGATTCGCAATGACCGTCGAAAGTATCCCGAGCAACAGCACCCACACGCGCGAAGTCCGGACCCTCGGAGGCGAGCGCGAAGACTCGCCCCGTTGGGCAGGCATCACGCGCCCTTACACGCACGCGGACATCGCGCGGTTGCGTGGCTCGGTCGTGGTCGAGCAGACCCTCGCGACCCGTGGCGCGCGACGGCTATGGCAGCTGATGACCGAGCGGCCCTACGTGCAAGCGCTCGGCGCGCTCACGGGTGGCCAGGCCGTTCAGATGGTCCGCGCAGGACTCGAAGCGATTTATCTCTCGGGCTGGCAGGTCGCAGCCGACGCGAACACCTCGGGCCAGATGTACCCAGACCAGAGCTTGTACCCCGTGGACTCGGTCCCCAACGTTGTGCGCCGGGTCAACCGTGCCCTCCAACGCGCGGATCAAATTGAGCTCGCCGAGGGCGCCGCGCAGCGTGACTGGTTTGCGCCCATTATGGCCGACGCCGAGGCGGGCTTCGGCGGGCCGCTCAACGCGTTCGAGCTGATGAAATCCATGATCGAAGCCGGCGCCGCGGGCGTGCACTTCGAAGACCAGCTCGCGAGCGAGAAGAAATGCGGACACCTCGGTGGCAAGGTCCTCGTGCCCACGGGACAGTTTATTCGTACGCTTGTCGCAGCGCGCTTGGCCGCAGACGTCATGAACGTCCCAACGCTCTTGGTGGCTCGCACAGACGCAGACAGCGCCAAGCTCATCACGTCGGATCACGACCCACGCGACAAGCCCTTTATCGCGTCGAGTGAGCGCACCGCCGAGGGCTTTTTTCGGTTGAAGCATGGCGTCGAGACGGCCATCGCGCGAGCGCTCGCGTACGCGCCCTACGCAGACGTCTTGTGGTGCGAGACGAGCACGCCGGACCTGCACGAAGCCAAGCTATTTGCAGAGGGTGTCCACAGAGAATTTCCAGGAAAAATGCTGGCGTACAACTGCTCGCCCTCGTTTAACTGGAAGAAGAACCTCGACGACGCGACCATCGCCAAGTTTCAGCGCGAGCTCGGCGCGATGGGCTATAAGTTTCAGTTCGTGACCCTCGCGGGATTTCACGCGCTGAACTTCGCCATGTTCGAGCTCGCCAAGGGCTACCGCGAAGAAGGCATGACGGCGTACTCGCGGTTGCAACAGGCCGAGTTCGCGAGCGAACGCGCTGGATACACCGCCACGCGTCACCAGCGCGAGGTGGGCACCGGATACTTCGACGCGGTGAGCGAAGTGATCAGCGGCGGCCTCTCGAGCACGCTCGCCCTCAGCGAATCGACTGAGAAATCGCAGTTCTAATTGCGCTCGACCCGCGCCGCCAGACAGTGTAGTCCCCCAGCACTTCTATGCGCGGAAAACCTCTGCTCGACGCTCTCCTTGAGCTCTGCAAAGCCAAGGGGCTCGCCGTCCGACGCGAGGCCCTCAAGGCAGGGATTAGCCAAGGAGGGCTCTGTATGCTCAAAGGCGTCGCGACGCTCTTTGTGGACGATCGCGCGCAAATTGACGCGCAGATCGAGCTCATCGCCGGTGTGCTTCGACGCTTCGAGTGGAGCGACGACGAGCGCGCCGCGATGGTCCCCGCCGTGCTCACCGTGATCGTCAGACAGCGAGCCGGGCGCTCAAAATAAAGCGCCCCCGTTGGCTCACATGCTCCCGGCCATCCCCGCGATACACGCCACGACGAAGACCATCGAGACAATCCCAAGCGTGACGTAGCCCACAGTCTGCGAGCTCTTCGCTTTCTGAAGCGCCGTCGCATAATCCCCGCGATTCGCCGCGTCTTTTGAGCCTTGGTAATATACCAAACTGATGATCCCAAAGAGCGGCGCGATCAAGAAGGACAAGACCGTGAGGGTGAGGGCTTTCTTCTGCTCGGACTCAATCTGCGGGTTGCCATAGGGCATCATGCCCATCTGGGGTGCGCCAAAGCCCATCTGGGGCCCGCCAAAGCCGCCCATCGGTTGCTGGGGTTGGGCGTACTGGGGTTGCCCGTACGGGGCAGGTTGCCCTCCGTACGGGGCCGCTTGGGGGGCTCCGTAGGGGCTGGGAGGCTGGCCGTAGGGGTTCTGTGGCTGCTGCCCATACGCAGAAGCCGGAGGCGGGCCGTAGGGGCTCGGTGGCGGCTGCGCTCCGTAGGGCGAGGGAGGGGCCCCGTAGGGCGAGGGAGGCGCTCCGTAAGGCGAGGGAGGCGCCCCGTAAGGCGAGGGAGGCGCCCCGTAGGGGGAAGGAGGCGCCCCGTACGCAGGCGCCGCGGTGGCCTGGGGGCCATGTGACATCGGCGCGATGGGTGCGCTCGAGCCAGTGGCCCCGCCCATCGGAGGCACCATCGGCTGCGCGATGGTCGCCGCGATCGCTTGCACCGGCGGCGCAACGGCTGCCGACGAAGCGCTCGCGCTCGGGAGACTCCCTTGGGTCACGTTGGTAGAGCCGCAACGCGGACACCGTGCGCCTGGATCCCCACCAATCGCATCAAACTGCAGAAGGCACGACTGACACTCGAGCTTCATCGACGCACTCACCACTCTTCTCTCTCACGCCACGATGGGTCCGCGCCACGCACTGGTTTGCGAGGCCCAAAACCGTCATCGCACTTGGGTCCCCGAAGGTTAGCAGTTTGCGAAGAAGCCAATGGCATTTTTGTGGGTGCTCAGACCGTCTTGAGCAGAGCCTTGATTCGGTCGAGCAGCGCGCCTGCCACGGTGGACTTGGGCGCCCGTCCCAGCGCGTCTTCGCCGTCTGCTGAGACAATGGTCACTACGTTGTCGTCTCCCTCAAAGCCGTCGGACGCGAGGTTGGCTACGATACAATCACAGCGTTTTCGCTCGAGCTTCTTGCGCGCATAGCCGACGAGGTCCGTCGTCTCGACTGCAAACCCGACCAAGACGGGTCGCTTGGCCTCGCCGCGCCAGCTCCCGAGCCCCGCGAGAATATCCGGGTTCTTGACCAGCTCGATCGAGAGGGTCTCGCCGCTCTTTTTGATCTTCTGCGTCGCGACCTCGGCCGGTCGATAGTCTGCCACTGCGGCGGCCATCACGATCACATCGTGCACATCGCGCAGCGCGGTGATCGCGTCTTGCATCTCGCGTGCAGAGCGAACAGGCTGCAATTTTACTGACGAATGCGCAGGACGAATCGCGATAGGGCCGTGCACCAGCGTGACCTCTGCCCCGCGCCGGGCGGCAGCGTCGGCGATCGCGATGCCCATTTTTCCGCTTGAGCGGTTGCCGATAAATCGCACCGGGTCGAGGGCTTCGTGTGTAGGTCCCGCGCTCACCAAGAGCCTCACGCCCAAGAGGTCGCGTGGCGAGAGCGCACGCTCGACGGCGAGGGCGATCGCTGTGGGTTCGCTCATTCGCCCGGCTCCGACGGCGCCGTTTGCGAGAGCTCCCACGACGGGACCCTCCATAAGATCTCCGCGCGCGCGCAACGCTGCGATGTTGCTGCGCGTTGACGGGTGATCCCACATCCGCGTGTGCATCGCAGGCGCCCAGAGCACCGGGCTTTTTGCGCACAAGAGCGCCGCGGTCGCGAGATCGTTGGCCAGCCCCGCTGCGGCCTTGGCCATCAAGTCCGCGGTGGCCGGGCAGACCACGATGAGGTCCGCGCGATCGGTGAGTTCTACGTGCAATTCGCCAGAAAAACTCGCATCCCACAGGTCCGTCAAGGGCGCACGACCGGTGATCCCCGCGAAGGTCACCGCGCCCACGAAGCGCTGCCCCGCGTCGGTCATGAGGGTGTCTACCGTAGCGCCCCTCGCGAGGAGCTCTCGCGCGAGGGTGACTGACTTAAACGCCGCGATCCCACCCCCGACGATCAGCAGTACGTGTTTGCCTTCGAGAGTCCGCGCGGTTGTGCTCATTGCGGAGCCAAGGCTGCCACGATCCGTGGGGCCGTGGCATGTGCGGAGTGTGAGTGGAGGGATCAGCGGCGCCGCGGGGCAGGGCGGGGGCTCGGCGCAGCGGGCGCGGGGGCAGAGGCATTTCCCCTGGAGAATCCCTGCGCAACCATCCATCCGGCGACCCCGGTCATCCCCGGTCGACGCACCTCTTGCATGCGCGTCTCGCCCGGCGATTGGACGGTCGCCATGTACTGATCCGCGGTGTACTCGGGGTGGTCATCGGGGTTGGGTGTTCCGCCGGATCCACCGCCTGTGCCTACGTGAACGATCTCGACGGTGGGCGGATAGGTGTCTTCCCAACGCTCGCGAACGGCTTGGTCTCCGTCGCGCACAATGCGATAGCGCCGCACGCGAAATCCAGGGATCCCGCGCTGCGTGATGACACGCTGTCCGGGTGCCAAATTCGCGTCTGGGATGTCCCTCGTCGGAAACCGCTCGACGTGCATGATCTTGCGAACAAACGTGACCGCACGCGTTCGCGCGGGCCCCAAGAGCTCAATGCGCGCGTTGCCACCACCCAACCGCGTGTGAATTACCACGGGATGAGGGAGATTGTTTCGCATACGAAGGTTAATGCTGGGGTACACCACCGTCGCGTCGAGGCCCATCTTGATGTAGCCCGACGGCCGCGTGTGGGGCCTGCGATCCAGGATCTCGAGCCCTGCAAAAAAACTCGCCGCGTGGAGCGTCCCGGCGATCTGGCATGTCCCACCGCCGACTCCGTCGATCAGCTCACCCGCAGAGATCACGGTGGCCATGCGAAACCCGTTCGCTTCAGACCGGTCGCCTACGACGGCGTTGAAGTCAAAGACCTCTCCAGGCATCCACACGTAGCCGTTAATTTTGCTCGCCGCGAGGTGCAGATTGTACGTGCGGTCCCGCTTGCTCTCGTCCGCGTTGTAGCTGGTGTCAAACCACCCGAGGACCTCGCGCATCTCGACGTTGGCCAGCTGCGCGCGGGTCACGCGCGCGGGGGAGGTGCTCACGACCGCTTCGATGCTCGCGGTACCTCGCCCCAGGGCGTCGTCGAGCCGCGCGAGCGTGGCGTACACGTCCATGTGTCGACCCGGTTGCTCGGCCACAACCGAGCGCGACTCGACGTCTAACCGAGCATCGACTGGCGCGTGGTCCACCTCTTCTTTGAGCTGCATTAACAGCGGCAAAGCCACAGCGCCGTTGAGCTGCACAGGGACCGGAAGCTCAATCGGACGGCCCGCCGCGATCGCCGCGTGGTGTCGCAACAACGGCGACGTCGGGTCGGTAGCGGACGAGATCAAATGCGCCAGCATGGTCTCGTCGACCCGCGCGCCAAAATCTTCGCGGGATCGCTCGACCACGCGCTCTTCTTCGCGCGTCCTGAGCGCGTCGCCCTCTTGCACGGTGACCAACACACGAGAGGTCACACGAACATGTTGCCGCAAGAATTGCCGCGCCACCGCACGCGCTGTCGTGAGTGCGTCTCGTCCCGGGTGCAGCTCTTGACCCAGAACCCGAATGCTCGGTCTGGTCGCTGCTTCGACGCTTCGCTCGGGCAGGAGCAAGTAGCCCGAGGCCGCACCGACGGACGCAAAGAGCACAGAGAGGACGGGCAGAGGAGGTAGCTTCATTCGATCGCGCAATCCTTGTGTGCGAGCCTGCTCGAAAGAACACTGGCCCACACGGCACTTCGGCATAGCGCAGATCGCGCATTGCGTGGGAGTTTCCAGCGCCGATTTGCCGCAAGGATCTCTTCGAGATGTGCCACTCGATCCACCGCCTGACCTGAGAAAATACTGTGAATTTCCAGACACTATTTGCCGGGGTGCTCTCTGTGCTCGCGGCCTTGTGCGCTTCGAGTTGTCGTACCGGTGCGGGCGAAAACGGTGGCGCGTCGTACATCGAAATTCCCCCAAGCGCGCAGGCTGTCCGAGAGGGCGAGTGGCGCCCACTTGCGACTTTGACGCTCCGGACAAGGGTGGTCTGCGAGGGGACCTTTGCCGCGCGCGCGTGCCGTGTCGAGATCGAACGCCTACCGACCGACGCGGGCCCTGCGCTCTTGCTAGCGCGTGAGCCGTGCGGTCAGAGCGCGCCGATTTTGGGCACCGACAGCGACCGCATGACGCTGATTCTCACGGGCGAAGATGGCCGCGGAGGTTGGCGCCAATCCGCGATGTTCATCGAGTCCGGGCCGTCCATCCGGTGGACTCGCCGACGCTACGACGACGGTCTCTAGCGCGCCGACGGCACCCTTAGGCCACGGGTGGGCTGCGTGTCGCGAACACCTGCTCGAGCGCGAGACTGCACTCGGTGCTCGCCGAAAATCGCAGCAAATCGGCTAGCCATTTAGAACTCGCGAGGAGCTTTCTTCGCTCGGTCAGGTCTGCCGAGGCGAACGCCTCAGGCACCAAAATCTGTGCGACCACACGCAGGTCTCGCGCAAACACCAAGCCCAAGCGAAGGCTCCGCAGGGTCTCTTGGTGTTCCCACTGCGGAACCTCGACGGCGACGTTGAGAGGGCTCTCCTCGACCCAGCGCTCGATGTCCTTGCGGGTCTTGCGAGGCAGCACCGAGTTCACGCGCTTGCGCAGCTCGCGGTGCACGGGCTCGTCCTTGTTGAGATCGAGCACCGCCTCGATCAACGCGACGAGCTCTTCGCTGCTCGCAATACGCGCGACCAGTGCGTTGGCGGCCGCGCGTGACGCAAACACCGCGCACTGAAAAATAAAGTACGGCAACGCCGAATCCAAAAAGTAGTCCGAGCCCAGCACCAGCGTGGGCGGCAAACTCGGCGCGACATGGATCTCTTTGTCTCGCCCTCGGTAGAGGTGCGCCGAGGGGGCCGCGAGCGACCGCAAAATCGTGCGAAAGACCTGCACATTGGCCACATTTTCGGGCGCCTTCGTGTAGCCCCTGAGCGCCTCGAGTTTCGCAGGAAACAGCTCTCCCAAATGCGGATCGAGTGCGGTCATAATCCGGGTGAGCGCCCCGCGGTTGGACTCTCCGACGACCACGCGCAGGGCCTCGTCTGCCGACAGCGCGTCGGCGCGCGGAGGAGGCGCGACCGCGGCCGCTGCGATCGCCTCGATGCTGGGATCGCTCGCGCCGAGTAACAACGCAGACGTAGCCGCGATGCCCGCGCCGATCACGTTGCCAACTCGCTGTTGCGCTTGTGCGATCAGCACAAACGCGTCTGCGCAGGTTGGGTCAATCTCGAGCACCACCCGAAGGTCTTGAAGCTGAAGCAGCTCGCTCCCAGTACCGAGCGCCCGCACACGCGCTAACCGTGGCTCAATCGCTCGCGGAAACTCTGCGATCGCGCGCGTCCACTGCTGCTCAGCGCCCGCGGTATCGTTGAGCTTGGCCCCTGAGGCGCGTGCCATGCTCGCTCGCAACGCGAGGGCTCCGGGACGGCTGGGCCCAGCATGCACAATGGCTTCTTCGCCCTGCTGCACAAAGGTCTCCCAAGCATCTTCGCGATCGCAGAAAGCCTCGACCATGGGCAAAATCTCAGGTGCCTCGAGCGCGAGCGAGACGACCTTGGCCGTGGTCGCGTGCCACTGGGCCTCGTCGTGCATCGCAAACCGCTCGATGTCTGCCTTGGCGTAATAGCAACGCACACGCTCCTCAGCGTTTGGCGCGCTGCTCGCGAGGTCTGCAAAGAGCTGCTGTGCCGCCCGCCCATCCCCGGACAGAGCCTTCGCACGCGCGAGCGCCGAGGCGACCTCGCGGTCCCCCGGATCGCCGGCGTACAGCGCGGCCAACGCCACACACGCAGAGACAAAATCCGGTAGCTCGTCCATCCAGATCGCGGCGCGTGCGAGCGTCGCGCGACGCTGCGTCTTGGGGTCGACATTGAGACTCAAGAGCGCTCCCCACGCGCTCAGCGCTTCGGCCCAATGCAAGAGCTTTGAGTGCACTTGTGCGAGTCGCTCAAGCACACGCTCGTCGCGAGGGCTCGATCGATCGGCGCGCACCAAGTTGTCCAGCGCGACACGTGGCTCTCCGAGCGAGTGCTCGGCGAGGCTCGCTGCACGTAAGAAAATAGCTGTTTTTTCAGGTCCGTTCGCGATCGCCTCGCCATGCCGACGCAGCACCTCGTGAAGCTCGGCGTAGCGTCCGCTGCTGGTCAACAGCTGCGTGCAGAGCGCAAAGGCTCCGTCGTGGCTCGGCTGGGTGGCCAGGACCTCAAGGCCCGCTTCAAGCGCGTCTTCTTCTTGACCGAGAGGCCCTGCGAGGAGCATCGCGGCGTCGAGCGCGATGTCTGCCGCGTTGGCCGGCGACGTCGCCGTGGCGCTCGCGCTGCGGGCCAAGGACAGCGCAGCGGTGTACTCCCGACGCTGTTCTCGCAACATGCGAGAGGCCTCGAGGGCATCGAAGCAACGCGGGTCATGGACCAGCACGGTCTCTAGATCGTCGAGCGCCTCGCTCGTGCGTCCGGCGAGCGTGTGCACATTGGCCGCAGCCAGCGCGAGGCCCGCACGCAACGCGGGATGCTCTGCACACCACGAGCGGCTCCTGAGCCATCCCGCAATGCGCACATCGCGCGGCGCCGGAATCTCTCCGCGCAGCAGCCCCTCGATGGCCGCCGAGGCCTTGGGATCAAGGACAAGCGCCTGCGCAAACGACTCGCGCGCTGCGGTCGCCGACGCTGGGTCGTCGAGGTATCCGAGCACATGGCCCTTGGCGACAAGCATCGCGCGCGCCAGCCTTCGGTCGGAGGTGACATCTGCGACACGCCCCATCCATTTTGCGAGCACATCTGGCGCGCCATCGATCCGTGCGAGACGCAAGCGATCCAGCGCGTGCATGGCCGCCGCTGAGTGCGTCTCGATGGCATCTTCGAGGCACGCTGCGGCTTTGGGGAGCGCGTGCAATCGCTGCTCATACAGCCGCGAGAGCCTCAGCAAGACCCGCATGCGTGTGATCGGCGTGGGCGCCAACTCCAAGAGGGACAAGAGGCGCTGCTCGACCTTGGGCCAGGTGCCTTTGCTCTCGTGCAATCGCAGCGACCCCCAGAGCGCGTCGGAAGGGTCAGGGCTCGCGCTCGCCGCGCGGTCATAGAGCGCCTGCGCTTTGACGGAGTCTTGCAGCAGCAGCTCTGCCAGACGCGCCGCACGAACGAGGGACGCGCGCCGGTTGGCGCTGACGCTCGCGCGCTCTGCTTGTTGCTCGCAGAGCTCGATCAGGCGGGGCACACGGTTGTTGCTACGGAGCAGCCGCTCGAGGGCGATTCGCGCGACGAAGAGCTCGGGGTCCATGCTGATCGCGGCGTCGTAGGCCTCGATGGCTTTGTCTTGTTTTCCGAGCCTTTTCTCATAGATTCTGCCTAGCCAGAGCCAACGGACCGCGCACAACGCCCCCGCCTCCATCTGCTGGACAATGCTTCGCTCTGCGCTCGCGGCGTCATCCCAGCGCCCGGCGGCGCTGTGAATGCGTGCGACGGCGTGGAGTGCGACCTCGTGACGTGGCTGCTTGGTGAGCAGCTTTTGCCACGCGGCCAAGGCGCGCTCGCGGTCGCCTCCGCGGACCTCAAGCACCGTCGCGATGCGATGAAACAGCCGCGCTTGCTCGTGCGGATCCGTTGTGATCTCGGCTTGTCGCGAGAGCGTCGCAGCGTGCCCCTGCCAGTCCCCGTGGAGGGCCTGCGCCCGCGCCAGCGAGAGCAAAGTGTAGGCGTGATCGGGTGGCGCTTTGGCGCAGTCCAACAAGAGCGCGACGCTTTGCTGAGTGTCGCCAAGCTCAAGACAGAGCGCCGCGAGAGCCTGCGCGAGGGCACGCTTTCGGCTCGCGTCAGAGCACACTTCCATTGCACGTTCGTAGCGAAATCGCAGGGCCGCGAGCTCATTGCGCCGACGCAAGAGTCGCTCGATCCCGTCGAGGGCGGCGAGGTTTTGGGGGTCCGCATCAAACGCGCGTTCGTAGAGATCGAGCGCTGTGTCGACGTTGGCGAGCTGGGCCTCGTGAAGCTCCGCGAGCGATGCGAGGACGCTCGCGCGCTCACGTGAGTCCTCCATGCGATCGGCTTCAAGCTGGCGAATGGCCGCGTATTCATCAAGCCGATTGGCGCGAAGGTAGAGCGCCGCGAGCGAAGACAGCGCGGGTGCGTACGTCGGATGATGATCGAGAGCTCGCCGAAAGGTCGCGATCCCGTCCTCGAGCTGGTCGAGGTGCGCACAAAACACCTCCCCCGCGCTGCAGAGCAACGCCGCGCGCATGGGCGCACCTGTGGCAGTGCGAAGCAGCCGCTCGATGCACGCAGGGATGAGCGCATAGTTGGCCATCGACTCATGGACAGTAAGCAGTTTTTCGAGTGCAATCGATGTGCTCGGGTCCAGCGAGTACGAGTGCTCGTAGCACCGGATCGCGGTCCGCCCGTCTTGCAGCACCCAAAAGAACACGTCTCCTGCGCGGCCAAAGAGCTCTGACGCGGTCTGTGCGTGATCACACTGTGCGCCCTGCGCGATGAGCGTGCGCGCGTGGTCTGCGTAAGAGCCCGCGCGAAGATGGAGTCGCTCGAGGGCGGCCCACGCCGACAGGTGCCCAGCGTGTGCCTCGACGGACTTGCGAAACAGCGCGATGGTCCCCACGACGTCGTCTGTGGTCGCTTCACGCACTGACGCCGCGCACGCGTATCCGACGGAGCGCAGCGCGGGGTCGTCCACGCTGTCGGCCATCGAGGCCAACGCGAGGACCGCGTCCTTGTGATTGCGCCGTCGCAAGAGCGCCGTGGCGAGGAGCTCCCACGCAGAGGGATCCTTGGGATCCAACGTGGCAGCCTCGCGCGCCAGCCGCTCGGCCTGCTCAAGTGCAGAGTCCTGGAGCTCTGCGGTCCCCAATCGAAGCAACAACGCGACGCGCTCGCGATGGCCCGAGACCAAGGTCAGCTCGCGCCGAAGCAACCCGTTGACGGTCTCACGCGAAGCTCCCGCCTGCTCGGTCAGAAGTCTCGCCGTCCAGGCCACGAGATGATCTTCTTTGCTCAGTGAATTTGCACGCGAAACGCTCTCTTGGTCGAGCGGCTTTGCGTGGGCCCACGAGGCGATCGCGCTGGCGGCGAGCGACATGGCGGCGCGCGTAGGCTGAGCCGACGTGAGCGACTCGCGTTCGCGGGCGATGCGCTCGACGAAGGTGCTTTGAGCCGTGGGAGGCGCGAGGTCTGGGTCATCGAGCGGAGTCATCGGGATGGTCATCGGCGGCAGAGTTCGCCGAAGTGACGACAGCGCGACGGATGCCCCGGTGGGCTCTTGCGGCACGCTCGCCACGGGCGAAGCGATCGCGCTGGGCTGTGCGATCACCGGCAAAGGTGCTTGCTTGAGCGCCTCACGCTCTTCGCTTGGGCTCACGCCGCGGGGTGTAACTTGTGGCGGCGGCGGCGGCGGCACAGACACCATCCGAGGTGGGGGGACCGAGCCGCGTGGAGCGGGAATCACCGGCGTGGTCATGGTTGGCGCTGGCGTGCGCAACGGAGGAGTCGCTGGGCGTGCGTTTGCGGTGCTCGCAGGTGGAGATGCGGGCGCGACCGGGGGGGGAGGAACCGACACGCTGCCCGCGGCGCTGGGCTCTTCTTCGGCGAGGTCTTCTTGCTCGAGGTCTTCGTCGTCGTCGTCGATCAGGTCAATGACCTCAACGCGGCGATGTTGCGAATCATCGGGCTTGCCATCCTGCTCGGTCGCCATGAGAACCGTTGCCTTCGTTTGCGCACGAAAAACACACCAGAGCAGTGATGGCCTTGTGCCCAACAACCTTTCGTTGTGCACAGGCGATCGTCCGTGGTGGGTCGCGCAGGGCCGATGGTATCGCAGGCGCAGGGAACAACCTCTACCCATCTGAAGCCTGAGGGGCTCTTAGGGCAAAGCGCGCCGACCGCTGATTTGTAGCGTGCCCGGGGGGAATCGAACCCACGACCCGCGGCTTAGAAGGCCGCTGCTCTATCCAACTGAGCTACGAGCACTGAGATAAACTGTGTCTAGACTTCGTTAGCAAATTTACACGTTGAAGTGCGTGTGTAAGTTTTGAATCAACGAATGTTAGAGAAAGAGAATTGGTCGGGGCGGCCGGATTCGAACCGACGACATCCAGCTCCCAAAGCTGGCGCACTACCAGGCTGTGCAACGCCCCGAAGGCCGCGCAAACTAACACAGCTGCTTGCTCTGTCACGCTCCGACTCACGCAAGGTGTCGTTTTCGCAAAATGGACTGAGCATTCGCCGCCGGTAAATTTTTTTGGGCGAAGGCATGCACAGAACTGTTGACGAGCGTGGGGAGTGAGATTATATCCCCGTCCCCTTCGCAGAGCGCTGACGGAGGCGAGGCAACTCGCTCACCCAAGGCGACCCGCGGAATCACCAACGATGGTGGCCATAGCTCAGTAGGTAGAGCGTCGGGTTGTGGTCCCGAATGTCGCGGGTTCAAATCCCGTTGGTCACCCTAAAGAATCGCTTCAAGAAACTCAGCAGAAATGTTGACCCACTTGAATCGACCTTGATAATCAGCTCTCTCCAAAATCTTCGTGAAGAAGTAAGCGCCTGTAGCTCAGCTGGATAGAGCATCGGACTTCGAATCCGACGGTCGCCCGTTCGAATCGGGCCGGGCGTGCCACAGATCTCTTCAAGTGTTTGCCGAATGCTTGAAGGCCTCAACGTTACTGTCTCGGGTGATTAGCTCAATCGGTAGAGCAGCGGACTCTTAATCCGTTGGCTGAAGGTTCAAGTCCTTCATCACCCACTACTTTTGCAGCGTTTTTCGACATTTCATTGTCCATACCGTCTGCACTCTCTACCAATCTTGGGACCCTTTGTCCCACCGGTGTCCCAGTCGCCGCCAGCAGTCGATCGCGCAATCCCTCGGCATCGAGGCGCGCATAGACCATCTGGGTGACCTTGGTGGTCGAATGCCCAAGTACGGGCGAGATGTCCTCGAGGTGGGCCCCCGCGCGGCGCAAGAGCTGCGCAAAGGTCCGCCGCAGGTCGTGCCAAGTCCCGTGCGCTTGCTCGCATCGACGCGCGGCAAACGCGAGGGACCGAAGCGCACAGCGCTGCTCCCAAAGCTCAAAGAGAACACCCACGGTGCCCGCCGCGTGCTCGTGGACCAAATCGAGCAGGGTTCGCTGCCCATCGGGCACGATGGGGACCACGCGATCGCGCCGCGCGTGATCGGCCTGCGACCTGTGAAAACGCTGCACAAGCGCAAAGACCTCGGGGAGCGTGAGCCAGCGCTCTCGCGGTAAATTCTCGGTCGAGTGCCCCGGGATGAGGGCAAGGGCGCTCCGAGAGAGTTTGTCGCGGTCGCTCAGGGCGCACAGCCCACGAGCGCAGAGAGCTACGGCTCGCCGGTTCAGCAGGCCGCGCCGGGGGTGATCTCGGTGCGTGGACTCGATCCCAACGTGCAAGCGTTGCTCGCGATGATGCAGGCCAACAACGAGCGCGCTGAGCAGCAACTCGAGGCGCAGCGGTTGGCCGTGCGCGAAGAGTCGCAGCGAGCTCGCGAAGATGCGCGCGCGATGAACGAGACCATGGTGCGGATGGTCGAGGCGACCGTGAAGGGGGCGGCGCCTCCGGTTCCGCAAGATGCGCAGAGGATGGGCCGCTGGATTGATCGACTAGAGCGCGATCGCGAACGCGAAATCGAGCGCTTTGAGAAGCGATTGCGCAAAGAAGAGCGGGCGGATTCAGAGGGTGGCGGGTTCTCGGTTGAGCGCGTGGTGGAGAGTGTTCCGGCGCTGTTGAGCGCGATGCCCGCGTTTCAATCGAGGCTCGCGGAGCTGGTGCAGCCGATGCTCAAAGAGAGCGCCAAAGAGATCGTGAGCGGCGTGCTCAACGAGCTCGCGAAGACGGGCGGCGTGGGGTGAGGTTGCGGGCGCAGAGCGTGCGTGTGTAGGCTGCTCGGGTGCGAAGTCTGGCGCTCGTGTTGCTAGCGATGTTTCCCCTAGGTTGTGGTGCGCCGATGCCCACGCCGATGCCGGTGATGTGCAGTCCGAATGACTTCACATTCTGCACGTGCATGAGCGGCGGCGGGTCCATGGCGGGAGTGAAGAAGTGTCTGCGAACTGGCGACGCTTACAGCACGTGTGACTGCGAGCCGGACTACCTCTCGCGGGTGGGCCGGTGTTCTCAATGCTCGGGCAACGAGGATTGTCCACGTGAGATGGCTTGTGTCCGTCGTGAATGCGACGGGCTCCAAGCCTGCGAGCCCATCGGGCAGACCGTCTCGAGCTGTGTGTCCATCGGGCTTGTTCGATGCTCGCGGCCCTAGCGATTGCCTCGCCGTCTTGTGTGCTGCGACATGATCCAAACGAGCATTCCACCAAGAGAAACAGCGCCCAGTCCCATGCCTAGCCGAACGGCTATCGAGGGCGTCTCGGGCATTGTCGAGAAGGGCAGTTGTCGCGACTCTAGGGGTGTCTGAAGCGAGCCATTCGACAAGGTCGGCAGCGGATTCATCGCTCCAACTGGAGCAACGGGCGTTGTGCTCGGCTCAACGGCCAAACGCGGCGCTGGCGGGGTGGCTGGCGAGTGTGTCGCACTCGCGACTTCTACCGGGGCGAGGCCCATGAGCGAGAGTTGTGGTTGCGAATAGCCCGGAGGCGCTGGCACCGCCAACGAGGGGCGTTGTTCGCGCTTCTCTTCGCCATCGAGCAAGAATGGCAGCGGGAGTGGCGGTGGCAGCGTCTCGCCGATCGCGAGCCAATCTCGTGGAATTGCGCCCACCAAGAAGGCAAAGAACTCTGTCGTAAGAGCCATCATTAGCGCGCCGACACCACTCGAAACGGCACCTGCGATGGCCCCCACTGTTGCGCTGTTCGCCCGCATCCCGGACACAAAATCACTGCGTGAACGCAGCAGATCGCGCTCGCTTTTTTGGTTGGCAAGATCCTGAACGACCTCAAAGAACGCTGCGATTGCAGCTGGATCCGTGCCTGGATGAGTCAGACCCGCAGCATCACTCCAATCGCGCGCGAGCTTGCGGTTGTAGGCTGCAATTCTGCTGCGCGTCACACCAACGAAGCCCCACGGGTTCACTTCGATTCGTGCGGCCAAATGTCTAAGCCTGCGCACGTTGTCGAGCCAAGCGCTACGCTGCGTCCACAGCGCTGGGCCGGACTCATACTCGAACTGAAAATCGTTGGCGTCATAGCCAAGCAGAGACCAGGGTCTGCGACCGCGCCAAGCGTACCGAGCGCGTGTGTTGGCAGGTTGCTGCGCGATCCATCGCTGCGCGTGCTCGAAGCTCCCCTGCTCGACCTCGCGGCGCGTCAACACATCCACGACGACGCTCCGATCGGGGTCAAGCTCTCGTGATCCGAGCACCCTGCTCGTAGCCTGAGACAGTGTCGAATCGAGCCATGCTCGTGCGACCGGTCGAAACGCCGAGAGCCCATCGATCACGGTGTGCACTCGCAGACGTGCTTCGGGGTTGTAGCTCACGCGAGACTGCACAAGCGGGTGCGATTTTCCTCGGTATTGCACTTCGATCAGCGTCGGGAGATCGAGCGCTGAGTGTGCGAAGACCAAGGACTGCAACGCCTCTTTGATCGCCAGCATAAAGAGCGAGTCCTCGCTGCGGACGCTCTCGAACCACGTCGCGTCGGCGTCGTCGCTACCAAAGCGTGTCTCGACCGCCGCAAGTTGTTGCGCCGCGCGATGGGCCCATGCCGTTGCCAGTCGCTCGTCAACCCAGTGAAGCCACTTCACTTGGCCTGACTCTTCCCAGGATTTGAGCTCGAACTGCGCTGCGTTCGCCGTCGTCGTGCTGGCCGAAAACGGACGCCCCTTCGCGCCACTGGGCCGCGTGCGTGCGATCGCGTACATGCCGCAAGAATGACCCGCGTGTTTGCCCTGGCGAAAGCTATGCAGCAATGCTTTCGCCAGCATTCGCTCTCGCGCAACGTTGCCC
>JAUXYJ010000077.1 GCA_030694465.1 Deltaproteobacteria bacterium | reverse complement strand
GGGCAACGTTGCGCGAGAGCGAATGCTGGCGAAAGCATTGCTGCATAGCTTTCGCCAGGGCAAACACGCGGGTCATTCTTGCGGCATGTACGCGATCGCACGCACGCGGCCCAGTGGCGCGAAGGGGCGTCCGTTTTCGGCGAGCACGACGACGGCGAACGCAGCGCAGTTCGAGCTCAGGTCTTGGGAAGAGTCAGGCCAAGTGAAGTGGCTCCACTGGGTTGATCTTGCTCTCGCGAGAGCGTGGGCGCTTGATGCGATCGCGAAGCTCGACGCGATCGTGAGCCGCTTCGGGGCCGCAAGCGCAGACGCGACGTTGTTCGAGAGCCTTCGCAGTGCAGATTCGCCCTTCACCAGCGCGATCAAAGAGGCGCTGCAGTCACTTGTGTATGCGCACACCGCGCTCGATCTGCCGACGCTCATCAACGTGCAATACCGAGGAAAATCGCACGCGCTTGTGCAGTCTCGGGTGAGCTAC
Organism: Deltaproteobacteria bacterium; assembly: GCA_030694465.1. GTDB lineage: Bacteria > Myxococcota_A > Polyangia > Polyangiales > JAUXYJ01. The sequence goes on along the minus strand of JAUXYJ010000077.1, from coordinate 6,641 downwards.
AACCCCGAAGCACGACTGCGCGTGCACACCGTGATCGATGGGCTCTCGGCTTTTCGACCGGTGAACCGCGCGTGGCTTGATCCCTCGCTGGCACGCGCCACCAGCGCGATCGTCGGAACGCGTGAGCTCGAGCCCGACCGAAGCGTTGTGGTCGACGTGCTCACGCGCGCGATCGTCGAGCAGGGGAGCTTTGCGCACGCGCAACAATGGATCGCGCAACAGCCGGCCAACGTGCGGATTCGCTACGCCTGGCGCGGTCGCAGACCCTGGTCTCTGTTGGGCTACGACGCCAACGATTTTCAGTTCGAGTACGAGTTCGGGCCAGCGCTGTGGACGCAGCGAATCGCGTGGATGAAGCAGGTTCGTGAGCTTCAAGACATCGCGAGCAGCATCCACGTTGAGCCATGGAACTACGTGGCCGCAAAGCGAGCGAAAATCGCGGCATACAACCGCAAGATCGCGCGGGACTGGGGCGACTCTGCAGGGCTGATTCACCCCGGGACAGATCCACGCGCGACCGAAAGATTTCTCATCGAGGTTCAGGCGCTAGCGAATCAACGGAGCGAACAGGACCTGCTGCGTTCGCGCAACAATTTCATCGCGAGCATGCGATCCAACACCGCCACACTTGCCGCGATCACAGGAGCGATTTCGGCAGGTGTCGGAGGGCTCGTGATCTCACTCGTCAGCGAGTTCTTTGCCTTCATCGTGCAAGCTGTTCCAAGAGATTGGTTGGCAATCGGCGAGACGCTTCCACCGCCACTTCCTCTGCCATTTTTGATGGACGGAGACGAGGAAATCGAGAAGCCACCTTCGCTCTCGGTCCCCTCTCCTTTCGGTTTTCAACGAGTCCGAGCGACAACCTCGACGTTCGCACCGGTGCAGCTTCAGGCAGCGACGGCTCTCACGCATTCTACAACCCAAACGCTCCTCGCACGCACACCGCAGGAGCCCGTCGCGAACGGAACCATCAACGCACTCCAGTCGCCACCAACGCCGACCGCATCGCCCGGCATCGCTGCGCCGGTCTCGGCACTCGTCGCGGGCGGCTTGGGGATGGCGGGTCTCGCCTGGTGGCTCTCAAAGGCCCTGAGTCGTAGAGGCTAGAGCCAAGCACATCGACCGCGGACATTTCCAGGCGAATGGGGGATACAGCTCATGCCGTTTGGGCACACAAAGCCTGGGGCGCAGTAGAGCCCACAGTAGCCATTGAGGCAGATCGAGAGCGTGTTTGCGCCACGCCCAAACGGACAGTCTTCGTCGCGTGTGCATGTCGGAAGACAGCTTTGCGAATCACCGGCCAAGAGCGAGCGACAGGTTGCGAGCGGACCGCATGCAACGCTGCCGATGCATCGGTCGTAGACGCTCACGAGTGGACACTCAACCCCGCCAACTAGACGGCAGCTGTCCGGCGAACTATTGGCCCGTCGACACGTTCCTCGCCCATCGCAGGTTCGGCGAAGGCAGGTCATCTCTGCCGGACAATCTGCAGTGCTTTCGCACGCCGAACACTCGCCAACCCGTGAGAGATACCCGGGCTCACAGTCGCACGCGCCGTAGTCGTCCCCAGTCCGGTTGCACTTCTTCACGCCAACCATCGTCGTGTCCCCGGTGCCACACATGCAGTAGGCAAAGTCATTCGGGCTGCACATCACCGGCATCGGCGTGGGCATCGGCGCACCGCAACCCAGGGCAAACAAAGCGAGCAACACGAGCGCCAGACTTCGCACCCGCGGAGCCTACACACGCGCGTTCTGCGCTCGCAACCTCACCCCGTGCCGCCCGTCTTCGCGAGCTCGTTGAGCACGCCGCGCACGATCTCTCTCGCTCCTTGAGCATCGGCTCCACGATCTCCGCGAGCCTCGATTGAAACGCCGGCATCGCGCTCAACAGCGCAGAGATGCTCTCGGTCAGCATGCTGGACCGTGAGTGCAGCGGTCCCAAAGTGCTGCGCCTGGCAGGGACCGAGAGTAAAGGGCAAACACCGAGGTTTTGGGGCCACGGCGTGTACTTTGAACGGGCTCCAGAACACGTTTGCTGGGATCTTTGGCTACACCGCCAACGGGACCGCGATGGGCCCGCTCAAACAGGCGCTTCGGGTGGGTGCGGGGTTGGGCGAGGTTGCGCTCAACACAACGGTGGTCGTCGCCGTGGGCCGGAGCGTCATTTCGCTGGGCCGCGGAGCGATGCGTGTGGGGTCCTTGAGGGCGTTCATTGCCAGCGAGGAAGGGGCGGTCGTCGTTGGAGAGGGCGAGGCGGCGACGGCTGCTGGGGGTGCGATCCGGCCGACTGATGGTGTTCGCGGTCCAGTCGATCCATTGCCGGAGGCAAACGGTCCACACACGGTCTATCGACGCAACCAGGGCACTGGCGAGGTATCGCACTATCAAACGTGGGAGGCGCAGACGAATCCGCGAAGTCCGCACCCATATCAACCAGGCGTCCGGTTTGATAGACAGGGGCCGGGTCACTTCAATCGCGCGACTGGACAGCAGGTTCCGACGCCACACATTCACGATCCAACTGCGCCTTGGGGAGTTAGACCAGCACAGTCGAGCGATATCCCAGGAGGTTAAGCATGAGCCATGTCAAGGAACTCCAGCAATGGTATGCGCTTCACTGCGAAGGCGGGTGGGAGCACGGCTCGGGCATTCGAATTGAGACCATCGACAATCCTGGTTGGTTAATACGAATTGACCTGGCCGGGACAGAACTTCAGAGCGAGGACTTTGATCCGATTGTAACCACCACGAACGACGCTGGTTGGGCGGATATTCGAATCAGAGATGGAGTCTGGCAGGCAGCCTGTGATCCAGTCGGCCTTGACGCAGCGATCGGTACCTTTCTTGAGTGGGCGCGTGGATTCCGCCGTCCGAGATGACAAATACCCGCTGCAACATCGCCATCCCCGTGGGCTCTTGCTCAATCCGCGCTTGCGTGCCTCAGCGCATAAGTTCGCGGGGTCTACGCGTGCAGTCCGCTTGCCGCCACAGACGGAAGCGCGCACAGCACATCGACGAGGCATTTCTCAGGGTCGATGTTGTGGATCTTGCAGCTCATCGCGAGGCTCCAGAGAACGCAGGCGTCCTTTGCGCTCTTCATCTCTCCGCGAAGCATCCCCCACAACGAGGTGTCGACGATGCCGCTCGCGCCTCGTTGTCCTCAGATGCCTCTACCGGCCCATCGGCCCCTTGAATCAACCAACCCGGCGACGTCGCCGGGTGCCCGCTTATGCGCTGTCGCACGGAGCCCGGACCGCAAGCCCATCGCTGCTAGCCGCTAAATCCCTCCTTGGTCTCAGCGCTGCGGTCCGATCAGCCTGGTTCGTCGCCCTACACACGCACCCTCTGCGCTCGCAACCTCACCCCGTGCCACCGGTCTTCGCGAGCTCGTTGAGCACGCCGCGCACGATCTCTCTCGCTCTTTGAGCATCGGCTGCACGATCTCTGCGAGCCTCGATTGAAACGCGGGCATCGCTTTCAAAAACGCGTCCGCACGCAACCTGCCGCAGCCCCACGCGATAACCCCGCCCTCAACCCAAGGACACGGTGTCACGCATGGCGCAATCGAACACACAGACTGGGATCCCCTCGCAGCCAAACACTCAGTGGGCGCAAGCGTCACTGCGCCTGACACACGAACACTGTACCTATGGATCTATTTCCAGGGTTGGGTCGCTGCGTCGCGCCGCTGTGTGCTTGGCTGAGCCCAGATCTCGCATGCCGAATTGCCGTAGTTGCGCAGGCAGATGTGGGCCTGAGTCCATAAGCGCTTCTGACGGTTCTGTTGACCATTGCTCACGGTCGACCGCTCTGGTACCCCAAGGGCTCTTCGCATTCACCGAAGAGGGGAGCGTTCGACCAATGCGTCAGACATCGTGGGACAAGAGACTGGGGATTCGCTGCGGATATGCGCTCATCGCGCTGCTCGGGAGCTTGGCGCTGGGGTCGTGTGCACCCAGTGTTTCGGGGTCGCCCGACGCGGCGACCGACGTCAACGACCCCGGCAACCCGACACTGCCCCGGTCCACCGCGTGCGAGCGGCTCGCTACAACGGGTTTTGTGGATTTGGGCCTAGGAGGCGTTGGACTCTGTCCGCCCGAGGCGGTTGAGGGTTCGGCGTGTCGATTTGCCTTTGCGGGTACTGGGCGCTGCTACGGAGTCGGTGGGCTCAGTGGGGGATACTTTTCTTCGTACGAGCGCAACAACCGCGTCCCCAAGCTCTGTTTGTCTGAACGACGGAACGAGCCCTGTGGCGCCTGGCCCAATCCAGAAACTGTCTGTTTGCCGACGATCGGCGAATGTCGGCGTGTGCCGGGGATCACGACGGGGCCCGAGTTTCGGTGCCTTCCGTATCATTGCAATTGAGCGAGTGACCGATGGGACGGGGGCTTCGTGGTGGGGCCTCTTTTGGGTGACAGGGCTTGCGGGCGGGGCCTGTGGGCAGAGGAGTCAATCATGCGAATGGTGCGTGTTGTGCGGGCGACGTGGGTGTTGGCCGTTGCGATTTCGGGGTGTGCACGAGACGTGGGACCGCAAGCAGCGGCCACGGGTGCTGCTCGGCGACGTGCAGCGGCTTGAGTATCGGTACAACCAGGCGGGGCTGATCGATCGTGTGCGCAACGTGCTCCCGGCGGCGGGGATGTTGGGCCCGTCCGAGCAGAACTTTGTCTACGACCAGAGCGACCAGATGGTGAGCGCGAGCGGGAGTTTTACCGGCGTATCCGGGGACGAACGACGCTTTACGCTGGCGATGTCCTACGACGAAATCGGCCGCACGACGCGGATGAACCAGCGCGACGAGACGCTGTTGGCGGGTGGCGGCGCTCCGGTGGAGAACGACGCCGCCACGCACGACCGCACCTACGCATACGGCGGGCCGCAGGTACACGCGGCGAGCACGGTGGGTGATCGTTGGTACTGGTACGACGCCAACGGAAACCAGTCGTGGCGCTATGACGGCAAGCACAGCACGTGGCGCAGCATGCAGTGGGACGAAGAGGACAGGCTGATGTCCTCGACGGAGGCGTACAAGACCACCGCGTTTGTCTACGATGCGGGCGGATCGCGGACGCACAAGACGGGCCTTGGCGACACGACGTTGTATCCGAGCGCCTATCTGACGATCCGTGCGAGCGGTGACGTCAGCAAGCACGTGTGGGCCGGTGGCGAGCGCGTGGGGACCGTGGTGCGGCCCGCGGGCGGCGGGTTTGGCGACGAGCGCGCGTACTGGGTTCACTCGGATCACCTGGGCGGTGGTCAGGTGGTAACCACTGCGGGGGCGAGTGTTCATGAGATGAACGAGCGGCTTCCGTACGGCGAGGGCTGGGTGCACGCACGTGCGGGGAGCGACACGGTCGCGCCGGGCTTTGCGGGCATGGCCCACGACGACGAGACGGGCCTCGATTACCACGGCGCGCGGTACTACGACGCGGGCGAAGCGCGCTGGGCCAGCAGAGACCCCGCGCTCGAGGGTAACTTCGCAGGGGGCGGGGTCTATGACCCGCGCAATCTCGGGCTGTACGCGTACGCGTTTAACTCGCCCGTGAGCTTCTGGGATCCCGATGGGAGGCAGCCTGTTCCGCGCGATGGGGGGACGGATCCGGGGCAAGGAGATGCGGCGGTTGTCGTGAGACGCGAGGTTCAGGGAGCTGTGACTTGCAGTCGGCAGTCGGGAATCTCGTGCTCGAACACTGGGCCCGCGGCGGTCGCGGCGGCGCTCCCTCCGGCCGCGAGGCAGGCCACAGATCGCGGGTTGACCATCACGGCCGCACCGAATCTGGTCTTGCCGCATTTTAGCCGCGTACGGGGCAACGGTCCGACTGGGTCAGACATGATCATCCAAGTCAGCGGAACAGTCCCAAGAGGAATGGAGCTGGCAATGGTGACAATTGCTCAGGACACACACGACCTCACTCACACAGGGGCAGGACGACGCGTTCGACGACCCGGCTACCGTTCCGTAAACGTATGGGTCAACTACAATAGGTACTCTCGCGAGCTCGGGATGACTGCTCGAAACGTACTAGCCCCAGTCGGCTCGCCCTTCGTCGACAATGGACTACTAGATGAAGAACGGCCGGGGTTCAACGCGATCCCCTATCACGCAACGGGCACTGCAGCGAACATTGCTGGCACAGGAGAACAGGTGATGACGTACGCGGACGGTCCTCAACAGGGCTTGAATGATCTGCGCAGGGCCTATCCCCTCATCGAACCCGGCGGAGCTCGACTTCAAAACGTGACGATTACTTCACGTTTCCGGACGATCGTCCTGCTGATCCCAAGCGGTTCAACAGCAGAGAATGTGACTGCTCTCGCAGTTGGGGCCGTTGATTGGAGCGCAACGACGGGGCCGATTCTAAACAATGCCGTGGGTCCGACGATCGCGATGCCGCAGACGTTAAGCTCGGTGACCATGAGCCGTGTGGGTCGCCCGCTTCCGCTAAGTAGGCGAGAGGCAGCAACTCTTAACAGGTATTTTCCAGGGCGAATTCGGATGGTGCCGCGATGAGAGGTGCGCTTGCATTGAGCTTCGCGTTCTTGAGCGTTGGCTGCGTCGAGCAGGTGGCCACGCGGCCAACGCTGTGCATCCGTGGACCAGAGCATTGCCCAGGGATGCGCCACCCAGCACCCTCGTTA
>JAUXYJ010000042.1 GCA_030694465.1 Deltaproteobacteria bacterium | reverse complement strand
TTGGGATGCGTAGAACGCACGACGTCACTCAGCCCCACGACGATCTCGTTGCCAAACGCCTGCGCGAGAGCAGGCAAGGAACCTGTCTGTGCGTTGTATCTGGGCATCACGACAATCGGGATCGAAGCTGCGATCCCGTTGCTTGCATCCCGGTGTCCTTTGGCTCGTGGCTCACTTCCGGCGACGTCGCCGGGTGGGGCTCTATGGTGCGCGTTGAGCTCGTTGCCACCCTCGCCCGCGCTACCCATGCTCGTGCGCTTCGCCCGGTGTGCACCGGGCGTCCTCCCAGTGGACCCAGTACGGGCCGTCGGGGCCGTGCTCGCGCTTCCACACGGGGACCTGCGCTTTGATCGCGTCAATGAGCCGCTTGCCCGCCACAAACGCCTCTCCGCGGTGCGGAGCGCTGGCAGCACACACGATCGCATCGTCACCCACGCGCAGCGCGCCCACCCGGTGCGTCGCGGCCAAGCGCACCCCAGGGATCTCTCGCGCGATCTCACCCGCCACCCGATGCATCTCGCGCGCGGCCATCGTCTCGTACACCTCGTACTCGAGCAGGGTCACTGCGCGCCCCTCGCTCTGGTTGCGCACGGTCCCCACAAAGAGACACACCGCGCCGGCCCCGTCGTGCGCCACCTTGCGGCGCAGCTCATCGAGCGAGATCGCCTCGTGGGTGATCGCGAAATCGCTGAGATTTGTCAGCACCGATTCACTCGCGGCCTCGGGCTCATGGGTGTGCGCCGCGTGCCGCTGCCAGTGTCCGCTGCGCCCACCGAGCTTCTCTTCGAGCTGCACGGACTCGATGCGCATCGCGCGGTCGATCCCCTTGAGCATGTCGTAGAGCGTGAGCGCGGTGACACTTGCGGCCGTGAGCGCCTCCATCTCGACGCCGGTACGATCCGCGCACTGCACCACCGCGGTGATCGCCACCCCGAGATCTTCGATCTCAAGCGCGACGGTGACCTTCGTGAGCGCCACTGAGTGGCACAAAGGGATGAGCTCAGGGACGCGTTTGGCGGCCTGAATCCCAGCGATTCGTGCGGTCGCGAGCACGTCTCCCTTGGGCGTCTTGTGCTCTCTCAGCGCGGCCACGGTGCTGGGCTGCATGGTGACTCGCGCGGTCGCGGTCGCGCTCCGGTGCGTGATGGTCTTGTGCGTCACATCGACCATGTGCGCGTGGCCTTGCGCATCCAGGTGTGTGGACAGAGCGTGCGGCGCGTCGTCTCGGTGTGTCATCGCGCGAGGACTCTACGCAGGTGCAACGGTTCGCGGTACCGTGTTTGTCCACATGCTTCGAACTTCGGTCGCACTGTTCGCTCGCCTAGTGTGCACGTCTCTGCTCTGCGGCTGTGCCGAGGGCGAAGACGTCAGTAACCGCCGCCGCGATGCCGCGAGCGATGTGCGTGACGTGGTCGAAGCGAGCCCGATGATGGACGCGCAGCCCCCGATCGATGTGCCCCTCGGGCCCGACCCAGACCTCCCGGATGTGCCGGTGATCCCGATCGATCGCTGCGCCGCGGTGGAGGTCTGCAACGACCTCGATGACACATGCAACGGGGTGATCGACGAGGGTTGCCCGCGTGCGATCACGGTGAGCATGCCCCCGCGGTTTGGCTCTTTCTCCAAGGGCGCTGCGACCGGAAACAACCCGCAGAGCGTCGCGGGCCGCAACGAGGTCCTTGTGGGATTCTACGGGCGCAAAGGCGGCGTGATCGATCAGCTCGGGGCGGTCACTGCGCCGCTGTCCATCGTGGTCGACACCACCGTGACGCCGTTTGTGTTCAACGTTCGGGTGGGTGCCTCGAATGATCTCCCTGCGTACGGTGGCCGCGGTGGCTCGGGGTTTCGCGCGCAGTGCCCCACCGACACGGTGCTCACCACGCTACGGGTACAACATCGCAACGGCTGCACTTCGCCAGGGATTTGCTACGAGGTCCTCGGAGATCTCGTGGGCCAATGCGAGCGCATCCAGGCGACCCTCGAGGGCACCGCGTGGAGTGTGCGCATGGTCGCCGTGAGCGAGCTCGCGGTACGCACGACCGATGCCATGCGACGCGAGTACGTCGCGCCTCCGGGACCCTACGCGGGGCTGTGGTTGCGCACAGGCTCGTTCGTCGATGAGCTCAGCGTGGCGCAGACAGACCTCACGCTCGAACGTCGTTAGGCCAGTGTTTTTGCAGGGCGTCCGTGCTTCTTGCGCTTGACCGTGCGCGAGGCCAAGAGCAGCTTGTGGAGCGCAGCCGCTGCGGGGGACAAGCGGTCAAGACCCCGGTGCACGATCTTGAGCGGGCGCACCAACGGCGTGCGCGGATCTTTGATCTCAAGCAGGGTGCCATCGGCGAGCGCATCTTCGACGCTGACACGCGAGACCAACGCGATGCCAATGCCCTGCGCGGCGTGCTCGATCACCGACGCGATCCCTGAGAGCTCCATGACAATCTCGACCTCGCCAAAGTGTCGATCAAGCGCCTCACGCACCGTCGCCCCCGGCGGAAACGTCACAAACGGTGCCCCCTTCACCTGCACCTCAGGCGCGGCCACCAAGATCAACGCGTCGTCACGCCAGTACTCTCCGCGCGGCGCGCTCACGATCCCGAGGTCTAGCTCTCCCGCTTCGACGGCCTCGATGGTGCTCTCGCTCGTGCCTTCGCGTACCAGCAATTTCACTGACGGATACTCTGCGCGGTACTTCGCCAGCACCGGCGGAAGATAGTACGCACACGCCGTCGCGCCCCCACCGACGCGCACCCTCCCCGCGCGGATGTCTCGCACCTCGATCACCGCGCGTCGTGCGTCCTCGATCGCCGCCATCACGGCCTTCGCGCGTGGCACGAGCGCCTCGCCCGCGGCCGTCAGCGTGACCCCACCGCGCGTGCGTAAAAACAGCGGAGTGCCCAGGTCTTCTTCGAGTCGTGAGATCGCCCCCGAGAGCGCAGGCTGCGTCACAAACGCCCGCTTCGACGCCCCGGTGATCGTGCGCTCTTCGCACACGAGCAAAAAATACTTGAGCAGCTCGACCATCAGCAAATCTTATCGAAACCTACAATCTTATCAATTGGTCTTATGGCTCTCGAGACCCCATCACTCACCGCATGACAACGATCTTGCTGCTCTCGGGGCTCATGGCCGGCGTGATCTCGACGCTCGCTGGACAGGGCGGCGGGCTCATGGCGCTCTTGCTCTTGTCTCTCGTCGTGGGTCCTCGCGACGCGCTCGTGCTCACCGCGCCGGGGCTCGCGCTGGCGAACGTCCACCGGGCGTGGCTCTTTCGGCACGCGGTCGCCCTGCCCATTGTGAAGCGCTTGGCCGTGACCATGCTGCCGGCGAGCTTGCTCATGGGCACGATGATGCTCTCGGTCCCTACGGTGATTCTGCGGGTACTTTTGCTGGTCGCGACGGCGTTTGCGCTCGGTCGCAAGCTGCTCAAGGTGCACATCCCGCGTGCTGCGTGGATGCCCGCGGGCGCGGTGATCGGAGCCTTCGGTGCGACCTCTGGCGGCGCGGGTGTGCTGCTCACTCCCGTGCTTGTGTCAGCGGGCCTGAGCGGCGAGGCCCTCGTAGGGAGCACCGCGGCGACGGCCCTCGCGCTCAACAGCGGGCGGCTGATCGGCTACACGATCGGCGGGAGTTTTACCACGCGATTGCTCGGCGCCTCTGCGGTGATGACCGTGGCGCTCATCGCCGGAAATCTCTTGGGCCACCGCGTACGCAAGCTCATGACCGAGCACAGCCTGCACCGCATCGAGCTCGGCACGATGGTCTTGGCGACCCTCGCCTGCGTCGCCGGGGCGCGTTAGGGGTCGTGCGCGCAAAGTCTCGCGGCGCTCGTGGACATCTCAGAGAGCACTTCGATAGCATTTGCAGACTCCACCCATGACAACCAAGCCCAGTCCGAAAGACGAGCCCGAGACTCAATCAAGCAAGCGCCCTGCAAAACCGCAGCCCAACACGTGGAGCAGTGGCGCGCCGTCAACAAAAGAGGCCCTGGTGAGTGTGCTCGGTGGGGGCGTCGTGGCGATGGTCGTGATCGCGCTCAATGTGTGGCGGTTCACAAGGATTGACGCCGGTCGCCCGGCGAGCCGCTCGTTCATGTCCCGCCCTGCGGTCTTTCTGGTCTCGCTGGTTGCATGCGCGGGCCTCGCAGTGTGCGTCCCGCGTGTGTTCAGCCCTGTGCCGTGGATGTCGACCCGCGACGAGTGGGGCAATTGGTCGGAGGGCATTCAGCTCTCGAAGGCACGCTGGGCGGCGCTCTCGCTAGGATTTGCGCTGATCAACGTGGCGCTGTTTGCGATCGGTCCCAAGTTCTTCTAAGCGCGCGTTAGCGATAGCCCTGCGCTTGCAGCGCAAAGAGCGTCGCGTAGCGCCCACCGAGCGCCACGAGCTCTTCGTGCGTCCCACGCTCAAGGACGCGCCCATGATCGAGCACGACGATCTCGTCAGCCATGCGCACCGTCGAGAACCGATGAGAGATCACGATCGCGATTTTGTCCTGCGTTTGCTCACGAAATCTCTCAAAGATCTGCACCTCGGCCTCGGCATCCATGGACGCTGTGGGCTCGTCGAGCACCAGCACATCCGCGTCGCGCCGAAAGAACGCCCGCGCGAGGGCGACCTTCTGCCACTGGCCCAGCGAGAGCTCGCGGCCGCCCTTGAACCACTTGCCCAGGCGTGTGTCGTAGCCCTCGGGCAGACCGTCGATCACGGGCTTGGCCATGGCCCTCTGCGCGGCTTGGTCCCATCGCTCGCGGTCGGTGTAGGCGGTCGCGTCGCCCGCGCCAATGTTCTCTCCGACGGTGAGCTGATAGCGCACAAAGTCCTGAAAAATCATGGCGACTTTGCGTCGCAGCGCCGCGGGCTCCCACGCGCGGAGGTCAAGACCGTCGAGCAAGATTCTCCCCTCGGTGGGCTGGTAGAGACCGCACAAGAGCTTGATCAGCGTGGTCTTTCCCGAGCCATTTTCGCCCACGATCGCGAGACGTGCGCCGTGTGCGATGTGAAGCGTGACGTGTTCGAGCGCGGGAGACTTTGCGTCGGGATAGCAAAAGCTCACGTCTTCGAAGCGAACACCGTCTCGCGGCGAGGGCCCTTCGCGGTCTCCGCCGTGCTCGCGCTCGGTGGGGGTGTCTAAGAACTCGTACAGGTTCGAGAGGTACAAATTGTTCTCGACCATCGCCCCCACGCTCGCGAGCCCCGCGCTCAGCGCCGTCTGTGCGTGCTTAAACGCGAGGGCGTACATGCTCATCGCGCCGATGGTCATGGTGGCGCGCATCGTGGCCCGGACCAACACCAGATACGTCCCATAAAACGCAGCGGTCCCGACGAGCGAGAGCCCCATGCCCCACAGCGCGCGGCGAAGCGACAGCGCGCGCTCAGACGGAAACATCTTGTCAAAAATAGCCTGGTACCGAGCCAACATCGTGGGCCCAAGGTCCAAGAGCTTCATCTCTTTGGCGTGGTCCTCGCGGGCCATCAAGGTCTCGAGATACATCTGCTCGCGAGACTCTGGCGTACGAAACCGCGAGAGCTTCCACTGCTCGGTCGAGAACGAGAGTTCGGCGATAAAGAGAGGCAGAGAAGCCAGCAAAATCACAGGCAGAATCCACACGGACCAGGTCAGCAAGATCGCCACGAGGCCCAGCAACGTGAGCCCTTGTTGCGCGAGTTCAAAGCTCTGCGTCGCGAGCGAGAGCGGCCGCTGCGAGGCCTCACGGCGCGCGCGGGTGAGCTTGTCGTAGAGCCCTGCGTCTTCGAACTGCGTCAACGAGAGCTGCAGCGCTTTCTCGAGGATCACCACGTTGGTGCGTTGCCCCAAGAGCTGGCGCAAGAGCGTGCGAAAGAGCGCGATCGCCCGCGAAGTGACCCCCATCGCGAGCACAAGCATCAGCTCGACGAGCACCCAGCGCTCTGCGCTCGCGCGGGCGGCGACGTCGCCGGATGCAGCCCGCAAGACCGCATCGATCACATGCCGCCCCACCCAGGCGATCGCCCCCGGAAGCACGCCCGCGACCACCGTCGCCACGGCCATCGCCACGGCCAATCGACCGCTCGTCTGCCACACGAGCGACAGCCCGCGGCGCGTGTACTGCAGCACGCCAAGGTAATCCGCAAAGCGCGCGGACAGCCCGTTTGCGTCACGAGATTTCTCTGGAGAGCGCGAGAGATTCGGTGATTCTATCAATGGTTTTTCAGGGTAAATTATAGATCGAGCTCGCCGAGTCGTTGCACGCTCTCGTCCGCGGTCAAGAGCGCGGTCACGTGGGTCGGAGGACGCAATACGCGGCCCTCACGTGAGACGAAGGCATGGCGCGTGCGGCCCGTCGCGGCAAGGGCGTTGTCGCTCACGCGGCGAAGCTCGTAGGCAAACGTGAGCGTCGCGTGACGGACCTCGGCCAAGTGCACGTGCAAATCCGCGATGTCTTCGTACCGCAGCGGCGTCTTGTACGAGAGCTGCACGTCGACCACCACGACCAAGACGCCCGCGTCTTCGAGCTCGCGATAGCCCGCGGCCCGGCGGCGGCAGAACTCTTCGCGCCCGCGCTCGAAGTATCGCAAATGGTTGCTGTGGTGCAAAAATCCCATCCGATCGACCTCAGCGTAGTGCACACGCATCCGCACGACGCTGCTCTGGATCGGGGGTTTGTCTTCGGGTTGGCTCATCAAAATCTCGCGCACAGCATACCCGCGAGCGCGCTCAAACTGTGGGACTCTCTTGTGTACCGATGAACCACACGCGCAAAACACTTGGTCTTTTGTCTGCTGTTTTGCTGGCTGGATGCCCTTCGCCACCTGCGCCTCTCGATGTGCAGACGATGGACGTTGTCGACGTGCCCCTCGCCGAAGACGCCAGCGCAGACGCACCCGAAGACGCACCTCCCGAGCCCACACCGACCCCGCTGCCCCCTGCGCGGATCGTCGACCTGGTGGTCAGAGCGCTCAGCAACGGTGGATTTTCGCTGGTGGTTGGCGGCAGAACACTCTTGTCCTCTCCCGGAGGACCCGCCGGCGCGCAGCGCTACAACGAGCGCGTCGAGTACCTCTTTGGAGGCTGGCGATTTAACCGAACCTCTGTGCGCGAAGAGCGCCCCGCGCGCAACGCGACCCTCGCGGTCGAGCGAGATGCCATCGTGCTCACCACGCGCAGCGCGACGGGCCCTGCGCAATCGGTCCTGCGATTTACCAGGCCAAGTATGGACGAAGTCCACGTGCGCGCGGAGGTCACCGGGGCGACCGAGCACAAGGCCACGATGCTCCACTTTGCGTGCGAACCCGCGTCGCACTTTCTGGGTTTTGGCGAGCAGTTTAACGACGTAGACCACCGCGGCCGGGCCTTCTCGCTCTTTGTCAGCGAGCAGGGCCTGGGGCGCAACCCAGCGTCGCGCAGCCTGCTCGCAGGGAGCCACGAGACCACGTATTTTCCGGTGCCGTTCTTCTTAGATCCGCGTGGATTTGCCCTGTCGATTGACACCGACGCGCGCACGATGGTGGACCTCTGCGCGGCCAACCCCGACGAGTTCACCCTCGCCCCCGAGCAGCCCGAGGCGCTCACGCTGCGCTTGTACACGGGCCCCACCGTGGCCGACGTGATGCGCCAGTGGACCGTTGTGCAGGGCCGCTCAAGTGTGCCCCCTGCGTGGGCTGTTGAGGGCACCTGGCTGGGTCTGCAAGGCGGTCCCACAGCGGTGCGTGGAGCCATTGATCGCGCAGTGGGCGCGGGCGTCCCGGTGAGCGTCGCGTGGGTGCAAGACTGGATCGGGCCGCGCACGCTAGGGCTGGGCAACGTAGACATTCGCTACCACTGGACCGCGGACACGGCGCACTATCCAGACCTCGCGGGGATGATTTCGTCGCTCAATACACAGGGAATTCGCTTCTTAGGGTACTTCAATCCTTTTGTCCTCCAGGACGAAGACCAGTGGGCCGAAGCGGCGCGCGATGGGCACCTCCCGCGGGCGCCTGATCGCGATGTACCCGTGGATTTTCCGCTGCCGCATGGGATCAGCTCGATGGTGGACCTCACCTCCACACGGGCGACGCAGTGGTTTCAGAGCTACGCCGACCGCGCGATCACCCTCGGAATGCGCGGGTGGATGCAAGACTACGGCGAGTGGCTCCCGATCGACGCGCGGCTCAGCGATGGCCGCGACGCGCGACGGTTTCACAACCGCTATCCCATCGAGTGGCATCGCGCAGCGCGTACGGCCCTGCAAGCGCGCTACCCCGACGGCGACTGGGTGATGTTCACGCGCTCGGGCTGGCTCGGCGAAGGCCAAGTCGCGCAAATTGTCTGGGCTGGCGACCAAGAAGCGAGCTTCTCCGAGCACGACGGGCTGCCCACGGTCGTGCCCGCGATGGTCTCGCTCGGCATGGCCGGCATCAGCTACATCGCGCACGACATTGGCGGATACTTCGGGGGCCCGAGCACCAAAGAGCTCTACCTCCGGTGGGTCGAGCTCGCGGCGTTTACACCCATCTTTCGCACGCACGAGGGCCTACAACGCGACCTCAACTGGACCTGGGACCGAGACGCAGAGACCCTGCGTTTTTTCTCGCGATTTGCACGCGTACACCGCGCTCTTGCGCCCGAGATCAACGCTGCAGGGACGGCGCATCAGCGCACCGGGATGCCCATCGTCCGCGCCCTCGCGCTCGAGTTCGCAGACGACCCGCGCGTGTATGGCCTTCGCGACGAGTACATGCTCGGTGACTCGCTCTTGGTCGCACCCGTGGTGACCGCCGGGGCGACCTCGCGGCGCGTGTACTTTCCCAGGGGGACGTGGTTCTCAGTCTGGGACCCCACCCTGCGCATCGAGGGCCCCATCGAGCGCGATGTGCCCGCGCCGCTGGGCAGCCCACCGGTGTTCTCACGCGGCACACCCCGCATGGATCTGCGCACTATTCTCTAGCAACGCGCACCCGAAATCACTGCGATTTCGCTACGCGATGTACTCGCCTCGCTGCACGCGGTCGAGCAGCGCATACACCTCGTCCATCGCGCGCGCTTGGTGCAGCGCTTTGCGCAACCGCGCCGCGCCCTGCACGCCCGAGAGATAGCCCCCTAGGTGCCTGCGCGCGACCCGCAACCCCTCGCGCTCTCCCAGGGCCTCGACCGCCCACGCGAGATGCAAATGACAGAGCGCAAAGCGCTCTTCGAGCGTCGGAAGCGCCAGCGTTTCTCCACGGTCTAAGCGCGCCCGCACCTCGCGAAAGACCCACGGATGCTCGATCGCGCGGCGACCGATCATCACGCCCGCGCAGCCCGTCCGCTCAAGAGCCCGCGCTGCATCCTCGCCGCTGCACACGTCCCCGTTGACCATCACCGCGAAGCGCACTTTCTCTTGCGCGCGCTGGGCCCACACCCAGTCAGCTTTGCCTGTGTGTCCCATCTCAGCGGTGCGGCAGTGCACCGTGAGCGCAGCAACTCCCACGCCCTCAAGCCGCTGCGCCAAATCCACGATGGGCATGTGCGACTCGGGCCCATACCCAATGCGGGTCTTCACCGTCACCGGAAGCGAGATCGCCCGCACGACCATCTCGGCCATCGCGACCATCGCCGAGGGGTCTCGCAGCCACGCTGCGCCCGCGCCCGCGCCCGCGACCTTGGGCACCCAGCAGCCACAATTGATGTCTACGAAGGCGGCCCCTGCCTCGGCGGCGACCTGCGCGGCCTCGGCCAATCGGGCGGGGTTTGAGCCATAGATTTGCACCGCGGTGGGCTGGTCGATCGCGCTCAATGTGAGCTTGCGTCGGGCGGTCTCGGCCCCGCGTAAGAGCCCTTCACAATTGACAAATTCGGTAAAGCACACGTCTGCGCCGACGGTGCGACACACGCGACGAAAGACCGCGTCGCTCACGTCTTCCATCGGCGCCAAAATCGCGGGACGGCTGCGGTACAGCGCTTCAAAGCGCTCCCACGCAGACTCGTCCCGAGGGGTTGTCTCAAGCATCACGCCGGGTGGTTAGCACAGCACGTCCGCGACGAGCCATCTCTCCCACGCCGGCATCGCACGCTCAGGGGAGCTCCCATGTGGCAGTGCAGCTCACGACGAACTCGCCAAACACTCCCGCGGGGGGCGGAGCAAAGTCTGGCGCGGATTCGTACTGAAAATACCAGCGGTTGCGCGCTGGCGAGAACGCAACGGTGCACACGTCGCCCATGTTCGCGTTGTTGAGCACGGTGGTCTGCATGCCGTCACGCACCCGCTGTCGCACTACGCCGGTTCCGCCGCGCACGAACACCACGAACTGCTCGCCGCCCACAAACTCGGCGACGCCCGAGTGCGCCCAGCTCTCGCAGCCCGAAGCGCCCGTGGGTGCGATCGTCCCGGTCAAACGTGTGACCGTGCCTGCGGGCATCGCGATCTGCCACCAGGCCCCCGTCACGCCCGTAGGATCAAAGATCAGGATGCGCCCGTAGCCCGAGTAAAAGCCCTTGCCCGAGGACGAAGTGAGCGCGATCGGCATCGACAACGGGATGCGCGTCGCGGTCAAAACGCCCGCGCTTGAGAGCTCGCCCAGCTGTGTGATCGTAGACGCGGTGTTGGTTGAGGGCTCGACGCCCATCGCGTTGAGCATCACGTACGCGCGGCCGATGCGCAGATCGCCCACCATCGCGTCATGGATCACGCCGGCCGCGGTCGATGTTGACAAATCCGGGGGCAAAGACACGGTAGACGTGTCGCCCGAGTACAGCACCGCGCTCGTCGTTGCGACGACAAGACCGCGCTGATCGCCCGCGCCCTCGCTCTGCACATCGGGTGAAAACACACAGCTCATGGTGGAGAGCGAGGTCACGCGAAAGCTCGGATCCGGGACGCACATGCCCGAAGAGCACGAGAGCCCGGCACCGCAGCGCGTACCGCAGGTGCCACAGTTTGCGCTGTCGCGTGAGAGCTCCGAGCAGGTGCCACCCGCGCCACAGCGGCTCTCGCCCGCCGCGCAGGGCAACAGACACATGCCGTTGAAGCACGCGCGGTCTGCAGTGCAGGCGTTGCCACAGCGACCGCAGTGGTTGTTGTCCGCGCGCACGTCAGTGCACGTGGGACCGCACTGAATACTCGGCAAAAAGCACGCTCCTGCGTCGGTCCCGACCAACGGAAAGCACCCGCCGCCCGCGCACGCGAAGCCCATCGGGCACACCTGCCCGCACGCGCCACAGTTGCTCACGTCGGTGCTCGCGTTGACGCATCGCCCAGAGCACTCAAGCTGTCCCGCGCTACACGCCGCTGCACACGCACCCATGTTGCAGAGCTGGCCCACAACACACGTGGTGCCACACGCGCCGCAGTTGCCGCGATCCGACGACAGATCCACGCAGCGACCGCCGCACGAGGCTTGACCCACCGCGCAGGCCGCCTGGCATCGGCCCATGGTGCAGGTCTGCCCAGCCGCACAGGCTGTGCCACAAGCGCCACAGTTTGTTCTGTCTGTCTGCAAGTCAGCACATGCCGCTCCGCACGCGCTCTCGCCCGCCGCGCAGGCAGGCGCGCAGGCTCCCATCTGGCAGCTCTGGCCCGCAGGACACACGGTCCCACACGCACCACAGTTGCGGATGTCCGTGCGCGAATCTACGCAGCTCGCACCGCACGCGATCTGCCCCGTTGCGCAGCGCATCCCGCACACGCCCATCGAGCACACTTGCCCCGCGCCGCACGCGGTGCCGCACGCGCCGCAGTTGCTCGGATCGTTGCTGGTCACGACACAGCGACCCAGGCACGCCGTCTGACCAGGACCGCAGGCCGCCCTGCAAATTCCCATCTCACACGACTGGCCCGTGGCGCACGCGAGGCCACAACCGCCGCAGTGACGCACGTCCGAGTTCGTGTTGACACACAGTCGCAATGCGCCTGCGTCCGACACGCCCGCGTCTGCCGTAGACGTAGTCATCGTGCAAACACTCAGCCCCGCGGCACACGTGAGCGCGCAGCGCCCCATCGAGCAGAGCTGCCCGCTCGCACAAGCGCGATCGCAACCGCCGCAGTGCCGCGGTTCGGTCGCGATGTTGACGCACTCACTGCCGCACACCAGCTGCCCCGAGGGGCACGCGGTGCCGCAGACTCCGGCGAGGCAGGCCTGCCCTGACGTGCATCGCACACCACATCCGCCACAGTTTTCGCGGTCTGTCTGCGTGTCGACGCACGCGCCACCGACGCACGCGGTCCTGGGCGCAACGCATGGCTGAGCCATTGCGTCCATCACCGAGGCGTCCATCCGAGACGCATCGGGCAGAGGCGGAATCACCGGGGGTGGCGAGCACGCAGACGCAAGCAGCGCCGCCGAGAGAACACCCATCGCAAAGCGTTGACGGACCATCACGGCACCTCCCACATCGCTGAACAGCTCACGACAAATTCACCAAACATCCCGGCTGGCGGAGGAGCGAAGCTTGGCGCGGATTCGTACTGAAAATACCAGCGGTTGCGCGCTGGCGAGAACGCAACGGTGCACACATCGCCCATGCTCGTGTTGCTGAGGATCGTGGTCTGCATGCCATCACGAATACGCTGACGCACAACCCCCACACCGTTGCGAACAAACACCGCGAACTGCTCGCCGCCCACAAACTCGGCGACGCCCGAGTGTGCCCAGCTCTCGCAGCCCGAAGCGCCCGTGGGTGCGATCGTCCCGGTCAAACGTGTGACCGTGCCCGAGGGCATCGCGATCTGCCACCAAGCGCCCGTCGCGCCCGTGGGATCAAAGATCACAATGCGCCCATAGCCCGAGTAAAAGCCCTTGCTCGAAGACGAAGTCAGCGCGATCGGCATCGACAACGGGATGCGCGTCGCCGTCAGCGTGCCTGCGCTCGAGAGCTCGCCGAGCTGTGTGATCGTCGACGCGGTGTTGCTCGTGGGCTCGACGCCCATCGCGTTGAGCATCACGTACGCGCGACCAATGCGCAGATCGCCCACCATCGCGTCATGGATCACGCCGGCAGTGGTGATCATCGACAAATCCGAGGACAAAGACACGGTAGAGCTGTCGCCCGAGTACAACACCGAGCTCGTCGTCGCGACGACCAACCCGCGCTGATCGCCCGCGCCCATCCCCTCGACGTTGGGCGAGAGCGTGCAGCCCATGTTGGACAATGACGTCACGCGAAAGCTCGGGTCCGGAGCGCACGTGCCGAGCACGCAGGACTCGCCCGAGGCGCAGCGAGTGCCGCAGGTGCCGCAGTTGGTCCCGTCGCGCAGGACGTCGGTGCAGGTCCCTGCCATGCCGCAGCGCTGCTCACCCGTTGCACACGGGGCGACGCACGCGCCGTTGAGACACAATCGGTCGGCGCTGCACGCGTTGCCACAGCGACCGCAGTGGTTGTTGTCCGACCGCACATCGGTGCACGTCGCGCCACACTGAAGGCTCGGCGGCGAACACCCGCCATCGACCATCGCCAGCGTCGCGCACATGCCCATCACGCACGAGCGTCCCGCACCACACGCGGTGCCACACGCACCGCAGTTCGCGTTGTCACTCGAAAGATCCGCGCACGCGGCGCCGCACATCGTGGCGCCCATGGTGCACGAGCGCATGCACGTTCCGCCTGAGCAAAAGCTGCCTGTCGCGCAGGTGTTGCCACACGCGCCGCAGTTGCGAGGGTCCGCGCTCGTGTCGACGCACAGCGCGCCACAGGCCACGTTGCCCATCGCGCACTCGGTGACACATCGCCCCGCTGTGCAGAGCTGATTGGCCGCACACGTGGTCCCGCACGTCCCACAATTGCGAGGATCAGTCTGCGAATTGACACATCGACCGCTGCACAACAGCGTGCTGGCCGAGCAGCGAACCGCACACACGCCAGCCTGACAGACCTGCCCCGCGGTGCACGCACGTTGACACGCACCACAGTTGGCCGGGTCATTCTGCGCGTCTGCGCAGCCCGACATGCACGACAATTGCCCCGTCGGGCAACCACTGCGGCACATCCCAGCGACGCAGTCTTGTCCCGCCGCGCATGCTGCACCGCATCGACCGCAGTGCATCGGGTTCGAGGCCACGCTCACGCACGCGCCGCCGCACATCATTTGGCCCAACGCACAGGGCGTAACACACGCGCCCGAGACACAGTTTTGTCCAGCCGCGCACGCCGTGTTGCAGGCACCACAGTGGTTCGCGTCTGTCTGCAAATCGACGCACAACGTGGGCCCCGCAGCAGCGTCAGCGCCTGCGTCCGCGTTGGCTCCGCCACACACCGTGAGCCGCGGATCACAGACCAGCGAGCACGCCCCGCGCGAGCACAATTGCCCCGAAGGACACGCGCTCCCGCACGCGCCGCAGTGCCTCGCGTCCGACGCGAGCGTCACGCACTCGTTGCCACACGCGCGCTGGCTGCTCGGACACGTTGGCACACAGCGCCCGTCGGTACAGACCGAAGTGCCAGGGCACGCGT
This sequence comes from Deltaproteobacteria bacterium, assembly GCA_030694465.1. GTDB lineage: Bacteria > Myxococcota_A > Polyangia > Polyangiales > JAUXYJ01. The sequence goes on along the minus strand of JAUXYJ010000042.1, from coordinate 151,664 downwards.
TGTCGCAGCTGCCGCAGTTGCGTGGGTCACTCTGCGTGTTGATGCAGCGAGACCCACAGAGAAGCTCGCTCGCGCCGCAGCCTGCCATCGAGTCCATCGCGACAGTGCCATCGCGCGTGACGGTGTCGGTGGGTGGAGTCACTGACGGAGGAGAGCAAGCGCACAACGCGGCCAGCAACGCTGCAGCCACACACGCTCGCGCAGAGAGTGTTGTCATGTCGGACAAGTGCTTTCTTGTGTGATAAATTACAGGATAAATGCGCTGTAATCGTACGGGTATCGCGCGGTTAGTACAACAAAAGAGATCGCGTGCAGTCCAGCGTAGCTTTCGGCCATACTGGCTTGCCCTCGGCGCACCTAAAGTCGCGCTAAGAGAGACCATCAACGATCCAAAGCACAATGTGCGTGCACGTGTGCGAACTGAGAAGGGACGCGTTCGGACCTCGTGAACCCACTAAACCCACTGCGTGCGGGGCTCGACGACGAGCGACTCGCGCCTCCGTGTGCCATCGTGATCTTCGGAGCCTCGGGAGATCTCACACGACGCAAGCTCGTACCCGCGCTGTATCACCTGCAAATCTCCAGGATGTTGGCGCCCGGAAGCGCCATCGTTGGCTTCGCTCGCAAGAGCGCGACGGACGCAGAGTTTCGCGAAGAACAACGCGAAGCCACGATGCAACACGCGCGCAGCAAGCCCGTCGATCCCGAGAGCTGGAGCACGTTTGAGTCGTCGCTCTTTTACGTCCAGGGAGCCTTTGACGATGCCTCGGGATTTGAGCGACTGAAATCACAGCTTGAGCGCATCGATGCGACGCACGGAACCCGCGGAAATCGCTTGTTTTATCTCGCGACCCCGCCAGAGTTCTTTGGCCCCATCAGCCGCATGCTCGCGAGCGCCGGGCTCATCGGAGATCCCACGGACTCTGCGAGCTTCACGCGCGTGATCGTTGAGAAGCCCTTTGGTCACGACCTAGAGTCGTCACGGGTGCTCGACCGCGCGCTGCACGAGGTCCTGCACGAGTCACAGATCTACCGAATTGATCACTACTTGGGCAAAGAGGCCGTGCAGAATCTCTTGGCGTTTCGCTTCGGAAACGCGATCTTTGAGCCGCTCTGGCGAAGAGAAAACATCGACCACGTGCAGATCACCGTGGCCGAAGAGATCGGCATCGAGGGTCGCGGTAAGTTCTACGAAGGCGCGGGCGCGACGCGAGACATCATCCAGAACCACTTGTTTCAGCTCTTGATGCTCGTGGCGATGGAGCCTCCAAGCGCGTTTGACGCCGACTCGGTGCGCGACGAAAAAGTCAAAGTGCTCAGGGCCCTCAGACCCATGGCACGCGAGCGCATCTCTGAGCTCACCGCGCGCGGTCAATACGGCCGCGGAACCCTCGGGGGCGCTCCCCTCACCGCCTACCGCGAAGAGCCCGACGTCAACCCAGACTCGCGCACCGAGACCTTCGCCGCGATGCGCATCGACATCGACAACTGGCGCTGGCAAGGCGTGCCGTTTTACATCCGTACCGGCAAGAGACTCACCCGGCGCGTGTCCGAAGTCGCCGTGCGTTTTAAAGCCATCCCCGTCGCGCTCTTTGGTCGCTCCCAGGCCGAGACCGCGCCCAACGAGCTCGTCCTGCGCATCCAGCCCGACGAGGGGATCACCCTCCGTGTCGCTGCAAAACAGCCGGGATCTCGCATGCTCCTCCGCGACGTCAACATGGACTTTCGCTACGGCACGACCTGGGGACGCACCAGCGCAGACGCCTACGAACGGCTCATCCTCGACGCCCTCTTGGGAGACGCGACGCTCTTCGCACGCAACGACGAGGTCGACGAATCGTGGCGCTACATCACGCCCATCCTCGAGTACTGGCAAGAGATGCCCGCCCCGGGATTTCCCAACTATTCTTCAGGGACCTGGGGGCCCGCAGCCGCCGAAGCGCTCGTCGAGCGGGATGGTCGCCGCTGGAGACGCCCATGACCGCGGTGAGCATCGCCCCAAGCTCGAGCGAGGTCACCGCCGAGAACGCCGAGCGCGCGCTCGATCGCGCATGGATGGCCCTCGGCGACCCTCCCCGCGCACGCACGCTCAACCTCGTCTGCGTCTGCCAATCCGACGACGAAGTGCAGTTCGCGATCGAGGCTACGCGCGAGGTGATCCCTGGCCATCCGGGCCGCGTCATTGTGGTCCGTTTGGGCTCTCCCATCGGGGATTCTCCTGTGATTGTGCGCGCGTCGCTCTTGGATGACGCGTCTAATCCTGGGACCTTTGTGGGCGAGTCGCTCATCCTCAGCGTGACCGGCACCGCGCGAGACCATGTCGCGACCGTCGTAGAGAGGCTCCTCGCGCCTGGCGTCCCCCTGGTGCTCTGGTGGCTCGGCGATGTGCCCGATGACCCGAGCTCATTTGTGCGCCTCGCCGATCGCTCGGATGTCCTCTGCGTAGACTCGTCGCAGATTGACCTCAGCGATTTGGTCACACTGCAGCGGTTTGTCGCGCAACGGGCCCGCGTCACACAGAGCATTTCAGACCTCGAGTGGCTACGACTTCGCGCATGGCAAGAGTCCCTCGCGAGGTTCTTCGACGACCCCGCGTCGCTCGCCGGGCTGGGCCGCTGTGACGCACTGGAGGTCGCGTTTAACACGCCCGCGCGAGGCGACTTTGCGAGCGCAAAGGCAGCCCTCTTTGCAGGATGGTTTGCCACAAGGCTCAAGCTCCGCACTCCGTCGAGTGTGCGCTGGGCCACGCGAGAGAACGGGCGCGCGCTGTGGCTCACCCGCGAAGATGGGCAGCCATTTTCGCTCACGATGACACACGATCTGCGGCCTAATTTGCACCCCGGAGCCCTCACGCGAGTCACCGTATCGTCCTCGGTCGGCGACCGCTTCGAGATCGAACGCGAGCTCGACCCGCGTGTGCTGGCATGGCGTGGCTACTGCGCCGGCGCGATCATCCCTGAGTGCGTTTTGCGCATCGGATCGCCCGACACACCGCGGATGCTCCGTCGTCTGCTCGATCGCCCCGAACGCGACGAGCTCTTTCTCGAAGCGCTCACCATCAGCGCTCCGTGGGTCCTCGGAGCGCGCGCACTGTGAGCTTTTTAGCCCGCGCACATTGCCTCGAAGACAATGACCCCGAAGCCCTCGCGCGGGCATGCGCTGAGCATGTCATCGCGCGCATTCGGTCAGCGCTTTCTCAGCGCAATCGTGCAGTGATCGCCCTCGCCGGGGGCTCTTCTCCGGTGGCACTCCATCGCGCCCTCGCGGACTCGCCTACACTCCGTGGGCTAGACCTCTCACGGGTGCACTTTATCCTCGGCGACGAGCGGGCTGTGCCAGCGAGTCACCCCGACAGCAATCTCGGCGCAGCGCGGCGCACACTGCTCGATCCGCTAGGGATTTCACAGGACCAAGTCATCGCACTTGAGGCGTGGAGCGCAGACCTCGCGCAGGCCGCACGACGCGCCGAGGACGCCTTGCGGAGCGTGTGTGAGTGCGCCCCACCCAACGTCCCGTCGATCGATGTGCTCATGCTCGGGGTAGGCGCAGACGCTCACATTCTCTCGCTTTTTCCGGGATGCCCAGCGATCGAAGACGACAAGGGCCGCCTCGTGATCGCGCTCGAAGACCCTCCCATGTCACCGCCGCACGCGAGGCTGAGCCTGACGCCCACCACGCTAAACGCCGCACGCGACATCGTGTTGCTCGCGATCGGCGAGTCAAAACACAGCGCATTGGCGCGTGCAGAAGCAGCGATCGAGCCCGTCTCGCGCGTCCCTCTGCGGCTCCTTGAGCGCGCGCGCGGAGGCCTCGTCGTCGCGATCACGCCCGCGCGATAGGCCACCGCGAGCGACAGAATCCAGGCGTTTGCAATCGCGCCCAGCATGTCGAGTCATGTCGAGCGGCCACGCAATCGCGTTAGCATCGGCGGCACAAATCGAGATGCCGCAAGACGATGTTCACAACGCGCCGACGGAGCTGGTCTATTCGCCCGAGGATCGCGCGACGCAATTGGCCCGCGTGCGGCAATTTGCCAAGGTGCTCACGCTCCTGGTGATGGCCTTCGCGCCCGTTCGGTTGGCCTTTGGCTTCGCGTTCAACGACGTGGCGCCTATCTGGATGGGGATCACGACGATTGGCATGGGATTTTTCATGCTCTACGCGTGGCGACTGGTCGCGCGCGGAGAGCTCGAGAACGCCTCGCTCACGATGGCCTTGGGCTTCTGCGCCATCGCGATCCCGTACGTGGTGGCCCTGCGCGAGCTGTTCTCCGTCGTCGTGATTTTTCCGTTCGTGGTCGTCGCGATCGCGTTGCCCTATGTGCGCCGTGAGAAGCTCCGGCCGCTCCTCGCGCTGGTCTTGCTGATCACCCTTGGATCTGTCATCGCAGGGATCTTCGCGCCGATGCCCCCTCGCGTGCCCTCGTGGTGGTGGAAGTCCGAGGTGGTCGCCTCGATCGTCGCGACGACTACGCTCGTCGTGATCTTGCTGCTGCAGTTCTCGGATCGATTGCGAGACCACCTCAACGCGATGCGCGCGACCCACAGTGATCTTGTCAGCGCGCAGAGCACCGTGCAGAGCCAGCGCACACAGCTTGACACTGTGCTCACGAGCCTCTCGGACGCGGTGCTCTCTTGCACGCCACAAGGCATCATCGAGTACGCCAACGTCGCGCTCGAGACCCTGAGTGACAAGACCCACGAAGACGCGATCGGAAGCCATATTTCCACAGTATTCGACTGCGACTCGCCGCTCTTTCAGTCGATGCGAGCTGCCCCTTCGCCTGACACGTCGAGCGATCGCGCGAGCCTCGCCGGTCGCGAAATCGACCCTGAAGCGACGCTCACCCTCCGAGGCGTCCAGCGCCTCGTAGAGGTCTCGCGCGCACCCATCATGTCCGAAGGTGTCGTCCGTGGTGTCATCTTCGTGTTGCGCGATCTCACCGAACGACGGAGAGCCGAGCAGCTCGAGCGGGACAAGCGCGCCGCCGAAGAAGAAGCCCGCGCGCAAAGCACCTTCTTGGCCAACATGAGCCACGAGATCCGCACGCCCATGAACGCGGTCATCGGCATGACTTCGCTGTTGCAAGACACCGAGCTCGGGCCCGCGCAGCGAGAGCTCGTCGAGACCATCCGAACGTCCGGCGAACACCTGCTCATGGTCATCAACGACATCTTGGATTTCTCTAAGCTCGAGTCGGGTGCCTTCGAGCTCGAAGAGTTCGACTTTGACCTCGCGCAGACCGCCGAAGAGTGCATCGAGCTCTTGGCTCCGACTGCAGATGGCAAGAAGCTTGAGCTGATCTTTAACGCGCCTCCCACGCTGCCCGAGAGGGTCCGCGGAGACGCGGGACGCATTCGACAAATCCTCGTAAATCTCTTGGGAAATGCCGTTAAATTCACACAACACGGCGAGGTCGAGCTCAAGGTCAGCGTCACCCAAGACTCCGACGACCTCGGCCGAGAGTGGGTGCTCTTTGCCGTCAGAGACACCGGCGTCGGAATCCCGACCGAGCGTTTCAACCGGTTGTTTCAGCGCTTCTCGCAAGTCGATGGGTCGACGACGCGCAAGTTTGGCGGTACGGGCTTGGGTCTCGCGATCTCACAGCGGCTCGCAGGGCTCATGGGCGGCCACATCAGCGTCGAGAGTGTCGAAGGGCAAGGCAGCACCTTCACGCTTCACGTGCCCCGCATCGCCGCCGAGGGGGTCCAGACGCGTGGCTCAACCGCCGACACGACCGGCTCGCTGCGAGGCCGTCGCGCGCTCATCGTGGACGACAACGCGACCAACCGCACCGTGCTCCGTACGCACCTCGAGGCCTGGGGCATGCGTGTACGAGACACCGAATCGCCCCGAGAGGCTCTCACCTGGGTCAAGGGCGGAGAGCCCTTTGACCTGGTACTGACCGACTACCAAATGCCCGAGCTCGACGGCGTCGCGTTTGCACGCGAGCTTCGCAAAGAGCGAGGCGGAGCCCTGCCGATTTTGCTCTTGTCGTCGCTTGGGAGCTTTCCCAAAACACAGCTCGATCGCAACCTGTTTGCCTCCGTAGTCACCAAACCAGTGCGACATTTTCGGCTGCTTGATGTCGTGCTCGAGGCCTGCGGCGGAGCCCCGCGCGCGACCACGACCGGCCCTCAAGACAACGCTACGGGCTCTGCGCGGCTGCGCCCTCTGCGCATCCTTATCGCCGAAGACAGCCCCATGAACCAACGCGTCGCGCTGCTCTTGTTGGCCAAATTTGGCTACACGGCGGACGTCGTAAACAACGGCCAAGAGGCCCTCGACGCAGTGGGCCGTCGGACCTACGACGTCGTGCTGATGGATGTGCAAATGCCCGTGATGGATGGCCTTGAGGCTGCATCCAACCTGCGCGCGCGCTTTCCGAAGCCCGAGGATCGACCCACGCTCATCGCGGTGACCGCACACGCCATGCGAGGCGACCGCGAACGATGCCTTGAGGCTGGCATGGACGACTATGTCTCAAAACCCCTGCGCTCCAATGAGCTCTTCGAAGCCCTCAATCGCTCACGTGCCCGATCACGCAGCAGCAATCCCCCTCCGATGACCGCCCCCGCCGTCGCTCCGACAAGCTCAAGCGACACGCGCCGTGCACCGACACTTAGTGCAGAAAGCTACGTGAGATCTGAAGAATCCGAGGCATTTTCCTTAGTCATTCTCGATGAACTGCGCGAGAACATGGGTGGCGACCTTGACGCAGTCCGCGAGATGGTCGCTGCCTTCTTAGAGATGGCGCCTGGTCTGATGGACGACATCGAGACCGCGTACAACGCCCACGACCCAGCCCAGCTTCGCATCGCAGCCCACACGCTCAAACCCAACGCACAAATGTTTGGCGCGCCCGCGCTTCACACGCTCTGTGAGAGCCTCGAAGAGCACGCTCATCGGGGCGAATTGGACGCGTGTGGCCCGTTGGTGAGAGCGGCAAGACCGAACCTGCAGCTGGCCCTTCAGGCACTGACGCAATGGCACAAAGCGAACGAGTCATGACCCTATCCACCGAGATTCGATGCTGTGTTTCGTGCAGCCAATTGTTCGCAAGCGAGTCACCTCACTGCCCGCGATGCGCGACCACGTTGCTGCCCACGCCAGAGGGCCCGGTGCTCTTTGACGGACGCTATCTCGTTGAGAAAGAGCTCGGGCGCGGTGGCGCCGGACGGGTCCTTCTCGCGCGCGATGTGCCCCTGCGTCGCCGCGTCGCGATCAAGCTCATGGTCCACGATCGACCAAGCAGCGAGAGCGTTGACGCGTTTTATCGCGAGGCCAGCTCGCTCGCGTCCACACGGAGCGAGCACGTCGCACAAGTGTACTCGTTTGGGATTTGCACCGAGGGCTGCTTCTTTGCCATGGAATTCATTGGCGGAAGCTCTCTTGCCGGTGTGATCGACGAGCACCGCCGCGCGGGCGCGTTTGTCCCGAAGCACCGCGCGGTGAGCGTGCTCAAACAGGTCGCGCAGGGCCTCGCCGCGGTGCACGCAACAGGCGTCATTCATCGCGACATCAAGCCCTCGAACATCGTGATCGAGCGCGACACAGGCCGCGCTGCGCTCGTGGATTTTGGCATCGCGATCCACCGCGACGAGCTCGACCACGAAGACGACGTCCTCCACGGAACCCCCGCGTACATGGCCCCAGAACAGATCATTGACGCCGGCGGGATCACTCCGCTCGCCGACGTCTACGCGCTGGGATGCACCGCGTTTGAGCTGCTCACCAACCGCATCCCTTTCATCGCCGAGTCAGTGCACATGCTGCTCGCCAAGCATGTCAGCGAGCCGGCCCCATCCGTCAGCGCGCTGCGCCCTGAGCTGGGTTTTCTCGATCCGATCGTCCAACGCGCGATGGCCAAAGAGCCCTCCGAACGCTACGAGAGCGCGCAGGCTTTTGCCGCAGCCCTCGACCACGCCCTGTTCACCATGACCCGCGAAGACCTGTCGCAGGTGCCCGCTCCCACACAAAAACGCTCGCTCGGTGGCGCCGCGATCCGCGTGCTCATCGTCGACGACGACCCCGTCTTTGGCGTCTTCGCGTCGCGCGCCGTCAAGACCGCGCTAGGCATCCGCCCCGACAGCCTAAGCGTCACCGTGATGCGCTCTGGCATCGAAGCTCTCCAGCTCGAAGGTGCCATGCCCAACCTCGTCATCCTCGACTATCACATGCCGGGCCTCAGCGGCGTCGAGGTGCTCTCGGTCCTTCGCGAGCGCGCCGGTGGACGTGAGATGCGCGTCATCGTGGCGAGCGGCAGCGCGGGCCCCGAAGCCCTCGCGCGATTTGCCCTCCTCGGCGTCGCGGATTTCGTCAAAAAGCCTGCGGATTACAAGGTATTTGTTCAACGCCTGCGCGAGATCGGCGTCGCCAATAACTGGATCGCGCCCGTCGCCGACGAGCACGCCTGAGCCTCCTCCCGATGCGCGAGCCCCGAAGCCCCAGCTGGTTTATCGCCCTCTCGATTCTGCCGGGGACTTGGTACTCCGCGCTCCCATCGCCACCGCCGTCGATTCAGTGCACTCACCCCGAGGATCTGCACTGCACAGTGGTCTTTCTTGGCACCGTGTCCGAGCACGCCGCATACAGCGCATGGGACGCTCTTGTGTGGCCGCTGCCCACGCTCGCCCTCACGTTGGGCCCGGTCATCCCCCTGGGAAATCCCTCGCACTACAGCGCCCTCGGCGCCACCCTCGCCCACCCCCGCGAGCGCATCGAGCGCGCCATGGCCAGCGTCCGCGATCCCGTGTGCGAAGCCGCAGCGATCCCCCCCGAGCGCCGCGATCCACTCGCGCACATCACCCTCGCGCGACCGCACCGACGAGCCTCGGACCACGACCGCGCCGCCGGGCTCGCGTGGGCTCAAGCGCTCACGCTTGATGCGATCACGGTCACCCCGACACAGCTCGCGCTCTACACCCACCACCCGACACGGACGAGCCACGAGGCGCACTACCTCGCGGTCCAGACCAGAGATCTCTAACCCATTGAATTCACTCGTGAATTACGCTGCGACCAGCGCAACTGATTGCTCGTCGAGCTCTTGAATCATCTGGTCGCCCGTGAGCTTGTCCGCCGAGAGCCCACCGAAGTACTGCATCAAGCCAGCCTCTTCATAGCGCTTCATAATCCGCGGGCTCATCAGGCCGATCTCACGAAGATTCGGGACCAGCCTTGAGAACATCGTCTTGCGAAACTCTTGAAGCCCTGGCGACGCGATCACAAACTCGCGCCACTGTGCGCGCGTGAGCTTGCCCTCGTAGTGCTCTTCAAAGACCTCGTAGGCCATGAAGCGATTGCGCATAAGCAGCGCGACCTCAAAAGCCCAGTCTTCACGCTCGCGTCGCTCGGCTTCGGTCAGGTGATTTGCAATGTGTTCGCGAAGTGCGAGCACCCCGTAGTGCACATGGCGGGCCTCGTCCTGGATCACGTTGCGCAAGAGCTCTTTGAGCAGCGGCTCTTTGGTCATCTTGTACAAGAGCCCAAACGCGCCCAGGGCGAGACCTTCGACCATGATCTGCATGCCCAAGAACTTCATGTCCCAGCGCGAGTCGCTCATGAGCGAATCGATGATCACAAAGAGGTTGTCGTTGACCTGGTAGAGCTTGCCGAGCTTCGTCTCGAGGTAGCGATGAAACACCTCGACGTGACGCCCCTCATCCATCACTTGCGTGGCGCCATAGAACTTTCCGTCGAAAAACTGCACGCTCTCGGTGACCTGCGCCGCAGCAAAGAGCGCCCCCTGCTCGCCATGCAAAAACTGGCTGAGCATCCATGAGGCCATCGAGTGCCCGAGCTTGAGCTGCTCGCTCTCGTTGAGATGCACACCAAAACGATCGAGCACACTGAGGTCCACGAAGTTCTTGGGCAACAGCGGCACCTCAGGGTTGAGCGGGTCGACCGACGTGTCCCACGGGAGGCTCTCACCGTCCCACTGACCACGCTTGGCGCGGCGATAGAGCTCGGCCATCTCGGGGTGATCGTGCGGGTAGCTCCAGTCAAAGTAGGCCGCGTGGTTAGAGCGGATTTTCGTGGGCATTCCCTGCTTTCCGCGCTGCAAGAGCATCCCGCGAATGCCCGACGGACCGAGGGCCGCGAGCACCTTGGGGTCGCGCACTTCACGAAAGATCTCGAGCGCCTCCATGTAGCTCTCTAGCTGATTGCGTACGCGGGTCGGAAGCTTGCTAGCCAACAATTGAAAATCCACCATCTCGAATCTCCTCGAAGGGCAACGCGTTGCCGTTAAAAACAGGTGTCTGTGCCGCGGTCACATCGCCGCAAAGAAATTTCGAACCTTCGTGTCGTGCGCTCGCACCAACGCAGCGCTCAAGATCGGCAGCGCGCTCTCGACAAGCGCGGCGATCATCGGCGGCGGGAGGTGCCCCAATCGCTGGGCCAACAGCAGCGCTTCTTTGCGAAAGAGCGTGCTAATTACCTCGTCAATCATCGTGAAGTCATGCGCGACGAAGCCCAGCTCTCGCGAGAAACCCACCGCGCGCAGCTGCGCAAAGAGCTCGACCATCCACAGGTCGGCCGAGGCCATCTTCTCGACGCCATCCTCGGTCGAGACACCGATGAGCCCAGCCGCGACGAGCCCGTCAAAGTCTCCGCGCCCAAGCTGCGAGCTCGCGAGCGCATGCGCTACGTGCAGAGTCTCTCTGGCACGGTCTTTGTGAACACTGTTCACATCTTCGCGCTCGCCTGGGTGCTCGCTCACATCGCGCAAGAAAGACAGGTGATGCTTCACGTCGGCCAGCATCTTTTGCTGGTCAATCGAGAACGCGTCGTCGCGCTCCTCGAGCAGCGCCTTGATGGCCTTGAGGGGCAAGAACCGCTCGTGCTGCAGCTTGCGGATAAGCTTCACGCGCTCGACGTGCTGCTCGCAGTAATACGCCATGTTGCGACCGGTCTTGCGGCCCTCGGGGAGCAAGCCCTGCTGGATGTAAAAGTGAATCACCTGACGATCGAGCCCCGTGAGCTCGCACAGGTCTTTCATCCGAAGCGTAAAGCCTTCGCGATCCACCGTGCCCTGCTCAGGGTTCATACGGGCACCTCGACGCGCACATCGCTCGTTGTGCACGAAACACAGGCCAAAATGTCGCCATCACGTCGCTCGGCGTCGTTGAGACAGTTGGGCTCGACCATCTCGACGGTGCCGTCCACCAGCTTCAATTTGCACGCGCCACAGCCGCCCATCGTGCACGAGAACGGCATGTCCAGCCCCGCACTCAACGCAGCCTCAAGCACCGTCTGATCCACCGCGGTCTGCACGCGATGTTCGCGACCGCGCAGCACCACCAGGACCTCGTGTCCACCGCGCGCGCGCTGCGCTACGTCACTCAATGCCACGCGCTTCTGCGGCGACGCAAACTTCTCTTCAAAGAGAGAGCGCTCTGCGATTCCCCTCGCCAAAAGCACACCTCGGGCGGCCTGCATCATGGGCTCGGGGCCGCACACATACACCCGCGCGTCGGTCTCAATGCCCAGCGCTTCGCACACCGACTCACACGTGGCAGCATCGAGCCGCCCGACCGCGACGCACGCCGTGGCATCGTCTGTGTGCTCAAGCACGTGGTGCACTCGAAGCCGGTCTGCGTGCTCTCTCGCGAGGGCATCGATCGCCTCGGCAAAGATCACCGAGTCTCGGTCGCGGTTGGCGTACACGAGGTGGACCACGGGGCCCGTGGGCTCGCGCAATTGCGCGCAAATCATCGAGTAAATCGGCGTGATCCCGCTGCCCCCGGCGAAGAACCACAGGGGTCTCTCGGCGCCGTCTTCACGCAGTACGAAGCTACCCGACGGCCCCAAGACCTCAAGCGTGTCGCCCTCGGCGATCACGTCATTGAGATAGTTGGACACCACCCCATCGCGCACACGCTTGACCGTAATCGCAAACCTCGGAAGCCCCTCGCGCACGCTCGACACCGAGTACGCGCGCCGCAGCTCTTGCCCCTCGATCGACAAGACCAAGGTCACAAACTGTCCCGAGACAAAGTCAAACGCGCGGCCCGCGTCGTCTTCGAGCTCAAACGTTGTGGCATCCGCGGTCTCTCGACGCACCGCCATCACCCGCACCGTGCGCGTAGTGATCGCGCTCACCGCGGGTGCCCTCGCCGGGCGCACTAGGCTCACAACGACAGGCTCACGCGGCCCCCCCAGCAACGGCGCAGCGATCACCTGCGCATCACGCGCGATGGTCTCGAGCCGCACTGCCAGACCCTCCGGAAGCACCGCGCGCAACACCGCGATCTCGTCGAGCGACAGCGGCACCTCGGCAGGCCCGTCGGTGGTCAACCGAAAGGGCCGCGTGTTGTCCACACGCAGCGTCGTGATCACCCGGCGCACGTCGTGCCGCGCTTGATCAATCACTGGATGCACCACCCGCGGAGTCACCCGCGCGATCGCCGCCGCCAGCACATCCATCCATCCCACTTCGCGCCGCTTGATTTCCGTTTGCATCACCGTTGCGCTCAGTCTTAGAGGCTACTCCGCAAAGTGTCAAGTGATGCTATACACTTTACAAAAAATCGCGTCACGCCCCAGAGATGCCCACGCGAGCGTCCCACAGAGACTCCGCCAAGGCCCCTTAACAGCCAGCGCAGGGCCGCCAAGCGCCCAGAGCGTGGCTCTCCCCTGTATCCTCCCCTGTGTCCTCCCCTGTGGTCCCCTGGGCCTAGGGCCTACGCGTCCCACGCACCGGAAACATCTGGTTCGTACAGTTGGTAAACCCACAAACGGGCCCCACAAACGAGATATAAAACGTTCCCTCAAAGTGCGTCGCGTCCGTGAACCTCCCCTGCAAGCGATAGATCTCGTCGCAGTTGGCGCCAGGGGTCCCGAGCACGCTCCCCGTCACATCAAACGCGCCCATCACCGGCTGCGGCCCACGCATCGGAGCCGGCGCGTTGTTGACCGTCATCATCGGGCCCACAAAGTTAAAATCAAACTCGGTGAGCCGCACCCCCGACGGAATGCCCGTGCACGCATAGCTCACTCCCGGTGAGAGCGCATACACGCCGCTCATGGGGGTCATCCCCATGCACGCCATGTTCATCGTGTGCGTACACCGCCGGCCCATCTCGTCGCACGCGTCCACCGTGCACGGGTCCATGTCATCGCACCTCACCGCCGTGCCCGCGACGCATGCCAGCTCGGTGTTGCAGGTCTCTGCGCCGTTGCAATAGACCCGGTCGTCGCACTCGGCGTTGCTCCGGCACGCGCTCGCCATGATGCACCCCATGGTCGCATTGCAAATCCTCCCCCCGGTGCACTGCGTGTTCTGCGGAACATGCTCGCACGTCCCCGCCACCGTGCACGTGTCCGCGGTGCACGCTACGCGATCGTCGCAGTCCTCGTTGCGCGTGCATCTCCCCGCCATCGCGCTGCACCCCATGACGGCGTCACAGCGCTGCCCCATCGGGCACATCGTGTCATCGGGCTGGCTGCGGCACGTCCCTTCGACCAAGCACGTGTCTCTCGTGCACGCCACGCGGTCGTCACACTCGGCTGCGCGCATGCACGTGCGAACGGCGCCGCTCGTACATCCGCGCCCGGACACACAGCGCTCGCCCATCGCGCACAGCGCATCGTTGCCGCTGTGCTCGCACACGCCTCCCACCAGGCAGCGATCGGTCGTGCACGCGGTGTTGTCATCGCAGTCTTCGTTGCGCGTACACATGCTGCTCGCGTCCGCGCCGCCATCGCCAACCACCAGCGGGCGCGGCGTGCCACAGCCCCACGCCAACAAGACACTCGCACACGCGCCTAGCCAAACGCCCTTCGTCATGATCGCTCCTCGCGTCGTATTCTTTGCAAATTCTCTCGTCATTGTCGTGTCCCCGTCAGCGCAGCGCCGCGGCCCACGCAGCCTGAGGTCGCGTCGGTGCAGAGCCCCGAGAAGCTCACACCCCACGAGCCACGAAACTGCGTCGGCGTGGTGAACACGCCCTGAAGTCTCAAGCCCCACGCGCAGCCGCCGTTGTTCCACGTGCCCTCTGCGCTAAAGCTGCCGTTCTCGCTCGGACCCGTCAGCGCGACCGGAAACCCCGTCACCGTCACCGTGCTCCCGCTCACCGCGAGCGAGACCGAACTCACCGGCCCCAGCGTGCCATAGCGACACCCCATGTACTCAGCGACCGGCGCCAACGTGTAGCCACCGGGCATCACCGTCGCACCACACGGGTTGAGCATCACGTGCTCGCACGCGCGCAGCGTCTCGTTGCACACGTCGCCGGTACACATGTCCATGTCCGCACAATTGGGCGCAGTCCCACTCGCACACATCCCACTCGTGCACCGCTCGGTCCCGTTGCAAAAGAGCCCGTCGTCACAGTCCGCCGCGACCCCACATCGGCCCGGTACAACACAGCCCAGCGTGAGCGAACAACGCTCCCCGTTGATACACCGCGAATCGTCCCGGACGTTCTGACACACCCCCCCGACACCGCACACGTCCCGGGTGCACGCCACGCGGTCGTCGCAGTCTTCGTTGCGTGTGCAGCTGTTGCCCGAAGCACAACCTCTGCCTGCAAAACATCGCTGTCCCATGGGGCACAGCGCGTCGTTCGTTGTGCGCTCGCACACGCCACCAAAGACACAGGTCTCTTCGGTGCACGCGATCCCATCGTCGCAGTCCTGTTGCCGCGCACACTGACCCCCATCCGCGACGCCGCTCTCGATGCTGCTCGCATCCATGGCCCCCGAATCAATCGGTGGCAAAATCGGAACCCGCGCCGGCGCACAGCCCCCCGCAACCACCAGCACCACACTGCAAACCCAAGACAAGCGGCTGAGCATGGGCGTGATTTTACGCGAATCCAGGCAACACGCGGGGGCTCGCGTGCACAATCGCCGCGCGCCCTCGCTACCCCGTCACACGCCTGAGCCCCCCGTTTGGACCAGCGTGTGATTCTATGAGCAAATCATCAGGGCGTAGCCGCCGCAGCGACAGGCGCGACCGCGAGCTTCACAGCCTCAAGCGCGTAGCCAAAGAACGTCTGCGGCATCGCGCCCATCACGAGCACCAGCACCGCGGTAAAGATCAACGTGAGCCAAATCCCAGGCGAAACCATGGGCTCTGCGCGCGTCGCGCCCGGCGCGGGGTCGTGCATGTACATCTTCACGAGCACGCGAAGGTAGTAGTAAACGCCAATGGCGCTGTTGACCATCAACGCGATCGCCAGCCACGTGTAGTTCGCTTCGAGCGCTGAGCGGATCACATTGTACTTCGCAAAGAAGCCCACCATCGGAGGGATGCCCGCGAGTGACAAAATGAAGAACGAGAGCGCGAGCGCCACCGCAGGGTGACGCTTTCCGAGCCCCGCGACGTCGTCGTAAGACACCGCCTCTTTGCCTCGGCTGCCCGCGAGCATCAGCGCGCCAAACGCGCCGATGTTCGAGACCGCATACGCCAAGAGATAAAACAGCACCGAAGCCGCAGCGCTCTGGCCCACAGTGCCCTCGCCGCCAGGAAGCAGCTCTGCACGCGGAGTGACCACAAACGCCGCGAGGATGTACCCGCCATGCGCGATGGACGAGTACGCCAGCATTCGCTTGATGCTCGATTGCGAGAGCGCGACCAAGTTGCCGATCACCATCGACGCGACCGCGAGCCACGCGAGCAACCCTGGCCACCCGCCCGCGAGCGAGGCCGCCCCAGTGGTGTCACCAAAGACCCCCACGAGCACCCGCAACATCGCGCCAAACGCAGCTGCTTTGACCGTGACCGCCATGTACGCGGTGGCCGGCGTGGGCGCACCTTCGTACGCGTCCGGTACCCACATATGAAACGGAACCGCGCCGATCTTAAACGCGAGCCCCGCGATCACGAGCACCATCGCGAGGATGACAACTCGATCACGCACGGTCTGCTGGACCGAGAGCGCCAGCGCCCCGCCCTCTTGCGCCGCGAGCCCTGGGACGTCGAGCGGCGCTGCGAGCGCAGCGCGGATGCCCGCGAGGTCCGTGTGGCCGGTCATTCCGTAGAGCAGCGCCGAGCCGTAGAGCAAGAGCGCCGCAGCAAACGAGCCGAGCAAGAAGTACTTGAGCGCGCCCTCTTGTGAACGCGCGTTCGTGCGGCGAAACGCAGTCATCGCGTACACACCGAGCGACATCGTCTCGAGGCCAATGAAGACCATGATGAGATCGGTGGCGCCCGCGAGCATCATGCAGCCCGCGCTCGCAAACGTGATCAACGTGTAGAACTCGCCGCGCTCAAGCTTGTGCTCGTTGAGATACGAGCCCGCCAAGAGCGACGCGAGCCCGCCGCCAAGCGCGATGATGAGATCGAGAAACAGCGTCGTGCGGTCAAACGCGAGCCAGCCGTTGAACGCGCTCGCCGCTCGGGCGAGATCCGCCGGAGAGCCTGCGTAGTTCCACAGGGCCAGACACGCGGCACCGGAGGCAAAGTGAAGCATCGCGGTGGGGATCGCGAGGCCGCCTTCTTCTTTTTGAAACGCGTCCACGAGCATCAGCGAGAAGCCGCCGACCGCGAGGATCACAATGGGAAGTAAGTAGAGGAGCATGTCCTTCATGATTCGTGGTGCTCCGGACTCAATGGGCTGCGGGGCTGGGCGCCCGACGACGGGGTGGACGGAGGTCGCTCTCGCTCAAGAGATACGGCGCCGTGGATCCAGGGCGTGTGACGACCTGGCGCTTTTGCTCGTACTGATCAATCCAGCTCTGCACATCGGGCTCGATGCTCTTGGTGATGTCCTGCGGACGAAGACCAATCCAGAGGATCAAGATCGCGAGCGGGATGAGCCCTGTGAGCTCACGTGAATTGAGATCTTGCAGCTTGCGGTTCTTGCGGTTGCTCAGCGGCCCGAAGAAGACCTTCTGCACAGCCTCAAGCATGTAGATCGCTCCGAAGAGCACACCCAGCGCTGCGAACGCCGCAAACATCGGCCCGAGGCCGACAAACGCAGGGCCTGACGCGCGGTCGACGTGATACGGAATCCGCAGCAGCTCTGCGGTAAACGTTCCCGTAATGATCAAGAACTCGCCGACGAACCCGTTGGTAAACGGCAGGCCGATCGAGCTCATGGTCACGAGCACAAAGAAGAACGCGTACCAAGGCATCACCTTGGCGAGGCCGCCAAACTCACTGAGCTCGCGCGTGTGTCTGCGATCGTAGATCACGCCGACGAGCAAAAAGAGCGCGCCCGTTGAGACGCCGTGGTTGATCGACTGCAACACCGCGCCAGTCGCGCCCTGGGGTGTCCGAGAGATAATCCCGAGCATCACAAAGCCCATGTGGCTCACGGACGAGTACGCGATGAGCTTCTTGAAATCTCGCTGACGCCAAGCGACGCCTGCGCCGTAGAGAATCCCTGCGCATGAGAGCCCCGCGATCGTCGGTCCGATCATGTGCGAAGCGCCCGGAAAGAACGGCATCGCGAAGCGCATGAACCCGTAGGTTCCGAGCTTGAGCATCACGGCTGCGAGGATCATCGAGCCACCCGTAGGTGCCTCGGTGTGCGCGTCGGGCAGCCACGTGTGCAGCGGAAACATCGGCACTTTGATGGCAAACGCGATCGCGAAGGCCAAAAAGAGCAGGATCTCGGTGTTGCGCGGAAAGCCCAGACGCATCAGGTCGAAGTAATCAAACGAGTAGCGATGTGCTGCATCGAGCGCGCGAAACTGCACCGCCATGTACACCAGCGCGATCAGCATGAAGATCGAGCCAGCGAAGGTGTAGATGAAGAACTTCACCGCGGCGTACACACGGTTTGCGCCGCCGAAGATCCCGATGATCAAGAACATCGGGATGAGCATGAGCTCCCAGAACACGTAGAAGAGAAACATGTCGAGCGCGCAGAACGCGCCGATCATCGCGCTCTGCAAGATCAGCATCGCGGCGACATATTCTTTCTGTCGTGCCTTGATGCTGCCGAGCGAGACGTGGAGCACCAGCGGGGTCAAGAAGGTGGTGAGCACCACCATCCAGAGCGACAACCCGTCGATGCCCAAGTGATAGCGAATGCCCATCGACGGGATCCACTCGGCGTTCTCGACGAAGCGAAATCCGCGAGCATAATCGCTGCCAATTAAGAGCTGGAGGGATTTGCCAAACTCGATCAAGCCCACACCGAGGCCAACGGCTCGGAGCAGACCTGGCGATTGCCTGGGCAAAAAGAGGATAAAGAGCCCCGCAATGGCGGGTAGCCAGATGAGCACCGAGAGCAGGTGCGTCGCAGAGGCTGTCGCAGTAGTTGCTTCCATGGTGGCCGTCTCTCAGCGTCCTTCGCGGTCGCCCGTAGGGACCTCGATAAAGCGGGTCACCGTTGTGGTGTATCCGAATGCGTTGCGTGCCCGAACCGCGACACGGCATACGCGGCGTCCGTCGGTGGTGTCTTGCGGCGTGCACGTCGTGGACTGCCGCGTGGTGGTCGTGTACTCGTCGTTCGTGGGGGCGAATGTTCCGTCGCCCTCGGGATCCCATTGGTAGGTGTATCCAGGGCCGCCGTGCACCTCGAGCGAGATGCGGTTGTTGGCTTCGACCGTGGCCGCGAGCGACACCGTGGGCCTAAACTCAACCCACGCGATCATCGCCACGAGCCCAAACACCATCACCGCTGCGTAGGTGTGAACCACGCCAGTCTGGAGCTTGCGCACAACCGCGCTGAGCGCGCGCGGGATCATCCCGACCAGGTTAACCAGGCCATCGATGATCCAGCGATCGATGAACTTGGCCGCCACGTCCGAGGCAAACCGCAAGGGGCGCACGATGACGAAGTCGTAGAGCTCGTCCACGCGCCACTTGTCGACCATGAGCTGGTAGAGCGGGCGGGCGCTTGACGCGAGCGCGCGAACCGGAGCGCCGTCGGCCTTGATGTACACCCAGTACGCGACGCCCGAGCCCACCGCGAAGGCAAAAAATCCCGCGATCATCGCAGTGACTTCGGCGGTGTGGACGCGCGGATCGGCCATCGTGATGGCCCAATCGGTGATGGGCTTTCCGGCGTGTTCTGCGCTGCGGATGAGCCACTCGCCCCACACGCTCTCTTTGTGCGTGAAGAGATACGGCAGCCCGACGAACCCGCCGACGACGCTCATGAATGCGAGCACGTAGAGCGGGATGTACATGAGCGCTGGGTTCTCTTTGGGAGCGTCCCAAGGGTTGCCGTGGCCATGTCCGTGATCGTCGTGCGCGTCGTGTCCGTGGTCGTCGTGCGCGTGCTCGACGTGCTCGGGGTAATCCGCCTTCGAGAGTGACCAGCCTTTGAACTTGCCAAAGAAGGTCAAGAACAGCAGACGACACATGTAGAAAGCCGTCATCGTGGCTGCGAGAACGAGCACGACAAACACAAACTTGCCCACCCACGGGTGGTTGCTGTTTTGCGACTCAAGCGCGCGAAAGAGCAGCTCGTCTTTCGAGTAAAATCCCGCGGTGACAAACGGTGTCCCGATGATCGCCAACGTCGCGACCAAGAAGGTCCTGAACGTGTGCGGGATAAACTTGTACAGCCCGCCAAGCTCACGAAGGTCTTGCTTGTCTCGGCACGCGTGCATCACTGCGCCTGCGCCCAGAAAGAGACACGCCTTGAACATCGCGTGTGTGTACACGTGAAACAATCCGGCCGAAAAAGCACCCACGCCGCACGCAGCGAACATGAAACCGAGCTGACTCACCGTGGAGTAAGCCAGGACTTTCTTGAGCTCGGTTTGCACCAACGCGATCGACGCAGCAAACAGCGCAGTGAGCGCTCCGGTGACGGCGATGAGCGCGAGCACACTGGGAAAGTGCACATAAACGAACGACAAGCGGCACAAGAGGTACACGCCCGCGGTCACCATCGTGGCCGCGTGGATGAGCGCGGACACCGGCGTGGGGCCCGCCATCGCGTCCGGTAGCCAAACGTACAGCGGGAGCTGAGCGCTCTTGCCAGTGCAGCCTACGAAGAGAAAGAAGCACGCTGCGCCGCCCCAGGTGAACTCCGGGATCACGCGCATCCAGAAGTCGTAGAGACCCGTGCGCCCGAAGGACAGAAAGTACGCGACGACGTCGTTAAACTCGGGCTTCTCGGCAAGCGCGGTGAGCGCTGTAGAGCCCTGAACGTTCAGCGTCTCGCGGATTTGTGCGAACTCGAAGCTGCCGGTCTTCCAAGCGAGGATGGTCATCCCAAGGATCACGCCGACGTCACCGATGCGGTTGACGATGAAGGCCTTGCGACCCGCGTTGGCGTACGCCGTGTTCGTGTACCAAAAACCGATCAACAGGTACGAGCAGAGGCCCACGCCCTCCCAGCCCACAAAGAGCAGCACAAGGCTGTCTCCTAGGATGAGGTTGAGCATCGAGAACATGAACAAATTGAGGTACGCGAAGTAGCGCGCGTAGCCCTCGTCGTGGCTCATGTAGCCCGCCGAATAGATATGAATCAGCGTGCCGACACCTGTGACGACCAAGAGCATGACGCCCGAGAGCTCGTCTAAGACGTAACGGATCTTGAGCTGAACAACACCCGCTCCGACCGGCGCGCGAAACCAATCCCAGAGCAAGAAGCTCAACTGAGACGGTCCATGCGCGGCGCCTTCGGCGACCGGAGCGTGGGTGGTTTTGTACAACGTTGCGTACGCCAACAGCGAGAGCACGAAGCTCATGGCGACCGTGGCGATGCCCGTGATGTAGACCCCTTCGCGACCGATCTTTTTTCCCCAGAATCCATTGATGATCGAGCCGATCAACGGAAACAGAAGAATCAATCCCAGCACGGGGTACGTGCTGGGCGATGCAGAGACAAAGTTGCTTACCTGCGGTGCGACTTGCGCGAGACTTTGAAGCACGGCGCTCATTCCTTCATCAGGTTCGCATCGTCGGTGCGAACCACTTTCCGGACGCGGTACAAAGACAACACGATCGCGAGACCGACTGCTGCTTCAGCAGCGGCCACTGCGATCACAAAAAAGGCGAACACCTGACCGTGGTGCGCGACCGCGCCGCCCGGATTGGCAGGCATCCAACGATTAAACGCCACGAGCGTCAGGTTGACCGCGTTGAGCATGAGCTCAATGCACATCAACGCGACCAGTGAGTTGCGGCGTACCAAAAATCCCACGGCGCCGACTGAAAACAGCACCGCCGAGAGAACCAAATAGTGGGTGAGCTGAATCGATCCCATCACGCGTGCCCCTGTGCGTCCGAGCCCTTGCTCTTGGTGGTGGTGGAGTCACGATCGGCGAGCTTTTCGTCTGGGCTCGATGGATCTGGGTCAGCCAACGCGCGGCGCTCGTGCTTGCCACGCGCGATCGCGAAGGCTCCGACCACCGCGATCACCAGCGTGATGCCGATGAGCTCAAACGGCAGAACCGCTTGCTTAAACAAGAAGCTGCCGATGACGTTCATGGTCCCGAACGCGTCGGAGCGCTCGGGCAAAATGCGCTTAATATGCAGCAAATTGTCAACCAAGAACCAGGCGACGGCCACCATCGCGACTCCGGCTCCGGCGCGCCACGCGAGCCCGCGACTGTCGCGCGGAGACGTGGCATCGGAGCCCAGCAGCATGATGACAAACACAAACAGCACCACCACGGCGCCGGCGTAGACCAGCAGCTGGATGACACCGAGAAAGTGTGCGCCAAGGTTTAGGTACAGCGCAGCAAGCGCGACAATGTGCACGAACAGCCCGACCGCAGAGCGGACGGGGTTGCGCGCGAGCACGGTCGAGAGTGCGCCAATGACAGCGAGCGCTGAAAAGAACGCAAAGACGACGAGCTCTAACGTCGTGCTGGGTGGTCGTAGCGTCGGCATGGTGAGGTACGGGCTAACGTGCGTGGGGGGGAGAAAAATCGTTGGGACCAGTTATCACAATTTGCTGCGAATTTGCTCGCAAACCGAATTGTGATCGAGCACCGCGCTAGTGCCCGTGTGCGTGCGATTGAGCGCGCGGCGCGGACTTCGCAGCGGCCTGTGGTTTGAGCTTGGCTTCGAACTCAGCGCGAAACTTCTGCAAGAAACCCAACATCGGCATCGCAGCGCCATCGCCGAGCGCACAGATGGTGTTGCCGATGATGTTGTTCGCGACGTCGTACAGATTCGCGAGGTCTTCTTGCGTCGCCTCGCCTGCGGTGAGCTTCTCGCACAGCCGGAGCATCCAGCCGGTGCCTTCACGGCACGGCGTGCACTGGCCGCAAGACTCGTGCTTGTAGAATTTCATCAGGTTTTCGGCAGCCGAAACGACGTCCGTGCTGTCGTCCATCACGATGGCGCAGCACGTCCCGAGCATCGAGCCGGTCGAACGGATCGTGTCGACCCCCATCGGGATATCAAACACGCTCTTGCCGTGCCACGCGTGCATGGGGCTCTTCTCGTCGGGCGCGTGCACGAGCTCATGCTCGCGCAACACCGGCGTCGAAGATCCACCGGGGATCACCCCGATGCAGGTACGACCGGGGCGCATTCCGCCGCCGAGATCGTAGATGAGCTCGCGCAGCGTGAGTCCCACAGGAGCCTCGTACACGCCGGGCTTCATCACGTGACCCGAGACGCCGTACAAGCGCACGCCGCCGTCTTTCATGTGGTGAAGCTTCGAGAGCTTCGAGAAGCCCTCGCCGGTCATCTCGATCACCGTCGGGATGGTCGCGATGGTCTCGAGATTGTTCACGATCGTGGGCGCACCAAAGGCACCCGAGATCGCCGGAAACGGAGGCTTAAGCCGCGGCTCACCGCGCTTGCCCTCAAGCGAATTGAGCAGCGAGGTCTCTTCGCCGCAGATGTACGCGCCCGCACCAGGGTGGATCACGATGTCGAGAGCGAAGTCCTTGCCCATGAGCTTGTCACCGAGGATTCCCTTGGCTTTTGCCTCACGGACCGCTTGCTCAAGCCGACGAATCGAGAGCACCAGCTCGCAGCGAACGTAGATGTACACCGTGTGCACGTTGAGTGCCCACGACGCGATCATGCAGCCCTCAATGCAGCGATGCGGGTCGAGCTCCATGAGCGTACGGTCTTTAAAAGTCCCGGGCTCGCCCTCGTCCGCGTTGATCACGAGATAGTTCGGACGCGGCGGGTTGGGCTTGAGAAAGCTCCACTTCAAACCAGCCGGAAACCCTGCGCCACCGCGGCCGCGAAGGTTTGCGGCCTTCACCTGGTCCACGATCTCTGCGGGGGTCATCTCGACCGCCTTGCGCAGGCTCTGATAGCCCCCCTGCTTCTCGTAGACCGCAAGGGTCCACGAGTCAGGGATGCCGTAGTTCTTCGTGAGAATCTTGGGATTTTCGATGGCCATCGAGATCACTCTTTCTTTTCGGGGAGGTAGAGAGAGGACCAGGTGCCGGCTACCTTGGGAGCCTTCTTGCGCGCATCGTCGAGGATCTTGTCCATCTTTTCGTTGGTAAGATTTTCGAAGAAGTCATCGTCAAGCTGAACCATTGGGCCCTGCCCACACGCAGCAAGACACTCGGCCTTGAGCAGCGTGAACTCGCCGTCGGGTGTGGTCTCGCCTGCATGAATGCAGAGCTTGCTCTCGATGTGCTCTTGGAGTGCCTTGGCACCCATGAGCTCACACGAGAGCGTGCGGCAGACCCACAACACCCGTTTGCCAGGTTTTTGCTTAAGATAACTCGTATAAAAAGTCACGACTCCCTGGACATGAGCGCCGGTTACACCGAGCTCTTTTGCCACGTAGTCAATGACCTCGGGCGAGCACCATCCCTCTTGCTCCTGACACAGGTGAAGCAAGGGGATCGTGAGCGCCTTCGCGTTTGGGTATCGAGGACGCAGCCCGTCGAGAATGGACTTGCGCTCAGCAGAAAGGACGAACGCCATGAAGACCCTGAATGGAAGGTGTGAACTCTCACACTCACTGACCCGAGCTACGGACCAGGGGGTGCGAAAGGCGCCGGGACGCTAGTCAAAACAGTCACCAACTGTCAACAACGGCAGCGCTATTGGCGTCGGGTCATTTGGCGAATTGACCCCAAGTGGCCGTGCAAAGCGCGCGGCGTGCCAAGTGCGTTGACGAGAAATCATGTCATTGCGAGCGCTCTGGCATGATTCTGGCCGAACGTAGTAGGGTGCGCGCCGGCAAAGGTCCACAAGCGAACACGAACGACAGAAACGGTCGTGAGTGCTTGCGAGACACTCTGCCCTGCGGCATGGAGCGCCTGCCGAGGGTCAGAGAAGTTGTCGCGGATGTGGGCAACCGTTACACACGTAGCGTACGGAGCTCAGGCCCCATGCCCTCCGCTCTCGTTGAGAATCCTCAGGCGCAAAGGTTGAAGCGATCATGTTCTGTTCAAATTGTGGCACTCAGAACTCAGAAACTGCCTCTGCTTGCTCGAAATGCGGAACGGCCTTGCAGCCCGGCGCGGCCGCGGCCCCGGCTGCCGTAGGCGGACCCGCGAAGCCACAGCGTTTCAAAGGCACCATGATGATGGTCTCGCCGCTGGGCGATGGGGCGGCCACCGGCAGCACCCCTCCGGACGCGACCCCGCCAGCCCACGCCGTGGCTCCGCCGGCCGCAGCACCTCCGCGGCCGATGGCACCTCCGCGCCCCGTGGGCGGTGGACCCGTGCAGTCCGGCGCGGGCGCTGCCAAGCCAGGCGCCTTTGCCAAGACCATGGTGGGCGGGATGGCCATCAGCCCTCCCGGTGCGGCTCCGATGGCCCCAGCGGTCCCCTCCGCACCGCCTGTAGCGCCTCCGCCGACGCCGTCGCCCTTCGCCGCGACGATGATGCAGCCGCTAGAGCCCCCAAGCGCCGAAGCGCCCTCCCCTTTTGGCGCTGTGGCGCCCTCCCCCTTTGGCGCCGTGGCGCCTGCTGCGCCTATGCCACCCGCAGAGCCTGCTCAGCCTTTTGGCGGGTTCACGCCACAACCGTCGCCTCCTTCGGCGGGTCCCTTTGGAGGGAGCCCTCCGGCGCCGATGGCTCCCGAGCAGCCTGGAGCATTTGGCGGTGGCTTTGCGCCTGTCGCGAGCCCTGCGGCACCTCCTCCGGCGGGAGCGTTCGGTGGCGCCCCGCCGCCCAGCGATCCCTACGGCGCGCCCCCACAGCCTCAGCAGGGCGGGTTTGCTCCGCAGCAGCCCCAACAGGGAGGCTTCGCCCCACAGCAGCCCCAGCAGGGTGCCTTTGGCGCTCCTGATCAGGCACCCCAGGGCGGGTTTGGAGGACCTCCACAGCAGCAGCCACAGGGCAGTTTTGCACCGCAACAACCGCAACAGGGCGGTTTTGCACCGCAGCAACCGCAACAACCCCAGCAGGGCGGGTTTGGCGGGCCGCCCCAGCAGGGTGGGTTTGGTGCACCGCAACAACAGCCACAGCAGGGCGGTTTTGGTGGGCCTCCGCAGCAGCAGGGTGGTTTTGCGCCCCAGCAGCAACCGCCACAGGGCGCGTTTGGGCAACAGGGAGGCTTTGGGCAGCAAGGCCAAGCCGGGATGCAGCCCTATGGCGCACCGCAGATGCCCGCCGCGCCAAACCGTACGAAGGCCATTGTGTTCAGCATTTTGGGCGTGCTCGCGATCATCGCGATCCGCGTGATTTTCTACATTATCCGCACGAGCTGAGAGCGAATTTGCTCGCGAATATCATGCGTGGGGTCCATGCCCGTGGCTGAAAAGAAGCCCATCATCACGTTTCGCGGCGTGAAGAAAGCCTTTGGCCCGAAGGTGGTCTATCGCGGTCTCGACTTGGACGTGTACCAGGGCGAGACGCTGACCATTTTGGGTGGCTCTGGCGTCGGCAAGAGCGTGATGCTCAAGATGCTCATCGCGCTGTTGAGCACCGACGCGGGGGTCGTCACCTTCGATGGACGTGAGGTCGGCGCGATGGACGTCGCAGAGATCGCCCGGTTGCGACAGCGCGTGGGGATGGTCTTTCAGAGCGGTGCGCTGTTTGACTCGATTTCGGTCGGAGAAAACGTGGCGTATGGGCTGCGCGAACACTTCGCCGCCACGATGAACGAGCGCGCGATTTGGGAGCGCGTGAGCTGGGCGCTCACCAGCGTCGGGATGCCTGGGATCGAAGCCATGCGGCCCGCGGATTTGTCCGGCGGAATGAAAAAACGTGTCGGCGTCGCGCGCACCATCGCGCTGCAGCCCGAGGTCATCCTCTTCGACGAGCCCACGACGGGCCTAGACCCCGTCAACGTCACACGAATGAACCACCTGATCGTGAAGCTCAGGCATCAGCTCAAGGTGACCTCGATCGTGGTCACTCATGACATGACCACCGCGTTTACCGTGTCCGATCGCTTGGCGTTTGTGCACAAAGGCTTGATCGCAGAGCACGGGACGCAAGAGCACTTTCGTAACTGCACGACCCCCGCGGTGCGAGACTTCATCGAAGGCCGCAGCCCCGAAGACGAGATGGCCAGCCTGTTCGGACGCTGAGCAAGCGTGCTACGGCGACGTCGCCGGGTAGTCTCGTACACGGTCGCGCGCAGCGAGAAACGCAGCCGCCGTGCAGGCCATGCGCGACATGCGCGACAACGGTGGTAGAACCTCGCCCATCGCCGTGGACGCCAAGGGATCAAATTACCTCCGTGTGGGCATCTTTGTTGCGCTTGGCTTGCTGGCCACCGCAGCGCTGATTTTTGTCATTGGAAACGAGCGCAATCTCTTTCAATCCCATGTGATTTTGCACACGTCGTTTACCAACGCATCAGGACTCCGAGCAGGCAGCCCCGTGCGTCTTGGCGGCATCGTGATCGGTTCGGTCACCGCGGTGAGCTTTGGTCGCGAGCCGCGAGACACGCAGATGCACGTCGACTTTGAGATCACCCAGACCTCGCTGGTGCGTGTGCGTCGCAACAGCGTCGCCGAGATCGCCTCAAAGGGCTTGCTCGGAGACAAAGCCCTCGACATCACCATGGGCGACCCCGCGCAGCCGGCGGTCCCAAACGGTGGGACCATCGAGGGTCGCAGCGAGGACGCCCTCGCGGACGCCATGCGCAACGCGGGGACCATTCTTGCGCGCGCGAACACGGTGCTCGACACGATCATTGTGGCTACCCGCCCGCTGACCAACCCGCAGCTTTCTGCAGACCTCGTGGCGCTCGTTCATGATCTGCGCTTGGTGGGCGATCAGGTCGCGACCGGCGATGGGACCGTGGGGCGATTGCTGCGTGATCCGCGCATGGCCGAGGACATCCGTGGGACTCTCACTGCGGCGCGCGGCGCGATCGGCTCAGTCGAGCGCACGACCCACCAGGTAGAGGCCTTGGCACGAGACGCGCGGACTGGCCGCGGGATGATTCATGCGTTGGTCTACGACGAGCGCGGGGGCCAGGCCATCGGTCGACTTGGAGAGGCCGCGGGCGAAGTCGCAGCGATCACTCGCGATGTGCGCACAGGCAACGGCGGGATGCACAACCTGATCTACGGCGACGACCTCTCGGCGGCTGCCCGCGATGTGCGCCAAGCGACCTCGTCCATGCGAGACATTATGCGCGACGTACAGCGTGGACGCGGCACGATTGGCGGGCTTCTGGTCGACCCTTCGATCTACGAGGACATCAAATCCCTCGTCGGAAATATCTCGCGCAACGAGGTCCTCCGCTCGATGGTGCGCTACTCGATTCGCACGAGCGAGCGCGATGGGCGCCCAACCCCGGCGACGCGCCCCGCACAAGACCCCACGCCGCCCGCACCCAGCGCCACCCCGGCGCCCTAAAAGAGCCCCCCGATGCGTGCACACATGCTCACGGTGCACTCTCGCATTCGGTTTGGGCTCGTTGTGCTCTTTCGTGTCTCAACGGCACACGGGCAGCCCGCTGAGAGCCCCACCGCCGTGAGCAACCCGGCGACGTCGCCGCCCGCGGAGACCGCCGAGGCCGCGCGCATTCTCTTTCGCGAGGGAGCCCAGCGCGCCGAAGAGGGCCGATGGCTCGAAGCGCGTGACCGATTTCGACGTGCACTGGCGGTGAGACCCTCGGCGCTCTTGCACTACAACCACGCGTTGGCCTCGCAAAACTCAGGGTATCTCGTCGAAGCAGTCGATCAGTATCGCTTGTTCTTGCGGCTCGACGCAGACCCCACAAACAGCGCCCGACGCGACCACGCAACGCGCGCGATCACGACCATCGAGCCGGTGCTCGCGCGGCTCATCCTTGAGCCTTCGACCGAGCACACGGTGCAGAGCGTCTCGCTCGACGGCCGAGAGCTCCCGTTGGCGCTGCTCGGAGCCGAGATCCCGCTAGACCCGGGCGAGCACTTTGTCGACGCGATCAGCGCGGACGGATTGCAATCCTCGCAGGTGATTCTCTTGCAAGAGTCCCAACGGGCGACCCGCACGCTGCGCTTTGTGACTCCCCCCTCCACGGTGCCCCCCTCCACGGTGCCCCCAGATGCCGGCGCACCCGCTGTCT
The DNA here is from genome assembly GCA_030694465.1 of Deltaproteobacteria bacterium. Taxonomy (GTDB): domain Bacteria; phylum Myxococcota_A; class Polyangia; order Polyangiales; genus JAUXYJ01. Next base: position 123,358 of record JAUXYJ010000042.1, on the reverse strand, counting down.
CGCCCAGCCCCGTCGCCAGCCCCATCGTGGCCCCCCGGAGGCCCCCTACGGCGCCTCTCTCGACCATTGGGCGCATCCGTAGGGCCCTCGAAGACAACGCCCGCGAGGTAGACCCCACCGGCGCGCGCCCTTGGGAGCGGACCTTTGTGATCTTTGCGCAAGCGGGCACTGGGCACACGGCGGGGATCTTGGCCCTCGGCGCGCGTTGGGCGGCGCGGCCCTGGTACGAGGTCGAAGCCAACCTGGGCGCGGGGCACCCGTTTGGGCCGGGGGTAGCTTTCTTTCCGGTCGTGCTGAGGGCGCCGTGGTCGTACCAGTTTGCGTCGTCGCTTTTGGTCGGGATTGGCACGAATTTTACCGAAATTCAGCGAGGAACCTCGCCCCCGGTGGGCGGTTCCACCTGTCAGCCTACGGGGCCCTTTACGCCCATGTGGCTGATCTTCGGGATCGGCAACGAATTTAGGATTATGCACGGCGCGGTCGCCGCGCGGATCACCGTGGGCGTGCGTCACTTGGTCAACAACCAAGAGCTCGTGCACGGGATTCAGTCACGCTGTGGCGAGGTTCGGACGAGCTTTGAACCACGCGATTTGCTCTACGACACACCCAACTGGGACCACTCGGTAGTGCCGCTGCTTCCGTGGTTTGCCTTTGACGCGGGATACGCACTCTAGCTGCGAATTTGCAGCCTAACGCGGGCGCGGATGGTTGGCCATTGGCAAGATCGCGCCGACGTCATCCCAGGTCGCTCGCTCGCGTCGCACGTCCACATGCACATAGCCCGCGCGGCGATGATTGCCACAGCCCACGCGATCGAGCGTAAGGCAAAACTCGTGCAGCGCTTGGATCGACACATTGTCAATGCGCAGGTCCACCGCGGTGCCTCTCCCGTGGTTGGTCGTGGGCCCCGTGGGCTCGGTAGACTGAGCGCGCCCACTCGGTGAAATACGCAGGGTTTTGCCTGAGAAGTGTGCAGCGATGCGGGACAGCGCGAAGACGAGCCTTGGGTGCAACGCGATGGGCGGAGGCTGCCGTTGGCCCTCCGCGGCGTCCAAGCGCAACAGGGCCGAGAGCCTGCGCGCGCCCCTTGGGTCAAGGTGTGCGAGGTCAAAGTTCGCGGCCTCGGTCGTGCCCTCGCGGCGGATGCGCACTTGGCCCTCTGGAAGGGACGACGCAGCGGGCGCGCTCGCTCCGCGCGGCGGGTCTCCGGGGCGTCCGTCACGGTGCGGGAGCGTACGAAGGATCTCGCGGGAGACTCCGTCGGGCGGACGCAACCGCCTGCCAATTCGCAGGTTGTATGGGCGCTGGAGGTAATTGCGCGCGGCGAGATCTGCGGCTGACACACCCAGGCGCTGCGCGATGATCGAGAGGGTGTCACCGTTGCGCACCACGTAGACGCGGTCCGCGAGGGATGTCTGCGCGTACGAGAGACTGCTCAGCGCAGAAAACGACAAGGCCACGAGCAAGCTCGCGCACCGAGCGCGGAGAGAACAAACAGCAAACGCAACAGGGTTATCGGGGGTCATCGGCTCTCTACGCGGTGGCTCCTTGTCACAAGGGAGGGGCACTTGTCACGCGATGGGCGCGTGCGTGTCCGTGGGGATTCACTCAACGTGCAATTCGCGCGGGGGATTCACTGAAAGCGTACAAGCGCGTACTGCCGAGCCTGAGCGATTGCCAACGCGCACGGCTGTGATCTCGCGAAGACGGAGAAAACCACTGCGTGGCTTCTAGCCAGGGCTCGGTTCGTGCACACTCGGCGGCTATGAAGCGTTGGGCCCTCGCGCTGGTCTTGCTTGTGAATTGTGCAGAGGACGTCAACCCTCCGGGCGACAGCGGGAGGCGCACGGACGCGCGTTCGGGCGACGCGACGCTCAGTGACGGCGCAGGAGGCAACGGGGACGGCAGCCCAGGGCCTCGCGACGGCGGGACGACGCTGGACCCCGATGCTGCATGTGCATCGCAAGACTTCTCGACCACGCGCGCGCCAGCCTCGCTCATGCTCTTGGTCGACCGATCCAACTCGATGAACGACCCGACCGCCGCGGGGGTCTCACGCTGGGTCGCCGCGCAGCGAGCGCTCACGCGCTTGGTCATGCGATTGCCACCTGAGACCCAGGTCGGGCTGATGTTTTTTCCGACGGACTTGGTCAGCGTTCCGACGGCGGGGGACAGCGCGAGTAACTACACGAGGGCGTCGGTACCCGTGGGGCCTTTGTCGGGTAACCGTGCGCAATTGCTCAGTAAAATCGCGATGACCGCCGCCACGGGGCGCACCCCGATGGCCTGCGCAATGCCTGGCGCCATCGCGCAAATGCGCGCGCTCATGGGCGTGACCGCACCCACACGCTACGTGGTGATGATCACCGATGGGCTGCCCACGTTTGACTGCACTGGGCGCGGGCGCTGTGACCCCACGGACATGCCGTGTTTGGCCGAGGTCGAGCGGCTCGCGACGGCATCGGTGCTCTCGTCCGTGCGCGCGGGCGTCTCGGGCATGCCCGTCGTGCGCACCTTCTCCATCGGAACCCCCGACGCCTCTAACGCGTTTCTCTCGTCCATCGCAACCGCCGCCGGCACCGAGCGCGCGCCCGGGTGCACCAGCACCACGTGTCACTACTCGATCGCCGACGCGAACTTTGAGCGCGACCTCGACATGGCGCTCGACGCCATCCGTGGCCGCACGAGCACCTGCGAATACGCACTCGACACCATCGACCCAAGCACGGCCGACCCCAACCTGGTCAACGTTCGCTACACCTCGCCCACCGGCGTCGTCCGGGTGGTCCCGCGCGATCGCACGCGGTCCAACGGCTGGGACTACAGCCCCTCGATGCGGTCGATCTTGTTCTATGGGCCCGTGTGCGAAGAGATCCGCGCGTCCGAGGCCGGTGCCGCTCGCGTGCAGGTGCTCTACGGCTGCCCCACGATCATCCCTGGCTGAGCGCACGCAAAGACCCGACAATTCGCTAGGATCTCGCGCATGGAGACCCTTGAGCGATGGATCGACACCCAGTGTGCGCTGCTCGATCTAGGCGTGCCCTTGCGAGTGCCCGAGACCGCGATGTCACACTGCGAGACAGAGCGCTCGACGCTGCAATCGCTGGGCTTCGGGCGCTACGTCCGGTGTGATCATTGGTTCGCATACGAGAGCGGGCACGGCCGCTACGGAGGCACCGAACGCACGGAGCTCTCGCACGACGCCCTCTGCGCTACGCTGCGTGCGTATGCAGAACGGGGACGCGAGACCGTGCGCCCATGGACCGCGATGAGCCAAGCGCAAGACACCGTGGACACCGTGCAGACCCTCGCGCGGGTTCGCGAGGGCGCGGTCGCGCTCTGTCGTTGGTACCCCACCGTTGAATCGCAGCAAGCGAGCACCGTGGTCGGAGACGGGGTCGACCTGTACTGGATCTGCGCGACGCCCAGCGCATGGACGCGCGTCGAGCGGCTCGACCCCGAGGCCCTCGCGCTGCTGCAGACCCTGCCGATTGCGCGAGATTCGGTGATCGCGTCCACCGAACACCACCGCGCGATGGCCGAGCGAGCCCGCACACACCTCACGCAACAACGCGCGCTGATGGCTGCGCTGCAGGGTGACCGCGCTCGCTTTGTCGGACCCGCCGACGCTTCCCACGGATGCACCACCGGGAGCTTGTTCGTGTGGGTCCATTTTTTCAGTGGCTCTGCGCGTCTGCCTCACGTGATCCCCGCGAGTGAGCACCTCGCGTCAGTGATCGCAGCGCAGGCTCTCTTTGCGAATCCTCAGGCTAAATCCAGACTGATCGACGCAACTACCCGGGCTCTGGTAGACGAAGCAGAGCGGGCTGTGCGCGCCCTGGGCGACGCGCTTTTGGACACTCGGCTCGCCTACCAGCGCAACACCAGCATCGCGACATGGTGCGTGTGGATCGAGGGGCGTGGCATCGAGGTCACCGTCGCGGACGCGCGCCCAGTGAGCGCTGTCTCATGGGGCGAGCCAGCGCTGCCGTGGCACGAGCTCGCCGCCCACGTCTCCGAAGCGAGCCACGCCGACCGATTTCACCCGATCGACGCCGCGTGGAAATCCGCAGCCCTCGCGCTGCTCTCTACGCAGCCAAAGCCCATGCAGACCTGACCTTCTCGCTCGCTCCGTAGCGGTCGGCGCGGTTGTCTGATACCGCCTCCACCCTAAGTATGCAGCCTCCCAACCAGCAGCCTCCGCACTATCCCCAGCACCCCCAATACCAGCAGCCGCAATATCCCCAGCAGGGGTATCCGCAGCAGGGGTATCCGCAGCAACAAATGATCATGCACGCGGGGACGCAGCCCAAGGCCCCGACGGGCTCGATCGCGGCCGGAGTGATCGGGCTCTTGGCTGGGATGATGGTGTTCTTGATCGCAGGCTTTCGCGGTCGCAGCGCAGGCTGGGAGATGCTGGCGGTCCCAACCTTGGTCTCGCTCGTGTGCAGCCTCGTCGCGACCATCGGCGGGATCACGGCGGTTGTGCGCAAGCAGTTTGGCTTGGGCCTGCTCGTATTGGGCTTGGGACTCGCCGGCGCGTTTCTCGCGCTCGTGGGCTTCGTTCTGGGCTCTTGAGCGCGCTGCGACCTCGTCGCGCTAGCGCCCAAAATCGCAGAGAGCATACCCAACGTAGGTCAACGCCAACGCCAACCCAAAGCCAAGCGCGAGCCACTCGTTTCGGGTCTGCTTGGCCTCACGGCGGCGGTCCTCTTGCGCTCTCGGGGCCTCGCGCTGCGACGCCTGAGCGCCCACGTTGAGCGGCGCAATCGACGCGAGAAAGCGCGCCCGCGCACGCCACCACCCGACGAGCGCCACCACGGACAAGAGCACCGCGACGCCACCCGCGAGGAGCCACAACGGCCCCGGCCACGCACGGTTGGCGACCCGCGCGGCGGTCACGCCGACCACGGACAAGAGCCCGCCAACCATAAGCGCCCAGGGGCGGTCGAGAGGCAGCGAGACAGACTCTTGGGTTGTCGCTGGAGAGCTTCGGTACGTCATCGGGATCTCCTTCACAGCCCTTCGAGCCAGCCGCGCATCTCGCGCTCGGTGGTGACCCCAGCGGGGCGCTCGGGCTGAGCGCTCAGGGGACGGACCCCGACGCGCGCGTCTCGGTCGGTCCCACGCGTCACGTCTTGCAGCACCCTAAGCTGCTGCATGCTCGTGTCAAACGCGCACCCGTGCTCACGACGGTACGCGATCCCTGCGCGATAGCCCGCGGCCTCGGCCGGGTTGCTCCCGCGCGCGAGCGGCTCGCCTCGGGCCCCCGCTTGGACTCCCGCGCTAAACTGCCGCTCTGCGTGCGCCTCCATGCGTGACTGCGTCTGCGCGAGGATCTCAGCGCTGTGATCGCGAATAAACTGCTGCACCGCGTGCGAGGGCGGCAGCGTCCCGTTGTTGAGCCTGCACGCGGTCTCGATCACCGACCCTACGAGCGCATCGGTGAGCAGCGCGTACGAGACCAAGGTCGCCCCGACTGGACCCCACAGCGACGCTCCCCTCGCAGTCAGCGCGTGGGCGCCCGCGTGCTGGAGCATGTGCCCTGCGCCCTCGACCAAGCCATGCAGCGCGAGCTCGATCCCAGCGTGGGCAACCGAGCTCGTGTGCACACCCGCGGCGCCCTCGAGCGCGTGCATCAGTCGTGGCATCACATAGCCCGTGATGGGCGCGAGGTCTGCGCTGGCCAGCCGCTGTTCGCCCGCAGAGAGCGTCGCGCGTGGGGCATTGAGCTCGCGAAGCACCGTCGCGCCGTCGCGGTGGGGCAAGGGCGGCGCGGGGGCGATGTGCGGCGTGCTTCCGCTAGCGAGCATGGCGCGAAAGCGTGTCGCGACGGCCTCGTCGGGCTCTCGGGGTGCGCACACGGCGGCGTTGTCGCCCATTGGGCGGGTGACCCGCTGCCCGATCGCCGGAGCGCTGTGCCCCTCGAACACGTCGGGCTGGGCTGCGTGGGTGGTGGCGCGCTGGGCTCCCCGCGCGGCGTGGGTGTGGACGGTCGCAGTGGGCGTGGGGGTCGCGGTGGCGTCAGGCCCCTCGGTCATGGGGCTGCTGGGGCTGCGGCGGGCGGCGGAGACGGTCATGGGAGACACCTCGGTTGCGTCGAGAAGAGCGTTGCGGGAGCAACCAGCGCCAGACAAGGGCGGCCCGGTTGCGAACGAGCGCCCCTATCTGCGCGAGGCAGCCCGTGGTTGCTCACTGGGTGAGAGAAATATAGGGGCGAGGTGCGGACGGCATCCCCCAGGGGCCCTGGCCCCCTCTCCACGCGCTCAGGGCGTGACCAGGGTCTCGTCGCAGCGAAAAGTCGTGGCAAACCGGGCGGCGATCGCACGACAGCGCGCAAGGGGCAGACACATCCCGTGGCGCTGCGCATCGGTAAACCCATCGACCGCGCCACGAATGGGCCGCACGCATGCGTCCGCCGCATTCGTGCACGCGAGGCGGGTGGGCCACTCGCCGCATGCGCCAAACGTGTTCGCGCAGAGCCCAGTGGGCGATCGCTCGGAGTTGTATCGACACGCTTGGCCCATCGGGCACACCTCGCACCCCTCGCCGCAGGTAAAAGTCCCGTCCACAGAGGTGCACTCTGCGGGCCCCCGCACGCCCGTTTGCACAAGCGTGAGGTCCGAGTACGTGCACTGCGCCAAGTGCTCACCCGCCCGCAACTGCCCCCGCGCAACCTCGGGCAGCTGCAAGCAGTCTCGAATGGGTAGGCATGGATCGCCATAGCGCTCCCCATCGGGGCGTAGACGCGCCAATGTCTGCGTGTCTGTCCAACACGCTGTCCCCTCGCGCCAGCACACAAACCCTGCCCAATGAGCACAGAAATCACTGGGAAACCATTGCGACGGAGGGGCCCCGCTGTTCGCGCAAATCCCTCGCGTGCGATTTTCGGGCTCTATTGGATCGAAGGGAAACACACTGAGTCCGAGACAATTAACCGGGCACGTCAGAGTCGAAGGCGCCGTGCACGAGAGATCACGGCCGCACGTTCTCAAAGGCGGTGCACAGACTGACGCCCCGTCCCTCTCCGAGGCACCGCCGTCACTCAACGAAGCGTCCACGCGAGCTCCATCGACGAGACCTGGATCGGCGCTGCAGGCCGAAATCGCAGCAAACAGAAGACACACTGCCAGTCTATTCATGGAGGTCTCCGAGGCAGCGATACCGCGCAGGATCGTTGCGTTGTGCTTGGTCACATTGGGCGTAGGGAGCGCACGCCCCGACGCGGTCTTCGTTGCCGCTCTCTGCAAGCGGAACCACACAGCCGCTACCATTGGGGCAGAGCGTCCTGGGCGCAGCGCCATTGCACCCTGCGACGCCGTTGGCTCCTGCGTTGGTGAGGCAAATCCCAGTGGGACTGCGCTCTGAGACGAACATGCAGCTCTGTCCCGACGGACACGCGTCGCAGCCATACCCACACCGTGTCATCCCGTTAATCGTGCATTCGGCGCGCGCAATCGCCGCCTGAACCACCTCAGTCCCGTCCGAGTACAGGCACCGGTCTACGCCGCTCATGCCTCGCCAAGCGACCACTTGATCCCGAAGCCAGAGGCACGTCGGCAGATCGAGACAATTGCCGCCAAACATCTCGTTGGGCGTGTTGAGGCAAGCGACGCCCCTACCCGAACACACGTTGCGGTAGCGACCAAAGCAGCCCGCTGAAAACGGGCTATGCAACACACCCAGGTCAGGCATGCAGTACCGTTGAGTGGCCCCCGTGTTAACAACGCCACGGCACTGTCCGCACACACAGGGATCACCGTGTTGGGCGCACCGAGCAAGTGGCAGCGGACAACTCGGAGACTCGCGAAAGAGTGAATCTCCTGCGTCGCTCTCGCTCACAGCCACATCGGACAAGGTCACCACGTCCACCGAGGGCGTGACAGACTGACCGCATCCAAGCGCCAGCGTCGCGAGCGCCAAGAGCGAGACAGCTTTGCGCATCATGCTGTAAACTTAGCGACAGGTGGAAAGTGCAGGTTGGAGCACCGGAGCTCTACAGGGCACCACATCGCTGTTGGCACCACCACACTGGACCTGCCTCGGGACCGCCGAAAACGATCGAGAGGCAAAGGTTGGTGATGGAGGCGTATTGTCGCATCTGAAAACGGGGCTTCCCGGCGGTGTTGAACCAATGCGCGAGACCGCCGTAAGCTGCCGAACGAGACGTTCATCGACTTCGCTTGGCCGGTCGCTAAGGACCATCTGCAACTGAGTCGGGGTAATGTTGAGACGTTTCGGATTGAGCCTGATCACGCATACGTCGGCGAGCGGAGTACTCATAGGGTCTGGTAGTTGGCCCCTAAAAGGACCCGTCACGCTAATCGGCAACGCGCACGGATTGAAGCATCCCGAGCCCTCGCCAGCGAACAGGTCACTGCCCGTGAGCAAATCCGTGGGAGCCCTGCCGACGTTAATCAGCCCCAGCAGGCTCTGCGTCGCGGGATCCGCAATGCACTGCGCCAGCTGCGCCGAGGGCGAAGCGCTTGTCGAGCACATCGCGATCGGCCCCTCTGAACGGCTAATATCCGGGCGCACAATGAGCGTCAGCGCCGCGTTGATCTGATCGGCAAAGAGCGCTCTGAATTGAGCGCGCATCGCGTCGGCGAGGCCACCGCTGATGTTGAGGGCTTCGAGGAGGCCTTGGTACTCGGGGTCGGCCGTGCCGCGGGCCTCGAGGTTTTGGACAAAGACGTCGTTCCAGGTGCGGGAGCCGACAGTCCGGGGGGCGATCCCGAGCGAGAAGCGCAGCGTCGTGTCACCTCTTAGCTCAGCATCGAAGGGCACCCCGAGCGCCCCGGGGAGCGTCGCGTCCGCGCGTGCATCCACGCGGATGAGCAGCCGGTCTTGCACACTCGCTGCAGCGGTACTGCTTCCGCGCAACCAGGGGCCAGTCTGCGCGCTCACCCGAAAATTCGAGCTCTGCAGAATCCGTGTGTCGCCATTCACAAGCGCAAAGAACTGCGGCAACAGCGCTGTGGCGAGCTGAGCCGAGAGCCCAGACAACGGCTGATCCACCCAGCATAGCCCGTGGTCGTAATTGCGAGCCGAGCGAATCGGTGCATCAAACGGCGCGACGGACACAAGCTGAGCTGGGCCGTTGTCTGCGGCCGTGTAGGGGACCGTGCCAAAGAGGCCGCCAGCTCGGGGCTGGTCGTAGCGGGCGATCCACGAGGTCGCCGAGAGGCACGAGAGATCCGTGGGAAAGTGGCAGAGACATCGCTCAGCAGGCGGCGTGGTACCGGGCAGGCAGCCAACGAAATCGCCGTCGACCTGCGCCGAGGCTGCCGAGCCTTGGCGCACACACTCAAGCTGAAACCGCTGGCTCGAGATGCCCCGCCCCGGAAGCTCCCCCCAACGTTCCCGGTTGCGCCGTGCAAAGCGACGCCGCGGGGACCCGTTTCTATCAATCAATGCCCTCCGCCCACCTCCCGATCCGCGGACCCCATTGATTAACGCCCTCAGCGAAAGTCCCCACCGCCGCACCCCATGAATCAATGCCCTCCGCCCGCTCGGCCACCCGCGGACCCCATGGATTAACGCCCTCAGCGAAGGTCCCCACTGCCGCACCCCATTGATTAACGCCCTCCGGCTGCTCGACACCCGCCGTCGCCCATCAATCAATGCCCTAGAGCGCCGTTCTTCGACCCAAACGGCGTCGCGCGAAAGAAATCTCCCCCGCGCCCGCAACTCCGAGCACCGCGCCACGACCAGTGCGCTGCGACGGTCACTTGGGTGGTCCAGGTGTCCCGCGCGCACCCGCAACCGGAGCACTGAGTCATGGAAACCAAGGTCGTCTCGCCCATCGTTCACGCCTGTCCATCCGCCGCCCCCGAGCGCGACGTCGTTCGCGACGCGTTCGAGCACACGCTCGCCGAAGCCAACGCCCTCGCTGAAGACCAGGTCGTCCGCGCGACCACCGACATTGGCGACGCCGTCGTGAGCTCTCTCACCGTGATCTCTGCGGTGCGCGCGCTCGTGGCCGCCAAACGCGCGGAGCTTCCCCTGTTCGATCTCGCCACGTTCGACAGCTTCGAGCGTTACGCCAACGCGCTCACCTTTGCCCAGGCGCGCTTTCTGCGCATCCGCAACACGATGTCGAAGTCCGCAGAGGTCGAGGCGCTCGTGTCCGAAGGCCAGCGCGTCCTCGGAATCGCCATCTCGGACCTGACCGGCTACGTCGGTCGCGGACTCGTGAAAGACACCACGGTCGAGTCGCTCAAGAACGCCAACGCGTCGCCAACCTCCCTCGGCATCGCGCTCACGTCCGTCGCGGATCTGTTCAGCGAGCTGCGCGCTTCCCTGGGCGATCGCATCATCATGTCCGAGGACGAGCAGAAGCAAGTCTCGGCCCTCGCGCTTCGCTTGCGCACCGCGCTCGTCGAAAACGCCGCCGTGACCGCGGAGAGCTCGATCGCCCTCGCCGTGCGAGACCGGATGTTTACGCTCTTTCGCCGCGAGTACCTCGCGATCCGCAGGGTCGTCGACTATGTGCGCTTCTACGAAGGGGACTCGAGCCAAGTGTTTCCTTCGATCTACTTGCGCAGCAAGAGCCGCGCGAAGAACGACGAGGCCGAGAGTGAAGCGCGCGAGCCCGCAGCGCCCGAGAAGCGCGAGCCCGAGAAGCGTGACGACGGCCATCCCGAGGTCGACAGCGGGTTGCCGCAAGAGAACCCGTTTGGCGCGCGCTGAGCGCGCGGATTCGCAGGGCCACCGCACCTTCACGAGAGAACAGCCGCTATGAATGCAACACCGTCTCCCCGCCCCGAAGGCCCGAAGCTCGTGCTCGGCGGCCGTCGCTCGCTCGAAGAGACTCTCGCGTGGGTGCGCAGCCAATCGGGCACCAACCGGCTGCGCGCGCTCGTGGTCTTTGACGAGGTGTATGGGTTTTTGCCGCCACATCCCCACGCGCCGCCGACCAAGCGGCCGCTGGTCGCGCTGATGAAGCAAGCGCGCGCGTTTGGCGTCGGGATGGTCTTGGCCACACAAAACCCCATGGACCTGGACTACCGCGCCCTGTCCAACGCGGGGACCTGGATCATCGGGCGCCTGCAGACCGACGCCGACCGCGCACGTGTGGTCGAGGGCCTGGGCGAGAAGCCCAAGAGCGCGACGGCGAGGCTGCTGCGCATGATCGCTCCCCGGTGGTTTGTCGTGCGCCCCGCAAACGGGGCACCGGTGAGCCTGTTGCAGCCGCGGTGGGCCCTGTCGGTGCTCCGCGGCCCGATGACCCTGCACGAGCTCAAGCGTCTCAAAGCGCGGTGAAGTGAGCAGGGGGGAGAGCTTGGGTGCCACGCGGCGAGAAAATGGCGCCACAGGGTCGAAATCGCTGGCGACCGGTGGACATTTAGGAAAGCCACGGTAACAATCGGTGGTCAGTCCGGTGAACACACACTCTGCTTGCACGGGCTGGTTCTCTCTCCCACCGTAGGAGCTCTGTCATGGCTGACGTCATCGTTGTTACACCTCAACCTCTTCTGATCACCACTGGGCCCACAACCATCGCCCAGGACATCCGAACTGCGCTGGATATCAGCAACTGGGATTTTCTTGACCTCCAAGTAGGCCTTCTCTCTGCAGGAACCTCCGGAACCGTTGTCGTAAACATGTTTACCAGCATGCAGAATCTGGTGGACGACTCGAGTTGGATGTCTGGGGGCATCAACTGCGGTTCGGCGTCGTTTACCCTCCCAACTGATATTGGCAAGTGGAAGGGGCTTGTCCTGCCTGCGAGCAGTAGTCTGCTATTGCGCTTTCTTCGGTACCAAATCGTACTCACGACAACGACGTCTGCCTCCATCATGATTTCGGGGATGGGACGCAAGCGCTAGTCGACGCAGGAATTCCGTACGATCATTCGGGTGCATTGAAGGAGTCAATCCATGGCAGACGAGATTGTGTTTAGTGAGCTACCGATTGCAGTATCTAGCACTGGCCCGATGTCAATCGTCGAAGCCATCGACGTATCGGGATATGATCAACTGGACCTCGCCCTCGGGGTACATCAAGTCAATCCTTCTTCTTCTCTGATTATCTCCATTATCACCTCGATGCAAAACGAAGTGGATCAGGGATGGGTCACCGCGGCTACCTTCGACTCGGTATCCTCGGCGGGGAACTATCAGAAGATCACGGTCCGGAATTTTCTTCGGTATGTGCGCTACTCTGCCGTTGTGACCGGCACGGGCGGAAGCTTCACGCTGACAGGTCTCGCCCGTGCTTGGCGATAGCTGAAGGGTACAGAGATGCCGCTTGAGATATTGCTAACACCAACCCCCAGCACGTTTGATGGCAATCAGGGCATCATTGCCCTGCCTATTGAGAGTGCCATCGATGTCTCTTGCTTTGACGAACTAGACATCTGTCTACAGGCCTGGGGTGAAGACGTCGGGGCGTTTGTCGTCACCTTGTTAACCGGAATGTCCAATCGAAGCGAGGTCTGGTTGCCAATCGCGACCTTCCGGCCTCCAGCAGGCCAGACTTCGAGCACCCTCGTGAGCTGCGTTCGCAATCCACTGCGTTTGCTTCGATTCGAAGCAAGGGTATCCAACAAGCAAACAGGCAGCATCTTCATCGATGGCTTGGCACGGCGGAGACGATCCTCAGACTTCTTGCCCTCAGATCTACCATCTCTGGCGTGGTGGCTTCGAGCCGATTCTGTGACCGAGGTGTGCAACGGCTATCCGATCGAGACTTGGCGAGACAGCGGGCCCCGCGGCAACGATTTTCGACAATCAGAGGCCTTTCGCAAACCTCAGTTCGTTAGAGAAGCTCTCAACGGTGGGCCTTCGGTAAAGTTTGATGGCATCGATGATTTTATGGCATCGACCGTTGGCGATTTCCTTACGGATTTCACCTTCGTTGGGCTATTTCGTCAATACTCCGGTGTTGCAAACAGCTACGAACGTCTTGTCGACAAGAGCTACATCAATGGCTTTTGGCTTGGTCGCGAAGGATCCGCGAGCAACAGTTGGGGCGGTGGGGTCCAAGAAGCGAGCTTTCCCTATGGAGAGTTTGGGTTTTTCGCCGACGGTCTCCCAGAAGTAATTGTTCTAAGACGGCAAGGGAATACGATTACCTTGCTTCGAGGCTCGACCTTGCTCAAGACTCGAACGGTGTCGGCGGCCGAAACCGACGATTCACTCTATCGTCTTGCGGTTGCCTATTTGGCGAGCTTGTACGCCTACGGGGCCGTCGAAGTATTCGAGAGTATGACCTACTCTTCTGCACTGAGTGACTTTTCGCTCGGTCTTGCAAACGACTATCTGCGGCTAAAATGGAGTCTCGCATGATCGATGTAAGTACGACATGGGTGCAATCCTCAGCGCTAGGCTCGTTTGAGGTGAAGCTACCAAAGACCTGGGTTGATAGGTCACTTTTTTCGTTCATTGATCCAACCGCAGCCGCTGAGCTCGCGCCAGGAATGCCCTTTCATTCGGCTCTTGCCATCATCAAGGCAGCCCCAGGGATCAGCTCAGCGACAGCCGCAGCGCAGTCCCTGTTTTCGCAGCCAGTGCAGCTCGGTGAGAGCCCTTCGACGCTGACGATCGCGGGAAGCCCTGCCATCCTCCGGAGCATTGTGCTTAAGTCAGGTCCAACGCTTCAGTTCGAACAGTTGCAGTGTGTCTTTGTCGTGGCAAACGACGGCTTCTTAGCAACACTCACGACGATTCACCCTCTGTCCTCTGCGATGCGCGAGTTGTTTCGGAGTGTTCTGACGAGCATTCAGCTGCCCAGCAAGGCTACGACGGGATCGGAGCAGACACGATGAACAGCGCCACGCAGTCATTGCGATGTCTTGGCATTCGTTGCCCTAGTCCTCACGAATCTCATGATAAGAGGGTACGGTCTCTGGTTGCCGATCCTGATCCTCGGATTCGCCGCGTCAACTCAACCGACCCGCATATCCGTCCCATTTGGTCATTCGTGACTGCGCCCAAGTGTGCCGGTGGATGCAGGACCTGCGTTGTAGACAGTCCCACTGGCGATCGCGTAGCGGACGATCCCGCCTCGAGCGACAACTCCAACGATCCGGTCCAAACTTGGGCAGATTGTTCTGAACTCCTCACCCTCGCTCGTCTAAGTGGGCGCGCGTCGCTCGCGAATGACAGCTTGCGGGCCGCAGCGGCAAAACACCGCGGGACAAACCTCGGGGCGATTCTGCAACTTTGGATTGGCGATAACTTTCGCTTGGACGGTCACCACACATCCGCACTCGAAGTGTATGCCGACTTGGTAGCCAACTCAGGAGATGCTGGTTTTCTGGGTCATCCGATTGTCCCGAGAGCGCTCGAGTACATGGCGAATTGTTGGTCGTCGCTCGGTCGTCTAGACCGTGCGATTGAGTCACTCGTTGCCGTCACCAGGACACCCAAACCGGATACTGCGCTGTCGTTTATTTGGTTTGAGATCGGTGCTCTCTACGAGGCTTTGCAGGACAACGCGGGGGCCCTGGTGGCCTATGCGCGGTCGATTACGGCGACGGATGCACGTCCCCTCCCGTCGGTCAACTGGGTCCAACAGTCACGACGCGCGATCGCTCGGTTGACCCAGACCGAGTCTCAAATGCTCTTCAACAGCGCCACTGACCTAGCGATGAGTCTGCAGCAGGCCATCTTAACGAAGGACGCTAAACAGCTTCGTAAGTTGGCGCCAAGCTCCGGGTTCTATCTTGGCTCTGCTGCTTGCGACGCCACCCTGATCGCGAGCCATGCGATTGTAGAGAAGGTCATCGCTGATGTGATTGATTCGCCAGGGATCTCTTTTCGAGACTCTGGCTGTGGGCAATGCGGCAACAAGCAGGCGATCGAGACCTTCGGGTGGAGCGGAAAAGTACTCAACGGCGTTGCGTTCTTGCTTCTCGAACAGACCGCTAGTGGCTGGTTGTGGGCAGGAGTCTCTGTCGCGTCTGCCACCCATGGAATGAGTCGAGTCTTCGAAGACCAACTGCCCACTCATCCCAAGTACGGCAATCAACCACCCGAGATCCAAATCAAGTCGCCCTGGCCCGCGGGCACGCAGAACTTTGCTGCAGGTGGGTTCGTTGAGTTTGTGGCTGTCTCAGCGACGGCGTTTGCATTAGGCGCCCTTGCCTGGTGGCCACTGTTGACAGCTTTGAGTCCGTCGCTGGCTGGGGCTGTGCTCTATTTGATCGGATTAGGGCATGCCATCGCTGAAGCCATCGCGTTGGCCATCTATGGGTTCGTAGTGCTGGGCATGGGTGAGAATACTAACCTCAATGTTATCTTAGGACTCTTGCTCGGCACAACCGTGTTTGGCTGGCTCGCCCTGGTGCCTGTTTCTGCACTCAGTCCGTGCGGTTTCGGCGTGCGGGGATTCTACTATGGCGGAGGGGGTCACACTGCATTCGAAAACGGTGTCGATGCCACATTTGCAATCGACTTCACACGCAACGTGCCAGGACTCCCGTTCGTCGATTCGGCCGAGAATGAGCGCGTCTTGGCAGTCGCTGATGGGATCATCACAGCCGGCGGATTCATCGAGCGCCGCAACTCAACGAATCCCAATTGGACGGAGCTCACACACGTCTCGCGAGACCAGTTTTATGTTCTTGATTCTCTCTTCCGCGGACAGGGTGCAGGGACTCCTCTAGAACAATTTTTCCGAAATCCGCCTGCGAACATCGCGCAGGCAGTCATTCGAACGGGTCCTCAGCGTGAGCTGCCGCCCGTCAGCTCTCTTGCCTCGGACATCGTTGGTTCGCGCCCGAGACGTCCCGTGGCGGTGCGCCCGGAGTTGGGAGACGCCACAGGAGTGGGCGTCCTAGGTCGTCGCACTTCGTTTGGAATTTCGGAAGAGGAACCGCGCTCATCGGACTCTCCCACAGTCTCGACGCAACCGGCGTCTACGAGACTCCCATACATCCCAAATTTCGGTCGCTATTCTTCTAGGTACTTGCACATGCAACCTGGGGGATTCGTGAGTCTCTTTCAGATGATTCGCCAGGGCAACCCTATCGGACAAATGGGCAATACAGGCCGCTCTGCGGTGCCTCATCTTCACTTCGAATTGCACGACCTTTTTCTGGTTCGTCCCTCGAACAATCGCCCTGCGGATCCGCTGGGGTTCTCCATCAGACCCTCGCCGATGGACATCACCGCTTCCGGGCTCCCTCAAGAACTCTTAGATCAGCACCCTGGCAAGTGTGTCTCTTCGACCAACGAGTTCACCTTACCAATCCTTCGGTTTCCGCGATAGGCGTTATCGGCAACGAGTGATGAAAGAGGTATACGATGGAGAGGCTACGAATTTTCTGCGCAGTTGTTGTGGCTGTCTTTATGACTTGCTGTTGTGACGTACGCGATCCGAGGGGGATCTGTGTATCGTCCAACTCTTATTACAGTGTCTATCTACAACAGAGCAGGCAGTTGGCTGCAGTCGAGGCCACCTTTGGTGCATCTGGAGGCGTGGTTGAAGACGAACGCATCTGCACAATCTTCTGCCGGGGTTGGGCACGTCGCTGTGAGTATGTCCCGAATTACTGTGTCACACGACCCAACCCGGTAACTTGTTCTGCGGATGGGGGTATGAGCGATCCCAGTACGCATAGCATCTTACTGATTTGCTCGCCTCGTCCGTGGGTTGGGGTCTAGCAAAGGGAGCACTGCGCGGGGCCATTCGATAAGATGAGGACAGATGTTCTCTTCGCGACTGTGGCGTGTGCACTGGGAATCTGCTCACCGATGGACATCAC
Organism: Deltaproteobacteria bacterium; assembly: GCA_030694465.1. GTDB lineage: Bacteria > Myxococcota_A > Polyangia > Polyangiales > JAUXYJ01. The sequence continues at coordinate 106,644 of JAUXYJ010000042.1, read as the reverse complement.
AGCTAGCGTGCGCTCAGATCAGCACCCCAGGGCTAGCGCATCAGAGGACCATGGACTCTGCGAGGGAAATCTGGGCCTAAGATGCGAAATGAGACCCGAGAGCTCCCGCAGAGACCGAGCAGGCATCCGTGGGGTCTGATCGCAGATTGTGCGCAGCGACCGCGCAGCGCGGCCCCCACCCGCGCTGCCGCGCGCCCCGCTCCCGGCTGGATTCGCCCGCGCACCGTGTCATGCTGCCGCCTTCAACCCACACCCTTCCCAAAGGACCCAGCTCTCCGCATGAAACACGCCCCTACCCCCTGGATCGCCGCCGCCATGAGCGTCCTCGCCCTCAGCGCGGCATGCTCTCGCAAGTCCGACGCCGCCACGCCCACGTCGGGCACCGCCGCCGAGCAAGCCATGCCCGAGCTCACCGTCGACGCTCTCTCGGCGATGATCGAGCGCCACGAGACTGTCGCGATCTTTGATGCCAACGGCCGCGAGCGCTATGAAGAAGGTCACATCCCCGGCGCGCGACACGTCGGCCACGATCGATTGACCGCACAAAACCTCCCCGCGGATCACAGCACACCGCTGGTCTTCTATTGCTACAACGAGCGGTGACACGCGTGCCATACGGCCGCGCGGCAGGCTGTCGCGCTCGGATGGACTCGTGTTTATGTGTTGCCCGCTGGGATCATCGGCTGGGCCCGCGCAGGCAAGCGCGTCGTGACCGGAGGGACGCCCGCCAAGGGCTGAGCCAAGCCCCTCAGCGCGCTTCGTCAGGGCGCGCGGTCGGTGGCGCCGCGCTAAACGCACGCTGCGCATACTGACCCCGCGCGATCGCCAGCGCGTCGAGCATCCTCGGTGGGTCGCGCTGCTCGTCCAGGGCAAGGTCTGGCTGCGCCTCGATCGCGGCCCGCAGCGACTCGGCCGCGAGGTCGACCCGGTCGAGCGCACAGTACGCGTGCGCCATCGTGCGGTGCAATTGCGCGCGCTGCCGGGCCGAGAGCTCAGCTCCGCCCAGCAAACGTGCACCCAGGGCGAGGGCCTCGATGGACTGCCCATGCTCGGTCATCGAGGCGAGCGTGGCCATGCGGGTCTGCACCTCGCGCTGGCTCTGCGCGCGCTGGGCGAGCGAGGGGCCGCCCTCGCAGGTGGGCTCTTCGCGCAAGAGCAGGTCAGGCATGGGCAAAAGAACTACCTGCCCGCGGGTCAATCGCATGGACGTGAGCCGGTTAAACTCGGTCACAAAGCGCGCTTGGGCGCGGTCTCCGTAGAACCGCCGCGCGATCTCAAAGAGCGCCTCGCCGTCTTCGGCCACCACGTAGCGCAAGAGATAGGGCACGCGCACGACCGCACCCGGCGACGGGGCCACGTGCAATTGCCCGCGGTTGACCTCGGCGAGGTACGCGCCACGGGCCGCGGTGCCAAACTCACGCTGCGCGATGCGCTCCCAGGTGTCTCGCTCGCGCGTTCGGTAATAGCTCACCGACGGAACAACCAGCGAAGTCCCAGGCAAGATCCCCACCGACGACTGCAGGTGCAGCACGTTGGCCGCGACCAAGATCACCTCGCGCGAGGGGTCTCCGTAGTACCTCTGCGCGATCGCCGCGAGCGTGTCCCCTGAGCGCACCGGATGGATCACATCCGCACGCGCAGCCCCTCCCCACAGCACCGAGAGCGCAGCCAAGCACAGACCCACCACGGGCGCCCTCACGGTGCACCTCCGAGGTCGACTTCGAGCCACACCGTGGCCCCCCGCTCGATGCGCACCACCCGGTCGGCTAGGCCCAAGGTCGGGTGGCTAAACCGCACATAATGCAGCCCCGGAAGCAACCGATACGCCTCCACCGTGGGCGTCGTGTCCACGGTCACGCCGTCAATGGACACCGTCGCCCAGGGCCGCGCGACCACACGCAGCCGCCCCACATCCGCCGTCCCCGGAGCTCGCGGACCGGTGGCAGCGCGCCCTCCGTCGCCGCCCCGCTCACGGGTAAGTTCGGCCGAGCCCACGACGCCCACGAGCACCGCACAGAGCGCGATCTGCGCGGCCCAGAGCCAGGGCAACGGAGGCCAGGGTCTGCGCACCGACGCCGCCCGTGTCGTAGTCGCCAGGGCCGAGCGGAGCTCTGCGGCGCTCAGGTGCCGCGCCTTGGCCAAGAGCTCAAGCACGCTCACCCGCGTGGGCTGCGCCTTGCGTGACGCGAGCCAGTCGCCCAGGTCCTGCGCGAGCTCGTCGGCGCTGGGGTACCTGTGCTGTGGGTGCTTCTCAAGACACCTCGCCACGATGCGCTCAAGCGACGCGCCCACGCCCTTGCGCAGCGCGCTGGGCGCCGTATAGCGATCGAGCCGGATCTTCTGCATCACCGTGCGCGCGGTCTCTTCTTCGAAGGGCCGCCGGCCGGTCAACAGCTCGTAGAGCACGGTCCCAAGTGAGAACAAATCGCTGCGAAAATCCACGCGATCACCCAACACTTGCTCGGGGCTCATGTACGCGGGTGTCCCGACCACGCCCAGGCCATCCGAGGGCTCGTCGAGCTCGCGGGCGAGGCCAAAGTCCGTGAGCTTCACGTCCCCCGTGCGAGAGAGCAGCACGTTGGAGGGCTTGACATCGCGGTGCACGAGCGTGTGCGCATGGACGTGCGCGAGCGCTAGGGCGAGCTCGTGCGCGATGCCCACGGCGGTCTCGACCGAGAGCACGATTTTTTCATCGAGGAGCGCGCGCAGCGAAGAGCCCTCAATGAGCTCAAGGACCACAAACGGCCGCCCCTGCGACTCGCCCGCGTCGTAGATGTGCGGGACGTTCTGGTGCGCCAACTTGGACAAGATCTTGCCCTCGCGCTCAAAGCGTTTGCCCAGCTGCGAGCTCGACGCGATGGACGAGCGCAAGACCTTCACCGCCACCGCGCGCGAGAGCGTGTGCTGCGTCGCGCGAAACACCTCGGCCAGCGAGCCCTCTCCCATGCGCTCACCCAGCGTGACCCCCGGGATCACAAGCGCGCCAGAGTCCTCGCGCTCGCTGCCCACGCTCACTGCGTGCACGCCGCCCGCGGGAGCCGCCGGATCTCGTCGGTCCGTGTGCGCGCTGCCGCAGTGCGCGGCGAGCTCGCGTAGCGCTCAATGAGCAACCGAAGGGTGCGCTGCGCCTCGTTGCACCAGCCCAGACGCACAAAACACTCGGCCATGTCCGCGAGCGAGTCTGGGATCCGGTCGCCCTGCGGAGAGTCCGCCGCGACACGCCGAAACTCTTGGATCGCCGAGGCCCAGCGACTCTCGCTCATCGCCGCGCGACCGAGCAAATACCGCGCGTCGTCGGCCATGGCGTCTTGCGGTGCGCGGCCCAAGAGCGCGTTGGCGAGCGCACGCACACGAGGCAAATCGTTCGCATCAAACGCGCGGTTCGCCAGGGCAATCAACGCAGCGTTGTCCTGCGGAATCTGTGACGGATCGACCACCGGCGCGATCCCCGTGCGGCGCTCGAGCTCGAGCACGCGGCCGTCAATCCGCGACACGAGCCCGCTGAGCTGCGTGCGGCCCTCGCCCGCGTCACCGATGAGCTGCCTGATCTCTTGGACCTCACCACGCAGCGTACGAATGTCCCGGTCGAGCGTCTCCATGCGGTTGGCCGTGTCCGCGACGGACCCAAGCTGGTTGCGCACGCGCTCGAGGCTCTCAATGAGCGTGGCGACGCGCTGCTCTTGCTCTTGCACTTGCGGCCTGCGCTGGCGCTCGTTGGCCTCGATCACGCCCACCCTGCGGTCGAGCGCTTGGTGTGCGCTGGTCGACGCAAAACAGCCGGTCGCGGTCGCTGCAAGTGCCATCCAAGCGACGAGCGAGAGCCCGCGCTGCGTGATCGATGCGTTCATGGTGTGGGGCTCCATACACTCACGGTACGAGAGGTCAATCGCGGGGCCTAAAGTCTGCACGGCGGTCGCGGGCCCAGGTGGTCTCGTCGGTGCCTACGGCGCCTTCCATTCCCTCGGACGACACGGCCAAGCGGGCCTCGGCCACCCCGAGCGCGGTGAGATACCGCTGGGCTGTGCGCGCGCGGCGCTCACCGAGGGCGAGGTTGTACTCGGACGTCCCGCGCGGGTCTGTGCGGCCAATGAGCACGTAGCGCGTGTTGCGCTCGCGACCCAGACACTCGGCCGCGCGGGTGAGTGATGCGCGCGCCGTGGGGTCAAGCTCGTCGCGGTCGAAGCCAAAATAAATCGGGTCAAACGTGCACATGCGCCCCTGGTTATCCACCGGATCGGGCGGCTCGGTCGCCGTGGTGCAGCGCCCCTCGACGCAGCTCCGGCCGCCGTCACACTGGCGTGTGGCGTCGCACTCGGTCCGCGCAACGCAGCGGTTGTTCTCGCAGCGCTGGCCCGTGAGGCAGTCGTTGTCCCCCTCGCAGGCGTTGAGCCCAGGCACACACCGGTTGCGCAGACAGGTCTGCTCGGCGGGGCAATCTGCTGTGTTTCTGCACTGTTGACAGCGCGCGTTGACGCACACCTCGCGGCGCGCGGTGCAGTCACGGTCATTGCGGCAGTTGGGATACTCAACGCCGGGGCAGCCCGCGAGCATCAGCGCGCTCAACGCCAGCGCAAACGCAGTAAGCCATGGCAAAACATGGCCACGCAGCACAGACGCCACACGGGAGGGTTGGGGAGAAGAAAGCGACGACGCGGAGCGTGTGCAAACCATGCGCGAATACCGGTGGGACTTCATGATGGGGTCAGTACGAAGGCGATGGCCTACCGCACCCTGTCCCTCGGACGCAACCAGACGGACCGCCACGAGGTCAAGATACCGTCACAATCCGTGGCCAAATCCGCGCGTGAGCTCGGCGTAACGGACCGCATTTTGGAGACAATTTGGCGCGAGCGTCGGGACAGTGCGCAAGCTTCGATCCAACGGTGTCCGAGGTTTGTGTGTGCCGATGAGCGCGGCCAGAGAGTATACAACCCGCCCCGCACGCCCTCTGTACCGATGCCCACGACATGAAGAAACCCTGGCTCGATCCAACGCAGTCCAAGCGCATCTTAGCGCTCGCAGCCCCGGTGATCCTCGCGATGCTCACGCAGACCGGCGTGAACATCGTGGACACGTACTACCTGAAAAAACTCCCGTTTCAGGACGCCTCGGACGCACAAGCGGCGCTCACTCCGTCCTTGATGCTCTTGTGGGCCATCGGAGGTTTTCTCTCGGCGATCTCGGTCGGCACCCTCGCGATGACCTCGCGGCGCTACGGCGAAGACAAGCCCCTGGACGCCGGCGCCATCGTGCCCAACGCGCTCTTGCTCACGGCCGTCGGTGGGGTCTTCGCGACGACCTTGGGCTGGATTTTTATGCCGCAGATGTTCGGCGCGATCGTGTCCAACCCCCACGTGGCCGAGCTTGGGACCATCTACGCGCGATGGCGCTTTGTGGGCATCACCTCGATGGCCATGACCGCGGGCTACAAGAGCTTCTTCGACGGCATCGGCAAGACCTCGCTCCACCTCTGGGCCGCCATCGCGATGAACATCGTCAACGCTGTGCTTTGCTGGATCTTGATCTTCGGCAACCTCGGCGCCCCCCGCATGGGCATCGCGGGCGCCGGCATCGCGGGGGCGGCGGCGTCGTGGGTGGGCCTGCTCGCGATGATCGCGTTCTCGCTGAGCAAGTCCTATCGCAATCCGTTTAAGTTCTATCGTTTCAGCAACTTAGCCAAGAACATCCAGTGGGATCTCTTGCGCTTGAGCGTCCCAGGCGGCCTCGCCACCGTCGCCGTCATGACCGGCTTTCTGATGTTCACCAAGATCGTCAGCAGGCTCGACGCGAGCTCTGCGTCCGTGATCGTCCACGGCGTGCGCATCGCCGCCAACGGCGCGGCGACCACGATCATCATCGAGGTGCTCAGCGCGACGTTCTTCTCGTGTCTGGCGTTTGGCACGGCCACCGCGGCCCTCGTGGGGCAGAGCTTGGGACGCCAAGATCCCGAGATGGCCGAGAGCTACGCGTGGACCAGCGTCAAGCTCGGCGCGATTATTTTTTCGCTCATCGGCGGGCTCATCTTCGCGTACGCACCGCAGGTCATGGGGGTCTTCTCAGATGCCCCCGCGGTGATCGCCGCGGGCACCAACCCGCTGCGCTTGGTCTCTGCCCTAGGCCCCGTGATCGCGGTCGGGATGATCCTCACGCAGGCGCTCTTCGGCGCGGGCGACACGCGATACGTCATGGCCGTCGAGATCGCCCTGCACTTCTTTTGCTTGGTCCCCGCCGCTTGGCTCTTTGGCGTCACCCTCAACGGAGGCCTGGTCGGCGTGTGGTGCTCCGCAGGGCTCTACGCGATCTTGCTCTCGATCTTGATGGTCCATCGCTTTGCCAAGGGTACGTGGAAGCAATTGCAGGTATAGACTCGCGCCACCGATCGATGCGCCCGCGCAGTACTCCCTCGCTCTTGGCACTCTCGCTCACGCTCTCGTCGGCGTGCATGCCCACAGGCCCCGGCACCGTCGAGCGCACCCCAGACCCTGCCCGCAACGGCAGCGACGGCAGCGAAGGCGCGTACGGCGCCGCTTTGGTTACTATACAAACCCAAGCGCGGGTCACCGAGCGGGTCACCGTGGACGTGGTATTTCCCAGTGATTCTGCGGGCAACCTCGACCGCAGGGGTGCCCCATACCCGGTGATCGTGTTTACCCAGGGAGGGCTGGTCCCGAGTGACCGCTACCGTTGGCTGGCCAAGCACTTTGCCACCCGCGGTTACGTCACGCTCTCGACCCGGCACGTGCTCGACCTGGCCATCTTTCAGGTCGACAACGGTACCGCGGCCCTCCAAGCCCTCCGTCGTACCGCGAGCACTCCTGGACACACCCTCGCCAACGCCGTCGCGCCCACAGGCCCAGTGGTCGCCATGGGGCACTCGCTCGGGGGTGTCATCGCCTCGTGGCAGTGGGTGCAGTACGGCTACGCCGGGGTCGTCTTGTTAGCCAGCTTCCCCGAGGGCTCTGCCGAGGTCTCATTGCGCGCAGGGACCCCTGTGCTGAGCATCACTGGCGACCGCGATGGCCTCGCGCGCGTCCCCGATGTCACCGCGGGATTGCTCAGGTTTTCTCCGCCCCGCCTGCTCGCCGTCGTCCAGGGCATGAACCACTTTGACTGGACCGAGGGCGCCTCGCCCAGTGAGCTCTCGCGCGACCAGTCCCCCACGCGCCCGCAGACCGCGACCCGCACCGACGCATTGCGCGTGATCGACACGTGGCTCGACGCCACCCTGCGCAGTGACCCCCAGGCCCAGCAAGCGCTCACGCTGGGCTCTTTCTCGGGCGTCACGGTGTCCCGATGACTCGCACATTGTCCAGTGTTCTCGCTGGCTTAGCGTCACTCGCCCTCACCCTTCGCGCCGCACCCGCGCACGCGGACCCCAGCGCCCTGCGCGCCCCCACCCTCGGCCCAGCCATCGCGTTCGTGGTCGCGGCCCCCGAGTCGTCCCGCGCCGTGTGGCTCAGGCCCTGGCTCGCGATCACCCAGGAGGTGCGCTTGCCCTTCGACGCCTTTGGGCTCGGTGTGGGCCTACGCCGCACGCTCGCGGGCCGCGAGCGCGGCTGGGCCCTCGATGTGCAGCTCGGCGCCGGGTTTATGGTCCCCACCCTCTACCCTGGGCTCGCGCTCACACTCTCACCCAGCACCTCGATCCGGGTCCGTGGGGACAACCTCTGGTTCTCGATGGGGCTCGCGGCGCCGGCGGCCATTCGGCTCAATGACACACGCGACATGCGGCTCCCCCTGCAGGGAGAGCTCTGGTTTGCCTTTCGCGCGGGACCGATCTGGCTCGGCGCGATGACCGCGATCGGCGCTGTCTTTGCGCCCAGCCAGAGCGCCGCGCTGCTCATGCAGGGCGGCGGATACATCGCGATCCCAATGGAATCCATCTCGTCGATCATGACCCACACGCGCTGAGCCATAAGAGCGACCGCACAACGCGCGAAGCGCAGTACACTCGCGGCCCTCGCATGATGGACGCACTCACCTCGATCGCCACGCCGATCAACGAACCCGTGCTCTCGTACGCCCCTGGATCGCCCGAGCGCGACACGCTGCAAGCGCGTCTGCGCAGTATGGTCGGCGATCACCCACTGGACCTCCCGATGGTGATCAATGGCGCAGACGTGCGCACGGGCGAGACCTACGACGTGCGTTCGCCGCATCGGCACCGCAGGATTCTTGCAAGAGCGCACAAGACCACCCACACCGAAGTCACCCTCGCGATCAACGCGGCCCTGCGCGCCAAGCGCGACTGGGCCAGCACGCCGTGGACCGCGCGCGCTGCGATTTTTATGCGCGCTGCCGAGCTTCTGACGACCAAGTACCGCGCGACGATCAACGCCGCGACCATGCTCGGACAGAGCAAGACCGCGTACCAAGCTGAGATCGATGCGGCCTGCGAATTGGCTGACTTTTGGCGCTTCAATGTGCACTTCGCGAGCAAGCTCTACACCGAGCAACCCATCTCTTCGCCCGGCGTCTGGAACGTCCTAGACCACCGCCCACTCGACGGGTTTGTCTTCGCGATCACGCCGTTTAACTTCACCGCGATCGCCGCAAACCTCCCGACGGCCCCTGCCCTCATGGGCAACACCGTCCTGTGGAAGCCCGCCGAAACACAGTCCCTCTCCGCACACTTTCTCATGGAAATCCTGCGCGAAGCGGGACTTCCTCCCGGCGTGATCAACCTCGTCTACGGCGACGGCCCCACCGTCGGAGCCGTAGCCCTCACGCACGCAGACCTCGGCGGCGTGCACTTCACCGGCTCGACCGCGGTGTTTAACCAAATCTGGTCCACGGTGGGTCAGCGCATCGGCGAGTACAAGAGCTATCCGCGCATCGTGGGAGAGACCGGCGGCAAGGACTTTATCGTCGCGCACACCAGCGCGGATCTCGACGCGCTCGCGGTCGCCATCGTCCGCGGTGGGTTTGAGTTTCAGGGGCAAAAATGCTCGGCGACGTCGCGTGTGTACGTCCCAGAATCTCGCTGGGCTTCGCTCCGCGAGAGGCTCGCTGCGCACTGCGCCAAGATCACCGTGGGCGACGTCGAAGACTTCTCGCACTTTATGAGCGCGGTGATCGACGAGCGCGCGTTTCGCAAGCACGCCGCGTACATCGAGCACGGCAAAACCGATACAAACTACGAGCTTATCGCTGGCGGAACCTACACCATGGACGAGGGCTACTTCGTCGCGCCAACGATCTTTACGTCGCGCGATCCCAAGGCCAAGCTCATGCGCGAAGAGATCTTTGGACCCGTAGTCACTGTGCATACGTACCCAGAATCTCAGTGGTCCGAGACGCTCGCCCTCGTCGACCAGACCTCGCCCTATGCGCTCACGGGGGCCATCATGGCCAACGACCGCGTCGCCATCGAGCAAGCCTCGCGCGCCCTGCGCTTCTCAGCCGGAAACTTCTACGTCAACGACAAGCCCTCGGGCGCCGTCGTAGGCCAGCAGCCCTTCGGAGGCAGCCGCGCCTCGGGCACCAACGACAAAGCCGGAAGCCCGCTCAACCTCGTCCGCTGGGTCTCTCCCCGCACGATCAAAGAAACCTTCTCTCCCCCCACGGGTGACTTCGCGTACCCGTTTATGCGCTCGCCGTGAACAACCCCTCGAAGCCCCGCGGCCCAGCCCGCCCACACCCTGCTTCTAAGCACCCGTCACGGCCCGAAAACCCTCGCGGCGCCCCTGGGAGCCCACGGACCTTTGCGCGGCCCTCCAAGCCCCCCCTGCGCGTCCAGACCACCACCCTGTGGGAATATCCCTCGCAGCACTACGGCGAGGGCCTACAGGGCGACCCGCGCTACGTGGGCGCCACCCCGTCGTACATCCCGTGGAACCTCATGCAGCGCTACACGTCCGAGGGCGACCTCGTCGTGGACCCCTTCTGTGGCTCGGGCACCACCCTCGACGTCGCCAAGAGCCTCAACCGCGTGGCCAAGGGCTATGACCTTGTGCCGTCACGCCCAGACATCGAGCAGGCCGACGCGCGCAAACTGCCCTTGGCCTCGGGCACCGCAGCCTTGGTGTTTCTCGACCCACCGTACGGCGACCACATTGACTACAGCGACGACCCGCGCTGCATCGGAAAGCTCAGCGCGTACGACCCGCAGTACTACGAACAGATGGACCGCGCCCTCGATGAATGCGCGCGAATCTTGCGCCCCGGCGGCCACCTAGGGCTCTACGTCTGCGACTATTTCGACAAGAAAAAGGGCTTGGCCGCCGTGGGCTTTGGGCTCTTGCAGTCCCTCGCCCACAAGCTCGAAATCGTGGACATTATCTCGGTCGTTCGCCACAACAAGTCGCTCGAAAAAGGCAACTTTCACAAGGCCGCCGAAGAGCAAAACTTCTTTCTCCGCGGGTTTAACTACCTCTTGATCGCCCGCAAACCCGAGCCCAAGCCCGCGCCCGCGCGCCCCCGCAGCGACCGTGGAGACCGTGGAGACCGTGGAGACCGTGGCCGCCGAGGCCCCCCACGGTGAACCCCGATCGCGCGCTCTTTAGGCTCATCCATGGGCTGCGTACGGGCTGGCTCGACGTGCCCATGCGCTGGCTCGCGGCCAACGGATACTACCTCGGCCCGGTCTTGCTCTTGGTCGCGCTCTTGGTGCGCAAGAGACCCTTTAGCAAGCACTTTCGCGATGGGGTCCTCGCGTGGTTTGTCGCGACCCTGGTGGCCGAAGAGTGGGTCAAGCCGTTGTTTCACCGCGCGAGACCGCCGCACGACGCGGCGCTCCGTGGGTTTGTTCATGTGCTCGGTCGTACGCCGCCGGTGGCCTCCATGTCGTTTCCGTCGGGGACCACGGCTGCGCTTGGCGCGGTGTGCGCGATGCTCTGGATTCGCAACGAGAAGAAGCTCGCCTTAGTGGCCATAGGCATCACCGTGTTGGCCGCTTTTTCGCGAGTGTACATCGGCGTGCACTACCCCGGAGACATGCTCGGGGGCGCCGTCGTCGGAGTGCTCTGCGCGTACGCCGTGCAGCGATTTTGCAGCTGGAGTGAGCCCCTCTCCAACCCCTCTCCCTAACGCGCGACGGGCTCTCGCGCGGGCGCCACGGGCACTGGCGTGCTCCCGTTGGTCTCTCCCTCGGGCCTGCGCGGCACGCTGGCACCATTCGGTCCTGCTTGCGGGACCAGCGCAGGCATCCCGCCCAAGTCCGCGGTGGGCAAGCGCAGGGCATCGACACGCTCGGGGTGCTCGACCACCCGGTATCTCCCGCGCAGAGTCTCGAGCAGCGACTGCTCGCGTGCCCTCCTGCGCTGGTGAACAATCGCTGCCGTGATCGAGCTGCGCACGCCAGCGTCTTCGATGGTGCGTGAGAGCGCGGGGCGGATGCCCGTGAGAACCACCACGGCCCACACACGATTGGCGCACTGCACAGGCTCGGCGACCTCGAGCTCACGCGCGAGCCCAAACGCCGCGGCGCTCACCGCGGGGTCCATCCCAGGGGCGCCCGCGTCGGCGCTTGCTCCGGCGTCTGCACGCACGGCGGGTGTCCCGGTGTGTGTCGCCCGAAAGTAAAACACGTCGCCGTGGTTCTCGCGGCTGCGCTCGTCGACGGACCGTGTGTGCGCAAGCTCTTGAATCGTATGAAGATTTCCGCGGGCGGCGCGCACCAGTCGCAGCACGTCGTCGGCGGCCGCGCGGTCCTGTGTGTAAATCACCGTGGCGCGTCGCTGCTCGGGCTGCACCCAGTCGTGCACGTTGGTCTCGTAGTAAGCGCGCAGGTCTGTGTCAGAAACACTGTCGGGCCCGATGGTCTGGAGCACCTCGACCTGCATCAACCGCGACGAAAGAATCCTGCGAATTTGCTGCGCGACTTCGGGCTGCCGTTCGACCCCTCGCCGCTGCGCTTCGCGCGCAAGCAAGAGCGTGTCGACCATGTTCTGCAGGTACTCTCGCTGGCGTGCAGGGTCGGTGTACGTCTGTCTCACCGGCGCGGGCGCCTCGTTGAGCGTGTCTTCAAACTCGCCCACCGTGATCGTGAGGTCGCCGACACGGGCCAACACCGTGGCCCTTCGCGCGGTCTCTTCGGGCGACCGCACGCTCGCGTCCACGGGGCCACGCCCAGCGTCACGCGATTGCGCGCGCACCGAGGGCGCGTGGGACGAGCCAACACAGAAGACGGTGAGCACCGCGGCGAGATTGCGCTTTACGACAGACACGGCGCTGTGCGTTTCATGCCTTGGGGGCATCGGTCAAGCGCTGCGCTTCACTCCGCGGGTCGTTCTTGCATCGACACCCTAGAAAAACAGTGAGAAATTCGGCGCGAACCGAGCACGCACGAGAGACTCTCGCGGCCACCGATCCATCCCCGGTTTTGACGGACATTGTGCAATGAACTCAGATCGTCCTCCCGGACCGGTCCTGCCGCGAAGAGCGCACAGCGAAGTGCTCACGCTGGCTGCTCCCGCCATCCCGATCGCCTCGGGAGATCTCGTCGGTGGGCGCTACCGCATCCACGAGCTTTATGGTGCAGGCCCGCTGGGATTTACCTTTCGTGCGCAAGACCGGGACGAACGCTGGATGGCCGTCAAAGTGTTGCACCCCGCGCTGGTCCCCACCGAGCGCGAACGCATCGCGGCGCTCACCGAGCTCGAGAAGCTCTCGCAGCACACCCTCCGCAAGACCTCACTCCCTCGCGACGCCGGAACGCAGGGAAAATTCGCGTATGTCGTGAGCGCCTGGGTCCCCGGCCGCTCGCTCCGCCGCGTCTTGGGGGCCTACCGTGACGCGGACATTCAGCTGGCCCCTGGGGACGTGTACGGGCTGCTCGCGGGCGTGTCCGAGGCCCTCCAAGAGCTCCACACCGTGTGCATCCATGGCGCGGTTTATCCTGAAAATATCCAGGTGAGTCTCGAGGGCCAGGTGCACCTCACCGACGCCGCCGTGGTCGCGAGCCTCGCGCGCTCGCGGTGGCTCGAGCAGCTCGAGTACTTCCCGGATGTGCAGCCGTACATGAGCCGCGAGATCGAGGACAGCCGCCCTATGACCGCGTCCGCGGATCTGTGGTCCGTGGGCGTTTTAGCGAGCGAATTGCTCACCGGGCACCCCGCCTCGCTGCGCGAAGGCATCGCCCCCGCGATGCTCCATGGCTGGCCCGACGAGGTCGCGATGGCGCTCGCTGACCTCGTGGGCGCGACCATCTCCAAGCGCGCCGCGGCGCTCCCAGCGCTGCTCAACACCCTGCAAAACGCCACCGGAAACCGCACGCTCCCCCGCGCCGGCTCGCTCCCCACACAGCGCGCACGGACCGAGCTTGTCCAGGGTCACGTGGTCGCCCCCAACGAAGCGCGCTCTCCGGGCGCGTCCCTGCTCGCACAACGTCTTCGCAAACCCGAATGAGCCCACACCATGGCCAAAGAAATCACCGCCAAAGACCTTCATGAGCGGCTCTCCCGAGGCGAGCCCACGCTCTTGCTCGACGTGCGCAAAGACTGGGAGTTCGAGCTGGGCGCCCTCCCCGGCGCTGTCCATCTCGTCCTCGACGAGCTCCACGACCGGGCCCAAGAGATCGTCGAGCCCACAGACCCAAGGCTGATCGTGACGGTGTGCCACCACGGTGTGCGCAGCCTTCACGCCGCCATGATCCTGCAAAGCCTGGGCTACGCCAACGTGCTCTCGCTCGCGGGCGGGACCGACGTGTGGTCTCGCATGATCGACCCCTCGCTGGCTCGCTACTAGCTCCACCCCCGGAGTGCGTACTCGGTGATCCCCAGGAGCTCTCCCTGCGAGACGCTCAGCAGATCGCAAACCGTGCCAGGCGCGTCTCGCTGGCCTGCTTGATGGCCTGCTCAACCACTGCGAGCTTGGCACGCACACCGGGACGACGATCAAAGCGGTGCAGGGTGTTGCGGCAGCGCAAGAAGGTCATGAAGGTCTCGGCGAAGTCCTCTTTGGGCATCTTGGTGGCGTAGACCGAGATGTACTCTGTGCGGTCAAACGCGGGGGTCTCACACCAGACCTCGTCGTAGGCCGCGCCAAAGCACGCACGAAACCACCGGCGCTCGAAGAACGCGGGGTCGCGCCACGCCCACGCGTGACCAAACTCGTGGCGCATCGTGTCGAGCAGGGTCTCGCCAGGCTTTTTGCCAAAGCGTGCGTTGGGCCTGAGATAAATCATGCCTTCTTCGAAGCCGAGCCAGTCATCGAGGCGTGAGACTCCCTCGTCGTAGAACTCGGCCGCGGTCCCATCAAACGAGGGGAGCCAGTTGCGATCGCAACCAATGAGGTCGAGGTACTTGCCGTCTTCGAGCAGCCCGACCTCCCAGAGCTCTTCTCGGACACGGTTGAAGACGCGCTCGATTTCGGCAACGGAGAGCGAGACCAGCTCCAGACGGCTCGCGCCTTGTTGCATCCAACGCGCGGGCTGGTTCGACTTCCAGGAAAACACCGACATCGGAGCGCAAAGGCTCACTGTTGGCCAGCGATGTCAACGCAAACCCGACTCAGCGCGTCAGACACGCCGACGGATCTACGCCGCCAGAGCGCAGCGCGGCACGCTCAGATTCTGGAGAAATGCGAAGCGCCTCGGGCGCTACCTGGGCACTCTCAGCGGGAGCATCGAGTGTCGTGTGGCAGTGCGCGAGGCGCGATGTGGGACTCTTAAGTGACCGCGCTCACCCGGTTGAATCGGTAAGCCGCAAAGGTCAGAGCGGTCGGCTTGGCGACGAGGAGGAAGTGCCTCACCGGCGCTCGGCCCGCGCTCCCGAAGACTCGGTGCGCGAGCGGGTCACTCAGGAGCGATCAGCGACCCGCGGGGGCGGCGTTGCGGTCTGCGTCGCTTGCGCTGACGCGTCCGCCGCCAACCTGGCCACCCGTGCTGTACCAGCTGTTGAGCAGGCGCATCACGTTGAGCAGGTCGACGTACTGCTGCAGCTTCACGAACGCCGTCGAGCGGGCCGTGGAGTTTGCAGGCTGTGCGTTGGCGAAGCGGAGCAGGTCGTTTGCACGCAAGATCATACGTGCTGCGATGCCGCGCTCGTTCGGGTAGTTGGACCCGTCGAGCGAGAGCGGACGAGCGCTCTCACGAGTCGAGATCCCGGGGTCGAGGTTGGTCGCGCCGGGGACGGGGTTGTCCTGGCGAAGTGCGCGGTAGGTCAAGCGCGTGACGGGGTCCGTGAAGGTAACCGTCTGGGTGACCGGGACGCCGACGCCGTGTGGGTCGCCGTCGCTCCACAAGCGTGCGCTGTGGACGAAGCGCTGGTCGTACGAGCCGGAGAGGCCCGCCATACCAAGCACCGCGCTCCAGAGCATGCCGGTGAATCCGAGGTTCGGGTTGACCGCGTTGAGCGCGGGGTCGCGACCGTTCTGCGTGGGCATGGTGCCCTGCGGAAGGTTGAGACGCGCGAGCTGCGTGCGGACCATGGTCACGTCGCGGCCACGGATCTGAGCCTGCGGTCCGATGTCCGACCAGTCCTCAGAGAGGATCGATCCGAACAAGCGCATCGTCTGGCCCGGGTACACGGTGTACACGTTGACCTGGTACTGACGGAGGTCTTGGTTGAGCTCGCGGTTGACCGAGAACAAGAACGTGTCGGTCATGTAGTTGAGCGCAAAGATCTTGTCGTAGTACGAGCCCGCGTTGACCAAGCGCTCGCGCCAGAAGCGGCCCGATGCGTAGTCGTACGTGGTCTGAAACTGACGACCTTCACCGATGGGCATCTGGAAGACGCCGTTCTGGCCAAAGCCTGCTTCGTCGAAGTAGCGCTGTCCGTCTTCTGCGCGGGTGTTGAGCGCGAAGGTAGCGCCGAAGCGGCTCCACTCGGGCATCAACAGGGCGGTGGTGAGCGCGTCGAACACCGTGGAGATACCCAGGGCCATCGACACAGACGCGGTCTGCTGCTTCCACTCGTTGTAGTTGGTCACTGCCGCGAAGATGTCGCGGTAGAAGCCCTCGTAGATCGAAGCAACACGCATGATGTAATACATGTTGTCGAGGTAGCGACCGTTCATGCGGTTGACGTAACCGTTGACCGTGAACGAAGCACGCTCTCGCGAGAAGCTGCTGAAGGGGTAGTAGTCGATGTAGCGCTGCGCGAAGTACTGCATCGTCTCGTAGAAGTCGGCGCCGCCGTCGTACCGGCTGTTAAACCAGTACACACCTGCGTAGTCGTCGGTCTCGAAGCGGTACGGTACGACCAAGTGCTCTTCTTCGGCGCCACTGGGGCCACGACGAGAGACGTTGGTGTGGTCAGGATCCCAGCCGAGCGAGTTGTAGCCCTCGCTGCGGGTCTCGTGCAAAAACACGTTGAAGCGGTTTTCGTTGGTGAGATTGGGGTACGTGCCGGTGCGTGACTGGCCAGGTCCGATTTCGATCGTGCGGTTGGAGGTACCCACCACGCTCGGGATCTCGGTGTAGTGAAAGCTGGTCAGGCGCAAGTTGGCCGACGTCGTGCCCTGCAGACCGAACGAGAGCGGCTGCTGGCCACCACCCGAGTAGGTCTGAAAGAGGTTGAGCGCGCGGTCACGGTTTGCCACCGTGCGGAACGCTTCGACCATGTTGACGTAGCCGTGCTTGACGAAGGCGTAGTCGTAGTGACCCAGGCCTGTGCCCTCGGTGCTCTTGTAGTCCATGATGGACGAGTACGCAGTGGCGTCTTCTCCGAGATTTCGCTCGTCGTCGCTCATGTAGGGCTGTCCTGCGGCGGTGTACTCCCAGCGCGGACGGATCATGTTCGAGTTGTTGTTGTGCCGTGCCGAGCGGATCGCCCAGTAGCGGTCGTTGTAGTTGATCGCGTCAGAAGACGACGCGAAGTTGTGGCGCTCGCCGAGGGCGTGGCCAAGCTCGTGCAACATCACTGGGTAGTGCACGTACTGGACGAGCCACTCGCGTGCTGCGTTCCAGTTGACGGTG
Source organism: Deltaproteobacteria bacterium (assembly GCA_030694465.1). Classification (GTDB taxonomy): domain Bacteria; phylum Myxococcota_A; class Polyangia; order Polyangiales; genus JAUXYJ01. Next base: position 89,786 of record JAUXYJ010000042.1, on the reverse strand, counting down.
GACGGCGCAGTCGCGCCGGTCGCGAAGTCCCAGGTGCGACCGAAGTCGATCCCGAAGGGCACGCGGTTGTTGCGGAAATTATCGATGAAGAAGACCATCTCGGCGTCGTCAAAGCGCGCTGCGAGGTCACCCTCGTAGTTGCACTGGTGAGCCTGGCCGTTGACTTCGATCTCGCGCTGGATCTGCCGCATGCGGTTGTTCTGGCGGCGTGCGGGCGATGCGCCCTCGCGTGCGTCGGGGAGGATCCCGCTCAGGCGTGGGTCTTGTCCGCCGAGCGCGAGCTGAGCGCCGTTCATCATGCGGTCTTCGACCTCGGTGCCGCGGATGCGACCGAGTCGCGTCGCGAGATCGTTTTGGCCGCTGACCAGCAGAGGCGAGGTGCCCGTGCGCTGCCACATTTCCATGCCGCGCTCACGGAGCACGTGCTCGCTGGTGCGGCCGGTGCGAGGATCACGCGCGATGCTGGTGATGTCTACGACGCCTGCGCCGGGGTTGATCCCCTGCTCTGCGCCCGTAGCGATACCTTCATGCGCGTGGTCGTGATCGAGACGACCCACTTGCGATGCTTCAACAATCTGCTGAACCTCGCCCATGCTCGCCGGCTGGCGGATCATGGAGCGCATTCGCAGTGCTGTGCTGGGGACGTCGCCCGCTCCGCCGCGCGCTTCGCGACCAGCGTTTTGTCCGAGTCCTGGGTAGGTCTCGCGGAGGCTCTCGCCGTTGGCGATCGCGTCCGGCGTGATCTCGCCCGCGAGCACCCGGAGGATGTCAATGGTGTTGTTGGTCTGAAGATCTGTGATCGTCTGCCACACAGCACCACGTGCCGAGTAGATCTCGCCGGTCTCGGGGTCACCCGTGACGTTTGCGAGACCCCACGAACCCTGGCGGTCGTACTCGTTGATCGAGGCCATCATCGAGTAGCGAAGGTCGCCAAGTCGCGCCACGGTGCCCTGAGGGCCACAAGCGGCGGTGTCCCAGCCTGCTGCACGCGCCGCGTCGACCTCTGCCTGGGTGTGTTGGCCTGGACCTGCTGCGGGACCCCATACGGGATTGTGGCAGCCGATGTAGACATGCACGCCGTCATTGCGGAGCTCTTGCGGTGCACCTGGCACGTTGAGCCGCGGAAGAACCGCAGTGTCGTCGCTTGAGCGGTAGACCGCGCAAGCAGCCTCGCCGCCACCTGCAGGATCAAGCAAGCACTCACGGTAGCGAGCCTCTTGCACGGCCTGCCTGAACGCGCTGTTCCACTGCCGAACAACCTCTTCGGTCACCGGCATCATACGCTCAGGATAATTGATCGAGAGATGGTACGGAATCGGGCGGACCTGACGCGCGCGAAACGGTAGCAAACACACACCGTTTCCATCGCCACGAAGGTACTCGATGGACGTGTCACAGCGAGCGCCCATGGCTTCGTTCTCTGCGCCACATGTTCCGCTGCCGTCGGCGCGGGATGGGTTGCAGAGCGCAAAGCGATCTTGGCAGACACCCGCGGTGCCCGCGTTTGCGCCTACGCAGGTCGAAGTGCGCGAGATGCCCAGACACTGGTCATTGTTCTGACAAGCGACACCCGTGTTGCCCGACTGCAGCGTAGTCCCACCCTCGATCCGGGGCATATGATGCTGGATCCAGAGATTGTGGCGGTGCGAGAAATGACGGCGCTCGGTGGTGAGCAAGTCCTGCCGATCGCGGTTGTAGCCAACGCGTCCGGCTTCGAAGAACCCAAAGCGGTCCATCCGGTGACCGTCGAGCGCCTGGGGCTCGTAGTCACGGTCGGGATCGATTCGCATAAACGAAATGCGGAGCTGAACGTCCGCGGGGTTACACGACTCGATGCCATTGCCGAGAATACACGCGGGAATGTTCGGGTAGCCCCAGTGTCCGAGGTTGACCTCTTCGGGGTGCAACACCATCCGGTTGGTCACGTCGAAGTAGGTCAGGTCGCGTCCTGCGGGCTGACCCGCCGCTGCGGGGCGGTCGACGTAGTTAAAGACCGGTGCGTTGGGATCGGTCGGGTCGTTGACGTAGGTCGGGACCGGCTCTGCGCGGACGCGACCGGTCCACTCGGCGTAGGACATGGCCGAGTAGCCGCCGACGAGGTTGCGCGACCAGTCAATGCGCATGTAGCGGCGCTGGTACCACGGGCGGTCTGCGCCGTTCTCTTCGATCACGTTGAGCTCTTCACCCGTCTGCGGGTTGTACGAGCGACGGATGTCAAAGTGAGACTGGATGCCGTAGACCGCGAGGATCTCGCCCTGGCGTGGGTTGCCGTTGATGCCGTTGTCGTTGTTGTTCGCCCAAGGATCACGCGAGGCTGCGACGCCGTCTGCGCGGTTGAGGCGATCGTACGACAAGCGCGCGATCAAGAAGCCTTCGCTGACCTCCCAGTTGACCTTCTCAACTTGGGTGTACCAGGAAATTCCCTGGAAGCCGGTGGTCGCGGGCTTGTCAACAATCGTGACCTGGTGCGCCCACTGGGGCTCGCGGCGAAGAAGCTCACGCGTCAATTGCGCGGGCGTCCCACCAGCGGTCAGCAGCCCGTATTGCACGGGAATAAGCTGCATTTTGTCCAAGAAGTCTGGCTGCACGCGATTGATCGCGGGCCTCGCTTCCATACACCCGCCGGACATCCCTGCTCCCGCAAAGACTGTCGACAGGCTTGCTGCCAGTCTCAATCGCTGGCTCCATCGAGAACCCATAAGTTCCTCCTCAGCACTCTCCTGGGCCCTCTGGGCACCATTGCCGAGAGGAGGAGAGCAATCCAAAACCAAAGTCACTCACGGCACGATCGTTTTGCCGCGACCACATCGTGAATGCAGGGTCGGTGCCATACCCCTTTCACCTGCAAAACACAACGCAAGAGCGTGACATCCCCCTGGGCTCGACGCGTCTATTCCCTTGGCTGTTAGATTCCTGACGGGCCTTGTAATCCAACCAATACGGCCTCTGCTGATTGACGCTCGTCAATCGACCGTACGGACAGCCCTTACACCGCCCAAAGCGCGCATGATTAGCGGCCTGCGCGGTCTGCTCGCAGAGCGTAGTTAGGGGGTCCCTGAAGGCCGACTTAGCCCTGGGTGCGGGTGAGCACGGCGCGCGCGTGGGCTTCGAGGCCCTCAAGGCGCGCAAGAGAGACAATCGCGTCTGCGTGTTTGCAAAGTGCCTCTCGGTCATACTGAATGATCGAGGTCCGGGTCACAAAGTCGTACACGCCCAACGGAGAGCTAAACCGTACGGCGCCACCGGTGGGGAGCACGTGCGAGGGCCCCGCGAGGTAGTCGCCAGCGGCTTCGGGTGTAAAATCGCCGAGAAAGACCGCTCCGGCAGCGTCAATGTTGGCAAAGAGTGCGTCGGGATCTCGGACCAAGAGGGCCAGGTGCTCGGCGGCAAGCGTGGTCGCGACGCGGGCGGCGTCGTCGAGCGAGCGCACGACAAAGCACATCCCGTGGGTGCTTACGCTGGCTTGGGCGACCTCTCGGCGAGGCAACCGCGCGAGCTGGGCGACCAGCGCTGCGTTGACCCGGTTGGCCATCGAGCGAGAGAGGGTGACCAAGAGCGGGTAGGCGGCCTCGTCGTGTTCGGCCTGGGAGAGCAGGTCGGCGGCGACGACCTCGGGGTTGGCGTGGTCGTCGGCGACCACCAAGATTTCGCTCGGGCCCGCGAGGCCATCGATGGCGACTCGACCAAAGACTAGGCGCTTGGCTGCGGTCACATAGAGATTGCCGGGGCCCACGATTTTATCCACGCGAGGGACCGTGGCGGTCCCGTACGCGAGGGCTCCGACGGCGACGGCGCCGCCGAGGTCAAACACTTGGTCGACCCCCGCGATGGACGCTGCCGCGAGCACCTCGGCCGTTGGGCGCGGGGTGCACACTACGACCTCACGCACACCCGCCACACGCGCAGGGATCGCGGCCATGAGTACGCTGGACGGGTAGCGGGCTTTGCCTCCGGGCGCGTAGACCCCCACGCGCTGCAGGGGCCGGATTCGCCAGCCCAATCGCACACCGTCGCTGTCGGTGAAGCTCCGACCGGGCTCGCGCTGGTGCTCGTGAAACGCGCGGATCCGTGCAGCGGCCAGCGTGAGGGCGTCGCGGTGCTCGGCGCTCAGCGAGCCAAGCGCCTCGCGCATGGCATCGGGTCCAAACACGAGCGGCGCGGGCGTGCGCCCGTCGATTCGCTGGGTCACGGACAAGAGCGCCGGGTCACCGCCCTCGCGGATTTCGTCAAGGATCGCGCGCACTGCGGGCTCGACGGCCAGGAGGTCTGTCTCGCCTCGGGTAGCCAACGCGGCGAGCGTGGGCTCAAATGGGGGTTCTTCTTGCTCAATAACTCGCAACACGACCAGGTGTCCTCTCAGGGGTTGTCTGTCACGCGCAGTGCACTTGCACTTGGAGCGATGGCGACCCACGGAGTATCAGTAGCGACCTAACCCTCCTTCGATCAAGAGAGACCTACCGCATCCGCCATGAGCAACTCGTCCCCAGCGACCGCGCGCACGCACCGTTTTCGATTGCACGACACTCTCACAGGCGAGCTCGTGGCGTTGCCCCAGCGCGTCCCCGGCGCCTGCTCGATCTACGCATGCGGCCCCACGGTCTATGGCCCGATTCATGTAGGCAACGCGCGTCCTGCGGTCGTGTTTGATACGCTCGTACGGCACCTCCGTGCGTCGGGCGTCGATGTCACCTATGTCCGCAATTTTACTGACATTGATGACAAAATTATCAAGGTCGCGAACACGACGGGCGAGACCCCGATGGAGGTCGCCGAACGCAATATTGCGGCCTACCACCGAGACACCGAGAGCGTCGGTTGTCAGCGTCCTAACCGCGAACCGCGGGTGAGCGAGCACCTCCCTGAGATCATCGCGATGGTGCAGACGCTCATTGAGAAGGGCCATGCGTACGAGGTCGACGGCGACGTGTACTACCGGGTCAAGAGCTTTGAAGGCTACGGCAAGCTCTCGAAGCGTGACTTCACACAGGCCAGCGAGGACGAGCATCAGCGTAAAAACGACGCCTCGATGAAAGAAGACCCGCACGACTTTGCCCTGTGGAAATCCTCGAAAGAAGACGAAGGCCCCGGCGCTCGCTGGTGCTCTCCGTGGGGCGATGGTCGACCGGGCTGGCACATCGAGTGCTCGGCGATGGCGCGCAAATGGTTGGGCGAGACCTTTGATGTGCACGGCGGAGGGATTGATTTGATCTTTCCGCATCACGAAAACGAGATCGCGCAGAGCGAGGCGTGCACGGGACACCCGTTTGCGTCCGCGTGGATGCACAACGGGTTTATCAACATCAACAACAAGAAGGCCTCGAAGAGTGACGCGGACACTTATACCGCAGAGGTAAAGCACTATTTCGTGCTCAAGCACCTGTGCGAGCGCGTCGAGCCCGAGGCCGTACGCCTGTGGATCTTAGGCACGCACTATCGCTCGCCGCTCTCGTTTGAGTTCGTCGTCGACGAGGCGCTCCCGTGCAAGAGCAACGAGCTCAGGCCCACGACGTTTCCGGCGCTCGAAGAAGCCGAAGGGCGGCTTGAGTACTTCTACGCGACCCGTGCGCGCATGTTTGCGCGTGCGCACTTCGCAGAGGGTGCGCCAGCAGCGCGTCCCGACCATATTGTCTCGGTCATTGTGCGCTCTTTTCACGAGGCCATGGACGAAGACCTCAACACCGCCGCGGCGCTCGGGCACTTGTCTGAGCTCTACAAGCGCGCCAACGAGCTCTGCGATGCCAACCGCAAAGAGCCCATCGAGACGCGCGCGCTCCTTGAAGCGCTTGATCACACTTCGCACGTCTTGGGCATCGGGCAAGAGAACCCTGCGGCTTTTGCAGCACGCGTGAGGACGCGACGCGCGCTCGCTCGCGGGATCGACCCAGCGGCCATCGACGCGCTGCTCACTGAGCGCATCGAAGCGAGAAAACGCAAAGATTTTGCTCGCTCTGACGCGATCCGCGACGAGCTCATCGCGAAGAAAATTGAGCTGCGCGATGACCCCGCTGGGACCGTCTGGCGCATCCTCGCGTAGGGCTACCTAGACGGAGCCCCATCGAGGCCCAGTCCGCGCTACATTGCGCTCGTTGTGACAGCCGCGACCAGACCTACCCCGACCGCCGAGGGACGCTTTGCAAGGACCCCACTCGCGCACTTGCTGGTGTACATCCGCGAGCACGCGCTCAGCGGTTCGCTCGCGATCGAGGGCCCATCCATCGGCAATCTCGCAGGCGAACACCTCTTTGTGTTCGAAGACGGCCAGCTCACTGCGGCTCACGTAGCCACTGGGCTCGCGCGCTTTGGAGAGCTCGCGGTGCAGCTCCAATGGCTTGCTAGCTCCGAGCTCCTGGACGCCGAGGCGATGCTCACCGCGGCACCGCAGCCCATAGGGGCCTTGCTCACCGAAATGGGCGTGCTGACCGACGCGCAGGTACAGACCCTTTTGCACATGCAATGTGTGGCTCGGATCAAGGCCATGTTCGCGCTAGGCAACGCGATCTATCGCTTCTATGACGCGGTAGATCTCTTGCCCTCTGTGCATCATGCTCGACCCGTCGTGGAGCTCTTGGCGATCGTGTGGGAGGGTATCGAGGCCGCACCACCGCACGCGGCGATGAGCCAAGCGCTCGCAAAACTGGGGACCGCAGAGGCCAGCCTGCGACCGGGTGCGCCCCTCGCGGCGTATGGCTTCGATGCGGCTCATGAGCAGCTCGTGGATGCGCTGCGGCTGGGACCTGCGACGCTCGCGACGCTTGAGGGGTTAGTCACCGATCGCGAGATCGCTCAGCGATTTGTCTATGCGTTGCTCATTGGCAAATGCCTCGATGTTCACGGAGCGCACCCGGATCCAACCCCCGTGCCTGTCGCACAAACAACGCCTGCGAACCCGACACCGAAGCCAACGGTGCCGGCTGCGGACGCTCCCTCGGCGAGTGATCAAGCGTTGCTCGACAAGGCTCGAGAGCGATTGAATGCGCTGGATCGCGAGAATTTCTTTCAGATGCTCGAGGTCGCGACCGACGCCGACGCGGACGCAGTGCGCCACGCGTTTATGCGCAAGGCCGCTGAGTGGCATCCGGATCGGGTGCGAAGTGAGCAGGTAAAATCGGCGTTTCAGAGCATCTTCTCGCTGCTCAATGAGGCCCAGCGCGTGCTGCTCGATCCGCAATCGCGTGATCGCTACGCGCGAATCGCCAAGGACGGAGGCGGGACACCAGAATCGCAGCGCAAGGTCGACGCGATGCTCGAGGCAGCGACGCTTGCACAGAAAGCAGAGATTCTTCTCCGGCGACACGATCTCGACGAGGCCGAACGGAGCGCACGGCAAGCGCACGCGCTCAACGCCGAAGACCCTGCGGTGCTCGCGGCGCTCGGTGCGGTCTTGGTCGCCCGCGGTGGAGACGGTCCGCTGGTCGAAGCGATCAAAGTGCTGACGGAAGCGACGGTGCTCTCGCCCAAAAACGATCGCGCGCAGTTGGCTCTCGGCCAAGCGTTGCAGCGACGTGGAGAATTGGCGAAAGCACAGAAACACTTCGCTCTGGCGCTCGAGGCGAACCCCAAGAACATCGACGCAGCACGTGAGATTCGGCTCACAGAGTTGCGCTCACGGGGTGGCCCGGACAGGCCGGCGAGCAAAGAGGCCAAGCCCTCTACAGAGCCAGAGTCTCCGGGCGCGCTCGCGGCGTTCTCGCGATGGCTCAATAAAAAATAAGTGACCCGGCGACGTCGCCGGAATGGCTATTGAGCGGATGCGATTCTTGCGTTGATCGACAGATCAAACACGACCGCTGCGCTCTCGAACCCCTGCAGGGCGAACGGCCGAGTGCGCATACGGTGGACCGTGACGCGGCCACCGGGGAGCGTACGTGTCACGCGGTCTGACCACGCGCTGTCGAGCTGAAACACTCCCAGTGAGTCGTCCGCTACGCAGCGGATCACGGGCTGGGATGCGTCGGGGCTGGCGGGCTCGAACGTGATGGTCACGCGATCGGAGCTCTCGCCGCGGGACCATCGCAGGACATGCGGTGCGGTGCCAAGGGTCAGCGTGGACGAGGGCGCTACGCTCTGTGCGTCGAGGGTGACCGAGAGCAGCGAGCTGGGGGCGAGGGCTTCGACCTCGAAGCTTGGGACCGAGGCGTGCCGGTTTCCCTCGGCCCGAAACTGCCAGCGCGAGCCCGCGAGCTCTCCTTCGGCGGCGTAGACCACGCCAGAGACGAGCTGAAAGAGATCGGGGACGCGCCGAGGGACGAGGTGAATCGCTTGGCCATCGCTGTGCACATCGAGGGCGCCGACGTTGACCAGCTGGACCTCTGCGCGCGGGGCCATTTGCAGGTCATCGCTCAACACGTGGCAGCCGAGCTCGGCCGGGAGAGCGGGGGTCCCCAGGAGCGAAGGGAGGACCTCTGCCGGGATGCCCGTGTAGCGAACAAAGCGCGCGCCGATTTGCGCACTTGGGGTGAGTGACTCGCCTGCGTTGCGCTCGATCACCAAGAGCGCGGTGCTGTGTGCAGGCTGTACGCCAGGGCTGGTCGCGGAGGGCTCCAAGCGCGATTCGGGCGCACAAGCGCTGAGCGCAGCGGCAACAGAGGCGATGACAAATGAGCGACGCACGACCCTTGGAGGGTACCGCGAAGACACTGCAAACGCAACGACACGACAGGGCCACGAAGGAGGGGCGCGCGGACGGGTTGACTCAGCGGGTAGTAAACGCCCAGGTGCGGTCGAAGGGCTGCCCATTGACCGTCCCGCGGAGGTGTGTGACGTACTCGGTCATCGGTTGGAGCGCCTCGTTCGCATACAGAAATACATCGTGGCTGGTCATGAGGTTGCGGTCGTTTGCGCGCGAGATAAACGTGTGTTCGACGGGCTCGCAGCGTGTCCCACCGGGCTCGGATCGGTAGAACAAATGCTCGCTCACTTCGAACATCGCGTTGACGAAGTGCGCTGACACGACCTGCCCTGAGGACAGACCACGAGGCCAAGCGCCGAGTGTTCCGGGTGCGGGAGGCGTGGGGCCCTCGAGGTCGCCACGAAACCCGACCGGCACGTCGGTCTGCCCGGGCAACGGAAATACTGCAAATCCGCTAGTAGGCTGTGTAGGCCGCTCCCCCGAACGTGGCGACGCAAAGTCCACGACGTTGTGCCACGCCGTGCGCCCGTTGTAGGGCCCCTGCGCGCGGCCATAGCCCATGTGGACGTACTCCCAGCGCATAAAGGGTTTGCGGTGATAGACGGTCCAGATCCACTCGTCGACGGCGCGGGTGGGCGTGTCCGCCCAGTCGATCACCTCACCGTATGCGCTCCATGCGTAGCCCGAGGTGACCAGGCGTGCGCCTGGGTTTGCGCCGGTAAAGTTCTGGCATCCCGCGTTGTTGACTTGGCTGTGCGCGCCGGGCCAGCACGTGCTCGCGTTGCTTGCCATAAACTGTGCGTGCCGAAGCGCGGCGTCTTCGACCTGCGCGTTGGCGTGGATGGGCGCGAGGCCCGAGGCGGTCCTCCAGCGGTTCGCACGCGTGAGGCCTTCGGTCTGCTCTGCGCTGCTCGAAGCGGAGGGCGTTCCGGCGGTCTCACCACGGTAGTCTGGAGGCCCGCGCTCAGCGCAGGCACAGGCGTTCGCGCAGGGCCGCGCGCCACCGTCTGGGGAGCCTCCGTCTGGGTCTTGGCCTGGGGGACCACAAGCAGCGGAGAGCGCCGCGCACAAAAGTGACAACGTGAGTTTTCTCATGATGAATCGCGAGAGTAGAAGTCGCACGAGTGTGTCACACCCGCGCTCGCACGCCCAGCCCGCGTCCATCGGTGCGCAAGCGATCCCCCGCGAATCCAAACTCTGCCTGAGAAATATCAATGAAAATCGTTGACTCGTTTGACCGCTTAGCCGGCGCCGTGATCGTAGGTGGGTTTGACGGACTCGCTGCGCCCGAGGTGCTTCGGGAGCGTCTCGCGCAGGGTCTCATCGCGGGGGTCACGCTCTTTAAGCGCAACGTCGCCGACCCCTTGCAGGTCGCACAATTGGTCGCTTCGCTTGTCGACGCTGCACGCCCCAGCGGCACCGCACCGCTTGTCTCCATCGACCAAGAGGGCGGCCGCGTCGCGCGATTGCGAGCCTCGATTGTGCAGCTGCCTGCCATGCGCGTGCTGGGCGAGCGAGACGACCCTGCCCTCACCCGAGGCGTGCTCGCCGCGTTGGCGCGTGGGCTGGTCGCGCTGGGGTGCACGACGGACTTTGCGCCGGTCGCCGATGTGGACTCAAACCCTGACAACCCGATCATTGGAGACCGCGCGTTTTCGAGGGATCCGGCTCGCGTTGCGGCGCACGTCGTGGCTGCGATCGAGGGGCTGCAAGGAGCGGGCGTCGCGGCGTGCGCGAAGCACTTTCCGGGGCATGGAGACACTGCGCAGGACAGCCACCTGGACCTTCCGGTGTTGCGTCATGGGCGCGCTCGGATCGACGCGATTGAGCTCGTCCCGTTTCGCGCGGCGATCAGCGCGAGGGTCGCGAGCATCATGACGGCGCACGTCGTGTTCGAGGGCATTGATGCGCACCTCCCGGCGACGCTCAGCAAGGACATCGTGGGCACACTGCTTCGCGAAGAGCTTGGCTTCGAGGGCGTGTGTTTTAGCGATGATTTGCACATGAAAGCAGTCGCAGACCGCTACAGCATCGAAGAGTGTTCGGTGCGATCGATCGAGGCTGGCTGCGACGCGCTCTTGATCTGTACAGACCTAGAGTCACAAGACCGCGCGCAACGGGCGCTCGCCGCACGTGCGCGAATCAACAGCGATTTTGCAGCGCGTTTGCACGAGGCTGGCGAGCGATTGCGCTTGATGCGGACACGGTATGCGCCCCAACCCGTGCTTGACGGCGCCACGTTGTTGGGCACACTGCAGAGCCGCGAAGATCACGCGTTCGTCGACGCGCTGATCGCGAGTTAGAACGGATGAGGAGCAGCCGCCATGGGCATGGGATTTCCGGCCTCGTATCAGGAAGATTTTATGGTCCCACCCACGTTGCACCCCAACGTGATCTGGCAAACGCTCCAGATGCTCGGCTGGGCGGGCGCGGGTACCCCGGATGGTCTGCACTTTACGGGGAGCGTCAGCATGTCATTCGGATCGTGGGGAGAAAAGCTCACGATCGTACGCGTGGCGCCTGACCGCCTGACAGTGCGCTCCGAGTGCTCGATGCCCACGCAGGTCTTCGATTGGGGCAAGAATGACAAGAACGTGCGGCAGTTCTACATGGCCCTGATCGCGGTCTCGCAGGGACAGCCCATCCCGCGACTGTAAGCTTCGAGCAATCTTCGACGCACGCTTGACCGCGCAGCTGCGCGTGAACATTGGAGCCCCTCACGCTGAGATTTTTCAGCGCTTATGGAGCTTGCTTGTCATGGCCTCAACGCGGTTCTCGCGCGCGATCACGCGCGCTCATCCCTGGCGCACACGCGGCGCGCTTCGGCGCGTCCATCGCGAACAATCGGCACAACGCGCGACCCGAAGAGAGCTCATCACGCTCGCGGCCCCGATCGCTGCAGCGATGCTCGGCGAGAGCATGCTGGGCATCGTGGACACACGGCTCGTAGGCGCGCTGGGCGCCGAAGCCCTCGCCGGAGTCGGGACAGCGTCCGTGCTGATGTACCTCGCGTATGCGCTCGGGCTCGGGCTCATGCGGGGCGTCAAAGTGCACACGGCCTACGCGATCGGCGAGGGTCGCCCGCAGGACGCGCCTCGGTATGCGCAGGCGGGAGCCCTGTTTGGCCTGGGCTTGGGTGCGGTGATTTTTGCGCTCACCCGAGACGCGACGCGGGTGTTTTTGTGGCTCGGAGTGAGCCCCGCTGTCGCGCGATCTGCTGCAGAATTTACTCACGCACGTGCGTTTGGTGCGCCTGCCATGTTGCTCGTGAGCGCGATGGTGCAGTCACGCCAAGCGCAGGGCGACTCGCGCAGCGCGATGATCGCGGGTCTTGCGACCAACGTGGTCAACGCGACGCTCGCGTACGCGCTGATCCATGGCGCGCTGGGCGCCCCGGCGCTCGGTGTCTCAGGTGCTGGCTACGCGACGGCGATCGCCGAGTGGATCGAGGCTCTCGGACTGCTCGCCTACGTGGCGCGCTGTGCGGGACAACAGGCGAGAACTACGGCTCCAAGCGCGCTCTCGCTGCGTGAGGCTGTTGCGCGGGTGTGGCGGCTTGGTGCCCCGACCGGTGCACACTTTTTCGCAGAAAACCTGGCTTTCACGGTGTTTACGCTCTTGCTGGGTGCGATGGGCGCGGCCGAGCTTGCGGCGCATCAGCTCGCGTTGAGCGCGGTGCGCGTGAGCTTCTTGCCGGGCTTCGCCGTTGCAGAAGCGGCGAGTGTGCTCGTGGGCCGAAGCCTCGGGCGTGGCCAGCTCTCAGAAGCCGATCGCGTCGCGCGGGCGGCGCTGCGAATCGCGCTGGGTTTTATGGGAGGCTGCTCGTTGGTGTTTGTGCTGTGGTCCAAGCCCATCGCGAGGTTCTTCACCCAAGACAGCCGCGTGGTGCCGCTCGCCGCGCAGCTGCTCTTGATCGCAGCGATTTTTCAGGTATTCGACGGCGCGAACATGGTCCTTCGGGGGCTGCTGCGTGGTGCCAAGGACGTGAGATTTGTCGCGATCGCCGGCACAACGATCGCGTGGATCTGCATCCCTGGTCTGACGTATGTCCTTGGGCGACGCCTGCATTGGGGCGCCACCGGAGGGTGGTGGGGCTTTGTGGCCGAGACCGTGATCGCGACGATCGTGCTGGGCGCGCGATGGATTCACGGCCCATTTCGCAGGGCTCACATCGTCGGAACGCAGACCCGCGCGAAGCTGTAACCCCACTGCGTCGCCGTGCGGCCATCGCGCGCGACGATCGTGAGCTCTCGACCCTGCGCGCTCGCTGCGACACGGCCCTCGAGGTTCGGGATCGCGATGAGGTCTTGCGGCGGAACGCGGATCGTCCCGTCGGGCGCGACCACCGCGATCCGTACGCGCGCCTGAGCGTCAACACCGCGGCGCCAGAGCAGCGCGGCCCCGCCGTACACCGGGACAACGCTCACCGCGGTCGTACCTTCGCCTGTGAAGCGTTCGAGCTCAGTCTCGCGCCGCAGCACGTGGGAGCGCGACGCGATCACGACATGAATCTCGGCGATTCCGCCGGGATTATTGCGCGACCACGCAGCGATCACGCCGTCGCCCACCGCGCGGACGTCATCGAGCAACGGGACGTTGGTCCCAGGTACATCGAAGGTGCCCGTGGGCTCGAGCAATCCGTTGGGCGTAAACGGGATGAACCCGAGTCTTCCGAGCCTTCGGTATGCGTAGATCGCGCCTCCCTCAGGGGTCGTGCGCGTGTGGGGATCGAAGACCTCGGTGGGGTAGATGGCTGTGAGCAAGGTGTCGACCGCACGCACGTTCATCCCAGAAAAATCAAGGTGAACAGAGATCGGCGCGGCGCTGACAAGTCCCCCATCTCCGATGGACTCGATGCGTGCGCCCAGCGCCAAGACGCCCGTCTCGATCCGCGCGCTGTCGGGCAGTGAGACGTTGTTTCGGGCCACGCGCGTCTCGGAGACAACGCCCCGAGTGCTGGCGATCGAGGTGTGTACGCGCAGCAAAAACTCAGGCGAACTCGCGTTGCCTCGGACCTCTTCGTGGAGCGCGATGATCCCCGTGGGCGTGCGATGAAGCTGCGGCGCATACGCACTTGAGCGCGTGGGCGCACCGTCGAAGAGCGTGACGGCGGCGGAGGGAGTTCCGTCTTGACTGAGTGGCAAAATCACAGAGCGATCCGAGAGGACGCTGTCGCCCACGGAGCCATCCGCGCGCGCATCTGCGCTCGCATCGGTGCCCGCGTCTGCCGTGCTGGTGCCCATTTGAATGGCACGCAGCGCCACAAGAAAGCCATCTCCCGTGTCAATCAGCTGCACGGGGTCCGCCACATGATCGAGACCCGGACGGTCTACGATGCGGCGTGACGAAGACATCACCGTGCACGACGGCGGCGGACCGGCGTCGTACGGGATCGGCGCGCGATCTTCGGGGGCATCCGTCGGCACCACGATGTCGGGCGTCGACGCAGTGTCTGCGCGTGCGTCCGTGGAGGCATCGGGCGTCGCCGGACCCGAAGAACAACCAGCGACGGCGATCAGCGAAATAAGAGAGATTGTAGGGACACGCATTGGGCTTCGTGCTGGACGGTGTGCCGCGAATCGCCGTGCAATGCAACGACTCGCCCTTGCAACCGGGCGCAGAGAGTTTTGCCCATTGACGACCCTCCAGGGTTGCCAAGAGGGAGCGTGCGCGGTACGCACCTTCTGCACAAATTGCACGACGCCTGTCGGGATTTGCGCCTCGCGATGGGTGACCCCTGCGCGCTGAGAGAGCTGCGCGGTGTCACCCCCAAAGAGCCCCATCTCTGAGCCACGCGCGAGCAAAACCACTCAGAGAATATTCACACAGAATCACAACCTGGAGACCTCACCATGGCCCTCGAAGCAAAGAACTACGATCACCTCCTCGGCGGCAACGCCAAGGGACTCAGCGACCTGCAGCTCAAGGCGCACTTCACGCTCTACGGCGGCTACGTCAAGAAGCTCAACGAGATCCGAGAGCGCCTCGCGACCGCGGACCGCAGCGCTCCGAACTACTCGTACAACGAATTCTCAGAGCTCAAGCGCCGCGAGCCCGTTGCGTACAACGGCACCGTGCTTCACGAGCTCTACTTCGAGAACCTCGGGGACGGCTCGACGCAGCCCAACGACGTGACCAAGGCCGCGATCAACGCGGGATTTGGCAGCTTCGAGAACTGGGTCGCGGACTCGAAGGCCATCATGGCGTCGGGTCACGGCTGGCTCATGACCGTCTATGATCCAATCACCAAGGGCTTGGTCAACAATTTCATCAAGAGCGAGCACGACCATGGGCTCTTCGTTGGCGCGACGCCGGTCATCGTGCTCGACGTCTGGGAGCACGCGTACTTCGCGGACTACCAGACCAAGAAAGCGGACTACGCCACCAACGTGCTCGCGGGGCTCAACTGGGACAAGATCGCCGCGCGAATCGCTGCACTTCCGAAGTGAAAGACCTCACGCAGAGGCATCTCTCGCGAGGCGTGCGGCGTCGTCCATGCCCAGGCGTTTGAGGAGCTTCTGAAGACCAAAGCGCGAGAGCCCCATGGCCTGCGCGGCCTTGGTCTGGTTGCCGTGAAACCGCGACAGCGCGCGCTGGGCCACACGGCGCTCAATGTCTTCGACGGCGGTGCGGAGGTCCATCGTGACGTCGCTCTCGCGTGGCTCAGTGATTGTCTGAAGCAAGCGTGGGTCGAGGTCTGACTCGCGGATCACTCCGTCACACAAGAGACTCGCTCGCAGCAGCTCGTTCTCGAGCTGTCGGATGTTGCCCGGCCATCGGTAGTTTACCAGCCGCTGCATGGCCCTGCGGTCGACCTTGATCTCGGCGCGCTGGTGCTTGTGCAAGAGGTGCGAGACGAGGGTCGGGATGTCTTCGCCACGGGCACGCAGCGGCGGGAGCTCGACGGTGAGCACCGCGAGTCGGTAGTATAAATCCTCGCGAAATTGCCCGCTCTCGACAAGCTTGGGCAGATCGCGCAGGGTCGCCGCGATCACGCGCACGTCGACTTTGCGCGAGAGGGTTCCGCCCACGGGTCGCACCTCGCCGTCTTGCAGAACGCGGAGCAATCGCGACTGCATCCCTGCGGACATCTCGCCCACTTCATCGAGAAACAGTGTCCCACCGTCCGCGACCTCGAAGAGCCCCTGGCGCGCACGATCGGCCCCAGTAAAGGCCCCACGAAGGTGACCGAAGAGCTCGCTCTCTAAGAGCGTCTCGGTGACCGCCGCGCAATTGATCGCGACAAACGGACGCTTGGCCCGCGGCGAGTTGTGATGAAGGGCGCGCGCGATGAGCTCTTTGCCCGTGCCTGACTCGCCGAGCAAGAGCACCGACACGCCTGTGCTCGCCACGCGATCGCAGAGGGACAAGAGCTTCTTCATCGCGGCTCCGCGGCCCACGATGGCGTCGTAACGACCGCTGGGCTCGTGCTCGGACGACAGCGCGCGGCGTGTCGCTTCGAGCTCGACGTCCTGCGTCTGCACCCTCGTCGCCAGCGCTCTGGCGAGGCGCTCGCTCTTGCGCAGCGCACGGCGGAGCTTCGCAGCGCTGCGCGCGTTATGGATCGCGACCGCCGCGATCTCTGCAAATTCGCTAGCGACCTGGATCGCGTCGTCAGAGAAAGCGCCTGGCCTGAGCTGGTCGTCGACGTACACCGTCCCGGACGAGACACCATGGATCACCAAGGGCACCGCGAGCACCGACCGAAGCTGCATCGCTGCGACGCTCTCAAACGCTGTTAAGCGCTGATCGTTGGCCGCGTCGATCGTCACGATGGCTTCACCGGTCTTTGCCACACGATCCGCGATGGATCGTGAGGGTGAACCCTCTCCAGGCGCGAGCTCGCGCCCGCCCATATTGCGCGCCGTGCGAACACGCTGCGACCCATCGGGCCCCGATAACAGCAAGAAGCCTCTCGCGCCTCCCGTGAGCTCTACGACCGCATCCATCACGCGCTCAAGCAACGGCCGAAGACGCATTTCGCCGTTGATTTCTCGGGTAATTTCGACGAGTCGCCGCCAACGCAGCGCCGCCACTGGCTCGCTCGACAGAGCCCCGCGCACTGCCCAATTCGCGCTGGTCTTCGCCGACGAGAGCAGGGCATGGTGCGCGCGAAACACCTTCTCCATCGGCGGAGAAAGCGTGGCAGCCAGCGCCTGCACATCCGATTCGTAGGTCGCGTGCAAACGCCGTTTTTCTTGATTATTGGCAGGCAATCGAGTTTGCCATCGAGAGAGCAACAGCGTGAGCTCGGGCTCGTTCGCAGCGCGCACTTGTTCGCGCGCGAGGGCCGCAAGCGCGCGCACAGTCTCTGTCGGAGCCTCACGCACAACGGCCAGGGCGAGCGCCGCGATCGCAGCAATCGGTTCGTGGAGGGGCTCAGGGAGCGACGCGGAGGGCCACAACATCCCATGCTCGGCGGCCAGGCAAATGGCACGCGCGTTGAGCTCTTCGGCGAGACCTTTCGCGTGAGGATCAGTTGTCTTTTCACTGAGATCTCGCAGTCTTGCGACGCTCTCAGCGACGTCTGGTGTGGCGCTCGCTGAGAGCACCGAAAGCAACCGCAGCGACTCAGGGTCTCCGGCTTGCTCTGCCGCACGCTGCCCACGCCCCAGCGCGTCCCTCGCGCCCTCAAGGTCGCCCACAAAGAGCGCGAGCGTCGCAGCGTTCGCGATCGCCCGGGCGAGCTCAAACCGCGATCCCCACGCCGCCAGACCACGCACTCCGCGCGCGAGCCAGGTGCAGGCCTCTCCGAGCTGCCCGCGCTGCCACTGAGCGGTCCCTCGGTTGACCGCCAGCGTCGAGGCGACGCGCAGGTCTCCGGCCGCGCGAGCGCTCACCCATCCGTGCTCATAGCACGCGAGCGCGAGGTCTAGGTTTCCCTGCGATTGATGGCACATTCCGTGAAGCGACCAGAGCCGACCCATCGCCCGGACGTCACCGTGGCGCTCGTGCGAAGGCACCTGATCGAGCACCACGAGCGCTTGGTCCGCGTGGCCCTGCTGGACTAGCACCGTGGCCATCACCTCGATCCAACGCAGCCGGATCACACTCGGACAGGCCTCTGTGGGCGCGTCTTGCCGCAGCCGTTCGAGCGCGTCGGTGAGCGCGCCGCTCTCGAGATGCACCCGCGCCTGCAGCGCTGCCACCGCGACCCGAGACGGGTGCGTCGCGTCACGACCGAGAACCTCGAGCACTCCCTCGACGCCTGCGTTGTCGCCAAGGGCACGCAAAACATCGACTTGAAGCAGCAAATCATCAGCGCGATCGCTCAGCGCATCGAGCACATGCCGGGCATGCTTGGCCTGCCCACGCCACAAAAGCGACCGCGCCCACGACTGCTGTGCGCCCACGTCGTGAGGCAAGAGCGCCGCGCGCATGGCCAGAAGCTCGTGCAGGGTCTCAGCGTTCTGCGAGGGATCGACGAGCCCCTGCGTTGCCAGCGCGAGCGCCTCGGCGTGGTCACCCGCCAACGCGGTCACGCGCATGCGAAGCGTCCACGAGAGGCCTCCTCGCGCATCGAGCGCACGCTTGAGCGCTCGGGCGCTCTGCGCAAATCGTGGAGCGCGCACATCGATCGCCTCGGACAACGTCAGCGAATGCGTCGCGCACAGGCTCTCGTTTGCGAGACTCACGAGCCCCTCGCGCAGCAACGCGGCGCTGTGCTCACGCCACTCGGGGTCCAGCGACTCGATCACGCCGACGCCGAGCGCTTCGCCCGCAACGAGCAGCGCGAACATCAGCGCGCGTGAGCCGGTCGGGAGCCGTTTGCACACCGCCAGCGGGTCTCCCAGGGCGCGTTGTGCTTGGCGCACGTCGTCGAGGGTCACCGCCGAAGCCGCGCCGTCTGCGAGCCCCTGCAGCAGCCGCACACAGCGTCCCGCGAGCCCTCCACTCGCGGCGTACAGGGCGGCGCCTACGTCGGGCTCGACACAGCCACCCAGGGCACGCTCCAAGAGCTCATCGTGGCGCGCGCGGTCCAAGGGCTGAAGCGCCAGCTCGATGAGGCCCTCACCGAACGCGCCCGTCGAGTGCGTCGAGTGCGTCGAGTGCGTCGCGTCCGTCACGTCCGTCGAGTCCGTCGAGGCGAGGAGGGCGATGGGCTCGGCGATGCCTCCGAGCGCGCGGAGCTGGCGAAGCCCCTCGGCGACCCGCGCGATCTGTTCGGGTGCGTGCTGATCGAGCAGCACCACGGTGGGCTCGATGAGGTCGAGGGGGAGCGAAGTGACCACTCGGACCGTGTGCCCACGCGAAGCAAAGACGATCCGCGTTTGATTGACTATTTCATGCAAAAAGCGCGTTTTTCCGCTCGCCTTTGCGCCACGCACGACGACGCCCAGCCCGTTGTCCGCGAGGGCATCGCAGAGCGCGTGACATGCTCCCTCGAGTGTCTCTTCGGCGCCGGCCCACGCGGGCGCCATGCGAGGCGCAGTGCCAACCGCGGCGGCGCGCTTTCGTTGTGCGACGCTGAGCCACTGTGGCACCTCGCGAGCGAGGGTTGTGAGCACTGCGTCGGCGGTCCCACGGAGGTCTGGGCTCCAGGCGAGCAACCGCAGGATCAACGGCCGCATCAACGGGTCGATCGCGTCGATCACGTGCCCCAGAGGAGCGCGTTGTGCGAGGCGCGCCGCGAGCCAACCCTCTTGCGCTACCGACGCAGAGACAAACGGGTGCGTACGCACCAGGGCAAGCGCCGCGGTCACCCCGAGGGCGTAGAGGTCTTGCGCAGCCGAGTGCACACCGATGAGGGCTTCGGGGGGTAGAAACGCAAGGGTCCCGCTGGGAAGCTGCGCTGCGCTGGCTTGCACACGTGAGAGACCAAAGTCCACGAGCGAGGTTTGCTGTGGCTGGAGCACAAGGTTCTCGGGCTTGACGTCCCCATGAATCAGCCCCGCGGCGTGCACTGCCGAGAGCGCATCGGCCGTGTCAAACACCACGCGAACGTGCTCTCTGAGCGTGAGCGATCGCGCACGCAATATCGCCGAGAGCGCCTCGCCGCTCACCCGCTCAAGCACTAGCACCCCGCCCTCTTGGTGGCGCCCCACCGCGAGCACACGCGCGAGCCCCCGGTGGCTCAACCGCGCGAGCGCCTCAAGCTCGCTCTGCACGACGTCTGCGTGCGCGAATTTGACCGCGACGGACGCCCCAGGCGTGCGCAAATCCTCTGCCGCCCAGACAGCACCCTGTCGACCTTGCCCGAGAGGCTCGGTCAATCGATAGCGCCCAAGTACGACCACACCCTCCATCATGAACGCAGCATACCCACAACCTTGGGGATAACACTGCACATTGCGATCATTCGCCAACCTAAGTTTGCGCGGGAGTGACAACTGCAGTTGTCTAAATAGCGGAGGGACTCTTTGCGAGATTTTGATCGAGCTGCGCTATGGTGATGAGATCTTGCTTCGGGACCGTGTGATCGTTGCTCTGGCCGTGATGGTCGTCGGTGCCACCGGCGCGGCGATCGCGCCTCCTACCGGGGAGCCCGCCCAGGGGCTGCGTGTTGAGCAGCTGGCGCCCACGGGCGAGGGGCGCCCTGTGTTGCTGCGCGTGACCCTCGAAGATGGCGCGTTGCGACGCTGGCGCGCCCCACGAGGGCTCCGCGTGCGCGAGCGTGCGGGTCCCTCCGTGCGGCTCACACAGCATCCTCGATCGCCCTGGCTTTTGCTGACGCTGAGTGACCTCGACAGCGCGCGGCCGCTGGTGCTCGAAGCCGAGGGACTGAGCGCCTCGGTGCCGCTCGCGCGAGGTGCGGACGCACACTGGGATCATCGCGTGCGAGGCGGGGCTCCGGGCCCGCTGGACGTGCGCGTAGAGGGCGGAGTGCTCACGCCCGAAATCGGTGGATCTGCTGTCATTCATGCGGGAAGCGAACACGCGGGCGAACGCATTGTCTTTCACTCGGACGACCCAACGTTGGCGGTGAGCCCCGAGCGCGCGACCCTCGACGCGTGCGGACTCGCCGCGCTCTATCTTCGGCCCGCGGGCTTGGCCGCTCCGCTGCTCGTGCAAGTCAACGAGGGACGAGAACATCGCTTGCGGCTGCCCCTGCACCCGGGCGCGATCACCGCACACTTTGACGACGACCGGCACCTGCAGATCGCACATGCCCTAGGAGATATCCCGGCGTTTGTTGTCCACGGAGACGCCCGAGGTCCACTTGCTTGGGAGCTGGTTGCGCTCGCAGCGAGCGACCAGAGCGCGGTCACCCGATCGCTTACGCCTCCCCGGGGCGCGCAGTGGTCGATCGTGTCGAGCTCTTCTGATTTCGATCGATTCGCGGGGGGCTGGAGCACGCTACCGCAGGCTCCTTCGGGCTGCACTGAGAGCCCTCTGGCCGCGCGATTTGCGCGGATGGGCGAGAGCCTCTGGACCATCCCTCCGGCGCTGCTGCGCTACGACGGAGCCCAAGCAGCGCTGACCCTCCGCACCCAGAGGGTGGGACGCATCCGTCGTGTGGCGAGCTGGGTCGGCGCTGCTGCGCTTATGGCGCTGGCGCTCTTGCTCTTGTCCGCGACACGCTCGCGCGAACAATCACTCGACGAACAGGGGCTCACGCGGGGATCGCCTACACAGCGCATCGTGGCGATCGGTTTGTTTGTGCTCGCGATCCTTGCGGTGCTGCTGGCGATGTTTGTTCAGCTTAAGACGGCGACGTAGCCGGCCCCACACTCACAAGACCTCTCGCAAGTCTGCAGCAAACACACTGCGATTATGCGGCTGGCAACGTGACACAGAGCACGCAGCCGCGGCCCACCGAGCGCAGCGCGAGGGCGCCGCCCAGTGCGCGTGCCAACGACGCCGCGAGCACGAGCCCATCGGACGACTCGGACTGGTCGTCGAAGAGCCCTGCGGCGATTCGCGCTTGGCGTTCGGCCGAGATCGCACGCCCTCGGTCCGAGAGCTCCAAGCGCACGAGGTCTGCTTCTTCCCACACCCGGAGCCTTAGGGATGCGGACTCAGGGCTGCGCTCGAGCGCGTCGTCAATCGCGAGGGAGAGAATGCGGGCTGGGTCTGCGGTCTTTGCGGACACCGAGCCGCGGGCATCGATTTGGGTCACGAGCACATTTCGGAGCTCAACCATCCGCGGTCCAAGCGCTCGCATGAGCACATCGCTCACCTGCATCGAGGCCGAGCGAGCCGCGTGAGATCGACCAAGCGCGCGCTGCAAGCGCTCGAGCCGCGCGAGCTTTCGCACGGGGTCTTCGAGCGCAACGATGGTCTTGAGCTCGGCCTGAACGAGCGCCGCGAGCTCTTGCGCCGTGGGCTCGGGCGCGGTGGGCTGCGGCTGCGCCCGCTCGCTCTCAATGATTGACACAATCCAGAGCGGACGCCGCGTCTCGGGCTCTGTCACGCGCTGCCAGCAGAGCGAGAGCGTCGTCGCGCTCCCATCGCTCTTTTGCGCTTCAAGGGGCGTGGTCCCGTAGGACTTGTTCGCGCGGACCATTTGCGATTGGGCCTCGCACGCGTGGGTCATGGTCGCGCTTGCAAACGCCTGCCACCACCCTCGCCCGGTCAAGATCGCACCCGGGACCCCGGTGAGCCGTTCAAACGGCTCATTCGAAGCGATCAAGCTCCCTGACTCATCCACCACGAACGACGCCACCGGAAAGAGTTGCAGCGCTGCATGGGTCCCTCCGATGGGTCCCGTCGGAGCGCTCGAACGACGAGCGCCAGCGACCACATCGCGTGTACCGCTGATTGGCGTACTGCCCCCAAGGGCCCTCACTGTTGCCTCACCCACGATTCACCTCCCAGCCTCCAGTGCACAATCCAAGCGCACCCAGACCTCCGACGAACATAGCGCACTCCCGCAGAGTAATGGCTAGCAATATTCGCGCGCCCAGTCGGTCAATGCCACGCTAGCGCTCGATTTCGGTGCAAATTGAACGTGATTCCAGGCCAATTGTGACCGGCGTATTGCGTACGTGCTGGTCGAATCCACCCATTTTCTGACCACTAGGTATGGTACGAGAGAAATGTGATGAAAGAGTCACATCTTGACTCTTCGATCTACTCGTCCCGTTACGCCAAGGAGCAAGTGGGAACCCCTATGTCAAACCGCGTTTTGTTCGTTGAAAGCGATGAGATCCTTCGTTCCTCGGTCATCCGGGCGTTGCGAGCGCGAGGTATCGGCGTCGATGCATTCGATACAGCGTTGTCCGCACTTGAAGCGGTCAGCAGCGGGACGATCTGGACACGCGCCCTCATTGACCTGAGCCTCCCTGACCTCGACGGCGCGACCCTCGCAGAGCAGATCCTGCAGTATCTGCCCGAGATCGAGCTCACCTTCGCGGCCGGCAGCACCGAAGCGGCGGTGCTCTGCCGCGCACACGGCCTCGGGACTGTCCTGTGGAAGCCCTTCGGACTCGGCCCACTCTGCGAGCGATTTAGCTCACAGTCTCGTGGATCCGGCACGTTCTTGAGCCCCACCAAGCGCGTCGCCGCTGCAAGCAAGACCGGCACCGGGCGCTAGTCAATCGCTCGCGGTCATGAGCATCGCCGCGAGGACCGCCAACGGGGTCGCCAGCTCGCTCTTGAGCCCTACACGTCTCTTTGCGAGCGCACGGCACAGCTTGGGGAGCGCGTCTGCCTCTTGCTCAAAGAAGGTACACGCCACCGCGGCGTCGTTAAACGCTCCCAAGAGGGACTGTACGGGATGCAAACGAGCGCGCCATCGGGCGCGAGGCTTGTCCAACGCGGAGCCCGTGAGATCAATCGCGTCCCGCACACGACGGAGCTGACGACGGACAGCGTGGTAGCCCTCATCCACGGTGAGGTCGCCCTCGAGCCTCTTGCGTACGCGTCGGAGCTCGCGATCAAAAAGCGCTCCGGCCGCTCGCTTGGCGCTCCGCTTGGCCCCCAGCGGTTCGAGCGCGTGCTGTGCGACCATCGCCTCCAATTGCCGCTCAATCCCAGCACATGCCCGAAGATAAGGGACGCTCTTGAGGTGCTTGCGCAAGGCCAACATCCGCGGTCTTCGGGCCCGACGAAGCCTCGTGAGCCCGTCGACGCTGCCTGCGATCGCGAGGCTCTTTTTAGAGAGCAGCGTAGACAAAACGTCCATGTCTCGTACGGCACCCGAGAGCGACGCGAGCTGACGCAAATGCGTGTGAATTTCCTGAAGTTCAGACGAATCTACGAGGGACTCAAGCCATCGCAGCGCGGTCCGCGCGCGACGAATCGCGATGCGCAGCTCGTGCACACCCTCGACGTCTTGGTCCCTCACGCATTCGGACTCAAGCGAGCGCACGCGGGCAAACCAATCGCGGAGACACCAGAGCGCTTCAGACACCGCGTCGTGGGTCGCGATCACGGGCGCAAACACCGGACGCTCTGACACCCGAGCGCTCAACTCTGCAGCCGAAAATGCAGAACAAACTCGCGCAACCAGCGCGGCCGAGAGCGGCACCTCTTCGCCGTGCGATGCGTCAGCCTTCGGCGTGATCGAGACGTACAGACCATGCGGGGTCTGGGTCGCGTCTGCTGTGGACGCTCCTGCGCGGACTAACCCACGCGCGAGCGACACCACCGCGAGGGCCTGATCCGCGGACGGCGCCCCGTGTCCACACAGGCGGCGCAAAAGAGTCGACTCGATCAGCGAAACTGCTGACACTTTCGCGGGCGGTGCCGTGCTCGGCACCAGCGGACGTTTTCGTTCAGCCATGGTGCCAACTCTTATCCTTGCGACCCTCATTTGGCCAATTCGCTGTGCGGAGCGATCACTCACCGCACATGCAAACAACATCCATTGTGTGCTCTAGTGCGTAGTATTGCGTGTAGCGCGTGAGTGCAGGTGCAGCTCCTCTGCGCCTCAGAAGATCACGACAGGGCTCGCAGTCACCGCTGGATCGCTTTTGTTGCCCCTCAGGAGAGATGCTTTGGCCATGTCACTTCGCTCACTTCGGTTCACGCTCTGCGCTCTCGCGCTTTCGGGCTGTGCGGTCGCTGCCGACCCCAACGAAGGCCGAGACGCGTCGGTCGATCGCCGGACGCCCACACGCGACGTCGCAGTGATGGAGACGCTCGCGGGCGAGTGTGTTCCGGGCGAAGCGCGTGAGTGCTATACGGGCCCAGAAGGCTCGGGAGGTGTGGGAACTTGCAGGCCAGGCACCGAGACGTGCAACGGCATGGGGAGCTGGAGCGGCAGCTGCATCGGTGAGCGACTCCCGTCAGGCATGGAGGCATGCGGCAACAGCATGGACGACGACTGCAACGGCATGACCGACGAGATGTGCGGCGAATGCACTGCAGGCATGTCGCGCCCCTGTTACACAGGCCCCGCGCTGACCATGGGCGTCGGGATCTGCGCCGGGGGAATGCAGACGTGCGCTGCGGACCGCACCTGGCCAACAACCTGCACAGGCGAGACCACTCCCGCGACCGAAATGTGTGGAAATTCACGGGATGACAACTGCAACGGCATGACCGACGAGATGTGCGGCGAGTGCACCGCTGGAGACACACGCCCTTGCTACACCGGCGCCGCCGGAACCGACGGCCGAGGCATCTGCCGCTCGGGGACTCAGACCTGTGGCACCTCACGGATGTGGCTCACCGCGTGCCCTGGCGAGGTCACTCCGCAACCCATGGAGACGTGTGGCAACACCATGGATGACAACTGCAACGGCATGACCGATGAGGGCTGTGGCGAGTGCACCGCGGGTATGACCCGCACCTGCTACACAGGCGCCGCGGGCACCGCCGGCGTGGGAATCTGCCGCAACGGCTCGCAGACCTGTACAGCGGCACGCACGTGGCCCACGACCTGCGCGGGCGAGGTCAGCCCCGCGGCCAGCGAGACGTGTGGCAACACCATGGACGACAACTGCAACGGCATGACCGACGAGGGCTGCGGCGAGTGCACCGCGGGTATGACCCGCACTTGCTACACAGGCGCCGCGGGGACCGCCGGCGTAGGAATCTGCCGCAACGGCTCGCAGACCTGCTCAGCGGCACGCACGTGGCCTGCGACCTGCACCGGCGAGGTCCGCCCTGCGGCCAGCGAGACGTGTGGCAACACCATGGACGACAACTGCAACGGCATGACCGACGAGGGCTGCGTCACGCGCCCTGCCAACGATGATCGCGCGTCGGCCACGTTGGTCACGTTGCGAAGCACAGAGCTCACCGTCACAGGGAGCACCGTGAGCGCGACCCGCGATGGCCCGACGTCGACCTGCGTGTGCACCTCGGGCGGCAACGTCTGGTACCGCTTTGTGCTGGCTACCCGCAGCATTGTTTACGCAGACACGGCCGGATCGGCCTACGACACGAGCCTGATGTTGACCGACTCTGCGGGTGGTTCGGTCGCGAACTTCTGCAACGACGACGCGTCGTGCACCACGGGCGGGTTCACCAACACGCGACAGAGCCGGGTCGCTGGGGCGCTCAATGCGGGCACGTACTACCTCGCGGTCGGGGGCTGCACCACGGGCGCATTTACGCTGCATTTGCAGCAAATTCCCACGAATTTTGGAGCGTTCGTGTACTCAAGCACGGCGCTCTCGGGCACCGGAACTACGCTGAGCACGTCCACGCTCTCGAGCAGCGCGCGCGCGCCGACGACGTGTGGCGCGGGCGCGGGCGGCGAAGACGTTCGGTACTTCGTGACTTGCGGCGCGCAACAGCAGTTCTTCTCGCTCTGCCAGAGCGACGGAGCCTCGTATGTGCGTCGCAACGCGAGCGGCGTGACCTTTGACCCCGTGATGTACCTCTGGAGCGCCCAGACGGGCAGCGAGGTCGCCTGCAACGACGACGGCAGCTCGATGGGCGGCACCAACTGCCAAGGCACCGGCGGCGACACGCTTAACTTCGGCTCACGGCTCAACAACATCACGGTCGCGCGAGGCCTCGGCGCGGTGCTTGTCGACAGCCGCGTGAGCGCGACCTCGGGGCTGACCTACACGATGCGCTACACGATTCGGTGAGCGTATTAGCCCGCTCAACGGGCTACTCGCTGACAACGCCGTCTTGCAAGAGCGTGTCGATTTCGGCTGCGCTAAACCCTGCGTCTGCCCAGATCTCTCGTGTGTCTTGCCCTGCGCGAGGTGCGCTCGTGCCGTGCGCAAGCTCGCCGTCGAGGCTCGCCAACGGCGTGCGAAAGAGCACCTGCCCGTCGCGCTCAAAGAACACGCTGCGTGCGCTCAAGTGCGCATCGCGCGTGAGCTCATCGGGTCGCAAGACAGGCTCGAGACAGCAGTCACGCTGCGCTCCCACAGCGGCCCATGCGTCGCGCGTGCGCGTCGCGAAGAGCGCTTCAAGTCGCGCGATGAGCGCCACCTGGTGGGGGCCGGGGACGAGGGCCTCCATGGAGGGCTCGATACTGACTTCACTGCAAAATTGCAGCCAAAACTTGGGTTCGAGTGCAGCCAGTGCGACGTAGCCCCCGTCGGAGGTTTGATAGCAACGGTAGGGCGCGAGGCCCCCATCGAGATAGCCCTCGCCGCGCGGAGTTCGGTCGTCCGCGGCGAGCACTCCGCTCAGGGCAAACGCTGCGACCGGGAGGGCCCCTTCGCTCATGGCGATGTCAATCACTCTGCCCTTGCCTGTGCGCTCACGTGCGTAGAGCGCTGCGCTGATGGCGCTCACGGCCCAGAGCGCCCCTCCCGCGACGTCTGCGATCTGCGCGCCCGAGACAGACGGAGGCCCACCGCTGGGTCCAGTGACCCCGAGCACTCCGG
Source organism: Deltaproteobacteria bacterium (assembly GCA_030694465.1). Taxonomy (GTDB): domain Bacteria; phylum Myxococcota_A; class Polyangia; order Polyangiales; genus JAUXYJ01. The sequence continues at coordinate 62,474 of JAUXYJ010000042.1, read as the reverse complement.
CGCGGGCGAGATAATTGAGGTCGTGTCCGGCGCGATGCGCGAGGGGTCCGGTCTGGCCATAGCCCGTGATGGCACAGACAATGAGCCTGGAATTTGCCTCGCAGAGTGTCTGGTGAGAGAGCCCCAACCGCGCGAGCACGCCGGGGCGAAAGCTCTCGATGAGCACGTCGTAGGCGCGACACAAGCGCAGCAGCGTCGGCGGACCCAGGGGGTGCTTGAGGTCTAAGATTCCGCCGCGTTTGTCGCGGTTGAGTGTGACAAACGCGCCGTTGAGCCCATCGCGTGAGGGCGGCATGTGGCGAAGATAATCGCCCGCGCCAGGGTCCTCGAGCTTGTCGACGGTGGCGCCCATGTCTGCGAGGGCGAGCGAGGCCAGGGGGCCCGGGAGCAAGCGCGTGAGGTCCAACACGCGGACCCCTGCGAGCGGTCGCGAGTCGAGATTTTCGTCCAAGCTAGCCATCGTAGATTCTCTCGTGGGTCCAGGTCATTTGCAGGAGAAAGACAAACGCGACGCAGTGCCACGGTGTGTGTCCGTTGTCACTCGTCGCGTCGCAATGGGCACTGGAGAAATCACTCTCCCGTGCAGGGCCTCGATCGCCCTCGAAGACTACTTCGCGAGGGCGAAGAGCTTCTGAAGGTTCATCGCCTTCATTTGGTCGCCCTTGACCTTGAGCTTGCCAGCAAAGAAGAGCTTCATGCCCTCGCTCTGGGGGTTGGCAGCGAGGGTCTGAAAATCTGCTTCGGCGATGTCGATCGTGCAGTTGGTCGAGGTCGAGGTGCCTTCGTTCACGGACGGGCTGTCCGACGCGAGATCGATGGTCCAGTTTCCAGCGCCGGTCACGTTGAGCTGGTAGGTACCGCCGATCTTCTTGGCTGCGTCAGGCTGGCTCTCGACCGCGCTCTTGAGCTTGTTATTGAACAGGTCTTTGACGTCGATGGCCATGGTAGTCTTCTCCAAGTGTTGGGAGGGATTTGTATCACGTACTGAATGGTGATTCAGTGACGGGCGCTTTGTACCGCCCTTCCCCCAAACGTGTCAAAGCCACTCGCAAATTCTCTCTCGAGCTCGCACACCTGCTGCCCCTATTGCGACCCCTTGCTATGCAGTTCACAAGGTTTTTTGCAGAGTCTTTGATCTCGCTGGCCCTCGCGAGCGGCTTGGTCGCCTGCCGCAAACCAGCGCCTGCAGCCAACCCCGACGCCGGCACCACGATGCTGGTCCCGCAGGTGTTAGCCTCTGCCGGGTCTCAGACCCTGCGCGAAATGGACGCCCCCCTCGCGTGGCTCTTTTTGCCCCAGGCGCCCGTCACGACCGGCTCGTCGCCCGATGTGCTGGTGGCAGCGCACCTGCCCTGCGGATTTCGCCCGATGTATGGGACCGTCACGCGCCGTGGCAACACACTCGGCGTGCGCCTCCGTGCGCGGTTTGCCGGGCCGGGGTCGCCCTCGCCAGACCGCACGACGCCCTGCCCCACCGAGCCGCCCACAGTGCAGTTTATCTCGCTCAATACGGTGCGCTTGGGCGAGCTCGACGTGATCGATCTCGCGCCACATCCCCCTGGCGCCGTGCCCGCACCCAGCCCCGTGCACCTCTCGGTGTCTCGCGACGACCACACCGCGCTGCCCAGCGCCCTTCGGTGGGTCCGAGGCTGCACGGCCCAAGACGACAGCACGTGCCCTCACGGGGGCGTCTGTGGCGCCCTGCGCGAGCTCCCGGGCAAGGGCGTGTGTGTCCCGCCGCTCGACGCGTTCTTGGTCGTCCAGAGGCCCTGTCCGGTCGACACGGTGCTGTTTGAGCTCGATCACCCTGGTCCCTACCCGACGGCCGTCGCGCCCCCGCCGGGACCCCTTCGCGCGTGCCTCTCTGCGTGCCGCGCTGGGCAATGCCCCGCAGGGCTCACGTGCATCCCTCGCGAAGGTGGCCCTGGGGCATGCGTTCGTCCTTAGCGAGCACCCTCGCTGCGCTGGCAGCGATGGGGTGTAGCCCGGTACTCACTCGCGCGCGTGTTGTCGAAATACCTGTGATTTCACAGGACGTTGTCACAACCGACGCCGACGCACCGCGTGACGTACCTGCACCGCAGCGCGGCTTTGTGCGGCGCCTAGGGCACTGCCTCGTGCGCGACGGTGCGCGCGTGCGTGTGGTGGGATCGAGCGCGTTTCACTTGCAAGAAGAGAGCGTGCGACAAGAGCTCGGGTGGGGCCCTTCGCGTGACAGCGTCCAGCGAACGTTTGACGTCGCCGCGCGGGCGGGCGTTCGCGTGCTGCGGATCGCCGCGTTTAACGAGCGCATCGACGATGTGGCGACGATCCAGTCTTCACCGGGTGTGCTGCGCGAAGAGGGGCTCCGTGGCCTCGACAGAGTGATCGAGCAAGCCCACGCGCACGACATTTTGCTTATCGTAGTGTTGAGCAATTACTGGGAAGATTACGGCGGAATCCCGCAGTACGCCCAGTGGCTGGGTCTCCCTTCGGACTACCCCGAGCGTGGGCTGCTCTGGCGTGAAGCGCGCATCCGAGCCGCCCTCGCGGACTATGCGACGCGCATCGTGACAAGGGTCAACACACGCACGTCGAGACGCTACGCCAACGAGCCCACGATCTTGGCCTGGGAGCTCGTCAACGAACCGCGTGGCACAGGGCTCACCGATCGCGGCGTGACCTTCGCAGACGCGATGCACACGCTCGCCGTCGCGGTGCACAGCGCCGGCGCGCAGCAGCTCGTCGTAGTCGGCGATGAGGGCTACGACGCAGACACGCGCGGGTACGACACGCGCTACTGGGACCGGATGGACGATCGGTTTATCACGACGCGCAGAGGCGAGAGTTTTCAGCGAATTGTCACGGATCCTGCGATCGACGCGGCCACACTGCACTGGTACCCAGACCACTGGACCGTGCCCACTGCAGACGCGCGCGAGGCAGGCGTGCGTTGGCTGCGCGAGCACGCGGCCATCGTGGCTCGGGTCAACAAGCCCATGCTCTTTGAAGAGTTTGGCCTGATGGCGCACCGACATCCCGACGCCACCGAGAGAATGATCACGATGGAGCGCTGGTTTGAGCAAGCCCACGCGCTCGAGACCATCGCCGCGGTGATGCCCTGGGGGATGCACTACGATCCGGCGTTTCGCGATCGAGACGGGCTCGAGTGGGGCGCGCGCGAGGGGGACGACCCGATGCGCGCATTGGTCTCGCGGTGGAGCCAGCGGTTTGCGCAAGACCAAGACCTCTCGCGCTGCAACGACTCGGTCCCCTGAGACACTTTGTGGGTTGACCCGTGCGCCCGTCGAACCCACGGTGCCGCGACTCAGAATATCGAGTGTTCGGAGGGGGTTTCTATCATTCAGTGCGGTCGGCGCCCTCTTCGGCGATCCCCGGCCCATCGCTCACACAGGAGAAGTCACGTGGCAAAACTCAATCAGATTATCGCGGTCGAGAAGGGCATCAAGGGCAAGGCTCACTCCGAGCTCAGCGATGCTTATCAGCAGCTCCAAAAGCAGTCTCAGCTCGCGGGAATCTCGCGTAATTACCGGCCCAAAGACGAAGAGGGCGAGCAGCTCCCGGCTGAGTCAACCAAGGTTCAGCTCAAGTGCGACGAGGTCATCCGCAAGGTCACCGACGTGCTCGTCGAGCTCTTTGATGTGACCGCGACGAAGGAGTGGGCCAACTGCGAAGCGCGCGCCGATGTCGTGGTGGACGGCGCGGTCCTCGTCGAGAAAGTGCCCGTGACCTACCTGCTCTTTTTGGAAAAGCAGCTGGTGGACCTCCACACCTTCGTAAAGAAAATGCCGGTGCTCGACGCGAGCGAGAGCTGGGTCTTTGATGCGAGCACAGACTGCTGGGCGACCGAGCCCGTGCAGACCGCAAAGACCAAGAAAATTCCACGCAATCACGTCAAGGCAGAGGCGACCGAGAAGCACCCCGCGCAGGTCGACGTGTACTACGAAGACGTGATGGTGGGGACGTGGCGCACGGTGAAGTTTAGCGGCGCTCTTCCCGCACAAAGGGTCAACGAGCTCACCGCGCGCGTCGAGAAGCTACAGCAAGCAGTGAAGTTCGCGCGTGAAGAAGCCAACAACTGCAAGACCGAAGATCGCAAGATCGGTCGCAAGGTGTTGGGCTATCTTTTTGGCTGAAAAATCTCAGGGGGTCCTTGCGACGGGTGGGTCGCGAGGCTACACAAGCGATCGGAGTACAGACTTAGTCTCAGACTCAGGCTGAATGATCCAACGATGACAGCGCAGGTTCGATTCCTGCCCCGCCCAAACGTAAGGGCGGGTAGCCCAGCAAGGTAGAGGCAGTCGTGAGATCCCACCGAACACACTCAGGTTCTTGCTCCAGACTGAGTATTCGCCGTTCGATCACCCGGTCGACCGGCAGGCGCCATGATACCGCTGGATGACGGTTCAATTCCGTCCCGACCCACTCTACGGGTTGGTGGTCTAATCGTAAGACACAGTCGGTCTAAGGACTGAGCGCTTGCATTAAATGTACGGGTGGCACGCACGATGGACGGCAAAACGGAGCCCGGGAGATGGTCATTTTTCCGGGCCCCACTATTTCTCCCACCGATCGTTCGGTGAGGTTTTTTGCAGTACAACAGCGCCCAGACCGATCCCACTGGCGCACGCATACGATGCCACGCGATGCACGTTGCACAGACCCTCCGCAGCGTCTCTTCTTGCGGCGTGTGATTTGCGTTTGCGCGTTAGCCAATCGCGACTAGCCCATCGCGAAGCAATCGTGCCAACGTGACGATGTGAATCGCGGCGATGGCGAGGTTGCTTCGCACAACAGGGTTGCGCACCGTCCCGACCGTCCATGGGGTCGTCAACTTGTAGAGCACCTGCATGATCAATAGAACCACGACCATGCGCGGCTCTGGTCGCAGAAGCAACGCCGCCGATCCGAGCCCAATCGCGAGATAAATCGAGAGCAAAATGCCTCGCGCAGGCGTGGATGGGCCATACGCATCAAGCGTCCATTCGGCGTTTGCAAGCAGGCCCAAACACACGGGAACAAGCACCACCACGTTCAGTACCAGCGAGAGATAGATCACGTTGAACGGGGTCTTTAGTGCGCGCACTGCTCAGTCGCAATCGTATACACGTCTTGTTTGACGCACTGAGCGCCCGTCAGGGACTCACCCTGCACGCGCCCTCGGCATAGCGCGCAAACGTGTGCAGCTCGTTGCCGTATCCCTCGGCATAGCGCCGCGTATTTTCGGCGTCGTTGGCCCACACCCAGAGCCTCCCGTACGCCACCACAAACTCGTCACGCGTGGTGGGATCGTGCCACTGGGCATCGAAGACACAGGGGTCTCGTCCGACGCACGGGCCGCGCCCATCACTGGGATTGTACCGCTGGATCTCTTGCAAGCGTTGGCCCTGCATGACCGAGAGCAGCGGCCTGCCCCCGCCGTCAAACACCCAGCGCCGCCCGCCCGCGGTGATCACTTCGCGCAGGGTCATGCTCGTGCTCCAGTCATGCTCGATGCTGCGCGTCGCAAACTCGCACATCCCTGCGGGTTGCCCCTCGCAAGGACCGCTCATGGCGGCCGAATAGCGGGCGACCGCGTCGAGCGCGCTGCGCGTGACCAACATCGGCGTGCTCGTCACATCAAACGTGTAGTACACGCCGTACGCGACCGTGCTCTCGATGAGCGTGCGCACGCCGCCAGCGCTCGAGTCCAAGAGATTAAACGAGCCCATGCGGCACGGCTCACGCGTCCCACAGGGGTTGTCAGCGCCACGCCAGCGCGCGACCTCGTGGGTGACCCCATCGCCGAGGACTTCGAAGGTTCCGTCTGCATTTATCCAGCGATTGCTGTAGCGACCGTAGGCAAAAATGGTCTCGAGCAACCGCCGCGTCGCGCCTTGAGGATAGAGCCAACGACCGCCCGTCTCGATGCGACAAGGGCGACGGATTGCACACGCCCCACGCCCATCGCAAATGAGCCCCGGCGCGCACGAAGCACCAAACGCCTGCCCTGCGCAGGACACGGCCGGAGCGTCGATCATCGCGTCCGTTGCATCTTCGATTGCGGCATCGCTCACGGCGTCTGTGTCGAGCGAAACGTCTGACCCGGCGACGTCGCTGGGAAGGTCTCCGGCGACGTCGCCGGGTCGACGTGCTACATCAAGTGACTCGCTCTGGACGCAGCCTGTAGCGCACGCGATAGTCCACAAAGTTGCAGCGATTATGCTCGTAGATTGCATCTCCGTCGGTGCTCACTCTGCGGTAAAATAGAAGGGTGCTCCGCACATCTCTTGGTCCGAGCCCTCGCCCGCGCTCACGGGCACATCACGGGGGTTGTCGTACTCGCAGGTCACCGTAGATCGCATGCCAGCGCGCACAGAGATCCCGCCGGGTTGATCGAAGAAGAACGCTTGCTGCCAGTGAAAATCCCACGAAGGAACGTCTACCGCGCAGGTGTCTCCGAGCGTCACGCGGATGCGTCGACCCAGCTTGTGCATGTGCGGGAGCACGCCCCAGAGAGTCCCCGCCGACGGCGTCATCCACGTCCCCGTCACGACGTGACCCCTCGTGCGCGCAGGCACGGTAAAGCCGCTCACGCCAGGCCCCACGAGCTGACCCAACCGAGGCGGCGACGTCGCCGTAAGCTCGAGCAAAAACGTGCTGCGATCGGGCGGGGGCGCGGCGGCGCGGGGATCAAAGCGATAATAGTGCATCTGCACGACGAGCGCCGAGCCCGCGACGATCTCGATTCCGGTGCGCTCGGGATAGCGCGCGGGCGGGGTGCCTGGGACCCACACGCCGATGGTCCTCGCGCTGCTCAACCCTGCGCCACCAAAGCACGAGTAGCCATTGGGGCTCTGGTTGAGTGCTGCGACGCTCGCGGGCGGGACCGCGAACAGGTTCGCGTGGTGCACCATCGCGCGGACTCCGGGCTCGAGGTCATAGCCCGTGAGGTACATTGTCTGCGTGGTTGGCGCCTCGATCACAAAGCACCGGTAGTCGTCCGCGTTGGTCGGAAGCGCTGTAAAATCAGGCACATACGCGCTGGGCAACGAGATCCTTCGTGGCGCTTCGAGCGAGGGTCTAGACACCGGCGCGATCGCAGCAGGTCGCGCAGGGTCGCCCTCGGGCCCACCGCTGTTGGCCCACTGCGTGAGCGTCTCGATTTGCGCGTCGGTGAGCGCGCGCGCATGGCGAAACTCTTGGCAGCCCGCGAGGGGCATCCAGGGCGGCATGGTCCGAGTGCGCACGGCCGCGGCGATCGCGGCGAGCTTGCCACGCGTGTCTGCAAACGTGTCGAGCGCGAAGGGCCCAACAAGTCCTGCGCTGTGACACCCCGCGCAGTGCTGGCTGATCAGGGGCCGCACATCTTGCCACCAGGTCGGCGACGTCGCCGGATGCGCTGTGTCGGATGCAGTGACATCGCCCATCGCGTCGTCGCGGGAGGCGTCCGTCGCGCCGATGTCACGACGCTCGGGCTCGATTGTTGCGTCGCAGCCGAGCAGTGCAGAGCTCACGAAGATCGCGCGCGCGGTGCGGAGAGACGACATCGCGTAGGTGTAGCAAATCGCGTGCGAGAAGTACGCGCTAGGGCTTGAGTGCTTGGCTCACTGAGGGGTGATTGTTGGCGATGCGAGATGCGTAGCGCTCGCACAGCTGCGCGAGCGAGCATGAAGAATCAGCCCACGCGTGAGCGCGCCGAGAGGGCCCGGGGAGGTCTCGCACGGCGAGTGATTCGCCTGCAAAAAAGCGCGCATTGAGCGACCATACGGCGTACGAGAACCGCGCGCTGTCTTGGGGTCTTAGGGAGCATCGCGCCGAGGGGTCTACGTGAGGAAACATATACGGTACGCGCCCAACGCCACCGCACGGGAGGTGGACCACGAGCCCGCCAAAATCGCTTCCGAGCAAGAAGTCTCTGCAGTCTGCGAGGTCATCGTGCGCGTGTGTGTCCACCGCGTAGCGCGACCCGGTGACCACGATGTGCGGAGGCAAGCGCGCGAGCACCGCGCGGAGGGTGGCCCCGGTGGCGCGATCGTCGTCGCAGAGAACGTAGTTTCCCGGGGGAATTTGCTCGATTTGTGAGTCCCACCCGGGAGCCTCGGGGCGCGGCCGCACGTCGAGACACTGATACCCGCCCAGGGCAAACACGCGGCTGACGGACAAGCGGTGCACCGCACGGGACCACGGATCGAGGTGAATCTCTTGAAAATCATGCGGCGGATCGCTGACCTGCGACAGAGTAACCTGCGCAAACTCTTGCAGCAGCGCGCACATTTCGAGCTGAAAATCACTCCACCACGAGACACCGAGGGTCCGCACGACGCGAGGGTCTTCGAGCCGCACGATCAACCGCGGCTTCTCTCGCGGTGTTGGCTGCAATGGAGCCCGCGCTTGTGTGCTCGACGCGGTGCTCTCGCCCGAGACAAAGTGCACCGCAGGGTGCCCTGCAAACGCGCTCTGCGCTGCGGTCCCTTGCGCTTGATAGCCCGGGCGCCCGACCACAACGCAGCCCCCGACGCCCTGAGGGAGCGCCGCGACAAAGGCCCCCGCGAAGCGCGCGTTGTCTTCTCCACACACGTAAAATACCTGTGAATTTGCGTGGTACCAGCGCCTTAGGTAGCCAGCCAAGCGCACGATCACGTCTGAAAAATTCACCGCGACCGTGCAGTGAAGTGACTCCCAAGGGTCGACCAAGAGCCACGCGGTCTCGCGCGCCAAGCGCTCACAGCGCGCGAGCCTGTCCGACGCCGCGATCGCGCTGTGACCGCATTTTTGCAGCACGTAGGCGTCGTGTCCGGGTGAGATGTACGCCGCGACGACGTCGTGACCTCGCGCGATGAGCGTGTCGCGAGCGCGCGCGAGCATGTCCACATGGCCCTGATGCGGAGGGCACATCGCGCCTGTCGTGAGCAGCACAACCGGCGCATCGGCGCGCGGCTGCCTGCCTGGAATGGGCGTACACCACCAGCTCAAATCTCCGTCGTGGGCTGAAACATCGTGTGCTCCGTCGTCGAAGAATCCGGCATCCAATGCAGCCTCGATCCCGTAGCGCTGCGCGAGCGGGCCATAGAGCGGGTCGCGTGCGAGCTTGTCGTTGGGGTTCACGCGAGGCGCTCGACGGGCTGGTCAGGGATGGCCTCGTAGACGACATCGCCGCGGATGATCACGCGATCACCAGGGCCCTCCCAAGGGGCGACGTCGTGACAGAGCCGATGATCAAACAGCACGACACGGCCCACCTTGGGATGCACCGAGGCGAGGACCTCGTCGTCTCGCGAGGGGCGCGTCCAGTCGTCGAACGAGCGCGCCGAAGTAGGCATCGAAGACTGAGATTCACTGATAAAACGCAGGGCTCCCGACGATGGCCCGTCGGTGAGATAGAACACAATCGAGAGCAGCGACCGGCGCCCATCGCGGTAGTCAAAGCCCGCGTCATAGTGTGCAAAGTGTTGCCCCCCCGGCGCATAGCGCATGAAGCGCAGGATGGGGGAGAGCCCCACCACGCGCCACGCCATGTGGCCCGTTCGCCGCTCGGTCGCAAACGCATCCGTGGCCGAAAAAGCATCACAAAATCGCACAGCGGGAGCCAACGCGCGCGTGCGCTCCCAGAGCTGCGCAGCGAGGGCAGGTGCAAACGCGGTGCTGCGGACCGAGCCTTGGCCGTACGAGCGCTGCACACCGGTCACACCCACCGAGGCCTGCTCGGGTGCGCTGTCCATCGCGTCGCGCAAGAGCTCGCTGTCGCGCGCGCTCAGCACGTTGTCACACTGCGTGATCGATCCCAGCTCGGGACGCAGACGGCTCACCTCGGTGAGCGTCGCGAGAGACCCCACAGGATCGAGCGCGAGGGTGTCCAACGTGAAGGCCCCGACGAGCACGCCGGGCGCGGGCTTGCGCTCGGTGCGCGGCGCAAACGGGGTGTCCGTCCACCCGCCGGGCACGCCGCGTGGCATCACGTCGAGAAAGACCGCGGGGCTGGCGACACGGTACTTGTGGGCGTTGTGCGCACAGAGCGCTATCAGCGATTTTGCAGCACTGAGCGCGTGTGCTTCTTGCTCGAAGCCGTAGGCTAAGAGCGACAGAAAGAGCTCGACCTCGTCGTAGCTCGCGCCGATCATGGCGTGGTCATCGCGCCCATCAAACACGTCACCGCGTGGCGCACGAGAGATCACTTCGTCTGGGATTTTGCATAGCCGAGCGAGCGCGCGCACCTCGGACTTGTGGAGGTCCGCGATGGGCTGAACGTCCACCATGGCGTCCGAGGCCTTGCCAAAGAAGCCCAAGAGCGCGCCCTCATCGCGATTGGTAGTCCCCACGACAACCGAGCGAAATCCCTGAGATTGCAACATCGCCGCGGCGCCGTAGAGCACCGGTGTGCGCAAGACGCTCAGCGCTTGGCCCTGCGCCCACGGCGTCGGCGAGATCCCCGAGGCGTCCGTGAGAGAGCGCATGAGGGCCTCCATCGCGGGCCCCTGCGGGCTGACCCAGAGCTCACTCTCGAGTGAATCTGCTACTGATTTTGCAAGTCGATTAGACTCTTGCTGGGTCGTCGCGCCGGCGCTCTCGATGGGCACGCTGAGCGCGACCACGCGCTTGAGCGCTGAGCCCTCTGCGCGCATCGCGGCCTGCAAGAGCGCCAACACCAGCGCCGAATCCACGCCACCGCTGAGCCCCACCACGGCGCAATCGAGCGCATTCTGTCTGAAAAATCCCAAGATCCGCTGCACTTTGGCCGCGAGCACACGCTCTGCACAGAAGCCCCTCGCGAGCCTCACCGCGGCGAGCTGTGCCTGCGCGGACACATCCATCGTGCTCACGCCGCGTGGGTGCGCTCTCCGCGCAAATCACGGATCGTGTCGAGCAGGGTCTGCTGCGGATCGCGCGGAGCCCAGCCCAGCTCGCGCTCTGCCTTGTCCGCGCTGACGTACCAAAAGAGCTGCCCCATCTCGACGCTCGCGGGGTCCACCGGAGACTCGCCACCGATCGCACGGACCATGCGCGCAAACACCGCAGTGGACAGCCGCGCGACCTCACGCGATTTGGGCAACGAGAGCGCAGGAGCCTCGACCCCCGAGGCGCGCGCGAGGCGTGCAAAAAAAGAGCGCACGCTCATGTTGGCCCCGTTGATCAGGTAGCGCTCTCCGGGGCGACCGCGCTCAAACGCGAGGACCATCGCCTCGGCCGCGTCGCGCGCGTCGACAAACGCGATCCCGCCGCGCGGGGTCGCCGGGATCGCGCGGTCTAAAAACTTGCGCACGTCGTCGGTCGACGAGCCAAACGCGTCGCCGGGACCAAGCAAGAGCGAGGGGTTGACGCTGACCACCTCGAGCGTCGCGCTGTTTGCCGCGAGGGCCTCTTTTTCGGCGAGCCATTTGGCTCGGTAATACCCAAAGCGCGAGAGCCAACGCACCGGCGGGTCGTCTTGTTCGGTCGCGAGCGTGGGCTCGTCCGAGATGCCCACGGTCCCGCTTGTGCTGGCGTAGACGAAGCGCTTGACCTTGGCCGCGCGCGCCGCTTCGATCACCGCGCGTGTACCCAGCACATGGGCCCGATAGAGCGCGTCCGCGTCACTGGGATCGCGCGAGACCATCCCCGCGAGGTGAAACACCGCCCCGACGCCCTCCATCGCGCCCGCAAGCGCAGCCTCATCAAGCACGTCGCCCTGCACCATCGTGAGCGCGCCAGGGCCCATTTGCGCTGCAAAATCCATGGGCGGATTGCGCGCCATGGCCCTCACCGCGTGCCCACGCGCCAAGAGCGCGCGCACGGTGTGTCGTCCCAAAAAACCTGTCGCGCCGGTGACCAACACTGTCGTCATGATCGTCGTCAGCGATTACCACACGCGAGGCCATGCGCGGTACACCCCTTCGTGTCCGCTGTGCCTAAGCCCTCCCAACACACCACGATGCTCACGCTCGCCACGTTGCTCTCGCTCACCGCTCCGGTGGGCGCAGATCCGTGGCCCACGATCACGATCCCCGAGGTCAACGCCGCGAGACAGCGCACCGCGCCGACGCGGCCTCCACCCGGCGACGTCGCCGAGCGATCGCGTGTGCTCTTCGATGCGCTCAACGGCGGCTCCATCGAGACCGCGCAGCGCTTCTTTTTGCCCCTTGAGCCCTTCTTGGCCATCAAGGACATGCACGGCGCGCGGGGCTATCACGCGCGGCTGTTACGCGAATACGCGAGAGACATCGCGGCGTATCGAGAGACGCTTCCGCGGGGACAGACGCTGAGTTTCGTGCGGTTTGTGCCGTCGTCCACGTGCGTCTGGATGAGCGTAGGGCGCGAGGCCAACCGGCTGCCCTACTACAGCTGCTACGGCTCTCGCTTGGTCGTGCGCGCGGGGCGCCGCGAGATCGCCCTGCGGGTCAACGTGCTCATCCACTGGGGCGACCAGTGGTACGTGACGCACTTGGACCGAATCCACCGCTGAGTGACCCCACCCGGCGACGTCGCCGGATGGGCTCAGGTCGCGAGCACAAGGTCGTCGGCGTGCACCACCTCGTCGCCGAGATGATAGCCCAAGAGCGACTCGATTTCGCTGGATTTCTTGCGGCGGATTAACAGCAGCTCCGCGGCGTCGTACACGGTGAGCCCGCGCCCAAGGACCACGCCGTCTTCACGCACGAGGTCCACAGCTTCGCCTTGTCCGAAGTCTCCGCGGGTCTCGATCACACCCGAAGGAAGCAAGCTCCGCCCGGCGCGGATCGCCTTGGCCGCCCCGTCGTCCAACACCAGCGTGCCCTTGCTGCGGAGCGTGTGCGCGATCCAGTGCTTGCGGCTCGCGAGGCGTTCGACCGAGGCACCGAAGAAAGTCCCGACATCTTCGCCTGCCAAAACCCTGGACAAAATCCCTGGCGAGCGACCCTCTGCGATCACCGCGGCCGCGCCGATCGCGGTCACCGTGCGCGCAGCTCTCACCTTGGTGACCATGCCGCCCTTGCCACCGGCAGAGGTCTCGGTGCGCACAAAGCTCTCGGCCGTGGCGTCTCCCGCGAGCACCATGGGCACGCGGCGATCGCCATCGAGCAGCGCGGGCGCGACGGACAACATCACCAAGAGCTCGGCGCCCACGAGGTTGGTCACCTGCGCGCTGAGCGCGTCGTTGTCACCAAACGCGATCTCGTCGACGGACACGGTGTCGTTCTCGTTGATGACCGCCACGGCCCCTCGGCGCTGAAGCTCGGCGAGCGCGCGCCGCGCGTTGAGATACCGCTTGCGATCCGCGAGGTCTGAGTGCGTCAAGAGCACCTGGGCCACAGGTCGACCGTGGGGCGCAAAGGCCTCGCGCCACAAGCGGATGAGCTCTCCCTGCCCCGCGGCCGCGCAGGCCTGCAGCGCGTCCATGGTCTTGGGCCGTGTGGGATATGCGAGCACACCTACCCCGAGCGCGATGGCTCCGGACGAGACCACGACGACGTCGCGTCCGGCGCGCTGAAGCGCGGCGCAGTCACTCGCGATTCCATCGAGAATTGCGCGGTCTATCGCACCTTTGGTAGTGAGCACCCCGGTGCCAATTTTTACAACGACGCGGCGGACGTTGTTCATCCAAGACAAGCGTTGGTCGACGATCACGCGGCGCAAGGTACACGCGCGATGATGAAATCCAAGAGCCACGCGCGACGCGTTTCTTAGACAATCGTGCAGAGTGTCGTAGTCCACAGCGGTAGCAACATGAAGCTTGATCGAAAAAAGATTGCGTTCGTAGGTGCGGGCAACATGGCCGAAGCGCTCATCAAGGGGCTCTGCCGCGCCGAAGACGTGGGCCCCGGCGCGATCGTCGCCTCGGCGCGACGGTTTGAGCGCGCGCAGCGGATGGCCGAGCGCTACGGGATCACCGCAGCCAGCGACAACGCCGCGTGCGTAGCCGACGCACAGATTGTTGTGCTCGCGGTGAAGCCTCAGGTCATGACCAGCGTTTTGCCCGGCCTTCGCGCACACATCGCGCGTGGGGCGGTGGTGCTCTCGGTCGCCGCTGGGATCACAACGGCCACCATCGAGTCACTGCTCGAGCCGGGGACTCGCGTCGTGCGCGCGATGCCCAACACGGCCGCGATGGTCGGGCAGAGCGCCACGGCGATCAGCGCGGGGACGCACGCAACGGACGAAGACATGGACATCGCCAAGGCTGTGTTTTTACTCGTAGGTCGCGTTGTTACCGTGGACGAAGTGCACCTTGATGCCGTCACGGGGCTCTCGGGCTCGGGGCCTGCGTACATCTTTTTGATCATGGAGGCGCTCTCGGACGCGGGCGTCAAAGTGGGCTTGTCACGCGATGTCGCGCTAGAGCTCGCAGCGCAGACGTTGTTCGGAAGCGCCCACATGCTCCTTGAGACCGGCGAGCACCCCGGAAAGCTCAAAGACCAGGTGACCTCCCCCGGCGGCACGGCCATCGCGGGGCTGCACACGCTCGAAGCGGGCGGCCTTCGCACCACGTTGATCAACGCCGTCGAGGCCGCGACGCGCAGAGCCAAGGAGCTCGGCGATGCGCGGAAGTGAGCGCGTCCGGCGCGAGTGGTTTCACGTAGACAACGGCCGCGGCTGGGACCTCGCGCTCTACCGCACCGTGCACCCAGACCACTACGACCGCAGCAAACGCGCGGTGTTCGTGGTCCCGGGCTACGGCATGAACTCGTACATTTTTAACTATCACCCCGGCGACCGCTCGATCATCGCGGCGCTCGCCGACGCGGGTCACGAGGTCTTCACCGTCGACCTCCGCGAGCAGGGCCGCTCGAGCAAGACCAAGCTCTTCAAAAGCGCTGCCTATGGGCTGGGCGATCTCGCGCTGACAGATCTCGCCTCCGCGATGGACGCTGCTGTCGCACACAAGACCTCACGCCCTCGCGAGATCGATCTCGTCGGCGCATCCCTCGGCGGGACGCTCTCGCTCTTGTACCGAACACAGCACCCCAAGGCGGTCGAGGGTCGCGTGGTCTTGATGGGCTCGCCCGTGCGATGGGTGCAGTCGCATCCGCTGTTGGGCGTGCTTTTTCGCTCACCGATGCTCGCAGGCGCCGTGGGAGTTCGTGGCACACGGCAGATGGCGAAGCTCGCGCTGCCCACCATCGCGAAGGTCGCCCCGTGGGCGCTCAAGCTCTATCTCAACCCCGACGCGACGGACTTGGGAAACGCCGCCGAGATGATCCACACCGTCGAGGACCCGTCACGGCACGTGAATCGTGAGATGGCGCACTGGATTCGGCGTGGTGATTTGCTGGTAAACGGACGCACCCTCGCAGATGATGTGGCGCGCTTTGACGCTCCGCTCGCGACGTTCTTTGCCAACGGAGACGGCATTGTCCCGGCCCAGACCGCGACGTTTGCGCACGGTCACGCGCGAAGCACGGAGAAGCTCTTGGTTCGCGCAGGGAGCGATTCGCTACCGTATTCGCACGCGGATTTGTTCGTCGCGCGAGACGCACGCCAGCAGGTCTTCGAGCCCCTGGTTGACTTTCTAAACAAGCGCTAAAGCCTCGCTACGGCTTGCACATCACCGCATTCGCGTCACGCTCAAGCGCATGGAGCACACCCAGTCGCGCGTCGATGAGCCTGCACTCTGTGTGCAAATAATCACTCTACCCAACGCGCACCTTCAGATCACAGGCCAGTCGATGGTCACCATGGCCGACGTCACCACGGCGCTCGCGCAAGCCGATCGAGCCCTCGCGAGCGCGCCCACGATTGACACCGTCGTGGTCAACACCGAAGCGGTCTCACGGTTCGCGCGCGGGGCGATCGTGGCCCTCGCCCGTTGGCTCGTCCGGAGCGAAGGGCGCATCGCGACGGCAGTGCTCATCGGTCCCTCGGTGCAGCTCCACAGCTCCGTCCGAGCGCTCGCGCGATGTGCGCCCAGCCTGATGATTCGCTCGCATGCGATCACACCCGTCGAGGCCGACGAGCCCGCAGCGGCCGCGGTGTACGAGCTCACGGGCTAACCCCCCCCTGAGGCGCCTGAAGCTTGCTTCGCGCGGGTTCTCGTGAAGAATCCGGGCGCACTTGCGTTTGTGAGAAGCACGGCGCGGGGTCGTTGTGCACTGTCATCCCGAAGGTCTCAAATCCATCCATGCGAAACTCTCACACCCATCGAGCGCTCGTACTCAGCGCGTTCGCTACTGTTTTTGCAGTCATTTGTCAGAGCCGAGAGTCCAACGCGCAGTCTTGTACGCTCAACCGCCGCGCGGCCGCCCACGTCTCGCGCGCGCTACGGTCGGTGGCCCCCGCGTGGGCACGCCCGCTGGTGACCCCCGCGATCCTGTTGCAATACGAACGCGAAAATCTCAGGCCGTTTACGTACTTTTTGGGCTACGCGCTCTTGCCCTTTGAGCGCCTCGGGATCAACGGCGCGCAGCCATTTCGCGCCTCCGTGGTCCTGCGTTGTCGCGACGGCGCAGCAGAGATCGTGACCGATCCGCTCGCGTGGGGAAACCTCCACGCCAGAGAGCTCCGGATGACCATCACCAACGCAGAGATGGCCTCGGGATTTGCGACCGAAGTGGTCACGCTCCAGACCGGGCAGCGGCCTGAGACCGGTCGCGCGACGCGCGCTGCGGGGAGCCCGACCTTTCGAGTGACCATCACGATGGCGCCGCGACAAGGCTCAACCGGAACCGAGACACAGCTGTACGAGGTCGAGCGCGACGCGACCATCCGCGCGGTCGCTCCCTGACCTGAACCTCCGCAATCCGCTGCCGCTGCACATCTCGCGCGAGGCTGTCCACTTTTGT
Source organism: Deltaproteobacteria bacterium (assembly GCA_030694465.1). Classification (GTDB taxonomy): domain Bacteria; phylum Myxococcota_A; class Polyangia; order Polyangiales; genus JAUXYJ01. Next base: position 45,762 of record JAUXYJ010000042.1, on the reverse strand, counting down.
GCAGCCCGCGCACGAAGCGACCGGGAGCAGTAGCAGAACGCTCGTTTCGCACGTAGGATGGTCTCCCCTGTGAGGTTCTGCCGGTGTTTCTACGCCTAAGGACATCACGCCACTGATTCACAAAGGTTGATTCATGAAACTTCGTCTCACGCTGCCCTTGGCGCTCATGGTCATGGCCTCGATGCACTGCAAGCGAAGCAACCAAGACAACGTGAGTCACCCTGCGACGCAGGGCGCGCTCAGCACCGCCGTGACACGCAGCGATTCTCCAAGCGTAGAGAGCTCGCGAGACGAGCAAGAGGCAGCGCGCTGGTCCGCACGGGCCGAGCAAGCACCCGCCCTGCGTATGGAGCGTGGACAGCTCACGGTGCAGAGCGACGACGCGCATCTCGACGCGCACGCCCACAGCACGAACCATGGGTTCGCCGTCACCTGGGGCGACCACGATCATCGTCGCGCGTACCTCATGCTCGCCGACCAAGCCGGCACCCCGATGGGTGCCCCCGCGTTGGTGCGCCACTCGCAGAGCGAAGAGAGCGACGTGTACCCACCGGATGTGGCCGCGGTCAGCGGCGGCTACGTCGCCGCCTGGAGCGACCCAGCGAATAATCGCGTGAGATTTCTCAGGCTCGATGCGAGCCGTAGGCCCGTGGGTCGATCAAAGATCGTGCACGACGGGCTTGAGTCACCGCGCACAACTCGGCTCGCGGTGCACCCGAGCGGGTTCGCGATCGCAGTGCAGATGGACCGCGGAGTCTACTTTGCGCGGCTTTCACCTGATGGGACTCGTATTGGCGAAGGCGTCGTGCTCGTCGATGACACAGAGGTCTCGTCCATTCACGACCTGCAAGCGACCGCACAGGGCTTCTCAGTCCAGTGGCAAGAGACCGACGGGGCACGACGGGTCGCGCGGATCAGCACCGGCGGGCGCGTCGAGTCTGTGCGCACGCTGAGTGATTCATCGCGACTCGCGATGCGCTGATCGCTCGCGGCGTCCGGTCGGGGGACTATGATCGGGGCGGGCGTCGGCGCTCTAGACGGCGGGCTCGATGGCCAACACCGACGAGGTCCCGCGGATGAGGTAGAGCCTGTGGGGCTGTCCTTGCGCGAGCGCCGGGTACACGTGCGCGCCGATGCGAAAGAAGCCCGCGTCATCGACCGCGACGGTGCACGAGTGCCCCGCTTTGGAGTGGAGGCTGCGAGCCTGCAAAATGCCTTGCCGAACCTCGATGACTCCCTCACGCAGTGCGCGGCGCGTCTGGACAAGGCCATACACCGCGACCCCAATCACGAGCAGAGAGATCAGCACGACGGGCGCCGCGAAGAGCGCCGCCTCGGTGATCTCGAGCCGATCTTGCGCGACTTGCCAGCCAAACAACCCCACGATCACAACCAGCACCACCGTAAACACGCCCACCGCGAAGAGCGCGCGTAGGCCAGTCTGCGCACGCTGGACTTCGAACAGACGCGGCGGAAGCCTGCGGTGTGTGGCGAGCGCATGCCGCTCGGCAGGGGTCACCCCGAACAACTGGTCCAAGTGTTGTTGATAAGCGTCTTTGGACATCGGTTTTTGCTTGGTCAAAGTGTAGATCGAAACAGAACGGATTGGACGAACGGAGAGGTCGTGCTCTGACATGTGCACAATGCGCGTGGATTGCTGCGCGAGGGTCCAGCACCTAAGGGGGGGTCGCCGTCGATCCAGGGCGGGCTCGCAGTGGGAATCCACACGCGTGGTACTAGTGTAACGCGACGATTCAGGGTATCTCCGTTCGCGAAGCACAAGGCGTCGTCAGACGCAGGTGTTTTGCCACAACTTTCCCATACAAAACCACGGCACGCTTCGCTGCGCCGGCTCCCTGCACATCCTGGTGTGTGTGTTCGAGCGCATCGAGACCGCGCGCTGGATTTACATCGACAGAACCGATGAGCAGCACGACAACCGAAAGCCCCGCCGAATCCCAGTCCAGCTCGTTGATGAGCTCTCGCATGGGATCCCTCTTGGCGTTTGCACCCCTGAGTGTTTGGACGCTCTGGCACCTGTACGCCAACCTCAGCGCCTACGAAGGTCCGCACGCCTGGGAGGCCGCTGTCACCGCACAGCGCGCGCCTTTGGTCGAAGTGATCACCTCGACCGTAGTGCTTCTGCCGCTGATTTTGCACACTATTTGGGGTATTCGGCGCCTCCGTATTGTCAAAGTCAACAACGTCCAGTACGGCACCTTTGACAACCTCAAGTTCTTGCTGCAGCGGCTGAGCGCTGTGGGCGTTGTGCTCTTTCTTGGCGCGCACATTTACAAAGCGCGCATTGAGCCCATGGTGATGCACGGTCGACACGAGACCTTCGGGGACATCTCGTTTCAGATGCACCATCACTTGCCCACGCTCATCGTGTACATCCTGGGCGTCCTGGGCGTCGCCTACCACATGGCCAATGGCCTCTCGACCGGCGGGATCACCTGGGGCTATGCAGCCACTGAGAAGGCTCGCCAGCGTCTCACGCTGATCTCGTATCTCTTCTTTGTGCTCTTGCTCGGGATGGGATGGGGCACGATCTACGCGTTGCACAACGCAGGCGAGCACGACCGCCGCACCGAGCGTGACATCACCGCGCCCGCGACAGGCCCAGGCGTCCAGTCTGCTCACTGAGCAGTCCCCGCCGCGAGCCTCCAGAGGCTCACTGGAGCCCACAAACGCGCAAACCGTGTCCAGTGACTCCGATGGCCAGGGACGGCGCGCACGGCCCCTCCTGTTGGACCCCGAACGTATCTGCGCTCAAGAGCACTGACCATGTCTGCCATCTCGCCCGAACGCGGCTCCACACCCCTGCCCCTGCCGCGCGCCTTTGGGCCCCAGTACGTGCTCGTAGACCGCATCGGCGTGGGGGGTATGGCCGAGATCTATCTCGCGCGCCGCAAGACTCAGTCCGACGTGTCTCGTCTCGCGGTGGTCAAGCTCGTGCTGCCGTTGCTCGCACGAGACGAGCGATTTAGCACGCTGTTAGTGCAAGAGGCCAAGCTGGCCGCCCAGCTCAGCCATGGCAACATTGTGCAGACCTATGATCTGGGTCGACAAGACGGACAGCTCTACATCGCGATGGAGTACGTCGAGGGCTTTGACCTCAACGAGCTGCTCAAGCGATGCTCGAAAGCGAAGGTCCCGCTTCCTGCGTCCTTCGCGCTCTTTGTGGTCCGCGAGACCCTCGCCGCGCTCGATTATGCGCACCGCAAGCGCAACACCGAGGGTCGACCGCTCAACCTTGTCCACAGAGATGTCTCGCCGTCGAACGTACTGGTGAGCTTTGAGGGCGAGGTCAAGCTCTGCGATTTTGGCATCGCGCGCGCGCTCGACGCACGAGAAGGCCGCAACGATTCGATTGAGGGCAAGGCGAGCTACATGGCGCCCGAGCACGCCCGCGGAGACTCGGTCGATGCACGCGCGGATGTCTTCTCGGCGAGCGTGATCCTGTGGGAGCTCCTCGCGGGCCGCAGGATGTACCGCTCTGAAGACGGCGTGGACTTGCTCACCTTGGCCCGACGAGGCGAGGTCCCTCCGTTGCCCGACCGACCGCTACCTCACTTTGAGGTGCTGCGACGGATTGTCCACCAAGGGCTCGCGCGCTCACCTGCAGACCGCTTTGAGAGCGCCGCGGCGATGCTCCACGCCCTCGATGACTACCGAATGGAAGCCGAAATTCGCACCTCTCCGATGGACCTCGGCGAGTGGGTTGTTGAGCACTTTGGTCAAGAAATTATCACCCTCCGGCGTGCACGCGAGCAAGCCGCGATCGCGCTCGAGGGGCGCGTCGGAGAAGAGCCCCAACAGACCCCGCTCCCTGCGGCAGAGCCTGACCCGATCCGAGACATTCTCTCTGCAAATTCGCAGAGTGATTCACACGCGCTCGCGTACGAATCGAGCCCGCCCTCAAACCCCATCGCGGGATATCCCTCGACGTTTCCGCCCATGGCGTTGCCCTCAATGATCCCATCGATGATGACCGCGCCGCTCGAAATGATCCCGATGCAGCCCCCTGCCCCGTCTGTGATGCCTCGCGTGTTCGCGCTCGCCGTGGGCGCGCTGATCACGCTCGCGATCGGAATTGGGATCTTCGTCTTCTCACGATGAATCATTGTGTGAGTATTTTTACAGTACTTTCGTGCATCAAGAGGGTCGCTTCGTGAGTGCTCGTGTGCGTGTCGATCGGTTGCTCGTGGATCGTGGATTGGTCGAGAGCCGCGAGCGCGCACAGGCCATGATCCTCGCGGGGCGAGTGTTTTCGCGTGGGCAGCGTGTCGAGAAGCCCGGGACGCAGGTGACCGAGGACACAGACCTTGAGCTCCGCGGAGACCCCTGTCCGTACGTCTCTCGCGGTGGACTCAAGCTCGTGGGCGTGCTCGAACCGTTAGGGATTTCAGTGCTCCATCGCATTTGCGCGGACATCGGCGCCTCGACCGGCGGATTCACCGATGTGTTGCTTCAGCATGGCGCGACGCGCGTGTACGCCGTCGATGTGGGCAAGGGACAGCTTCATCAGAAGCTCAGGACAGATCCGAGAGTTGTTGTGCGTGAAGGCATCAACGCACGAGCCGATTTGATCACGGTGATCACCGAGCCGGTGTCCCTCGTCGTCATGGATTTGTCTTTTATTTCGCTCACCAAAGTGATCCCTGCGCTCTTGCCTGTGCTCACGCCCGAGGCGACCGTGCTTGCGATGGTAAAGCCGCAGTTTGAGCTCAGCCCCCGCGAAGTCGGCCGCGGTGGCGTCGTGCGCGAGGACGAACTTCGGTACAAAGCAGTGGACACGGTCGCGCAAGCAGCCACCCTTGTGGGACTGCTTGAGCGCGGTCGTCAGGACAGCCCGGTGCACGGACCGTCAGGAAATCGCGAGATCTTTCTTCGTTTGGATCGCACAGAAGGCCCGCCGTGAAAGCTCTGCTCACTCGCCTGCTCGTCGCAACGTTGCTCATCTCCGTGGTCACCGCGCTCGCGTGGAAGCTCTTGATGATCGAGTCAAGCTCGGCCACTTCGGGCGGCAGCGCAGCGAGCTCTGAGAGCGACGCAGGCACGCCGTCCGCAAGCTCTCAGGCAAGCACCTCTCGGCCCGCGACAAGCACCCAGGCGGCAGCGGCGTTGCAGCAAATGGGCGAGGTCTCGCAGCGGCTGATGCCCGAGGGCTTCGAGAGTCTCTTCATCGGCATGACCCTGGATGCGCTTCGGCAAGCGCGCACGCGAGTGCGACATGACACCCGAGGCGAGCGCGCGGACGGGCTGCAAATCTGGGACGAAGACGACCCCAGCGGCGCGCGCGTGGTCTATCTGGTGACCACAAGCAATTTGCTCGCGCAGGTGCAATTTCTCTCACGACTCGAGAGCACCGAGGAGCTGGGCCCACACTTCGCGGCGCTGCAACATCGCTACGGGTCGCCGACGGGCATTTGGGACTGCCCCGAGTCTGCAGACAGCTCGCCCTTGCGTAGGTTTACCTGGCGACGCGAAGGCGCGAGCGTGATGGAGGCCGTGATGATCTACAACCAACGTGTCGCGCTTACGCTTGTGATTTCGCCCACAGACGACGTGGGCGCGGCGCTGCGAAGGTCGCAGTGTACGCCGGTCCAGAGCCCAGAGCAGATCGCTCGGTTTCCGGTGGTGGGCGAGCTGCGGGGCGAGCGCAGCACGTTCTTGCGAGAGCTACCACCTCGCGCGCGCGATGCCGGCTCAGCGCACTAAGCGCGAGCGGCCTTCACGATCCCACCACTCGCGATAGAGCCGCTGCGCCCGCTCTCGCTCGCGTCGCGGGAGATTAAAATAGTAGCCCACGAATTGCCCCGTGAGCTTCTTGAGCTCTTCGCTCGCCTCGTGCCGAAGAGCGGGCTCGTCGTGCATCAGCGACTCGATGAGCCACTCGACGCGGTGCTTTCCAGCGGCGTTTTCCCACCATTTTCGCCATGCGGCGACGTCGCTGCCGAAGTCCTGTCGTGACAACACGACCAACGCCGCGCGGGTCACGCCGTCCAACGTCGCGTCGGTGCCCAGCACAGAGGACAAGACCGGGATGGCCTCGTTGTCTCGCAAATCCGCGAGGGCTTGGGCCGCGACCCGGCGGCGCTCCATGGGCACCTCGCGGTCGGTCAGCGTGGTCCGCAGGGTGCGCAAGAGCCGATCAAATTCAGGGAGCCTGCGATACGCGCGCAAGACCTCGAGCGCGATGCGGCGCGTGGGAGCGTCGCTGTCGTAGAGGCGCTCCCCGAGGCGCAACACGGCCGACGGTGCGATGACTTCGGCCAGACAGAGCGTGGCGTAGTAACGCTGCTCGGGGTCGGGCGAGTCGAGAAGCGTGACCAATTTGTCTGCGCTCGCGTGGCGAAACATCAGAGCCAAGCGCAAGAGCGGACCCAGCTCAGACGCGATCGGGAGGCGCTCACTCACCTCTAGGCGGCTCACCAAAGTTGGGCCCGGAAAAAAGCGAAAAATAGCCTCGAGCGCAGGCTCTCCGGCACCGACAAGCTGCTCGGCCGCGGACTCGTCAAGCAGGCCCGTGCGGACCGTCTCAGCGACCAGCGACGACACGGTGAGCGGATCGAGTGCGCTTGGGACTTCGGCCTGTCCGTAGAGCGCAAAGCTAGGCAGCGGACCGATCACGTCCACCGAGATGGGCTGTCTCCGCGGGTGTCCCGAGCGCGGCGGAGTGCTCTCGCGGCGTTCTGCTGCGGTACGCTCGGAGGGCGCGCGGAGGATCGGTTCGGTGTGGCTCGGGCTGGCAGCGGGGGGCTGTGAGACGGGCTGTGAGACGGGCTGCGAGACGGGCTGGCTTGGGCGATCCGGCGACGTCGCCGGGTCTTGTTGAACGAACGACGTACGGAGCGCTTCAGAGCGCTCGGGGAGCTCAATGCGGTCTTCGCTGTCGACATCCGCGCTCTCGCGGGCTGCAAGCGCCCGGAGCGATTGGGAGCCTCGCTGCTCGGCGACGCGGCGCGCGATGTCGCCCACGGTGACCTGTGTCGCATCCACGCTGGCGCCTGTGCGGCGAGCCTTTCGATCACGGATCACGCGCTCGAAGCCATCGGCCGCGAGACCACACGCAGCGACGACCTCGTCGAGCACCGCGAGATCCAGCACGCTCTCTCCACCGTCGGCCCACAAGATGAGCACCACGCGACCGCCGATGTGAATGGGAACCAGGGCTACACCGCGCACGTTCTCGCGCTGCAAATCGCTCTTGACCACCGCGTCGGTGCCGCCACCTGCCAGCGCGCCAACGACGGGCGCGCCCTGCTCACGGACCGCCCGAAACGAACCAGGAGCGTCGAGCGGGACCGCGATTCTGCGCACCAGCGAGGGAGGCAACCCTGCCCCGCGCGCGTCGAGACCCTCGGCGACTTCTCCCTGGACCACGAAGAGCGCGACGTACTCAAGTCGCTCGGCGGCGTACTCGAGCACTACCGCGAGGATCGCGTCGCGATGCTCTGCCTCTTGGATTCTGCGCGCGACGTCTTCGCGAGAGATTCGTGTGGGAGCGACAGGGACGTGGGCTTCAGCCGTTGATCCGGCGACGTCGCCGGGTCGCGCGTCAATCACCTCGGTAGGGTCCTCGTCGTCCTCGTCGTCGTCGATCGCAGAAGAGAGGGCCGAGAGCGCCGAGAGCATCGCAGTGCGGACCTTCACTGCGCTCACGTGGCGCGCACTTGCGGGCAATTCGCTCGCAGAGTGGGCAGCGCTAGGCGGAGGAGCGACCGACGGGAGCACCGACGCGCGCGGCCCACTCTGCGAGCTCGCGATGCGATCTGCGAGGCGTCGTAGCCGCGGCGAGAGCTCTGCGCCGTGATGTTTGGCGAGGGCCCACGCGAGCCGAAAGCTCGTGGTGCAACGAAAGCGTAGCGAGAGCCCCGTGGCGCGCTCAAGGGCGCTCTGCGACTCGCTGGTAGGAGGCTCGACCGCGGCGATCTCCAGCACGCCATCTTGAAGGATCAATGGCAAAACACGATGAGACTCACATTGCAATCGCGTGAGTTTTGCCAGGGCATCGGGGGCGGCCTTCGCGAGGGACTCTGGCGTCGCGGGCTCCATCCCGAGGGTCTGCGCGCGATAGTGTGTCAGCAATGACTCGCGGATGGCCTGCACTTCGAGGAGGTTGGTCTCGAAATCGCCACCGTTAAGCACCTGCCGTTGGATGGCTTCATCGAGTTTGTGCGGGGGCACAGCGTGCTCACGGATCAGCAGCGCAGACAGGGTCGTCATCAGAAAGATCGCAGAGCTTACACCGCCCTCACGCGCTCGTACCGTCTGATCTACGCGCGCAGAGACTCTGCGCGGGTGTCGCCAACGAGCGCAGAGAGCGTCGCCATGATCGCAGGCCCCGCGGTCTCGGCCCGCAGGACGCGGGGTCCAAGAGAAAACCCAATGATTCCGAGATCTTGTAGCGCTCGTCGTTCGTCACGCGAGAGGCCTCCTTCGGGGCCCACGACGACCGCAATGCCGGCCGAACAATCCACTCGCGAGAGCACCTGGTGCGCGGTCGGTCCCCCCTGCTCGTCGGCAAAGAGCCCCACGCGGCCCTCTTGGCGCGCACGCTGCGCCGCAGAGAGAAGCGTCTGGGGTGCCTGCACGTGCATCACGTCGGCCCGGCCACACTGCTCGGAAGCGCCTACCGCGAGGTGCTGCCAGTCGCGTTGCCAGGCGCGCTGCTTGTCTAGATCCTCGCGCACCGATCCGCGGAGCACGACGTGGTCTGTCCACACCGGGACAAACCCGGTGGCTCCGAGCTCTGCGCACGCACGCACGACGGAGTCGACCTTGTCGGACTTTAACAGCGCCTGCAAGATCACCACGTTGGCGCGATCGGCCCGCACACCAGCGCGTACAGGGTCGAGCAAACGGAGCGAGATTTCGAGTTCTCGCTTGCGCTGAACGATGGACTCGACCACGGCGTCACACTCGCTCCCGAGGCCATCAAACACGACCAATGGATCGCCCTGTGCCGCACGCAGCACGCGCGCGAGGTGATGCGCTTGCGCAGCCGAGAGCGCACGCAACGGCGCGAGTGACGGCGCGAGAGGTCCCTCAAGACAGACTCGGATTCGTGGTGCCATGGTGCGACGTTGTCCTGCGAGCCGCGCTAGGGCCGAACGAACTCAGGCGCGATCCATTCGCCGAGACCTTCGCAGCGTGAGAGCGAGAGCCCTTGCGCTTGATACGCCTCGACAACCTGCTCACGCTGCACCGCGAGGATCCCCGAGAGGACCAGTCGTCCGCCTGACAAGACGCGCTTGCTGAGCTCTTCGGCCATGGGGACAAGCACCACCGCTTCGATGTTTGCGAGCACAAGCGTGGAGCGCTCAGCGATGACATCGAGGCCACCAACGCGGAGGGTGATTCGTGACGACAGCGAGAGTTTGTCAGCATTTTCGCTGGCGACTTCGATGCTCTCTCCGTCAATGTCGCATCCGATGGCGCGCTCGGCTCCAAGCCGCAACGCACAAAACGCCAAGATCCCAGAGCCGCAGCCCACATCGAGCACGAGGGCCTCGGGTTGCGTCGAGAGGTGACGCTCAAGCGCGGCGACGGCGAGCGCGGTCGACGCGTGCTGACCGGTCCCAAACGCGCGCCCTGGGTCAAGCTCGATGACAACGTCGGTGGGCTCAGCGGTGTACTCGAGCCACGAGGGCACGATCATGATGCGCTCACCTAGGCGCATGGGTTGCCAGTGCGCTTTCCACGCGTCGGCCCACTCGTCGCCTTCGATCCAGACGAGCGTAGCGTTTGCGCCCATGGCTTCGAGCGCTTGTTGTGCGAGGGATTCGTCACCAAAGCTCGCGAGGACCGTCGCGCCCAGCTCGCCGCCCTTGACCAAAGTCGAAGCGTCTCGAAGCTCGGTCCCGTCCGCCCCAAGGAGCAAGAGCTGTCCATTGATTGCGTCCGCTTGCTCTTCAGAGCACTCGACGACGATCTGTGCAAAACGTGCTGCGTCACTCATGGGCGCGGTTGATAGCCTCTTTTGGCCACCATGGACACCACCGTGTACACAGAGAGGTCAGCGGCCGATGACCTCGATGTTGAGCGTCGTGGGCTGTGAGTTCTGGCTGGCCACGACACCCACGATGATCCCTGTGATCGCGCCGGCCGCAAGGACACCGCCGCCGACCCAAACCCACCACGGGATCCCACCGGGCTCGGGGACCGCGATGCGCAAGGGCGCAAACGCGTCTCCGCGTGCGAAGACTGGGACGCCTGTGCCATCGACCGCCTCGAAGTAGTACTCGACCAGCGGGGGCCGCACGATGTCTTGGGGAACGGTGACACTAAACGCACCGGTGGATGCGGGGTCGTTCTGCGCGTCGACGCGGCGAAACAGGCCCACGTTGTTGTGTCGATACGCGAGCACGAGGCGCGCGACTCGGTGATCAGGGTCGACCACCGTCGCGGTCAGCGGCACGGCACGGCCGCGCTGTTGTTGCGGCGGGGAGCGGTGATCAATGCGGATTTCGGAGAGGTTTCGCTGTGGATTCGGGAGGGGCGCGCCGTTGTTGTTTGTGGTTTGCACAGCCACACCGGGTCGCCCTTCGGCCTCCCAACGCTGGCGGACGCCGTTAAAAAACGTCTGCACACGCGGCGAGACATCGGCCGAGACCTGTCGCGTGGGCTCGCGTGCGAGGAGCAAACGCCAGGCGCCTTCCGCTTCGTCGTTGCGGTTGAGAGCTTGGTACGAGTACGCGAGAAGCTCGTAGATGCGGAGCTCTTCGACGGGTGAATTTCCACGTCGAATGATCGCAGCCGAGAGGGTCTGAAGGGCCTCTTCGTAGTGCAGATCGTCGTACTGACGTTGGCCAAGTTCGACAAAATTGCGCTGGCTGGTCTGCGCCAACGCAACGCCCGAACAGAGCGAGGCGCTGAGCATTGCAACCGTGGCCAACCGCGCTGAAGCCATTCGCATAGACATCTCAGCGCTGGATGCTACGCGGTGACCTCGCAGAGCGTCTACCGCTTCGTGCACATCGCAGCGCCATTCGCTTCACGTTCGAGCACACGACGACCGCACGCGCCCTGTGTATCCTCGCGCGGATGAAGACGAAGCGCCCCCGACTACAGATCCCGGCTGAGCTCATCATCACAGCGCAGACGCTGGCCATGCTGAGCTGTTCGCCTCCGATGCCCACCCCAGACGCGGGTGACAGCGGACGCGACAGTGCGCAAGTGACCGAGGCTGGCAGCTGCGATCGTGTGGACAGCGGCAACGAGTTTGCGAGCCCCTGTGCACGCGTTTTGTCTGACCAATCGCTCGAATCGTGTGGTCAACCGTGCACCACGGGGCAGTGTCCTTCGGGCTGCAGGCTGTGTGAGACAAACCAGTTTGCCTCCGCACCGGGGGTCGCGTGCCTGCCACGCGTTGGGAGCACCACCACGTGCCCACGGCGCGTGTGCACCACGGCCGAGTGCCCAACAGGCTGTGAGACCTGTGAGTCCCCGCTGTTCTGTATCCCGGACATGGCAGGTATGGAGTGCCAGAGGTCGAACACCTGCGACGTCAACGGGTGTGGTGCAGGCTGCAGAGCTGTAGGCTGATAGGCCCAACAGGTCGCCCGGGTGGCGACCCAACAATTGAGAAGCTTCTGTATTATCGCTAACAAACCGCGAGACAAGGGCGACGTAATCGATGGTCTTTCGAGTAGGTCCCGACGCGCCCATGGCGCTTACACCGCAGGTCTCTGCGCCTCCGAGAGTGTGCGGTTTTGGCATCGACCGAGAGCACTATGTGCTGTTTACGGCGAACGAGAACGAGGCTTTGCACTGGAGATTGTCTGCGAATTCGACGCAGACCCACGCGCAGGTCACCTCGCTCTCGCGGGTCCCGACGCTCAACGCGCGCACGCTGATCGCCTCGGATCGGTGGTTGATTTTTGAAGGGCCGGGCGAGGCAACAGGGGCTGTCGGTGCCGCAACCGAGCCACAAACGGTCGACGCAAAACTGCACCATTGCCAGGGATTTGCCTTGTGGTTTGACAGCGCTCCCTGTGCCTTGATCGTCAAGGACCGCGGGGAGGACGCCCACCGCATGGTCTCGGTCTACGAGGCTCTCTCGGGCAAGTCCTTGGTAGAGCCCTGGAAGGTCCCGCACTCCGCGCGTGCGCTGCTCGCCGCGTGTGCCACGGTGCAGGGACCCGTGGCGATTTTTGAGACTGACCGCGAAGACGAGGTCGACGTGTGCGTGCTGCGCGCGACGGGTCTTGAGCACCGCACGGTCTCGTTGGGCACTGGACAGCGCTTTGTGTCAGCGGCGGGTGGTGGATCGCGCATCGCGATCATTTCGCGCAAGGGCAACGATGTTCGACTGCGCACGATTGCCAGCGATTTGCGTAGCGAACTCAACCAAGCGCCGCTCGTGGTCGATGTGACCAGCGTCGTGGGAGAGGTTCACATCGCGCACGGTGGCGGCACGGTCTTTGTGGTCGCGCACACCGAGACGCGGGCGCACAGCGAGCTCGTGGTCACGGTGTTTGACGACGGAAACATCCGGCGATCACAGAACAAGTTCGCAGCCGCGCACGGGATGGCTGTGTCAGGCAACCAGTTCGCCATTGTTGCCCTCGTGGGCGGCGTCTCTGCGCCCGTGTTGCATGTGCAGCAGTTTATGCTCTTGCGGGACGATCGGCGCGGCGAGACGAGGCCAACGTCCCCACGTCGGCGAGCCTATTTGCTCGGAAATCCATCCGCCATGACCCAGAGCGCCCGCCGCGGGTTGCTCACAGATTGTAGCGAAGTGCTCGCGCAGAATCTCTCGGCGCAGCCCCCCCGTGAGGTCGTTTTTGTTTCGCAAGATTCACAGGGCGACGTGATCGCGTTTGTCGTCGCAGGCGCTACACCGGCAGACGACATCGCCGTGTCGATCCTCTTGCGACCTGACGGCAGCGCGATCGCGAACGCAAAGCTCGGCGGCGTCACGGCGCCCACGCCTCGCGCGCTCACGTTGCTTGAGCGATTGCGAGTGACCTTTCAGGGCGACGATGACAACGACCCGAGCACAGTGCGCTGTGATCTCGCCTCGCTCGCGCAGGACCTGGGGCAGCTTGTGACCAGCATCTGGGCCACGCGTGTCACCCGATAGCGGCGACGTCGCCGGATGATCTATCCTGCAAATGAACTAGGATTTTCGCGAGGCCTAGTCCGATGACTCTTTGGGATCGAGCGCGTCGCGGAGCCAGTCTCCGGTGAGATTGAAGCCCAGGACCGTCATCGCGATGGCCACGCCAGCGATCATCGCGAGACGCGGCGCGCGCAGCAGGTACGCGGTGCCTTGGTCCAAGAGCGCACCCCACGAAGCGCCAGCGCCAGGACCCAGACCCAAGAATGACAGAGACGCTTCGGCGAGCACCGCGCCGCCGAGGCCAAAGGTCGCTTGCACAATGAGCGGGCCCATCGCGTTGGGCAAGACGTGCAAGAGCAACACACGCGAGGGCGAGGCTCCGAGAGCGCGCGCCGCGGTGACAAACTCACGCTCACGCAGACGCAGCACTTCTGCACGCGAAACGCGCGCATAGGTGACCCAACCGGTAGCCGAGAGCGCCGCGATCATGTGACCAAATCCCGGTCGCGCGATCAGCGCCAACAGCGCCACATTGATCACCAGCGAGGGCATGGCCGCGACGGCGTCGGTCACGCGCGCGAGGATCAAATCCGTGCGCCCTCCGGCGTACCCCGAGATGCTGCCGAGGGCAGAGCCCAGCACAAACGAAATGAGCACCGTGCTCACGCCCACGAGCCCCGCGGTGCGCGCTCCGGTGAGAAGCACGCTGAGGACATCCACGCCGTTGTCCGCGGTGCCGAGCCAGTGCCTGAGGCTGGGCCCTTCGAGCTCGTGCGCGAGGTCAATCGCTCTGGGCGCATACGGCGCGAGCCACGGCCCTACGAGCGCCAAGAACAAGAACAAGAGCACCATGGGGACGCCCACGAGCGCGCGCCCTTCGAGACGCCAGCGCGATCGCTTGTGGGGCTGCGAAGACGCGCTCATGCGAGGCGAATCCTCGGATCGACCAGCACATAGGCGACGTCGACCAGCAGCTGGACAAAGACCGCAGTGATCGCGATCACCACGACGCACGCGAGAACGACAGGCAGATCTCGGGTCGTGAGCGACTGCAACAACAGGGTCCCGAGGCCTGGGCGATCGAAGATTTTTTCGGTGATAATCGCGCCGCCCAAGAGCGAAGAGAGCTGGGCGCCACCGGCTGTGAGCAAGGGCACCATGGCAGCGCGGAGGGCATGCTTGATGAGCACGGCGGGCTCACTCAGCCCGCGTGCACGGGCGGCTTGAATAAAGGGCTCACGGAGGGTCTCGCGGAGCGCGACGCGGCCCATGCGCGTGAGAATTCCGGCCATACCGACGCCGAGCGTGAGCGACGGGAGAATCAGCGCGGGCAGCCCTCGCGCGTCGGGCCCCGGAAAAGGCAGCCACGGGAGCGCGACGCAGAACGCGAGGATCAACAGCGGGCCCAGCCACAGCGACGGGATCGCGACACCGAGCATCGAGACCACACCGACGACCGCGTCGGTCTTGGTCCTTGGCCGAGTGGCTGCGATCAACGCCAGGGGGATCGCGAGGGTCCACGCCACCAAGCCCGCGCCCAGCGCGAGGGCGACCGTGTCCGGCCATGCCTCAACGATCATCGACCACGCCGAACGTGTGGGCTGCCTGAGCGAGTGACCCATGCCGCGCGCGGGCACGACGATATCGAGCAAAAACTGTGCATATCGCGTCGAAAAAGGCTGATCCAAACGCAACATCCGCCGGAGCTGCACGCGGTCTTGGTCCGTCGCGGTCTCACCCAAGATCATGTCGGTGGGGTCGCCAGGGAGCGCCTCAAGCACCAAGAAGCACACCGAGATCACGGCCAAGACCGTGAGCAGTCCTCCCACTAAGCGCCGCGAGAGATAGCCGAAATACCGCATCGATCCTCGCGAGACTAAGTGAAAATTATGTGGATTTCGCCAAGCGAAACTACTGCATCGTGGTGGGCGGTGCGCAGTAGCCGGTCCGCTCTCGTGTCGTGCTGGGTCCGACGGCGTCGTCGATCAGACGGGTACACCCATTCACGCTGCTCATGTTGTCTGGGCAGCTCTGAAACAGCCCCACCGCGTTGGGCATCTGGCACTTGTATTGTGCGCGACAGTCACCATCTGAAGTGCAGGGAGCCATGCAAAAGCGACGCGCGCGGCGCGCAGAATCCGAGAAGAATTCCACGCAGAGCGAGTCACTTGGGCAGCTGTTGCGGTCGCACTCGGCGATCGTGCAATAGCCCGAGGGTTGAGAGGTATCGCAGCGCCGGTCGTTGTTGATAGAGCAGTCGGTATCGACCGCGCAGCCATCCCCAATGCGGCGTGCGCAACCAGCCATCGCGAGTGTGATTGTGGCCAGGGCTGCCAGGAGCCACAGACGCGTTCGTGTTCGAAGAGCCATCGAGAGGGCGCGGACACTACCGCCCACGCGCAATGATTGCCACTCTCAGCGACACCCAGACGGCGAACCGGGCATCGCTGCGCCGTCTGGCTCGAAGCACACCTGGTCCACGGGGCACTGCGCGTTGGTCTGGCAGACATCGGTCCGCGCGCGACACTGGTACACGTCGCTGCCCCACGCGTCGACGCAATCATACCCAGGCCCACACCCTGTCGCGGGGCTACAAATCCCGCGTGGACCACAGAACAAGAAGTAATCCACTGGGCGAATTTCGCAGCGCCCCGGCAGGCCACAGCTCGCGTTTGTGCAGGGCCCTGACGGCACACACTCGCGCAACCCGTCGCCGTCTACGTCGAGACAGCTTGAGCCGATGATGCACGTGTCGTTGGTCCCACAGCGCGTGGCCACGCCAATGCAGAAGGGGTTGAGGCCCGGGATCTCATGGCAGAGATCGCCGTAGGGGCACGGGTTGTAGGTCTGCTCGCAGGCGCGACGGTGGCTCACACAGCGACGGGTGCCCGCGGTCCCCTCGCACGAAAAGCCCAGTGGACACGCGCGTGTGTCTCCGCAGTCCGAGCCCGTCTGGACACAGACTCCGGCCGAACACTGCTGCGTGCCAAAGAGACAATCGCCGTTGTCTACACAGGGCCGCCCTGCAGGCTGACAGCGGCGCGTGGTCCCACATCCCGAAGGCAAACAGCGCTCAGCGCCGGCCCTGCACTCCGAGTCCATCGTGCAAATCCGCAGGGTGCTGGGCTGATCGCAGATCGCCACACGCACGACATCGGGCTCAACAATGATCGGCACGTCCGACGGGCTCGCAGCGTCGCGGCTGTCGTTGCCAGCGTCTGTGGGCCGCGCGTCCAAGATCACAGCGCCATCGGTCGCATCGATCGTTGCGTCGGCTGCAGCGTCGCCCTGAGCGTCCATCGGGAGGACGTCTGGCGATTCGCCATCGGGTCCGACCTCGGGGCGCTGCGAGATGTCCGTCGCGCGGTCTGCGGCGGTGTCCGTCGCGGTCCCGTCAACCTCTTCGACGTCGGGCGACGGCGGCGGGCTGCACGCCACAGCGCACACAACGAGAGCGAGCGAGAGAGCCCACGGGGTTTTCACTAGGGACATCGCATCACCTGAAAATTCGCTGTTGTTCGCATGGGCATGGGCACTTCGTCTGCCCACGCGACCCCAAAGGTTCCGTCCCCCCGCGAGGCTACCGTGACGGCATCGCCAGGGCCCCCAGGCGCCACGCGTGACACGCCTTCGCGGAGCGCAAGCGTGGGCCCCAAGCGGGCGATGGCGATGCTGCCTCCGAGCATCGTGGGCGCGCGAAACGCGACCACCACACCGTCACGATCGAGCTCGAGTCCCACCTGCGAGATCTCGAAGCCTACCTCGGGCACATGGACCAAGGGCCCTGCGATTCCAGTGGTGAGATTGACCCGGCGGAGCTTGAGCGTGGACTGCGCGGTGCGCTCGGTCCAAGCAACAATGGCGTCGCCGCCCAAGAGGGTGACCGCCACTGGCTCCGAGACAAACGCGCTGGTCGTGAGAGGCACTGTGCGCACGACGGTTCCGTCGGGGTTGAGTGTCACGAGGTTTACGTCCCCGTTAGAGTCCCTCCGCGAGACCATCGCGACGACCGCGTTCGTTGCATTAAAAGCGACGTCAAAGCTCGACGCCTGCATGCCCATCGGGGTGAGACTGATCGGCGCGCGGGCCGTCGATCCGACGACCAGAGACGCAAGCAAGCGCTGGCTCGTCGCCATGTCATCCGTGGAGCGCCACACGACCACTTCGCCCGTGGCCGTACGGATCACATCGGGAAGCTCTGAGAGCTCGCGGTCGGTGACCACACGAACGGGCGTTCCTACACGGGCACCCATCGCGGTCAACCGCTGGAGATAGATATCCAGCCCCATGTCAAAGTTCGAGTGAAGCGCGACCGAGAACCCACTGGGCGTCGCAGCGAAACCACCGCCCCCCACGACGCTCCCTAAGAACTCAGGGACCACATTGGTATCCATACCAATACGTGCGCCCGTCGCCGAAATCTGTGCGAAAGACACCTGTGTTGCCCCCGCGTTGAGCCAGGACCACGAGGCCCAATAGCCCGCGCTGTGGGTCCCAAGAGAGATCGTCCGAGCGCGCTGTCGGGCCTCGGTTGAGAGTTGCAGCAGCGTCCCTACGGGGACACAGCGCCCGAAGGTGACGCCGCCATCGGGAAGGCCTGCTTCTGTCACGCTGACGTCCCCGCCTCCCCCGTCGTCTGCAACAGAGCCCTCGGATGTGACATCGAACGCGCCGGGCACATCGTCGATGGCGCCGTCCATTTCGACGCTGCTGGCGTCGCCAGTGTCGCTGCGCATGGCGTCGGTGCACGAGGCGCCGCGACAAGCGTCTGGGTTTACCGCAACATCCTCTTCCGTCACCGGTGGAGGAGCGCAATGCGCTGTGGACCATGCCAGCAGCGAGAGGAGCAATCCGCTAAAAATTCTCTTCACTTGAATGCCTCCAACGATAACACACCGTGGCGGTTACCCTGGAAATCCCCTGCACATTCACCCTCAGATTCTCTCAATGCCCCAACGACGCTCGCCCTCGGCCCTCGCGGCCCTCACCCTCTCGCTCACGCTTGGCGCCACTGGCGCACAAGCGACCCCACTGCCTTTTGCGATTGAGGCCGCCACGCTCGACAACGGGCTGCGCGTAGTGCTCTCGCCCGATCCCGCGTGCACTACGGCGTCCGTCGCGGTGTACTACGACGTGGGCTCTCGCGACGAAGCGCAGGGCCGCTCGGGCTTCGCGCACCTGTTCGAGCACATGATGTTCGAGGGCAGCGAACATGCGCCCAAAGGCACCTTTGACCGTCTGATGGACCGCTACGGAAACCGGGACGCCAACGGCACCACCAGCGAAGACCGAACGAACTACTACGAGACTCTCCCCTCGGACGCGCTGCCGGTGAGCCTATGGCTCGAAGCCGACCGCATGCGCGCCCTCGCGGTGACCCCCGAGTCCTTTGAAAACCAGCGCCTAGTCGTCCTCGAAGAGCGCAGGCAGTCGTACGAAAACGCGCCCTACGGCATGGCCCTCTTGCGGCGCGACGCGCTCGCGTACAGCGGTTTTTATCCCTACGCGCACACCGCCATCGGCGAACCCGAAGACCTTCAGCGCGCGAGCTTCTCAGAGGTCCTCGCGTTTCACCGGAGCTATTACGGCCCAAACAACGCGGTGCTCGCGGTCGCCGGTCGCTTTGATCCGCGCGCGACCATGGCCCTCATTCGTCAATACTTCTCGGCCATCACGCGCATCACGGTGCCGCCGCGGCCGAGCGCCGAGGCTCCGCCGATTGCCAGCGAAATCCGCGAGACTCTCACCGATGCGCTCGCGCCGCAGCCTGCGTTTTGGACCGTGTTTCGCACGCCCTCGCGCAGCAGCCCGGATCACTATGCGCTCGAGCTCTTGGCCGGCGCACTCGGGGACGGAGAGTCCTCGATTTTGCACCAGTCACTCGTGCGCGAGCAGCGTCTCGCCAGCGAAATCGAGGTCACACAAGACACCCGCCGCGGACCGAGCCTGCTGGCCTTCTGGACCGTGCTCTCTGCTTCGCGCACGCTCGCCCAGACCCAGAGCGCCCTGGACCGCGCGCTCGTGACGGTGCGCGCCGAGGGCATCTCGGAGGCACAGCTCGACACGGCCAAAAATCGGCTCCGCGCGAGTGTGCTCTTCGCACTGGCGCACACCAACCACCGCGCGCAAGCCCTCGCCGAGCACCAACTGTACGACGGAGACGCCACGCTTTTGCGCACCGAGCTCGACCGCTACGCCGCCGTGACCCGCGCGGATGTACAGCGCGTCGCCCAGCAATTTCTCGATCCATCGCACCGCGTCGTGCTCTCGATCACTCCCGCCCCGTCGAGGTCCGCACGATGACTCACCGCCGCCCTGCCCTGCACGCGATCCCGCTCTGCGTGCTCTTGTCCCACTGCGCACACACCCACCCGGCGACGTCGCCGGGTCCCACGCTTCCCCTCGCGCGCACGCCCGCCAACGTGCCCCTACCGAGCGCATCGGTGCCGAGAAACACTGCCCTCGCGACGCTGCCCAGCGAGCCGCCGCGGGCCCCCGAGTCCACCGCGCTCACGGTCCCCGAGGTCTCTACCCACACGCTCGCCAATGGGCTCGCGCTCTGGACGCTCTCGCAGTCTACGCTGCCCATTGTGCACGTCCGAGTGATCGCGCGCGGTCTCGGATCAGCGCAAGATCCCACACGATTTCCAGGTCTCGCGCGCTTCGCCGCCACCACACTTCGCCACGGAACCACCCAGCACGACGCCCGCGCCTTCGCCCTCGCCCTCGAGCAGACCGGAGCGCAGCTCGACACCAGCACGACCGAAGACGCCACCACGATCGCGCTCGACACCGTGCCCGAACACCTCGAAGCCACCCTCGCGCTCGTCGGCGAGATGCTCGCACACCCTGTATTTTCACCCGCCGAAGTGTCCCTCGTCCGTCAGCAAGAGATCGACCGCGTGACACAATCGATGGCCGACCCGCACTGGCTCGCTGGGGTCACGTTTGCGCGCGCGATCTATGGCCAAGCGCATGGCTACGGCCACGCGGACACCAACGCGCGCGTGCTCCGAAGCGTCACCCAAGCGCAGCTCGTGGCCTTGCACGCCGAACGCATCCGTGCTGGATCTTTGCAGGTCATTGTCGTCGGCGATGTCCCCACCGAGCGCGCTCAATCGCTCGTCCAGCGGGCCTTCGCAGACATCCCAGCGGGCTCCGCGCCAGCGCTCACGCTCCCCGCGGTCCCAGTGGCCACCCGCTCGCGCACTGTCCTGTTGGTGGACCGGCCTGCGAGCCAGCAGTCGTTTGTTCGTGTGGGCCGGCTAGGCGTCGCACGCAACGACCCGCAGTGGTCCACACTCGCCGTCGCGGGACAGGTGCTGGGGGGCTCGCCTTCGTCACGGCTCTTCGTCGATCTCCGCGAGCGCCGCTCACTCACGTACGGAGCCTACGCACGCAACGAGAGCAACGCGCAGCCTGGCGTCTTCTATGCCGAGGGCTCGACAAGACTCGAGCAGACCGCAGATTTTGCCCAGGGTTTGCTCGAGCATTGTGATCGACTCGCCACCGAGCCGGTCCCCACCGAAGAGCTCGCCCTCGCCCGCAGCGTCGTGAGCAATCGCCTCGTGACGAGCCTCGCGACCGCAGCGGACATCGCGACGCAGCTGGCGGGCCTCGCCGAGGTCCAGCTCGCCGCGCCTTGGCTCTCAGAGCATCGCGCCCGCGTGGCGACAACCAACGCAGAGTCGCTCATGCAGGCCGCCCAATCGCACATCGCGACACAGCGCGCGGTGATGGTCGTGGTGGGCCCCGCGCGGACCCTGCGTGTGCCCCTCGCGCGCTTTGGGACTGTGCGTGTTGTGAGCCCCTAGACACCGCGCCGAAGGGCACACCTAAGCGCTCACGCCGTGCGTGATTCCCAGGTGCAAAAGGTCACGCCGGTTGGGTCTTGCAAGATCGCAAACACGCCCATGTTCGCAACGACGATCTCAGGGACAAGCACCTTTGCGCCCAGCGCAGTCGCGCGCTCGCGCACGTCTGCGAGCGAGGCGACCACGATGAGACTGAGCCACTGTGTGGGCATACCGGGCTGGCTCTTGACCGCGTTGGCAAACATGTCTTTCATGTCTGGTCCCAGAGAAAACACAGGGTTTTCGTCGTTCGAGCTCTTCCAGCCGACGACCTCGCCGTAGAAAATCTTGGCGCCCTCAAGGTCGTTGGTATCCAGCTGCTCCCAACAGTATTCGCCCACCTTCGGGGGTGTCCATTCGCTGTCCCCGCCGCCTTGGTGCAAGCCAAACGTGCCCCCCTGGGGGTCCTGAAGCACTGCGAATCTGCCCATATTGTCGGGGAGATCCGTGCCAGGCGTCAGGACCTTTCCGCCCATGCGGGACGCGCGAGCGACGGCGTCATCGACGCTCGTCACCGAGACGTTTCCGAGGATGTGCCCCGGCACGCCGGGCATCGTCGTTGCGTCGATTTGCATCATCCCGCCGTGAGCGTTCTTAGCTCCCGGAGCGGTCACCATGTAGTAGGTGCCCATCGGTCCCATGTCCATTTCGGACACGGTCCACGCAAAGAGTTCTGTAAAAAAAGTCAACGAGCGCGCGATGTCCGTGCTCATGATTTCACGCCAAACAAATCGACCCATTTTCGACATAGTGATCTCCACGGTGTGCCCTGAGTGAGCGCGCCAACGGCACAAAGCAGACGAGCACAAGTCATTGATAACAATGACTTAGTTTAGAATCACGACCGTGATCTCGGTGTGCTTCGTCCGCCTCGACGCTGCGCAAAAGACTCATCGTCTAATCCGGTCACGAAGGCAAGCGAGAGGCTGTCTTTTTGTTCAGTGACCCCCTCTGATTTCACCTCAACGCTTCACCCCGAACTCTTCGGAAACACTACGCTCTCGACCACGTACTCGGTCTCTCTGCCGTCGGGTCGTTTGAAGCTAAAATCATCTCCGGCTTGCTTGCCACTCAGCGCGCGCGCAAGAGGACTCTTGTACGAGATGCGCCCCTCCGAAGGCTCGCTCTCGTCTTCGCCCACGAGCTGCCACACTTTGCGCTGACCGTCTTCGCTCTCAAGCGTCACGATCGCGCCAAAGTTCACGCGGTCCCCGCGCTGCGTCTCGGGGTCGATAATCTCTAAGACCCGAAGCCGCTTGTCCAAAAAGCGCAGCCTTGAGTCAATCTCACGCAGGCGCTTTTTGCCGTAAATATACTCGGCATTCTCTGATCGATCGCCCTGCGCCGCGGCGTCCGAGACCTCTCGCACAACCGTGGGCCTCTCGATCCGCAGCAGCCGCTGCGCCTCGTCTTGCAGTCGCTTATAGCCCGCAGGCGTCACGTAGCTTTTTTGCTCAGTCATCTCATCCCTCGCGCCGCACACTGTGCACCTGGATCTACGTTTGCAGCAACGTCGCGCAACACCGCCCACATGCGCTACACCCGCCGCGTGTCTCTCTCGAAAGTAGCCCCGCACATGTCACTGTCGCTCGCACGAAGCGCTCGCACCAAGCGCGCGTTCATTGGTCTATTTGCAGCATTTTCGCTCGCACACTGCGCCACACTCCAGGTCGATATCCTGCGGTCTGGCTCTCAACGCCCCAGCCAAGTCGCTGCGTATTTTACCCTCGAGCGCTTGGCCACACGCACCGGCGTGGGTGGGCTCCCCGTCGAGCGCTTCTCGGTGCTCGAAGACGGCAACGCGATCTCACCCAACGAGTCTCGCGCGACACTCCTCGACCCGATGACCGTCGCCGCGCACCACACCATCGTCTTAGTCGACGCGAGCGGAACGGTCTCTCGTGCTGGATTTCTCCCCGCCGTCGCCCAGGGCGTGCGCACATTTCTAGAGCGCATCGGTGAGCGCCAGCACGTGAGCGTGTACGCGTTTGACGGCGAGTCCACGCTGCGTCTCGTCGGCGTCCAGGGCGCTCCCGCGCAAGTGGCCGCATCACTCGGCGACCTCGCCACCCTCGCACCACGAGATTCGTCAACGAATTTGCACGGCGCGGTGATCCTAGGGATGCAACAACTCGATCGCGATCTCGCCAACGCACCGCAGCCCCTGAAGTTCGGGACGCTCGTCGTGCTCACCGCGTCGCGTGACATCGCGCACCGCATGACCGCAAGCTCGATGAGCGACGCCGTCACCGCGAGCAGCCACACAATCTACGCAGCCGGCGTGGGCCCCGACACCGACGTACAGACCCTTCGATCCGTCGGCCGCACGGACCACTTTTACAACGCAGACCCCGAGCAAGTGAGCGCCGTGCTGACGCCCATCGCAGACCGAATCTCTGGCCGCGCTGCGCGACACTATTTCTTGTCTTATTGCTCGCCGTCACGCGCAGATCGGCACCGCGTTCGCATCGAAGCGCGCGAAGAATCTGGCGCGTTCGGCGGCGCTGAGTTCGAGCTCGACGCGACCGGTTTTCGCACAGGCTGTGACGCCGCCCGCGTGCCCGACTGGGTCCCCGCCGTCGCGACGCCCGCTGCCCCGACGCCCGCGCCAAGCGCCACGCCCGCTGCCCCTCCTAGCGCGGATGCGGTACCGTAGAGCCTCTGCAACGCCACGCAATCCCGCGACGCTGTGCAGAGCACTTAGCCTAAAAGGAGCCTCTGACCATGCGCACAACGACACTGGGACGCTGGGTCGCGCTGGGTTTCACCCTCAGCGGCTGTGGCTTGGTCAGCGAGCCTCGCTTTGTCGTCTCACGAGACGCAGGATCGATGGACGGTGCGACCACTTCGGACGAAGGCGTCATCGCCGACGGCCCCAGTGGACCCTGTCCCGCAGGACAGACCCAGTGCGGTGACGATTGCGTCGACACACTCCGCGAGGTCAGCCACTGTGGCGCATGTGACGAGGGATGTGCGGCTCCAGATGGACAGCACCAATCGCCGTTATGCATCGAGGGTCGCTGTGCCACTGCGTGCGAGCCCCCCTACTTTGACTGCGATGGTCTCGCTTCGAATGGCTGCGAGCGCCGGCTCGATACGGTGACCGACTGTGGGCGCTGTGGCGAGCAGTGCGCAGGCGCAATCCCAATGTGCAACACCAACGCCATGACCGGCGTGAGCACCTGCGCCCCTTGCCCCTCAGGGACCTCGGCCTGTGGCACGCAGTGTGTCAACACCTCAAACGACCCGCGCAACTGCGGCGGCTGCGGCTCCACGTGTGCGCCTCGTGCAGGCGCGACCGTCACGTGCGATGCAGGAATGTGCCGCTACACCTGCGTGCAAGGAAGCGCCGACTGCGACGGCGACCGCAGCGTCGCCCAGGGTGTCATGAGCAGCGGCTGTGAGGTGCGGCTCGGGACTAACGAGAACTGCGCAAACTGCGGTGTGGTGTGCACCAGCGGGCAAGTGTGTACCAGCACAGCAGGGACGCTCGTGTGCAACACCAACTGCGTCGCGCCACAGATGCGCTGCGGCAGCGGATGCGCAAACGTCCAGACGGACCCCAGCAACTGTGGCGCATGTGGGACCGCTTGTCCCGGCGCCGCGGGCGCGACTGGTGTGTGTGTGGCTGGGACATGCAGACTCAGCTGCAGCTCCGGCCTCGGCAACTGCGACGGCAACCAAGCAAACGGGTGCGAGACCTCGGTCCTCAGCAACACTCGCCATTGTGGGGGCTGCGGCATGGAGTGTCCGTCGCCTCCTCCCCACGCGACATCCACCTGCTCAAATGGCATGTGTGGCTTCACGTGCCAAGCAGGGAGGGGCAATTGCAACGGAAACCCAGCGGATGGCTGTGAGACATCGCTGGTCGAAAACACCACAAGCTGTGGTGCATGCGGCCGTGTCTGCCCGGCCCCAGCGCCCGGCCAGCCGCCCCTGTGTTCGAGCGGCGTATGTCGCTCGTGCAACCCCGGGCTCTCACCGTGCGCAAACGTCTGCGTGAACTTGCTCAGTGATACGAACAACTGCGGAGCCTGTGGACGGAGATGCGCTGCCCGATCAGGCGACACGCCGGTCTGCGTAAACGGAGACTGTCGAACTTGCGAAAGCTCCCTCACGTATTGCCCGAGGCTGAGAAGGTGCTGTCGTCTTTCGGGTCCTCTTGGCTGCTCGTTGGTTGGGATCACCTGTTTTGATCCAGGGCCTGGGGCCTCGTCTCCATGAGGCGAGAGCCGCTTCAGAGCGCAGACATCACGACACGCCGCAGTGAGCGTCAGGCTTCAGGTCTGCTTCATCTCTTCCCTCACTCTTTGAGAGGCTCCCGCGATGCCTAAATTCTTAATTTTATTCACTATTTCACTCGCCCTCTTGCTCAGCGCCTGTGGCCTCGTCAACGAGCCGCGCTTCAGGGTGCCGCGCACGATCGTCGATCAAGACACGGCCACGATGGACGCCGTGACTCCCGATGCCGAGCCCGAAGACGGCAGCGACGTCGTAAGCGAAGCGTCCACCCCGGACACGGGCGACGCTTGCGTCCCCAATTGCGCTGGGCGTGTGTGCGGAGCCGACGGCTGCGGTGGATCATGCGGCACCTGCACGATGCGCCCCAATAGCGCGCAGGCATGCACGGCAGCAGGCCAATGTGAATACACGTGCAATCGCATGCTCGGAAATTGCGACGGCATCGCGCTCAATGGCTGCGAGACCCCACTGAACACCGCGGACAACTGCGGCGCGTGCGGGAGAACGTGCACGGGCGCCACGCCCATGTGCGACGCGAACGTGGACCGCTGCGTCTCGGGGTGTGCTGTCGGACAAACGCGCTGTGGCATGGCGTGCGTCGACACACAGAGCGACCTGAGCCACTGTGGCACATGCGGAATGGCCTGCGCAGCGCGAGCCAACAGCGCGGTGACCTGCGGCATGGGGACGTGCCGTTACACCTGCAACGCGGGCTTTGGAGACTGCGACGGCAACCCCGCCAACGGGTGCGAGACCCCGCTCAACACTGCGAGCCATTGCGGCGCGTGCGGGACTGCGTGCTCGGGCGCTGGGGCTGTGTGTGATGGCACGCGAGGAGGGTGCGTCACGGGCTGCACTGCAGGCCAGACCCGCTGCGGAACGTCCTGCGTCAACACGCAGACCGCCCCCGCGCATTGTGGAGGATGCGGCGCCGCGTGCGCGTCAACGGCCAACGCGGTCGCGAGCTGCGCCATGGGGGCATGTGGCTCTGTGTGCAACGCGGGCTTTGGCAACTGCGACGGCAACGCAGCCAACGGATGCGAGACCCCCCTGACGAGCATCACGCACTGCGGCGCATGTGGTCGTGCCTGCTCGTACGCCAACGGGACTGCGGCCTGTACAGCGGGCGCATGCGCGCTCGCGAGCTGTCAGACAGGCTTTGGCAACTGCGACGGCAACCCTGCCAACGGATGTGAGACCGCGCTCAACACCGCAAGCCACTGTGGCGCGTGTGGCAATCCGTGCACGATCGCAAATGGCACCGGGAGGTGTGGTTCGGGGACGTGCCAAGTCGCAGGCTGCAGCCCTGGGTTCTTGGATTGCGATGGCAACCCAGCCAACGGATGCGAGGCCTCGCTCGACAGCCCGAGCACCTGCGGCAGCTGCAGCAGATCGTGCAGCGATTCCTCGATCTGTGCCATGGGCCGCTGTATCCTTTGCCCCCCCGAAAACCTTCGCTGCGGCAACATGTGCCTCGCTGTCGCGTTTGACCCAAACAATTGCGGCGCTTGCGGCACCGTCTGCCCGCCCTCGGCATCCAACTGTGTGCTTGGGAGGTGCAGAGCCACCCCCGCATGCCCCCCGCTACAAACACTCTGCCCAGGGATGCCCTCGGCGTGCTGCTTGCTGCTCCCTGGGGCCACGTGCCAATCCCGTGGGCTGTCCCTCTGCATGTCGGTAGAGCCCTAAATCCCCGTTGAAGCGCACCTCACCGCTGCGACGCGGCGGCCTCGTGACGCAGCATCCACGCCTCGTTGGCCGCGAGCCCCAAGCCCCGCAGCGAGGGCATAATCACCGTGTCCAACCGCGTGTACCAAGCCTGCGCGTACGCACTCGGCGCGATAAGGCCCATGCGCTCTGCGCCGTCGCTGCGCGCGGGCCCCACAGTGACCTCGCCGCCCTCGGCACGCATCCCGCGCCCATTCACGCGGTCATAGTGCGCAAACGAGAACGCCAGGTCCGCCGAGAGCCACTCGCGCTCGTCGTCGGTGAGAGTCGGAATCACGCTGCGCGCCAAGGCCCACCCAAACCGATCATGCAGGATTTCATCTCGCAAAAGTGTCTCGAGCACGCGCGACACGCACGGGTCTTTGCCCTCGTCCACCAGCGCCTGCAAGAGCCCCACGCTCGCGCACTCGCCCACGCAAAACATCGAGACTGTCCAGCGCGCAACAAAGAGCTCTGCGCGGAGGTTCTCGTCCGCCAAGTGAAGATCTCGCTTCACGTCGACGAGCGCGTCGTCGGTGCCACCCAGTCGCTCTGCGATCTGTTGACACAGCTCGGTGTGCCGCGCCTCGTCTTGCAACAGCCGCGACGCCGCGCACGAGACCTCAAGGGACAGCCCCGCCTCGGGCATCCGCGCGATGAGCTCAGAGAAGACCACCATGGACCGATACTCGGCCACCACCCGCGCGCTCCACGCACGGCGTAGCTCTTCGCGAACCGAGTCTTCGAGCGCCGACGCATCGAAGCGATCCCAGGCCGGAAGCTCATGGAGGTCATCGCAATAGCGACGGTGCATCGAGCGAAAGAGCTTCTCGTCCGTCCCGATCTTGACCCGTCGCATCGCGTGCTCGCTCTCAGCCGTTGCCGGGCGGCGCAATACGGCGCGGCGGCGAGGGTGGGTTGTTGATCGTCGGAGGCGCCGTAGGGGGCGCTCCGGGCTCGTTCACGGCCTGCGCAGCGGCGGCATCGACAGGGGCCGTGTCGGGCAGCTGGGAGGGCTCATTGAGGTCCTGCACGACCACGCGGCCCGCGGGCAGCTGCGCTTGCTCCTGCGCCGTGGGCACCGGGAGCGCTCGCACGGGCTCGTTGACCGTGTGCGGCATGGGCTCGTTCGGAGCCGGCTCGCGTGCAGCTGGGGTCTGCTTGCACGCGAGGGTGCCTGCGACAGCGCTCGCAATCGCGACGGTTGCAATTCGCGCGCGAAGTTTCGCGAGCATCTCTGGATCAATGGGCGGCGTCATGCAGTTGAAGGCTCTACCACATCCTACCCGACGCTTGCACGCTCGCGCCGATTTGTGACACGAACCTCACGCGCCTCGCGACGGCCAACCCTCCCATGCCCAACCCAAACCCAGCACCCCTCTGCGATCGCCCCATTGGCGTCTTTGACTCTGGCCTCGGTGGGCTCACCGTCGTGCGAGCCATCCGAACCCAGCTCCCTCACGAGTCCATCATCTACCTCGGTGACACCGCCCGCGTGCCCTATGGCGCGCGCTCGCCCGAGACCATCATTCGCTATGCGCGAACGTGTGGCCGCGCCCTCGCCGCCCGCAACATCAAGATGCTCGTAGTGGCCTGCAACACGGTGAGCGCAGTCGCGCTCGATGTGCTGCGCGTCGAGCTCGATCTCCCCGTGCTTGGCGTGATTGTCCCTGGAGCCAGCGCCGCCGTGCAGGCCTCGCGCTCGGGCCGCATTGGCGTGATCGCCACCACGTCCACGGTCGCCTCAGGCGCCTATGCGCGCGCCGTCGCAGCGCAGAGCTCCACCGCCGAAGTGCACAGCCTCGCGGCGCCCTTGCTCGTCCCGCTCGTCGAAGAGGGCTGGCTCGACGACCCGATCACCGAGCAGGTGATTGCGCGCTACCTCGCCGAGCTCGTCCCCCACGAGATCGACGCGCTCGTGCTGGGCTGCACACACTACCCCATGCTGCACGGCCCACTCGAGCGCGTCGCCGCGCGTGTGCTCGGGGCTCAGGTCGCCGTGGTCGACAGCGCACAGGCCACCGCGAGTGAGCTTAAAGACTTTCTCTCGCAGCGAGGCCTCGCGACGACGCTGCCCCACAGCACGCTCAAGCTCATGGTGACCGACCGACCTCAACAGTTCGCCGCCGTCGCGTCGCGCTTTTTGGGGCACACCATCGAAGACGTCTCACTGATCGATCTGTAAGCGTTTTTACAGAGCTTCGTGCGCCCGCGAGACACGCAGAATAAACCCCGTACGCACAACGTACGGCCCCGCAACTCCGAGCCGCGCCCGCGGAGCCTCAGGCACCTCACGCGACACCAAGCCCGCGTCCTCGATCACGATCTGAGACTCGTCCACCACGACCACCGTCTGCGGAAGCGCCACTGCCACGGGCACCGCCAAGGACTCACCCCGCGAGAGGCTCCCTTTGCACGGAAGCGCGCTCAGAGTCGCCATACACACCAGCGCTGTCACGACCATTGGGGCCAAGCTTCGCAGAGGTCCCGCCCAGTTGGCCATTCGCATCTTTCTGCTAGCCCACAAAGAGACGTACAATCCGTGCGGCCATGCCCTCGTTTTCACCCAAGATGCAGCGGTACCTCGACGCGCTACCGCGTGACCTGGACTCGTATCCCGAGTGCCAAATGAAGGCCTCTGTCCTCCGCAGTTTCTTCGCCGACACCGAGCGAATCGCCCTCATCTCGAGGGTCCCCGCGCCTCTCGCTTCACTGCTGATGGCGCTTCCGCCTCCGAGCTCTTGGATCCCTGAGGTTCACACCACAGCGATTTTCTTGGCGTTTGCAGACATGCTTGGCTCAGACGAGCAGCTGATCCAACACGCGTACAAGACCAACGTGACGCTGATCGACTCGAACATGTACCGTATCTTGTTTCGCATGGTGGGTGTCACGCGCTTGCTGTCCAAGGCCTCGGTCAACTGGGCACAGTTTCACAAGGGCTCGATCATGGCGCTCGACAGCGTGGATCAGCGACAACAGATCGCGTCGATCGCGATCACCACACCCCCACACCACCTGCCCGAGCTCATGGCCCGCGCGTACGCCACTGCGATCCAAGCCGCGACGGAGCTCGCCGGAGCCAAGAAGGTCACCAGCACGCTGTCACGCCACGAGCCCACCCGCTCATTGATCACCGTGAAGTGGACCTGAGGCTCACCCCGCCGTCAAAGTCCACACGCGCTCAGACTCAGTGACCCTGCTCGCGGGTGATCCCGTGATGGGCTTTGTCTCCGGGCTCAACGCGCGTGTTCGACGTCTCAAAGTCCCCATCCTGACTGGGAAAACTCATGAGCTTCTCTTTGTCGAAGATAAAGTCCGCGCGGTTGTCCAGCGCGGTCATGTGGATCCCCGTGTCCATTCGGATCGCATCCACGGGGCACGCTTCGACGCAAAACCCACAGAAAATGCAGCGCAATTCGTCGATGACAAACTCGACCGCATAGCGCTCGTGGCCACGCGAGGGGTGCCCTTCGGGGTACTCGCCGGGCTTGATAAAGATGCACTGCGCTGGGCACGCGGTGCTGCACATCAGACACGCTGTACAGCGCGCCTCGCCGTTGCTGCGCTTGGTCAACCGATGCACGCCGCGAAAGCGCCGCGGGTACGGCTTCTTCTCTTCGGGGTACTGCAGCGTGGCGACGCCGTCTTCGTAGTTAAACTTGGTGACGTCGGGGCGAGTGCCCGTGACCATCTGGCCAAAGTTCTTAAAGAAGTGCTTGAGCGTAACGCCCAAACCCTTTGTGATTTCGACCACATAGCTCTGGTCGGCCAGCGTGCGCTTGGGCTTCTTGATGACAATCGTTCCGGCCATGGGGGCGGTCGTGCTCCTGAGAGGGTTAGCCGTTGATAAAGAGCAGGACGATGCCTGTGACCAAGATGTTGCCGAGCGACAAGGGCAGCAAAATGCGCCAGCCGAGCTTCATGATTTGGTCATAACGAAAGCGAGGAAGCGTCCAACGGATTTGCATCTGCAAGAGCGCCAAGATCGCGACCTTGAGAGCAAACGTGATCGCCGAAATCACGACGACCGTGAGGTGAGACATCAAGATCGGCTTGGCCACACCAAACATCTCGAGATGAAACCCGTCGAGCTTCAAGAACGGAAACTGCCAGCCGCCCAAAAAGATGGTCGTGAGCAACGCCGACGAGGTCATCACTTCGACCAGCTCGCCGAGCGCGAACATGCCCATCTTCATGGGCTGATACTCGGTAAAGTAGCCCGCCACGATCTCGCTCTCGCCCTCGGGGGCATCAAACGGGACGCGCTTGGTCTCGGCCACTGCCGCGGTGAAAAACAGCAAGAAAGCCAGGGGCTGCGTGAAGATCCCCCACGCGTGGTCCACTTGCCATTGCACCATCTGCTCGAGGCGTACGGTCTGGTAGACCATAAAAGCGCCCACGACCGAGAAGCCCATGGTGACCTCGTACGAGACCATCTGGCTCGCCGCACGAAGCCCACCCATGAGCGAGAACTTGTTGTCCGATGAGCTGCCCGCGAGCGCCGCACCGAGGACACCGGAGGATGCCAGCGCGAAGACCACGAGAATGCCCGAGTCGGGCATGGCGATCTGCAGGGGGATAAAGCCAGTGGTGGTGTTCCATGCTTCGCTGCCAAAGACCTGCGCCCGGTTGGCCCAATAGACCGAAGGCCCAAACGGGATCACCGCGAACAAGCACAGCGGCGGCACCAGCGAAATCACTGGCGCCAAGTGGTAGAGAAACTTGTCCGCGCCAGGCGGGGTGAAGTCTTCTTTCCACAACATCTTGATGCCGTCCGCGGCCGAGTGAAGCAGGCCCGCAGCACGAATGTTAAGCCCGCCGATCTGCAAATTCGCGCGGTTGGGCCCCATGCGGTCTTGAATCATCGCGCTCTGACGGCGCTCGACCCAGAGCAACAACGCCCCGAGATTCACCAGACCCAATACAATTGCGATGACCTTGACGGCCGAGGCAATCCAGAACGTTGCTCCTGTCTCCATCGATGGCTCCTACGTTCTCTCTAAACCGTCGAGACAGGCGCACCCGTGCTGGGGTGAACACCGTCGAGCTTCTTTGCAACCAGCGCCTCGAGTCCACGTGACTGCAACGCAGCTCGCAGATCCACCATGCGCTGAAACCCTGTGTCCGCGCCCGCGCCCTTGGCGAGCTTCGTGAGCGCTTCCCAGCCCACGAGCACGTCGCCCGTGGGGGTCAACGCGCGCTTAAACACCTGCGCGACGCCCTTGGCGTTGACAAATGTTCCGTCAGTCTCGGCCCACACCGTGATCGGAAGCACCGTGTTGGCAACCGCCGTCCATGCGCCCTGCCAATGGGTCGCAAGAACCACAATCTCTTTGCCCGCGAGCGCCTTGATCGCCTCTGGCGCGACGTCAGCGTCTTCGCCCAAGACCAACAGACAGTCGTAGCTCGAGGCCTTCTTCAAGAGCGCGTCCACTCCGGGGAGGCTCTCAGCGTCTGCCGCTTTGAGGGCGCCCGCGCGGTTGGGGTTCTGGTCGCTGTTGCGCAGGATCTTGTCACCGTCCCACGCGGCCTTGCCGGTCACGTACAGGTCCGCGCCAAGGGCCTTGGCCATCGTCGCTGCGATAAGGTTCTCTTCAGTGCTGCGCTGCGCCGAGAGCACGACCGCGAGGCGGCCCTTGTGCTTCGAGAGCAACGCGCTCGCGTGACGAATGGCGTCTGCGCTCTTCGCGCGCTCACTCGCGATGGTCGCAGAGAGAATGCGGTCTTTGTACACGCGCTCATACGAGAGCATGCCGTCGTCACACATCCAGAACTGGTTGACCTGGTCGTTTTCGCGGGGCCGGTTGCGAAACGCGGTGTTCTCGCGCGGGTCCACGTCGACAAACATCGCGCAGCCCGTCGCGCAGCCCGGGCACACGCTCTGGGTGCCACGCAAAAGCCAGACGCGTCCCTTGTGGCGCCAGTGGCTCGTGGTGAGCGCGCCCACAGGGCACACCCACTCGAGCATCATGGTGTAGTGGCCATCGACCTGGCGGCCCGGTGAAGTGATAATCTCAAAGAGATTGCCGCGCTCGCGCATGTCGAGCATCGGGTCTTGGATCACTTCTTCGCACACACGAATACAACGCGTGCACGCGATGCAGCGCTCGGCGTCGTAGACGATCGTCGGGCCAAACGACACGCCCTTGGGCTTGTGATTGGGCTCATCGCGCATGCGCTTCGAGGTCGCCTGCTCGGTCATGTAGTAGTCTTGGAGCTTGCACTCACCCGACTGATCGCAGATGGGACAGTCGACGGGGTGATTGAGCAGCAAAAACTCTTGCACGCTCTTGCGCGCGAGGGCCACGTGCTCACTGGACTCGCTCTTGACCTCCATCCCCTCGGCCGCGCTGATCTGGCACGAAGGCTGGAGCTTGGGCTTGCGAGACACCACGTAGTCCTTCTTGGACTCGTCCCACACGAGCACGTCGAGCATCATCGCGCGCTGGTTTGCACCAGGCACCAGCTCGACGAGACACATGCGGCAGTTGGCCGCCACGGACAGCCCCGGGTGCCAACAGTAGTGCGGAATCTCGACGCCTTGGCGCCACGCCGCTTTGATAATCGTGTCGCCCTGTTCGAAGGCAATCTCTTTGCCGTCCAGCTTGAACGTCGCCATGTCGCTTACGAGCCTTACCGGGTCAATCGTCGGTCTATCAGTGTGGGTTGCACGCAGAGTGCGCCCTCACACATTGCCAAAAAAATCAGTGTCGCAGTGTGAGCGTCTGCGCGATCAGCGATCGCACTCGCCGCCGATCATGTTGATCGAACCGAAGGTCGGAACAATGTCCGCGATCATGCCCTGGAGCACCATCCCGCGGACCGCGCCGAGCGAGAAAAAGCTCGGGGCGCGTACACGAATTCGCCAGGGATTTCCGCCGCCGCGCGAGACTACGAGAAAGCCGAGCTCTCCGTTGCCACCCTCGGTGTACTGATACACTTCGCCGGGCGGAACATGGATGCCCTCCATGATGAGCTTGAAGTGATTGATCGTGCCCTCGATGGTCGAGTACACGTCCTCTTTGTTGGGCATCATCACGCGGGGGTTATCAATGCTCACGCGGTTATCCGGCGAGTTTGGGTCGATCTTGCCCATCAGCGCGACGCACTGCTCACAGATCCGGATGCTCTGACGGATCTCTTCGAGCCGGCACATGTACCGGTCGTAGTTGTCGCCGTCCTCGCCCACCGGGACATCGAAGTCGAGCTCACCATAGACCAAGTACGGCTTGTCTTTGCGCACGTCGTAGTCCACGCCGGTCGAGCGCAGCACGGGCCCCGAGGCGCCCCACGAGAGCGCGTCTTTCTTGGACAAAAGCCCAATGCCCTGCGTGCGATCAAGAAAGATCCGGTTGCGCAGCAAGAGCGACTCGCCCTCTTTCACTACGTCGAGCACGCGCGGGAGCACCTCAAGCACGCGGCGACCGAAGTCCTCGGTGTCTGGCGCGGCGAGGCCACCGATGCGGCCGTACGAGTGCGTCATGCGCGCGCCGGTCTGGATCTCAATGATCTCCCAGATCCACTCGCGGGCCTTGATAAACCACAAGAACGGCGTAAACGCGCCGAGCTCCATGGCCATCGCGCCGTTGCACGTCAGGTGATCACAGATGCGCGCGAGCTCTCCGTGAAGCACACGCAAGATCTGCCCACGGCGCGGCACGGTGAGGTCCAGGAGCTTCTCAACGGCGAGCGCATAGCCCACGTTGTTGAGCATCGGCGAGACGTAGTTAAGCCGGTCCGTGTACGGAAAGAACTGCTGCCAAGTCCCACGCTCGCCCATTTTTTCTTGCGCGCGATGGAGGTATCCGGGCTGCACATCGCACTCGCGGATGGTCTCGCCATCCAGCTTGAGCACCATGCGAATGGTGCCGTGCATCGCGGGATGCGACGGGCCCATGTTGAGCGTCATGGGCTCTGCTGGGAGCTCAAGCTCGCTCTCGTCCAACTCGTATTCGATCGATTCCATGGCTGTGCCTCGCTGGCGGTCGTTAGGACGCGAAGTTCTTGGGATCTACGGGCGCGCGGTTAAACGGCATGCCCTCGTCGGCCAAGAACGGCCCGAGCTTGTCGTGCGTGTTGTCCCGGTACTCGACCAAGGGCTGAGCCTTCGTCGCCGGGTAGTCTTTGCGCAGGGGATAGCCCACAAACTCTTCGTACATCAGGATTCGGCGCAGGTCCGGGTGGCCCTTAAATCGCACGCCAAACATGTCGAACACTTCGCGCTCACCCCAGCTCGCGCCGAGATAGATGTCACCCACGGTGTCGAGCTCAGGGTTCGCTTCGCTGACGCGAGCCTTGATGCGCACGCGATGCTTTTTGTGCGTGCTGTACACGATGAGATAGACATCAAAGCGGCCCTTGGTGTCGTCCTCGTCGGGGTAGTCTACGCACGACAAATCCACGAAGTAGTCACACCCGCAGCGGTTGTCGTCGCGCAAAAACTCTGCGGCCGCGCGCCACACCTTGGGGTCGAGCACGGCGACGTCGTCGCCTCGAAAGTTCGAGGTCTCGAGGACGCTGTCGCCAAACTGGGCTTTCAATCGATCGAGCAGAAGCTTGGACATGTCACTCCTCGCTCATGACGGGCACTTTGCCCTTCATTCGGATTTGGTAGAGCTTCTCGAGCTCTTCGTCCGAGCCCTCGGGGAGCGCGGTGTTCTTGAGAATCGCGGGGGTCTTGTCGCCCGCGGCGATCTTGCTCATCAAGAGCATCAGGCCGTCGAGCACGGCCTCAGGGCGCGGAGGACATCCAGGGATGTACACATCCACCGGGATGATTTTGTCGATCCCAGGGACCGTCGCGTAGTTGTCGTAAAAGCCACCACACGACGCGCACGTCCCGAAGGACATGACCCATTTGGGTTCGAGCATTTGCTCGTAAATACGCCTGAGCGCGGGGGCCTGACGCTGCGAGATGGTGCCCACCACCCAGAGCAGGTCGCTCTGTCGTGGCGAGAACCTCGGGGCCTCGGCGCCAAAGCGCGCGATGTCATATTTGGGGCCCGCGGTGGCCATGAACTCCATGCCACAGCACGCGGTCACAAACGGATACTGAAACAGCGAAAACTTACGGGCCCAGCCGAGCAAGGCGTCGAGCTTCGTCGAGAAAAAACCACTCTCGCCGCCGCCGATAACTTTCAAGTCTCCCATTCGAGCGCTCCTTTCTTCCAGCAGTACACAAGACCGATGGTGAGCATGGTCAAGAACGCGATCATTTCAACAAAACCAGCCCAGCCGAGTGACTGGTACAAGCTTGCCCAGGGGTAGAGAAACACCGCTTCGATGTCGAAGATCACAAAGAGCAGCGCGGTGAGATAAAACTTCACCGACAGCCGCACATGCTTTGCACCCGTCGTCGGAGATCCCGACTCGTAGGGCAGCAATTTCTCTGGGGTTGGATTTTTAGGTCCCAAGAACGTGGCCAGCGCAAACACCGCACCTGCGATGATCAGCGCGAAGCCCACGGTCATAAAGATCGGACCATATTGATAGCGAAGCGACACTGAATTCACAGTCTCGACCGCACTGAGAGCCTGAACAAGCGTTGGCACGTGGCTGAGTCTCCGGGCGCGAGTGTGTAGCGGTGTTCAAAAATCAAGTCAATCACCACGCGAAGCATGCCCTCCCTGAGCGCCCTCACCCTACGCGGTTTTTAACCGTCCCAACCGCTCATCGAGGGCCCCTCGACCCACAGGGTCATCGCGCCCTCTCCCTCGGCCCCTCGCCCCCGCACCATCAGCGCCCGCACGCTGGGATTGTCGCGGGTCTCGCGTGACTCTGCGGGCAAATCCAGTGCGATCTCGACCGAGACCACCGTCCCTTGCGCAAAGCCCCGCAGCGCCCTCAGGGCCCCCGCTGACGCCCTCCAGCGCCTGCTCTCGCCCAGCGCCAGCACCCCCTCGCTGCGCCTCGCCAAGGGCGCCCCACGCGCGCCCTGCCGGTGAGCCCACAATCGCACGCGAGCGCCAGGACTACAGATCCCTTCACGCGCCCACCCCCGCAGTGTAGCCCGCAGCCGCGCCAAGCCCATCGCCCCACAGCCCTGCCCAAGCGCGCTGGCCTCTCCCAGCACTCGGTCAGCCCGCGCGTGGACCGAGACCCAATGCTCAGAGCACCGCGGCTCTCCACCCTCCGGCGTCACGCGCACGCGCAGGGCGCCCTCTCCCACGCGAAGGGCCCTGCCCTGCAGCGTGAGCCAGGCGGCCCGCTGGTCCGTTCGCACCGCCCGCAGCGTGACCTCGCGCTCGTGACAAGACTCTACCGCGTGCTCCCAGCCGGGGCGCTCCCAAGGGGCGAGCGCGGCCCTCACGGGCTGTGCCCTCACGCGATGGACTAAAATCAACCCACGGCTCAGCGCGGGCCCTCCCAGCCACACCGAGACCCCCTGCGCGCCCTCGGGGTGGCTCCCTTGCGGCAGCAAGAGCCCGACGCCTCGCAGCGCCTCGCCCACCCGCTCACGCGACGCGTGGATCAACGTCGCACCGAGCCCGAGGTACCCGTCGGGCTCTGCAGCACGTCGTCGAGAAATCGCAGCTTGCGCCGCCAAGTCTCACGCGCTTGCTGGCGCCACACAAACGCGTGGTACGCGTGGACCTCTCCGGGGACCATCAGGGCCTCGCAGGGCGCCCCGTGAGAGCGCCACGCGGCCGCCAAGCGCCTTGTGTCATCGAGCAAGGGGTCGCGTGTACCCACGGCAGCAAAGAGCGCGGGGAGCGCCCGGGCGGGAGCCTCTGCGCGCTCGAGCCACACGAGGGGGTCGGCGAGCTCGCGCGTGGGGTGGTCGTGCGCGATGGGCGAGCGCTCAAGATACGTGCGCTCGACCTCGACCAACCGGTCTGAGATCCACGGGGACATCGAGGGCTTGCGCCGGACAAACCGCGCGGTGTCCGAGACCTGCAAGATCCCGCACATGGGCACGAGCGCTTTGGGGACGAGCCCTGAGTCAAAGACGGCCTGGGCATAGGGCTCGCTTCGGGGATGCAGTGCGCACATCGCGAGGGTGAGGGCTAAGTTGGCCCCGGCGCTCTCCCCCGCGATCACCAAGCGCGAGAGGTCTGCGCCGTACGCTTGGCCCTGCGACGCGAGCCACCCGTACGCCTCGCAGACGTCCTGCACCGCCGCCGGAAACGGGTCCTTGGGCGCCAACCGATAGTCCACCGAGAACACGGTGTAGCCCGCGCGGGCAAACGCGAGGCCCATCACCCAGTGGGTGTCTTTGGAGAGAATTCTAAAGCCACCTCCGTGCACATAGAGCACCGCTGGAGAGCCCCCTGCCGGGGCGCGCAGGGGCTTGTACACGTCGAGCTTGGCCCAGGGCGCCGGCCCATACGCGATGTCCCGCAGGTGCGTGACGTCGTGGCGCTCGGGGCGCGCCTTGGGGTGCAGCGACGCGGCGTGGGCGAGGGCCCGAAAGCCAGAGTCCACCACGAGAGAGCCCGCGTGGCTGCGAAGCTGCGTGAGGGCGTGCGTGAGCGAGCGAGGCTGGGTCTTCACGACCGAACAGCGTAGCGCAATGGGCGAGGCCAGCGAAGCGCTCTGCGGGGCTGATCCGCGACAGCGCTGTGCGCACCCACACCGCCGCGGGGTGGCACAGGTGGCACATGGGAGCGTGCAATCTCCTAGGATTTGCAGTGTTTTCATTGGCACATGGAGTGCAGTCCCGTGGACGCTATGAGCCATCGTGTGTTGCGTGAGGTGCTGCGTCGTGCGCTGTTGCTGGCCGTGGTGGCAGCTCCGCTGGGCTGTGGGGCCATCGTGAGTCCGGGCGAGGACGGCGTGGGGGGCGACGCGCAGAGCGAGGGCGGAGCCTGTGCGCCCATCGTGCACACGGACCCGGGCGGCTGCGTGCCGTCGGTGGAGTATCCGTGCGGAATCCCTGGGGGAGCGGTCAGTCCAGGGATCAGCGAACGGTGCAGGTCCCTCTGTGCCGCTGTGCCTCACACCGGACCGGGGCCCATGGACTATTGCGGAAGCAGCAACCCGTTCGGCGACAGGACGCGGTCCAACACGGTGTACTGCGGCGCCTGCGTCGGGGGTCGATTGATCGAGGGTTTGGCTCTCGTGCAGGCTGGCCAACATCACAAGACACCTGGAGATTGGCTAGCAGAGACAGCGTCCATGGAGGCCATCGCCGCGGTCGCCTTCGAGCGCTTGTCCCAAGAGCTCAGCGGCTTGGGTGCGCCCGAGGGGCTTGTGCAAGGCGCCCTCCGGGCAGCGTGTGACGAGCGGCGTCACGCGGCCGTGGTGGGCCTGTGGGCCTCGCGCGTGGGGCGCGAACCCACCGCGATCGCGTCTCGCGAAGCTCCTGCAAGAACCCTCGCGGACATCGCGATCGAGAACGCCGCCGAGGGGTGCGTGCGAGAGACGCTCGGCGCCGCGATGATGGCTTGGCAAGCGCAACACGCGCGCGACCCCGCGATGCGCGAGGACTTCGCGGCCATCGCAGACGAAGAAGCCCAACACGCCCAGTGGTCCTGGGAGCTGGACGCCTGGGCACGCACACAGCTCTCGGCCGCGGACACAGCGCGCATGGACCACGCGCGAACCGACGCGATCGCGAGCATGCGCTCGGCCCTCACCGCACGCGAGCCCACGGACGCCCTGCGTGTCGAGCTCGGCATCGCGCCCGTCGCAGCCATCGAGAACATGGTGAGCGTCCTGCGCCGTGAGCTCTGGCTCTCGTAGGGGTTGCGCGCTGTTGTCTCTGCCCCGGTGTATGCACGCTTGCACCCCACGCCGCGGTAGACACGCACCCGCGCAGTGCCGCACCGTCCCGTCCCATGAGCGACCGATGGGTGCGCGCCGAGCGCGCGTGGATGTTTGAGCAGGGCGACGCGCTCTTCTTGTTGGACGCACGCCAAGTGCTCCGCCGCATGGCGCAGCAGAGCGCCGACCTCGCCCGCGCCGTGCTCGCGCTCTACCGCGCGCCGAGGTCCCGTGACGAGCTCTTGCTCGCGCTCAGCGAGCTCACCGGCGCGCCGATTGAGTCCACCGACGTGATCGACGCGCTCTGCGACGAGCTCAAGCGCGCCGGGGCGATCGTGCGCGTGCCCTCGCACACGCCCCACGTGCAACCCCCCGCGATGGGCCGCGCAGGGCTGCGCGTGGTGCTCGGGATCACCGGCGCGGTGCAGTCGAGCTTTAGCCCCACGATGGCCTCGCTCTTGATGGCCGAGGGGCACACGGTGAGGGTGTGCGCGACCGAAGAGTCCCTGCGGTTTTGCAGCGCGATGGCGCTCACGGCGCTCACGCACAGCCCCGTGTGCAGCTCGCTCTGGGACGCGAGCGCGTATGGGCCCGCGCCGCACATTCGCCTGGCCGAGTGGGCCGACCTCGTGCTGGTCGCCCCCGCGAGCGCAACCACGCTCAGCCGCATCGCGCAGGGCGTCTGCGACAACCCCGTGAGCGCCGTCGCCCTCGCCACCCGCGCCCCAGTCTTGCTCGCGCCCTCGATGAACGTCGCCATGCTCGAGGCCCCCGCGATCGCCCGCACCCTCGAGACCCTGAGGCTCGATGGCCACTGGCTCATTGAGCCCACGCAAGGCCACGAGGTCGCCCTCGCCCCGAGCGCCCGCGCGCCCATGCACGGGACCATGCCCCCGCCCCACGAGCTCATCCCGATCGTGCGCGCGGTGGTCTCGACCGGGCCCGCGCGGAGGCTCCCGCACGCCGTGAGCTCTCTGGCCTCGTGGGACGCGCGCTATCTCGCCGAGCCAGACACCCGCCCCTGGCAGAGCGACGCGCTTGACGAAGGCCTCGCAGAGCTCTTGGCTCAGCACAGCGCGCCCTCGCTGCGGGCGCTTGATGTGGGCTGCGGGACAGGGCTCGTGGCAGCGCACTTGGCCTCGCTCGGCTGCAGCGTGACCGCCCTCGATGGCGCAGCGGCCGCGATCGCTCAGGCCCAAGCGCGCTACCCCCGCGCCCACGTCCGCTGGCTCTGCGCAGACGCGCGCACGGTCACCCTCGACGGAACCTTTGGCCTCGTGCACGACCGCGCCCTGCTCCATGTGCTCGCGCCCGAAGACGTCCCGCTCGTGCTCGCGCGCTATGCACGCTGGCTCAGCGATCAGGGCACGCTGGTGATCTCTGTGCACAGCGCCCAGGCCCCCGAGTCCCTGGGCACCACGCGCTACACCGAGGCCTCGCTGCGCGCCCTGCTCGCGCCCCTCGGGAGCGTGACCCTGTGCGAGTCCTGCACCCTACGCGGCCCTGAGGCCACCGAGGTCCCGGCCCTGCGCGCGGTTCTCACCCGGCAAGGGTAGGCACAAGGGCGCCCTTGGCTGTCGCCCACGAGGCCCAACGTGTCGCGGAAGGCATGCTCGGTGTCGCGGACGACCTCCTCGGTGTCGCGGAAGGCATGCCCGGTGTCGCGGAAGGCATGCTCGGTGTCGCGGAAGGCATGCTCGGTGTCGCGGAAGGCATGCTCGGTGTCGCGGAAAGCATCCTCGGTGTCGCGGACGAAAAATAGTGTCGCCGTGCAACCAGAGACGCAATCGCGCACGGCATCCCCGCGCTGCACTACGCTCTTGTGATGCGAACTCCTGCTCTGCTCGTCGTGGCCACCCTCGCCGCGTGTGCGCCGTCGCCCAACGCGGTCCCGACGGACGCGGGTGGGGACGCGGGGGAGCAGCCTAGCGCCCGGCGCGCGTGTGTGCGGCCGCTGGCGATCGAGCGGGCCGAGGACCTCGGGGCGTTCTCGGTTCCGTCGCGTGAGGTGGTCTCGCGCGATGGGGTGTCGTCGGGGGCGTTTGGGGGGCGGATCTTGTGGACCTTTGGCGACACGTTCTTGCGGCGGGTCAACACGATCGACGGGTCCCACGTGCTCTCGGCCACCGCGGGCTGGAGCACCCGCGACGCCCCCCTCGCCCTGCGCGAACCCGTCGATGGCAACGGGCTCCCCTCGCAGCTCATCCCGTACACCCCGGATGAGATCTCGGCCAACCGCGCGGACCCGATCCACAACGGGTACGCGCTCTGGCCCGGCGCGGTGCTGGACACCGGTGGGCCGCGCGCGCTGGTGCTCTTTCAGCGCATCCATCGCAGGGGGTCGAGCTACGGCGCGGACCTGCTGGGCACCGCGCGGGTGGGGCTCGACGAGACCACCGCGACGCGAGACCCGCGGCCGCTCTTTGTCCCCGAGAGCGTGACCGTGGGCGACGGGACCACCCAGCGCTTGCTCTTTGGCAGCGAGGGCGTGTCCGTGGTGGACGGCTACGCGTACTTTTTTGCGTGCGCCCCCGAGGGGTTCTTAAACAAAGGGTGCCGCGCGGGGCGTGTGTTGTTGGCCCACGCAGACGACCGCGCAGCGTTTGCCTTCTGGGACGGCGGGCGCTGGCAGCCCGAGCTCTCCCGCGCCGCGCGGATCGTGGACGAAGTGGGCTCGGGGCTCTCGGTCACGGTCAACCCTTGGCTGGGCTGCTATCTCATGGTCTCGGGCGTGATCTTGCGCTCGGCCGCTGCGCTGCGTGTGTCCGAGCGGCTCGAGTCTGGCTGGGGATCTTCGAGCGCGGTGCGCATCGAGCAGGCTCCCGACGGGCCCATCCTCGCGGCCAACGCTGGCGAGTACGACTATCTCTTTCACGAGCACCCCGCGCTGCGCTCGGACGACGGCCGCACGATCGTGCTGAGCTACGCGCGCCCGCTGGGCAATTTTCAGGGCGAAGTGAGGCTTGTGCGGGTGACCCTGCGGTAGCCACGCGCGCCGCACCCCACACCCCCACGCCGTCGCGACGGGACACGTTGCTGCGCCACCGCGGATCCAAAATAATCTCCGAACAAGGTCCCCTGCCAGCGCATCCCCGGCGCCGCGCTGACCCCCGACGCGGTGCCTGCGAAGAGATACGCCGTGCCGATGCTCTCGATCCCGCCCACGCGCGTGCCCTGCGCTCCGACCACGAGGTCAAGCAGGCCATCGCCGTTGACATCGCCACCAACCGCCAGCGCCCTGCCAAACATTACCGCGGGCTCTGCGCTCTGGACCTGCTGCGAGGGGCTGGCTCTCACTCCGGACGCGCTGCCCAAGAACACGCTCACAACCGAGGTCGATGGGTTGTTGGCCAGCGCTGAGCCCGCGACCAGGTCTCCGTAGCCGTCGCCGTGGAGGTCTCCGGCGTTGGCGAGCGTGTAGCCAGCGCGATTGCCCACAGACGCGCCCTGGATCACAAGGGAGGGGCTCTCGGCGATCCCTGACAAGCTCCCATAGAACACCTTGATGCTCCCGGCACGCGTAGGCTCGGCCGACGCGAGGTTGGGCGCGCCCAGCACAAGGTCACCGAGGCCATCGCCGTTGAGGTCTCCCGCGGGCGCCACCGAGGCCCCGAGGCTCGCGGCGCGCTCGGTCCCACGGATCACCCGCGCGGGAGTCTCTACCAGCCCCGCGGCGCTGCCATAGTACACCCGCACCGCGCCCACCCAAGGCACAGCGGAGGGGTCTCCGAGGCGCCCAATGCTGGTCAAGGGCGAGCCCACCACGAGGTCTGCAAAGCCGTCGCCGTTGAGATCCCCGGCGCCCGCGACCGCGCTCCCAAAGCCATCATCAACCTCACCGGTTCGGAGCACGAGGGCGGGCGTGGCAGTGATCCCTGTCGCGCTGCCATAAAACACCAGCACGTTGCCGAGGCTCTGGTGGCCTACGTCGTCAC
Source organism: Deltaproteobacteria bacterium (assembly GCA_030694465.1). GTDB lineage: Bacteria > Myxococcota_A > Polyangia > Polyangiales > JAUXYJ01. The sequence goes on along the minus strand of JAUXYJ010000042.1, from coordinate 2,245 downwards.
GCTTAAACTGCCCCACCACGAGGTCGCCAAACCCATCGCCGTTGACATCCCCGGCGCTGCTGAGGGCGGCGCCAAAGCCACCCTCGAAGATCCCCTCAGAGGGCACAGGCTCAAGCAGCGTACGGCGGCTCTCACTCAGCCCCTCGGCGCTGCCATAGTACACCCGCACATAGCCTCGCCCGTAGGGCGCGCTCACGCCAGCCAACGGGGCGCCCACGACGAGGTCCGCGAAGCCGTCGCCGTTGAGATCCCCCGCGCTCGCGACAGCGCCACCCAAATGTTGCTGCTCTGCACCACTGAAGACCACCGCAGCCGTAGCGCTCACGCCCGTCGCGCCGCCGTTGTAGACACTCACCGAGCCCGCGTCCCGGAGCCCCATGGGGTCGGCGTACGGAGCGCTCACGACGACCTCCGCAAACCCGTCGCCGTTGTAGTCCCCCTCGGTCCCCCACGCCGTGTCTACGCCTGCGCTGCGGTGGCCCACGCGAAACTGCCACACGGCGCTAGACGCTCCCATGGGCGCGACACGCACAGCCCAGTACCAGACCCCCGGAGCGAGCGCCGCAGCAGAGCGCGCAGACGTCCCCGTCACGCGTTGTGTCTGGCACGCTTGGCTCATCGCGCGGTCGCGACAGAGCGTAAGCGCGAGCGTGACCTCGGGCGCCTCGGGAGACCGAGTCCAGCGAAGCGTGGGCCGCTGCGAGCTCACCGTGCTGGTGCTGAGCGGCCATACAGGTCGCAAGACGCGATCGCTGACGACAACATCAACCCGCGGATCGCTGCCCGTGTCGCTGACAATCACATCACTGCCCACAACAGGCACCGTGGATACTCCGCATGCGCCGAGCGCGACGAAGAGCCCGACACACGCCCTCTCACAAAGTTTAATCATCTCACGGTGGTAGCTCACACCCACCGCGTGAGTCTCGCGAACTATGACCGCTTAGTCACGAGGGGAACTCGCTCAGCGCCCGAGCCAGCGATGGACCGCGTCGCTCGCGAGCGCACGAGCCTGCTCGGCGTCCTCGTTGCGCGTCACGCGCACCCCCGGAAACAGCACGTATGTCACGCCGCTCTCGACGCCACCCGAGGTTGGGCTCGCGTTGATCCCGAGCTGTTGGGCCATGTACGCAGAGGCCTCGCCGATCGCGCCACGGGGCCCGAGGTCGCCGACGATCCCGTAGGCAAGTCGGCCGCCGTACACGACCGCCACGACGGTGCCTGGCCTCACATTGCGGCCCGCGAAGCTGAAGCCCTCGGTGTCGAGCGGAACCACCACAAAATTGAGCCGAGACGCGTCGAGCGGCTGCCCCGTCGACGTCGTCCCCGAGGTCTGTCGTTGGTAGTACGGGTCCGAGCGACACTGGCTGCTGCTACCGCCATCGCAGTCGATGTCCAGGTCGGCCCTAAACCACATTGTCTCGCCGCTCTGACAGATCGGGATGTTGCGGGTCCCACCCGAGTCTTTGGCGTACCGCGGTGATCCGGGGACGACTGTGCACGACTGCGTTCGGGCGACAATGGCCTCTGCCGTGCTGCGATCCGCAGGCGCCATGGGTGGCATCCCAGCGCTCGGGACCGAGACGATGGTCAACAGATTTCCGTGAACAAATCCGCGGGTTTGACCGCCCACGGAGCGGTCCAAGGTGACCTCGTAGAAGCCGTTGCTGGGCACGCCCGTCACGAAGGTCACGCGGGTGCCCGTCGAGAGCTGCCCATAGGGCGCACACCGTGATGCGATCTGCCCGCACGCGCGAAAGTTCGCGGTCCCGAGTGTCCGCGCCAGCGTTCCTGCGGGGTAGCTCGACGAGATCGAGTCGACGTTCATGTCGGACGCCCCCTCGGTCTCGTAGAAGTCGGGGTCCTCGGCACAGCCCGCAAGTATCACCACCGCACAGAGGCCCACGAGCACTTCGGCAACCGTCGTTCGCGTCATGGACCCGAAGCCCCACCACGATCCGTGCCACGCTCATTCGCAGCAAAATCCCTAATGAATCCGCATAACTGTCACGTGTCTCCCCCGCCGGGAGCATTCGCTCCCTGGGAGCCCACTCACCCGGCGACGTCGCCGGATCACACCGCACACCGCACACCACACACCCCGCACACCCCGCTGCCCCCAGCAGGGGCGCGTTCGGAGGCTGCGCGGGGCGAGCGCGCCCGCAGCGACCGACCAAGCCGTACTCATGTACGGCGCGGGAGTGAGCGAGGACGTAAGCCGCCCCACGCGGCCTCCCAACGCGCC
>JAUXYJ010000040.1 GCA_030694465.1 Deltaproteobacteria bacterium | reverse complement strand
AGGCCAGCCGGTGAGGCTACCAATGCCACAGGTGAGACAGGTGCAAACGAGCGCAGCCTTCTCTCTGGATCCACAACACACGTGTCGCTTCGCTGGGGAGCGTGATGACACTGGGCCCAATCCGGCGACGTCGCCGGGTGTCAGCGCTCAGGGCTCGCGGATCGAGCACACAAGGGTCCTTTTGAGTTTTCAAAAGTTGACGCTTGCAACGCTGTACGCCTCGCTCTTAGTCTCTTCGTCGAAGTTTTGAGAGAGGGCTGAGCTTGGATGCAGCCTTTGTGCTTCGAGCACATGCGCGATGCAGCGTCGCGCAGGACCCATTCGTTACGCAGTCGCCGCAGGGTCCCCTGTTCTTGGCGGGCTTCAGGGATACGCCGTCGCGCGCCAGTACTTCACTCAACGCGATCCCCTGGACTGGCCCGGAAGTACTGGCGCGCGACGTCGTAGCCCTGGCCAGCCGGTGAGGCTACCAATGCCACAAGTGAGACAGGTGCAAACGAGCGCAGCCTTCTCTCAAGACTTTGCACTCCGGGGGAACCAGAGCGAAATGTGCGAATCCGGCGACGTCGCCGGGTCGTAGAGCGCTCCCCCGCAAAGCCCCCATACGCGCTATGGTCTGTGCGATTGGAGCACCGCAATGACACGCACACCGACCCGTGGGTTGATCGCAGTGGCAAGCATCGCCGTGAGCATGGTCTCGCTCGGATGCAGTGACGAGAGCACACCCGTAAACCGTGACGGAGGCCGCGACAGTGGCACCGCAGACGTCGTGCGCGACGGCCACGGAGGCGGGCCCGATGGGGCGGGACCTGACGGAGGTGGCGAGCGAATTTGCAGGTCAGACAGCGAATGCGATGACCTCGACCCTTGCTCGCTCGACCGCTGCGATCTTGCGACAAGCCGCTGCCAGAGCACCCGTGACACAAGCTGCAGCTCGGTGCGCAGCGGCGGCACCGGCAGACCCTTTAGCGACGAAGGCCGCCAAGGCGTCGAGAACGACATGGCCGCAGGGGGCTTGGTCGTGCGCGCGATGGCCCGCAACACAGACTTCTTGTGGATCCCTAACACCAACGAGAGCACGCTCTCCAAGTGGGACGCGACGACGGCCACCGAGCTCGCGCGATACCGCGTGGGCTTGCCCGAGGGCGAGTGCGTCGGGCGCTGTTGCCACGAGAACGGCTGCAACATGCCCTCGCGCACCGTGGTCGACGGCGCAGGCGACGCGTACGTCGCAAACCGTGGCTTCGGGATGCAGGGTTCGGTCAGCAAAATTGCAGCCGATCGCAGAGACTGCATCGACCGCAACGGCAACGGAATGATTGACACCAGCACGGGCCCCATGGACGTGCGCCCCTTTGGCGAAGACGAGTGCGTCTTGTGGACCTCGCGCGTCGGTGCTCCGGGGATCTTGTTGCGCTCGCTCACCATCGACAAGGGCGACGAGTCCAACCCGCAGGGCACCCCGTGGGTGGGCGCGTGCGGAGACCTCAACAGCAACGCCAACGGCGGGCTCTTTCAGCTCAACCCGCGCACCGGCGAGGTGACCCGGCCCATCGCGTTTGGCCGCTGTGCCTACGGCGCGACGGTCACTCCCGACGGCACCCTCTGGGAGCACTCGGCCTACAACGCCATCACCCCGATCAACACGGTCTCGGGCGAAGTCGGCGCGTCCATCCCTGTGCCTACGGGCATGCGCGCAGGGTGTACCTCAAGCTACGGGATCACCGCAGACATCCGCGGGCGCATCTGGCTCTCAGGCCGCAATTGCCGCGACGTGCTCGGCTATGACCCCGCCATGCGCGCATGGACCCGCGTAGATCTCAGCCCGTTTATCCCCGTGGGCGGAGCCTCGGGCTTGGGCATCACCGTCGACCCGAGCAACCGCGTGTGGGTGCCCATCTCGACCGCGACCGATTGGCAGGGGCCCACCAAGGTCGCCTTCTTCGACGCCGACGTGTTTATGGCCGGGGCGACCGTGCCCTCTTCGCGCGCGACCGAGCTCACGCCCAGCATGCCGCACGCCAACCCCACCGCCATCGGCGCAGACCGCGCGGGCAACATTTGGGTCGCCAGCGCCGCGGTGGGAGGGCAGCTCTTGCGCTACCAGCCCACCCTGAGCCGCTGGGACGCCTTTGGTGGCCCCAACAGGGTCTATACGTACACAGACTTCACCGGCGGCGTGCGACGGCTGCTGATCGGTACCGGGCGCTACTCAGAAGACTACGAGACCTGCGAGGGAGGCACGTACGGCGAGCTCGTCTGGAGCGCTGACACCCCCGCGGGGACCTCGCTCACCTTTGCGATTCAGCTCGCAGACTCGCGAACGGGCCTGGCCATGGCCACCTCGATCACCCTCGGGATCGCACCCCGAGACAGCTCGCCCATCAACATCGCCGAGAAGCTCCGCGCCGCCGGCGTGATGAACATCGGTCGATTTGCCCGGCTCACCGTGACCTTTACCCCCAACAGCAGCCCGGTCGCCTCGCCCGTGCTTCGCTCGATGGCCTTCACCTGGCGCTGCGGCGGCGCTGGCTAAGCCCCCACCCGGCGACGTCGCCGCTTTTCCGGCTACGTCGCCGCCCTGACACCCGGCGACGTAGCCGGGTCACGCACAGCGCTCAATCGCGTCGGTACATGGTCACCACGCACGCGCCCCCGAGGCCGAGGTTGTGTTGCAGCGCGACGCGCGCACCCGCGACCTGCCGCTTGTCCGCGGTGCCCCGAAGCTGCCACACGAGCTCGGTGCACTGGGCCAGGCCTGTAGCGCCCAAGGGGTGACCTTTTGAGAGCAATCCGCCTGACGGATTAGTGACAAAGCGCCCGCCGTACGTGTTGTCTCCGTCCCAGATAAACTTCTCGGCTTCGCCCTCTTTGCACAGCCCGAGCGCCTCGTAGGTCAGCAGCTCATTCGCGGTAAAGCAGTCGTGAAGCTCGACCACTTGCACATCCGAGGGCCCGAGACCGGACTTCTCATAGACCTGCTTGGCCGCCTGTGCGGACATGTCATAGCCCACCATCTTGATCATCGAGTCTTCGTTAAAGCTCGAGGCATAGTCCGTGGTCATCGACTGCGCTGCGATGTACACGGCGTTGGTGATGCCCTTGCGCTTGGCAAACTCTTCGCTGCACAGCACGGCCGCGGCACCGCCGCACGTTGGCGGGCAGCACTGGTAGCGCGTGAGCGGGTCAAAGACCTCGTCGCTGGCCAAGATCTCTTCGACGCTGAGCTGCGTGTTAAAGAGCGCGTAGGGGTTGTTGGCGGCGTGTTTGCGTGCTTTTTCGCTGATCTTTGCAAAGGTCTCGCGGCGCGTCCCGTGGCGCCAGCGGTACTCGCGACCTGCACCGCCAAACATCTGCGCTGCGAAGGGCGCGCCGTTGACGCCCTGCGCTTTGTTCATCACGTCGACGTGCTGCTCGAGCGGGTTGACCCGGTCGGTGTACTTCAGGCCCAGGGCGCCCTTCTCCATCTTCTCGAAGCCTACGACCAACACGCACTCGGCCAGGCCGCCCTCGATCGCCTGACGCGCCAAAAAGAGCGCCGTCGAGCCCGTCGAGCAGTTGTTGTTCACGTTAAACACCGGGATGCCCGTGAGGCCCACTTCGTACACCGCGCGCTGCCCGCAGGTGCTGTCGCCGTACACATAGCCCACGTAGGCCTGCTCGATGTCACGGTAGTCCACGCCCGCGTCGGCGAGCGCCGCGCGCGCCGCCTGCGATGCCATCACGTGGTAGTCGTCGCTGGCGCCGGGTTTGGCGAACTTGGTCATGCCGACACCGATCACGTTCACGCGTCTTGCCATTGGATATTTCCTCGTCGATTGAGTTCGTAAAGAGAGATTGTGGTGTGCTTCGCGCCCGCTCAGGCGAGCAGCCCGTTCAAGAGCGAGAGCTTGTGCGCAGGGCCAACGAGCCCGTCGACACGCAGCTCGCCGTGCTGATAGAGCGCCGCGCTCTTGGCGTCTTTTGCGAGGGCCCACAGAGCATCCTCGCCCAAGGTCACCGTGGTCTTCGCGTGCTCTGCGCGGCCCTCGCTCACGCCCTTGTCGTCCACGGTAAACACGCTCTTGTCACCGTCGCTCAGCGCAAACGTGACCGCGCCGCCCAGCTCTGCGCTCCAACCCGGATGTGCTGTGATTTTAGCCGCGATCGCGGCCCGCACTTGCGCGCTCTTCGAGGGCCCCTTGGCGCTCTCGGTCACCGCCCCGCCCTTCGCTCGCGCGACCGCGGCGCGCGCCTGCTCGGGGTCGATCTTCTTGAGAAAGCTCAGCTTCTGCGAGGCCATCAAGTCCCCGGTGATCGCGAGCTTCTTGCCAAAGTACAGCTGCTGCGGGTCGGCCTTGCCCGAGGTCATCGCCATAAAGTCCTCGGTGGCCAGCGTGAGCGTGCAGTCGGCGTCCGAAGCAGCGCCCGGGCCCGCGCTTCCCGGGGCATTCTTCACGTCGATCACAAACGAGGCGCTCGGATCGGTGAGCACAAACAAGAACTTTTTGCCCACGCGCCCAATGGCCTCGGGGTTCTTCGCGATCCAGTCCGCGATGCCGATAAACACATCGCCTGCAGGAGACTCGGGCGCGCTCTGCGTAGCACCCGGCGACGTCGCCGGATTGCCGTCCCCGAGCTTGGCCTTGACCTTCTCGGGGTCGATTTTCTTCAGAAAATCTAGCTTCTGCGAGGCCATCAGGTCCCCCGAGATCTTGAGCTGCTTTGAGAGATACAGCTTCATCGGGTCCGCGGCGCCCGACGCCATCGCCATCCAGTCCGTATCCGTCAGCTCGAGCGTGCAGTCCGCGGCGCCCTTGACGCCCGCGCTCACACTGCCCGCGCCGTTCTTAAGATCCACGGTCCAGACCGAGTCGGGCCCAGTGATCTTAAAGAGATACACCTTGCCCACACCCTTCGCGATCGCTGGGTTCTCTGCGAGAAACTCGCCCATCGCCGAGAACACAGCCTCGGTCGGCCGCATGCCTTCTGTGCTCTTGCTCGCACCCGGCGACGTCGCCGGTTTGCTCTCGCTCGGAGCCACCGATGCCTTCGGGACCTCTTTGTGCAGCTCTGCGACCGCGTTGGTCAACACCACTTTGTCGCGCTCTTTGGCCTTGCAGCGAAAGACCACCGAGCCGTCGTCACGGCGCCAGCCCTCGGTCACGAGCGTCTCGCCGGGGATCACCGGGTCTGCAAAGCGCGCGCGGATGCTCGAGAGCAGGCGCGGGTCGTTGTTGGCCGCGGCTTTGACCACGTGGCGCGCGGCAAATCCAAAGGTGCACAGGCCGTGCAAAATCGGACGATTGAAGCCAAATGCAGCTGCAAAACCAGGGTCTGCGTGCAGCGGGTTAATGTCGCCCGACAAGCGATAGAGCAGCGCTTGTCCCTCGTCGGTCTTCTCTTCGACGACGAAGTCTGGCGCGCGCTCGGGGATCGCAATGTCTGTGTTGGGCCCACGCTCGCCCCCCCAGCCGCCTGCGCCGCGGACGAAGGTGTTGACCTCGTTGATGGCCAACAGCGAGCCGCTGTCATCGTAGGTCTTGATCTCGGTGACAACGACGGCGCCCTTGCCCTTGTCCCAGATGTCTTTGATCTTTGCGCGGTGCTCGAGCTTGGCCTCGGGCGGCAGCGGACGGATCACCTTGGTGTACTGTTCGCCGTGCAAAATACGGTCTAAACCGTAGTTCATGCCGGGGGCTTGGACGCCCTCCATCGCGGCCTTCATGATCTGGCCCACTGCGATGGCGGCGGTCATCGTGGGCAGCGGTCGCATGCCCTCGCTCGCCGCCTCGTACACCTGGGCGAGCTCGCTCGCGTCCATGGGATCGCGGCCCGCACCCACGCCGAGCGCATAGAGCGCCACATCGCGCGAGTCGTACGAACTACGCACCTTCGGAAACTCAAAGCCCAGCGCCTGGTCGACGTCGATAAACTCGTTGCCACCCTTGCTGGGCTTCTGCACGTTGTCGAGCACGGCGGTGAGCGAGTCTTGGATGGTCGTGGGGTGCGTAGACTTTGAGAAGTCCGTGATCTTCGCGAACGAGGATTTTACCTGCTCGATCGCGATCGGTCGGCCCACCGGAAAGCTCTTTCCCACCGTGCGCTCCCAGCGGAGCTTGTTCATCACGCCGCCGCCCACTTCAAAGAGCGAGCCGGTCTCTTCGCACGACTCGTGCGCCAAGAAGGCCACCAAGGGCGAGACATACCCTGGCTCAAGCGCGTCCAAGAGCTCTTTGGGCAGCACGGTCTCGGTCATCCGCGAGCCCGCGATGGGCGCGATCGTGTTGACCAGCACGTTCTTCTTCTTGCCCTCAATCGCGAGGGTGTTGGCAAATCCGACGAGCCCGAGCTTGGCCATCGCGTAGTTCGCCTGGCCAAAATTGCCGTAGATCCCCGCCGCAGAGGCCGTAAAAATCAAGCGACCATAGCCCTGATCGCGCATGAGATTCCACGCGGCCGCGGTCACTCGGTACGCGCCCAGCACGTGCACGCGATAGATCAAATCCCAGTCCTGTTCGGACATCTTCTGAAACGAGGTATCCCTGAGGATTCCCGCGTTATTAATCACGATGTCCAGCCGCCCAAACGCGTCCGTCGCGGACTTCACGATGGCCACGCCGTCTTCGACCGAGTCGTAGTTCGCGACGGCTTCTCCGCCCGCCGCTTTGATCTCGCTCACCACGCGGTCTGCAGCTTCGCTGCTCTTGCCTCCGCCGGTGTGCGCGCCGCCCAGATCGTTCACCACCACTTTGCATCCGCGGCTCGCGAGCAACAGCGCGTGAGAGCGCCCTAGCCCGTTGCCTGCGCCTGTCACAATTGCAACTCGACCGTCGTACCGAAGCTCGGACATGACCTCTGCGTCTCCTTCTGATGACCTTGTGAACCCAGTGAGCGCCAACCGTTGCGCGCTGACAGGTCGCAAATAGCCCACCGAGTCTTTCGCGCTAACGCCCCGCGCGCAAGGGCACTGAATGGTGATTCATAATTTATGAATGGCGATTCAGTTCTTGCCTCGCATCGCACCTCCATGAGTGTGCCCCCGGTGCGCGGACTGCGCGTCTGGCGCAAAGCGTGCACGCGGATGTGCGGCTCGATTGCCTAGGAATGCTGCAAATTCGCACGATTTGCGGGGGGCGTCGCGTTGGCCCGTCCCGTGCTTTGAGCCCGAGCGTCTTTGCAGCCCTCGCGGACCCCACCGCGTCACCGCTGCGAGCCCCAGATCGCGAACGACCCCAGTGCAAACCCACACACTCACTCTCGCGCTTGTGCTTGTCGGCACAGCGCAGTGCGGCACACGCGACAACCTCGCGCGGCTCTATGCGCCTGAGGCAGCCGTCACGACCGACGCGATGTACCCGGTGACCATCCACGCGCCGCCCTCTCTTCGTGGGCTGCAGACGAACCTCCGCGGCCCCAACGGAGAGCCTCTCGATGTGCCCTGTGCGAGCTGCCACAGCACGCAGCAGTTTGCACTTCCGCAGAGCGCGCAGCAGCTCGGTGGGCCGCATGTCGCCATGCAATTTGCACACGGATCCAACCAGTGCCGCAGCTGTCACGACCCTGATCACTATGACCGATTGCGGCTCGCGACGGGCACGAGCATCCCGATGACCGAGGCGATGCAGCTCTGCGCGCAGTGCCATGGCCCGCAGTTTCGCGATTACAACCGCGGAGCGCACGGCGGCATGAACGGGCACTGGGATCTGCGCCGAGGGCCACGGCTGCGCAACCACTGCGTGGACTGCCACGACCCGCACGCGCCTGCTTTTCCGCACTTTACGCCGATGCCTGCGCCCAGGGATTTGCCAGTGCATCACAGCTCACACGAGGGAGCATCCCATGGCGGATGACATCAAGCGCCGCGTCGCGCTCAAGGTAATCGGGACCACGCTGGGCGTCGGCGCGTTTGCCAAAGCGCTCGCGCCCATCGCGCAGTTTACCGAGAACACTTCGGTCGGTGAGTTTCTGCAAAAACACTACCGAGAGCTCTCTTCGACCGAGCTCGCTACGGTGCTCGCGCGGCTCGAAGCGGACACCAAAAAGAACTACGGGCGCGAGGTCACGATCCAAGACATCCGCCCGCAGGCCGGCGTGCAGTTCGCCTACGCGCTGAATCTCTCGGTGTGCATCGGTTGTCGTCGCTGCGTCGAGGCGTGTCACGTCGAGAACAACCACGACCGCGCGTCGCACAACAGCTACATCCGCGTGCTCGAGATGGAGCAGGGCTCGATGGACATGGGCCGCGGTCGCGCGGACTACGACCACGCGGTGCCCGAAGACGGCAAGTTCTACATGCCCGTGCAGTGCCAGCAGTGCGAGAACGCGCCGTGCACCAAGGTGTGCCCCGTCGAGGCCACGTGGCAAGAGCCCGATGGCATCGTGGTGGTGGACTACAACTGGTGCATCGGGTGCAGGTACTGCGAGGCCGCATGCCCGTACCACGCGCGACGATTCAACTGGAAAAAACCAGTGATCCCGGCAGACGAGATCAACCCCAACCAGTCGTATTTGTCTAACCGCATTCGGCCCCAGGGCGTCGTCGAGAAGTGCACGTTCTGTCTGCACAAGACACGGCAAGGCCAGCTCCCGGCGTGCCTCGAAGCGTGCCCCACCGGCGCGCGCGTTTTTGGCAACGTGCTCGATCCCAACAGCTCCATCCGCTGGGTGCTCGAGAACAAGCGCGTGTTCGTCCTCAAAGAAGAGCTCGGGACCCGTCCGAGGTTCTTCTACTTCTTCGACAAGTAAGGCAGCGCAGCGATGACTAAGGGCACAACACTGACCGAGCGCGACGCCGAGAGCCCAGAGCCGGCGACCCAGCACCTGCTGTCATACCCTCGTTTTTTGCTCACCGTTGCGTGGCGAGCCACCGAGGGCACGTGGGTGTTCTACGCGTGGATGACCCTGCTCACGGCCATCGCGCTCGTGGGCGCCAACGCGTGGGCGCAGCAGATGGCCTCGGGCATGGCGGTGACCGCGCTCACCGACCATGTCTCTTGGGGGCTCTACATCGCCAACTTCACCTTCTTGGTGGGCCTCGCCGCGGGCGGCGTGATGATGGTCGTGCCCGCGTACCTCTACGAAGACCACGACATGCACGACGTCGTGATCATCGGAGAGTTGCTCGCGGTCGCGGCGCTCATCATGGCGCTCGCGTTTGTGATCGTGGACCTCGGCAGGCCCGACAGGTTCTGGCACATGATGCCGTTTATCGGGCGATTTCACTGGCCAGTGTCCATGCTGAGCTGGGACGTGCTGGTGCTCAACGGCTACCTGCTGCTCAACCTTCACGTCAGCGGCTACCTGATCTACATGCGCTATCTCGGGCGCAGGCCCAACCCGCGCTGGTACGTCCCGTTTGTCTTTCTCTCGATCGTGTGGGCCTTCTCGATTCACACGGTCACCGCGTTTCTCTACAGCGGCCTCGGCGGTCGCCCCTTCTGGAACAGCGCGCTCCTCGCCCCGCGATTTCTCGCCTCGGCGTTTGTCACAGGCCCGGCCTTCATCGTGCTGGTGCTGCAGGTCATCCCGAAGTTCAGCAAGTTTCGCGTGCCCGAAGGTGCCGTCCAGCGACTGCTCTCGATCATGCGCGTCACCGTGCTGATCAACTTGTTTATGCTCGCGAGCGAGCTCTTCACGCTCTTCTACGGCGGCGGCGCGCACGCCGCGTCGGGCATCTATCTCTTCTTCGGTCTGCACGGACACGCAGAGCTCGTCCCGTGGATCTGGACCGCGGTGACCTTTAATATTTTTGCCGCGATCGTGCTGCTCACACCGGCCCTCTATCGCTCGCGTGCGGTGCTCAACACCGCGCTCGTCCTCACCTTCATCGGCGTGTGGATCGAGAAGGGCATGGGGCTCATTGTGCCTGGATTTATCCCCAGCACCTTGCACGAGATCGTCCCGTACCTCCCGTCCACCGTCGAGTGGAAGGTGTGCGCCGGCATCTGGGCCGCGGGCCTGGCCGTCTTTACGCTCGCCCTCAAGTTTGGACTGCAAGCGATGACCGGAGAGCTCCGCGCACCTGGCGCACCCGCGCTCGACGGCGACGTCGCCGGGGCTGCGCTCACCACCACCGAGGAGACCGCGCAATGATCACCGCAGGGCTTGTTCTTACGCTCGCGCACGACGAAGCGCTCGCGCCCCTCGCGGACTTTGTCTGCGTCACGGTGGGCGAGCTGCAACCGCACAATCGCCTGCCAATTGCCACGCAGTGTGACTCGCTCGAGTCGCAACAGGCGCTCTGGGACGAGCTGATTACGCTCCCCGGGGTGCTCACGATGGACCTGGTCTTCGAAGACTTTAGCGACGTCGAAGACTTTAGCTCCGAGCAGCTCCCCTCGCGCTGGAAGCGACGCGAGCGCGAGGGACGCACCCATGATTTGACCGACGAGATCTCGACCGACCTCGACGCAGAGGAGAGCACTTAAGATGGACCGCCGCGAAGCACTCAAGCTCACAGCCCTCGCCGCAGCGACCACGGTGGCAAGCCGCCGTGTACTCGCACAAGCGCGCAATCCCGCGCAAAACACAGCAGCGATCGACCCTTCGGTCGTGCGCCGCATGGGCACCGACGTGCGCTGGGACAAAGCGCCGTGCCGCTTTTGTGGCACCGGATGCCACGTGCAAGTGGGAGTCCGTGCTGGCCGCGTCGTCGCGATCGCTGGCGACCAGCTCGCAGATGTCAACAAGGGCCTGCTCTGCGTCAAGGGCTACCACGTGGGCTTGGCGCTCTACGGCAGCGACCGATTGACGCAGCCCATGCTCAAGCGCAACGGGCGGCACGAGCCCATCTCGTGGGACGAAGCGATCCGGATCATCACGGACAAAATCGCTGCAGATCCAGCGGGATTCGCGATGTATGGCTCGGGCCAGTGGACCATCCCTGAGGGCTACGTCGCCAACAAGATGGTGAAGGCGGGCCTGGGGCACAACAACATCGATCCCAACGCGCGCTTGTGCATGGCGTCGGCCGCGGCGGGCTATGTCAGCACCTACGGCGTCGACGAGCCCGCGAGCTGCTTTGACGACCTCGACCACGCGGACACAGTGATCATGTGGGGAAACAACCCCGCAGAGATGCACCCGATTTTGTTCTCGCGGATCGTCGATCGTCGCGCGCGAGGGCAGACCGTCGAGATCATTGACATTGGCACTCGGCGCACGCGCACGACGGGCTTTGCCAACCACTACCTTGAGTTTAAGCCGCACACGGACATGGCGATCGCCAACTGCATCGCGCAGCAATTGCTCGCGAGCAACACGCACAGCCGCGAGTGGGTCGAGCGCTTTGTAGCGTTTCGCAAGGACGCAGCGCAGCCCAATTTGCTCGGAGAAGTAGCGACCTTTGAAGAGTATCGGCAGAAGGTCGCGCGCTATACGCCCGAGTATGTCTCGACGCTCTCGGGTGTGAGCGTTGAGCAACTGCGGATGCTTGGGCGGCTCTTTGGTGACCCGGCCAAGCGCATCACGAGCTTGTGGTGCATGGGACCGAATCAGCACACGCGCGGCACGGCGATGAACCGGTTGCTGCATGGGATTCACTTGCTCTCGGGGCACTTTGGCCGCGAAGGCGACGGGCCCCAGAGCCTCACGGGGCAGCCCTCGGCGTGCGGCACCGCGCGCGAGGTGGGCACCTTTGCGCACGCGCTGCCGGGCGGGCTCTTGGTCGCAAACCCCGAACATCGGCACGAGACCGAAGAGATCTGGAACCTCCAGCCCGGCCGCATCAACGCCAACATTGGCCTGCACACCGTCGAGATGTGGAAGCGATTTTCGACGCCGAGCAGCGAGGGAGGGAGCGTGCACACGATCTGGGTGCAGGTCACAAACCCTGGACAATCGCTGCCCAATCTCAATCGCTTGTTTAAGCCCTCGCGGCAGCTCGCGGACAAGTTCTTGATCGTGTCCGACGTGTATCCCACGGCGACGACGCGCGAGGCGGACCTCATTTTGCCCTCGGCCATGTGGGTCGAGAAGAACGGCATGGTGGGCAACAGCGAGCGGCGCACGCAGCAGTGGTTCAAGATGGTGGACCCGCCCGGACAAGCGCGCCCTGACGCGTGGCAGACCCTCGCGGTCGCGCGCGCGCTCTTTGACCGCGCAATCCCCGGAATGCGTGACAAAGACGGCAATTTTCTCTTTGAGTTCAAGCGCCCCGACGGCACGACCGTGCCCGCGTGGGAGTGGGCTCACTTCTACGACGTCAACGTCGACGAGCAGCTCTTTGAAGAGTACCGGCGCTTCTCGCGGTTTAAGCACAAAGACCTCGCGCCCTACGGCGAGTACGTCCGCGCGCGTGGGCTGCGCTGGCCCGTGGTTCGTCAGCCCAACGGCGTCTGGAAAGAGACCCGCTATCGGTTTATCGAAGGCGAAGACTCGTACGTCGCCCGCGGAAAACGCGTGCAATTCTATCACTCGACCTCGCGCGATGACCGCGCGCAAATGTGGCTGCACGACTACGTAGCCCCCCCCGAGTCCCCCTCGCCCGAGTATCCGTTTTGGCTCTGCACGGGGCGCGTCCTTGAGCACTGGCACACGGGCTCGATGACCATGCGCGTGCCGCAATTGCGAGGGAGCGTTCCGCAGGCCTACGTCGAGCTCAACGCGCGCGACGCAGTGCGCTTGGGGATCGCCAACGGCGCGCTGGTCTTGCTGGAGAGTCCACGAGGGCGCTTGGTAATTCCGGCGTGGATTGATGGTCGTGGGCGCCCACCCGAGGGCTCGGTGTTTGTGCCGTTCTTCGATGAGCGCTTGCCCATCAATGACCTGACCCTCGACGCGCACTGCCCGATCTCAAAGCAGCCCGACTACAAAAAGTGTGCAGTGAGAGTCTCGCTCGCGCCCGCCGGGGCCACGGTGACCGCGCCGAGCCCCGCGAGCCCAGCGCCAAACCGCGGAGGATGAACGCATGAAACCGCGTGATTCGCAGCGATTACTCTATGTTTTGGGCGCGCTTGTTGTGAGCGCTAGCGTGCTGGGCTTCTTCGCAGGCGTGCGAGACACCGGTCGTGCGCGTGTGTATCGCACCCCACGTGTGCGCTATCCCGGCGAGCTCGATACCGCACCGAGCTACCGCGATGAGCGCGAGGCCCGCCGCGGCAACCGCGCGCGCCACGCCGGAAACCTCGCCGCCATGGCCGAGCTCCGCCCCGCGCTCTTTGACCCGGTGCCCGACGGCGACGTCGCCGGGTTGACCCGCGCGCTCGCCGCACGGGCCCTCCGTCGCGCATACGCAGGCGCCCCACCGACCATCCCGCACGGCATCGACGACATCGCCGTCCCCGCGTGTCTAACGTGCCACGAGCGCGGGATGCAGGTGGGCCAGCGCGTCGCATCGGCCATGCCCCACCCGCGCTATGACAGCTGCACGCAGTGCCACGCGCAGGCGCTCCCGAGCGTCCCGCGCATGGACCTACCCCTCGGGGCCGCTGCAAGCGCCGAGAACAGCTTTGTAGGCCTCGAAGAGCAGCGCGGGACCCGTGCCTGGATCGGCGCGCCGCCCACAGTGCCTCACCGCACCGCGATGCGCTCACAGTGCGAGAGCTGCCACGGCGTGCTGGGCGCGGGCATCCGCAGTACGCACCCGTGGCGACAGAGCTGCAGGCAGTGCCACGCGCAGGCCGGGACACTCGATCAATCCCCGCAGGGCGGCGTCGACGAGAGCACACCCCCATGGGCCACACTGAACGCACCAGGGATGCACGCGCCATGAGCGATCTGCCGCTCGAATTGCCCGAGATCCAAGACCAAGTGCTCGACGCTCCGACGCTCGCACAGCTCTTTGCAGACCTCGCGCGCGACGCAAAGTTAATCGCGATTGTCGTGAAGGGACCGGGCCTCGCCGAGGGCGGGCCACAGACCCTTGAGCAAGCGCGAGAGCTGCTGGCCGAGGGGGCCGTCCGCGGCGTCCAGCTGCGGTATTTGCACGGCGGCACCGAGTGGTGGGACACGCTGATGGTCGTCCCGGGTGGTGTGCGCTTGGTGCGCATTGGGCACGCACCCACGGGCTAAGCGGGGACACGCACGGGGGACCCATCCGGCGACGTCGCCGGGTGCATCGTGCGGGCTGGCACGCACTGTGCGCTGTGGGCGGA
Source organism: Deltaproteobacteria bacterium (assembly GCA_030694465.1). Classification (GTDB taxonomy): domain Bacteria; phylum Myxococcota_A; class Polyangia; order Polyangiales; genus JAUXYJ01. The sequence continues at coordinate 14,617 of JAUXYJ010000040.1, read as the reverse complement.
CGCAGCGACGATAACGCTGCGTCTTATTCTCACGTTTGCGAGGAAATCATGCGATCAACGCCGCTCTCACTCACTCTCGCGGCCTCACTCCTCTGCGCACCGCTTGCGTCGATCGCGCAGAGTTCGCCCGACACGACACCGGCCCCGGCTGCGCCTGCGCCTGCGCCCACGACGCCCGCGATGGCGCGCGCTGCGTACGCCCTCCCGTGGACCATGCGCCCAGCGGTCGCGCCCACGTTGGCGCGCATCGAGTCCTCGGTCGCGATCCGTGACGACGGCGTAAGCGCGGTGACTCTGCTCACCGGTGGCTACGCGTTTGTGCCGACAGAGCTCGGGGTGTACGGCCGGATCGGCGCGACGAATTTCACCGCCAACAGCAATGGCACGGTGACCGCAGGGGTGACCAACCCGCTGCTCATGCTGCTCTGGACCCCGCAGCTCGCGCGTGGGCTTCGGCTCACGGTGTTTGCCGCGACCACGCTGCCGCTCGGGACCGGCGGTGGCACCATGCCCGACTCATTCTCACGCAGCGCAAACGCCTCGGGAATTCTCACGCGATCCGCGATGGACAACGCGCTCTTTGCCGTGGATTACCTCACGCCCATCGTAGGTCTGGGTGCTGTGTACATGACCCACGGGTGGACCTTTCAGGCAGAGACCACGGTGCTGCAGCTAGTCCGTGCACGGGGCCATCACAACCCCAACAACAGCGACGCCGCACGCACTAACTTCACCGCGGGGCTCAACGTGGGCTACCTGCTCCATCGCTATGTCACCGCGTCCGGTGAGCTGCACTACCAGCACTGGATCAACGCGCCCAACCTGCTCGCGCCGACGATGGCCAACCCCAACCCCTACCACGGGCAGGCCTCGTTTGAGATCGGTCTGCGAGCCAATTTGCCCGTCTCGCGCACCATCCTCGCGCGCCCAGGGATCTCGTTTGGCATGGGCCTCGGCGGTCGTATGGCCGACGTGGGCTACAAGGTCGTGCACATCGACCTGCCCTTCGCGTTTTAGCGCGCACCGTTGCGGCGAGCGACAAGCTGTCCCTCGATGGCACGCCAGCGTGTGCAGCTCTCTTCATGCCCTAACGTCGCGCAGTGAGCCTCGAGCGCGCGGTTGAGCACATTCGCCATGAGCGCCTCGCACGAGGCAGCGCGCTGTGGTGCAGCGCTCATGCGCCGGTTGATCCCGTCGAGCGCGAGATCCGTAGCAAAAATCCTAAGCGAATCCGGGTCAGCTGTCCCCTCCGACTCGGCCACCGAGAGATACAGCGGCACTGCCTCGTCCAAGCGCGCGTGCTCACCCCAGAGCCGCGCAGCGCGATAGCGCAGGGACATCGCGTCACCCGGCGACGTCGCCGCCTGCGCGCTCGCAGTCATCGTTCGGGCGAGCTCACAGTCGCCCTCGGACATGGCCGTCGGTCCTGGCTCTCGCGGCACTGGGTCACCGCGCCGAGGCGACCGCGCGCGCCACCGAGACTCGGCCTCGGACGTCGTAATCACTGCAAATTCTCTGTCACTCAGAAGCGCATGAGCCACGCGTCCGTCAAAGCACACCTCGCGATGCGCGGGGTCTTCAGGCGCCGGCGCTTGGCAGAGCGACCGCGCCGTGACCGCCGCTGCGCTCGTGGTCACAGCGGCCGCCGGAGGCACCACAGCAGGCACAGGGGGTGCGCTGGCCATGGCGTGGGCGCACCCAGAGACCGAGACACTCAGCGCGACAATGAGCAGTGTTTTCACAGCTTAACCGATGGCCTCGAGGGTTGCGTAGGGGATGGTCTTGCCCGAGACAAACGCGCGGCGAAGGCGCTCGATCGCGCGGCCGTCGTAGGCGCGGTTGCACTGCGCAAAGGCCTGCGCGAGCAAGAGCTGCTCGGCCCCCGCGAGCCGACCGTCAATGATCGAGGCGGTGGCGAGCACACGGAGACAGAGGGTCTGCTCTTGGTGACTCAGTGTTGGCAAGTGCTGCAAAAAGAGCTGCGAATCGTCGATATGGAGCGACGCACTCTCCCGATCGACCGCGCCCTCAAGCGTGCGCAAGAGCGCGGCGTGGTTGGGATGCAGATTGCGCGAACGCACCACCGACGCACCGACGGCACGCAAGACCCCGTCGCGCGCTCCGTCAGAGAGCCCCTCGGGCGAAGGCAAGAGCAAATCCGTGAGCTCAATCGCTGCCGAAGGGCCCATCACGCGAAGCCGCGCTTCGCGCACGATCATCCAGCACACCACAGCGTCCCAGAGCGCGGTCACTGGCATGGCCACGAGCTCGAGCACCGCGCGTGTCGCGGCACGGCCCAGCGCGCGGCGAATGAGCGCCTTCACGATAAAGCCCGTGAGCACCACCTTGGCTTTGTACGCGAGCGAGCTCAGCACGAGCACGAGCTTGGGAGCTTCGCGCAGGGGAGAGAGCCCCTCGAGCGCCTCAGGAGGGTCAGGAAGCTCGAGCGCAGCGCGTGTAAGTGACCTGAGAAATCCCAGGACATCGTCCGCGTCGCCCTCGTCTAAAATGGACAGCCCCGCGGCGCGCGAGAGGTCATGAACGGCGCGCAGCCCATCCCAATACAGAAAGAGAATCTCGGCGATTGAGGCCACGACGGTCACCAGGCCCACCGCGGCCCAGTAGGACACTTGCTGGCCCATGTCTCCGACCGCGTGGTGACCCAAGAGCATCGAGGGGAGCGCACACACCAAGCCCGACAAGGCCCCCGCGGCGGCGGCCCGTGCGATGGCGTTGCGCTCAATCGTGCGGAGCAGCGCGCGCTCACGGGGATTTAAGACGTGCAGGGCGTCTTCTTGCTCGACTCGCTCACCGCGGGCCTGCGCCTTGTGGGCAAACGATCGCATGAAGCGCATGCCCAAGCGCTCGATCCGCGAGGGAGGCAGAGGATGAGTGCTCATCCGGGAGGGGTCTCGGACCTGCTGGGGCGGAGCATCTCGACGTGCTCGATGTCGTCCTCGATGTAGGGCGGCGAGCGCACGACGAAGCCGAACGATCTGTAAAAAGACTGCAAATACGACTGCGCGCTGATCCGCACGGCGACCGGCCCGAGCGTGCGCTCAAGCGCCTCAAGGGTCTCGGCCATCAGCGCCTTGCCGATGCCCGTCCGTCGCATCGCGCGCGCGCAGCACACGCGCCCAATCGAAGACTCGGCGTACTTGACCCCCGGCCCCAAGAACCTCGCGGTCGCGAGCACCTCGGTGGGCGCCTCGGGCGCTGTCGCAAAGACGTGCCACGCGGCGCGGTCGTGCCCATCGCAGTCGAGGTACGCGCAGCGCTGTTCGACGCAAAACACCTGCTGGCGAAGCTTGAGCACGGCGTAGAGCTCGTCGAGTGACAGGTCGTGGTACGCCTTGCAGGTCCAGCGAAGATCAGTACGAATCGTTGAGGTCACAGCGGGCGGGACTGTACCCGCAATCGGTGCGTGCGACACCGAACGACGCGTGCGCGGGGGCGTAGTCAGTGGGTAGGGTTCGGTGCTAGTCGTGTGCGAAGTTTGCGCACTGTGGCGAGGCAAGCGTGGACGCGCGAGCACACCACAGCGCGCGGATCGCTGTTTTTTTGCAGACAGAACGTTGATTCAGAGAGCGGAGTTGCATTCATGGGCTTGGGCGCTGCACGCAAGACGATGGTCGTCACCGGGGCTGCTGGTTTTTTGGGATCGCACCTGGTCGATCGCTTGTTAGACCTCGGGCACGAGGTGATCGGTCTGGACAACCTGGTCACAGGCACCCTCGAGAACCTCGCGACCGCGGGAAAAAATCCACGGTTTCACTTCGAGATGCACGACGTGCGGCAGCCCCTGCGCGTGCACCCGCAGGTGGTGTTTAACTTCGCGTGTCCGGCCTCGCCCGTGCACTACCAATACGACCCATTTTTTACGCTCACGACGAGCGTGATGGCGGCACAGCACCTGGTCGAGCTCGCCCGCAGCACGCGCGCAGTCATCGTGCAGGCGTCGACGAGCGAAGTGTACGGCGACCCCGCGGTGCACCCGCAGACCGAAGACTACTGGGGACACGTCAACCCCATCGGCGAGCGCTCTTGCTACGACGAGGGAAAACGCTGCGCAGAGACCTTCTTCTTCGACGCCAAACGCCGCTGGGGCATCGACGCGCGAATCATCCGAATTTTTAACACCTACGGCCCGCGCATGGCCCTCGATGACGGCCGCGTGGTGTCTAACTTTGTCGTCCAAGCTCTGCGCGGTGAGTCCCTCACGCTCTACGGCGACGGCAACCAGACCCGCTCGTTTTGCTACGCCTCGGACCTCATCGACGGCATCGTGTCCATGCTCAACCCCGCGTCGATCGACGGCCCCGTCAACCTCGGAAACCCCACCGAATTTACCATCCGACAGCTCGCCGAGCGCGTGGTCGCCGAGCTCGGCGGCGAGCTCACGTTTAAGCCCCTCCCAGCGGACGACCCCAAGCAGCGCAAGCCTGATATTTCGCGCGCCAGAGCCCTGCTCAACTTCGATCCCAAGGTCTCGCTCGAAGAGGGCCTGCGGGGCGTCATCGCCGACTTTAGGCCCCGCGTCGCGGCAACCGCAGCGCGATGAGCCGCCGTCGCGCGCACGACCCGCTCGCCTGGATCGAGACGCTCTGCGCGGGGCACCCAAGCGAGCTCGCACAAGAGCTCAGAGCGCTCGCGCCGAGCTGGGACGTACATCAGTTTAGTGTGCAAAATCACCCAGTGATCGCGGTGTGCGAGGGACGCACGGCGTGGCTCTTTGTCGGGCTCCCGCACGACGACGACGCCACCCAAGACCGATGCCTCTCGCGCATGCGAACCGAGCTCGCAGACCGCGGCGTGACCAAGCTCTTCTCGGGCGGACCGCCACGGTGGTACCTGCACTCGGGGCTCGATCCCGCAGGCCCGCAAGCCCGCGCATGGCAGCGCGCGGGGGCCGTGGTGGCCAGCGCGCACGCAGACCTCACGGTGTCCACAGCGGTCGCGGCGCCCGAGGATCTCGCTGTGCATCGGCCTACGCCCGACGAGGCGAGCGCCGTGATCGCGTGGATCTCCCGAGAATTCTCTGCCGCATGGGCCCACGAGTGCGCACAAGCCCTCACGCACCAGGGCCTCTTTGTCACCCGCGACGGGTCGCTCGGCCAGGCCCTCGGCGAGACCCTCGGCGTCGCAGCGTTTGCCGCGCACTCGGGCCACGCGCGCGCCCTGGGGACGTTTGGACCGCTTGGGACTCACCCCGCCGCGCGAGGTCGTGGGCACGCGACACGGGTGACCCACTGCGCGCTCAGGTCGCTCGGTTTGCTGGGCCACGCGACGTGTACAGTGCCCTGGGTCAACGAAGAATCGCAGAGATTTTACAGAACGATTTGTGATGTGAACGCAGTTCACAATCGCACGCTGTATTGCCTCACGACCACGTAAGCGAGCTCACTCGCCGAGCCGCCCGCGGCCTGTCGCATAGGGCGTCTGCTTGAGGCCATCGTCGGGTCCCCGCGGCGCAGAAAACACGTCCGGCAAGAGCCCCGTGGGGGAGCCTCCCTGGCGCGCGCTGGCATCAGAAAGAGTCCCTTGTACGTTGGCATCGGGGGCGCTCCGGAGCCCGAGAACCCAACGCGCTCGTCCCGCGACGGAGACATCCGGAGCGAGCACAGCGCTCGCGCTGTCCACAATGGCGGCGACGTCGCCGGGTGAGAGCACGACTACGTCCATAGGCTCGCTCACGACGCCCGTCACGATGCGAGCATCGAGCGCGGGCGCGACCGCGTCGTGAGCCACCGTGCGAGCCCCAGCGTCGCGCGCGACGACCGAGTGTGGCCCGCTGTGGCTGGGCCAGAGCGCGAGCGTTCCGCCTACCGCGCCTGCACAAATCGCTGCGATAAAGAGCCACGTTTTCGCTGCAAATACAGAGACCGGGTCTGTACGTACAAGAGACTCAGGGACACGCGAGTGCGTGCCCTCGCGCGTGATGGACTCGAGGGCCTCGAGCATCTCGTCCGCGCTTGCGAAGCGATCGCTCGGCGCTTTGGCCAGCGCGCGCAAGACCACCGCGTCCACCTGAGACGACAGCTCAGGGCGCAGCGTCGAGACGGGCACGACGGGCTCGTGAACGTGCTTGTACGCGACCTCCATCGGCGTGCGCCCACTGAAGGGAAGCTGCGCTGTCAACAGCTCATAGAGCACACAGCCCAGCGCGTAGACATCCGCGCGTTCGTCTGCCATCGAGGCTCCGTGCAAGAGCTCTGGAGCCATGTAGTGGGGCGTGCCCATCACGATGCCTTCGGAGGTCAGCGGCGCGCGCCCTTCGTCGTATTCGGTGATCTTCGAGATGCCAAAATCGAGGATTTTTACGATCTCAACGCCATCACGGTGGACCACATAGAGGTTCTCGCTCTTGAGGTCTCGGTGGATGATCTTGCGCGCGTGGGCCGCCGAGAGCCCTCGGGCGACCTGCGCACAGAGCGAGAGCGCGCGCGCGGGCGCGATCGGCGAATCATTGCGAACAATCCCGCGAAGATCACAGCCCTCAAGCAGCTCCATGGCGATGTACGCGTCGCCCTCGGCGGTGTGGCCAAAGTCCATCACCTCGACGATGTTGACCGCACCAATGGACGCCGCAGCCCGCGCTTCGCGCTGAAACCGTTCGACCGCTTGAGACGACCGCGCGAGCTCACGACGCAGCACTTTGACCGCGACACGACGCCCAATCGCCAAGTGCAGCGCCTCGTACACGACGCCCATTCCGCCGCGGCCGAGCACCGACCGGAGCTGGTAACGCCCCGCGAGGATCATGCCGACGAGCGCGTCGCCATCGCTTCCTTCGAGCGCCTCAGGGTCGCCACGCGCTTCTCGTCGCGCGGCCGCTTCGTGCGGCGAGAGCGTGCGCTCGGTGCTCACCGGAGGGACTTGGTCGGGCGCCGTGAGCGTGCGATCGAGGACGTGAGGCGTCTCGTGAGTCTCATCGGGTGGGTCCACCGCGGCATCACGCGCAGCGGCCGTGTCACGTGCGCCATCACTCATCGCGACACCTCTCGCAAAGCACACACACGCGCTGCGAGCTCACGCGAGGATGTCTGACGCACACACCACCGGACGCAGTGTAATCCAGTCAGGTCACGGCGTGAGAGATAGTGCGAGCCCGAGAGACGGGAGCATCGAGGGCAACGACGCGAAGTCCGTGCGGACATCCATGCGAAAGAAAGCCCCCACGGAGAGCCGTCGGTGAAAATACCAGTCCGCGCGAAGCTCTGCGCCGACGGTCGCGTTCCAGATGCGACCCAAGCCCATGCGCTCGGATTGGGCCGACGCAAACCCGTACGCGGCGCCCAGGTGGCCGACAAGCGCGAGGTCGATGTCCTCAATCGGAAACACGTAGCCCGCGCCCACCGAACCCATGGTCCAGACACCATCGGTCTCGACACGTAACAACCGGGCAGAGGCTTCAAAATTGCGACGATAAAAGAGCGTAAAGTCCCCTCCCAAAGCGAACGCGAAGGGCGAGCTCTCATACGGTCGCGCGATGGCCGCGAGAAAGCTCACGCGCGTCGCGAACGGGAGCGCCACGCGGCGGTCTAAGATCACCGAGTCCACGCGTGAGCCCCCTCCGGGCGTAGTGTTAGGGTCGTCTGCTCTAAGCGAAATCGCGAGTGTCTCGCGGTTGCCCGCGCGCACTTCGATCACACGTTCGGCGCGCACATGACCGTCACGTACCAACGCGATCCCGTGCTGCCCCGGCGCGAGCTGAACCACCAGCGGCGTGGTCCCAGGCTGTGGCTCGGCCGACCCGTCGACAAACACAAACGCACCCGGTGGTTGCGTCGTGAGAAAGAGCTCCGTAGGGCGCGCGCGCAGGAGCGAAATCCGCGAGCGCACTTCGTCCGCGTCGGACGCGTTGGGCACGTACGCGAGGTAGCGCTGATAGGCCTCAAGCGCGCGTCCAATCTCGTTGGCCCCCTCCCACGCACGCGCCATATTAAACAACGGCGCGCCGTCGGGCAGCGCGTCAAACGCCGAGGCAAAATGCTGGGCTGCGCGCGCGAAGTCACCACGTCGGTAGTCCTCCATGCCCGCGCCAAATTCGGTCCCGGCGCGTTGCCGTCGTTGCTCGAGATCGCTGGGCTCGGCGGTCTCGCTCGCGTCGAGTTCGCTCGCGTCTGACGGCACGCCTGCGTCTGGTTCTGCACCCCGTACGTCAGCGCCCGCGTCCATGCGCGCGGAGCTTGGGTGACTGTGTCCGCCTGCGCGCTGCGCCCATGCGCCAGGAGTGATCACCCCGGCGATCAGGCAAGCGATCATCGCGGCCGCGCCCATGCGGTTCGGGATCCGACGCAAACACCGGCTCATCACGACTACCTCGCGCACCTTACCCCGTAGCAGCGCACAAACGCGATGATCGAGTGCGTCCCGGACCTCACGGGGGATGAATCTCTTCGCTGAGGCGTTAAACCAACGCGGACCTGCATGCGTATCCCTCGCACGACCCTCGCGCTCTCGGTGCTGCTCCACGCGGGGTTGATCGTGTGCGTGCGGTTCGCGCGGCCCACCCGTGAGTGGCCGACCCTACGCGCCGCCCCGGCGCTTGTCTGGATGCGCTGGACCCCACGACCTCTGGTGCGCCGCGAGAGCCCCCCAGAGAGCCCCCCAGAGAGCCTCGTAGAGCCACGCATCACACGAACGCGACAGACTCCCCAGAACCGCGCTACGAGCCCTCCCAGCGCGCTCACACACGCGATCCCGCCAGAGCCCAGCACGCTCACCCCTGTCGCGCTCGAAGAGCCAACGCACAGCCCGCCCGATGCTCCTCCGCGTGTGTCCGGGATGAGCTTGCTTACCTCGATGTCGGACGACGTCGCGCGCATTGGGGGGCACGCGCACGTGATCACCGGGACGACCACGCAGGGCGAAGAAGCGGGGCCCTCGGCACAGGCGCTCGCGCGCAACGTGGGCCAAGTGCGAGACCACTGGCGAGACGAGGGCTACCGCCACGCGCCCCCTCCGAGGCCCGCGGGCTCGACCCCGTATCTCAGGCAAATCGCCGCTCATTCGGGCCGCGCCTGGAACTCCGCCCGCACCCACACACCCTCGCTCGTCGAGGATTTATTTCGTATGCTCACCGGCGGAACCGACGCGTACGAGCGCGCCCAGCGAGACACTCTGGGAGTCTTCGCGAGCGACCGCGGAGCGCGCGCAGCGCAAGAGCTCGACGCCGTCCACCCCACGTCACCGACGGTCCGTCCAGGCGTCACGCTCGGCGCCGCCGGGCGCGCGAATGCACAGCGCATCGCCGTCGAAATCGAAGTCACCCAGGGCCCCCACGGCGAGTTTGTCTCAGCCCGTGTTGCGCGCACCTCGGGTCGTCGCTGGTTTGACCAGCAAGCGCTCGACGCAGCGCGCGCAGGCGTGCGCGGTGCGGGAGCTCGCGAAGTGACAAATAGCAGCAATTCGACAGCGCAAATGGGCTGGCGTGCGCGCTGGGAGTTCGAGATTCGTATCGCGCGCAACCCGCCGTTTACGCTCAACCCAGGGGCAGCGGGAGAGCCCTCGGTGCTGGGCAACGGCAGCATGGCCGCGGGCCCTTCGATCAACCTCCTCTCGGGCGGCGTCGAGTGGGGCGGCGTCGACCCTCCGCGGATTCAGCTACCGCTCATGCAGCACAGTTACCACCGCGTGCGTCTGCTCTGGGTCACCCCGGTCGCGCCCTGAGGACACAGTCCTCCCGGCCCAAACGCCCCCCCCACCCGGCGACGTCGCCGGTTCACCCCTCACGGTCTGCCGCTCCCCTACACGCCAGCCACTACAGCGTAAACTCACCCACGAAGTTCGGATCCGTCGCCGAGCAGCTCTCGCTCATCATCGACGACGTAAACGTCCGCGTAAACGTGGTCCGGAGCACCGCGCCTTCGTACACACGCACCGTGGCCGTCGTAGGCATGGTGAGCGGCGAGTACATCGCCATGCCACCTACGAGCGTCCCTGGGCCGTTGTATGGCACGACGCAGACCAAGTAGCGCCCGGACGGTGGCGCCATGGTCCAGTACACGTTCTCGGGTCCGGTTCCGTTTAGATACCGTGGACACATCGCGCCCATCGGTCCGCTTGGATCACAGAAGACCCCTACGTCATCAACATCGAGTTGACCGCCGCACACGGGCATTATGGAGCCGGTGTTTCCGAAAAAAATGTGCGAGCTCTCGCAGCCCGGCGGGACCACATGCAGATCGAGATCCGCCATCCGGTCCCACGTCAGTGTGATCCGTAGAGGCCCGGTGCCGACACACGAGCCGTTTGCGCAAGTCTGCATCGCCGCGCAGGTGGTGCCACAGACACCACAATTGCGCGTGTCGGTGAGATGGTTGACACACGTAGTGGTCCCCGCGACGGTGCATGCGCGCTGTTCGGCCGGGCACCTAAACTCGCAGCGACCCGCCGCGCACGTCTGGCCCGCAGGGCACGCGTTGCCACAGCTCCCACAGTGGCGCGTATCGGTCTGCAAATCTGCACAGGCTGCAGCACACCGGACGCTGGGCGCCGTACACATCGCGATCGCGGCACACGCGCCCATGACGCACGACTCCATGGCCGCACAAGTCACGCCACACGCGCCACAGTTGCGTGCATCGCTGCGGAGATTTACGCAGAGCCCGCCGCACCCCGAGGCTGGGGATTCGCACGCAGAGAAGCATGTCACCGGCGCCGCTGCGGTGACCATGGTCGCCATGGTCCCCTCGGCGAGCTGCCCCAACCGGTTGTCGCCCCAGCAACGTACGGTCCCATCGACCGCGCGCACGCAGGTGTGGTTGTCACCAGCCACAATTTCATCTGCGCCGCTGAGCCCCATGACGGCGGCCGGCACCGAGCGGTCTTGCGTCGTGCCATCACCAAGCTGCCCTCGCGCGTTGTCGCCAAAGCAGTGCACCGAGTCATCACGCCGAAGCGCACACCCGTGCGAGGTTCCAATCGCAATGCGGCGCACCATCGTGAGCCCGGCGACCTTCTCGGGCGCGGTCAAGCTGCCGCCCCAGCGGACGACCTCTCCGTTCGCGAGCACCGCGTAGGTGCCAAACGAGCTCGCGGCGAGGTTAAGTGCGGTCTGGCCCATCGCGATTGAAGAGAGATCAATGAGCGCGGGGCTCGCGGCGGCAACGACACGGCGCATCGCGTCCCGCCGTCCAAGCGATTGGCCAAAGTTGTTGTCGCCAAAACAACGCACCGCGCCGCTCGCGTCCAGAACGCACACGTGGCGGTCGCCCATGACGAGGTCCGTCGCGTTGGGCACCGTCGCGCTCAAGCGACCCATGGTGCCACCCAGGTGCTCAACACTGCCCCAACAGCGCACCTGAGGCGCGGCGTCGACGAGCGCACAGGAGAGGCTCCCTCCGACCGCGACCTTGCGCACGCCCCCGAGCGCGAGTGTGGTGTCGAGCACAATCACCGGACCGCTCGAGACCGAGCTCATGTTGTTGCCCAGCTGGCCGGCCTCGTTGGCGCCCCAACAGCGGACGGTCCCATCCATCAGCCTGGCGCAGGTGTGGTTTGCCCCCAGCGAGCTGGTGAGCTGTGTCGCGGCGCTGACGCCAGTGCTCGTGCACGTGTGGCCCGAGGCAGGCTCGCGCCCAAGCTGCATCCTGGCGTCAGCACCCCAGCAGCGCACCGCGCCGCCCGCGATGATGGCGCAAGAGTGGTTGCTCCCGTTGCCAATGGTGACCGCAGGCGTGTTCGAGCACTGGCCACCCACACAGCCTCGGCCCGCGGGGCAAGCGTTGCCGCAGCGCCCACAGTTGAGCTCGTCGGTGAGCACGTCTCGGCAGCGCCCCGAGCACAGCGTTCGATCATTGGGGCACGCAATCGATGGCACACACACGCCACCCTGACAGAGCTGATCGTCGGTGCACCGCGTCCCACAGGCTCCGCAGTTTTGCGTGTCACTCTGCACATCCACACAGCCGCTGGGACAGCGCACGTTGCGACCACTGCAGGTCACAGCGCACACGGGCTGCGTCGGTGTCGAGATCTGCGAGGGGTTAACCTGACCCAGGCGGCCCAACGGCAGCGCGGACTGGTTGCGACCCACGCAAAACACGCGCTCGTCGCGGGTCTGGACACAGGTCGCACCGCTCACCGCGCGCAACGCTACGACGGGCGAATCAGCAGGCAACCCCGCCATCGCGACAGGCACAACAGAGAACGCATCTGTGAGGCTTGGCGCACCAAGTTGCCGCTGGGAGTTGTCGCCCATGCACTGCACCCCGTTTGCCATCGTGATCGCGCAGAGGTGCGTGTTTCCGGCGCTGAGCAACCGCGAGCCGGCAAATCCAGGGATCAGCCGAGGCGCAGCCCCTGACGAGCCATCAGGCACCGCACCCCAGCAATACACCTCACCATTCGAACGGAGCGCACACGAATAATTCAGCCCCGCAGCGATCTGCACCACGCTGTCGGGCAGCCCAACGACCGGCTGCATCGGCGAGCCGATGTACATCCCGATGAGCTCTACACGCCCGAGCGTGCCCCCTCGGTCTTGGCCCCAGCAGACGACCTCACCCGTCATTTTGCGAGCACAAATGTGTTCGTCACCCGCCGTGATTTCTGCGACGTCAGTGAGCGCGAGCGCCTGCGGCACCGTCGGACCATTGCCGTTGCCCCAACACTTGACCTCGCGGCGCGCATCACGTGTGATCGCGCAGCTGCCATTCCTAAGTGCGACGATCTGCCAGACAAATCCCAGTCCTTGCGGCGTCACCCAGTTGGACGGAGAGGCAGCGGCAGGGACGCCAAGCTGTCCTCGCGCGTTTGAGCCAATACAGCGCACAGCGTTGTCCGTGAGCCGAACACAGGTGTGACTCGCCCCGGCAACGACTTCGACGATCCCAGGCAGCCCCACCTCGATGCACCCCGACTGCGGAGGAGCCTCAATACTCATCGGATTGTCACCTCGCGCCGCGCCTCTGCCTCCCCAGCAGCGCAGCTGCGCTGACGCAACCGAGCAGCCAAAGGTGTCGCCGATCGCGATCCCCTGCGGGCCGAGCTTCTGACAGGTGCCACCAATGCAGAGATCCTCGGCGCCTGGACACGCGTTGTCACAGCGGCCGCAGTGCGCGGTGCTCACACGGGTGTCAACACAGCTCCCCCCGCACTGCGTAGCCGTGGGCGCAACACAGGTCAGCTCAGCGGCTGCGTCCATCATGTTGTTCTGCATGCTCGTGGGGTTGCACCCTTGCGCAACAATGACCGCCGCGATGGCGATCAAACCCCACGCGATCGCTCCCCAACGTCTCTTTTTCTTGATAGACTGATGCATTTTGGCTCGGCTCTCTCTTGGTGTCCCGCCCGGCGACAGCGAGGCTCGCACCGCCTCAACAGGCGGGTCAATGGCTCTCTTGGTAAGTCGTCCCAATTGCGCCAAGTTGCAGGACTTCAGGCGATCGCCACGCCGTCACCCTCTATCGAGCTGAGTGACGAGGGTGTTCAAGTGTGCAGCTCTCTGAATGCCGTGGAGAACGAGCGATGCGATGGATCGAGGCCGTGCAAGCAAGCCTACACGAGTCCATCAGCGCGCTGAGGGGACGCTTCGGCATCAGCCGCTAGACGGGTTACAAATGGATCGCGCGGCCCAAGGGCCTCGACCCGAGCGACGCAGCGGCGTTTGCTAACGGCTCGTCATCACCACTTCGTGTGGCGAATTCCACATCCGATGGGATCGTCTCTGCGCTCGTCGCGCTGCGCAAAGAGCATCCTTATGGGGGACGCAAGAAGCTCCATGTGGTCTTGGATGCGGGACGTAGCTGGCCCATGAGTTCCGGCTGTCGGCACGGTAGGAGACATCCTCAAGACACATGGTCTCGTAGTGCCTAGAAGATCACGAACTACTTAGAGACAACTTTCGAGCGTCGCCATGCCCGCAATTGTCGCGACGCGCGAGTGCTGCAGATCGACGCCGGAGCGTCGGATCCGTATCAAAGAGCAAAACGTCAATATCTCTTTATTTTTGCAGACATGGTCCATCTCACTTCATCGCCTTAAAGAGCAGAAGTAGCTTGTGTACTTCGCAACGCAGTCGCTTCGATTTGTCGACGAAGCAGCGCGTCCTCTGCGGCTCAGACCGCAGCGCGAACTTGACGTACCCCAGTCCGCAACAAAGCCCTCTGTGAGCGAGACGCAGGCAGCCTCGCGAGACGATCGGCGTGGCGAATCGGCGAGAGAACTCCCGCCGGCGGGTGCCTCAACAAATCAAGAATTTCATGGAATTTTGCTCGCTAATCGTGCTTTCAAGGCCGCTACTCTGCGGCCCAATGCATGCCCAGCCACGGGTGACAAACCGGTCCGTGTCACCTAAAGCTGCCCGGTTTGCATAACTAACGTGGCCAGTCTATGTCACCCGCTCGCCGGGTCTGTGTAACCGAGGTCACCGGCAAAGGTGTTATCAACGTCTACGGTTGCACCGACCCCATACTGCAGGCCCCATCCGGCGACGTCGCCGGATGCCCCCTTCACTCACCCCCGCGTGCCCCGCTCAGCGCGCGCTGCGACGGCGTGACCGGCGCGATCCGTACACCAGCGCCAGCCCACCCAAGAGCGCCAGCGCGCTCGCAGTGCGCCCGCTGCTGCCACCCTGCGAAGCCGGGACCGTGCACGCACACGCACCAGCACC
>JAUXYJ010000038.1 GCA_030694465.1 Deltaproteobacteria bacterium | reverse complement strand
CTCTTCTCCTGTGCTGCGCGCGCAGGTTCACGCGTCGCGTGGGCGAATCGGCGAGAGAACTGCCGCTGGCGGGGGCTTCAGCAGCTCAAGAAGCCCGTGGGATTACGCTCGCCGATCGTGCTGGCGAGGCTGCTGCTCTGCTGCCCGCTGCATGCCCCGACACCGGTGACAAACCGGTCCGTGTCACCCATGTGACCAGATCGTGTAACCGAGCTCTTCGGACACTGTTACCTAGGTGCCCGGTTTGTGTAACCAAGGTCCCCGGTTTGTGTAACCAAGGTGGCCAGTCTATGTCACCGCCTCGCCCGGTCTGTGTCACCGAGGTCACCGTCAAAAGTGTTACCAACGTTCCCGGTTGCACCATTCAAGAAATTGAACCGCGATCCCGGACGCGAGCTCGCGTCCCCGCGCGCCAAGCCCCGCGGCTAACCCTCAATCAATCCCTGGGACCCGGAGGATGGTCCCTCCAACCCCGTTCAGTCGCCCACGCATCCGCGGACTGCGGCCCGATCGCCCGTTGCCTCGCCGCAGTCCTCAACCCCTTGCTCCCACGCCGCGCTCATCGAACCGCGCCCCACCGACGCGATCGCCGCTGATTTCACAGGAGATACTGAGTTGGTCAAGGCCATCGGGTTCACCAGCGTGGTTGAGGCGACGTCGTTTGACGACCTGTGGCGCTGGTTTCTGTCAGCGTGCGCGCCGCTGGCGCTGCTGCGCGACCGCATGGGCGAAGGCTTTGATTCAATCAGCCAGACTCTACGCGCGGGCCATAGACGCGCTGGGTGCTGGCCCGCAGCGCGTTGAGATGCCAGGGCTCATCACCCTCGGCTACCGCCCCGCATGACGTGTAGGTCGCCTCAAACTCAACTTCCGCTGATCGTTGTTGACAGGGAAAGGAGTCAAGAGAGCGCGGAGCGCGGAGCGGAAGCGCAGGCGCTGAGCGTCTTGACATCATTTGAATAACCTCACTAACGTTGAAGTTTCGCTCGCTAGGGCGAAGGTCAGTCAGTGCGGCGCATATTAAGTGATACTCCACCGACAGAGGAAGCCATGCCAAATCTTCAGAAGTCCGATCAAAGTGGGCCAAGTTATTTTGTGTTGTCATGCATGGACTACCGTCACATGGACGACATCGTGAGGGAGCTTGGTCAACTCAACTTGAACTCATTGCGTCCGTTACAGGCTGATGACTATGACCACTTCATCCTAGCGGGCGCGAGCCTAGGCGTGGCTCAACCGACCTATACGGAGTGGGCCAAGACGTTTTGGGATCACCTGGAGACCGCGAAGCTGCAACTCCATAAGACGATTCACACGGTGCTCCTGATTGAGCACGAAGACTGTGGAGCCTACAAGCTCTTCTTTCGCCCGAACGACCTCACCTCTCCGCTGTCCAATGAGAACCTGCTTCATCAGGGGATGGCGCTGCTTGTCGAGCACGCGATCAAAAACCACTCCGATCCGTACATCAAAGCGTTGAACGTGCACCGCCTCATCATGCGCAGGCCAGTGGCTCCCTTGACGCAGTGGACCTTAGCTGATCTACCGCCCCTTTGAGCGGTTGATGTCTGATGAGTCTGTGCGCGCTTGCGCGCGTGACGTCGGGACGTGTCCACTTCACCCCCCGACAGGCGCTTGAGCAGCCAGCGTGCGGAGCGGCTCAGGCCAGCCAAGAGAAGACGTCGGCGGAGCGGCGGGTCATGGCGGCCCAGCGGCCGAGGTGTTGGGTGGGGGAGCCGAGCTGTTCGTGGATCCAGTCGCGCAGGGGGACGCGTTCGGGGATTGAAGTGGACGCGGGATGGGCCGCCTGCGCGAGCGGCTAAGCCGTAGAACTCGCGCTTGGCGACGGCTTGGATGACGGCGCGTAGCCTTCTTGCGCTGGACGGTAGCCTTGCTGCTGGACGGGCATTGCAACATTGCCAGAGCTTGGCTGCGGCTGCGCCTCCGGCGGTCCGCTCTGCTCAACGATGCAGCCCGCCTGCATCCCAAGTGCGAGCGCTAAAAATGCTTGTCGATCGATTTTCATTCGAGGGTGCCAACGATACTCCTGCGCGATTATCAGTCAATTCTCAGTGATACAACACGACATAGCCTGACCCCCTCTCCAAGCGCGCGAGCGCCAAATGGCACACAGTGCGGAGATGGGCTTTAACCAAAATCCACACGTCGCAAAAGCCACTGTGGCTGAACTCAGCGCACAAAACGCCACGGATGAGGCCACCCGATGCAGGTCGTGGCTTGAAGCCGCACACTTGTGGGAGCGTGCCGCCGACCGCGAGAAAAACGAGAAGCGCGCAAGCGAATACCGAGTCCATGCAGAGCGCGCTCACAACGAGGCCGAGCCGCGCGTGGCAACACAGGATCGCCTGTGAAAACACAGGAGAACACACAGTGCAGAGGGGCCAGGGCCGATCGCGGCGCGGTAGCCAAAGGCTGAGAGCGCAGACGAGGCAACGGGCGATCGGGTCGCAGTCAGCTCACGCGAGGGCGACCGCGGTTGGGGGCCGCGCTGCGCGGTCGCACGTTTCGCAATCACACCGCGGGATCGCGAGGGTCGTTGGCCGTCGCTCGCGTCACGAGACACATGGCCGAGGCGCAGCAGAGCTCGTTCGACGTGACGTCAGAAGGGCCGTGTTCATCGCGCTCAGCGACGGTCGCGCGCTGCCCGCGGACATCCGTAAGCTCGTCCACTCGGACGCGCTTGTGCATCGTCGGGCGGGCACTGTCCACGCGATCCTCGACATCCACGAGAACGAACGAGATGCTTCGTAGAGTGGGTCCCACAAAGCGCGTAGCGCGGACCGCGAAGGCCAATCGTCGCGATTGCTCGGGTGGTTTGGCCACAGGACCGTGGCATCGCAGCGCGACTCACCGGTTCGCGATCGCTTTGCACCGGCTTTGCACCGGTGAGCGCGAGCGTCTCTACGCAGCGAACCTCGATGCACAATGTCACGTCTGCGGACCGAAACCGTGTAGATTTGCACGCATGATGAAAAGCGCAAAGCGTGTGCACTGTGGTTGGCACAGAGCAAGCGCGGATCGATCAAACAGTCAACACGATGCCCGAACAGACAAAGTACCACCACGTCGCGAGTGGGTATGCGCGCGTCGATGCCAGTTTGATTGACCACTGCGTCGAGGCCGTCCGTGATGCAAACGAAGCGATTGAGGCCGATGATCGCGTGTTCACTGCTGTGGACATGATCATCACAGCCCGTGCCGTGCTTGAGGCAGAACGCATCTTCGAAACCGTCGGACCGGACCTGGACCTGGACCTGCCCGAGCTCGAGGGCGTCGGCGACTGGACGCTCACCTGTGTCGCCACGATGCTTGGGGAGGTGTCGGCAGCCTTGGTCAAGCGTGGACAAACCTCGGCGGCCAACCACGTGCGGACTC
This sequence comes from Deltaproteobacteria bacterium, assembly GCA_030694465.1. GTDB lineage: Bacteria > Myxococcota_A > Polyangia > Polyangiales > JAUXYJ01. The sequence continues at coordinate 127,096 of JAUXYJ010000038.1, read as the reverse complement.
GCGAGTTCGCGCTGCTGCGACGCGTTGCCAAATCGCCGTGGTGTTCGCCGATGGTGTCCTACAACGAAGTGTTCAGGGTTCTCGTCGACGACTGCGAACGGAGGCGTGATCCCGAAGGACTGATCTTTCAAGCGGGCTACATCGTGTCCGACCAGAACTACCAGAGCGGATCCAACCTGTTAGGGAGCCTCTCGCGCGTCGGTTGGCTTCACCACTCGCTCGGCCATCGAGAGCGGGCGATGGACATTTTTACGAAGCTCGTTGGTTATGATCCGACCCACGTCTGGACGTACAACAGCCTCGCGATCATGTTCGCACGCGATCTTCCCGAGGTCGCTCTCGCCGCAGCAAAACGTGGTCTCGAAGTCATCGGAAACGACGACAATGAACGCATCGCGAACCAGCTGCGCCGATTCGTGGTGGAGCTCGACGGCAAGAAGGATGGCCCTCGTCCCGCAAACACAAACGCGCTGCTCGCGGCCCTTCGTGTAACGGCCGAGCATCGGCCCATGACCACGAAGAAACTCATGAAGTTCGTTTCGCCTGAGACTGCAGGGGTTGCAAAGAAACTCCGCGAACCGCTTCCCTCTGCACCGGAGCTTCGCCAGCTTCGCGAAGATCTCCGCTCCCTACCCCGATCCGCGCCAGGGTTTGTGCGACCGTCTCCCGTGACACCACCCAAACCGTTGCCGCCACCGGCTCCCCTGGCCCTCGCTGCAGGCCCCACAGCGCTCGCTGTCGCTCGCTCCTCGACGTCCGGCTCCAAAATTGGACGAAATGAAGCGTGCCCGTGTGGCACTGGCAAGAAATACAAACGCTGCTGCGGGGGGTAAGGTCGTCACATCGACGCGAGGCGCTCGAGCTCAGTCACCGCCGCGGTGACGTCTCGGCTCGCGCCGGACGAGCCCTTCCACAGCACGCGCATGGTGGACAACGCGACGATGAACGTCTGATCGCGGCCACCGAGTTGCGCGTTGGCGAGGGTCTGGTCGGGCGATGCGTCGATGACCGTCGTGATCCGGAGTTGGTATCGGTTGATCCACTGCTCCAAGTGCGTCCGTTGCGCGTTGCCTCCCGCGTACGGGACGAGGATCTCAATCGACGCCGCCCCGGTTGCAGCGATTCGTGCCGTGTTCGCAGCCAATGCCCGGGCCGCGTCTTGACACGAGCCTCACAAGAATCCGCCCGTGTGCACGAGCGCATTGCGCGCGCCTCCTGCACGCAGCGTCGCCAACGAGTACGAGACAAACGGTGCTCGCGTTGAGACCTCGGCGCGCGAGTCGTTCACGAAGCCCTCAAGCGCGAGGTTCGCCAGGGTTGCTCCGACGCTGTTGCCATAGGGGCCCGCTGGGTAGTCTCCGCTGGGCGCGTCGGTCATCGTGTCGTGGGTCCCCATCGCATCGCGCGAGGAGGCTGCGTCGCCGACCGCCTCGGGAGCATCCGTCACGATCACGTCTTCGGTCTGCACTGTCCCCGTCGCGGGGGCGCAGGCGCTGAGCGCGGCGAGGCTGAGAGCGAGTTCTGAAAGTTTGCGATTCATCAACGCTGTCTCCGTTTTGGCTTGCGAGAGGCTCAGTACGTCGGCCACCGCCGAGGCGTTACACTGTGAGCCTTTAGGCAACGAATTTGCAGGCGAAACAAATTGCCGGGCTCGCCATGGGGACTCGAAGAACACGTGATCGCGATCTGCGAGGACGATAAAAAAAGGTCCCTTGCGACACGGGCCTCGTTCGCGCTCGCGCTCCGCAAGAGGGCGATGGCTGAATGCTCACACTTGGCGCATCGTTCGAGAGATAGAACGCGTTTTTCATCGCGTCGCGGCCCATCGCGAGGACGAACTAGCTCTTGCACTGGCGCACACCACGCGTGTCCATCGGACCATCGATCGCTCACTCACGAGGTCGCCTTCGGTGGGTGTTTTTGCGTGGATGCGTTCGTGCGCATCGCGCTTCGAGCCGCACATCGGCGATGGTACAATGGCAGTCATGATGGCACGGCGAATTGGCAGTACTGCGCTCTTCTGGCTCGCGCTTGCGCTCGCGCTCGCACGCTGCGCGCCGATGCCTTCGGGACCGATGGATGGAGCCGCCGAGGACACGAGCGACGCGCGCTCGACGCCGTCGGATACCGCGTCACCCACGGACTCGGGCGTGGAGACCGACAGCGCCGTGATGGACAGCGGGATCCCCCCGCTGGACACCGGTGTCTCAGACGACGCAATGACTCCCAGCGACAGCGGAGTCCCTGCGGACGTGATGACGCGCGATGGGGGTGCCAATCGCTCGGCGGGCTGCGGTCGCCCGAGCTCGGGCGCGCTCGGGACGTTCGTCGCGCGCTCGATCATGGTGGGCGGGATGATGCGCGATTACTACGTGCGACTCCCGATGGGGTACGACCCCAACCGCGCGTACCCGATCGTGTACCAGTTTCACGGGTGCAGCACGGCGGCGGCGCGGCAGGACAACAACGTCCCTGTGCACAACGCGAGCGGAGCGAACGCGATCATCGTGCGGGGCCGCGCAGCGGGCAACTGTTGGGACGCGGCCGTGATGGGCGCGGACATCCCGTACATCGACGCGATGATCGCGGACAACGAGCGCAACGTGTGCGTCGACACCCTTCGACGCTTCGCCAATGGCTACAGCAGCGGCGCGTTCATGACGCACCGGCTGGGGTGCCTTCGCGGCGCGCTCTTTCGCGGCGTCGCGTCGATCGCGGGCGGTCAATCGGGCTCGATGTGCACGGGCAACGTGGCAGCGATGATCATCCACGACATGGGCGACACCACGGTCAACGTGTCGGCAAGCGTCTCTGCGCGAGACAACCACGTGATGCGCAACGGCTGCAACGCGATGGCCGCGCGCACGCCGGTGATGCCCATGCCGTGCGAGGCCTACGCGGGCTGCATGCCAGGTCTGCCCGTCGTGTGGTGCCAGACCACAGGGCAGAACCACGGCCGTCAAGACAGCCTCGCCGCGCCCGCCTTCTGGAACTTCTTTAACAGCCTGCCGATGCGCTGAGCACAGAGGGTGCGCGGTTCAGGTCGCTGAGACCGATGAAGTCATCGGTTTTCATCCCTGGCCTGTGAAGATCGCCACGGCGAGGTTTGCTACGAGTCGCGCGCCGCGCTCGTACCACGGCGCCACACTGTGCGTTCGCCGCTGATTTCACAGGCGAACCTGAGTTGGTGGCTACGACCGCGAATCGTCGCGTTGAGTGGTACACTCGCGCGCATGAACGGAGTGCATTCGCGAATTGTGTGGGGCGCTCTCGCGGTCACCGTGAGCTTCATGACCGCGGGCTGTACGAGCGAAGAAGGCGTCCCCGACGCGCGCGTGAGGACCGATGTGACGGTGACAGACGCGTCGGGCGCGATGGACGCTGCCACGACAGTGGACGTCCCGGTGCGCGAGACGAGCGTTGCGGACAGCGCGTGCGCGTCCATTGCGGCGACGGCGTCGATCGTCCGTCGGCCCTTGGACGTGATCATGGTGGTCGACTCGTCCAATAGCTTCGATCGCCCGCGAGGAGCGATCTCGTCGACGCTGGCGTCGAGCTTGATTCGCGCGCTCGAGACCGCGTCGGTGGACTACCGCGTTGTGGTCGTGGGTGGAGCCGTCACTGAGCCCGCGATGAACCCTCGGTACTTCACGGTGCGGACGAGCATTGGGTCTGGCGGGTTTCTCTCCGCGCTGCCCGGATACCTGCGGATGGCGCTGCCGCACTTGCGGACGGACAGCTTGAAGGCAATCGTGGCGTTTACCGACGACGGATCCGGCGTGGGAAATCGCAGCGGATTCTACAGCGGGATGACCGCCGCGGACCTCGTTCCGTACTTTGGGACGATGACCATGAAGAACTACACGGTGCACGCAGTCGCCGGGCTCGCGGCGAACATGCCGCCAACGATGCCATGGCAGCCCATGGCGCCGCTGGTCACGACGCGATGCGCGGGCTTCTCTGCCAACCCGGCCGAGCAGCTGCAAGAGCTCGCGCGTGAGACAGGCGGGTATCGCTTTCCGCTCTGCAATTTTACGCAGTATTCGAACCTCTTCGACGCGATTGCGGCCCTGGCAATCTCGGGATTGCAGGTGCCGTGCGACTTCGGGTTTCCGATGTTGATGGACGGGAGGACGCCGGACATCGGCTATGCGCGGTTGAACATCACGCGCGGGGACGGGACCGTGACGAGCCGCATGCCCGTCGCGACCATGGCCGACTGCGGCGATGGCTTCTATCTCGTTCGCGGAGGCGCGCGCGGCGCGGACGCGGGCGTGAGCGACGCGGGGAGCGCGGCGAGCGGCGACCTCGTTCGATTGTGCCCGAGCACCTGCGCCGCGGTGCAAGCAGACCCGATGGCGATGGTGCGCTTCACGTTCGAGTGCCCGCCGGGCTGACTCGAATCCGTGTGCGTCGCGCGCCACTGCGCGTCCAGACGCCAACGCAGGTTCGCCTGTGAAAAAAGCGGCGAACGCACGGTGTGGCGCGGGGGTGCGATCGCGGCGCGGTCGCAGAGGGCTGAGGGCGGCGACGAGGTAGCGGGCGATCGAGTCGCTGACGGCGGACGCGTGGGCGACGGACCGCGGCCATGGACCCGTTCTGCCGCAGAGGTCGCCCCCGCGCCACGGGGGATGGGATCGAAATCGAAAGAGCAACCTTGACAGCTGTGACTGTTACATCTAGAACAGAGACCGTCATGAGTGACTCACTTCTAAGCGATCTCGTTTCGGAATCAGCGGCCGACGCTGGTATGCTCGACGCCTCGATGACCCAAGCGCCCGACTCGCCCGACGCCAAGCCCGACGAGGGCGCTGAGCCCGAGTACACAATCGACGAGCTCGCGACGGCGACGCGCGTTCCGAGCCGGACGATCCGCTTCTATCAATCCGCGGGCGCGCTTCCGAAGCCGTTGATTCGCGGTCGGGTCGCGATCTATGGCCGTGCGCACGTCGAGCGGCTCGAGCAGATCGCGATGCTTCAAGACCGGGGTCTGCAGATCAAAGCGATCCGGTCGGTGATCGAGCAAGTGGAGAAGGGCGAGTTCTCGATTCAAGAGTGGCTCGGGCTGCACGACAAGCTCAGCTCTCCGTGGGCCGGCGATCGGCCGAAGATCCTGAGCGAGCAAGAGCTGCAGTCGCTGCTCAAAGAGCACCGCCCAGGGCTCGCGGCAGAGCTCCTTCGCACGCAAGCGATCGAGCGACGCGGGGACGCGATACTGGTCAACAGCCCCGCGCTGCTCGACCTCGCGCTGAGGCTCGAGCACGTCGGGGTGACCGTCGACCAGTCCCACGACGCCTCGATGCTGCTGCGCAAGCACTTGTCGCGGCTCGCGCAGGATCTGACCGCGTTCTTCATCGAGCGTACCGAGCTGGGCGGTGAGACGCTCGACCAGGCATACGAGGAGTTTCGTCCGGTCAGCATCGAGGCTGTTCGCATCATGTTTGCGCGCGAGATGGAGCGCGCCGTGCGAAAGGCCAACGAGTCTGGCGCGGCATCGACGCTGAGCAAGCGGCGAAAGTCCAAGAAGCGATAGGTCGTCGAGCCCGACGGGCTCCGTGGGGTTCTTTGTAGCGTTTTCGACCAAAGGCGCTCGCGGGTCTGCGCGACGCTGCGCCCGAGGTCTCCGCATGTCCGCGCCTCATCGCAGGCGCGACCGCGGCCTGTTCGTACTGCGCGCATCACTGAGGGACGTCTCATGGACACTCTGCAACCAGTCATGGCCGATCAATTCGTCGAATCTCTGCGGACCGCGCTCGACCGAGCGCTGGGATGGCTCACCTACCCACGCAAGCCCGAGGAGTACTTCGCCGCGCTCGCGCCGCGACACTTTGGCCCCCTTCGAGCAGAGATCATCGCGCTCGAGCCGCACTTCGATGGCTGCGCGACGCTCGTTCTGCGAACGGACAAGCGATTCGTAGCGCACAAGCCGGGTCAGTTCGTCGCCCTCACCCTCGAGATCGACGGCGTGCGACGGACGCGTTGCTTCTCGATTTCGAGCGCGCCGAGAAGCGCGCGCGGTCCGAGGGTGATCGAACTCACCATCAAGTCCACGGCACGCGGGACCGTGACCCCGCGGCTGGTCCACCCGTCCATCGTGGGAACGACCGTCGAGCTGTCGCCTCCCAGGGGCAGCTTCGTGCTCGACGACGAGCTTCCGCCGAGGCTCTTGTTCATCACGGGCGGAAGCGGAATCACTCCCGTGATCTCGATGCTCCGCGCGCTGGACCAAAAAGCGATCCGCGAGGGCGCGCCCGGCGCGAAAGGGACGCTTCTGCACTTCGCGAAGAGCGAGCGCGAGGCGCTGTTTCTCGACGAGCTGAAGCAGATGCCGTGGCTCGACCTTCACCTGGTCACCGAGGAGGCGCTGGGCCGCATGCCCTCGCTCGATGAAGCCAGCCTCGCGGCGGTCGTGTCGGACTTCGAGGACACGCGAGCGTACGCGTGCGGACCTGCCCCGCTGTTGAAAGCGGTCGAGGCAGCGTTTGCCGCGCGCGGCGCTCCGGGCGCGCTGACGATCGAGCGCTTTCAATCGGCGTTCGACAGCGGCGGCGAGGGCGAGGGCAAGGGCACCGTGCACTTCGCGCGCTCGAACAAGACGGTGAACGACCATCGCACGCTCTTGGTCGTCGCCGAGGAGCAGGGCCTTGAGCCAAAGAGCGGATGCCGCATGGGCATCTGCGGGACGTGCCACTGCAAGAAGCTCTCGGGCGCGACGCGCGACCTTCGAACAGGCGAGGTCTCGACAGAGGCCAACGTCGACATCGCCCTCTGCTCGACCGTCGCGATCGGCGACGTGTCGATCGACCTGTGAATCCACTGCGAATCCACTGCGAATCCCGAAAGCGAGCCCACCATGAAGAACAACTGTCAGCTCAACGCAGCGCAACTCGAGGCCTTCGGCGACGAGATGTACGCGATTCACCAACGTGCGCGGGCGGCGCGGGGCGCAGAGGACCTCGCGTACATACGCGGAGTCATGCGCACGCAGCTCCGCTGCGAAATCGCAGGCAGAGCGCTGCTCTTCGCGAGCTTCGTCCCCGGCGCCTGGCTGGCGGGCACCTCGCTGCTGTCTCTCTCCAAGATCCTCGAGAACATGGAGATCGGTCACAACGTGATGCACGGGCAATACGAGTTCTCCGGTGATCCCGCGCTCTCGTCACGCACCTACGAGTGGGACAGCACGTGCCCTTCGGACCAGTGGCGACACTCACACAACTACCTTCACCACACGTTTACCAACGTGAGCGGCGTCGATCACGACCTCGGGTACCGAGTGCTGCGCGTGGACGACAAGCAGCCCTGGCGTTGGCATCGGGTCCCGCAGCTCGCGTACGCAGCGGGGCTGGCGGCGGTGTTTCAGTGGGGAATCGCCGGGCACAACGTGGACATGCCGAAGTACCTGACGACGCCGAGCGCAGAGAGAGATCCCGAGGACGTGCGACGAGTCCGTGAAATGAAAGCGAAGTCGTGGCGTCAGGTGCGAAAGGACTACCTGCTCTTTCCTCTGCTCGCGGGGCCGAACGCGCTGGCCGTCCTCGCGGGAAACGTCGTGGCCAACCTCGCGCGCAACCTGTGGTCCGCGGCGGTGATCTACTGCGGACACTTCCCCGAGCAGGCGCAGACGTTTGCGCCCGAGACGCTCGAGGGCGAAGGGCGAGGGCACTTCTATCTTCGGCAGCTCCTCGGCTCGGCGAACTTCGAGGGACCGCGCTGGCTCCACGTGCTCAGCGGGCACTTGAGCCACCAGATCGAGCATCACTTGTTTCCAGACGTTCCCGCGTGGAGATATCCGGCGCTCTCGAAGGAGGTTCGCGCGGTCTGCGAGAAGTACAGACTGCCGTACAACACCGGAACCTTGTCGTCCCAGCTCTCCTCCGCGCTTCGACGCATCGCAAGACTCTCGCTTCCGCCTGCGGCCGAGCCCGCCCTCGCGCCTGCGCTCTGAACGCCGTCGTCGTGTGTCGCGAGGAGGGCGTGGGACCGGGGTCGTATCCCGTGTTCGCGTGGTTCAACGGCGGCAGCGAGCTGCCCGTGGACAGCTTCGACGAGTCCGACAAAGCAGACCCGCGCTCGCTCGATCAGTCGATCAATCGATAGATTTGATCGATTCGATCGCGTCTGTGCGCACAACGAGAAGGTCGCAGCCGGCGTGGTACGCTCGCGCGGTGATTGACAAGACCCTCCGCGTTCTCGTGACTGGCGCGACAGGGTTTGTCGGCCAGGCTCTGCTCCCGGCGCTCATCGCGCAGGGCCACACGGTTCGCGCGACGACCCGCGACCTCTCGCGGTCGAAGTCGATCGAAGGCGTCGAGTGGGTCCGCTGCGACGTCAATCGGGCGGACGAGCTGAGGCGCGCGCTCGAGGGCATCGACGCGGTCTTCTTCCTCGTTCACGCGATGGGATCGGGCTCGCACGACTACGTAGACGCCGAGCGTCGCGTCGCCGAGTCGCTGCGGGACGAAGCCGCGCAGGCCGGCGTTAAGCGCATGGTCTACCTCGGCGGCGTGGCGCCCGCTGGCGCGATGTCCGAGCACTTGAAGAGTCGCCTCGCGGTGGGTGAGGTGCTTCGATCGGGTCCCGTGCCGACCCTCGAGTTGCGCGCGTCGATGATCATCGGCAACGGCAGCGCCTCGTGGCAGATCGTTCGGGACCTCGCGATGCGCTTGCCCGCCATGCTGTTGCCCTCGTGGACCTCGTCGCGGACGTGCCCGATCGCCCTCGACGACGTCATCGTCGCCCTCGTGCGCGCCCTCGATGTCCCTGCGCCTCGCGGCGTCTGGTACGACATTCCGGGGCCCGACGTTTTGAGCGGCCGCCAGATCCTGTCGGCGATCGCCGCGTTGAAGGGGCGTCGCGTGCCCGGAATTCCTGTGCCCTTTCTCAGCGTGTCGCTCTCGTCGTGGTGGCTCAAGCTCGTCACCCGCGCGGACTTCTCGCTGGCCCGCGAGCTCGTCCTCGGATTCAAGGGCGACCTGCTCCCCACGGACGACCGCTATTGGACCGAGATCGACTACCGGCCCCAGTGGACCTTCGAGGCCGCAGCGAAGCGAGCGCTCGCCGAAGAAGAGCTGGTGTTCAGCGCTCGCGGCATCGTGGGCAAGCTCGAAGAGACCGTCGTGCAGCTCGTGTCGCCGAAGCTGCGCAGGTAGTCGTCGCGAGCGTCACTTCGCCTTTCGGCGCACGACGGCCTTCTTCGGGACGACGGTCGGATCCGAGGCGATCGACGCATCGAGCGCGTCGCCCGCGGCCAGTCGCTCGCGCACTCGAGCCAGGATGAGCGCGTCTCGCTGTCGCTGCGCGTCGGACCGACTGCGCGCGGACAAGATCGCTGGCCCGACACGGTCGATCTTCGAGAGGCGCTCAAGGTTGCGATCGAGAAAAGCCCAGTACATGGGCGTGAGAGGGCAGGGCCTCGCGCGGTCTTTGCCCGTGGGATCGAAGCGGCAGCGCGCGCAGTGATCCCCCATGCGGTGAACATAGCCCGCGCCCGAGACGTACGGCTTGGTGGTCATGACGTCGCCGGCGCCGAACGTTCCCATCGCGAGGACGTTGGGCTCGACGACCCAGTCGTAGGCGTCCGTGTACGCGAGCCAGAACCAGTCGCTCAGCGCCTTGGGCTCGACGCCGAGCAACGTCGCGATGTTCGAGAGCACCATGAGTCTGGTGATGTGATGCGAATATCCCGTGTTCCACACGGTCTCGAGCGTGCGATCGAGGCAGCGTAGCCCTGTCTCTCGCGCGTCCCAGAAGGCCTTCGGCAGCGGCTCGTGCGCGCCGAGCTCGCTCGGCTGACCGTCCGGGGCGATCGTTCGAAACCCGTCGGTCCGCTCGTGCACGTGGCGCACGAACTCGCGCCAACCGAGGATCTGTCGCACGAGCCCCTCGACGCTCTGAATCGGCGCGCGATCTTCGGCGAGCGCCCGCGCCGCGGCGTCTAGAACCTCGCTTGGCAGCACCCTGCCCACGTTGATCAACGACGACAGCTGCGTGTGAAAGAGCGTTGGCTCCTCGTCGCTCATCGCGTCTTCGAAGGGCCCGAAGTGCTTGAGACAATGTGCGCACACGAAATCGAAGAGCGCCTTTGCGTCCGCGCGCGAGCACGGCATCGCGAAGCCCGCGAGCGTCCCGAAGTGCCCCGGCCATCGCCGCTCGACCAGCGCGAGGACCTCGCGCGTGATCTCGTCCGGCTCGAACGTAGGAGCCGTTGGTGCAGGGGGATCACCTCTCCATCGCTCGCGGTTTTCGCCGTCGAACGAGTAGCGCCCGCCCAGCGGTCGTCCCTCGTCGTCCATGAGCACGCCCGTGCGCCTTCGAACGTAGCGATAGAACGCGTCCATCCGCCACGGCGACGCCTCGCCGCACCCGCGCACGAAGTCCTCTTCGGTGGTGAGCCACAGCTCGTTCGAGACCGTCCTCAGCCCTTCGACCGAAGCGAGCTCCTTGCGCAGTTCTCGCTCCGCGGGCCGCTGAACGATCGCCTCGCGTTGACCGTGCTCGCGCATCGCGTCCCGCAGCTGCTCGGCGAACGACGCTTCGCCCGCGCGATACAGCACGGTGAACCCGCGCTCGGCGAGCTCGAGCGCGAAGTGTCGTTCGTTCGAGAGCAAGAACGCGAGCTTCTTCTTGTGATACCTGCGCCGAGCTGGCTTCTGCGCGGACTCGATGAGCACCACGCACGTCTCTTGGGGGTTCGCTCGCGACAGCGGACCGCGCGCGAGCGTGAGCTGATCATAGGGCGCGTACACCCATTGTTTGCCGCGCGGCTCGCTGGCGATCCCAGAGCGCTCGGCTAGCGCGCGCGCGAAGCTCGAGACGCTCATTGCGCCTCCTGTGCCTTTCGTCGCTCTGCGCGCGCCAGAGACCTTCGCTCTCCGCGACAGCGCTCGCTGCACGTCAGGACCTCGCTCCAGCATCGTGCCCAGCGCTTGCGCCATCGAAAGGGCCGCCCGCAGCTCACGCATAGCTTCTGGGGCAGATCGCTAACGTTTCTCATGGATCGTTACGATGCGCGGACTCGCTCGGCGTCGCCAATCGAAGGTCGAACGGATGTTCGCGACGCCCGGTCGTGCAACCGATCGCGTCCGGTCGCACCTCGCGTCCGGTGCGCTAGGTTCGCCGCGAAGCATTGCGCTCGAGATCTCGCATCTTACATGGATAAATCCAGCAAACTATTCATCGAAGCGCGGATGTCTTAGCACCCCTGAATGATCAGGTACGCGAGCCCATTCGGGCAGCAACTCACGTGTGGATGAACGAGACGCCACACCGAATTACGCTGCCCAACGCAAAGCACGCGATCTGTTGAGGACGCACGATTCGAACTGGCAGACAAATCCACCGAAGAGCGCAAGGGGGCTTAGTCCCTCCAACCCCGTTCAGTCGCCCACGCATCCGCGGATTGCGGCCCGATCGCCCGTTGCCTCGCCGCCGTTCTCAACTCGTGGCTCCCGCGTCGCGCTCATCGCACCGCAGCGCCACCGATGCGATCACCGCTGTTTTCGCAGGAGATACTGCGTTGGATACTGAGTTGGTGGCGAGCTCGTCGCGACGCTCAAGAGAGGCCGGCAGCATGTCACTGGACAGCCTGCACTCGGCGAACCGCCAACTTGGCGCTAGATCGAACCGCAGCTTCCGCGGCAGTAGTTGCGCAAGTCACCGTCGTTGATGGAGCCGCAATTGCCGCGACAGAAGTTACGCAAGTCACCGTCGCCGATGGAGCCGCAGTCGCCGCGGCAAAGGTTGCGCATGTCGCCGTTGCCGATGGAGCCGCAGCTCTCACGGCAGAAGTTGCGTGTGTCGCTATCGCCGATGGAGCCGCAATTGCCGCGGCAGAAGTTGCGCAAGTCACCGTCGCCGATCGAGCCGCAGCTCCCTCGGCATGTGTTGCGTTTGTCACTGTCCGACGCGGCGCGCGCGGCGAGCGCGAGTCCTCGCGTACGTACAGAAGGCGCCGTGTCTTCGCGAGTCGGATCGGGAATCGTCGAATCGTTCGCCGCCGAATCGAAGCCCGTCCACGGGCCCGCGTCCGCGAAACCATCGCTCGCGAAATAGGGGACACCAAGCGTCACGCTGGCCGTCGCGAGTACCAGAAAGCGCTTAAACCACGGGGAGGGCTTCGTGATTACGTTCGGCATCCGTCGAACGTACCACTCGCGCGAGCGCCCTACAATTCGTCGCCGCCGCTCACTAATCCCTTGGGAAGATAGCCGCGGTCTTGATCGTCAAGCTCGACGCGCGAGAACGTCGGGGGCTGTCCGTCGCACAGACAACGTACCTCCGTGCTCGCTCCTTGGAAGGTCACGCGCTCGGCCGTGCTGATCCGCGATGCCTTTGTGTCGAAGACGCCTCCGGCTCGGCCCTTCCTTGCACGATGCGGAGCTCTCACGCGGGCAGCTGTTCGGGCTCGCAGGGATGGCCGAGTGTTGGCTCGGGGAGATCATTCGCGGTCCGCTCGCAGGGATCGCCGAGGGCACGCGCACGGAGATCGGCAGGACCGGGACCGACGCCACCGTCACCCTCTACGACCGTGCGTCCGGACGCAACCTCGCGTCCCGCGCGTTCTCTTCGCGCACCCCAGCGTGCGGGCGTGGATCGCGCGCGGCCTTCTCCGTCGGTGACGGCCGTGATTTCACCGGCACTTCTCTGGCAAAGAGAACGATACCCGTCAGGCGCTTGGTGATCCCCACGTCCTGCGTGGTGGCGCGCCGTGAGCGCTCAGCATAGGTTGCAGACGGGGCTCGGGCGACCGCAGTCTGTGCAGCACACGCTGCCTCGACAGTAGATCGTTCCTGTCGGGCAGCACGTGGTCCCGCAGGTGATCGTCGCGCAGTCGCAGTTGCCTGTGCCCAGGTTGCACGTGCGATTCGAGGGGCACTGCGATCGACACGCGGTGTTCGAATAGCCGCACGCGTCGCGACAGTTCGACGAGGAGCCCGAGCAGCCAGCGGGACAGAAGCACCCGGTGCCGGCGCCGTTGCACGTGAGCCCTGCCGGGCACGAGCCGCAAGAGCCGCCGCAGCCGTCGGGGCCGCATCGTTTGCCCGCACAGCTCGGAGTGCACACGCATTGCCCGCTGCCGTTGCACGTGCGTGGCGCCGTGCAACTGCCGCACGATCCGCTGCAGCCGTTGCTACCGCAGACGCGTCCCGCGCAGTTGGGCGTACAGCTCATCACGCACTGACCGCTGCCGTTGCAAGTGAGCCCTCCGCTGCACGTTCCGCACGATCCGCTGCAGCCGTTGCTACCGCAGACGCGTCCCGCGCAGGAAGGGGCGCACGAGTCCATCGTCGGCACGTCCGCGGCGCCGCTGTCCGCCACGTCGTCGATGGATTGGACATCCTCCGCGTCTCGCGCGCGGTCGTCGGCCGCATCATTCATGGCGCTCGCGTCGCTGCGGGGAAGAACCGAGAGCACGGCGCCATCGACGCCGCCGTCCTCTCGGTTGGCGACCACATCGATCGGGATGCACTGACCGCTCTCGCCGCAGGTTTGCCCGCGTTCTTCGCACAGGCGCTGAATCGTGCACGGGATCGGCGACCCGAGGCACCCAGACGTCTCGAGCGTGCAGTCAAAATTGAGCGGGATCCGCAGCGTCGTCGAGACACGAGGCGTGAACCTCGCGCGAAGCACGCGACGTACGACGAGCATCCCGCTCTGCGCCTCGACCAGCACCGAGAACACGCCATCTCGCGCGACCCCGGCGCGCGGAACCACCGAGAACGAATCGCCATCGCTCGCGCCTCGCCCCGCGAACTGCGCCCAAAACAAGGATGCGTCGCCGGCGGCTTGCGCGAGCTGCGCGCCGTCCCGAACCCACGCGCGATACACCACGGGCAGCGTGGTCGGAGCGTTGCTGTTGACGATCACCCTCACTTCCGTGGCTTCCGAGAGGCACGCCGAGCTCGCGCCGAGCGAGACCGCGAACAGAGCGCACACACACACGCGCGAGAAGCGATCAGCAGGCCACATTGACTTCAATGCTAACGCGACGCGCGTACCGGTACACACCCCTTCGGGTGTGTAAACCAGGGAGGTTCGGTGAGCCTCAGGCGGCGCTCGTGTGCCCGCTTACGATTGCGGCGCCGCTCACGCAGCGATCGTCGACTCGCAAGGGTCGAGCTCCGGCGGCGGGAGCGGCTCGACTCCGATGAACTGATAGGGGCCGCAGTGCCACTGACTGGTAGCCACGCCCTGCTGCTGCGCCTCCGACGTCAAGCAGACAATGGCACGACGTACCCGCCGTCGCGTACTGCGGGTAGATGCAGTACTGGCGCGCTGAGCAGGGCGTGTCTTCGCGCGGCTGCGCCTCGGGACACTCATCACTGCGCAGGCCCACGGTGTCCAAAAGCGCGACGCGCGTGGCCCCGGGGTCTGCAACAACGCTGCTGTCCACGACGATGCTCGTGTCTGCGACCACCCGCGCAACGATCGGCCGGAGCGATCGTCGACAGCCGGCGCCGAGCATCGCGCGAGAGTGAACGACCAGCATCGCACGGGTGAGCTTCCTATGCGTCGAGCGTAGCGTGAAGGCCCCACGTCGACGCGACGCCGCTTTGGCATGACTAGCGTTTGTCGAGCCGGCGATCGGTCCGCTCGGCGAGCGCGTACGTGCGCACGCCGCGCGACGAAGGGGTCTTCTCGGGCGATCTGCTCTGCGCGCTCGCGGCTGCAGTCGCGCAGCACAATGAGGCCGGACTTCTCCTCGGGCACGGGGCACGAAACACAAGGCGGCCGCGGAGGCTCTCGCTTCGAAGACGTGCGCCGAAGCGCTCACGGAGCTCACGCTGGACGCGACCTGAGCGATCACGGCCCTCACCGTGCGGCGTCGGACACCGCGGCGTCCACGTCGGCATGCCGCATCAGCAATGAGAGCCCGTGCGCGGTCGCGTAGCGATGGAGCGCGACAGGCCACGGGGCCGCGTGATCGCGATGCTCGCGAAACCAGCGCTCGACCAGCGGTCCGACCACGTCGCGCGGCGCAGACTCGAGGCCATTTTGCAGCGAGCGGCAGTCACCGCTCACGTATGCCGCATCGAAGAACTGCGTCGCGATCTCGTCCGGTGAGGCCTTGACCATGAGCGTCACGAGCGACGCAGGGACGAGGCACCGCTGCCCATAGCTGATAAGCGTCGCTCTGTGCGCAGCGAGCGCGGTGGGATCGATGGCGTCGATCATCGGCGAGCGCGCACTGTCGCGAAGCTCGCCGCGGTCCAACGCGAGCAGCACCGCTCGAACGGGCGTAGGAGCCGAGAGGACCGCGCGGTGCGAGTCACCGGACACCACAGCGGACGCGGCGAAGACGGCCGAGTTACGTGCGCGGTAGATCACAGCGCTCTCGGACGCGCCGGCGACGCTGGCGGCCAGCACGGTGCCCTCCTCGGTCTCGCGGAACTGGATGTCCGCCTGACTCTCGCGACACGCTCTCTGCAGCTCTCCGACAGTGTTGCCCCGTCGCTCGCTGCCAGGAACAACTACCTCCGCGTGTCCCCCGGTGAAGCAATCGACCCGAAACAAGATCCACGCGCGCACCCCGGCCGGGTCGGACTGACAGCGCGCCGTCGCGCGCCACTCGCGGCTGGACTTCTCGCGCACCGCTCGCGGCTCGCCGCAAGAACGCGCGCAACCCATCAGCGACAAGCACACCAACGCTCCCGCAAAGACCGTATTCGAGCGCTGAGTCATCAGCGCGACATACTACTGGTGACAGCGCGAAGTTCGAGTTGCGATTGCTTCGCGGGTCCATTTTGTGGCGTTGATCAAAGGCCGTTGGGCAATGGGCCAGGGCCAGTTGCTCGCGGTCGTTGCGCCGTCGACCTCGAAGAGCTTGCCCATAATCCACGCGCCAGCGGGGCTCGCGAGAAAGAGGACCCTCGCCGCGATCTCGTTTGCGTCCCCGAGGCGCGCGAGCGGCGTGCGTTCTTTCATCGCCGTCATGAGCGACTCGTCTTCGACGAACGGCCCCAGCGCGTCTGTGAGCGTCGCGCCCGCGGCGATCGCGTTGACCCGCATCGTCGGAGCCCTCTCGCGCGAGCAGCCGCGTCATGTGATCGACCGCGGCTTTGCAGGTCTCGAACGCGACGAAGCCCGAGTCCACTAGAGACCCCATCGCGCCCTTGCGCGCGTGCAACGTCGGCGCGAGGCGCTTGCACAGATCGAATCCCGCAAGAACGTTGAAGCGAATCGCCTCTTCGAAGCCCGACAGCTTGAGGCCCATCGCCGCGGTGGGCGGCCACCCGGCGGCGTTGTTCACCAGGATGTCTACCCCGCCGAACGCGCCAACGGGGATTAGTCCCTCCAACCGCGGTCAGTCGCCCACGCCCACGCTCACTGCGGCCCGATCGCCCGAGAGCCTCGCCGCAGTGCCAGGTCGGTTGCTCCGGGCCGCGCGCATCGCACCGCAGCCCCACCGATGCGATCGCCGCTGTTTTCACAGGAGATACTGAGTTGGTTTCGCCCACGGGACGGTGATACCGTCGCTCCACTGATGAGACGTCCACTCGTGATGCTCGCATTCCTGCTCGCAGGTTGTCCGAGCTCTACTCCAGATGACGCGGGCGTAGATGTGGTCGCGGTCGTCGACCGCACCGCGCCAGACAGCTCCACGCCAGACAGCTCCGCGACCGACGGCAGCGTGCTTCCGGACACTGTGATCGAAGACGGATCCGTCCCGGATTCTTCCGTCATTTCCACGGACGGCGGAGACGCGGAGGCGATCGACGCTGGCGCGGATGCGTCGGACGCCGCGGTGATGTCCGATGCCGCGCGAGAGTCGGGATCGTCGGACTCGGCGGTGCCTCCCTGGGGAGTGTTTCGCGAGGATGCCTCGGCGTACGCGCCCGATCGCGTGAGCGTTCCGCCGCTGCCGATGCTGGACGCCGGTGGCCTGCCGATGAACGACGCTGGGCAGTTCTTGCTCGGCGCGAACGGGCACTCCGAGCTCGTTCTCGTGCGGCCGGCGAGCCCTTCGCCGCTCAACGCGCTAGCGCGATGCGCGGTGCTCGTGACTCATTGCGCCGAGGCCCGCGGAGGTCGCACCGTCGACAGCTGCTTTGCGTCTGTCCGCCGATGCGCGACCAGCACGCCCTGGAGCGAAGAGCCGTGCTGTCCGACGGACTGCGCGACGCGCTACGCCGCCGCGCGAACGAGCGGCCTGGGGATGGTGCGCTCCTTCGATCGCGCCTTGTTCTCGACACCGAGCTGCGTTCCCGGCGTGGACGCACAGCGACGAGGGATGTGATCGATGCGTACCCGCAGTATTCACCGCAATCACCTCGGCGTCGCTTCTCTCGTCGCGCTCTCTATCGCGGCAAGCGCGTCCTCTGCCTTCGCGTGGAACTCCACCTGCTACGTCTACTCGGACCCCACCGAAGACGTCTCTCGGTTGTCCCCGCTGTGGGAGTGTCCCGAAGGCTTTCAGCCCGCGCGCCAACGCTTGCGCACGCCGAGCGGCGAGCAAGACGAACACCGCAGGATCTACGAAGCAGGCCTGCGCTTCGCAGGGATCCCGGAGGCCGCGCTGTCGACGCATCGCTTGCGGGTGTTCACTCGCATGGGCGGCGCGCTCGGCTCGCCTGCGTTGCCGCTGATGACGCCGGTGGATTTCACCGCAGCCGAGCGTGTTCGAACGCGCGCGTTTACGCCGGACGAGTTCGCGATGCTCCCGGACTGGTCTTTCTCGTTGTTCGACTGGGCGTCGGGCAACGAGACGTGTCCTGTGCGCGGGTACACGACCGAGGGTGCGCTCGCCTGCCACGCGTTCAAAGGCCACATGGGGGCTTCGAACGCGAATCACTTTCCGCCGCAATCGCAGCGTTGGTACGAGCGCTTGCACGCGATGGCCGTTCAGCGCGCGACCGAGTGCACGACGACGCGCGCGGCGATCGTGGCGAGCGACCCGGCCGCAGACCGCCGCTTCTATCCCATGTGGCGCGAGTGCGAGGCCGAGGCGCTTGCGATCGAAGCGGTCGCGCAGCACTACATGCAAGACAACTGGTCGTCGGGTCACGGCTGGGCGCGGTGGGGCTCGAGCGACCTCGATCAGTTCAATCCTGCGTTCGATCCCGCTATTTCAGCGTGGCTCCCGCGCGATGCGCGCGTCGCGCACGGCCTCATCGTCGGCGCAGTCGCCGGAATGATCCACGGAATGGAGCCTCTCTTTGGCCCGCGCACGCCGGACGCGATGTGCTTTCCGCACACCGACATTCTGTACGGACGAGCCATTGGCGAGACGATGCGCGCGGCGGGTGACGTGCACCTGAGCGATGTGTTCACGAACATCGCCGGGCTCTCAGAGCAGCGAGAGCGCGTGGTCGTGTGCGCGGCCTCTGGCGTACGCGAAGTGTATCGCGCGCTCGGAGACGGCATGGGGCGCTTCGATCCGACGTTTGGCGCGATCGGCGCGGCGCGCGACAGCGTGGGCATCGGCGCGGCGAGCATTCCCGCATCGCCGTCGTCGCCCGAGTGTGAGCCGTTTCGCGCGACCAACCGAGCCTTCAGCCACGGGCTCGGCGTCGACGTAAACGTCCTCGGGACGACCGCGTACTTTCCAATCGAGCAGCTCTTGTTGACCTATCACGTGGCGGCAAACGTGTTTCCGCCGCCGCTCTCGACGATCAGCAACATCGCCACCGCGCCGCTCACGTTCGACCTGCTGCGCCTCGCGACGGTGACGCGCATCGCGTCGACGATCGACCCCGACGGCACCGACATCTCGTCGCTCCAAGGCACCGGCGAAGGAACCTTCTCGCTCCTCGGCGTCGAGCCCAATAGCGCGTACGCAACGCCGGCGGGTTCGAGCAACCTGCTCGCGAGCTATCAAGACCCAGCGCTGCCGTGGCCAGGCACCACGGACGCCACGACGCCCGACGCGAACAACCGAGCGACTGTGCTCGCGCGAACGTTTCATCGCGCTCACGCTGCGGATATCTGCCGCACGACGACCGCGGCGACGCTCGACACCCTGCGCGCCAACGCGATGGCGTCGACGGGCGACACGAGCACCGACGCCGCGCGCTGCGAAGCGTGCGTCGAGATCGCGTCTCGCCACCTGCGCGTCGGAGCGCCCGGCGCCTACGAGACGCGCGCCGAGCCGTTCTGCCACTACGTCTCGGGCGGACCGTACGTCTATCAACGCGCAGTGGGATCAACGATCCCGCGCTCGCTCACTCGCTCGTGGTGCGGCTGTGGGCAAGAACTCGCGGTGCTGTCTGACAACGGGGTGACCACGGCGAGCGCGTCGGGCGCGAACGTCGGCGTCGATCATCCACCGGTCTCGGTCGGACGATTGCCGCGCGACATGAGCCTCACGTCCACGGGTCTCGCCGTGGTCACCAACTCCGACGGGCAGCTCGTGGGCGTGGATCTAACGTCGATGCGCGAGGTCGACTTCGACCGCAATCCGATGACGACCACCGCCGGCGCGCCGAGCGGCGTCACGCGCGTCGCCGTCGGCGCGAGTCCTCGCGGCGTCGCTGTCTTCGACCGAATGGGAACGAACTGGGCCTTCGTCACGCTCGAGACGACCGATCGTCTCGCCGTGGTCAACCTTGACAACGGAACGGTATGCAAGACCTTCGACGTCGGCCGCGAGGCGCGCAACGAGGGCGCGTGGGACGTGCTCGTGATGCCCGCGGGGGACAAGGCCTACGTGACCTTCCGCGGGCTCCTCTCGACGCCGGGCAACGCGATCGCGGTGATCGCGGTCGATCGCGCGATCGACTGCGCGGTGATGGGCGGCGAGGTCCGCTCGCACATCACCACGGGCTGGGGCTCGGCGCTCGGCCTCGGCGCGATGGCGCTGAGTCCATCAGGAAATCGCCTCGCGATCGCAGGGCGTCGCACGAGCCAGTGCCCCGCGCAAGTGCGCAACGCCGCCAACTCGGGGACCGAGATGGCGAGCGTCGGGTGCGACAACGTGATCCTGCTCGACACCGTAACAGACCAGGTGGTGACCGTTCCGGGAGCGATCCCGCACTTGCGAACGTTGCCGACGTCGTATCCGTACGCGGTCGCGTGGTTTCCTGCGGGAGATCGCGTGGCCTACGCGCAGTTTCTCGGTCCCGACATGTGGCCGCGTTCGCGGCCTCTGCCAGCGGGAGGCGCGGTGCGGCTCGGGACGATCGCGACCGGCGCAACGACCTATCACGCTGCCCTTCGCGGGAGCGTCATCGGCGAGACGTTGGTGGTCTCGCGCGACGGCAACTGGATCTACGTCGGAACGACCAACGGCGACATTACGGCGCTGCCGACGACGAACGCCTTCTGGAACACGCTCGACGCTGACCCCGAGAACGCAGTGCACGGCGAGAGCTGGTACGGAGGTTGTCGTGTCGCGTCGAGCCGCTGCGTCGCGGGCATCTGCCCCGAGCCGTGCGACCGAGCGACGGGCGTCGGCTCGAGCATCCGCGCGATGATCGGCTACTGACGAGCACACGTTTGCAATTCGCTCGCGACGCTCGGACATCGTGCGGACCATGGTCCCCGATCGCGATGGCAGACTACCACGCAGCGCGGTACGACGTGCTGATCGCTCACGAGGACCAAACGCACACTCTCCTTCGAGCGCTGCGCGGTGGCTGCCCGGTGGCTGCGCCCGACGTCGTCGAAACGAGCGCCGGAACGGGACGAGTGACCTTTCTGGCTCCGTCACAGCGACGAGAGCGCGTCTGGCAGCGGCAGCGCGATCCAGCCCTCCGTGCGAGCGGCCTCGTGGTGCTCGTCGGGCACTGGATGCACCTTTCCGAGCGCAGCGGCGCGCGCGACGAGCGCGCAGACGAGCGCGACGAGCGCGTGGTCGGTCGCGGTGCACGTCGCGTGGTCTGCTCCGCCAGCGCATACGACGTTGCAACGAACGGGAGATGACGGCGAGCATCGCTTTTCGTCGTGCGGTTCCGCCGGCGTCGGTGTTCTTGCAGTCCGCTCGATCGCCCAAAGCGCGAGAGCTGCTGTTGCGTAGGTCAAGATCACACATTGCCGTACACACGCCACGCAGCCATGGCGATCTTGTCTGACGAAACCGAGAGTGGATTGACGGACTCGCGAGCCGCCGATCTCGACGTGCGATGCGCGAGCGTGTCCTCGGGGGCTTCGGCCCTCCAACCCCGTTCAGTCGCCCACGCCCACGCTCACTGCGGCCCGATTGCCCGAGAGCCTCGTCTGCGCCCTCGGCCCTTGGCTACCGCGCCGCGTTCGGCCCAACCCGCCGCACCGTGCGTTCTCCCCTGTTTTCACCGTGTTGGATCCGCGATCGATGCCTCGATGAGGCGCTCCTTCCGCTGGCCTCTGCGAAGCAATCGCCCGGGTTGGCGGTGATCGACGGCGATCGAATTGATGGGGCTCTTTCACATTGATCGATCCCCGAGCGCGATTGGACGACGACGCGAGCTGGCCCGCGCAGTCCACATCTTGCGCAACGCCGCGACGGTTCCTTCTCTCAAGCTCACAACGTCCAACAGCATCGAGAACGCCGTCTTTTCGGCCGTCGAGTCGGTGTCGGGAGGCTCCTGGCGCCAACGTCCTCGGGCGCAATGCGTCGCCGCGTTCGGTCGGCCCATTGCTGCCAGGCCGCGCTCAACGCACCGCGCGGCACGACGCAATCGCCGCTGTTTTCACAGGCGATGCTGAGTTGGCGTTGCCACGCGTGGCGCTTCGCTGCGCGCGAGGCACTGCGCTCTTCAACCGTTCCTCGCGCGTTCTTTCCCCAGGCGCCCATTGCAGTTCCTATTCATTCACGGGGCGTTGCTCCGTGGCGGTCTGGTTCACCGATTCACAAGTGGGGGGATTTTCAGTCCCCAGCTCCCTGACGAAACCTGTGCCCTGACCTGTGGATCAGCGAACCAGCAGAAGCGCGATCACACAGGGAGCGATCAGCGTTTGAACATCTTCAGCACGACAAAGATCAGGACCGCGCCGCCGATGCCGCCGCCGAACAAAAGATAGAGAAGGGACCAGCCAGCGGCGAGGGTCGGAAGTGTCGTGGCGATGATCGTGAGCATGTTGGAATCTCCTTGGATGTTGTTGCTCTGCCTAGCAGGCTACGGTTCAAGGAACGCAACAGCTGAGCCGCGCATGACCAAGCCTACCCTCGCTCCACGCTGGCACACCGCCGCGCTCGTCGCGTTGATGCTCACGGTGGCGCTGGTGGGCACGCTCGCGCAGGTGTCCGGTGCGCCCACCAACGCGCTCTCCCACGGGCGCAGCCGCATCACTGGCGTCTACCTTCCCATGCTCGCCGTGCAGTGGGTGACGCTCTTCTACGTGTGCCGTGTGAAGCGCCCCGAAGGGACGCTGCGGGCGCTCCTTGGTGCGCGACACGCAAACGCCGCGCGGATGGGTGCCGACCTTCTGCTCGCCGTGTTGGGCTGCGTGCTCGTCGCAACGGTCGAGCACGTGTGGTCCAGGTTTGGGGGCCGCCACGCCCCGTCCGGTACCGCACTCCTGCCACAGACCACACCTGAACGCCTCGCGTGGATCGTTGTGGCGGTGAGCGTGGGGTTCTGCGAAGAGTTGACCTTCCGCGGGTACCTCCAGACCCAATTCGAAGCGTTCACGGGGCACGTAGTGGTCGCCGTCGTGCTTCAGGCAGCGCTGTTCGGCATCGCCCATGGAGAGCAGGGAGTCTCCGTTGCGATACGGGCTGCTCTCTACGGACTCGGATTCGGCGCGCTCGCCTGGTGGCGTCGAAGCCTCTGGCCCGGCATCGCCTGTCACGTCGCCAACGATCTCGCCGCGGGGCTGCTGCAACCGTGAAGTGAAATCCGCGGACGGCGACCCGATCGCCCGTTGCCTCGCCGCAGTGCCAGGCCGGTTGCTCCCGGGCCGCGCGCATCGCACCGCAGCCCCATCGATGCGATCGCCGCTGTTTTCACAGGAGATACGGAGTTGACCCCGAGCGCTCTTCGTGTGCGTCACGGTCGCGCTGCGCGCCGTCGTTCGAAAGCGTCTCTGCGACGACGCGTGATCGCCGACACACCGCGGGGGCGTTGGATGTCCTCGCCTCCTGAGAGCGTAGCCCTCCGCTACATGGCCTCGCCGGGGCCTTGCGGACCCGGCTTTTGGGGCGCAGGCGCCGGCTTGAGTGATACCTCGATGAGAGGCTGCTTCGCCGGCGGAGCGACCGCGTTCGGCTCCGTGAGCTTCTCGACGAGGGCCGAGCGTAAGCCCGAAAGAGCCTCGTCCTCCGTCAGCCCCTCTGCGGTCACGCTCATCTCGCAACACTCCGCGAGAAAGCCACTGTCGATACTTCGCAAGCGGTAGGTGTAGTTGCTCATCGTTTCCTCCGGACTCGCGTGCATGCGCACAAATGAGCGACGGGGCCGCGTCCGTCGGTGGAGACACGTCCATTGGGTTCGGTCGCTCGAAGACGGCGAACGCAGGCTACGCTGGATCGCCGCCGTTACCGCTTGCCACCGTGGTCGGTTGCAGTGCGAGAATCAACGCCATTCTTCATGCTCTCGAGTTCTTCGCTGTAGTCCCCGGCGGCGCCCTTGACGTCGGCAGCGACATCTTTGGACGCGTTCTTCACGTCCGTCACGACACTTTTGATACCGTTCTTCGCGCCGTTCTTTGCGCCGTTCTTTGCGCCGTTCTTTGCGTCGGTGGCGAGGTCCTTGATGTCGCTCGTCGTGTCGGATCCGGAGACCGAGTCTTTGACGCCTTGCGCGATTCTCTTCTCGGCGGATACCACCGCCGTCGCGAGCGCTTCGGACTGCTCTTCGACGGTGCCATCGATGCTCTTCGTGAGATTCCAGAGCTTCTTACGGAGAACTGCTCCGGATACCGGCGTGCTGAATGCGGTTACGACGCTGCCTGCGACAAAGCCACCCGCGAAGAGCGCAATCGATGCAAAGCCACTCCGCTTGCGGGCGAGGCCCATACGATCGAGCATAAACTCCAAAGAACGCTCGGGAAGGAGCGGCAAGGCCTTCATACCGAAGCGAAACATCTTTTCCAGCCGGCCGCTTTGAGTCTTCGCCGCGTCGGCGACAGTCTCGCCTGCGTCCTGGAGTGCTTGTTTCGTCTTCGCTGCGCCTGTTTCGATCTCGTTCATCAATGGGGGTACGTCTCCGTCTTTGGCCCGGTGGGGTAAAAGGGGCCGTTGAAGTTTTGGGGTGTCCTGGCAAGTGGATACTCAGCAAGACGCCGGCCAGCGATGTTTCGCTGGTATCTCGACACGTTTCGCCGCCATCGATGCAAGATGGCATCCGTCGCGGCGCGATGGCCGCTGCGCTCGGGCACCTGCGAGCCCAAAGCTCTCATCGTGGGCGCTCAGTCCGCTGAGACAGGACGCGTGCGCGAGACCTCCAAAGTCAGGGATGTCGCGATGGTGAGGGCGACATCGCTGACTTTGAGGTCCGCCCCGTGTGCTTGTAGGTGCACCGAATCGATCGGTGAGACTTGCTTCGGCATCGCAAAGTGGAAGTCGAGGGTCTTGGAGAAGTCCCAAGAGATGTTCGCCTCTTTGAGTGCGTCGTTGATTTTCGAAGCGATGCCCACGTCGAGGAGATGAGGCACGTATTTCAGATCGAGCTCGCCAATACGGAAGTCGAAGCAGAGGCATTGACGCGTGCCACCTTCCTCGATCGCGATGCGTGGAATGAGGAATATCTCGGCCTCCTTCACGGTGACGGGCACGTCGATCCCCAGCACCGACCATCGTAGCTTCGCTTCGGTCACGAACCGAGCGCCAAGATCCGGCAACAGCTTCACGCTGTGAGGGCGTGCGATGGAGAGCCACCGCTCTTCATCCAATTGGATACGCGCCGGACAAAAATGGTGGAGCGCGAGAGCGAGATCGGCCGTTGTCAATGTTGCTTGAAGCCACATGCTTCACACTGCGCAACTTCCGCGCCAGCAGCGCGCGGCGATCGTCGCGGACCTCTTCGGCGAGCGTTTGCGTCCATGAGCAGAGCACGCGCGTCCCGTGCATGCGTGCGGTGAAACGCAACGGGTTCGTTGCTGCGGAAGCATCGAACCCACCGCGACCGCGCGATTCGCGGTCCCGTTCTGGGGGACTAGTCCCTCCAACCCCGGCCCGTCGCCCACCGCATCCGCGGACTGCGGCCCGATTGCCCGAGAGCCTCGTGGCAGTCGTCGGCCCGTTGCGCCCGTTGCGCCCGTTGCGCCCGGGCCGCGCGCATCGCACCGATGCGATCGCCGCTGTTTTCGCAGGAGATACAGAGTTGGCAGCGCGCGAGTTCCCCGTGAGCGAGAGCCCCGCGGACGCGCGCTATCGCCGCGCGCGGACCACCGCAGGGACACCCCCGCGCGGGCGCAGCGTCGCGAAGTCGTCGGGCTCGATCACCCGGTCGCGGTCGATCTCGAAGCGCCACCGGCGCAGCAGGGTCGCCAGGACAATGGGGCCTTCCATCATGGCGAAGTGCATTCCGATGCAGAACCGAGGGCCCGCGCTGAAGGGCAGATACGAGCTGCGATGGCGCTCGGCTTCGCGCTCGGGCAGCCAGCGATCGGGGTCGAACCGCTCGGGGTCGGGGTAGGCGTCCGCGCGGTAGTGCTGCGCGTAGATACTCACGAACACCAGCGATTTTGCAGGTAGTTTGTGGCCACCCACCTCGACCGGCTCGAGCGATCGCCGCGGCAGCATCATCAGCGGCGGGTACAGCCGCATCGCCTCGCGAAACACCCGCGTGCAGTACGCGAGCTTGTGCGCGTCCCACGGAGAGACCGCGCCGTCTCCGAGCGCGTCGGCCTCGGCAGTGGCCTTCGCGAGCGCCTCGGGGTCGCGCGCGAGGAGGTACATCGACCACGCCAGGGCGGTCGCCGTGGTCTCGTGGCCCGCGACGAAGAGCGTGATGGCCTCGTCGCGCACTTGCTTGTCGCTCATGCGATCACTCACCCCTTCGGGGTCCTTCGCCGTGAGCAAGAGCGTCATCAGATCCGCGCGCGTGAGGCCCTGCTTGCGGCGCTCGTCGATCATGCGCTGCATTCGCTCGTTGACGAGCGCGACGGCCGAGAGCAGCTCGGGGTCGCGAACGCCCGGGAGCATGAACGGGGATTGAACCTTGTCATTGGCGCGCTCGAAGAACGGGCGCAGCGCCTCGGGAGCGCGCGTCGCGAGGGCGCCGGTCGCGTCCATCGCCAGCACGTGCGCGACGAGCGCGGGGCTCGCGAGGTTGCGGTTGACCCAGCTCAGCGCGGTCGTGAGCGCGCCGCCGAGCGCGTCGGCTTCGTCGAAGGTGTCGACGTCGAAGAGGGCCTTTCCCACGATGGACATGGCGATGCGCGTGGTCTCGTGGGCGACGTCGATGGACTGCCCGTCGCGCAGCGATTCTGCCGAGCGCTCGGCGACCGCGCGCATGATGTCCGCGAAGCGATGGATGGGCGCCGGCTGAAACAGCGGAGACATCATTTTGCGCTGCGTTCGCCAGAGGGTCCCTTCGCTGGTGAAGAGCCCCTGCCCCGCGAGGTCGTGCAAGATCACTCGAAAGCCTGGTGACTTCTCGAAGCTCTTGGCGTGCGTCACGAGCACGTCGTGCGCAGCCTCGGGCGTGCACGGAAAGTACACAGGCAAGTGCAGCACCCTCCCTCGCACGAGCGGCGCCGACTGCTGCGCGAGCTTTCGTTGAAACACGAGCCGCTGCGCCGTGCGCGGCCCGAAGCTTCCGAGCCAGCCCACGTCGGGCATCCGAGGAATGGTCGAGAGTGTGTCCATCGCCCGCTGACGATAGTGCACCGCGCGGAGCCGTGGGCAACACGGGCTCCACAATTCACACGGCGTGCGACGCGATCGCGGTGTGTTCGAGCGGCGCTCGACCCATCGCCGAAGCCCCCGACGCCGCTGTGATGGCCCGCGTGCGTGCGTGCGTGCGTGCGTGCGTGCTCGAACCGACGCTCTGCGCGACGATTCGCACGCAAAACGCAGACACGCGAGAGGAGCGCCCCCGTCCCTCAGCGTCGAGTGGCGCCCAGACCCGCCCATTTTGCAGACGTCGAGCGCTCCACGAGCGCTTCCCCGTGACCGCTTCGCACGCGTCGAGCGCTGCTTCTTGCCTTCGTCCGGCGGCGTCTCGCGTTCGGAGCGCTTCAGCGCAGCGAGCCCCAACGGAGGCAAAACCATTGGGCGCTGAGGGGGAGGGAGCTCGTGACCGCCAACTACGACGGATTTCGGAGCATCCATTGCTTCAAGCGCCCGGTCATGAATCCGGGCGCATAGGTTGAGATAGCCGTTCGCCATCCGCGGCCCCATCGCGGACCTTTGGGGAATTGCTTCCTACGGCTGGCCCTCTCGTAGTACGAACCCTCCCCGGCTGAGCGAGGAGCACCTTGCACCAGACGGCGCACTTTGTCGTCCCTCCATGTTCTCAACCACGTCCGAAAGCAGCCGTCGGGCTGACGATGGAGCTGTCATGGTGAGCGATCTAGCACGCATCCGCGAGTGTTTCCGAAGAGGCCTGATCGACCAGGCCGCCGAGGAGGGCGTCTCGCTGACCTTGCGCCGCGAAGAGGAGCTGGTTGCCCATAGCAGCTTGGCCCTCGCGGCGCTGGGCGCCATGGTTGGCGGGGCGGTCCAGACCGACTTTGCGTTGGTGTTCGTGGGCCAAATGGGCGGCCTTCGTTTCCACTTCGTGCAGCCGCTGGCGCACTTCGTCCAGGGGCCCGGCGAGCTCTTTTTCTGGCTCGACGGCGCGCCCGCGGAGCCGCTTCTGGTGCCAGGGCTCACCTGGTGGCAGCGGGTCAGTCCCTTGCTGCGAGGCATGCAGCCCGCTCGGTTCGAGACCGCACGCGGCGAGGCGCAATCCCTGGGCGAGGCCTCCCGTGCCGCGCTCGCCCGCAGCAGCCGCCTCGCGCGCACGGGCCTAGCCGTCTGGCGCCTGCCTTGGTTCGCTCAGCTCTTCAGCGCGGGCGCCGGCCACGCGGTGCTCGCCATGAAGGCGCTGCCCGGCGGGCCCGACAGGCGCGAGCGCTTCCCGCTGAAACGCGTGCCGTTCGTCGAGGCGGCGGCGCTCGCCCACGCCGTGCAGAAGGACCTGCCCCGTGGCTCGACGGACCGCCAGGACCCGATCCATCCGCCAGACTTCACGTCCCTCTTGGAGTGACCGGCAGGGGTCGAATGATCGCCCCCTCGGTCCCAACCCCCCAACCAGTCTGCAAGAGGCGGAGTAGGGGCTTTAGCGGCCCGCGCCGTGGATCGTACATCCAACCCCGTTCCGTCGCCCACGCACACGCTCCCTGCGGCCCGTTCACCCGTTGCTCCCGGGCCGCGCTCATCGCATCGCATCAATGCGATCGCCGGTGATTTCACAGGGGATACTGAGTTAGTCAGAACGAGAGCTGCACCTGTACGCGGGCCTGGTGGCGCCCTTGCGCGACCACGTCGCCGAAGATGTAGTGGTAGTCCGCCTGTACTTTGAACCCGTGGCCGTCTTGGTACCAGTTGAGCCCCGCGCCGAGCTGGCTGCCCTGCGTGCGCAGCTGCGCGACCAACGTCGGGTCCGTCAT
Organism: Deltaproteobacteria bacterium; assembly: GCA_030694465.1. Lineage (GTDB taxonomy): Bacteria > Myxococcota_A > Polyangia > Polyangiales > JAUXYJ01. Next base: position 98,641 of record JAUXYJ010000038.1, on the reverse strand, counting down.
TCCGAGCGCGAACGACTGCTCCCAACGCGCGACGAGCTCGAGCCGGCTCACCAGCATCATGCCCGCTTGAAACACGTACCCCGCGGTCGAGCGCGAGTACTCGGTGAGCATCGCGGAAGGCATCGCCGCGGTCATGCCCGTGCGCGAGTCTGCGAGCCCCTGGCGGTAGAGCGCCTCGCCGAAGAGGTATAGCCCCGCGTACTTGAAGGTCACGTCTGCCGCCGCGTGCGCGTAGTCGAAGGTGCCCAGTTGGTACGTGCTCCCTTGCGTGCTGCGCTGCCGCTGTGACTGGTGGTTAAACGCCCCGGCGACGCCGACCGCGAGCCTCGGGCGGCGAACGCGGTGCTGGTCTCCCTCTACGCTGTCGTCGAACGCGCCGAACGGGTTGGCCTGCAGGCGCGCCACGTAGAGAAACCCGGGAGACGAAGCGAGCCGGTTCTTGCCCTCGCCGCCGAACACGCCCAGCCGGTACGCGAGCAAGCCCAGGCCCCCGAGGTCGTTCGAGCTGAGCTCGACGCCCACGTCGCGGTCGAGCGTCGCTTCTGCGATCACGAGCGGGCGGTCGATCATGTTCAACCCCCACTCGGCGTTCGTGCGCGCGCGGTCGAATGGCACGAAGAACTGGCCCACCCGCACGCTCAGGTCACGCAGGTGCGTAAACGAGGCCCACGCGTCGAACAAGGGCGAGACCATGTTGGCTTCGTAATCTTGCGGGCCGAACGCGAGCTGCACGTTGAATTGCACGTTGCGCGAGAGCACGTGCCCGCTGAAGAGCACGCGCAGCGTACGGACGTTGATCTCGTTGGTGACCGCGCCGATCGAGGGCGCCACCACCGAGTCGCGCACTTGGATGCGCCCGCGCAGGGTCAGCGCGAAGAAATCGTCGTCGGTCTGCAGCGTGACCCCGCGGCCCGGCGCCCCCACGAGCGAGAGCGTGCGAGGCGCCGTTGCGCTCCACGGCGTGCCGGCGGAGGCAGGCTGCGTGACCGCACGCTCGGGGGCAGGCAGAACCTGCGCGGTCGGCGCGGGGACCGCCACGGGCGCGAGCAGCGCGGAGGCGTCCGCCTCGGAGACCGCGGCGTCTTGCGCGCGCGCCACGCCCGGCACCGCGAGCAAGACCGCGAGCAAGACCGACGACCGTAGCGCTCGAACACTGCAAGCCATGGGGAGGGAGGATAGGACATCCAACCCTGTTCAGTCGCCCACGCATCCGCGGACTGCGGCGCATTCACCCGTCGCCTCGCCGCAGTCGTCAACCCCGCTGCGCCCGGCCGCGCTCCCCGCGCTCTACCAATGCGATCGCCGCTGTTTTTACAGGAGATACGGACTGGACGTGACCGCCGACCGTTGACGCTATGAGCGAGCGGGCTCTTGGGCCGTCACTCTGCGTCGGTCTCTGCGACGAGCTCTCCGGGCTTGGTGAGCGTCCGCTGCCCTGCGAGGTACGGGTTGTAGTGGCGCTCGAAGAACTTGTCCTTGAAGTCACGCCACTCGGTCACGCCGCCGAGCAAGCGAAAGAGTCGAATGGCGGCGAACGAGATGTCCGGCTGCCACCACAGAAACCCCGCGCGCACGCTCTGGGGAAACAAGTGGTGGTGGTTGTGCCACTCGCCCGCGACAAGCCCGGGCCAGAACGCGTTGACCGCGAGGCTCGAGCGATCGAACTCGATCCCCTCGCGTCGTCGATCTTTGCCGAACGCGTGCAGGTCGTAGTTGTGCGCGCGGATGCCCACGGCCCACACGGCAGACCAGCCGAAGATCGCCGTCGCCAGCGCGTGGCCTCCGATGGCATAGAACGCCGCGTACCAGAACGCCCAGTTGAGCAAATAGTGCCCGATGAGCCTCGCGGGATGCGCGATCGAGCCCCAGCGCTGGTACTCCTCGTAGCTGTTCAACCGCATGCCCGTGTGTCGCAAGAGCGCCGCGACGCGGTCGTAATCGGCGGGGGGCATGTCGCGACGGATGGGCTGGTGCAGCTCACCCGCGAGAAAGCAGTACAAGAACCCGTTGGTGGCGTTGTACGGGTCGCCGGCCTTGTCCGAGAACGCGTGGTGGACGTGGTGCGAGACCACGTAGACCTCTTCGGGGACGATCTTCACCGTGAGGTTGCGCAGGATAAACAGGTAGAAGCCGTTGCGGACCTTGTACGCGCGGTGCGTCGAGTACCGATGCAGGTACATCGTCCCGTGCGTGCCGATCACGACCATCGCGTAGAGAAAGCCGACGAGCATCAGCGACCAGCGGAAGTATTGGCTGAGAAACACCACGGCGAACGGCATCAGCAGCAACGTCCACAGCCAGCCCATGATGGGCAGCCACGCCTTGCGCGAGCGAAAGATGTTCATGCGCGAGGTCCACTCGCGAAAGATCTCTTTCGTGGTGGGCTTGTAGGCGACGCCGTCGCGAGACCAGCCATAGCCGGGCTCTTCGAGGACGCGCAGCAAAAAAGGGACAGCCATGAGGTGCTGAAAATCTCCGTCGAAGCTCTTCGTGCGACTCGACCGCAGGGGAGGGGAGTGCTGGATCGAGGCGGAAGGACGGCGACTTCAGACAGTCCCTGCGCAACGGCGCGGACCATGGCACACATTTTCGCGACAATCGAGCGGGTGGACGCGTGTCGTCCGTGTGTAAACAGCGTCGCGCTTCGGTGAAGCGCGCGGGGCGCCCGCTCAGGCACGATGGACCGCGCTCATCCCATTTCGGCCACAGCAACCCGAGAAGGCACGGCACCGCTCGCCTTCTCTTGTCACACACCGGCCAGACTCCCTAGTCTCGACGCGATGGACATCGTCGAAGTGTGCCGAACGTACCTTCAAGACCAGCTCGCGCTCGTCCCCATGCCGGTCGGCAAGAAGCTCGAAATTGGCGGCGAAGACGGGTGCCTCGAACTGATCGTGTACGGGCTCGACGAAGAGCAGAATCTGGTCCCCACGAGCTCGGCGACCTTCGTGCGTGCCTCACGGGACGAGCCCAATGTCTCGTCGGAGAAATTAACCATTTGGGCGGCGGCGTTCGTTCGGGCGCAGCTCGACGAACCGGCGCTTTCCCAGGCGAGCCCGGGCCTTCTCTACCGTGACGAGCTCGTGGACGAAGAGGCCATGCTCGCGGCCATGCGCGATCCGGACTACGCGCTCTTCGCCGAGCAGATTCTGGAGGCCGAGGGCTCGAAAGAAGACCAGTTCGTTTTGGCCATTCAATCGGGCAATTGGCTTTGGGTCGAGGAGCTTCTGCGAAACCACCCCGAGCTCACAACGCTTCGCCCCGATGGCGAGTCGTTGTTCGATAGGGCCGCCGAATGCCTCGAGCCAGGCGGGGCTCGGGTGATCGACCTTCTTCGCGACCACGGAGTCCCGGAGTGACGGCGCTCCCTGGCCACAAACGGCCCTTGCACACGTCGCCCTGAGTGGCTGCTCAGCCCAGGGCACCACGAGGGCGGCCGCGGTACGTCTCGGTGTGTGCCGTCGTTTTGCCCGTCCCAGGAGGCTTGGGCCCTCCAACCCCGTTCAGTCGCCCACCGCATCCGCAGACTGCGGCTCGTTCACCCGTCGCCTCGCCGCCGTCAACCCGTTGCTCCCACGCTGCGCTCATCGCACCGCGCGCCGCCCATGCGATCACCGCTGTTTTCACAAGAGATCCTGCGTTGAATGCTGCGTTGGACAGAGCCCTTGCCGATGTACTCGCGCAGGGCTGTGTGGCCCAGATGCGAAACTGCGCGGCCTGCGCGCGCTGTTGTGGACGGGGCTGCACGCGCGCCCGGGATGCGACGACATCCCCTGGGCGCCCTCGACCCGGTCCCAGAGATGTCAGCACATCCATTGGACGCGCGCTGGGGGCGCTTTGGGGATGTCGTCACATCCCAAAACGCTCAAAACGGCGACGCAGGGGATGTCGTCACATCCCAAAACGCTCAAAACGGCGACCCAGGGGATGTCGTCACATCCCTCAGCGTCCCAAACCGCGACGCAGGGGATGTGCGCACATCCCCAACCGGGCACTTTGGCCAAGGGGAGCCTCCCCGTCGGCGCTCACCAAGCACGATTCTGTCAACCGAGGGGGGAGGGATTGACCCGGTGTTCAAATCTGAACCTCATGGGCTCACACCCAGGAGGTCTCGATGAATAGGGGGGCTTGGGCCATCCAACCGCGTTCAGTCGCCCACGCATCCGCTGAGTGCGGCCCGATCACCCGTTGCCTCGCCGCAGTCGTCGGCCCGTTGCTCCCGGGTCTCTGATTTCACAGGAGATACTGCGTTGACCGTAAATTTCCGACGCGTCGCGTTCGGACTTACCTCTGTCTTCGATCGCACATCCGTCTCTTTTGACACTCGTCAAGCCTGACTCGCCCCGCGCGGTTACGACACTAAATTGTCGGGGGGGGACTGTCTCATCGACGTTGGCACAGAGGGGGGAGGCTCACGTCGTCCCGCGCACGCCCTGATCACCCGGAGGCGGCGGCGGAAGCTGCTGCGGTTGCCCCGGCTGCACGCCCGGCTGCACGCCAGGTTGCACCCCAGGCTGCCCCGCGCCCGGCGCCACGTACGGAATCGGCTGCGTCATCGACGGCGTCGCTGGACCTGCGCCGCAGTCGCCGATTTGCGTCCCATCGCCGCACAGCCCGAGGTTCTGCCGCAGGTTCTGGTCGTACAGCTGGTATGACGTCTCGCGGTGCCGCCCGGCTGCTCCACGGAAGCCCGAGCCCACGAGGATCGTGATCGATCCGGCCACGCCTACGCCCGCGCCGACGCCGAACAACGGCCAGTTGATTCCGAAGCTCGAGCCCGACCCATTGCTGAACAAGTTGCCCACCATCAGCCCCATGCCCAACAGCGACGCGCCCAACCCCGACCAGAACAAGATGTCCGCGGTCTGATTCGCGCTCTGGCTCTCTCTCGCCGCTGCAGCCAACGGCGAGCTCTGCCCCGCCATCGGAATCAAATCCTCTGGGTGAAACACGTTCGCGCCGTTCGCGAGCACGAGCCCCGTCGCCGACGTGTTGACGCCCGTCACGCCGTAGCGCCCGTACGACACCGTCGTCGTGTACTGCATCGAGAGCGGCCGATGCGCGTTGTACGCCTGCACGCGCACCGGATACGGCGCGCTCGTCGGCGCCTCCGGCAGCGCCACGTGCGCCATACAACCCGAGAGTGCCATCGCGCCGATGAGGGAGAAACCCGCCCGAATCTTCATTCTCCAAGTGCTATCACGGCCCTCGAACGCGCGACAATGAGTATCGGACATCCAACCGCGGTCCGTCGCCCACCGCATCCGCTGAGTGCGGCCCGATCGCCCGTTGCCTCCTCTGCGCCCTCGGCCCGTTGCTCCCGGGTCGCGATCGGCCCACCGAGCCCCACCGATGCGATCGCCACTGTTTTCACAAGAGATACTGCGTTGGGAATTGCCACGCGATTCTTCAGCGGTCTCTGACGCCTCGCCACTTGAAGCCAACACCTACACCTGGGTCGGGGTTTGGCTGACGATGCTTTGCGGCGCGGCTTAAGGTCAGGCAGCACCGAGAGAGCCTGGCTTCCGCTTATCGCCTCGACGCGAGATCGTTCACCGTCCCAGGCTGCAGTCAAAGAGCCCGAAGTGAGTCAGTGTTGCTCTGTCGGATGGAGGTTTCGTGTGATGTACGTGGCAAAGATAGAGAAGCGAATGCAATATTTTTGCTTCGCGGGCTTGGTCTTCGTAGGGCACTCCTGCGCTCACGCTGACACGCGAATCATCGCTGTTCGCGAGGACCGCGACGCAGCGATCGTGCGTCGCTGGTCGCGCAACGAGGCGACCGCCGAAGAGGTCCAGCAGGTGCTACGTCGTTTCGAGAGTCTCCCCGATGAGCCAAAGAGTGAGGCCCTGCAGGCGCTGATGACCGTGGGCCAACCACGACACGTCGATGCCGCGTTCTTCTGCAGCGGCGACGCAGGTTCCCCCGCTCCTCTCCAATGCGCACACAATACCGGTGGGGATCAGCTCGGCCAGCAGATTCAGTTCGGGTTTGATTGTTGGTACGTGGCCAACGGCAATCGATGCTCCGCGGCGATCTTGAGTTGCATTCGCCTGGGCAGCGGCGATGACGGCATCGTGTGTGATGATCACGAGGTCTGCTTCACTGCAGAACCCGACGGCCTGAGCATTCGGAGCGCGCAGGGCGTCCGCCTCGTCCGTGCGGAGAACTTGCCCGCAATCCCCGAGTCCTTCCGGTGCAGGAGTTCTCTGCCATGATGAGTTCTTGTCACTTCAAGGCGTTGGTCTACGGCCATCGGGCTGGGGCCAACTCGAATTCCCGTAGAGCCCCATGAATCAATCGCTCGGCCTCGTGTCCCTCGTTGTTCGCGACTACGACGAGGCCATCGCCTTCTTTGTCGGCACGCTCGGCTTTCGGCTCGTAGAAGACACGTTTGTCCCCCAGAGCAATCCAAGCGATGGGTCGTTGTCTCTCCGCCCGGCGCAACGGAGTCGCTGCTGCTTCTCGCTCGGGCTTCTACCCCGGAGCAGGAAGCGCATATCGGAGTCCAGACCGGAGGCCGTGTCTTCCTGTTCTTGTACACCGACGACTTCTGGCGAGACTTCGAGCTTACAGGGCAAAAGGCGTCGTCTTCGTCCGAGAACCCAAAGAGGAGCCCTACGGCACGGTCAAAGCGTACGTCTCGGGCTTCACCGCCGCGGACTTCGAAGGCGCTGAGACCCGCGTGATCGCGCTGCCGTTCGCGCCGGGAAAGGGCATCACCGCGACCGCGTTCACGCGCCAGCTCGCGCTGCCCAACTTCTACTTTCACGCGGCTACGGCCTACGCGATCTTGCGCCACGCGGGCGTGGACCTCGGCAAGGCTCACTTCATCGGCGCGCTCGACCTCAAGGACCTCTGAGCGCACCTCGCGCGATCCGACCGTCCCCCTTCGCTATTGCCCGCAGGCGCCCACCGGTCGCGACGCGAGCGGCTCGCTCGCAAGCACAATGGGCACCGCGGTGAAGGCCCAGCCGACGGATAAGTTTCCCAATGGCGCCAGCGGAGCGTACGAGCGGCATGCTCCCACTACGGAACCCGGCGTGGGGACCGGCTCTTCGACGTCGACAGTTCCGCCAACGATCGTGTTGACGATCGCTGTTCCGAACAACGGCGCGAGGATCGAGGCGAGTGCTGGCCCGCGAAGGAGCCCACCAAAGTTGCCCTGACCGAGACCGTCGGTTCGAAGGTTGGCGGCGAACTGCACGCGCGTGGCCTCGACTTCGACCAGCGTGCCGTCGTCGAAAGCAATCACCGGAGAGAATCCCGTGCCTGGCGTGGTCGTGACAAAGCGCCCGCCTCGGATCGCGCCGCGAATCGGGGTGAGCGTGGGTCGCTCGAGGTCGCGATCAACGACGGACGCGCTGTCGATCGCGTACTCACGGCCGGGCAAGACGGACTCGCACCGATCACGAAACGTCGCGAAGCCACGGTAGACGTTCAACGTCACGGAATCGTCCGAGGTGAGTGAATCGATGCCCGTGAAACGAAGGACATACACGATGCGGCTGCGGCGAACCTGCTGGGTGATGAGCGGTCGAATGCCATGAGGGAGCCGAGTTGACGTAATGTTCTCGAACGCGTCGATCAGCACTGGCAACGCGTTGTCGACGCCGCCGCGACACATCGGCCCGCGCGCACATCCTGCAGTTGTTCGACATCGAGCCTCGCCATCGAGCGCATCGACTGGGCAATTCTGCGTGGGGTCCAAACTCGAGATCGTGTCAGGGATCGAGCAGCTCCGTGGTGTTGCGCCATCTGCATCGGTGAACACGCCATCAAGATTGAAGCCCGGAATGGCGAACTGCGCGTCTGGCGGAGTTAGACCCGGATCAATCGCGTCGATGACAAACGTGAGCGTCGAAGGCACGACCAGCTCCGGTACGCGAAGCCCCGTCTTCGACCCACACCCGAGCCCCACGACCAACGCCGCACAACCCCACCGCATTCGCATACACACCTTCCGACGAATTGAGCCGTGAACGTACATTCAGACAGCGCGCGGCGCTACATCGCAGACCGCGATTTTCCTCGCAGATCGCGTTCGGAGTATAAGACATCCAACCCCGTTCCGTCGCCCACGCATCCGCGGACTGTGGCCCGATCGCCCGTCGCCTCGCCCTTGCAGTCCACGGGTTCGCCCGACGCTTGCGCGCAGCGCGATGGCTGCTTCACGCTCCGCTCGCGCTCCGAATCCACTCGCGCGCCACAAACTCCCTCTGCATCTCGCGGCGTCGCGCGCACCGCCCTTCGCCACCGCTCGCGCCCGTACACCACGCGCGCTGCGGCCGTTCGTGCGGCCCAGCGTCCATCCAAGGGCGAGCACACTCCCACGCCAACGAGGCTGCCTCGCCGGTCCGAACGGTGGTACATCTTCAGCTCACATCCCCTATGAATCCGCACATCTTTCGCGAGTACGACATCCGAGGCGTTGCAGACACCGACCTGACCGACGAGCACGTCCGTGCCATCGGTCGCACGCTCGGGACGATCTACGCAGAGCGCGGACAGCGCAAAATCATCGTGGGTCGCGACTGTCGTGTGTCTTCGCGGCGCATTCGCAACGCGCTCGTCGAGGGCCTTCGCGAGATGGGACGCCACGTGGTCAAGATCGAGGTCGGCCCGACGCCCTTGCTCTATTTCGCAGTGCACCACATGGACGCAGACGGCGGCGTGATGGTGACGGGGAGCCACAACCCTCCCGAAGACAATGGCCTGAAGATTCTCTCGGGAAAATCGAGTTTCTTTGGGGATGACATCCGCGCGCTGGGCCTGCGTTCGGTCACCGCGAGCTCTCTCGCGCGGATCCCCGGTGGCACCCTCGAAGACGCCACCGTGTCCGACGCGTACGTGGCTTTTATGACCGGCAACGTGCGCTTTCGGCGGACCGATTTGAAGGTCGTCGTGGACGCCGGCAATGGCGCAGGCGGCCCGCTGGTGCTCGCGTGTATGCGTGCGCTCGGGCTCGATCCGGTGGCGCTGTATTGCGAGATGGACGGGAGATTTCCTAACCATCACCCCGACCCGACGCAGCCCGAGAATGTGCGCGAGCTCATTGAGACGGTGCGAAGGCTCGAAGCAGACGTGGGCATCGCGCTCGACGGAGACGCCGACCGCATCGGTGCCATTGACGCAAACGGCGAGATCGTCTGGGGCGACAAGCTCTTGATCGCGTTTGCACGAGACATCTTGGCCAGACGCCCCGGCAGCGCAGTGTTGGGCGAGGTCAAGTGCTCTCAGACGCTCTACGACGACATCGCCGAACACGGCGGCCGCCCCATCATGTGGAAGACCGGGCACTCGCTCATCAAGACCAAGATGAAAGAAGAGAAAGCTCTCTTGGCGGGCGAAATGTCAGGGCATATGTTCTTCGCCGATCGCTATTACGGCTACGACGATGGCGTCTACGCGGCCCTCCGCTTGGTCGAGCTCATCGGCGAAATGGGCCACGGTCTTGAGGCGCTCCTTGACGATGTGCCCGAGACCTTCGCGACCCAAGAGCTCCGTGAGCCCTGTCCAGACGCGGTCAAATTCGAGGTGGTCGCCCAAGTGCTCGCACACTTTCAGAGCACCCACGACGTGGTCGACGTGGACGGCGCGCGTGTGAACTTCGGAGACGGCTGGGGTCTTGTCCGCGCGTCCAATACGCAGCCCGTGTTGGTCCTGCGATTCGAAGCAGGCTCGCCCGCCCGACGGGACGCCATTCGCCAAGAAGTCGAAGCGGTCGTGCGCAGCGCGGTGGCCAAGGTAACCGGCGCGTAGGGCCCTACAGGCGCATGAGCAGCGCGTGGGTCATCTGCAGGGTCAATCCCCACAGGACCCTGTCATTTTGCAGGTGAATACACGGCAGCTTGAGCACGCGACCTTCGTGATTGTACTCCATCGTGCGCTGCGAACCTGGGTCCGCGAGGTGGGCGAGAGGGACCCACAGACATGCCGCGACCTCGCGCGGGTTGAGCGTCAGCGCGAGCGTGTCGTCGGAGCTGTCGTGCAGCGCGTACAGGTGCGGCGTGATGTGCATCCCGGTGTGTTTTCCGGCGGCGATGGCGGCGATGTCTGGCATGCGACCGAGCATGTCGCCGTGGGTCTTGAGGTCCAGGCCGATCTCTTCGTGGGTCTCGCGCTCTGCGGTGGTTCTCAGCGAATCATCGGTGAGATCCCAGCGTCCGCCCGGAAACGCCATGTGCCCAGACCATGGATCTTTGGGGTGCTCTGCGCGCTGAATCAGCAGGATTTCGGCTCCCCATCCGGCGATGGGCTCGCGCAGGATCATCGACACCGCGGCGTGACGTTCTTGCGCGGGCGACACGCTCTCTCGCGGGAGATCAGCGAGGGTGCGGCGAATCGAAGCGAGATCCATGCTCATGGCGATCCTGGGAGCTTAGGGCCGTACACGCGCAGGGCCAACGGGGAGGTGCCAGATGTGACGCGATCGCGTGATGCGCTAGTGACTTAGCCGGGGATGGGGGCAATACTCGCGCGCATCTGACGTGCGACGTGCCGCTGCTACTTTCGCGCTCTGCGCGACCTCGCTGGTGACTGCTGCGTTAGCGCTTGCGCAAACGGCACCCACCGTCCGAACGATGTCCGTAGACGAGCTGCGCGCGGGGATGCGCGGGTATGGGCTCACGGTGTTTAGCGGCATGCGGCCCGAGCGCTTCGAGGTCGAAGTCGTCGGAACCCTGAGAAATTTCAGGCCACAGCAAGACCTCGTGCTCATCCGAACGACGCACCCGATCTTGGCGCACGCCAACACCGTGGGCGGCATGTCGGGCTCGCCGATCTACATCGAGGACAAGCTCGTCGGCGCGTACGCGTACGGGTGGGAGTTTGGCAACGAGCCCATCGCCGGGGTCACTCCGATCGCCAACATGCTCAACGAGCTGCGCCGTGTGCGGCGTACACCCGCGGGAATGATCCCCGGGAGCTCGGCGCCGCTGCCCATCGCCGGGCCCTCAGCGAGCGCTGGCGCCGTCGGGAGCGTGGGGCACACGCTCAACGCGCTCACCACGCGGCGACAGGCCTCACGGGCGCCCATCGCGACGGCCCATGGGTCGCTGCAGCCGTTGGCTGTCCCGTTTGCAGTCGCTGGATTTTCGCAGGGTGGATTGCGTTTTCTCGCCGAGGGTCTTGAGCCCCTTGGTTTGGTCCCGTTGCAGGCCGCGGGGACCGGGACTCCGGGTGTGATCCCTGCGGGGACCCCCGAGCACTTTGAGCCTGGTGGCTCTGTGAGCGTGCAGCTCGTCTCAGGAGATATCTCGGGCGCGGGCACCGGCACGGTGACCTGGGTCCATGGCGACGATGTGCTGGGATTTGGCCACCCGATGCTCGAGCTCGGCGAGGTCGCGCTGCCGACGGCTCTCTCGCGTGTGTCTTGGATTCTCTCGAGTTCACGGCGCTCGTTTAAGATCGCAGAGCCCGTGAGACCGCTCGGCGCGCTGGTGCAAGATCGCCCCAGTACGATCATCGTGAGCGAGCGAGGTCAGGCCCCTACGGTGCCGATTCGCGTGCAAATTCAGGGCAATGATCCCTCTGCCCACAACACCTGGAACGTGCGGGTAGCCTACCACCGCACGCTCTTTTCTCGCTTGGTCGGCGGCGCTGTGATCACCGCGCTCGAGACCGCCGCGGGGGACACCACCGACGCGGGTTACACCCTCGAAGCGCGTGTGCACACACGCGATCACGGGGTCTTGCGCTTCAGCGATGTAGGCGTTGTCACGGGCGGCCCGTCGTCGCTCTCGCCGCTCAACATGTCTTTCTTCGAGGGGATCGAGCGGCTGACAGACAACGCGTTTCAGCCTGTGCGCGTCGATCGCGTCGAGGTCGACGTGGCCTTGCGATGGCAGCGCGAGTTTTACTACGTGCGCAACGTCGCGCTCTCGCAGGCCGAGGCCGACGTAGGCCAGACCGTGCAGGTCATGGTGTCTCTCGGGGTCCACGCAGGAAGACCCGTGACGCGCATGATTCCCCTGCGAATTACCAGAGAAATGGCGGGTCGCGAGCTTGAGATTGAGCTCTCGTCTGGCAAAGAAGCCGTGCCCGACATGGCCGAGCCCGAGGACATCGACGACCTCATCCGCAACCTCACCACAAGCTATCCCAACGACGCCCTCGTGATGAGCGTGCGGATGCCTGGACAGGCCGCAGTGATCCGCGGACGCGCGCTGTACAACCTCCCTGCCAGCGCGATGGATGCGCTGCGCCCAGCGGCGAGCACCGACGGCGCCGAGGCGTTGATCAATGCACAGCACACGGTGATCCCGATGGGGCGATTTATGATCGGGCGTGACCGTGTACGGCTGCGTGTGCGAGACCTCCACGATTGAGCGCGGGTGCTCGGACAAGCGCGCGGTAATTCATCCATTTTAGCATCAAAAATACTGACCGATGAACGTACGACTCTCGCTAATCTCTCTCTCGGTAATGAGCGCTACTGCGGCGGTCGCCCTGTGGCCGCACGGCTCCGAGGCGGTCCAAACGCGCACGGTGTCAGTCGATTCTGCCACTGAATTTACAGCAGGAACCCTTGATCGCACCGCAGTCACTTCGGATGGCTCCGTGGTGCTCGGACGCGACGCGACGCGCATCGCGTTGGACCCATCGGCCAACGGGGTCTGGGCGCTCTTAGACACCGGCACCGCGGTATTTGCAGGCACTGCGTCCGATGGGCGCGTGTACCGCATCACCCATGGTCGCGCCGAGCACTGGGCGAACACGTCGCGAGACGCGGTCGCGGTGACGGCCCTCGCGCAAGGCGACGGCGCTACGATCTTTGCCGCGACACTTGGGCACGGAAAAGTCCTGCGCTTGCGAGCTCCCGAGGCCGCCACGGGCAACGCCGCACCGACCCCGCGCGACGCCGAGGTCTTTGCCGAGCTCCCTGGCGTCGAGCACATCTGGGCGCTCGTGTATGACAGCACACGCCGCGTCTTGCTCGCGGCCACCGGCCCTGACGGAAAACTCTTTGCCATCGACGCACAAGGCCGCGCGACGCTGCTCTTCGACGCCGACGAGCCCAACCTCTACGCGCTCGCGCTCGGCCCAAACGGCAGCGTGTACGCCGGCACGAGCGGCGCAGCGGCAGTGCTCTACCACGTGCGCGGGCCCAGCGATGCCCGCGCGATCGCGCGGCTGGTGGGCGGCGAAGTCAAAGACATTGTCCTCGGTGACAACGGCACGGTGTACGTCACGAGCAACACGTTCTCGGACGCAACGGATGGCTCGAGGCGCTCGGTCGCGCAGTCGCGCACGCCAGCGCCCGGAGGCACCAGCGCGGCTCGCCCGCGGCCCGGTCGAGGCTCGCTGTACAGCGTGCGCGCAGACGGAGTCGCCGAGCGGATTTACGTAAGCAACGACACGCACTTTACGGCCCTCGCGTACGACGGCGCGCGACACGAAGTGCTCGTGGGACACGCGGTCCACGGCCAGGTCGTCGCGGTCGAAGCCAACCGCACGTTTCGCACGGTGTTTGACGCGGACGAGAGCACGATTTTGGCCATCGCCCTGCGCGGTGAGTCCCTGTCGTTGGGCACCAGTGACACCGGCGCGGTGTACAGCATGGGACGCAACGCACCGGCGCGCGCGTCGTGGACCTCGCGCACACTCGACGCGACCAACCCCGCGCGCTGGGGCGCAGTCCGCTGGCGCGGAACAGGCTCACTTGACTGGGAAATTCGCAGCGGAAACAGCGATCCCCCCGACAGCACTTGGTCCTCGTGGGCTGCTCTGCGCGAAGACGGCACCGTCGGTGACACCGTCGCGCGGTACCTCCAGATCCGTGCGCGATGGTCCCGCGACCCGAGCAGCACGCTGCGCGCGGTGACGGCGTACTATCTCCCAAGCAACCAGCGCCCGGTGCTCACCGAGCTCACGACCGAGGCGCGCACCAGCGAATCGCGGCCCCAATTGCGCATCAATTGGAAGGTCGAGAACCCCGACGGCGACGCGCTTCGCTATCGCTTGCACTATCGCGGCGACGGCGAGACCGGCTGGCGCACGCTCATGCGCAACAGCGAGTACACCACCAGCACCAACCACGACTGGAGCATCGAGGGCCTGCCCGAGGGGCACTACCGTGTCGCCGTCGAAGCGAGCGATGAAGCTGCAAATCCAGAGGGAGAATCGCTGAGCGATCGCCGCGAGAGCGAGCCCGTCTTGGTCGATCACACGCCACCCGCAGTCACCGTGCAGGTCGCTTCGGGGCGTGTCTCTGGCACCGCGCGCGATGGCGCGAGCGCTGTGACTCGCGTCGAGTGGGCCGTAGACACCCTTGAGTGGCGACCGATGCGGTCGAGCGATGGGCTCTTTGACGAGCGCGAAGAGCGCTTTGAGTCACCGCTCTCTGCTGGGCTCTCTGCAGGCGAACACACGGTGAGCGTCCGCGCGACCGACGAAGCGGGCAACGTCGGCACCGCGAGCACGACCGTACGCATCGCGGCGACGACCCCGACGCCTGCCGCAGGGCGAGGGCGCTGAGCGCGTGGTACACTCGCGATTAGGCTGTGTTTTTGCCGGAATTATTGCGATGAGTGCCTGTCGGCCTCCTCCGCAAACAGAGCCTGTCAGACGCGCGGTGCGCGCTCCAACGCCAGAGCCGCCCTCGCTGGACGAGCACCTGACGCTGCCACCGCCCGCGCCATCGCGTGTGTTTCGCGCGGTGAACCTCAGTGATTTGTGCGTTGGGCCCAACGCCGTCGGCAAGGTCGGCGACTGGGTCTTGGACAACGGCGTGGTGCGCGCAGTGGTCGATGATGTGCAGTCGGGCGGCGGAGGGTTTGCGCTCTCAGGCGGGCAGCTCGTAGACCTCGCGAGGCACACCGAGGGGCGCGCGGGCCCCGATGAGCTCGGGCAGGTGTTTAACTATCTTGGGAGTTTTCCGAGGCAATTGCGCTATGAGTCCTCGACGAGCGCGCTCAGTCCAGAGGGCGTCGCGAGCGTCACGGTGCGTGGCGTAGACCCGCGTACACCAGGCCTGCGCGGCGAGACCACCTACCGATTGCGCCCCGGCACCGCGGCCATTGAGCTCGACACGACGATCACGTTCGATGGCGATTCGCCCACCGAAGTGGGCTTGGGCGACGCGATCCAGTGGGCCGGGGCCGAGCACTGGGTCCCAGGGATTGGCCACGCGGTCCGCGGTGAGCAGCGATTTGCCTGGATCGCCGGCGTCGGCCGCGGTGTGGTCTATGCCCTCGTCGCAGACGGAAGCACAGGGCTCTTTGGCCCCAGCGGCAGCGCCTGGACCAACCCCATGGTGCGCCGCGTGACCCTCGCGCGCGGCGAGTCTGCACGCTACGTGCGGCGGCTCGGTGTGGCAGGCCCCAGCGCGGTCGACGAGGCGCTTCGCAGCGCTTCGTACGGGCCCACCGGGATGTCTCACCAGATCCGTGTGCGCGTAGACGACCCCGACGGGCGCCCCTTTGCAGGCGCGCGGGTGGAGCTCTTAGACACCAACGGCGCACCCCACTGGATGGCCTCAAGTGGCAGCGATGGGATGGCCGTCTTGCGCACCCCCGCAGGGCTGGGGTGGAGCCTGCCCGCGGGTGGCAGCTGGCGTGTCTCAGTCCGCGCCGAGGGCCGCGCCGTCACAGTGGCCAACAACGGCGCCGTGCAGCTGCCGTCGGGCGGCCCTGAGTCGGTCGTGGTGGACGCGCACGTGGGGCGCGCTGGGGCACTGCGGCTGCGGGTGTTTGAGGCCAACGCAGCCGAGCGACAGCCCGTCGCCGCGAGGGTGATAGTTTACGGTGTAAGTCCCACGCCGGATCCTGTGTTTGGCCCGTCAGGTCGCGGAGACGGCGCGCGCAACAGCGTGCTGGTTTCACCTCGTGAGCCCGTGCGTGTTGCCCTCGGCGCGGGGACCTATCGTGTCGTCGCGACGCACGGCCCGATGCACACGCTCGCTGAGCAACAAGTGGTGCTCAACGATGGCGAAGAGGCCAACGTAGACCTCACCGTGACCCGCGTGATTGACACCACACGAACGCTCGTTTGCGGGGATTTTCACACGCACCAGGCGCCTTCGCTTGATTCGCCGGTCTCGCTCCGTGATCGCGTGTTGGCCGCCGCGGCCGAGGGGCTCGATGTGCTCGCCGCGACCGATCACAACGTCGCGACCAACCTCGCTGGCGCCATCACCGAAGAGGCCCTCACGGGGGTCTTGCATTCGATGGGCGGCGACGAAGTGAGCACCGACGTCGCAGTCCAGCCCACGGGCCACTGGAACCTCTACCCGTTCGACGTGGACCCCTCGCGCCCGCGCAATGGTGCACCCGATCTGTTTGAGCTCTCGCCCGAGCAGCTCATCGCGCGCGTGCGAGAGACTCTGCCCGGCGCGGTGATCCAACTCAATCATCCTCGCGCGGGATCTCCCACGGGGATGTTTGATGTCTACCAGCTCGACCCGCAGACCGGTCGCGCCGCGCGCCCTGGATTCTCTGCGCGTTTCGACGCGCTCGAGGTATGGAACGGTCGCTACCAGCGCCAATCCGAAGGCGTCCTACGCGACTGGCTCGCGCTCTTGCGCGCGGGCGCAACGCTCACCGGCGTCGCCAACAGCGACTCGCACCTGATCGTCACGCAAGAGGTCGGCTACCCGCGCACGTGCATGCCCATCGCCGCCACAGAGCGTGGCGCAGGGCTCGACGCGAGCGTGGTGCGATCGCTCCGAGTACGCCGCGATGCGCTGATGACCGATGGCCCGGTGATCACCGTTTGGCCTGCAAATTCTCGGCAAGAAATCTCTGTGATGGGACAGCACATCGTGCCCCCACGCGCGGGGCTCTTGCTGCGCGTCCGCGCAGAGAGCGTGAGCTGGGCGCCCGCAGACATTCTTGAGCGCGTACGCGCAGACGCGACCCTCGAGCGCATCCCCGGCGCGGTGGTCTCACGGACCGCGAACACCGTGGTCGTCGAGGCCACCGTGCGCGTGTTTTCGCGTGACGAATTTGTGCTCTTTCGTGTGCGCGGTGAGCAGCCTGTGCCCGTGCTCGTCGGGGATCCCCCGATGGTGCCGATGGCGTTGACCAACCCGCTGTTTCTCCGCCGTTGACGCGAGCCGGTTGCCTACGTAGCACTACGCCGTACATGGGCGCGCCTACGCAGCATGCGCGTGCAAGACGCACCCGCTGCGTCGTGCGTTTATGCTGACAGATTACAGATCGGATAGTGCATTGTTGTCTCTGCTGTCTGATCTCAAAACCCTCACGTCGCCCCAGAGGAGCTACGCCATGCACATTCGAGGAATCACGAAGGCAGACTTTGATGAAATCGTGTCTGTCATGGACCAGTGGTGGGGTGGTCCTTCGGGTTTGCGACCGGAGCCCTACTTCTTCTACGAGTTCGGACACCACGCGCTGGTCGCCGAAGAAGAAGGCGCGCTCGCTGGATTTCTCCTCGGATTTGTCTCGGATCGTGAGCCACGCACCGCGTACGTTCATCTCGTCGGGATCAGCCCAAACCACCGCCGCCGAGGCATCGCGCGAGGGCTCTACGAAGAGTTTGCTCGACGCGGAAGCGCGCTCGGCGCGACCACACTCAAGGCGATCACCACCGTCGGAAACGAAGGCAGCGTAGAGTTTCATCGCGCCATGCGATTCGAGGTCGAACACAGCCCGGACTACGCAGGCCCCAGCCGCGCACGCTATGTTTTTACTCGTGCTTTGAGTGATTGATCCGAAGGTTCAGTCAAGCGTATCGTTCGGCAACAGTGCGCTCAGGGATGTTGTGACCGTTTGTTACAACGAAGAACGTTCGCACCTCTTACATCGCGATCAACAATGAGCACCACGCCTCAGGCCGAAGCAGCAGCAACCGCGCGGCAACGTCTCGCGGGAGTCCTCGGGTCTCTTCAGACCGATCCCAATCTTCCACAAGGCATCGCCGAGATCGTCAGTGGCTTGGCCGGCGCGATCGGGCCGCTGTTTAAGCTCGAGCGTGGCGATCCTGACAGCAGCTTGTTTATCCAGGCGCGCACCGTTCTTCAAGAAACCCTCGGCAAAATGCAGACGGTGGATCAGATGTACCCCGGCGTCTCGGATGCCACACAGGCCATCGCGTCCACCCTCGGGATCATCTTCGGCGCGTTGCAAGCGGCCGCCGCGGCGCCAGCCCCAGCGGCAGCCCCAGCGGCAGCCGCGCCCACGCCAGTGGCAGCCGCGCCCGTGGCACCCGCACCCGCCCCAGTAGCGCCCGTAGCGCCTGCACCCGCCCCTGTAGCGCCTGTAGCGCCTGTAGCGCCCGCAGTGCCCGTAGCGCCTGTGGCATCGCTCAGCCGCTCTTCGCAGGCCGCGATGCCCGCAACGGGAGCCTCCGCGCCCGTGACACCGAGCCCATCACCCTCCGCCACCGGGTCCTATCGTGCGCTGCTCGGAAGCTCGATCCCCAACGGACCCAACGGTGTGCCGCGCCTAGAGACCGAAGTGGACGTCCACTCGGACACCAATTTCTTCACGGATTTCTTCGGGGACATCCGCAGCAACGGCGGGATCTTCGTCTCGACCTACCACGTCATGTCGCTCGGGACCGCGTGTGAGATCGCGCTGACTTTTCCCGGTGGATTGTCTGCCGAAATCCGCGGCGTAGTCCGCTTCGTTCGCAACAACACCGAGAACATGACGCCGGGTCTTGGCATCGCGATCACGCAAGCTCCCCCCGAGGCGTGGAGCCTCATCGAGCGCTTCGTCCAAAAGCGCGAGCCCATCGTCCACGACGTGTGATCACCCGACGCACTTCTCACGAGGCAAGACTCGTTTGGAGCTGTGATTTCGCTGACCAATCCCTCGCTAACCGTACGTGCCGCCGTCGTGCGTGAGCGCAGTCTCACTCGGTCCGGCGAGTGGCAGTCGCACATCGAAGCGCGTGCCCTCGCGTGAGCTCTCGACGCTCAGCTCGCCGCCGTGATCGTGCACAATGCGCCACGCGACCGCGAGCCCAAGGCCCGTTCCGCCTGAAGATTTCTTGGTGCTGACGTAGGGCTCAAACAACCGATCGCGCACCTCGGGGTCCACGCCTGGCCCGTTGTCCGCGACCGAAATCACAACCGCATCAAGCACGCACGACGCGCTCACATGCACCGCGGCCGGCCTCTGTGCGCCCTCACGTGCGCGACGCTCAAGCGCAGCATGCGCGCCATTTTGCACGAGATTGTAGAGAACCTGCGTGAGCTGTTCTCCGTCCGCTCGCAGCTCTGGGATCACTCCGTGCACCTCTCCGGTCACCTCGGCCTCTCCCAGCTGATGCATCGCGACCACGCGCTCAACGATCGTCGTAGGGTCGATGATCGAGAAGCTTGGCCGCGGAGCCCGCGCGAACTTCGAGAAGTTCTCAACCAGCCTCCGCAGCCTCGCCACCTCCTCGAGCACGATCAGCGTGTGCTCTTCAAACAGCGCATCAAAGTCATCGAGCTCACGCGCTTTCGCTTTGCGCAGCATCTCGATGCCCATCTGAATGGGAGTCAACGGGTTCTTGATTTCATGTGCGATTTGTCTCGCAATATCTCTCCATGCTGCGATTCGTTCGGCCCTGCGTAGGCGAGACTCTGCAGCGTCAAGCTCGCGCGCCATGCGATTGAAAGCTTGCACGAGCTTGCCCGCTTCGCCTCCGGCCTGGCTGTCGATCTGCACCGAACGGGTACCCGCTGCGATCCGATCTGCAGCCTCCATCGCCGCGCTCATCGGACGCGAAACGATGGGCACAAGCCACGCAGCCAACCCCATCGCCAACCCGCTCGCGAGCAACAGCCCCCCAAGCGCGAGCATGACCACGACGTCCCGCTCGTGAGCCAGCGCGGGTTGCAGCGCGTGCACGGACGACAGCAGCCAGTAGCCGCCCGCCAGAGTGGCTGCGAGCGGTAGCGTCGCGCAGATCCAGAGGGCAATCGTGAGTCGCCAGCGAAGAGACATCGCGCGCGAGTGTTGCACAGCTCGCCGGAGGTGCTCGCACGGGATGTGCTCGGCCCACAGATCGCCGCTGGTCGTGTGACCCGGCGACGTCGCCGGACTATGCCCCGTCGTCGTCCGTCTGCTGTTGCACACGGCACAAGCTGCTCGCGTTGCAGAACTCACAGTCCCTCGGGCGCGCCGCAAATTGCCCTTGCCTCACCGGCAAGACCGCGCGCCGCACCGCGTGCCCCAAGAGCCCCTCGCCGCGTGACCCTTCGCGCACCATGGCTTCGACATCGATGGGCTCATCTGCGCCTGATTTGCCACGTGATTTGCGCGTGAGTGTCTCGGCAAGGCCACACTCGCGGTCGTCGCGAAAGCCAATGTAGCGCCCATCGATGTCCACGCCCGTCGCGTCAATGTGTCCCTCGCTGACGGCCCTAAACAGCGCGCTCGTGTACACGACGAGCTGAAACTGCGTGTCCAGTACGCCCTCTCGCAGACGCTTCTGAAATCCGTCTCCGCGGCCGCTCTTAAACTCCACCGCGCGCACTTGATCGTCCAAGCGCTCAATGCCGTCGATACGGCCACGCAGGACAATGGGTTCGCCTTGGTCGACCGCGATCTCGAGGGCAGGCCATTCACGCTCTGGGCCAAACGCGATCTCGGTCGCGACCACGCTCCAGCGCGTGTCTGCGTCCATCCGGCGCTTGAGAAAGTGCTCGATCTTGCGACGGACCGCCACCGTGTCAGCGCGCAACAGGTCTGGGTCTGCGTGAGGCAATTTGCTCGCAAATCGCTCTGCAGCTTCATCGAGCGCGCGCTCGCATGCCTCCCATCGCACAGGGCCAGGTCGGCCCTGCGTCTTGTGCAGCGCGTGCTGTCCAGCCTCGACGAGCTCATGCAAGAGATGTCCGCGCTCTTTGGGATCCAGCGTAAGGGACTGAAGCTCTTCGGGTTCGAGCTTCAACACTTGCTGCGCGAAGGCCTTGAAGGCACAGCGCGCAGTGCGCTCAAGCGAGGTCACATCCAAGGGCCACGAGGTCGTCGCGAAGCGAGAGAGATTGAGCGACTCCATCGCACGGGGGTCATGGTCAATGGCACCCGAGAAGCGACCGACCGCGTTGTCCTCGCTGGCGAAGAAGCTCGTACGCTCGCGCTCAATGGTCGCGCGCCGATGTGCCGCCCGGACGCGATCGCGGACCGTAGGAGCGCATCGCTGCCAGGCCGCGGTAGTCATCGCGTTCTTGCTGGGATTTTTCAGCGCAAATGCGCTCCATGCGCGTGTGGTCCGCTCGACCCCGCGCGGTGGAAGCGAGGGGTTTTGTCCCAGCGGGTCCTGCATGACACGCTCGGGTCGACGATCAAGTACGCGCCGCGCATCGACCAAAAACGGAGACGTCGGCAGCGCGCGCTCGCTCGCATCGTGCCGCGCTCCCACGATCGCGAGCTGCTCGGAGGCACACGCGCAAGCGAGCAAAAACAGCTGTGTTTCTTCTTCGCGTCCACCCCTGCGTACCGCAGAGACACCTGCAGAGCGCTGCACCGCGCGTCGCTCGACCTCGCCCAAGAGCGTGTCTTCGTCTGCGTGCGCTGGAAACCTGCCGTCCTCGACGCCCAAGATCACCGCCGCGCGTGCGCTGGACCCCGCGGCGTTGACCGCGCTCAAAACACGCACCGCGCTGTGTCCCGCTGCGGGCGTCGTGTCGTCTTCGTCCACGTCAAGCGCGTCTTCGAGCAGCGACGCGAAGCTCGCCGCGTCAAGGTTGTCGTTCACGCTCGCGCGTGACGCGCGTGCCGGAAGCCAGCGAATACACTGGTGCAATCGCTCGATGGCCCGCACCTCACGTGCGCTCGCGCTGAGCAACGCCTGCTGCGAAGGGTCGAGGCTCGAAGCAAACGCGCCACGCGTGAGCGAGTCTTGTCTCTGCGAGAGCCCAAGCGCGTCGAGCAGCGCAGCCCAACGCAGGCAGTGGCTCGTGACCGAGCCGGGCTCGACCAAGGGCGTCAACAGTGACGAGAGCTTCTCTGCGGCGAGCGCAGTCGCCTGCGAAACATGCCGCGAGAGCGTCTGCAGCTTCGTGTCAAACACGTCGCGCGCGCGCACCGCACGTGCAGCATGTGCGAGCACCGTGGCAGGTTGTCCCATCATCGCCCGCGGCCCCGCGAGGGCCACCAACGCGAGCGTGACACGCTCGACATCGCCTCCCTCAGCCATCGCCCGCGCGAGCGCGATCGCCGCGTGCTGAACGCCCCCACGCTCTGCCCCACGTCGGCACGCAGGGTCGAGCGCTACGGGCAGCGCCGCGTCACGCATGGCGCGCACAATCGGCTCAATCTCATCGGCGGCACCCGAGCGCACGACGATCACGATGTCATCGAGCGAGATCCCCTGATCGTGCCAACGCTCGATGCACTGCACAGCCCATCGCGCGCTCTCGTCGGGCCCAAACGCCTCGGCAAATCGCACGGGGGCTTCTTGTGCGCGCCCACCCGCGCTGAGCGCTCGCAAGAAGCCCACGAGGCCGTGCGCCGCCTCGGGAGCGCTCGGTGTTCGCAGCCCAAATCGCAACTCGACCGGCGCGTGCTCGTCGTCTTCGATCAACCGCAGCGCGCGATCGAGCGCGGTCGGCCACCGCTCGCGTGAGGGCTCGGCGAGCAAGTGCAGCGAGAGCGACCCTCCGCGACGTGTGAGCGCTCTCGCCAGGGCCGTCACAAACAACGCACGCGCTTGGTCAAAACAATGCCCCGCGAGCTCCACGCGCACCACGCACGCGTGCGGACCCAGCGGCGCGGGCAGCGGCTGCGACGGGTCCATGGCGTCCAACAGCGCAGCGAGCACGCGCTCAATCGCATGCGGAGAAATCAGCTCGCTCCGGTCGAGCTCTTCGTCGACGCGACGCACGACCTTGGCCAGTGTCTGGAGCCGCTTGCGCGCCTGGGGCTCATCCCCCTGGACCTCTGCCACGGCGCGCTCAAGGGCGTCACCGTCCAGGCCGCTGCGGCGCAAGAGCTCAAGCGCGTCAGAGAGCGCTGTAGTGCGTTGGTAGCTCGCGCCCTTGCGCATCGCCGAGACGACGCTCGCAGCGGCGAAGCGCTCGATGGAGAGGGGTGCCACTGCACGATGAGGCAGCAGCGCGCTGTGGAGGGTCCGCACAAGCGCGTCGAAGGTCACTGTCGAAGGTGCAATGGCGGCTTGGGTGCCTGGCGCATCGAGGGCACGCAGCAGCCGCTCTTGGCGGTGTGCTTCGGTCGCTACGATGTCCAAAACTCTCGACACGCTGTGCCTTTCGTCTCGCGGGCACCCATGCACGCAACAACGCCATCGTGGCCCGCTTGGTCGCGTTAAGCAAGCAAGCGACAGTCGGTAGCGGACATTGTCTGTCACGCTGTTTCGCTGCGCATTGTGCGGCGACCAGCGCGAGATCCGGCGACGTCGCCGGGTGCAAGCGTGCTGCGGCTACGAGGCCTGCAGCGACTTGATAATCTGGATGGCCTCGGTCACGTGCTGGGTCGCGTTAAACATGGACGAGAACACGTGGCGGATCACGCCGTGTCGATCGATCACGTAGGTCACGCGGCCGGGGACCAGACCAAAGACCGAGCGTACGCCGTAGTCTTTCTGCGTCTGTGCCGAGGTGTCTGCCAAGAGCGTAAACGGGAGCTGGTGCTTCTCGGCGAAGCTACGGTGGCTCGCGGCGTCGTCCGAGCTCACGCCGATGACCTCGGCGCCCGCGGTGACAAAGTCTTCGTACATGTCGCGAAACATGCACGACTCTGCGGTGCAGCCGGGGGTGTCATCCTTGGGATAAAAATAGAGAACGACCGCGCTTTTATCGCGAAAATCCGCGAGCTTCACGGTCTTTCCGTTTGCGTCTTTGAGTGAAAATTCTGGGGCACGATCGCCCACACTGAGCTTGCTCACGTTGGATGTCTCCAGGGGCTGACAAAAGGGATGTCAAACGAAGAGGTCTTGCATCGCCTCGACACTGGGGTCGACGGCGTACTTCGTAAAGTCCGTGACTCCCTCTGCGCGCAGGACGTCTTCGTCGATAAAGAAGTTGCCAGTGCACTCGCGTGACGCGCGCGTAAAGATCGCGTGCGCTGCGTCGCCCATGATCTCGGGCGTGCGCGAGTGGCGCATCATGCCGTCGCCGCCCAAGAGATTCTGCACCGCCGCGGTGGCGATCACCGTGCGAGGCCAGAGCGCGTTGGCCGCGATCCCTTGGCTGCGAAACTCTTCGGCCCAGCCAAGCACGAGCAAGCTCATGTTCATCTTCGAGAGCGTGTAGGCCACGTGCGGTCCCCACCAGCGCGGGTCCAACGACAACGGCGGCGAGAGCTCAAGGATGTGCGCGTTGTCGCTCTTCTCAAGGAGCGGAAGACACGATTGGGTACACAAAAAGCTGCCTCGCACGTTGATCTGGTGCATGAGGTCGTAGCGCTTCATCGGCGTCGATTGCGTCCCGGTGAGCGAGATCGCGCTGGCGTTGTTGACCAGCACGTCGATCACGCCAAAGACCTTCTCGACCTCGTCGATGGCAGCGCGAACTTGCGCTTCGTCCCGCACATCCACGATCAGCGGGAGCGCGCGGCCGCCTGCAGACTCAATGTCTTTGGCCGCCGTATAGATCGTCCCCTCGAGCTTCGGATGCGGCTCTGCGGTCTTGGCAGCCACCACAATGTTGGCTCCGTCCCGCGCAGCGCGCATCGCAATGGCGTGGCCGATGCCTCGGCTCGCCCCAGTGATAAACAGTGTCCGGCCCTTTAGTGTTCGACTCACGATGGGCGCGAAGATAGCTCAAACCGCGGGGCGTCTGCGCGGGTTACTCGCGAACGATTCTGAACTCGACGCGACGATTGAGCCCACGCGCATCTCGCAGGGCCCGGCCGCGCAGTCCCTCAATCGGTCGCACCGGCCGCGTCTCGCCCATCCCCTGCGCACGCATCCGTGGCGCCTCGATGCCGTGCTGATGGAGATACTCAACCACGCTCCATGCGCGACGCTGCGACAAGCTGAGATTGCGCTCATCGTCACCCACGTCATCCGTATGCCCTTCGACACTCACGTGCCGAATGTCTGGGCTCGCTTGCAGCGCTGTCGCCACGGCCTCAAGCACCGGAAAGCTCCGGGGCAAGATCGTGTCGCGATTGGTCGCAAAAAACACTGGCGCCAAGATCTGTAGCATCCCGTTTTGTACTCGTACAAGACCAGGGCAGCCGTTGCGGGCTGGGTTGGTGTGCGGCGCGCCGGGTTGATCTGGACAGTGATCGGTCGCGTCGGGGACCGAGTCGCCGTCACGGTCCGCGATGGGGCATCCCAAGCGGGCCGGGTCTGGATCGGGGTGATCGCCCTGTGGGACATCGCGGCACTGGTCTTGCGCGTCGAAGACCCCGTCGGCGTCGGTGTCGTGGTCGGGACAGCCTGCACGCGCAGGGTCGGGATGATCGCCCTGCGCTTCGTGGATGCACTGGTCGACGTTGTCGTACACGCCGTCGCTGTCGCTGTCCGTGAGCGGGCAGCCGCGGCGCGCGGGGTCTGGGTGATCGCCTTGAGGTACCTGGACACACTGGTCGTCTGGGTCCATCACGCCGTCGCCGTCGGTGTCTCTCGGGGGCACGACAACGGGCACAGGCTCGGGGGCCCGCTCTTCGGCCGGAACCCGCAGGCTCAACGACACCCCTGCGCTCCAGAATTGCGCGTCGTGAGGGTGTCGGTTTTGTGGGTCCTGCGTGACGTGATGGTATCGCGCGAAGGGACCGATTCCGAGCCATTTTGCAGCTTGAAACTCGAACCCTAGGCCCGCGTCGAGACCAAACCGCTGGTCGTCGCCGGTGAGCACGAAGCCAAAGTTTCCGTCGAGCCACAGCCGCCCGACGCGACCGAGCATGGGCTCGAGCCTCAGGCCGCCCTGCAGCGCGAGCGTGCGTCCCATCGCGATGTTGTCTCGCGACGAGAAGAACAACCCGTTGTTCACCGAGGCCTGGAGCGAGAGCCAGTCGATCACGTTGAAGGCCAAGCGCCCGGTCAGCTGCAGCTGCACCGAGTCATAGCCCAGGGTCGTGCGCTGGTGTTCGGACAGCATGGTGCCCGCGCCGAGCTCGGCCCGCAGGGCAAAGCGCTGAAGCACTTGGCCCTGCGAAATCGCAGGAAAAGCGAGCGTCGAGAGGGCACACAGCGCGCCCACAGAGAGGCCACCGAGGGCCCGTTTGGTTTGCATGGTCATGATGTCGTCGGTCCTCTCAGAAGACGTAAGTGCCCATAAAGGACGACGCGGTGGGAGAGCACGTCTCGTTGCCCGTACTCACGGTAAATGTGCGCGTGAAAGTGCGTGGAGCCATCGCGCCGCGGACGACCGTGACGGTCACCGTCGTCGGTCCGTTGATGCGAAAAGGCGCCGCGCAAATGTGGTAGTTGCCCGCCGTCGCGCCGGTGGTCCAGAAGATGTTCTCTGGGCCCGTGCCGGTCGTGTCGTCGTTGTCGAGAGTGCCTCCGCATGCCGTGCGATTTGCGTAGTAAATCTCGGTTCCGCAGGGGGGCACGAGGTGCAAATCGATGTCGCCCGCGAGCGACCACGTCGCCGTAAAGCGAAGCTGTCCCTGGCCAATGCACACGCCCATCACGCACGCCTGATCGGTCGCGCAGACACGCCCGCACGCTCCGCAATTGCGCGCATCCGTCTGCAACGCAACACACGCCCCACCACACAGCGTGCTGCCGACTGGGCACTGACACGTGCCCGCCACGCAGCTCTGTCCAGCGGTGCAAACTCGGCCACACGCTCCACAGTTCGCGCTGTCGCTCGCCGTGGTCACACAGCGCCCTCCGCACAGCAATTGTCCCGGCGGACACACACACGCCGCTCCGACACAGCTCTGCCCCGTCGCGCACGCCCGAGCGCACGCTCCGCAGTGCATCGCGCTCGTGCTGAGATTGACCTCGCAGCCGTCTACGACCGCCGCGTTGCAGTCCGCAAAGCCGGGTGCGCAGGTCCCGATCCCGCAGACGCCCGTCGTGCATCCCGAGCTCGCGTTAGGCAGAGACGCACAGAGCCGCCCACACGCGCCACAGTTGCGAGGGTCGCTCTGCACGTTGGTCTCGCAGCCGTTGGCAGCGTTGCCGTCACAGTTCGCAAATCCAGCGTTGCAAGCGCCCAATCCGCACGCGCCGCTCACACACGACGCCGTCGCGTTGGCAGGACGCGGACAAGCGTTGTTGCACGAGCCACAGTGCGTCGTGTTGGTGTCTGTGTTGACCTCGCAGCCGTCTGCGGGGTTCATGTTGCAATCGGCCAGCGGGCGCGCGCAGGTGCCGACGCCACACACGCCTGCGTTGCAAGCCGGTGCGCCGCCCATGGGCATGGGGCAGAGATTTCCGCAGCGACCACAGTGATCAATGGAGGCGTTGAGGTTGACCTCGCACCCATTGGCCGGGCTGCCATCACAGTCTGCAAAGCCTGGATTACAGCTCACCAATCGACACGCGCCGCCTGAGCAGTCGCTCGTCGCGTTTGCGAGATTGCACGTCCGGCCGCATGCGCCACAGTGCGCTGCGGTCGTCTGCGTGTTGACCTCGCAGCCGTCGGCCGGGAGCATGTTGCAGTCGGCAAAACCAGCGGCACACAACGCAATGCCGCACACGCCTGCGGTGCATCCTGCCGTGGCGTTCGCGATGCTCATGCAGCCTCGGCCACACATGCCGCAGTTCATGACGCTGGTCTGTGTGTTGGTCTCACAACCATCGGTCGCGTCCATGTTGCAGTCGCCAAACCCCGGAGCGCACGCGCCCACTGTGCACACCCCCATCGCACACGCAGACGTCCCGTTTGCCGCCATGCAGCGATTTGCGCAGCGACCACAGTTTTCTCCGCTCACGCGAAGATCAACTTCACAGCCATCCGCCGCGTTGTTGTTGCAGTCTGCGAACCCCGGGCTGCAGGTAAATCCGCACGTGCCAGTTGTGCAAACAGGCACCGCGTTGGGAGGCGTGGGGCACAGATTGCCACAGCGACCACAGTGCGTCAGCGAGTCTTGCGTGTTGGTCTCGCAGCCGTTGCGCACGTCCATGTCGCAGTCGCCAAAGTTGCCCGAGCAGCGACCCACCGCGCATCGCCCCATCGTGCAGGTTGGCTCGGCGTTGGGCACCATGCACTGCGTGCCACACATCCCGCAGTTCGCGGTATTCGCTCGCAAATCAATGCAGGCGTCGGTGCAGCAGGTCTGATCCATGGGGCAGCCTTGCGTGGGCGAACAGCCCATCACGCAGCGGTTGCCGCGGCACACATTGCCCGAAGGACAGTGGTCATCGCGTACGCACGCGACACACGTGTGGCTCATCACGTTGCAGCGCGGGGTCTCGCCCGAGCATGCCTCGTCGCGCGAGCATCCTGGCGCGCAGGCGTTGGTCATCGGATCGCAAAACTGATCCGGGCGACACTGTGTGTCCGAGGTGCATCCCGGCGTTGTGTCAGGGCGAAGCGTGTCGGTCGCGCTGTCCGAGGCGTCCGGGACGACGATGTCGGTCGAGCCGTCTTCTTCGGACGGCCCTCCGAGCACCGAGCGCCCCACGGTACAGCCCTGCAGCGCGACCAGGGCAGCGAGCACCATGCCGCCGCGTTTAGTCCAGTGAGAGTGATTCATGGCCTGAATGCTATCCCGAATCACACGCGCAGAGGCAGTTCCGTGCAGGCCGTTGCGGGGAGCTACACGCGAAGCACAAGCTCTGCGAGCGCGCCCTGAAACGGAGGAACCTCGCGGCACACACCACCACTGCAGAGGCGGCCGCCAGGGGTCATCCCGCCGAAGATCCGCAGGCTGTTTCCGGGGGTAAACATCCACCGCACCTCGCCCCCCGGAAACACCACCGGCGGCGCAGTCCCGTCGATCGGGACGCCCGTCAAGTACTTGCTCAGCTGGGTCGTGTCCGTGCGCAATGTGCCGCTAATTTGCAGGCGATCTTGATACGCATACGTCGCCGCGATGCCTCCGCGCACAAACGTGTGATACCCCGCGCGTGTGCCCATGTCGTCGAGCAAAAAGTCGTCAAACCGGGTCTCTACGCGGCCGTCCACACGGACCTCCAACGAGTGATTCGCCGCGAGCGGAAACGCTACGTCAATGTCCGCATGCGCGATGTGCCAGTCCGGCGCATACGCCTCGCGACACCCGTCCCGTGGGTTGCCCGTGCGACAGCCCACACCACGCCGCGAACCGATAAACTCCATGCGATAGCCAGCGTTCGCCGCGAGCTGCCACGACGCGCCCGCGACCCGCGGGGCCTGGGCCGCCCCGACGGCGCCCATGGCCCCGCCCACTGTGCTCGCAGTGCTGTAATCCGCTCCGTCCACGTTGCGTCTCAGCGAGAGGTAGCCGTGCGCAACACCAAAGCCCGAGGGGTCCCACGGGTCGAGCCCATTGCTCTCTGTAAAGCCCGATCCCACAAGCGTGATCCCCCCCACCCAAGGGCTCGGCCGAAAGGCCCGCTCGATCCGAACCAATGCGCCGCGTGTGTTCGAATTCGAGCGAAATTGCACGTCTTCGCGCTCTAACGGTGGCGCGTTGTTGTAGATCCGCCGCAGCGATGAGCCGCCGCCGTCGGGCGAGAGCAGAAAGTTTACGTAGTCTTTAAACTCAAGCTGCGCAGACCAATTGCCCGCGTTGATCTGTGCGCTGAGATACGTCGCGCGGCCAAACTCGGTCGCCGCCCGAGCGCGCGCACCGCGTGCCACGGTGTCGCCACTTCCCGAGGTAAAATACTCGGATTGTGTGCGCCTAAGGCCGATGACTTCGCCATACAAAGCGAGCCCTCCGTCGAACAAGAGCGGCACCGCCATGCGATAGCCAAACGTGTCCACAGCCGAGTCTCGCCCGAAGCTCTCGGGATAAATCACGCGAGCCGCCGCGAGACCTACTTCGACGTCGTTGTTCTCGCCAATGCGCGCCAAGATGTCCGCAGCCGCGATGCGATCGAGTCCCCCCAACAGGTCCGGCGCAGTGCGCGCAGAGTCACGCCCACGTGCGATCGCTTCGCCATAATCGTGCACCGTGACCAACGTCAATGGGTCGAGATTTTGCACGTTGATGTAGCCCGCCATGGCACGCACCGTGAATCGCTCGAGCTCGGCGGTGAAGTTGCCGCCGCGGATCGTGGTGTCTGTCCCAAGGGGGTCTACTTTGCGCAACGAGAGCATCAAGCCTCGGCCGATGGCTGCATAAAAGTCACCGATGTCTACGCTGACCTGCTCGCCGCTGTAGGACAGGGCGACACGCTCGACGCGCGCATCCCAGTGCAAATCCGCAGGGCAAGTCGCCATGCCCATCGCGCTCGTCGCGCAAAAGCTGGGCGCATTGACGCTGCCCGGAGTCGTCCCTGGGGGCGCCAAGAGCACGGGGACAAACGCGTCGATGCGGACCTGCAGACGCCACGGTGGCGCGGTGAATTGCGAGTCAAATCGCTCGGTGAGTGACAGCAGATTGTCGTCGGTGCTGACGCTGTCAAAGTTGGTCCGGCGATAGGTCAGCAGCGTCGTGTTGGTAAACGAAAACGACGTCTGCCCAAACCCAGGGAGTCGAAAGCTCACCTGCGCTTGTGCGGGGTTTGCGACCGCGAGCAACGCAACCGCAGAGACCCAAGACAACCCCGCGCGCATTGGGCGGGAGACACTTCGACAACGGGCTAAGAACGACACGCGCGCGACGGTACCGCACTCAACGCGCTTGTGGGAAAGCTCACACGCGCGAGGTAGGCCTGGGATCGACGAGCGTGCCGTAAAGCTCTGTGCGTCGATCGCGAAAGAACCCCCACGCGGCGCGATGTGTCTTGTAATAATCCAGGTCAAAGGTCGCAGTGAGTACGCCCTGGTCTTCGCGCTCGAAGCTCGCGACGAGGTCGCCGCGCCCGTCTGCGATGAAGCTCGAGCCATAAAATTTGGACCCACCGCCCGCGTAGCCTTCGGGTCCCGGCTCAAATCCCACGCGGTTGGACGCAACCACAGGGATCACGTTCGAGACCGCGTGCCCCTGCATCGCGCGTCGCCAGGGGTCGCGGGTATCCAGCGAGGGGTCATGGGGCTCGGACCCGATCGCCGTCGGGTAGAGCAGCACCTCTGCCCCAGCGAGGACCATCGCGCGCGCACACTCGGGGTACCACTGGTCCCAGCAGATCGCGGCGCCGAGCTTTCCGTAGCGCGTGTCAAAGACGCGAAACCCAGTGTCTCCCGGGCGAAAATAGTACTTCTCTTGATACCCGGGCCCATCGGGGATGTGGCTCTTGCGATAGACCCCAAGCGCGCTCCCGTCCGCGTCGAGCATCACGAGGCTGTTAAAATAGTGTGGCCCCTCGCGCTCAAAAATAGACACGGGCAGCACCACGCTGAGCTCTCTCGCGACCGCTTGCAGCGCGATCACGCAGGGGTGCTCTTGCCAGGGATACGCTGTAGCAAACCAGCGCTCTTCTTGGGTCACACAGAAGTACGGGCCCTGAAAGAGCTCTGAAGGCAAGATGACCTGAGCGCCCTTGGCGTGAGCCTCACGGATGAGCGTGATGGTCCGCGCGATGTTGTCGTCGAGGTCGCTGCCGTAGTGTGTCTGCAGCGCGGCTACGGTGATGTTTCGTGCCATCGAGGTGCGTGCTCCGCGTAGAAAATAGCTGGTAAATTGCAGATCGAATGTGCCGCGTCTACAGCGCCGGCTCTTGCTGCGTGATGCAATGAAACGACCCGCCCCCGGAGAGCAGCGCGCGCGAAGGCATCCCAATAACCTCGCGCGAAGTGAACAGCTTGCTCAGCACTTCGACCGCCAACCGGCCCGGTTCGGCTTCGTAGGTCGGCACAATTACCAGGTCATTTGCGATGAGAAAATTCATGTGACTCGCGGGAACGGCTTGAGGTCCTTGCTCATCGCGAACAAGCCCCGGCGAGGGCACGCGGACCACTGTGAGCGCACGACCGCGCGCGTCGGTCATCGCCGAGAGATCTCGCGCGGCGCGCTCGTACACCTCGCGGTTGGGGTCATCGCTGCCAAACGCTTCGGGGCAAACGACAACACCGGGTGCGACGAATCTCGCAAGATTATCGACATGACCGTCGGTATGATCGTTGAGCAATCCGTCTTCGAGCCAGAGCACTTTCTTCGCCCCGATGGCGTGCGCGAGCGCGCGCGCGGCGACCTCTTCGGTCCAGTTGGGGTTGCGGTTGGGGTTGAGCAGGCACTGCCGTGTGGTGAGCACAGTCCCCTCGCCGTCATGATCGAGTGAGCCGCCCTCGAGAACAAATTCTTGCTGAACCAACGCGACCTGCGCGTGCTCTGCGAGCTGCCCCGCGACGGTCGTGTCGTGTTCGAGCATGTACTTCTTGCCCCAGCCATTGAACCAAAAGCCCACCGCGCTCAGTTGCCCCGAGGCGTTAGCAAAAATGGGCCCCGTGTCGCGCAACCAGATGTCCCCGAACTGACCCCGGACGCAGCTCACTTGGCCAGGCAAGAGCTTGTTCGCAGAGTCATCCGCGAGCACATCGCTCATCATGCGGCGCGCGTGCTGGAGCGAGGTCGACGACCCACAAAAGAGCCGAACATGCTCGTTTCCTAGCTTTGCGAGCGTGCGGGCGAGGGCCGCGACTTCTTGTTGTGCAGGCCGAAGATTTTCGCACCAGAGGTTTGCGTGACTCGGAAAACCCAACCACATCGCACGGTGCGGCGACCACTCAGCAGGAACAGAAATCGGCATAGCAGACCTGTGCGTGTCGCACACTTATCGCACCCCGTGAAGTGTTCGCGATGATCTCGCGGTCTAAACCCCTCTGCCCCACCAAGGTCCTCGACGCCTCCCCCACGGTCGCTCAACCCTTACTCGGAGAGGAGCCCATCCAACTGATCTTTGAGCGACTGCAGACCACGGCTGGTGCCATAGATTCGGTACCGAATTCGCCCCTGGCGATCGATGATCAGGTTGGCCGGGTAGGCCATGTTCGGAAAGTACCGCTGGACCGCGCCGCTTGGGTCGAAGACCATGTGGCCTTCAAGACCGTAGCGGTTCTTCCACTGCATACACTCGGAGGCGCTCACGCCATTGCGGCTGACATTTTGCCCGTACACCGTCACGACACGGACGCGACCGCGGTAAGGCTCAATGATCTGTGCCTGCATCTCAGCGGCCTCTTGCTGACAAGGAACACACCACCCTGCAGACACTACAATGAGCGTCAGCTGGTTGCTGCAAAAGTTGTCCCCGTAGAAGGTAAAGTTAGTGTCAGGCGCGGCACAGTTGGGGAGCGAAATATTGGCAAAATCGCAGCCCTCCATCGCGCACGTGTTGTTGAGCGCGGGGGGTGCACACGTCGCCGCTGCGTCTGCAGGACCTGCCTCGGGCGCTCCCGCTTCGGGCATGTTCATCATCGGCGCAGGAGGGGCACAGCCGGCGAGCGCAGCCAACGCCATGCCCGCGATCAATGTCTGAAATGCCTTCATGTGGATTTAGGTCCTGTTCTACAAAATGGTGAGACTCAAAGAGACTGCTCACTTAGCGCTGCGATGCCCAGATGTGACCTCACATCGCCGAGTGAACAGACCAAAACTTCAGATCATTAGCGCGCACATACAGATCTCGCGCAAGTGGGCTGAGTCGATATGGCGAGCATAAACCAACGCCACACGATCGCTACGCTTGATCGTCGGAGCCGGTTTTGTCGACCGCGACAATCACTCGCCAGTGACGTCCAGGGTGCTCGCGTCCATGGTGCTCGCGTCCGTCGTGCCCGCGTCGGTCTCGGCGTCACTCGAGGTCCCGATGTCTGTGGTCACGTCGTTGCTCGCGTCGGGGACGCCCGCTTCGAGGGTGGGCTCGGGACCTGGCTCCACGGTGGGCTCAGGACCAGGGCGCATGCCGGGGCGACAGACGCCGACGGTGGTGCGCATTCCGCCCGAGACGCGGACCTGTGCTTCGCAATAAAAGTTGTTGGGGCAGGTGTCGGGCATCCCGGGCGCGGGGTTGCAACCCGCGGGAACACAGATGCCGTTTTGCCACGTGAAAGGGCGGTTGTTTCCGCGGTTAAACGTGCGCCGGCACGCATAGCCTTCCATCCCGCGACAGTCCATATCCGAGCGACACTCGCGGAAGCACGTCCCAGGATCGCGCTCGGCGATGCCCGGGTCTCCGTCGGGGAAGCAAATCGAGTTCGCCGGGCAATTCGCACGCGGAAACGTGTTCTCAGGCCAGAGCGTTGAGCTGTTCCAGCCCGCGGTGAGCGTGCACGAGCTTGAGCAGTACCCGCTGTTCCAGCCGGTGTGTACGCCCGCTGAGTTCTGCGCAGCGATGCACGAGCCCGAGCGACAGTTGTTGGTCATCCCAGTGGCCATGCACGACTGGCCGATGTCCTGCCCCGTGGTGAGCGTCGGCGAACCCGCCGGTACACAGTTGCCCGTCCACGTGTTGCAGACGTTGCCCTGCACACACGAGGTCTCCGTGCACGACGGTCGACACACTCGCAGCGGCATCATGGACGTGTCGCGCGGGTCGTTCTGCGCGCAGTTGAACCCTGGACGGCCGCAGTCAAACCCGTTGAGACACTCTCGCAAGCAAATTCGCTCGCCGTTGTGATTTCCGCAGAAGCCAACATTGCCAGCCGCGACACCCTCTTCGCAGTCGCTGCTGGTCGTGCACGTGCGGGTACACACGCCGTTAGACCAGCCATTGGCGCTCTCGGTCTTGCAGGTCGCACCGAACGCACAGTCCGTGTCACTTCGGCAGCGGCCAAAGAGCGGCGAATTGTACGGACCCTCGACGATGTCCGGCATGGCATCCGCGCTGGCCTCGGACGGTGTCACGTCGCCCGGCGGAGTGACTGGCGGCGAACATGCGCTAGCGGCCGTGAGCAACAGCGCTCCGAGGCACGAAATATTCATGAGTTTCATGGGGAAAAGTCCCTGTTCTCGCAATGGATGCGTGCGATGTCTTAAGCCTGCAGCGAGCGACTCTCTCAAGTGCCGACCGCGATCATAGAGCTGCGTGAAACATTCAACCCATCGGCAGCATGACGGCCTTCGACATGCAGGTCCAACGTGCAATTCGCGCGAACGAATACCGCGTTCTGCCCGGATCCAGCAACCTACAGGCGGTGCCGCTTGCTCGGGGAGGCTCTTGTCCGCCTTCGCGCGAGGGGTTTGAATCTTCTCCCGGGTCTGTTAGTCCAACGGAGACATGAAGACGTTGCAACGACTGGGGATGCTCTCTCTCTCGATCGCACTTGCAGTGCAGTCTCCCTTTGTTCAGGCCGCGGTTGGGGCTCGCGCGCCGACGTTTTCGCTCAGGCCGCCGACAGGGGTTCGCGGCTCGCTCTTTCGCCTCTCAGACCACATCGGTCGTCGCCCCGTGGTGATCCTGTTTTGGGAAACAACCTGCGCGCCGTGCATGCAAGAGATGCAGTTCTATGAGCAAATGTACCGACAATACGCAGGTCGTTTGACCGTCGTCGCCATCGCCATGGACAACGGACAGACCATCGCAAACGCGCCCAACCGCGTGCGCACGTTGGGCCTCACGTATCCCGTGGTGTGGGACGAAAACTCGTCGGTGAAGAACCAGTTTCAGGTCCCCGCGAGCCCGCCCTTCAGCGTCTGGATTGACCGCACGGGCAACATCGCGCGCGAGCGTCAGGGCTACTCGGTCAGCGAAAACCAAGTGATCTCAGAGCAGCTCGCCCGCTTGGTCGCCGGTCAACGCGTCCGCTGAGCGCTCCCTACCCGTTCTTTCCGAAGAACCACCGCGCCCACTGCGAGAGCCACTCGCCCTTCGGGGTGCCATCGCTGCGATAATCCAGTGATTCTCCAGCGAGAATCACATCGCGCAGCCCGGGACTCAGCCGCTCACCGTACATCGTGAGGGCGACAAAGATCGCGGCGTGCTCGGGACGCGCACCGGTGCGACGCTCCCACAGCGTGACCGCGTGCTCAAAGACAGGGTCGGGCAGACACGTCTGCTCTCGGCTGTTGGGCGGACCCAGCTGGTTGATCGCGTCGATCACCGTGCTCTTGCGGTCTTTGTAGGCAAGCGCGTTGAGCTGCTCGGGCATCAGCGGGCGGCCGATCCAGCAGTTTTGCTGGCCATATCCCAGCGGAAACTCAAGGCGCTCGTCCAAGGGCTCGCTCGGCAACGCGCCCTCAAAGCGCACCGGCACGATGGGCACACCGACCGCGATCGCCATGTCGATGAACGCCGAGGACATCTTCTGCACGGGCTCACGGGACGAGAGCGAGCGGGTGCCCTCGACGTGGACCATCACGCTGCGCACGCCGCCTGCGAGCTCTGCCCCAAGCTCTTGCACGATCTGCAAGAGCGCCTCGCGGTCGTCTCGGTCAAAGAACGTGATGAGCTTGGGGTC
Source organism: Deltaproteobacteria bacterium (assembly GCA_030694465.1). Taxonomy (GTDB): domain Bacteria; phylum Myxococcota_A; class Polyangia; order Polyangiales; genus JAUXYJ01. Next base: position 62,391 of record JAUXYJ010000038.1, on the reverse strand, counting down.
ACGGATCCCGGGGTACTTGAAGGTGTGGTCGATGAGCTGTCCAAGCCATGAATCCCTGTGTTCTGCCTTGGCAAGTGTGACGACGGGCTGCTCAGAGAGCCCCGCCGCGAGCACCGAGAAGAGCAGTGACTCGACCGCGACTTGGTGGTTGGCCAGATAGAGCACTGACTTACCCTTGAGCGCGGCGAACGCATCGGGATCCGCGATCACGACATCGCTCACAAAGCGCTCAATGAGCGCGTAGTGCACGTCTTCGCCGGGCCACGGGCCGACGTTAAACCATCGATCCCAGTAGGCTTTGACCGGGGCGAGGTCTTTGTACGCTGGGCCGCTGTCACGCACCTGCACGTAGCCCTCTGCCGTCTGAGACACAGCCGTCGGAAACACGCGGAGCGGCAACACCTTTGCGACCCCGGCAGAGAGGTCTTGGCGCACTTGCACGCGCGAAGGGTGCGAGTACGTGCGCCGTGAGACATGCTCTTGGACTGCAATATGGCTGGCCAATGTGTCCGAAGGGGCGTCGTGGGCTTGGTAGATCGTCGCGATGTTTTTGGGCAACCAGTCGCTCGCGCGGACGTCTTGGGGGTCAAGCGTTGTGACGCCCTCGACGGTGTGCGAGAGGCCCACGTCGGCCATAAAATGGCGGTCCCGCAAGAAGGCCACGCGGCGATCCCGAGAGACTCGTCCGAGAGGGCCTTTGGGCAAGAGCACCTCGACCAGCGTGCAGGTCAAGAGGGTCTTGGCGTTGTGGGTGAGTGTCAGCAAAATTCTGGGAAATCGCTGGCCGTTCGCGCTCTCATGGTCGAAGCCATCGAAGCGCGCTTCGACCGTGGCCTCGCCCTCGTCGGGGATCTCTGCGAAGCGCTCAAGCGACGCGATACGGTAGGGGTACGCGACGACGTCGTCCGAGATCGCACTGGACCACTGCGAGAGCGCGTCGTGGGGGATCGCGTGCGTGAGTGCGTCGAGAATTCCCTGGTGAAGTGCGCCACGAGGGACCGCGCAGCGCGCGAGATCCAGCGTCGCGGTCGCGCCGTTGTCACCCATCACCAAGCGCGTCACGACCTGAAAAGCGGGCCCATGAAAGAGCGCCCCTGCGGCATAAGGGTCGCTCACCGTGTGCCCGTTGAGGAGCGGAGATGATGTCGGTGCAGGAGACAATCGATCTGCAAATTCACCGGTAGTGACAACTCCGGTGCACACGGGCTCAAAGCGCGAGAGGCTCTTCTGCGGTGACTCGCGAAAGGCCAAGAGCGCGCAACGATAGCGGTGTGGCCCGTCGGGTTCGCACTGGGTCTGCACCCGGGTGTGCCCCGCGTCGGGGACCGTGAGCCAGCGCTGCACTTGGATATCTGTGAGCGAAATCACAGGGTCTTTGTCATGCGCGCTCACCGCCTGGGCGAGCTGATCGGCCATCGAGAAGAGCGGCATCGCGGCGAGGGTCCACGTGGGGCGGTGATCGCCGAGCCACGGGTCGCTCGCGAGCGAGAGCGCGTGCTCGCTGTGGGTGTTGGCGGTGCCTTTGCGTGAGGGCGAGGGCGAGGGCGCGGAGCCTCCGGGGACGATGCGCATGCCGAGGTTCTTGGCGCTGTAGATCTTTTTGCCGTCGACCCAGAGCGCGCAATCGGCGAGGAGATATGCACCGAGATTGTCTGTGCCTACCTCGGTGATCGAGAGCTCGCTGCTGATCTTGCGGTTGCTCGGGACGACCTGGCCTCGGTACTTCCACGTGGTCGCGCGCTGGGTCATGACGGGCTCGAAGCGCCCATTGGGGACCGTCGCGTCGAGACCCATCTCGAGCATGGCCCACTGGGCGAGCTGACAAAACGCCTCGACGCCGAGCGAGCCTGGCTGCACCGGGTCCTGAAAAAAGTGGGCTTTAAAGAACCACTCGTTCGGGTCGACGTCTTTCTCTGCGCGGGCGTATCCGAGGCCTTTGGTTCCGCCGGTGGGCTCCCAACGCACAACACGGTCGAGCATCAAGAGCATGGTGTCGGCGAGGCGCGCGCTGCCCTCGAAGAAGCGCCCGGGCTTACGCGTGAGATCGCACGAGTGGTTGCTTTCTAGCTCAAATCGCAGGCGTTCATCGCTTGAGACCGGGAGCCCCACTTGGTTCTCAAAGGCCTCTTTCGGAAAAAATCCGAACACGGTTTTCATCTCGTACACGCGCCGACCTTGCTGAAAACAAGTGACGGTGAAGCCCTCGATGATCATCCCCGAGGTCTGCGCGAGCGTGTCGAGCGTGACCTTGGTCGTGAGCGTTCCCTTCTCGGGCGTGATGTCTTCAAACAGCGTCGCGGTGCCATCGAGGTTGCGAAAGAGCAGGTCAATGTCCGTAGTGCATGCGCTGCCGATGTAGCTCGCGAGCCAGCCGCAGGGCTGCAGAGCGGCCTCCATCAGCACGCAAAACGGCATCGTCCGAGCGCCGTTCTGTTCGAGGTACCAGACGTCCATGGGCACGTCGTAGGCGACCTCGAGCGCGCAGCCCGATTGCATCGCGCCCATGCCATGGCCGCCCTTGCCATCGCTGACGGACACCACGCGGGACATAAAGTGATAGGGCGGTCCGGGCAAGCGCGCGACGCGGCGTGTGCCGTCAAATCGCTTGTAAAATGGCCCGAATGCGCGCGACGGCTGTCCCCACGCGCACGCCAACAGCGATGGGTAATCAAAGCGAAAACCCTCGACGACGGCGACGTCGCCGGATGCTTGGTGATCTCTCAGTCCGCCCAGCGCAGCGAGGGCGACGGGCTCGCCCGTGGGCTGCTCAACGTGCGGCCCAAGCTCGGCCCAGTGCGCGAGGGGCCAGTCGGGGCGCATCGTGAGCCCTACGCGCTTGGCATGAAACGCCTTGAGCCCGTCGACGGTGCACAAGATGTCGCCAAACACGGTGGGCTCAGGGCCGTCGTGCAGCTCGCTCACAAAGAACTCGTAGACGACCTGTTTGCTCGCGGGGGTGACCTGTCCGCGGCAGCGCATGAGGTACTTCTCGCTGGCGACGGGCTCGAAGCGCCAACCGTCGCGATCTGCGGTAAATCCCAGGGCTCCGAGATAAAACGCCATCATCTGCAGGCAGCCTTCGAACATGAGTGTTCCGGGCATGCAGGGGTCGTTCTTGAAGTGCCCGTCGAAGAACCAGTCGTTGGGCGCGATGTCTTGCTCGGCGCGCAGGTAGCCACGGCCCCACGGCCCGCCCTCGGTCTCGAGGTGGGTCACCCGATGCTGAAAGACAATCTTCTCGGGCCCGATGCGCGGAGTGCGCACGTGGGCTTGCGTAAATCTCCACGCGGGGCCAAAGCTCTCCCAGGGGCGACCGTTTGCAAACGCGAGGATTTCTGCACGATTAAATGTGGTCTTGTCCGTGCGCAACACGGGCTTGTCGAGCCGCTTGGTCGAGTCGACCTGCTCGTCCTCGGCAGACCAGAGCACGCCCCCTGAGTCTGCCAACTCGGCGTCGGTAAAGAACCCCGCTTGCCCGTTGCGTACGCGCAAACGCAGCTCGCCGTTGACGTGGCAGTCGTAGTGAAAAAAGAACAAGCGCACGTCGCCCTGGTTGGCGTGCCCGTCGATGTGAATGTCGTACACGAGCGTGTCGCCCGCTTTGGGGAGCTCGCCGTGCCACGAGCCCTCGCATCCGAGCAGCCGGTAGGTGCGCTCGGACTTGTTGAGCATGTCGACGCCCATCCACGAAATGAGCAGCAAATCTGCTTGCCCTGCCTCGATCATCACGCCCGCGGGGATGCGCCCTTCGTGCGTGAGGTACCACGAGTTCGCGGTGACATCGGTCTCGGTCCAGAGCGTCCCGGTGCTCAGAGAGAGAGGGACCGCGTCGATGCCGGTGACCCGATCCGCGAGCAACAACGGCGGCTGCGGCATGCGCACCTGGCGGTGGTAGCCATCTTGCGCCGCAAACTCAGGGCCAAACACCGACGAGATCGAGCCTCCCGCGAGCACTTCGAGCTGCGCGCGGCTGTACTTGGGGCCGGGGAGCGTCCGGGTGACCACGGCCTGAGCCAGCGGCTTGCTGGGGACAATCGCTTGGTGAATCACAGGGACCACGGCGATAGGTTGCATCGGTGCAACGTGTGTCTGCGGTGCTTTGACAGGCTCGGGTGAAGATACGGTCTTGCGCGCGAGCGCGATCGTGCCCTCTACGACGCCCGCGAGAGTCTCGGGGGCTCGCAACAGTCGCTGGGTGAGCTCGTGTTGCATCGTGAGAAAAGATTGATGGATCTCGGACTGAGTCTGGAGGTGCTCGCCGTGTAGGGCCGCGATGCGCGCGTGGAGCGTTGCCATCTCGGTCAGGGCGCTGTGGGGGCCTGCTCTGCCCGTGGTCACAACGTGAGCGATGTGTTCTTGCGGTGAGACATTCTCAAGGGCTGTGTGTGCAAACGGCTGCGAATTCGCAGTGGGCGTTGCACGAGGTTGCGCAGAGGCAACGTGAGGAGTCTGGGTCGCGGTGATGCGGGGGAGGGCGGGGGCGCGCTCCATGGTGTTGGCTTGGGACATGGCGGTGGGGAGGGGCAGTTGGACGCGTGAAAAATGGCCAGGGCGCGAGAGGCTTGGGCGCTTGGGCGGGGCCGAGGGCGCGTGGGCGGCGACGTCGCCGGGCCACAAGTGCAGGGTGCGCGAGCGCAGGCCCAGCGCGGTGCTGGTGATGCGGGCACCCTGGGCAGGGTCGAGCGCAGCGCAGGGCGCGTTGGGTGCAAAGCGCGAGCGAGTATGCAGGGAGAGCGTCGCGAGGACGACCGAGGCGAGGCCCGAGGCGGCGTGGGAGCGGCCCACGAGCGCGTCGGGCGAGAGGGCCTCGCGGTCACCGAGCACGAGCGATGGCGCAGGGTCGGGTGCGCGGGACTCATCGAGCACGGCGAGCACCGGGAGGGCGCGCGCGCGTGCATCGGACAAGCGCATCAGGACGAGCCCATAGGCAGCGTCACCGGGCGGCGCAGCGAGCGAGAGCTCACCGAGGGCGCGCTGGTGAACGGGCTCATGGGAGAGGTCCACGGCGCACACGAGGGCTACGTCGAGCTGGTGCAGCGCGAGCGCGCGTGACGCGACATCGAGGGCCGTGAGCCCAGAGTGCTCTTCGGACGAGAGCGTGTAGCCCATGCCCGCGGCGTCGAGCTGGTGATTGAGCCGATTGGCGGGGATGTTGGGCATGGTGCCGACGACCCCTGCCGAGGTGAGGGCGTGGACAAACGCGTCACGCAGCGGCTCGATGGGTACGTCTGGGCCTAGCGCTTCGGGGGCCCAATCGCGCATGCGCCAGCGGGCTCCGTAGCGGGCGATCTCGGCGTCGCAGCCCATGCCGACAAACACCCCTGTGCGCTCTCGTGGGAGTGCAAAATCACTGCGCGAAGTGAGCGAGCCCACGGCGTCTCGGCAGACCTCAAACGCCATGAGCTGTTGCGCGAGGGCGTGCTCGAAGTCTTTGGGCGGGACACGCAGCCCCTCGAGCGCGATCTGTACGTCGGTCGTGGGCCCCGCGAGGCTCTCGCCGCTCTGCAGCGCGTGCAAGACTTCGGCTAGAGATTTTGCAGGTCCAACGCGCGCTTCGAGCGCGACGATCGCGATCTGCGGTTCGTGGGTCTTGGCGGGGTGTGCGCGCGGGGTCACGCGCGTGTGGCGCGCAGGGTCGTAGGCCTCGACGAGCAGGTGCGCGTTGTTTCCGCCGAAGCCAAAGGCCGACAGGCCCGCGAGGGGGCGACCGGTCCAGGGCTCGGCGGCGTGCAAAATCCGCAGCGGACCTGTGCGGAGCTCGTCGATGGGCTCGCTCGCGTTGAGCGTCGGTGGCCGCACGCGGTGCTCGATCGCCGAGAGGATCTTGAGCAGCCCCGCGGTGCCTGCGACGGTCACCAGGTGCCCAAGGTTAGACTTGAGCGAGCCGATCGCGAGGTCGTCTGCGCCCTCGAACACAGCGCGTGACGCACGCACTTCGGTCCCGTCGCCTACGGGGGTGCCGGTCGCGTGGCACTCTAAGAGCGTCACTTCGCGAGGCAAAACGCTGCTCATTGCGTATGCGCTGCGCAACGCACGCTGCTGGCCTTCTTCGGAGGGCGCGAGCAATCCTCGTGCGCGGCCGTCGTTCGAGAGCCCGACGCCCAAGATCACGCCGTGCACGGCGCGTCCCTGCGCGACCGCGTCTTGCAATCGCATGAGGGTGACCATCGCGGCGCCTTCGCCGGGCACGAGCCCATCGGCGTCGCGATGAAACGGGCGGGACTGTCCTGTGCGGCTCATCGCTGAGAGCGCGCAAAATCCCACGTGGATAAACAAATCATCTGCGCGGTTGACCGCCCCGGCGAGCATCACGTCGGCGCGCCCTGCGTGCAGCGCGCGGCACGCGAGCTCGATCGCGTAGAGCGACGAAGCGCACGCGGCGTCGAGACAGAACGCTTCGCCATCGAGCCCAAGTGCGTGCGCGGTCCACAGGGCGGGACCACCGCTTGAGAAGCGGTTAAGCGCGTGGGGGCGAGGGTGACCTGCGCGGGCGACGTCGCGAAGACGTGGGTGATCTTGGAGCCAAATATCCTGAGCAAAACGCGCATGCGCGCTGCTGGGAAAAGACAGGTTTCCGAGCGAGAGCCCGGTGTTGCGGGGCGCGCGTGGGCCGGTGAAGCCCGCGTCGCGAAGGGCCTCGCGTGCGCAGTGGAGAGACCACTGAAACAGCGGGTCCATCGCGCGGTAGGCGTCGGCAGACACCGCGAACCCGTGCGGGTCTGCGATGGCTTCGAATCCGGCGACGTAGCCGCCCATGTCGGACCACGCGCGGTCGGTGGCGTCTGTGACCGTCCCCATCGCGTTTTGCCTGGATAATCCCCAGCGATCAGGAGGCGCGTGGGCGATGGCTGAGTGGCCCGCCAAGACATTGGTCCACAGTTGTGCCGGAGAGTTTGCGCCCGGAAGCACGCAGGCCCGGCCGACGATCGCGATGGGTTCGAAGCTCATGATGGACGTCGCAATGGCGTGCAGAACACCTCGGTGGCGCGTGGCGCAAAGCTCGCGCTCACACGCTCACCGAGAGAGAAAAACAGAGAGACCACACGAATGATTTCGATGTGGAAATTAGCTCACACAGTGGCTTGTACGGGCGCGTCTGGCCTGAGCACCGTCTCGACCCCGTGGAGCGCTACGCAGAGCTCGTTGTTGGGCCCGAGGACAAACACGTCGCTCACCGCGCGGCTGTCCTGTGCGCTCTGTCGCTGCACGACACAACGCAAAGGTCCAACAAGCGCCCCGGTGCAAAACACGTTCGCCGAGGCGATGGCCATGGGCAGCGTTGCCCCGCCGAGCGCCCGCTGAGCCCACAGAACCGCGAGCTGAAGCGCCCCGTCCATGGCCGCAGGATCCCAGCAAAAAGGCTCCGGGTTCCATCCGCGCTCGGTGAGCCCGGACAGGTCGCCGAGGGCGCCGTGCGTGCTGAGCTCTCGCACATTCGAGAGCACCTTGAAGCGCTCTCCGTGAAAGAGCATGTGCCCATCGTAGATCTCGCCCACAAAGGCTTCGCCCGAGGGCATCGCGACCGCGTGCGTGCTCGCCGCCAGCGGGGCTCCGAGCTCCACCCGCGCGCTGTAATGCAACCGATCGTTGCGCCCGCGGAGCTCCACCTGCGCGGTGATCCCAGCGCCATTGGACAGCTTTTTTGCACGCAACGTGAGCGTGTCTCCCTCGTTGGCGAAGCGCTCAAGCTTGATGCCACTTAGCACGCGCACGTTGCTCATCGCGCGCACATGCAGCCCCGGCGCCAGCGTCTTGGCTGCGCGCATGAGCCACTCCATGGCGACCACGACGGGCACCACGACGAGGCCCTGGATCGCGTGATCCGCGAGGTAGGCGTGGGTCTGTTGTGAGACCCAGAGCTCAGAGCGCAGCTCGCGGTCGGCGTCGCCCGCAAGGGCTCCGGCGGCCAGATGAGCGCGCTCATGGGCGTTTGAAGCGCCCGCGAGGACCACGTGAGTGCCTCGTGTTTCGCTGCAAAATTCTTGGCTAAATGCGTTTGCGCCCGCGACGAGTCCCACGAGGGGCACGCTCATACTCGCGAAGTGTTGCGCGAGCTCGGGCGTGACCATTCCACCTGCCCAGGGGCCCCATCCGAGGGACCGCACGACACACGCTGCGCCGCGTCGGTGGGCCTCGGCAGATGCCACGAGGTTAAGCACCTCGTTGGCCATCGCGTAGTCACTCTGGCCCGTGTTGCCCGTGCGCGCGGCGATCGACGAGAAGAGACAGATCGCTCGCAGTGGGTCTTCGCTGGTTGCGTCTAAGAGGGTCTCGAGCGCGAGGACCTTGGTGTCAAACACCCTGTCAAATTGCTCTTGAGTCTTCTGTGCGACGAGCTTATCCGCGAGCACTCCGGCGCCGTGAACGAGCGCCGTGATAGGCCCCCACGAGGCCCGCACTTGCGCGAGCGCAGCCCTGAGCGCAGTCGCGTCTTGCACATCGGTCGCGAGGTACATCGCCGAGGCGCCCGTTGCTGTGATCGCCGCCATGGTGCTGCGCACCTCGCGGTTGGCCAACACACGCGCAGTGGCAGCGCCTGCCATCACCGGGGTGACCTTCTCGCCGCGTGACTGAGCGTCGAGCAAGAACGCGCGCTTGAGCGCATTTTCGTTGGTCATTTGCTGGGCCCAGGCGGGGTCTTCGAGCAGCGCCGTGCGGCCCAAGAGCGCCACACGTGCGCCCTTGATGCGCGCCGCGAGGTCAATCAGACACGCCGCGGTGACCCCCCGTGCGCCACCGGTCGCGACGATCACCGCGCCGTCTGAGAGCGCGGGCTTGGCATCGGTGACAGAAGGCGCTGCGACCGCGCGAGGGACCGCACGCACGGCGCCCACAAGGCCCACCTCACGCGTCCCAGAGCCCTGCAAAAGCTCACGTACAATCGCCGCGGCTTGGTCTTGCACCGAGAGCCCCGCGCACGCGAGATCCATCGCTTGGACCGTGGCCAGCGGCCACTCGTGGGCGACCGTGCGCGCGAGGGCTGCGATGCCGCCAAGCCACGCGCGCTGGGCAACAGAGCCCGAGAGACCGAAGTCTCCGCCGGTGTCTTGTAGTGTAACAAAAGTCCCGCCGTGCTCGGTAAATCGCTGGGCGATCGTGCGTGCCGTGGCAAAGGCTTCGCGGTTGCACGCGATGGCCTCAGCGACGCTGGGCGCTGCGCGAAGTCCCGCGAGGCAGAGCACAAAGTCTGCGTCGGCGGGGACCTCGGGGACGACCTCGGCGCGCACTCCGACCGCGCGCAGGGCGCTCACAACGGCGTCGCCGAGCGCGGGTTCGCACGCGGTGACAACGCACTTGGTCGCAGTGAACAAGCCACGGATCGCGAGCCCCGTGGGAGCCTCGGGCACCATCTCGACGACAAAGCGTCCTATGGGCTCTGTGGCCTCCGCGGTCGCGCCGGATAAGCGCGTGGCCGCCGAGCTGGGGACGGTGGTCGCACCGGACTGCGCGCGCATGTAGTCAACGATCTGGCCGAGCGTTCGCAGCGAAGCGAGCTCGCTGGGCTTGACCTCTGGGAGGTTGGGCACGCGCGACCGCATGGCCGAGAGGATCTCGACGCGCTTGATCGAGTCGATGCCGAGGTCTCCCTCGAGCTCCATCTGCATCCCGAGCATCTCTGCGGGATAGCCAGTCTTTTCAGCGACAATCTCAAGCAAGACCTTCTCAAGATCCACGCTCACCGCGGCGCTCGCTGCGGGCGCTGGGGTGGGTGCAGCGACGGGTGCAGCTGCGGGCTTGGGGGGCGCGACGGGCGCTGCGACGACGGGCGCGGGCTGTGGCGCGGCCACGGGAGCGGGCGCGGGGACGTACACGGGCGCTGCGATGGGCGCTGCGATTTGAGCGACCGATGTCACCTGGGTGGGTGCCGCGAGGGTGCGCTCTGAGGCGATCACTGGCTGACCCGTGAGGATCGCGGCGAGGCCCGCGAAGCTGGTCTTGGCCATGTCGAGAAAGGCCACCTGTGTGTCGGCCATGGCGCGCTGATACGACGCGTGCGCTTCGACGGTCTGTCGCTGCGCGTCTTGGTAGGCGCGCACCCAGGCGAGCTGAACGTCTTCGGTGAGCACGGTGACGGGGGCGGATTTGTCAGAAGAATCTCGTGAAGAAGTCATGGTGTTCGCCGTACGGGGGGAGTGAGTGGGTGCGGTGGGTGCGCGTTGGGTGGCCTGGGTCGTGTGCGTTGCGCCGTTGAGTGCCTTGGCCTCTGCGAGGGGAGCCTTCGTGATCGGGGCTTGAGGCACCGGCGTGGGTGCCACGGGCGTAGGCACCAAGGTGGTTTGTGCCTGGATTTTACGTGGCGGATTAGGCGGCGGAAGCTCGCTCGCGCCTCCGGGAGGCGGGTAGGGCTTGCCGTAGTTCGAGCCCGAAATAAACATCTCGAGCGCGGGCTTTTTCTTGGGCGTGGTGCTGTGCGGCGCGTAGTGCGTCCAGAGCTGTGCGAAATCGAGCGGGATGCCCGCGACTGCGAGCCGTCCGAGGGCCTCGAAGAGCGAGGTCACGCCGGGGCGGCCCTTGCGATCGGTCGCGATGGCGCGGTGCGATTTGCCTGACAAAATCTTGCCCACGAGGTCGGTGAGCACCGAGCCAGGGCCCACCTCGACGAAGGTCCGGACGCCGCGCGCGTACATCGCCTCGATGGTGTCTACAAAGCGCACGGGGAGCGCGAGCTGTGCCGCCAGGCGCTCGCGGATCGCGCTCGGATCGCTGGGATAGGGAGCAGCCTCTGCGTTGCCGTAGACCTCGAAGCGCGGGCTCTGTACGGCGATCGATTGCAGCGCTTCAGCGAACGGGGCGCTCGAGGGCGCGACGATTTTGCTGTGAAAAGCCGTCGCAACCGAGAGCCTCTTCGCGGTGATCTTCTCGGCCGCGAGCGAGCGCTCGACCGCCTCGATGTCACCGACGCTCCCTGAGAGGACCACCTGTGTGGGCGCGTTGTGGTTGGCCACGACCACGTCACTGCCCCACTTGGCCAGCAGCGCGCGCACTGACGCGACGTCGTGTACGACAGCGCACATTGCGCCAGGGGTCGCCGCGGCGTCGCGCATGAGGGCTCCGCGGGTGCGGGACGCGGTGAGATGTGCGTCTGCGTCGAGCGCACCGGCCGCGTAGAGGGCCGTAAGCTCGCCGTACGAGTGTCCGGCCGCGCACGAGGGCTTGAGCCCTAGCTGCGTCAATACGGCGAGTGAGGCCGCGCTGGCGAGCCCGAGCGCGGGCTGTGCCCACTCGGTGCGCGTGAGCTCTGCTTGTTGTGCCGCGCGGTCCTGATCTGAGAACACTGGCTTGGCGAAGGTGACTTCGTGCACTGCGATGCCATCAAAGCGCTGCGACGCGCTGTGATCCCAGACCGCACGGGCGGCGTCAAAAGCCATCGCGAGGTCTGCGCCCATGGACACATACTGCGAGCCTTGACCCGGAAAAAGTACTGCGATTTCGCCCGCAGAGTCGCCCATCGCGTAGTGCACCCCCTGAGGGCTCGTGAGGCTCGCTGTGGGCGTCTTTTGCACATGAGCGCGCAACGTATCGAGCTTGCGCTGCAGGTCCGCGAGGTCTGTCGCGATGAGTGCCGCGCGCGAAGCCAGCGTGGGATCGAAGCTCGTTTGCGATCCGCGTGCGAGGGCATCGAGCGATGTCTCTCCGGTCAAAACCAGAGAATCGCAGCGCGCTAAGAGCGCCTCGGGGGTCTGCGCGGACAGCACGATGAGCTCGCTCGGCATCGAACGCGTACGCCACGCGTGCGTGCTCTTGGCCTCTGCGCTCGGTGTGTACTCTTCGAGCGTGACGTGAAAATTGCTGCCACCAAAGCCAAACGAAGACACCCCTGCGCGGCGAGGGTGAGACTTGTCACGGATCCAAGGGCGCGCCTGCGTGTTGAGATAAAAAGGGCTGCTCTCAATCGCCATTTTGCTGTTGGGCTTCTCAACCTTGATCGTCGGCGGGAGCACCTTGTGGTGCAGCGCCATCACGGCTTTAAACAACCCCGCGGCACCGGCGGTGGCCTTGGTGTGGCCGATCTGGGACTTGACGCTGCCGAGCGCGCACCACTGGTTTTGTACGGTGGAGGTCTCTGCGCTAGGCGAAAACGCGAGGCGAAGTCCCTCGAACTCGGCGGCGTCGCCGGCCTTGGTTCCGGTGCCGTGGGCTTCGACGAGCTCGACGGTGTTGGGGCTGTAGCCAGCGACCTCGTAGCAGCGATCAATCGCGCGTCTCTGACCAGCAGGCAGCGGAGCATATACACTGGGTCCGCGGCCATCGCTGGATGAGCCCAGTCCGTTGATCACGGCGTACACGCGGTCGCCGTCGCGCTCGGCGTCTTCGAGCCGCTTGAGGGCGACCATGGCCAAGCCCTCGCCCAAGATGGTCCCGTCGGCAGCGTCGCTAAACGGGCGACAGTCGCCCGTGGGCGAGAGCGCGGGCGTCTTGCTGAAGCAGACGTACATACAGATGTCGTTCATGGTGTCGACGCCGCCGCAGATCACGACGTCGCTCTGTCCCGTGGCGAGCTCGTTGATCCCCATCGAGAGGGCCGCGAGGGCGCTCGCGCACGCGGCGTCGGTGACCGCGTTGGTCCCACGGAGATCAAATCGATTGGCAATTCGGCCAGCGACTACGTTGCCGAGCAGTCCCGGAAACGTCGCTTCTTGCCAAGGCACGTAGTGACTGGCGATGCGGTCGCATGCTGCGATCACTTCGTCTTCGGGCATGCCCATCTCGCGAAGAGCTTTGGTCCACACGGGCCGTTGCAGTCGCGACACCATGGTGTTGATGAGCTCTTGCGCGGAGGTGACGCCAAGGATCACGCTCATGCGCTCGCGGTCGACCTCGGCGAACTGCGTGCGCGAGGCGTCTTCGAGGACCTTCTGCGTGACAATCAGGGCCAGCAATTGCGCAGTGTCTGTCGCGGGCACGATGGTCGGTGGGATGCCGAACGCGAGCGGATCAAAGCTCGTTGGCGAGATAAAAGCCCCGCGGCGCGCGTAGGTCTTGTCTGGCGCCTTGGGGTTGGGATCGTAGTAATCCTCGATGAGCCAGTGGGACGCGGGCACATCGGTGACGAGGTCGCGCCCAGAGAGAATGTCTCTCCAGAACCCCTGCGCATCACTCGAACCTGCGAATAGCGCGCTCGCCCCCACGACCGCGACCGGAACACTCTTTCGTTGGACCATCGTCTTTGCTTTTGCTGCGCGGCGTTTGTGCGGTGAACCCATGTGTCCAAGGCGCTCAACGATTGAGCGATGACCCGCACAAACGGCCAGAAAACCCAGCAGGACCCTAGCAGACGCCCCCTGCGCCCATGGGTCACGATTTGGTCACCAACCGGTTACACATCACTGCAACGATCGCGCACTGCGTTACGGATGCGCGGCGAAGTCAGGCAGCGTTGTGCTCAAGCGCGATGACATTCTATGAGTGAAATCGCAGAGAAATCACACGTGAGTCAGGTGAGATTCACGCACAACTCGATGCGTCACGTTCGCGCTGCTGGGACGCTGACGTCCGGCAGCAACTCACTGCGGCACGGCGCTGTGAAACGAGCCCTCAAGGCTCCAGCGCTGTTCGCATGGGAGCTGGATAAATTGTCCCGACCCCACGCCGATGAGGTCCCTGCAATCGGCGCCAGGCACGACGGCCCACCCGACGGTTTCGCTCGCTGTAAAAGCGGGTGGACCTGAGGCGCTCGCGTCGCTGGCTCCTGCATCGCTTGCGTCGCTCGCTTCACTGCCATCGCTTGCGTCGCTCATCACGGCGCTGTCGTCGATCGCTCCGCCGCCATCGTTCGCGGGGGTCTCGAGCGGCAGCAAGCGCCCGCGCAGGGTGCCCTCGATTAGGTCAATGCGACGCACGACGCACGCGGCGATTTGCAAGCGTCGATCTGCTTGGCGCAGCAACAGTGTGCGGTCATCCAAGAGCTGAAAACTGGAGCGCGTCGCGTCGTGTGCTCCGCGAGCTTCGATCGCAGAAGAAGGAATTTTCCAGGTCAATGCGTTGCGATCGACCTCAATCGCGACGCGATAATCGAGCGTGCGCGCAGACGACGGAGCGAGCGCGCCACACGCGTTGCTCTGCATCACCCCGGCGACCTGAAACACCGCTCCTTGGCCCACGCGCACCTTGCGTTCGCAGGCGCTCATCATCGTGATCGAAGCGAGAGCGAGAGACGCGACCGCGAGCCAAGAGTGTCGAGCGATAGGCATCATGTACTTGCCCAGGGTCGCTAGCAGAGATCACTGTGACCGCGCGAATTTGCTGCAAACGTTGTACTTAAAACACCCATGAAGAAGCTCCGCATCGCGATGATTGGCACGGGCGGCATCGCTCAAGCGTTTCTCGCACCCGCGCTGGCTCAGAGTTCGACCGCGTGCCTGTGGTCTGTGCTCTCGCGGAGCGCCGAGCGGGCCAGCGCGTTTGCGCTTGAGCACGGCGCCCAGTCTCCGACCCCGGCCTACACTGACTATGCTGAGCTTCTCGCAGACCCCTCGCTCGACGCTGTGTTGGTCGCTACGCCCGACGCGCTCCACGCCCCACAGGTCCTCGCTGCAGCCCACGCGGGTAAGCACATTTTATGTGAGAAACCACTGGCAACAAGCGCGTCCGATGCGCTCGCGATGGTGACCGCTTGCGAGCGCGCCGGCGTGACGCTCGCCGTGGCGTATCACCTTCGACATCATGCGGGGCACAAGCTCTTGCGCGAGCGCGTTCACCAGGGCGCGATCGGTCGGGTGAGACATGTGCGAGTGCAGTGGACCTTCGCTTCGGACGACGCGAGCAACTGGCGCGCCCACGAAGAGGTCGGGCGCTGGTGGGCGCTAGCCTCCGTGGGCACGCACGGACTCGACCTGATTCGCTGGCTCGCTTGGCCCTCTGCGGGCGAAATCACAAGAGTCTCGTCGGTCTGTACGAGCCCTCGCTTTGGTGCCAAACACGAAGAGACCGCGTGTGTCGCGCTGGGCTTCGAAGATGGCTCCACGGCAGAGCTCTTCGCGAGCGTTCTGTTTAGAGCCCCGCGCAGGGTCGAGCTCTTTGGCGACGAGGGATACGCCCTCGCCGAGCAGACCCTGGGGCCATGGGGCACAGGGACGGTGACCCTCGCCGAGGAGCCGCTGGTGTTTGAGCCAGTCAATCCCTACGTGGGCGAGATTGAGGACTTCGTGGCCAGCGTAAGGTCCCGCCGTCCGCCCGCCGTCGATGGGCGCGCGGGCTGGGCCAACGTCGTGCTCCTTGAGCGAGCGACAGCCGCCGTTGAGCCGTCAGGTGTGTGATCAAACCTAAAAGAGCCCGTTGCCTTGCTAACGCGCTACCGAAAACTTGTTATCATGGAGCGGATGAGTAAGCGGTCATAGCTTGCTCATTCGTGCGTTTGCCACTGCGTTTGCCTGGGGTTGATCCTTTGCCCAGCCGACAACTTTGAGGGTGTCGTGATTGATACTGAGGAGTATTGCTCCTCGTGTGTGGGTGATGAGGCGGTTTGATTGGGTATGACCTTACGAGAATTATCCCGAGGTTTTGGCGGTTCGGACGCGTTGCCCTGTTGGTATTTAAGTATCGCCAATCACAGCGTGCCTTCGATGATTGGGCGGTTTGCGGTCGTAGCAGCGGGGGAAGAGCTGACACTGGGGAGAGAGAGCGGGGAGCTCGGAGATCGCGCGCTTGATGACCCCAGAATTTCGCGCGTCCACTGCCGAGTGCGCGTGAGCAGCGACGGTGTAGCGACCCTCGAAGACCTCGAGAGCACCAACGGAACCTTGCTCAATGGCCAGCGAATTCGCAGGTCCGAGCTGACACGCGGCGCAGTGATCGCGTTGTCTCAAGTGGTGTTGGTCGTCCACCGTGCGCCCGCGCTCTATCTCCCGTCGAATGGTCGCGCGTTGCTCGGGCAGTCCTGGCACCAGCGGACCGTGCTTGACGCGCTTCGAGGGCTTGGGGACGACGATCGCGCGGTCATTGTCGAGGGCGAGAGTGACTGCGGTGAACTGGATGTTGCCGAAGAGCTCGATTGGCTCGCAGGCGGCAATGCGCCCATCGTGTTGGACGCTCGCGAAGGGTATGGCCGCACGCCGTCCGAGATCGATGAGCTCATCGACAACATGGCAGAGGCCTTGGTGACGCGGACTGTGATCTTGGGGCTCAAAGGTCTCACGTTGCAGAGTGTAGAGCGCCTTCAGAAGAGCCTGCTCTCGACGCCGCCGCGGCCTCGCAGGCTTGTTCTGGTGTGGGGCAAGGGGCTGGCCATTGCGGGATTGGCGCTGTCTGAAGCGGCCAAGATGCTCGGTGCGCTCCCGCTGTCGCTCAAGCCTCTGCGCGAACGACCTGAAGATTTGCCCGCGTTGTTGCGCCGAAGTGCCATGAGACAGCACGGCGCGATGCCCGCACTCTCTGCGAGGCTGGTCGAGAAGCTCTTGATGGCTTCGCTTCCAGGCAACATCGCGACTCTCGATCGCTTCGTTCGTGTCGCGTTGGGCCCCAGCATCGAAGCGCGCGTGGAGTGGCGAGACACCTTCGGTCTCTTGCTCGGAAGCGGCAGCTCTGAAGACCTTGAGACGCGTCTCTCGGTGCACAGCGATGGGCAGGCATTTGTGATGGCGGATGGACGCGAAGTGAGCCTCCGCCGCCGCGCGCCATTGTCACGCATGCTGCACGCGCTCGTGGATTCGTTTGTCAGTGATTCGACCGACGAGCTCTCCGTGGCAGAGCTCGTCGCGGTGGCGTGGCCCGGTGAGCGATTGCTCTCGAATGCCGGCCCCACGCGGGTCTATGCCGCGATCGCAGCGCTGCGCAAAATGGGCCTCAGGGAGCACCTCACCCGTGGCGAGCAAGGCTATCGTTTGGCGCATTGCCCTGACGAAAAGCTCGCGATTGTCCCCGGGCGTGATGCAGCGAGGGGCGGCGCGCACAGGTAGCCGCGAACGTCCTCAGCGCTCGAGTCGGATGCTCTCAGACCCGCCCTGCGTTGGGGTTGTGGTGGTTGTCGTTGGGGCTGTGGTTGGGGTGCGTGGCACGCGGCGGACAGGGGCTGATCCGTGCGACGGCGAGGACGAGGGAGCCTGCACTTCGGGGATGAGCGCAGCCATCATGGTGACGCGTTCTGACGTCGCTGCTTGATCAAACGCGTAGGTTTGATGTCCGGCCAACACGAGCTCGTAGTGCCGTGAAGGGCCTTGGCCATCGATCGCCACGGTCAACGGCGTGACGCCCAGCACGACGCCATCTTCGCGCACGCTGGCGCCCGCTGGAGACGAGGTGAGCCGCAGCTGTCCACGCGTGGCCGCAGGGGGTTGAGGCGCGGCAGAGGGTGTGGTGGTAGCGGTGCCAACGGTGCTCGCGGCGGTAGCGGGAGTCGTGGCGGTTGACTGTGATTTGACAAGCAAAGCAGCGGACAGACCGAGTACGAGAAGCCCAGAAATAGCGGCGGGGACGAGCCACGGTTTGCTGCGTTGAGACGGCGCCGGTGCGAGCGATGCTCGGACGGGGATGGCTGTTCCGGCGATGCTTCCCGAGACGGACTCGGCGTTGTGGAGGGGCATCGCAGGTCGCTGGTCGGTCAGTGTGGGAACCGCGGCGATTACGGCCTGGGCCAGCGCGACGCGCGCGAGCGCACCCGAGCCGCTGATGGCTGCGGTGCTGTCACTGCGCAGGAGCTGCGTCACTCCGCGGAGCGCAATCAACAGCGCGTCGGCGTCGGCGAAGCGGGCGCTGGGGGATTTTTCAAGCAATTTGCGCACGATGGCCTCGAGCTCGGGGAGCACGTGCACGCTCGGGCACACGTCCCGCATCCACGGCACGGGAGCCGAGATGTGTTGCACGAGGACATCCATCGAGCTCTTGCCATCGAAGGGCGGTTTGCCGGTGAGTCCCTGAAAGAGAATCACTCCCAGCGCATAGAGATCGCAGCGATGATCAATCGTGCCCGCGCTCACTTGTTCGGGGGCCATGTAGCGAGGCGAGCCCAGGTAGGTGCCCTCTTGCGTGATGTCTTCACGAAGCCCCTCGTCCATCTGTTTTACGAGGCCGAAATCAAGGATTTTGACCATCGGCGCGCCGTCTTCGCCCGGGACAAGCATCACGTTTCCGGGTTTCAAATCCCGATGAACGAGCCCGGCTTTGTGCGCTGCACGCAGCCCTCGCGCCATCTCGATCGCGATGGAGACAACCTCAAGGGGCGGCATCGGCGTGGGGCCTCGTCGCATCCTGCCAAGGAGCGTCTCGCCCTCAAGGATCTCCATCACCAGATAGAACTGTGGGCCGTAAGGCGTATCGCAGCGCCCGTAGTCATGCACCGTGATGACATTGGGGTGCGCGAGTTTGGCGCTCAGGGACGCTTCGAGAAAGAATCGTCGCTCCACCGCGGGGTCGGCGTCGCGATGATTCGGCGACGCATCCAGCACCTTGAGCGCAACGGTCCGCTGCAACGCGAGCTGTTCTGCGCGGTACACCTTGCCCATCCCGCCCGCGCCAATGTTGGCGATGATCCGGTACTTTCCGTCAAGAACGGTTTCGAGCAGAGGGTCGGGGGGGGTCTCTGATGCCACGAGGATTCGAATATCATAGCCAACAATCGCTAACGAGAGAGTCAGCGCATTCGTTTCTTTCTCAATGCACAGAGCGTTTCCTGCGGACAAATACACACCTGCACGTACGCTCCCTGGTGATGTCTGTAGCAGACTCTGCTATCTTTTCTGAAGGGCGCTGGAGCGCGTTGACTCCAACTACCTCTCCCCAAGTCGAGGCAAATCACTGGACGGGGGAACCTCAGCGCGGGTCTCTACACACGTGGGTCATCGGTAAAATCGTGACAAGAGCGCGCGGTCGAGATGCGCATGGAGCAGATGCCAGTGAGCTATTGCGGCTTGCAATGGCGCAGCAAGACCCACGTGAGGCGCTCCGTCTCGCGGTCGCGGGGCTTGAAGTCTCTACGCAGTTGTCTCGTGACGGCGAAGCGGACGATCCCGAGTCGCAGTTGTTGCTGTTGCGCGAGATGTTCAAAGCGCACTTGCGCTCGAATCGGCCACGGTCAGCGCACGCGATCGCACGCAAAATGATCCGGTTGGGGACCCTCTCTGAGGTCGCTCATGCAGACCATGGGCGCGCGAGCGTAGCGCTCGGGTGGTTCGCGCAAGCTGCACAGAGTTATCGATTGGCTGCCCGGTTTGCTCCTGCCAATCGCCGCGCGGTCCATTGGGCGGCGTGTGGAATGGCGCTCTGGCACGCCGCGAGGTTTGTCGAGGCGCAGTCCGCGATTGAGCGTGCGCTGCGCTGGTCCACGACGACGCGGCCGTTGCACAGAGCCCAGCTCGCGCTCCTCGCGATCGAGCTTGGCGAAGTCCCAGAAGACCTCCACGCGATCACTGCAGATCTCGATGCCTCGCGGGTAGCTGAGGGCTACGGAAAATACATCCTGGGATTGCTCGCCCATCAGCGCGGTGACAGTGCGAAAATGCGAGTATTTTTGCAGGCATTCGTAGAGCGATCCGTGCGAGATCCGTTGCGCGCAGCGACGCTCGCGGGAGAGATCCAGACCGCGCAGAGACTGCTCAAGACGAGTGACATGGACCCCTCGTTGTCGTGATCGTCGCTGAGCTTCCAAGCTGGTTTGTCCTGGTTTTTTCCTGGATCTTTGGGGGACTGTGGGGCTCATTTGCTAACGTCGTGGTCTATCGCTGGCCTCGCGAAATGAGCGTGGCGAGCCCGCCGTCGCACTGCCCACACTGCGGAGTCGGAGTGAAGCCCTACGACAACGTCCCTGTCTTTGCGTGGCTCTGGCTGCGCGGAAAATGTCGCGCGTGTCGTGAGCCCATCTCATGGCGCTATCCCGCAGTAGAGCTAGTGTTTTCGCTGCTCAGTGTGGCCATCGCGTGGCGACTCTTTCGCGGTGAGTCCGCTTTGGCGCTCTCGTTTGGGGCCGCCCTTGGGCACTATCTCTCACGTTTTGCAGTGGCATTTGCGCTCGGAGTGACGGCGCTCATCGACCTCGATGAGATGCTTGTCCCTCACTTTACGAGGTACTTCGCGCTCGCTCCGTTGGCGGCTGCGGCGTTGCTCCCGCGGGTCTCGCCTTCGGTCGATCTGCTCACGGCGATCGCCGGCGCTGGGCTCGGTTATTTTGGGCTACGTGCGCTGTTTATCGACGGTTTTGCGCTCTTGACCGGTCGCCCGGGCATGGGGCTGGGCGACGCTGAAGTGCTCATCGTGGTCGGCGCTGCGTTAGGGCCCGCGGGAGTGCTCTTTGCGCTCGGTGCGGGCGCTCTGCAGGGCGTGATCGCGACAGTGGTCGCGACCGTGATGGGCGTTCGTGTGGGACCCGCGCATGCCGCTGACGTCGAAGACGTAGAGGACTTTGCAGACGAGCAGCCTCCCATCGATCAGGTGCCGAGCGATCCCGCTGAAGAATCCCTGGGTGAGAGCACTGGATCAGCGAGCACTCCACCAGAGAAAATGGCCAAGATCCCGTTTGTGCCCTTTCTCGCGTTGGGGGCTCTTGAGTACCTCTTGGGTGCCGATGTCTGGGTGGCTCGCTGGCTCTCGGGTCAGTGACGACGCTTCGAACAGCCCCGCGAGGTCGCTGTCCCTGACCAGATGGTTGTGAATAGCGAGGCTTGGGGTCTCGCCGATACGCAATGGATGCACGGGCGGTGCTACCCTTCGCTTCAACCTATGAGTGCCCATGGCACACAACGCTTTCGGGCCCTGCAATCCAACAAAAAGCAAGCGATATTGAGCGTCGCAGCCCATGAGTTCGCCCTGTACGGCTACTTGGCTGCAAGCACCAACCGCATTGCGGTCCAAGCGCGCATCTCTAAGGGCGCGCTCTTTAGCTACTTCGTCTCAAAAGAAGAGCTCTTTGTCGGTGTTGTCTCAGACCTCTTCGACTCGATCCGGCGAGAGAGACCTGAGCTTGTCCTCGCGCCCAGTCGAGGCTCGTTTCATCAGATGTTGCTCGAGCTCGCAGCGCGGGTGTGGGTTTTTAACGCGCAGTGGCCCGTGTTGTTCGCGCTGGATTCGGAGATCACTTTTCGAAGCCACATGATCCCTCAATGCGATCTGTTGCGCGCTGAATTCTCGACCCTGTTTGAGTCGCACATCGAGCAGATGTTGCGGTCTGCGTTTGAGACTCAAGAGCTCGCGCGGGATCTCTCTCCAGAGGCCGCAAGGCTGCTCATCCTCGCGACGTTTGATCGACTTCGCAATGTGTCTCGGTGGGGTGTAGAGCATCCAGCGATCCGCTTTGAGCCGCCGACGAGCGAGCGGTATCAAGAGATCGCAGAGCGCGCGATCAGCACGTTGATGCGGGCGGTGGGTCGCTAGCGTGCGGGGGCGCTTGCGTATGCAAGTACCTTTTTTCTTGTATTTTTCCTGGTGAATCAGAATAACCGTTCTGGATGGACGCCGATGCGGGCGCCAGCCCTTGTCCAAGTCACAGCAATGGGGTAGCTTCCCGCCCCCTTTCCTGTAGTCACTCTACAGAGCAAGCAACGCTCTCTCGTCCCCGAGTAATTGAACGCATGAGCCACCTCGCTGACCTTTTGAAGTCGTCGAACAACAAGTTCGCAACCGTTTTGACCGAGTCGAAGATCGATCCGATTCGTCTCTTGTCCGCCTCGCATGCGATCGAATCGCATCGCCCTGAGGATAAGCAGATTCGCCGCGAGAAGGCGCTTGCTGCAGGCAAAGAAGACGAAGCCTCGAAGGCCGCACGCGCCAAGAAGCCACGCACGGGTCGCCCGGTCACTTCCGTGCTGCTCAACCAGGCTTTTGCTGGCAAGGCGCTTAACTCTCACGCGAAGAATCGCCTGCTTCGCGCAGTCAACGCCGTCCGCGCTCAGAAGAAGCTCGACGCCGTTGAGCTCAAGCAGTTGTTCTAGTCTTTTGGGCTTAGAAGAATTGCCGTCTCTCGGGGGGATTGCTGAACATCTAGCGTTTGAGCAGCAATGCGGGCTAAGCTCCCGCACCATGACTGTACAAGACGAAGATTCAAAGCTCGGACGACGACGTTTTCTGTTTCGCGCATCTGCCTCAGCAGTGGCCGCCGGCGTGATTTTTCCTGCGTGTGGGCCCGTGATGATGGGCAGCGACGCATCGACCGAAGGTGGAGCGTCGGATGCCGCCGCAGGCGTCCCGTTTAACACCGCAGTGCAAGCGAGCACGATCATGGTTGGCTCGGTCCAGGTTGTGACCGGTCCCGCGCCCAACCGCACGCCGATCGTGCTTGGACGCGATGGCATGGGCTACTACGCGATGACCGGCGAGTGCACCCACGAGCAGTGCCCGGTGGTGCTCCGTGCTGCCGGAACCGATCTCGATTGCACCTGCACCCATGGCAGCCGCTTCTCTTTTACGGGCGAGCTTACGCAGCCCGCGACCGTACGCCCAACGCCGGGCCAGCGCGGTCTGGACCACTACTTCGTGAGCATCGTGGGCGGCGTGATTCAAGTGACTGTGGGCATGGTTGTCCCGTCGACTACACGCGTCACCGCCTGAGCGATGACCGTGTCTCTGGTGGGGGAGTGGCCATCTCTGGGGTGAAAGCGTACGAGAGCCCTCATGGCGCTTGATCTCCCGAGGATGGACGCGTGGCGGCGTCGCTTCACGCGGCGTGTCGTGTTCACGACCTGGGCATCGCAGACTCCATTGCTGCTCACCGCCGCGATGGTCTGGAAACCGGCTGCGATTTCGCGCTCACTCTGGGTGACTTTGCTGCTCGTTGGGATGCTCGTTGGCAATCTCCCGCTCTATCTCCGCATGCTCGATTGGCGAGATCACACGCGTCGCTCGCTGTGGCGCGTGTGGGCTCTCGAGCTGCCGTACTTTGCGCTCTTCGCGTCTGGGTTTGCCTACGCGATCTTGTCGGTCCTCAGCGCCCCGCTGTGGCTCATTGCGTCGGCAATGTACGCTTATCCGTTAGCAAATTCGCTGGCAATTGTGGCAGTGATGTCATGGCTCGTGGGCTCTTACGCGGTCTTCGTGCGAAGGCTCTGGCCCGAGACAAAGCGCGTCGAGGTGCATCTCGAGGACTTGGACCCATCGCTCGATGGCTTTGTGATCACGCAGGTGAGCGATGTGCATTGTGGACCGTATATTCCCAGGTGGTTCTTGATGCGAGTCGCGAGGCTCGTGTGCGAGAGTGACGCGGATTTGTGTGCCGTGACCGGAGACATGATCACCGAGGGCGAGGGGTATCTCCCTGAGGTCACGGCGTTTGTTTCGGCGCTAAAGGCGCGCCATGGAGTGTACGCTTGCCTGGGAAATCACGATTATTTTGGCACCATCGAGGGCGCCCGAGCCGCGATGACTTTGGGCGGAGCAGCGGTCTTGTGCAACGAGGGCGCACGGGTTGGCGAGCTCGCGCTCTTTGTCGCAGGGGTCGATGACGCGTGGACGAAGCGCTCGGATGAGGCTCTCGCAATGGCCCAGTGTCCGAGCGAATTTGCATGTATTTTGCTCTCACATGATCCCACGCGTTTGGGTGACCTCGCGGCACATCCGCAGGTCCGCCTCGTGCTCTCGGGGCACACCCACGCGGGCCAGCTGGCGGTCCCGTTTGTCTCTGAGCGGCTCAACGTAGGCCGGCTCAAATTCGCGCGTAGTGTGGGTCTCTTTGCGCTCATTGCGAAGAGGACCTGGCTCTATGTGCATCCGGGCGTTGGGACCTCAGGGCCGCCTGTGCGGTTAGGAGTCGCGCCCACCGTGACAACATTGGTCTTGCGCGCGAGTGGACCTACACGGTGAGCGGAGTCGCGCTGGTACTAGTCTTTTTGCTCGCAGGATGGCTCCTCCGTCGCATGGGGAGAGTCTCGTACTCGAGCGCGCAGGTGCTCACGCGGGTCGTGGTGGATGTCGCGTTGCCTGCGCTTACGTTTCGGGCGATGCGGGGTCTGGTCGTGACCTCGCTGCGTGATGTGCTTGTCCCAGTGCTCTCGGCGTGGGTGGGCTTCGCGGTGGTCGCGGGGACGCTGGTGTGGGTCGGGCGGGCGCGAGGCTGGTCCAAGCAAGACACCGGCGCGCTGGTCGTTGTGGCCTCGGTCGGAAACACCGCGTTTGTGGGGCTTCCCTTGATCGAGGGGCTCTTCGGGCGGCAGGCGCTCGCGACCGCGACGCTCGTCGATCAGGGCGGATCGTTCTTTGTGGTGTCCACCGCGAGCGTGATGTTGGCCGCTCATTTTGCCGGAAAAAGTGTGAGCCTTCGCGGCATGGTGCGCAGCGTTTTTCTGTTCGCGCCGATGGTGGGCGCGATCGCGGGGTTGCTCTCCCGTGGGCACGCGCTGCCCTCGCTGCTCGACGATGCGAGCGCGAGGCTCGCGGCGCTGGTGATCCCGTTGGCGCTGATGGCCGTCGGGCTGCGTATGCGCTGGGATGCGACCACCCTTCGCACGAGCGGGCCCCGTGTGGCCTTTGCGCTGGCTCTGAAGCTCATCGTGGCGCCAGCGGCCGTGCTGGCCTTTGCGCGGGCGCTGGGGCTCTCTGGCGAGCCTCTGGCGGTGACCGTGGCGCAGTGTGGGATGGCCCCCATGGTGACCGCGGGGATTATCGCGATGGAGTACGGGCTCTCTGCCGAGATCGCCTCGGCGCTGGTGGCGTTGGGGCTCTTGGTGTCGCTGCCGACGGTGTCGCTGTGGGCGTTGTGGCTGCGGTGACATGAGACTGCTCGCCACGGGGCGTGTGATCGCGCTATGCATCGTGCGCGATGCGGACACGTGTGTTGGGTCGAACGGGCATCGAGGTGAGCGAGATCGGCCTCGGTTGTTGGGGACTTTCAGGTGAGAGCTATGGCGCGGTGAGCGAGCAAGACGCGCGCGCGACGCTCGACAGCGCGTTTGCCGAGGGCTGCACGTTGGTGGAGCTCGCGAGCTGCTACGGGCCCACGGGACACGAGCTGGATCGCACGGTGGGCGAGGCGGTCCGCGAGTTCGGAGCCGAGAAGCTCAGGGTGGTCTTGCGCGTCGGAGTAGACCGCGCGATGACACCGCCACAGAAGCGGTTCGACCGGTCTTTTCTCATGCGATCGGTCGAGCAGTCGCTTGAGCGCATGAAGCTCGATTCGGTCGCCGTTGTGCTCTTGCACAACCCGCTCTCGAGCACGCTCGAGCGTTCTTTCGACGCGCTCGATACGTTGGCGTCGATGCGTGAGCGAGGGTTGGCGTTGGCGATGGGGGTGAGCGCAGGGAGCGTGCAGACCGCGCGCGTCGCGCTCAAGCAATCGGTCGACGTGATCTCGTTGCCGTACAACGTGCTGTTTCCGCGGATGGTTCACGCGTTGACGCCAGAGTTGGTCCGCATGGGTGTAGGGGTGTTGGCGCACGCGACGTTGGGCTACGGGGTCCTCGCGGGCACCTGGCATGCGGATCGCGAGTTTGACAAACGCGACCACCGCGCGAGCCGCTGGGAGCCCGAAGATCTCGCGAGGCGCATGCGGCAGCGTGAGGTCTTGCGGCCGTTTGTACAGGGAGCTGTGCTGGACATGCGCGAGGCCGCGGTGCGCTATGTCTTGTCTAATCCCAACGTGCACTGTGCGCTGGTGGGAGCGCGCAATGCAGAGATGGCCAAGCAAAACGCACACGCCGCGGATGAGCTCCCGTACCTTGACCCTGCGATGTTTTCGACGCTGGGCGCGCGGCTCGAAGAAGAAGGCATCATGACGTGATCTGAGTGAGGTTCACTGTGGGGTGGGTCGCGCGGGGTTTTAGGGCAAGTTGCGTAGCTTTTTTGCGTTCTTCGCGTTGGACAGGCTAAGGCGCTTGGACAGTCATGGGACGTCCACGCATCGGCGCACAATTTGGGAGAGCCTTTCGACCTGAGGGGCATTTTGACCGCTCGGCGGCGCACAAGCCCATCTTGGTGCTTGATGGCGTCGTGAAGGTCTTTCGTGCAGACGCGCCCGTGCTGCGCCGGGTGGATCTCACCATCGAGCGCGGTGAGTTTGTCTTTGTGACCGGACCCTCGGGTGCGGGCAAGAGCACGCTGCTCAAGTTGGTCTATCGCTCTGAGACGGTGGACGAAGGGCGCGTGCTGTTTTGCGGTCGTGACATCGCGAGACTCACGCCGGAGAGCGTGCCTTTTCTCAGGCGAAACATCGGCGTGGTCTTTCAGGACTTTAAGCTCGTTCCGTACTGGAGCGTGTTTGAGAACGTCGCGGTCGCGCTCGAGGTGGCAGGGATGCCAGGGCGAGTGATCCGCTCGCGCGTTGCGCTTGCGCTCGAGCGCGTCGGGCTGGCCGGTCGCGGCGAGGACCTCGCGTCGGTGCTCTCGGGCGGCGAGCAACAGCGCGTCGCGGTGGCGCGCGCCATCGTGAATGAACCTGCAATTATCCTCGCAGATGAGCCCACGGGGAACCTCGACCCGGTGCTGGCGCTCGACATCTTGGGGCTCTTCGAAGAGATCCATGAGTCGGGCACAACGGTGCTCTTTGCGACGCACGATCGCGCGCTGCTTGAGCAATCTCCGCAGCACCGACTGATCGTGATCGATGACGGACGAACGATTGAAGCGCGCAAGGGTCTGCGTGCAATGGGCGGCGCGCTTGCGGCGCAGCGGGCACAGCGTGACGTCGACGACGCGGTCGCGACCGCGCGATTGCCGCTGTGAAAGTGTGTGGTGTCTTGGTCGCTTATGCGAGCGATCGAGGGTGATGTGGAGGCAGCAAGATGAAGGTTCTTTCCCGTGCAATGCGCGGCGTGCGAGAGCACGTTCGCACGCAGCTTGTCAGCGTGGCCACCGTGGCTCTCGCGCTATTTTGTGTCGCTGCGGCGGCGCTCGCAGCCGAGAACGTCGGAGAGCTCTCGCGTCGCTGGGGCGCGCCGATGCGCATGACCGTGTATCTCTCGGATCACGCGACGGCCGAGCAAATCGAGGCACTTCGTAGCGCCCTGAGCGGCCTCTCCGAGGTGCGCGCAGCGCGCTATGTTACTCCGAGTGAGGCACGCGCTGTGGTTGCAGGGGATGACGCGGTGTTGGCAAGCGCGGGGGCAGAGCTCTTTCCGGCGACCATCGAGTTGACCTTGGTGCCAGGGGCCACCGATCGCGCGCGCTTGAGTGTTCTCAGCGAGCGTGTGCGCCGACTCAACGCGGTCAGTGATGTCGAGACCTACCAGGGAATTACCGCGCAAGTGCAGTCGATACTCGCTTCGGGGCGCTTGGCCGCGGGGGTGATCGCGCTGGTGATTTTGCTCTGCGCCATGGCCGTGGTGAGCAACACCGTGCGCTTGTCTCTTCACGCGCGCATGCGTGAGGTTGAGGTACTTCGGTTGGTGGGCGCTGCGCCGTCTTATGTGCGCTCGCCGTTCTTGGCTGAAGGGGCCCTGCTGGGCAGCGGTGGCGCGGTGGTCGCGGTCGCGCTCTTGGGCGCGTTGTTCGTGCTTTTTCGCTCGCGGATGGACTCGTTCATGGGCGGGGCGTTGGGCATGCGACCGGTGTTTCTCTCGGGCTTTATGATCGCCGGGTTTGTCCTCGGTGGAGCAGGCCTGGGCGCCACCGGTAGCGCGCTCGCGGTGCGGCGTTGGCTCAAGGTTTGAGGCCATGACGAGAATCAATTCACGAGGCAAAATCAGCGCGATCGCGAGCGTCGCGGTCCTGTCGCTTGCGGGCGCGACGTTGGCACAATCGGTCGAGAGCGTGACGCCCACCGAGCGGCGCGCGGACACGGTGTTGAGCCTTGACCGATCGCTGGGAGAGGTCCTGCGCGAGAGTGAGCGTTTGGACGCACAGACGCGCCAGGTGGCCTCTGAGCGAGAGGGCCTTCCGCTGCGCAAGAGCGCGCTTGTGGATCGCTCGCGGCGTGACGCGAGGCGTATGTATCACCTGCGCCAGAGCGCGATGTTGGCGTTGTACAGTGGGCCTGCTTCACTGCTCGAGCACATGGGGCGGGTCGCGCACGCGAGGCGCACGCTCGAGAGCTCGGTGCAAGAGCTCGGTGTGGTCCAGCGTCGCGAGCAAGAGTTGGTGCTCGAGAGCGCGCGGATCGCGCGAGAGCTGCAATCCGTGGTCGCGCGTCGCAATGAGCTCAACGCGCGGCGGCAACAGGCAGAGCTTCTAGGGCCCAACGAGCGCGTGATGAACGCGAACCTTGGGGTCGCTCCGTTGGGCGAAGCGGTCACCGTTTATGGCGGTCGTGGAGGCGACGTGGTGAGTCTTCGTTTCGAAGACGCGATGGGGCGCTTGCTGCTCCCGATCGCTGGGCGCTCAGAGCTTCGGCGTGTCCAGCGCGAGGGTGCCGAGGGGCCAGGGCTTGAGATCTCTGCGCCGCTCGAAGCGCCAGTGCGCGCTGTATTTGCAGGGCGTGTTGCGTTTAGCGATCGCTACGGCGTCTTGGGGCGCTTGGTCATCCTTGATCACGGCAACCACTACTACACGGTGAGCGCGAACCTCGCGTCGGCGACTGTGAGTGTGGGCGAAGAGCTCGCTGCGGGCGCTGTCATTGGCACCGTGGGCGACGATGGCCGTGGGCCGATGTTGTACTTTGAGGTGAGGCACAACAGCACGACGATTGACCCTGCCCCCTGGTTTGGCGTGCAATAATCCAATGGATGATACGCTTGCTGGGGTGAGCCAAGCGTACACCCGGCGACGTCGCCGGAATATCGGCTACGTAGCCGAGTGGCTAGCGGTCCCCCCGCTGGTGCGCTCCCCCGAGTGCGTCGCGGATCAGCGATCGGCGATGGGCTTGATGCTGCGGGCGTCCGAGCCGGTGTACCGTGCGCGGGGGCGGATCAGGCGGTTGTCGCTGTACTGCTCCAGGACGTGGGCGAGCCATCCCGATGCACGCGAGACCGCGAAGATTGGGGTAAACATGTCCGCGGGGATTCCGAGCATCGTGTACGTCGAGGCGCTGTAGAAATCGACGTTCGCGGGGAGGTTCTTGTACTTGTTAAACGCGTCTTCGACGGCGCGGCTAAGGTCGAACCACTTGCTGTTGCCGCTGCTCTTGGCGAGCTCGGCAGCGAGGATCTTGAGGCGCGTCGCGCGGGGGTCTGCCGTGCGATACACGCGGTGGCCGAAGCCCGAGATCTTCTTCTTTTGGTCGAGCGCGTTTTTAACCCAGGCATCTGCTGCTTCGACGCCGCCTTCGCGGTCGATCTCGTGGAGCATCATCATGACAGCGGTGTTTGCGCCGCCATGAAGGGGGCCCTTGAGCGCGCCGATGCCGCCACCGAGGGCCGAGTGGATGTCGGCGAGCGTCGCAGAGATCACGCGGCATGCGAACGTGCTGGCGTTGAGCTCGTGGTCTGCGTGGAGCGTGAGGCACTCGTCGAAGATGGCTTCGGCGGATTCGCTGGGGACTTCGCCGGTCATTCCCAAGAGAAAGTTGGCGGAGAGCGAGAGCTCAGGCCGCGGCGCGACGAGTGGCTGACCGGTGCGAATGCGGTGCCAGGCCGGGACGAGCAGCGCGATCTGTGCCTGCACACGCGTCGCGATCTTGCGTGCGGTGACGAGGTCGTCCGCTTTTTTGTCCGCGGTGGCGGCGTCAGGGTCGAGGTTGCCCAGGACGCTAAACGCGGTGCGCAGGGCGGCCATCGGGTGGATGTCCTTGGGGAGCAGCCGCATGACGTCAATCACTGCGGGGGGCAGAGACATCTCTTCGCCGAGCGCCTTTTTGAAGTCCGCGAGCGCGGCGTTGTTAGGGAGGTCTCCGTGCCAGAGTGCGTACACGACCTCTTCGAAGGTCGCGTTGGTAGCGAGCTCGTCGATTGCATAACCGCGGTAGCGAAGAATGCCTTGGTCTCCGTCGATGAAGCAGATCGACGAATCTCCTGCGACGACGCCTTCAAGTCCCTTGCCTGCTTCAGCCATGACTACTGTCTCCCGTTGTCTATCGATGAGTGGATCAGCGAGCGTTGTGGCAACGACCTAGTTGTGTTGCCGCAGTCCCTCACGCGTCGGTTCGCGAGGAGGTCCGTTCGTATTGAGCTTCGTCCCTGTGGGACTCAACGTTCGCTTACGATGCTTGAGGCGGCGTATGGTAGTGGAGTGACCCGCTCTCGAAAAGAGAGAAACCGCTTCTGAGACCCTAGAGCCGCACAATCTGTGCAGATTTATTGCGTTTGGACTGCGCGCAAAACTGACGCTTCACTCACCGAGCCCATGAGGTCGTGCAGGAGGATGTGTGGACAGCGAAGAGCGAGCGTGATCCGGCGACGTCGCCGGGTCTGGGGTGCTCAGCCGATTTCGAAGGTCGGGATGCTGTGGACCGCGGGGGCGAGGGGGGGGGCGCCCGGGGCCTTTTGGGTGTCCAAGAAGACGGACTCGGACTCGGGCCAGCGGTGATGAAACAGGTTGCAGTTGGCGGGCTCATTGTCGAACGAGGCGATCATGACACCGAGCGCGTCGAGCAGGTCGAGCAGGCGCTGTTTGAAGAGCGTGTCGTTCTCTTCGAAGGTGGGTTTCATCACCAATTCGACGCGTGGGACAGCCATGGGGAAGCCGTCGTCTCGCAGCGTCCTCGTGGTGCCCAAGAGCATCCCCGGTGTGTCACGGCCGGTGAGATAGACCACCGTGGCGCCTTCGTCCCAGCACGTGCGTACAAACTCGACCGAGCCCGCGACGGGCACATCGTCTGCGCAGGCGGCGTCCGTAAAAAAGCGTGTCCGCCAGGCTTGTTGTGCCTGTTCGATGACCGTATGGCTCACGCCGCGTGGGCTGAGGGTCTCGTCCAATCGGTAGAGCAAATCGCGCGCAGCGAGCCCGCGGATGACCTCAGCGTCCTTGCGGTGTTCGCGAGGCAATTGAGCCGCAAAAGCGTGCAAAATGCGCAGCGTGCGTGGGCGGTTGTCATAGAGCGTTCCGTCGAGATCAAAGAGCACCACGGGGCGCTGTTTGGGCAGTGAGCGAACGCGATCAAGGATGGTGGTGAGGATGTGCTGGGTCATGTGCAGGGCGCGAGTGGGCGAGAGCTGCGTTGCGTTGCACCAGCGACAAGCTTGGCGCACGAGAACGCCGACCGTATCACAGCGCACAGCGCACATCGCGCGTCGACTGGTGGCTCTGGGGTCTTCGCGCTAGCATCCCTCACGATGGTGGACGCGAACGAATCGATTTTGTCTGTCGTTTTGCAGCATAAGACACTCGAAGATGTCATGCGTTTTGTGGTCGCATCGAGGGCAGCGTTGCCAGATGTGATTGTGCAGGACGAGTATACGCACGACGTGGTTGTGCGACTGAATGACCAATGTTGGGTGGTCTATGACACGACGTGACTGGGGGCCGTGATGGCGGTCGCCATCGTGAATTCTGAGCCCAGCGCTGCGAGCTTGTTGAAGACGCGTTTAGCGGCTGGGTGGGTCCCGGTGCCCACAGACACACGCGAGGGGCCCAAGATTCTTGGCTACGCGGCGTGCACAATCAGCAGTGAAATCACAGGCTAAACTGGTGTTTAGGCGTGAGCGCGGGATCGCTTGCGTAGGGTCGTGAGCGCGAGGGCTGCGAGGGCGAGCAGCGCGGGTGTGCGTGGGACCGGCGCGCCGGGGACTGCGCAACCGCAGGCGTTCTTTTGGGGCGTGGGCGTGCTCGCGCGTGGGCGCTCGACCGGTGGGGGCTGCCACACAGGCGCGTTAGGGTCAAACGTCTGCGTATTTGCAGCTGGACGTGGACGTGGACGCTCGCTCGAGGCGCTCGCGTCGGGGTCTTCGGGGGTGCCGCCGTCGCCGTCCGAGGTGCCCGTCCCGGTGACCGCGCCGGTGACCTGCGAGCCGTCGAGTCGAAGCAGCGGCGCGAGGGCGTCGAGCATGGTGCGCGCGGCCGTTGGATCGGCAGAGTCCGCGAGGGTGGCGAGGACCTCGACGTGCCCTCCGCCCACGAGCGGGAGCACGGCGATTCCGCGGTCGATACGCAGGGCGCCTTGGGGTGTCTGTGCGGTCGCGTGCACGGCGAGGTAGAAGCCCTGCACGCCCGCGAGGGTGATCGGCGTGGGCTCATCGAGGGTGACAGAGCCCCCGGCGCGGGTGACTGCTCGCTCCATGACCATGCGAAAGAACTCGCCCGATGTGCGCGCTTCGGCTGCGTTGCGGATGGGCAACCGTGACTCGAGCACTTCGACCGAGCGGCCCTGAGCTTCGATCGCACACACCCCGGCGAGGCGCAGGCCATTGGGCGGCACGCCGTCTGCGGTCATGCGTGTGAGGGGCGCGGGGCAGCCGACGAGGCCGACCTTCCAAGAGGGCGGAGTCCCGTCGAGGCCTACGAGCGTGGGGATGTACGCGCGCAGTCCGCTGAGTGCCGTGGCGCGAGAGCTGGATGACACGGCGCGGAGCACAACCGTGCCTGCGTTGACACGGATGAGCGCGACGGCGGCGCTGACGCGGGTGGTGGTGCCGCCGGGGCCTTCTCCGTCGGCGGTGACCTCGTGGACGCGCGCGCGCACGGTGCCAAAGGTCTCATCGCGCAGGGTGGGCATGGCCTCAGGAGGCTGAAATCCGGCGGCCATCACGAGCTGCACAGCGAGGCGCTGTTCTTGCGATCCCGACGTAATCGGCGCGTCGATTTGCAGGCCTCCCACCGTAAGCGGGTCTCTGCGGCAGGTGGCCAGTGGGCGCTGTCCGGCCTCGGGCGGCACGATGGGTTGCCCCGCGGTCCAGCCAGTGGGGCAGCGGCTTTCGACCTGCGCAAATGCAGCGGGAGCAGCGAGAGTGAGTGCGAGTCCTGCGCCGAGCGCGAGACGTGAGTGAGATCGATTGCGTTGAGTCACAGCGGCGCGAAGCTACCGCAAATGGGCAGCGGGTTCACGCAAACGGGACCGAGGTCGCGCGCAGAGAGAGAGAATGGCTCGCGGCGAGCGATCCGGCGACGTCGCCGGGTGGGGCAAGTTCGCGGGACGCAGACATGCAAACACCCCAACGAGCCGGGTGAAGGGCCGCGATGGGGTGTTGTGTGCGCGCGAAAGATCGCGGCGTTTTGCTCAGGCTTCGCCGGCGACGACGATGACCTTGAAGGTCGCGTTGATCTCGGGAGCGAGATGCGCGCCTACTTCGAAGGTCCCGACGGAGCGGATCGCGTCGACCTTGAGCTTCTTGCGGTCGAGGTCAAAGCCCTTGTTGCGCAATGCGGTCTCGATGTCTTTCGACGTGATCGAGCCGTAGAGCTTGCCTTCGCTGCCAGCGCGAGCCGAGAGGGTGATCTCGACCGCTGAGAGCTTGGTTGCAAGAGCTTGAGCCTCTGCGCGAGACTTGGCGGCACGCTCTGAAGCGAGACGCTTGATGTGCTCAAAGCGGGCGACGTTTCCTTCGCTCGCCGGGAGGGCAAAGCCCTTGGGCACAAGGTAATTGCGGGCGTAACCCGGTGATACTTTGACGACGTCTCCACCCTTACCGAGCTTCTCGACGTCTTTTTGCAGCACGACATTGACCGAACGGGCCATGGTTGATTCCTCCGGTCCTTCTACTGGGCCACAGTGAAGGGCAGCAGTGCGATCATGCGGCCACGCTTGATCGCCTCGTTGACCATGCGCTGGTGATACGCGCAGTTGCCAGAAATCCGACGCGGCACGACTTTGCCACGCTCGGTGAGGTAGTAGCGCAGCACGTTGGTGTCCTTGTAGTCCACCTCGGTCACCTTTTCTGCGCAGAATTTACAGATCTTCTTACGACCACCGCGGCGGCGCTCGGCCAGGTTCGCTGCTGCGACCTCAACCTCTCCACCATCGATGATTTCATCACGGTCCATACCACGATCACGAATGCTCATCGTTGACTCCGATCAACCTTGGGCGGCGTCATCGCCGTCCTTTTTGCCTTCAAGGGTAGGATCCATGGCAGGGGGAGCCATTGAATCGCGTCCGCCACGGTCGCCACGGTCACCACGGTCGCCGCGGTCACCGCGGTCACCACGGTCGCCACGGTCGCCACGGTCGCCACGGTCGCCACGATCGCGGTGATCGTCGGACAGGCCGAGCGATGCTTCGAGCGAGTCGTTGTGGACGTCGTCGGACTCGGTGATCTCGATGCGGCGCACCTTGGTCTCTTCGGGATCGACGGTGATGGACTTGGGGTCCACGTCTTTGCGAAGAGCGATGGTCATGTGGCGCAGGACGGTGTCGAGCATGCGCAGGTTGCGCTCTACTTCGGCGACCAGTCCGCGGTAACCCAGGTAGCGCACGTACACGTAGAATCCGCGGCGCTGTTTGCCGATCGGAAATGCGAGGCGGCGCTTGCCCCAGCTCTCGACCTTGGTGAGCGTTCCGCCGCCAGTTTCGATGGCGGTAAGAACACGCGCGATCGCCTTCTCAGAAGCGTCTGAGTCGATGTCTGCGCGCAGGATAAAGATGGTCTCGTAGTCGGTCGCTCTGGACCGATCGATGGTGGCGTTGATGGTCATACTGGCACTCAGCCTCCTGGCCTTTGCTGGCCCGCGGGTGTGCCGACACTGCATCGAAGATCTCGAACCCTCAAATCCTGGGAAATCCCTAGTGATTTGAAGGTTTGCAGCGCCCCGCGAGCGAGGTTGTGTAACATCCCCATGCGGTTGTCTTTGCGCAACGAGTGCAAATTCAGCGAAGAACTCTGCACCGGTTGTCTCTGGCTCACCGAAAGGGGCCGCGTAGCTACCACACCCGTCCGTCGTTGTCACGGCATTCGGTTCACTGTGTCGGTTCGTTTGCGTGCGCAAGAATTCGGTGCTGTGCGCGGTGCGTGTCACGCTCTGGGCTGAGTTGAGCGCCATGACCGAGTCGCATAGTCACCGATTGCGGGCGATTCCGCCGATGCAGAGCGTCCTTCAGACCCACGGCGCGCGCGCCTTGGCGAGCCTGCTGCCCGAGGTCGCGCTCAAGCAGGCGTTGCAGCAGGCGCTCGATCGGCTGCGCGCAGAGCTTGCGGACGGGAGCGTTGTGCTCACCGACCGCGAGGCGCTCTTGGCGCTCTGTGACGCTCGCTTGGCAGACCAAGCTGCGCAGCTGCGGCTTCGGCCATTGCGCGAGGTGCTCAACGCGACGGGGGTGATTTTGCACACCAATTTGGGTCGCGCGCCGCTCGCACGCGAGGTGATCGACCACCTCGGAGACGCCTGTGTTGGCTACGCTGCGCTCGAGTACGACCTCACCACCGGGGATCGAGGCCATCGCGACAGCGTGACCCGTTCGCTCTTGTGTGCGCTCACGGGAGCTGAAGACTCGCTCGTCGTGAACAACTGCGCGGCGGCGGTCTTGCTTGCGTGCACGGCGCTTGCTTCGGGGCGAGAGGTGATCGTTTCGCGCGGGGAGCTAGTCGAAATCGGCGGGGGATTTCGCGTGCCCGAGGTCATCGCGAGCTGCGGGGCTAAGCTCGTCGAGGTCGGGACCACAAACAAGACGCGTGCCGAGGATTATCGCAGGGCGATCACTGCACAGAGCGCAGCCCTGATGATTGTGCACCCGAGTAATTTCACGGTGCAGGGTTTTACGGCGCGACCCACGCGAGAGTCCCTGGCTGCGGTCGCGCGAGAGTCTGGGCTGCCGTTGCTCGAGGATCTGGGCTCGGGGGCGCTCGTCGCGCTCGACGCCCTGGGGGTAGGGCATGAGCCCACCGTGCAAGAGGCCGTGCGTGGCGGGAGCGACGTGGTGATGTTCTCGGGAGACAAGCTCTTGGGAGGTCCACAGGCAGGGATTCTGCTAGGAAAATCCCAGTGGATTGCGCGCTTGCGTGCGCACCCCTTGATGCGCGCGCTGCGGCCCGGGCGGCTGGTTCTGGCGGCGCTCGAGAGCACGCTCGCGTTGTACGCTTCGGGTCGCGCGACCGCGTCTGTCCCAGCGCTCGCGAGGATGCACCGAGGGGTCGCGGATGTGTCGCAAGATGCTGAAAATTTGCTCGCGAAAGTGCAGAGTTCGCTCGGGCCTCGGTGGCGTGCATGTGTCCGACCTTCGATTGCGCGCGTTGGCGGAGGCACGCTGCCCATCGCTGCGCTACCCTCGTTTGCGGTGGTCATTGAGTCGCAACCAGAGAGTGACGCTTCGGTGGTTGGGCTTGAGGCTGCGTTGCGAACGGCGAGAGAATTTCCCTTGATCGGTCGGATCGATGCGGGCGCACTCTGGCTCGATGCGCGCTCACTGGGCCCTGGGTCCATAGAGCACGCGGCCCAAGGGCTTGCGCTTGCGCTGGTGTCGGCCCACAACAGGTCGATGTCGGGGCTTTCGATGAGCGCTCAACGATCCCTCGATGAGTCCGCTGATGACTAAGGTTATTTGCACGCAGATCGTGAGTGGCCAAGGGCCTTGGTCACCGTGATATTGCGTCTTGTATGCCCAGCGCTGTGCGCGCCAAAAGCTCCCGCAAAAGCAGAGTGTCTGTCCTATGCAACACCTCCTCGCGACGCAGGTTCTTGTAGTCAATCGTAGCTACCAGCCGGTGCATATCACGTCCGCACGGCGTGCATTCGTGCTGCTCTTTATGGACGTAGGTCGCGCCGTAGACGAAGGGTGGACGACGCACACTTTTGCGTCTTGGCGAGCCCTCGCGGTGGGCGAAGGGGAGCTCACGTTGGGCATCTCGGGTGGAGAGATCTTGATCCCGCGCGTGCTGCAATTGCCGGGGTACGACCGGCTGCCCCGCTCGGTGTTGCGGCTGACTCGACGCAACGTGTACCTCCGTGATGGCTACAGCTGTCAGTACTGTGGGCGCAAAGCCAGCGCGCAGGAGCTCAACCTTGATCACGTGATGCCGCGGTCGCGTGGTGGGCCAACCACGTGGGAAAATCTTGTGTGTTCGTGTCGTGTTTGCAACCTCGCGAAGGGCGGACGTACGCCGGCGGAGTCAGGGATGGCTCTTCTGCGGCGGCCCGTGCGTCCTCGTTGGTCGCCCATTTTGACGAGGGCTTTTTCGAAGAATCGCCCCGCGCAATGGGATCCGTACCTCGCGATGCTTCCGGGGGCCAAAGAGCTAGAGTCACTGTTTGACGATGCCACGCTGCTGCATGTGGACGACGCGACGCTGCGGTGAGCGTTGCGTGATCGTCGCGAGCCCTGGCCGGCCTGTGTTACGTCACTAGGGGACTTCATGGCAGTGATCGCAGTTGGTGGTGCAAAAGGCGGCGTAGGGCGCTCGGTCGTCGCGGCCGGGATCGCGGTGTATCTCGCGCAACTTGGGCGCAAGGTCTTGGTGGTGGATGGGCATCCGTACGCGCCGCAGCTTGCGCGGGCGTTTGGCTGCGCGGTGGAGTCACGGGAGCGTGCTCCTTGGCAGAGCCTTGGCACGGACCCGCGCGGGATTGAGAGCGCGGTGCCCAATGTGCGTGTGCTGCAGACGTACTCGGAGCACGCGACCGTTGCGGGCGCTACGTTGCGAAGACCTCGTGAAATTGCAGCGATTTCGGGTGCCGACCACGTCGTGTTGGACTTGGGCGCGGGGTCGCAGCCTGCGGTCCTCGACGCGATGCTTGATGTCGATGCGCAGGTGTTGGTGACGCTCGCGGAGCCCGCGGCGGTCGAAGCGGTCTATCGCTGGATTCGGCACGCGTATGCGCGGGCTTTGCATCACGCGCTCAAGGCGTTTCCGGTGGCGACGGCGACGCTGCGTCAGGTGATTGAGACGCAGCTCGGGGCGCCCGCGCCTTTGCTCTTGGCGCGTGCGATTGAGCAGGCAGACAGCGCTGCGGCGTCGGTCGTGCGGCACGAGCTCGCGATGCTCTCGCCATGGTTGGTGGTCAACGCGTCGCGCTCACGCGTGGATTTGGACCTAGGAGAATCCATGCGGATCCTCGCGAAGCAGCAGCTGGGGGTCGAGCTCACTTTCTTGGGGCACGTTGAGTTTGACGAGTCGGTTTCGCTCACAGCGCGCAGACGGAGGCCGCTGATGGTCGAGGCTCCGGGGGCGAAATCGTCGCGCAATCTTGAGCGCCTGGCGCGTCGATTGGTGGCCGGAATCAGCGCCAACGAGCTTGTCCCCGCGGTGGGCACCGCAGCGGTCGAGTCAGTTCTCGACGCGACGCAGACGCACTACGACACGCTGGTGTTAGACCGTGGTGCGACCGACGACGAAGTGCGCCGCGCGGTCCGGCGCATGAGAGAGCTGTATTCGCCCGACTCGTTGCCGGCGTCGGGGCTGGCGTCGCTCGATACGCTCGCGATGGCGCTCGCGAAGATCGAAGAAGCGCGTGATGTTTTGCTCGATCCCATTCGGCGTCGACCGTATGACTTGTCACTGCTCGCGCCAACGATGCCCTCGACGGGAGGGGGGCTCCCGGTGGTCGAGCCCGCAGAGCCCGAGTCGCTGCCCGACATGCCTGAGCTCTCGCCGGTGACTGAGTTTGACGGGGCTCTGTTGCGTGCCGTTCGCATGGCGCGTGGACTCGAACTTCGAGAGCTCGCTTCACGCACGAAGATCCCGCGCGCGAGCCTTGAGGCGCTCGAAGACGAGGCGTACGACGTGCTGCCACCGGTGGTGTACCTGCGAGGTTTTCTGTCTGAATTTGCTCGCCAATTGCGGCTTGATCCAGAGCAGGTCGCGCTGACTTACCTTCGGCGGATGCGGGATGCGCGCTCGGGGCGATGAAGCGACTACGCTGCTGGCCAAACCTTGCTACCTTTCGCGCACGTGAATCCGACCGCAGACTCGTCCGAAATGGCTGACACCTCGCCGCCCACCGATGCCCTCGCGCCTGACGCAGACGAGGGCGGAACGTTTCCGGCAGGGACCGCGCTTACTGCATTTTTGCTGTGGTTCGTGCTCGCCCGCGTCACGGCGAACCTCACCGTGCGGCGCCCGGCCATGCTCGAGCTCGCGACCTTTAGCGGCGTGCTCGGGGCTGTGCTCGCTGCGCTCGCGGTGTTGGCGCTCTTGGGGACCGCGGCGCGTCGTTCGTCGTTCAAAAAGCTAAAGATCTTGCACGGTCTTCGGACGATCGCGTCGATCCCGGTCGTGCTCTTGGTCTTTGTGTCCATGTTTGGCGAGTCTCCGCTGTGGCTTCAGTGGTCTGCGCTGACCTCAGCCGCGGTGACTGTGGCGATCTCTGCGCTCTTGGGGGTGACACAACCGCGGGCACACGCGGCCGCGCGGAGCGCCTTTGTGATGCTCGCGATCGGCGAGCTGATTGAGCTTGTGTATGCCCCGGCGCAGGCTCTGTTGCCTTCGGGCGATGTCTCGGGTGCGCACACGATGGCGTGGCTCGGACGAGTCGCCGAAGCGAGCACATTCGCAGGGAGTTTTGCAGCGCTCTTGTGGGCCTATCGCGCGAGCGTCTCGCTCGTCGGAAAAGCGCGGACTCGGGTGTTTCTGCCGTTTCCGGTCGCGATGGGCTCGGTGCTGAGCGCGCTGGTGTTGACGCTGCCGTCGTCGGTCGCCGCGGTGCTCGCGCGGACCACGTTTGGCGCGCGCTTTGATTGGCTCACCGGCAGTGACGCAGGAGTCATCGGTCGCGCGGCGCTCTTGGGGTATCTCTTGGCGCCCGTGTTCTTGATCGGCAGCGTGGGCCTCTCGATGGCCTCGGTGGGCTTCGATCATGGCGCGGGCACACGGCGCTCGCTGGGCTGGGTGGCGGTGCTCTTTGCGGGCTTTGGCGTGCTGCGTATCGCGGGCCCTATGGACCCCATCCGGTTGATCTTGGTGACCTTAGGGGCTGTGCTGTTAGAGCGCGCTTCGGCGCGCGAAGCGTACGCGCGTGAGGCTGCGCTCGCGTAGAGACTCTCTGGGCGGCGACGTCGCCGGGTCAGGGCGGCGACGTCGCCGGATTTGCGCTTGCGCGCTTCGCCCACAGCGCGCGGAGGGCCGGTCGAATCCGCGCGATGCGCTCGCGGAGACGCTCCATGCCCTGGTAGGCCACCGGGGTCGCGAGCAGGGTCAGGGCGAGCGAGAGGGTCTGCCCGCCCATGATGATCACGCCGATGGTGCGGTTGGTCCCTGAGCCTGGGCCAGACGAGAGCACCAGCGGGACCATGCCACCCACAAACGCGAGGGTGGTCATCAAGATGGGACGCAGTCGGTCGCGGCTCCCGAGGGCGATGGCTTCGAGCCTCGGCATGCCCTCGCGCTCGAGCTGTCGGATGTGATCGATCTGCAAAATCGCGTTCTTTTTGACGATCCCAAAGAGCACCAAGAGCCCAAGCGCTGAGAACAAATTGAGCGAGTCGCCCGCGAGCCACTGGGTCAACAGCGCGAAGGGCACGGTCAATGGCAGCGAGAGCAAGATCACCAAGGGCAAGAGCCAGCTCTCAAACTGAGCCGCCAGCACCAGGTACATAAACACCAGCGAGAGCAAGATGGTGATCATGAAGGCTCGGCCGGTCTTCTCGAGCTCTTGCGAGTTTCCGGCGGGTTCTCCACGGTATCCGGGCGCCATGTTGAGCCGAGCCTCGGCCTCGCGCAGTCGTGTGAGGACATCGCCTTCGGAGCCTCCGGGGAGCACGTTCATGTACACGGTG
The DNA here is from genome assembly GCA_030694465.1 of Deltaproteobacteria bacterium. GTDB lineage: Bacteria > Myxococcota_A > Polyangia > Polyangiales > JAUXYJ01. The sequence continues at coordinate 22,094 of JAUXYJ010000038.1, read as the reverse complement.
ACTTGGCGCTGGCGGTTGAGCCGAACGATAGAGGACGGGCCCTCGGCGCGCCGCGCGGTGGTCACGGCCCCGAGGGGGACCCGCGCACCGTCGTTGCTTCGCACCGAGGCGAGCTGGACGCGCTCAATGGTCCTCCGAGTGCTCATGTCGAGCTGTAAAATCACTGAGTATCTCTCGCCACGCTCGTCGATGAGTGAAGCGATTGGCGACTCGGTCGTGAGCGCTTGGACTGTCTCGATCAGCTCTGGAACCGAGACCGCACGGTCGGCTGCGCGGTCTCGATCGACCCGCAGGACAAGCTCGGGAGACGCTGGGGCCACGTTGATTCCGTGATCAATCGTGAGCGGAATCCGTCGCGCTTGGGCGAGGAGCGCCTCGGCATAGCGCGTCAGTTGCGCGGTGTCTTGGCCGCGTAGGACGTACTGCACCGTCGCGGCGTCCGGGCCGCTCGCGCCAAACTCGCCGACCGGGCCGACAAAGGTCATCCACGAGGGGTCGAGTCCGGCGAGGAGCGCGCGTGCGCGTTGCATCACCTCGCGCTGAGGTTGTGTTCTGGACTGGTAGGGCTTCATCGCGACGTAGATCGACGCTTGGTGGGTGCCGCGAGAGACCGCGTCGCCTTCGGGGCTCCCGAGGGTGGTGAGCGTGTGATCGACGCCCTCCCAAGTGCGCAGGGTGCGCGCGATGCGCTCGACCACGAGCGAGGTGCTCTCGATCGAGGTTCCGGGCTGAAGTCGGAGCGTGAGCTCAAAGCGGCCCTCGTCTTCTGCGGGCAAAAACGCACTCGGAACCCGTGCGCCCACCGGCACAGTGCTCGCGAGCGTGAGGAGCACAACCACCGTGACGGTCTTGGGCCACGCGAGGCAGACCCGCAAGACACGCTCGTATCCGCGGTCGAGCCACGAGGGTTCGCCCTGTGAGTGCTCGGACCCGGCGACGTCGCCGGGTGGCCCCTCGGTAGGCACGGTCGGTGCGAGCCAGCGCGCGCAGAGCATGGGCGTGAGCGAGAACGCCACCACCATCGAGACCAAGATCGCAAAAGACATCGTGAGCCCAAAAGAGCCCAAAAATCGCCCCACGATCCCGCTCATAAACGCGACGGGCAGAAACACCGCGACGAGAGACAGCGTCGTGGCGAGCACGGCGAGGCCGATCTCTTTCGTCGCAGCGATCGCGGCCTCTTCGGGGGTGCCTCGCCGCGACTGCATTACGCGCACGATGTTCTCGAGCACGACGATGGCGTCGTCGATCACGATGCCCACGGCGAGGGTGAGCGCGAGCAGCGTGATCATGTTGAGGGTGAGCTTCATCACGGCCAAGAGCGCGAAGGTCGCGATGATCGACGTGGGAATTGCCAGGGCAGCGATCACTGTCGAGCGACCCGAGCGAAGAAACAAAAGCACCACAGCCGAAGCAAAGAGCGCACCCAGCACCAAGTGCTCACGCACTGCGCTCAGCGCGTTGCGAAGAAACTCGCTCTCGTCACGCACGACACGGAGCTGCACTCCGGGAGGGAGCTCTCGCGCGAGCGCGGTCACTTGCTCTCGCACGGCGTCTACCACTGCGACGGTGTTGGCCCCAGAGCGCTTCTTGACGGCGATCGCGACGATGGACTCGCCGTCATAAATCGCTGCTGAATTTGCACGAGACTCTCCGTCTGAGACCGTCGCGAGGTCCCCGAGGCGCACGGCGAGACCCTCTCTGCGCGCCACCACGAGCTGTGTGAGCTGTGACACGCGGTCGACGCGGGCCTGCACGCGGAGCCCTACGCGCCGATCGCCCTCGAGGAGCGCCCCTCCGGGGGCCTCTTGGTTGCTCACGGCGAGCACGCGCGTGACCTCGGTCGCGGTGATCCCGTAGGACTCCATGCGCGCGAGGCTGAGGGTGATTTGCGCTTGCCGTGCGCGCTCTCCGAAGAGCGAGACTTCACCCACGCCGAGGGTGGACTCGAGCCGTCGACGGACGAGTGTGCGAGCGATTTCGCTGAGCTCTCGCGCGGTCCTAGGTCCCGACAAAGAGAGCGTGATCACCGGCGCGGAGTTGGGATTAAAGCCCTCGACCGCGGGCGTCCGGGCGCCTTGCGGCAGCAGCGCGAGCACGCGATTGACTCGGTCGCGGACCTCTTGTGCCGCCGCGGTTACGTCTTTGTCCAGCACGAAGCTGGCGAACACGATGCTCGCGCCCTCGACGCTCTGCGAGTCGAGTCGCTCGAGGCCCGAGACGGAGTTAACCGCTTCTTCGATGCGGTCTGTGACCTCACGCTCGACCTGCGAGGGCGCCGCGCCTGGCATCTGTGTGGTGATCACCACAAACGGGATCTGAATGTCTGGATAGCGATCGATGCCGAGCGAGCCGAGGCCGACCGCGCCAAAGACAACCATGGTGAGTGCGAGAACCCAGGTAAAAACTGGGCGCTTTACGCTGACCTCTGCGAGCCATTGCATGCTTGTGTTTCTTTCGGTGGGGTCAGCGAGTGAGTGATCCGAGGGCGTAGCGGACCCGTAGGTGCGCGGCGCGTGCTTCGAGCCTTGCGTCTGCGCGCTCGATGCGTTGTCGCAGTAGCTCGGCTTCGGCCAGCGTGAGCTCGGTGGCCGTGGCCACACCGGCCGCATAGGCGCCTCGGCGTTGGGCCGCGAGGGCCTCGGCCGCCCGGAGTCCCGTCTGCGATTCAGCGAGCCGCTGCACGGCCGCCTCGAGCTCTGCGCGTGCCGTTGTGACCTCTGCCTCGATGGCCCGCGAGAGGGCCTCGCGCTGTGCGTTGAGGCCATCCCGTTGTGCGCTGAGCACGCGCAGCTGGGCCTCGGCGTCGAGGGTCTGTCCGAGCGACCACGAGAGCTGAACCGAGACGTCCCAGGTCGCGAGTGGCGTGAGCGTTGTCTGCGCAAATGCACGTGGATTGGGCGCGGCGAGGTCGACCCCGCCGATCACGTGGAGCGCTGGGGCGAGGGCTCCGGCGGTCGCGCGGGTCTGGCTCTCGAGGGCGCGCGCGTTGGCGTCGAGGGCTGCGAGCTCGGGTCGCTGGACTGGCTCGTTGCGCGGGCTAGGGCTTGGCTCGTCGGTCTCGTCGCCGGGCACGATGCGCTCGTCGCGCAGGGCTAAGAGCGCGCGGAGTTGAGCCTCGGCGATGCGCACGGTGGCCTCGATCGAGAGCTCTTGTCGGCGCAGCGAAGAGAGCGTGACGTCGAGTGGGAGCTGCTGCGCGGCTGCGATTTGCCCCGCAGAGACGCGTCGCGCGGTGTCATCGCGTTGCTGCTCAAACGAGGCGCGTGTGCTGTGCGCGATGTCGAGGGCTGCGCGCGCGCGGAGCCACGAGAGGTACGCGCTCTGCGCTTCGAGCACCGAGCGTGTCTGCTGTGCGCGGGCTTCGAGCGCGAGGGCTTCGGTGCGTGCTCCTGCTGCGGCGAGGGCGGGGAGGGCGCGCGTGAAGAGCTCGCTCAGCGCGAGGGTGAGCGTCGCACGGGCCGTAAACTGGTCTAACAATTGAGGAAATACCAGCCCGTCGCCCATCGAAGGCATCCCTGGGATCGCGATCTCGAGGCGCCTAAACGCCTCGGGCACGCTCGACAAGCGCGTGTATCGCCCGGTCACAGACAGCTCAGGGACCAGGGCCCTCGCGGCGCGGTCTCGCTCGGCCATGGACTGCGCGAGCGCAGCGCGTTGTGCGCGAACGGAGGGCGATGCCGCGCGCACTCGCAGCTCGATCTCGCGCTCGTTAAGCACGAGGGTCGACTGCGCGTGGGCCGGACGCGAGCAGAGCGCGATTGAGACTATCGCTGTAAAAAGACTGACCAAATGAGGCTTCATGGAGTCACCGTGGCGCCGTCTGCGAGCGTGTTGCTGGGGTCGAGCACGAGCATCTCGCCGTCGGTGACTCCGCGCGCGACGAGCAGCTCGGGCGTGTCTGCGCGCTCTGGCTCGTCAGGGATCGAGACCACTCGCTCTTCGACGCGGCCCTCGCGCACGACGAACACACGAGACACCCCTGCGACGGTTCGCACGGCGCGCCGGTCCACCGCGACGCGTGTCTGGGTCTGGTCTAACACCACGTGCACGGTTGCAAATTGTCCGGGTCGCACCCTCGGGTCTGCCTCGGCGAGGGTGGCCTCGACGGTGACCGCGCGCGCGGACTCGCTGCTCGATGGACTGATAAATCGCAGGGTTGCCGTCATGGGAGCGGCTTCGAGTCCCTCGACGATCACTCGCGCGGTCTGTCCCGCGCGCAAGACAAACGAGTCGGCCTGGCCTGCGTCAAAGCGCACGCGCATCGAGTCTCGTCGGAGGATGGTCGCGATCACTACGCCCGCCGGGGCGAAGTCGCCCACGTCCACACGGCGCTCGATCACGTCGCCCTCAAAGGGTGCGCGCACGAGGGTCTCTCGCACTGCGCGCTGAGATGCTGAGAGCTGTGCGCGGGCTTGGGTGGTGGCGAACCGCGCGGCCCGGACGCCCTGCTGCGCGAGGGTGAGCTGCGTGCGGGCTTGCACGAGCTCTGCGCGTGCGCGGGTGAGGTCTTGGGCGCTCGCCGAGCCCTGGGTCGCGAGGAGCTCGGTACGATGCAGGCTCTCTTCGACGGTGTTGAGCTGTGCTTGCGCGGCGCGCACTTCGGGGGACTCGGTCCCAGAGCGAACGAGCGCTTGGCCCAGGGCCGCCGCGGCTTGCGCAGACTGGTCCCGGTAGTCCCCGTCGCGTAGCCGAAACAGCGGATCGCCCGCGCGAACGTGGTCGCCGCGCTCGATGAAGCGTCGCTCGATTCGCCCCGAGACCAGCGCGGTGACCGAGGCCTGCTGCTCGGCGGTGAGGCTCCCGAAGAACGTGCGAATCAGCGGCGATTCGCGGCGATGCGCGCGTGTGGTCTGCACGCGCACGGCGGCGGCGTCGGCTTGACTTGCGGCTTGGATCGGCGCGGTCTTGCAGCCTGCGATCAGCGCGAGCGTCCACAGCGCGAGCGTCCACAGCGCGAGGCCCGCGCGGCGAGGAGAGAAAACGGACTGTTCCATCGCGGGCGGTTATGGGAGCAATTGCGCGCGGGGCGAGCACAATTCGGACGAGAGGTCGCGGAGGTCGTACGGGTCGCAGACGCGGCTCGGTCGCTAGGCCACACAACCTGAATAAAGATTCATGTTTTGCGGAGACCTACGCTTGCGTCCAGTAGCGCGTCGCGGACGACGGTCGTGCGGTCGCGTGCCACGGGGACGTGCACCAGTGCGTCGAGATCGCCGAGCTGCAGCACGGTCTCGCCGCTGTTTCGCTCGAGGCTCGCGACGCTCTCGATGCGTACAAGCCAGTTGCGATGGACGCGCAAGAGGGTGTTTCCGAGCGAGGCTTCGAGGGCCGTGAGCGAGAGATCGACGTCGAATTTTCCACGTCGCGTGTGCACAAACGTGAGGCGTGACGAGGCCTCGAAGGCCCACACCTCGTCGAGATGCAAGAACACTAAGCGTGACCCCGCGCGCGCTGCGATCCTGCGTACCGCGGGCGCGACCGCGATCGAAGGGCTCAGCGCGAGGCTCAATCGCTGTGCGCACTGGGTCACCCGTTCGGTCGTAAAGGGCTTGAGCAAATAGTCTTCGACGCCGAGCGCGAAGGCCTCGATCGCGTGTCGTTCGGACGCTGTCGTGAGCACTACGCGCGGGGCCCTGGCGCGCGCAGTGAGCGAGCGTACCCAGCGAATTCCGCTGTCATCGTGCGGGCTCCCCGCGAGATTGACGTCGACAAACGCGACGTGCGCGAACTCTTGATCGAGCGCCTCGCTGGCTTGTGATGCCGAAGCGACCGCGGCCACCACGGTGACAAGCCCGCTCTCGTGAAGCAGCTCGACGAGGTATCCGCGTGCGGACCATTCGTCCTCGAGAACGAGCGCGCGAAGGGGACCCGCGCTCATTGTGCCCTCGCGGGTTGCACGATGCGAAGCAGCGCACGTGCGCCGCCTTCGGAGCGTCGATGGAGTGAAAATTCGCTGCCTGGGGCCTCAAGCGCGAGCCTGCGCTCGACGATGCTCAGCCCACGTGCGCCGTCGCGACGAGGCTCAGCGCTCGGCCCCGGGCCCTCATCAAGGATCTCGCAGACGAGCCCGCTGCTCTGCACAAATGCTCGCAGAGTGATCGTCCCGAGGCCCTCGCGGCGGAGGGCTCCGTGCTGGATCGCGTTCTCGACGATGGGCTGCAAGAGCAAGCGAGGGAGCAACAGGTCGCGCGTCTCGCGTGAGATCTGTAGGTCAAATTGCAGAGAATTTCCGTATCGTCCGCGCGCGATCGCGAAGTAACGCTCAAGCCAGTCGAGCTCTTGTGCGAGGGTGTGATGCTCGCTCTCGCGGTCTGACGTAGCGTCGCGAAAGAGGTCTCCGAGCGCGCCAAGCATGTTGCGCGCCTGCCGTGGTTCGTCGACGACGAGCCCCGCGATGGCGTTGAGCGTGTTGAGCACAAAGTGGGGCTCAAGATGCGCGCGAAGGCGCAGGATTTCGGCCTCAGCGCGCGCGTGAGCGAGCGAGACTTCACGCTGACGCACGACACGCAGCGCCGCGGGATAGAGCACCACCGCGGCCCAGATCATGGTGAGGATCAGCGAGTCCGTGATCCCTGTGACGAGAAAATACAGCGCCGTCGTGGGCTCTCCGGGGAGCGTCTGAAAGACCGCCGGATAGCGACGCACGAGAGGCAGAAACATTAAGCAAATCGCCGCTGTTTCGAGCGCTCCCACCATACACGCGAGCGCCAGCGCCGGGCGCACTCGGGCCATACGTCGCAGCGCATAGCGCAGGGTCGCGGTCATCGTGCCCACGACAAAGGTCACCACCGGGAGGCTCAGCACGACACACGCCGCGAACTGCAGTGGGGGGATGAGTCCGAAGGCCGTGCGCGCGGCCAGGGGAATCGCGACCAAGCCCACAGCAGCGAGCACGCCGGTGAACATCGTGCGTCCGGCAGGGAGCGCGCTTGCAAGCTCCCACTCTGTGCTCTCGACTCGGCTCGTGCGCATAGGTCAGCACGGTAATGCGTGAGCCTAGCTCTCACCAACGGGGATCCAACGAGGGCCCACCTTGCGAGACCCCAGGGGGGCTCTCAAGGGCACCGAAGGGGAGCCACGAGGCAGGGCTGCGTTTGTCCCCTTGACGTCGTGCAGGGTTTGCACGAGACGGTCGCGCATGTCGCTCTACGAACCAACGGTCCTGCAGTTTTCTAAGATGCTCAATAACTTCGAGGTGTGGCTGGACGCCGCCGCGGAGCACGCCAAGAGCAAGAACTTCGACGTGAGCGTGTTGCTCACTTCGCGCCTCGCGCCCGACCAGTTTCATCTCATTCGCCAGGTGCAGGCCGCCTGTGATCAAGCCAAGTCGACGGCAGCGCGGCTCGCGGGCCAAGATCCTCCGAAGCATGCCGACACAGAGGTCACGTTGGATGAGCTCAAGGCGCGCATCGCGACGGTCAAGAGCTACCTCGCGACGTTTACGCCGGCGCACTTTGAAGGGGCAGAAGCTCGCGCGATTTCACTGCCATTTTTGCCCGGAAAAGTGATGACCGGCGTGAACTTCTTGCACGAAATGGCGCTGCCCAACTTCTACTTTCATGCCACCACGGCGTACGCGATCTTGCGTCACAACGGCGTCGCGCTCGGCAAGCAACACTTCATCGGTGGGCTCACCCTCGCAGACGCGTGATGGCCTAGCGCTGCGCAGCCGGCTGGGCCGCGTCGCGCGCGACCTGGTCGAGCTGCCAGGTGCCGGTAAACGGCGGGACCGTCGCTGCGAATCTCCCGAAATTCTCAACGCGAAGCCACACGGTGCCTTCAAAGCGGTACGGGATATCAAAGCGCACTTGCTGCCCACGTTGCGCTTGCTGCACAGCGCCGTTCGCGACGTGCTCGAGCACCGCGAGGACGGCCTGAGGGTCAAGCTGCAGGTGCACCTGCGCGCGCGTGGTCGCGCCTGGGGCGAGGGTGCGAATGCGTAGGTTTTCGAGGCTATTTTGGCCGGTCGCGACGCCCACAAGAAAGTTCACCGCGGCGCCGGCGAAGTCTTGCATCGTGCGGATGTCTCGCTGGTCTGAGCGACACGCGTCTTGGGCAGGTGGGCACGTCGCGGGGTCTTGGCAGAGATTAAGACACACGGCGCCCAAGTTGCGTTCGCCTGTCGCAGCCGGAAACACTGTAAAAGCAGCGAGAATCTCGACCAATGGCAGCGGGATCTGGTTGGGATTGCGAAAGTCCAGGTCCGTCGTGAACTGAAACTGCATGTCCTCGGGCCTAGGTGCCGGGCCAAACACCTGACACACCATGCCAGCCAGCGGGCCGAGGCTCTGGTTGAGCGCGCGCTGACAGAAATAATTAGCGATTTGCTCGTTGCGCGGCGCTCGCGTGAGCCTCACTGCGGCCACGGTCACCTGCGGCGGATCGGGCGGGCGCATGGCACCTGTGCCCTGCCCGCTGCGAAGCTGGTTGAGCACCTCGGCGCAGCTTGTCTGCGAAAGGGCGGCGGTCGAGAGTGTGAGCCCGACAAGCGCGCGCGCGATGGTAGTCCGTTGCATTGGCATATCGCTCACAGCATACACAAAGCGCCTGGATTTCTCCCTGCAGAAGTCACCGCGGGTCCATTGCGCGCTATGTAGGCCTCAACACCTATGAGCGCGACCCAAGCCAACGAAGCCTCGGACCCTACACTCGCGTTTGAGATCGGCGGTATGACCTGTGCGGCGTGCGTGCGTCGCGTTGAGCGAGCGATTTCAAAGCTCGATGGCGTCAAAGACGTCAGCGTCAACCTCGCCACAGAGACCGCGCGGGTCACGTTGAGCGCTGGCACGGTCGACCGCGCTGCGATCACCAAGGCCATCGTCGCGGCGGGCTATACCGCCACCGCAAAGACCGAGGAGCGCGCGCCGTGGGCTCAGACGGTGAGCGCTCTTACCGCGGGTGCGCTCATGATGATCGCGATGTTTGCACTGCCTCATCGCTGGCAGAACGTGGTGGCTTGGGCCTCGATGGTGGTCACCACGGCGCTCTTGCCCTGGGTGGGCGCGAGCACGTTTGTGCAAGCGTGGCACGGAGCCAAACGTCGCGAGGCCAACATGCACACGCTCGTCGCGCTTGGAGCGTTGGCCGCGTGGGGCTTTAGCACGGTGGTCACGGTGGCCCCGCATTGGGCGCACGCGCGGGGGTTGCCCACGCATGGATACTTCGAATCGTCAGTGTTTGTGCTGGGATTTGTGCTCTTGGGTAAAGCGCTCGAGCACCGCGCGAAGTCGCAAGCGAGCGAGGCGATCCGTGCGCTGAGCAAGCTCAAGCCCGACGTGGTGCGCGTGCTCGATGACCAAGACGTCGAGCGAGAGATCGCGCTCAAAGAGCTGCGTGTAGGGCAGCGATTTGTGCTGCGGCCCGGAGAGCGCGTGGCGACCGATGGGGTGATCGTGGGCGGTCGCTCGGGGATCGATGAGTCCATGCTCACGGGCGAGAGCGTGGCGATCACCCGCAGCGAAGGCGAGCCTGTGCTGGGCGGCACGCTGTTGCTCGACGGCGCGCTCACCGTGCGTGCGACGCGCGTCGGGAGCGACACGGCCCTCGCGCGCGTGGTGTCCATGGTGGACGAGGCGCTGAGCACCAAGGCCAACGCCCAGCGCGTAGCGGACGCCATCGCGTCGTGGTTTGTGCCCGCGGTGCTCGTGATCTCTGCGCTCACCTTTGTGCTCTGGTGGCTTGTGGGCGGAGATCTCTCGCGGGCGGTCTCGTGTGCCATCGCGGTGCTCGTGATCGCGTGCCCTTGTGCGTTGGGCTTGGCGACCCCTGTCGCGGTGATGGTGGGCGCGGGGCGCGCTGCAGAGCTTGGTGTGCTCTTGCGCAACGCGGCCTCGCTTGAGCGCGCGACGAGCATCGACGCGGTGATCTTTGACAAGACCGGGACGCTCACCGAGGGGAGACCTACGGTGACCGAGGTGCTGTTGTCTGAGGGGACTTCGATGAGCGAATTTGCAGTGATTGCAGCGTCCATCGAGGGCCCGTCTTCGCACCCCTTGGCGCAGTCGGTCGTGCGCTGGGGCGCAAGCCAGGGCGCGTCGCCCAAGGCGCTCGAGGGCTTTGTGCAGCACGCAGGGCAGGGCGTCGAGGGCACACTGGACGGGCGCACGCTGCGCGGCGGAAAACCCCAGTGGCTCTCGGACCAAGGGCTCTCGCTTGCGCCCATCGCGGACGCGCTCGCGCTGGCTGAGACGCAGGGGCTCACCCCGGTCGCCATCGCGCAAGGAGAGCGAGTGTTGGGGCTTCTGTGCCTCGTCGATCGACCCAAGCCCGAGGCCCGTGAGGCCCTGGCGATGCTGAGGGCAATCGGCGCAGAACCCTGGATTTTGTCTGGGGATCGCAAATCGGTCGCAGACCGCGTGGCGCTTGAACTCGAGGTCGAGCATGTGATCGCCGAGGCGCTACCCGAGGACAAGGCCTCGCATGTCGCAGCGCTCAGAGCGCAGGGTCGACACGTCGCGATGGTGGGAGACGGCGTGAACGACGCGCCCGCGCTCGCGGCGGCGGATCTAGGCATCGCCATGGGAGGTGGCGCCGACGTGGCGCGGGCCGCTTCGGACATCACCCTCTTGGGCGGAGACCTGCGTGGGGTGGTCTCGGGGTTGCTCTTGGCGCGAAGGACTGCTGCGACGATTCGCCAGGGATTGGCCTGGGCATTTGCGTACAACGTGGTGCTGATTCCGGTCGCTGCGGGGGTGCTCGCGCCGAGGTTTAACATCGTGCTAGATCCCGCTCTCGCGGCCGCGGCCATGTCGACAAGCAGCGTGAGCGTAGTGCTCAACGCGCTGCGTTTGCGCGGGTTTGTTGCGCCTGCCAGCGTCGCAGAGGCTCAGGCGAGCGCGCGCTCTGAGCGTGGTCGAACGGTGCTGTCGATGGTCGCCGTGTTGCTGGTCGCGCTCGCCCTCGGGGCGCTGAGTGTCTTGTTTGCCCGGGGGCGCCACGGCGGTCACTGAGCGAGATGTCACTCATCCGGCGACGTCGCCGGGTCTAGGGTTCGATCAGAACAAATTGCACACGAGTCATCGCGCGTGCTGCAAAAATGCTCGCCAAATCATCAGGGTGGACCACCGCGAGGACCGGGTAGCCACCGGTCGTCGGCTGATCGGGTCCGAGGACCATCGCGACCCCATCGGACGCGACCTCGATCGCGCCGGGCTCCATCGGCCGGCTCGCGCCACGGTCATCTCGTGCGCGTGGGATGTGGGGGCCGATCAGTCGCACTGCTACGCGATCGCTCCGGGCATCGAGCTCCCAGGTGTGATCGAAGAGCACGGCGAGGGCCTCGGGCGCGAATCGACCGTCACTTTCTTCTGCAAATACTCTGACCGTTGTGTACAGCGTGGGGAGCTGGTCGTGAGAGAGATTCAGCGTCGTGCGGTCTGCGTGTGCGGGCTGGGTCTGTACGCACCCCACCCAATCGCCCCGCCTCAGGGGGCGGTGCATGGCGCCCTTGAGACCCCCGAGCTCTGCACGCAAGAGCTGCCCGCGGCCACCCAGACACAGGGGCGCGTCGACCCCTTCGCCGAGCGCGAGGTAGCGAACACGGGCCCGCTCAGACCTCGCGATGTCCAGGGATTCTCCTTGTGAAATCCAGTGGGTCTCGCCGTCCACGCTGACCCAGAGGGGCGCGCGCTCGGCGCGAATGCGTGCGGCCCCGTAGAGCTCAATCACGGCCGCGTCGTCGGGCGCGTCCAGCGATCGAAGCGTGTGGGCGGACATCGCGGGCCACAGCGCACCGCCGCGCGCGATGCCCTGCCAGAGCCAGCCTTGGCGACCGCGGTCTTGCACCAGCGCAGGGGCCTCAAGGCGCTCAAAGCGCACCCCGTGAGGGGTCTCGGGAGTCTGCAATCGCCTGTTGTTTGACTCGCCGATGGCGTTGCAGCGCGCGCAGTCCGAGGCAAGGCATGGGACAAATCGCACGCGGTCTTGGAGGCCTAGCGTTGCGCCGTGTAGCTGGTCAAAGAGCGTGTCGTGCGCGAGGTGACCCAAGAGGTTCCATCCGCCGGGGCTTGCGAAGGGATAGACCGCGGTGTAGCGGTCGGCGATCGCGACGCTGTGTGCCCGAACACGCGCTCGTGGGCTCGCTCTGCGCGGGACCTCAAGGCGCGGGTCGACCGCGCCAAGATAAGCGAATCCCGGCAAAAATCCGAGTGATTGTACCGAGTACGTGCGCCCATGGTGCATCGCGATCACTTCGCTGGGTGAGCAGCCCACGTGAGCCGCGATCGCGTCGAGGTCTTCGCCGTCGTAGTGGACGCTCAGCGTGTGCGTGCGTGGGGGCGAGGGCTCTTGGTCCTCTTGAACGCGTGCGCGTGCGAGTGCCTCGTGCAGGGCGTCGTGCAAGGCGCCCTGGGTCCCGTAGAGCAACAGCTCTGTGTCGCTAAACGAGAAGTCTTTGATGAGCGAATTTGCAGACAGATATGACACTTCCCCGCGCGTTAGCGGTGCGGGCAGAGGTACCCGGAGGCCTCGTGTGCTCACGGGTGTCTTGGCAGCATCGAGCACCGCGCGAACGGTCGCCGCGATCGAGACTGCACCCGCGGTGTCTCCGTGTACACAGAGCACATCGCACCCGCCGTCTGCCAAGAGCGACCGCACGCGTGCACGCACCAGGGCAGGATCGTCGAGCACAGATCCAGGCGTTCCGCGTGGCAAAAGTCTGCCCATTGCGTCCACGCCGCGGTCGGCGAAGGCCTCGCGAAGGTACGCAAGACCTAGCGCGCTCGCGGCCTGGCGCGTGGCACCCTGCGCGGGGCCCACGCACACCACCGAGGGGCCCAAGAGCTCACGCGCGCAAGCCAAGAGCGCATGGGCCACGTCGAGATGTGCATCCACGTAGCCATAGAGCGCCCCGTGAAACTTGACACACGAGAGCACTGCCCGCGCGCGCTTTGCGTGCTCGTTGAGCCAGAGAATTTGCTCGCGAACACACGCGACAAGCTCGTCCATGGCGGGGCTCATCGCGCGGCGCCCAAAGCCCTCGCGGTCGTTAAAGCTCGGGTGAACACCGACGCGTACGCCGTGGGCGAGACAACGCGCGAGGGCCCGCGGCGTGTGATGGTCGTCGCCAGCGTGGACTCCGGCCGCGAGGTACGCGAGGTCGGTGTGTGCATAGAGCGCCTCGGGCTCGTCAGCGAGCTCGCCGAGGTCCATGCCCAGTCGGATGTGTGAGGCCATCAATGCGCGAGATCTTAGCCGCAGCGACACCTCGTGGTAGGGTCAAAGCCTACGGTGCAACCACGCTCAGAGCCGCGCATGAAGGGGGCCATTCTTGCTGAGTTTCTGCGTTGGTATGCCGCACGTGCCAATACGCAGAGCCTCGGGCGATTGATCGACGAGTCGCCGCTCTGTCGGCAGGTCGGCTTTGTCTCGGACGACCCTGCGTTTGGGCTGATCCAGAGCGCTTGGTATCCCGCGTCTGCGATTCACTGGCTCACCGACGCGACGCTCACCCCCTTGGCGCCATCGGCTCGCTCGGCCTTGCTGCGCGAGGGGGTAGACCACGTCACCGAGCGGCTCTTTCGCGGGCTCTATTCGGTGCTCTTTACGCTCGTCGCGACGCCCGATCGCTATGGGCGACACATCCAGCGTGCGTGGCGACAGCTGCATGACTCGGGCGAGCGCGAGGTCAACCTCGTCGGGCCGGGGCAAGCCGTCTCGATCACGCGCGATTGGCCTGCACATCACCCGGTATTGTGCGAGATCGTGAGCGAGACCACCCGCGCGGTCTTTACGCGGATGAAGGTCGGCATCGTCGAGATCGAGCGGAGCCAGTGCATCAGCCGCGGTGACACGATGTGTGTGACCAAGCTACGCTGGCAGCAATCGGTACAGCGCTAGGCGACCATGCAACGGGGAGTTAACAGATGACAATCGATCGGGGATGGGGCGCACGTGCGCTCTCGGTGTTCTTGGTGACGGCAGCGGTCCACGGATGTGCGGCCACCGCGCGGGTGCAGCCTCGCGTGAACCCGGCGACGTCGCCGGCGAGTGAGACCGTGACCATCACCGCGCAACCGCGTGTCCGAATGCAGCGCATTGTTGGCAGTGGCGCGCAGGGGCGAGTGCCCACAACGTGGCAGCCGTATCTGCAAGAGGGCGTTCAGTGGGCTCGCCGTGACGGAGTCGCGATTGGGTTTATCGGGATGGGGCAAGAATACCGAAGCCTCAGTGACGCCTTTGGGGCGCTGCGTGCGGGGTTTTTGGCACGCGGAAACACCATCGTGTTAGGGCCCGCCACCGAGGCGACGGTGGGCAATCGTCAGGCGCTGCGCTCGCGATCCCTTGGCGCGAGCCTGCGGGTGTTGGACCGATTTATGTGGCTGATCGAAGGACATCCACGTGCGTTTTTGCTGAGTTGCGGGATTGAACGCCTCGCCTCGGACGTGATGCCGCAGGCGTGTGTCGAGAGCTTCGCCGCGGCGATGACACAGCCTCGGACGGCGCCCCCACCTATCACCCATCAGCAGGTTACACGGGGCCCTCTGAGCACACTGATCCCCTCAGGCTGGAGACGCGTGCCCACCGAAGACGAGGGCGTAGCGCTCGATGTGTACGTCGAAGCGCCCACCAACATGGCCCCGACGATGGTGATGCTGTTTGAGCGCGAGCCCAGCACCGCGTCGCTGCAAGCGCAGGCCACCGAAGCGCACCAAGCCCTGCAGGCTCACGGGAGTCTCGGTGCGCCTACGTTGGCTCGATTTGGTGGCCGCGAGGGCTACCTGATCCAGACGCGAACCGAGCGCCCCGCGGTGAGTGTTTCGACGGAGGTGATGGTCGTTCGCGAGCCTCGTTCGCACGTCGTCTCGATGTGCATCATGAGCGAGAGCCTCGCGCAGTCGCCCGCTGCGCTCGAGTGTCGCGCCGCGATGGAGACCATCACCGAGCTGCCTGTGACCCCGCAGCGGTGACACCCGGCGACGTCGCCGGGTCAGCGTGTGGGAGCCCTACTCGCGCCCGCCACGCGCCACGGTGAGCAGCTCTTCCAAGAGCCTCGATTGTGCACCCATCACGCGGTCTCCGTGCAGCGTCGCGTACGCCTGCAGTGACCGCGCCTGGGCGCTCGCCGTGGGGTACATCGCGTCGAGCCCGCGCGCGTCGTGCCCCTCGATCGCGCGGTGGATCGCAGTGATGGTCCCCAGCAGAGAGACATAGTGCAGCACGTCTCCCGAGCGACCCGCGAGGTACTCGGGGAGCCTGCGCGAGTACGGGACACTCAGCGCAGCGCTGACCTCGTGAGGGCCCTGCGCGTCGAGCCAACGCACACGCACGGTGGGCTCGAAATTGCCATCGGTAGGGCACGCAGGGACCCCTACGCGCAGCACCATGGTGCGAATATCCCCTGGGCGAACGCTGCCAAAAATCACCTCGCCTCCCGACGGAGTCCACGCGCTCGCGCCCCCATGGACCTCAAGCAAGTGCGACGGCGACGGTGTGGCTTCGTACACAAGCGAGAGGTCTCGCGCGAGTGGCTCGGCGCGTGGGAGGGCCGCGAGCTCGTTGATGGCGGTGCGTACTGCCGCGTCGGTCGCCGCGACGGGCGCGAGGGCGAGGGCGTGCGTGCGATTGGCTGCAGGCTCAAGGCGGTGTCCTGCGGCCTCGGTTAACGGCACGAGCATGACCTCGACGCGTGCGCTCTGGGCGAGCTCGAGCGCGGCGATGGTCTCGCCGGTGACCAGTCCGCCGTTGCCCGAGAGCACGACCAGACGCACCACGCGCTCGCTCTCGTGCGTGAGCATTTGCAGCCCTCGCTCGATGCCCCGAGAGAGGTCGTCGTCGCCGTGTGCGGTGATCGCTGCGGTGCGGGCCAAGAGCAGCGGGACCGCGCCGTACGAGAGCAACGGGACACGGACTACGCCCCGTTCGTCGGTCGTGAGCAGAGCCCCGCGGTCGCCCTCGCGCAGGGTCTCGAAGAGCTCTTGTGCGAGGCGTTTTGCACGGTCCAGTGTGTTTGCGTCGCGCGTGTCAATCAAGACCGCGAGGTCCCTTGGGGGGCGCGGGTCAGTGCCTCGCGCGCGGAGGTCCATGCGCACGTATGCGTCGCCGCCCCACGAGGGCGCGCGCGTGTCGGACAAGCGGAGGGTGAGCTCGACGCTCCCGGCGGTGATTCGCACGGGCTGCGAGGGTTGTTGCTGCAAGGGCGCGGGGGGCAACAGGCCGATGTCCGGGGGGCGCCAGCGATCAAACGCGCTGCGGGCGACGTGGGGCGAAGGGGGTCGGCGTTCGCCTTGGTCACGCAGGCCGCCGCCGGGCGCTTGGCCTCCTGCGTTGGCCCGCGGGGCACCGAACGCGAGGTTGCCTTCGGGCGTTGAGAACACCGAAATGCCCGCACAAGAGGCGGTCACACTGGATAAAAGCGCCAGAATCGTAAGGGGCCAGAGGGTTTGCAAGAGGGTCTCGACGGGGCTCTCCGGAGGTGAAGAGTTGGGATGGTTGTAGCGAACCTTGGCGCAGGGTGCACGATCCGTCGAGCGCGCAGTTGACTGGTATTTTGCAGCGGTCGCGCCGCGCGAAAAACGCACACCGCCGGAATGAACCGCAAGGGATACCGGTTCGGCCACTCGGAGAATCCCCGGTGCGCGGCAGGGCGCAGCGGCGCCCTTCGCGGTGAACCGTGATTGCGGCATCGTTGACCTGTGTGTGTCGCTGGGTAGTATCCGCCCCCCCAAAGCCAAAAAAGCTCACGCGGTGAGCGCTGTGGCGTGAAGTCCCCGAGGCACAGAGCCCCGGAGGGGCCTCTCTACAGCACGCAGCGCGCGAGGTTTTAAGGTTCGATAGTACGAGCGATTTTGAAGAGCCACGCGCGAGTCGTTCGCGATGTGAGCTCATCCATGTGCACAAGCACGGGAAGGCAACGATGGCCACCGATGTGATGATCGAGGCCCGAGACCTAACAAAGGCCTACGGGACGTACCGAGCGATCGATAAGCTCAATTTTAGTATTCGCCGCGGCGAAGTGGTCGGATTTTTGGGACCGAACGGCGCCGGAAAATCCACCACCATGCGCATCCTGACGTGCTTTCTGGCACCCTCGTCAGGCACCGCGATTGTGGGAGGCAACGACGTCTTCGAGGACCCGCTAGGGGCCCGAAGCGTCGTGGGCTATCTCCCGCAGCGCGCGCCGCTCTACCAAGAGATGGGCATCGTCGAATATCTACAATTTGTCGCACAATTGCGCGCACTGCCTCCGAGTGAGCACAAGGCGCGGATTAAGAAAGTCATCGAGATTACGGGCCTGGGCGACCAGCTCGCGAAGGACTCGATCGGCGACCTCTCCAAGGGCTATCAGCAGCGTGTGGGCTTGGCCCAGGCGCTGTTGCATGACCCGCCCATTCTGATCTTGGACGAGCCCACGAGCGACCTCGACCCGATCGAGAAGGCCGAGTTTATCGAGTACATCAAGGCCATTGGTCGCGATCGTACGGTGATGCTCTCGACACACAACCTCGCCGAGGTCGAAGCGAGCTGTCCTCGCGTGCTGATTGTCTCGAAGGGCAAGCTCGCAGCAGACGGGGCGCCCAATGATTTGGCGAATCGTTCGGGCAACGCGCGGTACGTGCTCGAGATCGACGGCAAGAAGCGTGACAGCAAGACCGAGGTCTCGGTGGACACGCTCACCAAGGCGCTCAAAGAGATGTCGAGCGGGCTGACGGTCAAGACGCTCCCGTCGGAAGATGGCTCGATTGAGGTGCAAATTCTCGCACCGATTGAGTCTGGCAAGGACCTCCGTCGCGAGATCTTTGGGCTCTGTGTCGACAAGAGCTGGACGCTCTTGGAGCTGCGCCGCGAGGTTGTTCAGCTCGAAGAGGTGTTTAGAGAGCTCACCGTCGGCGACCAAAAAGCAGGCGCGCGAATTGAGAAGGCGGGCGTGGCCAAGGCCGCGGCTGCACGCAATGCAGCGAACGCTGAAGCAGACAAAGACGAGGACTCTGACGAGGACTCGGACGAAGAAGAGAAGGAGTGAGAGTCCATCATGGCTGAGCAAGCAAAGAGCACCAAGAGCGGTGTACTGCGCGGCGGGATCGGATCTCCGCTCGCGAACATTTGGACCATCGCGAAGCGTGAGTTTCGCGCCTATTTTAACGGCCCCATGGGCTACATCGTCGTGACGATGTTCACCCTCTTCGTAGGGTTGCTGTTCTTCTTTTTGTTCGGGACGCTGGTGCTCCGTCGCGCCACGCTTCAACCGCTGTTTACCTCGATGAGCGCGCTGCTTCCGTTGCTGTGCGCGGCCCTCTCGATGCGCTCGTTTAGCGAAGAGCGACAGCGCGGAACGATCGAGCTCTTGATCACCCTCCCCGTACGCGACAGCGACGTGGTCGTGGGCAAGTTCTTGGGCGCGATGGGCGTGTTGTTTCTCACGCTCTTGGCGACCATCACCTACCCCATCGCGCTCTCACGCATGGGCGACCTCGACTCGGGCCCAGTGATCGGTGGCTACATCGGGATCTTGCTCGGTGGCGGCGCATACATCGCGATTGGCATGGTCATCAGCTCGTACATGAAGGACCAGATCAGCTCGTTTATCGTGACGTCGCTGCTCGGGTACATCTTGTACTTCATGGACAAAACCCTGATTTTTCTCCCACAGAGTGTCTCTTCGGTTCTCGAGTACCTCTCCACGGACTTTCACTTTAAGTCCATCGCGCGCGGCGTCATTGACACGCGCAATCTTGTCTACTTTGGCAGCGTGATCACCGGCGGTCTTATGATCGCCGCACGCTCGCTCTCTTCGCGCCGCTGGAGCTGAATCCATGGAACGCAAAGTACGAGCCCGTACCGAGTCCGTCGCCTTCGTCGCAATCATCATTGCCTCGCTGGTGCTCTTCAACATCCTCTCGCTCAAGGCCTTCGGGCGTCTCGATCTCACCAAGCGGCAGATCTTTACGCTCAGCGACGGCACGCGACGCATCGTGCGCGGTCTCAATGACCAGCTCACGATCACCGTGTATTTCACGGCCAATCAACCGCCGCCCGCCAACGACGACGAGCGCTTCTTGCACGACCAGCTCGACGAGTATCGCAACGCGTCCGGTGGCCGTGTGCGCGTGGTCTATGTCACGCCGGACACCGACGACCGTCGTCGACAAGCCGACGCTGCAGGCTGCGTCAAAGCGCCGCTGCAGTCCGTCGACCAGCGCCAAGAGCAAGCGACCATCCAAGAGGTCTATCGCTGCGTAGCGTTTGAGTACCTTGGTCGCCGCGACAAGCTCGAGTTCTTGCCCCCTGGTGTGCAAGGCCTCGAGTACGAGATCAGCTCGATCATCAAGAACCTCGCGCTGCCCGAGGGCGAGCGTGAGCGAACGATCGGCTTTTTGGGCGGCCACGGCGAGCTCACCCCTGAAGAAGGGCTGCAGTACATGCCGCAGTTCATCGAGCAGGCGCGGTTGAACTATCGCACTCGCACGGTCAACCTCAATGGCGGCGACAACGATGTCCCCACGGACATCAAGGGCCTGATCATCATGAACCCGCTGCAGCGCATCAGCGAGCGCGAGATGCGCAAGCTCGACGCGTACCTCATGCGCGGCGGCTCGGTCGCGATCTTCGGGAGCGGCGTTAACTTTCCGGCGACGGATCCGGGCAGCGCGACGGGCACCGTGTCTGAGCACCATCTCAACGATTGGCTCAGCGAGTACGGCGTTAGCCTCCAGCCCAACGTGATCCTCGATCTTCGTGCGACCGACGCCGTGGTGGCCTTTGGTCGCTACCGTGGCCGCGTTCGCTTGGTGACCTGGCCCGAAATCGCCAGCTTCTCGGGCACGCCCAGCGCGCAAGACATGCTGACCCAGGGCGGCATGGACCCGCGGTTTCCGGTGACCTTTCGCTTGCCAGGATTTATCTCGACGTACCCGAGCGAGATCCGCATCGATGAGAGCAAGCGCCGCGCAACCGGCGGTGAGCTCAACGTGTTTGCACGCACGGGCCCCAACTCGATCCTGCGCACGGACTTCAACATTGATATTCGACAGATCCTTCAGCAGGGCCCGTCGCAGTTTCAAAACGCAGCGCAGCATGGACCGTACGCGGTCGGTGTGGCGCTTCAGGGCCCATTTCGCTCGGCGTTTGCAGGTCGCGCAGAGACGGCAAGCAACGACGCAGGCGCGCCCGCAGTGGTCGCAGCGAACAGCAATGTTCCGCAGCGCAGCACCGACCGCGCACGCCTGATGGTGATCTCGTCGGGCAACATGTTCGCGCTCGACACCCTCCGCACGCTCATCCAGCTCTCGCAGGGTCAGCCCCCGGCCAACCTCGCGATGCTGTCGAACACGTTCGACTGGATGAGCCAAGACACAGATCTTCTCGCGGTCCGCGCGAAGGACACGAGCGACCCGCAGATTCGTGCGGACGTGAGTGACAAAGCCAAGCAATTCTTCAAGTGGGGATCGATCGCGCTCTTGCCGGCTGCGATCGGTGTGCTTGGCCTCGCGGTGCTCTCTGCACGACGCGCCCGCATCAAAGATCTCGCCAAGGAGTTCGGGCCCAAGGCCTGAGAGGAGTCGCAGATGGAAGGCAACAATCGACTCTTTATCGCGCTCGGCGCGCTCATCGCGCTCGCAGGAGGCGTCTGGTACGTCAACCGCGAGAAGCCCAGCGAGCGCCAAGAGCGCGTGACCGATCCCTGGACCGCGATCGTGCGCGACCAGGTCTCGCGCATCGTGATGGACCCCGTGGGCGACGCCCCCGAGGTGCAGCTCGAGAAGCGTGACAACAAGTGGTTTATGAACGCGCCCGGCCGTGGGCCCGCGGACGAGACGCAGGTGACAAGCCTGCTCAGCTCCCTCTCGGATATGCACGCGAGCTCGATCGCAGCGTACGAGAGCGCCTCGCACGCGGCCATGGAGGTCGACGCTGCGCACGCGACGCATCTGCAGGTCTTTCGTGGCGCGACGCGCGTGTTTGACGGCTGGGTCGGCAAAGACCTCGACGGCGGAACCGCGGTGCGCTTCGAGGGCTCGCCGCGCGTGTTTCGCGTGACGGGTCTTGAGCGTTTTCGTCTGCAAAATGCCCCACGAGAGTGGCGCAATCGGCAGATCACGAACCTCGAGCGTACGCACGTTCGCTACGTCCAGTGGCAGAGCCCCGCGGGGACCTATCGCTTCGACCGCAGCAACGACACGTGGACCGCCGCGACCAGCAACCCACCGATCGAGCGCTTGGACACGGCGCGGGTCAACCAGCTCGTGACCAACCTCATCGCGCTCAACGCGACGGACTTTGCAGCCGACGGCGCAGAGACCACGCTCAGCGCGCAGAGCCCAAGCTTCACCATCGACGTCGACAACGGCCCCCAGGTTGTTTTGCGCGTCGGAAGCAACACCGGCGACGACGGCATCTTCGTCAAAAAAGATGGCGACGACACGGTGTTTATCGCAGCGCGCTCGGGCGCATCTGCGATCGGCTTTGACGTGACCGCAGTGCAGACACCGATTCCGCCTGAGGGTGGCGCGGTGGACGCGAGCGCCGCGGCGATCGAGGTCCCCGTCCCCAGCGCCATGGGCGCCATGGGAATGGGCGGCCCCGGAGGCCCCGGAGGCCCCGGTGGTCCTGGTGGCTCACCGCAGATTCCGCCGGATCTTATGCGGCAGATCCAAGCGCAGATCGCCGCGCAAGCGGGTCGCGCCGGTGGCCCTGGCGGCCCAGGCGGCGGCGCGCACTGAGCGAGCTAGGGGGGGGAGAGTGAAGTGATCCGGCGACGTCGCCGGGTGTGGCGCTGCGTGGTGTGCCTAGGCGCATACACGCGAGTTCGCATGGATGAATGCGCTGCGAATTACGGGCGATTTCGTGTCGCGCGACAAAAGAGCCGACGTCGCTCAAGTTGTCTTGTTTCTTGTGGGAGATACTGTCGACTCGAAGTGATGTCCAAATCAAGGACTCCGTCACGCAACGTGAGTCCACCCGAGAACGTGTGTCCTTCGTATGGAGCATCAGCCACAAAGCCTCGAATTCGAAGCTCAGGGTCCGCGCGAATCTGCCCGTCGACGATCAGTAAGTCGTAAGGAGTCGATCCCTCAATATCCCGCAAATAGCCTGACCAATGCATGCGGAGACGACGCTCGGTGATGCGCGAGAAGCGTAGCTGCCACCACTGGCCA
>JAUXYJ010000035.1 GCA_030694465.1 Deltaproteobacteria bacterium | reverse complement strand
CCGGGTCCAAGACCTCGCGCGTCGAGAGGCGCCCACGGACGCCATCCAGCCCCCTTAGTTCCCCACCGAGAGCCCCTATCAGCCCTTGGCGGCTTTGGCTTCCATCTCGGCGACTTCGGCGGCGAAGTCTTTGACTTCAGCCTTCTCGACGCCCTCGCCCACTTCAAAGCGAACGCAGTGGGTGACCTTGGCGGTCTTGTCTAGGTCCGCGATGATGTCCGCGACGGACTTCTTGGTCTCTTTGACCGAGGGCTGCTCAAGCAGCACCACGTCCGTGAACCACTTGTTGATCTTGCCCTCAAGGATCTTGTCCTTGGCCTGCTGTGGGCGCGCCTGCAGCCCCTTGGCCTTCTTTTCGAGGTCCGCCAAGACCTTCTCGACCGCCTCAGTCACGTTGTCAGCCTCTTCGGCCATGCGCTTCTTCCAGGCCTCGACCTCGGCGACCGCGTCGTCTTCTTCGGCCTTGATCTGCATTGCAAAGAGCTCTCTTTGCTTGGCCTTGACCTCATCGCTGACTTCACTGCGCTGAAGGTACAGAGGCTTCATCGAGGCCGCCTGCAAGGTCACTTCGTCCGCGACCGCCGCAGCCGACCCGCCTTCGACCGCGACAAGCACGGCGATCTGCGAGTTAAAGTGCACATACGAAGCGATCAGCCCCGACGAGGTCAGCCGAGCGACACGACGGATCGCGTGCTTCTCGCCGCTCTTTCCGGTGAGCTCATCCGCGGTCTCTTTGAGAGACTTTCCGTCGACCATCACAGCTTCGAGCGCGGCGATGTCCGCAGCGCCCGAGGCCAGAGCAGCCTTCACGGCAGACTCTGCAAACGCCTTGAAGCCATCCCCACGTGCCACGAAGTCCGTCTGACAATTGACCTCAACGATCACGCCAGACTTCTTGTCCTCGCTGATCGCAGTGAGCACCGAGCCCTGGGCCGCGATGCGCCCGGAGCGATTCTCGACCTTGCCGCGCAGCTTGACCGCGAGGATCTCGGCAGATTTGTCAAAGTCCCCGTCAGCCTCAATGAGCGCGTTCTTGCAATCACTCATGCCTGCGCCCGTGCGCTCACGGAGCTGCTTCACCATCGCTGCTGTAATCGTTGTCGCCATGTCTCGTCCTCAAGGTCTTTCTTAGCAATTCAAACGGTGTGCAAAACACCGGTCATTCTTAACACTACGCCCACCTTACGGACGTTGTCGTCGCAAGGCGGGCGCGCTTCAAAACATAGGGTGTGCCGCGAGAGGGCATCCCATAGATGCCTGCAAATTTGCTAGAGTTATCACTCCAGCCGCGGTCACACTGTCGGGAGATCCCAACAAGCCAGCGCTAGCTGGTGGTCCCACCGGTCGAGTATCCGCCGCCGGGGATCGCAGCGCCTGCGTCCGGCACCGGAGCGCTCTGTCCGCCGCCAGGTCCGCCTGGTCCACGACCACCGCCGCCGCCGCCGCCAGGGCCACGTCCGCCACCGGGTCCACGTCCGCCGCCAGGGCCGCCGCGTCCGCCGCCAGGGCCGCCAGGTCCACGACCACGGCCGCGGTCATTGCGGTCGCGCTCACGGTCGGCGCGCTCACGCTGGGCGTGCTCACGCTGGGCGCGGTCGGTCGGGTCTTCGACGCCGTCGTCCTTGCGGCGCTGGTTGCCCTCGATGCATGCGTCCGCGATGCGGCCAGTGATGAGCTTGATCGAGCGGATCGCGTCGTCGTTGCCCGGGATCGGGTACTGAATCACATCGGGATTGCAGTTGGTGTCCGTGATGCCAACGATCGGGATCCCGAGCTTGTGCCCCTCGTGAATCGCGATCATTTCGAGCGCGGGGTCGACGACGAACATCGCGCTGGGGAGCGCGTGCATGTTCTTGATGCCGCCGATGTAGAGCTCAAGACGTGCGCGCTCTTTCTCAAGGCCGAGCACTTCTTTCTTGGGAAGCTGCTCGTAGGTGCCGTCTTCTTTCATGCGCTCGATGTTGCGCAGGCGCTCGAGGCCCTGGCGGATCGTGCGAAAGTTGGTGAGCGTGCCACCAAGCCAACGGTTGGTGACAAAGTGCTGGCCGCAGCGCAGCGCTTCTTCTTGCACGATGTCTTGTGCCTGGCGCTTGGTGCCCACAAAGAGCACGTAGCCACCCTTGGCGACAATGTCGTTGATGAACTTGAAGGCCTTCGCGAACAGCGTGGCCGTCTGGTCCAAATCAATGATGTGGATCCCGTTGCGCGCGCCGTAGATGTACTGGCGCATCTTGGGGTTCCAGCGCTTGGTCTGGTGACCAAAGTGAACACCGGCTTCGAGCAGGGCACGTACTGGAAGCGGAAACTCGCCGCCATCCATCACTTCATTCATCGTCATGTTGAGCTAACTCCGGGTTTTTGTTGGATCAGTCCTCCCAACTCCCCACGGTACGCAACGCGCGTAGCGCCGGACCCTTTGGATGGGATCTGAGTTGGGTCACTAGCTCGCAGAATCTCTGCAAAAAACCAGCTAACCTAAGCTCATCGTCATCAAGGGACCCACCGGCGTGGTCCTGGAGTTGGTGTGAATTCCCGCCCACGGCGCGTGACACGATGCGCTCACGCGCTTGGGTCACAGTCCGTATTCGGGGCGCGCTGTATACATCCCCTCCCACCCCTCGCGCAAGCATCGTCCCCCCCACAGGCGCAACACCAGCGCACTGCCCTGTCGCTTCAGCTACGCGGATACGAGGCGACGATGTGCTTCTCGGGCCTGTCGATCTGCTCAAGCTTCGAAGTGATCAGGTCACGTTCGCCATCGTTAAAGTAGATCGCGTCGCCTAGTCCTGGGTCGCCGAAGTGCGGCGCATACCCGCCGTGACCGTAAAACCGAATGCTCCCCTCAAGCTTCTTCTTCACAGCCCCGTGACCGATAAGCCAGCGCCCACTGGCTCGCTCTTTGACCGCGACACAGACGCCTCTGCGCACGTGATACTCGGTATTGCGGGTGACATAGACCCTGTGAATTCTCCGCTCGACTCCGCTCTCTGCACTCATGTCCGCGCTCTCACTTTCTCTCAACGTGGTGCTTACGGTGGTGCACCATTCCGTCGAACGAAGTGAAGTTTTTGGCAGCAATCACACCACCGCTTGGGGTGAGTCACTCGCTCGTCGCGTCGAGGTCGCGGCCGCGCAACGCAGCCACGAGGCTGTCCGCACTGAGCCGAATGAGCTGCTCTTGCAGCATCGCCCGCGATCGCGCGCTCTGGGCGAACAGCCGCGCATCCCGGAGCTCTGCGCTCAACGAGACCGAACGTGCGCCGCGCTCGACCAACGTTGCGTGGAGTGACGCTGAGAGCTCGCCCACCGCGTGGAGCCTGATCTGAATCGAGGTGAGCGCGGCGATGGCGTCACTGACAGCGCGTGCCTGGGGCTCGGTGACACGCTCCCAGGGCTGAGGTTCGTCAGCGCCAGCGACCTGCGTACGCGACTCGACCGTTACGTTCACCAAGTGCGTGATGTCTAAGTGACAGCGCGCGACGTGGGTCGCGTCCGCGAACTGGTCGCAGCTCTCTGGGGTCACCTGCGCCAGCCGAGTCTGAGCCGCAGCGCTGTCAACGCTCACACGCAGTGTCACCTGCCGCGTCGCCTCAGCGTCGACCCAAGCTCGCACCTGCGCGACCAGCCGCGCGACGTCGGCTCCTTGGGGCTCTCCGAGCTGAAGCTCGAGGCCCTGGAGCGCCTCAAGGTACTGTCGTTCGCTCTCGTTGAGCGTCACTTGCATGCCACGAACGCGCGCAAATGCTTGGTCAAGGGCAGCGTCTCCAGTCGGCGCGACAGCCTCACAGCGCGCGACACGGGTCGTGGTCAGACCTGCGCTTGCGCATGCCGCAGCGTGAAGGCTCGTCAGCGCTGTCACGAGGACCCAGCCCCAACCAGCGCGCTTGTGAAGGGCAGCGCAAACCCGCGCACACTTGGACATCGCAGCAGACCAACGGCGGACTCTGCACCAAGAGCCACCGCCATCGCAAATAATCGAACGAGTACGGATAGATCCCCGCATTCGAGGGTGCCGTTGAGACAACGAAATACATCTCGACGACAACTCCCGGGCCGAGCGCACGTTTACTCCGCAGAGAAATCGCTCCCGCGCTGCGGGGCTCGCGAAGCTTGCGCACAAAGAGCCTCCCAAGGGCCCAGACAAACAAGCACAACGAGCCGCAAATTTGCAGCGTAAAGCTCTCTAAGAGAGGCACGAGTCCCAAACGATGACGTACCTGATCGCTGTCCCGTATGTGTGCATCCTGATGTCTCTGGCCGTGTACGGCCTGCATCGAAGCCACTTGGTGTTCTTGTTGCGCAAGTACCGCAATCGCATGCCTGTTTCGCCTCCGGCGCTGCCGATCGATGCGCCCGTCGAGAGCCTTCCGCACGTGACCGTTCAGCTCCCGCTCTTCAATGAGCCGGACGTGGTCGAGCGCCTGCTTGAGGTCGTCGCGCGTCTTGAGTACCCACGCGAAAAGCTTGAGATTCAAGTGCTCGATGACTCCACAGATGACACCCGTGAGCTCGCCCGCGCCAAGGTCGAGGAGCTCGCACGACGTGGCCTCGACGCGGTGTACATCCACCGTCACGACCGCACGGGCTTCAAAGCTGGCGCGCTCGACTATGGGCAGCGCATGGCCAAGGGCGAGCTCATCGCTGTGTTTGACGCGGATTTTCTGCCGCAGCCAGACTTTTTGCGCACAGTGGTCCCGCACTTTGACGACGAAAAAATCGGCTGTGTTCAGGCACGTTGGGGACACATGAACCGCGAACACTCGCTGCTCACCCGCATCGAGTCGCTCATGCTCGATGGCCACCACATGGTCGAAAACGGCGCACGCTATGGCTCAGGGAGGTTCTTTAACTTCTCGGGCACCGGCGGAATGTGGCGCCGCACAGCCATCGAAGCCGCAGGCGGATGGCAGCACGACACGCTCACCGAAGACCTGGATTTGTCCTACCGCGCGCAGCTCGCGGGGTACCGCTTTGTCTACCGCGTGGACCACGTGACACCGGCCGAGCTCCCCGAAGAGATGGAGGCCTTTCGTGCACAGCAGTTTCGCTGGGCCAAAGGCACCGTGCAGACCGCGCGAAAGCTCTTGGGCCGCGTGTGGGCTCGCAAAGACCTCTCGTTGCACGTGCGCACCGAGGCGATCTTTCACATGACGCCACACTTTGCGTACCCACTGATGATGTTTTTGTCAGTGTTTTTGCTGCCAATGTTGATCGTCATGCCCGCCAGCGATCCACGCTCACTCTTGCTCGTAGACATCCCCTTGATGGTGGGCTCGACGGGCTCGGTCGTCGCTTTCTACGTCATGGCCAACGTGTCTCAGGGTCGCTCGGCGCTCAACGCGCTTGTGAATCTCCCTCCGTTGATGGCCCTCGGTTGCGGCATGAGCCCTTACCTCACCAAGGCCGTCTTTCAGGGCATGGGCGGACCCACGGGTGAGTTTATTCGCACCCCAAAGAAGGGCGACAAGAGCGCCTCTGGACAGCGCTATCACGCACGTACCGCGATCCCGTGGGTCGAGCTCATGCTCGCCGCACAGAACTTCATCGCGATCTTTGTGGCCATCCAGACCCAGCATTTTCTCGCAGCGCCCTTCGCTCTGATGTTTGGAATGGGCTACCTCTGGGTCGGCGCATCGGTGCTCCGTGAGCGCCTGTTTGTCGCTCAAAAAGCACACACTGCACGCAACGCTGCCCCCGCAGTCGCCCTCGCGCCACGCACGAGCTACATCAACGCGCTTGTTCCCAATGGCAGCGCACAGAGTGACCTCGTCCACGAGCCTTCGGCAGCGACAGCCGCTGCAACAGCAGCGCCCAACGCGCGCGCCAACGATTCGTTCGCGGCGTGATCACGCGCCTCGTTCGCGTGGGCGTTTGTGCTATGTTTTGAGGGTGTGGCGGGTCGCGCGACGACAGTGCAACGAGTGGTCGCCGAGCGCGCACGTGGGGCCCTGCACGCTGACATCTGGGGAGGGATCGCGATGACACCTTTGACGTTCGAGACCGAGAAGAGCCACCTCGACCGCGCGGGAGTCTTGCTTGAGCTCGAGAGATATCCGCAGGCGCTCGTTGCGTGCGATCAAGCGCTCTCGCTACGGCCCGACAGTGTCGAGGGGCTGGTCACACGAGCCCGTGTGCTCATCGCGCTTCGGCGCTACAGCGAAGCAGAACGCACTGCCCTTGATGCGCTCAAGCACGACGCGTCCCACTGGTTTGCGATGTTCTTGGTCGCGCGCGCAGTGATGCTCCTCGAAGAGTATCCCCGCGCATTGACGCTCTTTGATCAAGCCCTCGTAGTCTGCTCGCAGGACGCGACCTCGCACGTTTATCGTGGAATTTGCCTATCGAATATTGGCAGACGACTCGACGCAGTCCTCGCCGTGGAGCATGCCCTTCGCCTCGCGCCCAACGACGCGACGGTGCTCAGCAATGCGGCCCGCGTTTTGGGATCGAGCAACGAAGCTCTTCGCGCTGAGAAGCTCATGGTCGCCGCGCTCGCGATCGCGCCAAACAACGCGAAGTACCTCCGGCTGTTGGCGTGGGTCCGTGGCCGCGCAGGCAAAGACCTGCAGTCCGAAATGGTCGCGCGCGAGGCCGTGCGACAAGACCCTAACAGCGCTCAGGGCTGGTGGACCTTGGGCCTGGCCGAGTGGCGACTGAATCGCATGCCAAGCGCGGCCCACGCGATGCTTGAGGCGATGCGCCTGCGGCCCAACGATGTCGACCTGCTCCTCGATTGCGCGGATGTTCTGTGGCGCAATGGACAAGGCTCGCACGGGCTTGAGGTCGTCGCTCACGCGCTGCTGGTCTCACCCAATCACAAGCGCCTGCTCGCGCTGCAAGCGCAAATCGCTGCCAATCCGCTTCAGTACGCTGTGCGAGAGTGACTAGAACGTCCCCGCCAACGTGAGCCTCAGCGACTGCGCTGAGGGCGCGAGAGCGAGCTGCAGCCCGTTGCCAGGAGTGCCTTGGCGAAGACCACGGCCACGCACAAACTGCCGCAACGAGCTCTCGAGAGGCCCTTGCACCGTGAGCTGTGCGATCGCGAGCGGGAGCATGACGCCACCGATCGCAGACATCACAACAGCTTCGGGCAAGAAGACCCCTGCCATTCCGCCCCCGTTGGCCGCGTCGACGTACATCGGGATGCTCCCCGCCATCAACAACCCACCCAGCGTCGCAAACACGATCGCGCGGATGCGGTTCGCAGAACGCTCGCCTTCAGCCGCGGTCTGCCATTGACTCAATGCACGCTGAAGGCGATCGCTGGCCGTGCCGTCCACCACACGCGCCCGGTCTGCGAGCGCTTCGAAGCGCGAAGGCCCCCACATGCCCAACACGCCGACGAGGGCAAAGGTGCCTGCGAGCGCGAGCTGTGTCCCGATCACAAACTCGATAGGCACGCCGCCCAGCGCAGAAGCCGGAAAAAACACAGGGATGACCGAGGTCGCAGCCGCGACTCCTGCACCCATGAGCCAAGCGCGACCGACCGCTCCCCGGGTCGCGTTGTCACTCGCTGCACGCTCATCAAGGACGTCTACGAGGGAGGTCAGCTCTCGTCGCGCGCGACGCTCGACGCGTGCTTGCGCGCGGACTAACTGCAGCGCTGTAGCAGCCTCGGCGACCGAGTCTGGACTCGCTGCGGTCGCTCCCTCAAGGGCCACACCCGAGACTGTGGGCCCTGTGGACACCGGGACCGGAGGCGCAGGTGCAGGGCGCTCTACAGGGTCTGCAGGCGGCGGCGGAGGGAGCCTCAGCATTTCGCTTCCCGCCACCGGTGGCTGGACCTGCGCGAGCGCACGGGGACTGATCAGCAGGAGTGTGATCCCGACCCAGCTCGCCCGAAAAGAAGAGACACGAAGGTAAAGCACAGTGCGCACGAGCGTAACCGCTGCGCCTCGCACAATCACACCCATGCGCTCAAGAAAGCGCTATTCATCGTGGCCGAGATGCAAGACCCCGAAGCGCTGCGTTTGCACTATCAAGACTTTCTCGAACCCAGGGGCGAACCCCCGCGCATTTTGCTCACAGGGCACTCGCATCAAGCGTGGCCGGCGTGCGCACGGGACGGCGTGATCGAGAGCTATTCCCTCGCCGCCCAGCACGTGGACGACAAGTGGGCTGCGGTGTTTGCAGCGCGCGACGAGGTCGCTCAGCACATCGCATCGCGCATCGGCGGGAGCCCGTCGCAGCTCGCGTTTGCACAGAACACCCA
Organism: Deltaproteobacteria bacterium; assembly: GCA_030694465.1. Taxonomy (GTDB): domain Bacteria; phylum Myxococcota_A; class Polyangia; order Polyangiales; genus JAUXYJ01. Next base: position 15,564 of record JAUXYJ010000035.1, on the reverse strand, counting down.
CGAGCTCGTAGTGCGATGGCTCTCAGCGCTCGATCTTCGCGCGAGGCCCAGGATTGTGAGCACACGCGGCGAGTTTCACTCGGCGTATCGACAGCTCCAGAGGCTGCGCGAAGAAGGCATCGACTTGCACCTGGTCGACGCGCTGCCGGTGCACACGCTCGCGCAGCGCCTCGCCGATGCGCTCACCGAAGACACCGCCGCGGTGATGGTGTCCTCGGTTCTCTTTGAGACCTCGCACGTCGTGCCCAAGCTCGAAGAGCTCATCGCGCGAGCAAATTCACTGGGAGTATCGGTGATGCTCGATGGCTATCACGCGTTCGATGCCCTTGAATACGCGCCCAGCGAAGACGCTTTTGTGGTCAGCGGCGGATACAAGTACGCCCAGTGGGGCGAAGGCGTGTGCTTTATGCGCGTGCCGACAGGCTGCACGTTGCGACCCATTTATACGGGCTGGTTTGCAGGGTTTGCGCAATTGTCGGCGCCCAGAGACAACCGCGAGACACACTACGAGACCGACGGTGCGACCCGCTTTGCAGGCTCAACGTTTGACCCGGCGAGCGTGCTGCGAGCGCGCGCCGTGGTGCGTTTTTTCGAGCGCGAGGGGCTCACAGTCGAGAACCTTCGCGCACGTTCGCTAGGGCAAACGCAGAGGATTATTGAGCAGGCGGCGACGTGGCCGGGGGTACGCATCGCTACGCCCCACGAGGCGGCCGAGCGCGGGGGCTTTGTGTCACTCGAGACACCCCACGCAGACGCGCTCGTGACCGCGCTCAGGCGCGAGCATATCTACGTCGATTCACGAGCCAATTACCTACGCCTAGGACCTGCTCCTTACGTCACTGACCATGAGCTTGCGCGCGCGCTGGACACGGTCGCGCGGCTCGTGCACGCCACGATTTAGGGCGCGCCTCACGCGCATGACGTTGTTGTAGACTCACGCGATGCAGACGATTCGCTCGCTCGGGTTGCTTCGTACGCTCGCGATGTTGAGCGCCAGTATGGGCTCGCTCACCGCGTGTAACCGACAGGCAAACACCTCCCCCACCGCGCCTCTCACTTCGGGCGCCGGGTGCCCAACGGAGATGGCCTCGAACGGAGCCAGCTGCGCGAGCGCAGGCGCAGGTCTGCGCTGCCATTGGGCCGGCGGCGCGGACTGCGAGTGCAGAGCCTCTACAGAGCCCTCCGCAGAGCCCCGGTGGCAATGTCTGCTTCTGAGCGCTCCGGGCCCCCTAGAGCCCCCCGAGGTGAGCCCAGCGTGCCCGGCGTGAGCGTTGTGCAATGGCTGCAAACTCGCTAGTGTCCGCTTTGCACTCACAGCGTGTAGCTCAGTTAGTAGAGCCTCGGGCTGGTACCCGATGGGCGCAGGGGCAGAACCTGCCACGCTGTCTACTCTCTCGCCCTCAAGGGAGGCGAACATGTCGGACGAGCACAATCCGGGGCTTTCGAGTGGTGGATACATCGCGGGCCTGCTGCACAAGGCTCTCAAGAGCGCGGCTTTTGAAGCGGATCCCAGCGCGCGCAAAGCGTCCCACGAGACGCTTGAGAAGCTCATGCGCACGCTCAACGCGCTCGTCGATGGCACCGTGACCGTCGGCGCGCGAACCCCCATCCAAGACACACCGATTTGGGCCACACTCGAGGTCACTCGCGGAGGATTTGCCACTGGAAATCTCCTGGCCAACGGGCCCCTGTGCCCTCACGAACGCGAGCAGCTTCCCCGCGTCGTGCGTCCGGCGAACACCAACGAGCGGACCGCGCTCAACCTCCATTGGCTCTCGCCGCTGGGTCTCGAATCGCTCATGCAGCGGCTGCGCGACCGCACCTATCGGGTTGAGCTCCCCGAAGAGGGCGCCCTGCTGGTCGTCGCGTGGCTCGTTGAGCAAGGGCACATTTCGCAAGCGCGCGAGGTCCTCGATGCGATCAGCCCGTTCTTCGATCGGCTGAGGTTTTATCCAATCGAAAGTGAGATCCCACAGAGCGAGCAGACGCTGCTGAGCCTGCAGCCGTTGCACAAGACCCGCGCCGCTCTCGCCGCGGTCCGACAGCGCCGCACGGTCACCGCGATGAACCTCTCGCTCAGCACGTGGCTTCCGCTCGCGGACGAAGCCCTCGTGCTCGTATGCGACTCCGTCGAGGGCTCCCTCCCCGCGGTCGTATGCGACGCTCAGGGCGCGCCCATGCGCAAGCCCTCGGGCGCATACGTGGTCGAAGGCGGGCTGCCCTTTGCCCTCTGCGACCGTGCGTGGACTGAACGCGCGATCGATTTTCTCGCGCGCGTTCAAGCGACCCGCAAGAGCCACCCTCCGTCCAAAAGATACACAAGCACGCGCGAGTCGTTTGCGGTGCTGCACGACGCGATTGAGCAGCAAATTCGCAATCAAAACATTGACTCACGGGCCTCTCAGCGCGTGCGCGCCATGGTCGCCTCGGTGATCTTCAAGCGCGGCGCTCCGGACACCGACACGCTCCGCGCGCTGCGCGACACGCAGCACAAGATCGCCAAGCTGCCGAGCAACCCGGCCCTCGCGAAGTGTCTCTTGACGCGCATCGCAGACCTCGACGATGACGCCGTCTTGCCTGAGCCCGCGCTCTACAGCACTGCACTCACGCAAGCAGAAGCCGAGCCGCTGGGAGTGACCGAGGGCAAGCCCATTCCCCATCACCTGTTACGGCGGCTCGAACGCTCGATGCTTGCATCCCTCGAGACGCTCGTGGCGCACAAGATCGTGACCTCGGCCGAGACCCTCGCCACGCTGCTCCCGCAAATCAGCGCACAGGTCACGAGCCAGGCCTTTGGCGAGGCCCCGTTGAGAGTGCTCTACAGCGCGATCTATGGGGCTTTTCGCAGGCGAAGATCGTTGCTCCTCACGGGCTATCAGCAGCAAGCGAAGCTGCGCGAGCTCCCGTGGGTCACAGCGCTCGAGGTAGCCAAGAGCCCCTCCATGGCGCATCACGAGGCTGCCCGGCAGACCCTCGCGCGGTTCGCCTCCCTCGCCATCGGCTCGTTCAGCGAGACCCTCATGCCCAACCCTGTGGTGCGAGAGCTCAGCGAGCTGGCCAAGACCGCCAACCTGGCGCTTCCGCTGTGTCACGAGATCGCTGCGGATATCTTTATGGGCTCGTTTTCGAGCAACTATCTCGCTGCAGCGCAGTGCGCGGCCCGGACGCTCTCGGGCTCGCTGTACGCGCGCTACTACGCCATCCCGTACGAGCAGGTCCTCGCGATTCAGCTCCCGCCCAAAGAGCAGTACGGGCCCGTCACAGCGTTTGGCGCTCTGTGCCACGACCTCGCCAAGCTCCCGATCGACGATCGCCGTTCGGTCGCCCGCAACGGCCGTGTGATCGAGCAAGCGCAGATCCTCACGACCCACAACCTCGCGGTGCTCTTCGACGCGTTTTCCCTAGAAAAATCTCATCGCACTGAGCTGCCTCAGTGGGCAGAGTCCAACCTCCGTTGGATCTTCAAGCGCCTCGCGATGAAGCCCCACAAACACCACGACACGCTCATCACGCGCAAGGTCACCGCGTACGCGTGGCGCCAGATGCTCTTCTTTCTCTCACACGCCGAAGCGCGAAGAGTGAGCGAATTTGCAGGGTTTTCAACAGAGCTCCTCGCACGCCAGCCCGAGCGCATTCGTACGGGTTTTGCGCCCATCCTGCGTGGGCTTCACCGCGCGCTCGAGGGCCACGACCCCGAAGATCCTGAGGCGAAAACACCGCTCGCGCCGGGCGTCCGGTTTGTCGGTTGGAGCGTCGGCCCTGCGACGTGGTCCCTGTAATTACCCTGGCAGAGTAGTCGCGGACATCGCGACGATCTCGGCAAAGTGTGCGCGCTCAAGGGCCATCACAGAGAGCCGCCCTTGGCGAAGGAGCATCAGGTCTGCGAGCGCCGGTTTGGCTCGCATTTGCGCGAGCGTGACGGGCTTGGTGAACGCGCAATACGGCACGAGCTCTACCGAGCTCCAGTCTTCGTCGGGCGCGGTAGGATCGGGCTTCGCTTCACGCGAGACCTTGGCCACACCCACGACGGCTTTGTCCTCTTGCGAGTGATAAAACAGAACCAATTCGCCGACGTTCATCGCGCGAAGGGCGTTGCGAGCGCCATAGTTTCGGACCCCCGTCCACTCGGTGCGCTTCTCAGCGACGAGCGCTGCGTAGGGATAGACCTCGGTCTCGCTCTTGACCAACCAGAACTGTGGGCGCGCGAGCACAGGCGCTGTAATCGGAGCAGCGGCCTTTGAGGCTCTCGCGGGCTTTGGGGTGGGCCCAGCGGCGACGCGCTTGGCGCGGGGCTTGGGCGTCTTGGTGGGCGAAGTGGCCGCGCGTGCGCTACGTTTGGTCGTAGCCATGTGCGATCACATGCAAGACCAGCGACCGCGGCCGGTGCCAGCGTCGCTGATGGGCGAGCAAAAACACCGGAGCGTGGGCGCGCCATTGGTCGCTCCTGCGACACACTGTTGCGGCGCAGAGCCACAGTACGCGCTGCCCTGCGATGCGTGGCCAAAGAGCTCGCCGGGGCAAACATCTGTGCCCGAATTGCCCGTATTGAACTCGCGTTCGCTGAGGCGAAAACCGCCGTCTTCGAAGACACTTTCGTACGGACCGTGTGCGCAGCCGGCAAGAAGTCCGACCATCGACAGAGCAATCAAGAGCTTTCGCATGGAGCGTTCGTATGCCACGGCGGGTTTCTCAGCGTCAACGCACTGTCTGCAACCAACGCTCGTTCACATGCGTCATTGCACGCCCATGGGAATGGCAGCCCCCCCTCACCGGGTTGAGTGACTGGATGACTGAATGACACGAAAACAACGCCCAAGCGCCACGCCTTCTGAGAAGCCTGTGTGCAAATTCCGCAATCAAAGCAAGCACTTCGCACAAGGGGCAGTGCTCGCTCTGGGCAGCTTCGGGTTGCTCTGTGGCCTCGCGCAGCCCGCCCTCGCGCAGCCCACAGCAGCCCCCAGCACGCCCGTCGCGGACGCGATCGCGCTCGGGAGCGCTTTCACCGACGTCGCCTCGCGCGTGTTGCCCAGCGTGGTGTCTTTGCGGGTCGAATCCGAACAAGAAGCCCCTGGCTTCTTTGGGATCCCTGGCATGTTCATGGGCCCTGGTGGCCCCGAGACCGGCGAGGCGGCGACACAGATCGTGCGAGGCTCGGGCTCGGGTGTGATCCTGCGTGAAGACGGCGTGATCCTGACGAACTATCACGTGGTCGAGCGCGCCCGACGCATCAGCGTGCATCTTCGCGATGGCAGGCTTTTTCGTGGCAGAGTGCTCGGTGTCGACCGCTCGACGGACCTCGCGTTGGTCAAGATCGACGCGCAGGGGCTCCCCGTGGCGCGGCTTGGCGACAGCGACAGCGCGCGACCTGGCGAGTGGGTCTTGGCCATCGGCGCACCCCTGGGACTCGAAGCGACCGTGACGCACGGGATCCTCAGCGCGACGGGCCGCGCACACCTCGGCGTCAACGCCATCGAAGACTACCTCCAGACCGACGCCAGCATTAACCCCGGCAACTCGGGCGGCCCGTTGGTCAACCTGCGCGGCGAAGTCCTCGGGATTAACACCATGATCGCGGGGCGAAACTCAGGGATCGGCTTCGCGGTCTCGGCAGGAATCGCGCGCTTTGTGGTCGACCAGGTGCTGCGCACAGGACGGGTCGCGCGAGGCTGGATCGGCGTCAGCGTGCAAGACCTCTCGCCGTCGATCGCCGAGAGCATCGGCTTAGGGACGCAGCGGGGCGCGTTGGTCAACGCGATCGACGCGCGGACTCCGGCCGAGCGCGCGGGGCTTCGCATCGGTGATGTGATCGTCGCGGTAGACTCGGTCCCAGTGACCGAAGGCGACGCAGTGGTCCGGGCCATCACACGAAAGGTCCCCGGAGAGCGCTTGGCACTGAGCGTACTGCGAGAGGGCCAGCGGGCGATGATCACGGTGCTGTCCGAGCACAGGCCGGGTCCGGCCGATGTCCCTGCTGCCGAGGTGGCTCAGACAGCGGTCGCGCGGAGCCGAGGCCATGGGCTTCGGATCGCAGCAGTCGATCCGCGGTTTCTCTCGCAGCTGGGCGTGCGCGAGCCCGCGCTGGGGGTGGTCTCGGTCGAACCCGGCAGCGCAGCAGACGACGCGGGGATTCGCCGTGGCGATTTGATTCTGCGCGTCGATGGCGCCATCCCGATGAGCATCACCGCGGTCGATCAGGCGGCGCGCGATGGGCGCATTACGCTGCTCGTTCGGCGAAGAGATTCGCAGCTTTTTATCCCCCTTACGCTGTAAGTCTTGCGACGTACTAGGCAGTCTCTGTGGGGACTACAGGGGCAGGCTCGTGCGAGTGGCCGTGGTCATGCGAGTGATCCCGTGAGCTCATCGCTTCGAGCACCGCGCGTGGCCCTAGGTGCAGCAATCCACCTCCGATCATCGCGACGGCCACGGCGACACAGGCCCACTCAAACGGCGTGTGCGCGTGAGCGAGGCGCGGGTGGAGTGCGGGCACGGCGAGGCTCCCAACGCTGCGCGCGGCCCAGACACCGAGCGCGAGGACGACCGCAGTCAAGAGCGCTCTCACAAGCGAATCTACCGGAAAATTGCGCGCGCGATAGAGCCACTGGGCGCGCGTACTTCCGCGCGTGAGGCCTACGCACCACAGCCACGCGAGCAAGACCTCAAGCGCGACACCCTTGTGCAACAGCACCGCCCCACACGCCACCGCCGCGACCAAAGGCACCGGAACCAGCACCCCCATGCCCACCGCGAGCACCACCGCGCGCGGCCCACGGAGCCACTCGAGCGAGCGCGACGCGAGGGCCGCTTCGCACACCGCTGCGCCCACCAAGCCCACACAATACCACGCAGCTTTGGCTGCCAATTGCTGTGCGACCGTGCGCGCTACGGGCGCGTGGGCGTGATCGCTTGAGGGCTTGGGAGTCAGCGCCCAGATCGCCTCAAGGGGCCACACCAGCGCCCAGCGCAAGAGCGCGAGGGGTGCGCCGAGCCAGCCCAAGCTCAAGAGCAAAGCGTCCAGAGCGAGAGACTCTCCAGTGCGCGTAGAGTGTGACGTGGGTGAGACAAAAGGCAGGGCTCCGAGCAGACGCTGCACGAGCGGATGCTTGGGTGTGACCGCGCTCTGCGAGCTCACCAAGAGCAAGAGTGCGAGCGCCATCGCCGGGGCGCTCTCGACAAAAAACGGCAGCAACGAGTGGGCGACCGAGAGCTCCGTAGGCTGCGCGCGGAGCCAGACCCCGTCAGCGTCAGGGATGACCAGTACGATCGCAACGCCCAGCAAAAACGCGAGCGAAGACTCACCACGCTCGCGCGCGCTCTTGGGCGCGGGGGTGTGCGAGTGCAGTGACAAACGCAGCATCGCGCCCACGCCAAGCGCCACCAGCCCATCGAGCCAGGCCTCGGGCGCGACACGCAAGAGCGAGCGCCCAGCGATCGCGCCTACGACCGTCGCCATCCCCACAAACGACAGCCGCTTGAGCGCACGCGGCCACCCCAGCAAGGGCACGAGCGCCGCGCAAATGAGCAGCCCCTCGGGCAAGCGATGGGCGATGATCGCAAGCACCAGCACCCAGCGATTTTGCTGAGTGATTACGGATCCATGGCCGTGCTCGTGCGCTTCGTGGTCGTCGTGCGGCTCAGGTGTACGGTGCTCGCGATGTGGGCTGTCTTCGGCAGCGGCGAGGGCCAGCGCGATCCCGTCGGCCAGGGCGTGCACCATCAACGCGGGGACCAACATCACGCGGCCCATCCGGACGCCGCCGTTGTGCGCGCTGCGATCGGCCAACACGAGCGCGGCAAAGCCCACTCCCATCAGGACCAGCGCGTTGCGTCCCAGCGCTTCGAACAGGTGCGGGACGAGCCTGACCACCAGCAACAGCGGGACCGCGCCCAGCACGAGGCCTTCGACCGCCGCACGCCACCGCCCGCGCGCCATCGCGTGAACCAAAGCCCCGAGGGCAAGGCCCACGATCGAGCCCAGTACCGCCAGCACCAACACGGCGCGAACTGCGCACAAGCGCACGCGCATGACAACCCCCCACCGCCGATTGACTAGCAAAAACAAAGTTCATCGAGACACTTGAACATTCGTTGAAGTGTTGTAGTTATAGGGCGTCGAGTCCAAACCGCGATGAGCCCACACACCGTTGATCCCCACGACCCACGCACAGACGCAGACCCCGAGGACAGCCCCCACGAGGGGCACGACGGGCACAGCCACACGGCGCACACGCACGCGCTTGGCTCGGTGGGCGAGGTGGCGCTTCAACGCGCCGCGGGGGTCTTTCGGGCCGCGGGCGACCCAGCGCGATTGCGTGTCCTCGAGCTCTTGTCGCACGGAGAGCTCTGCGTGACCGACGTCGCTGCGGTCTCGGGCGAAGAGCTCTCGACGGTCTCACAGCGCCTGCGTGTCCTGCGCGCTGAGCGCCTTGTCCGCCGCAGACGCGACGGCAAACACATCTACTACGCCCTCGCCGACGCGCACATCGCCTCGCTTTTGCACGCGGTGCTCGAGCACGTGTGCGAGCACGACGACAGCGAAGACTAAGATTCTATCAGTCTATTTTCAGTGTTTTTCAAACCACCGACGGAGATATTTATGACCCACCACACACACGACGCACACACGCACCAGCACGGCCCATCATGCGGTCACAAGACCGTCACGCACGCAGATCACGTCGACTATTTGCACGATGGCCACCTGCACCACCTCCACGAGGGACATGTCGACGAGCACACCCTCGAGGTGAGCGCTAGCAACCCCGCAGACTGTACGCCCGCCCACGCCTGCGCAGGGCATGACAGCGCCCACGCTCACGGCCCCGACTGCGGCCACGACGCGATCCCCCACGGCGACCACGTGGACTACATCGTGAGCGGTCACTTGCATCACCCCCACGGCGAGCACTGCGACGACCACGGCGCTGTCACCGTGGGCTGATCGCAGCGACTGAGGGGCTACTGGGGGGGGCGACAAAGTCTATTCAATCCGGCGACGTCGCCGGGTATACCCAGCGACGTCGCCGGGTACACCTCAATGCGAGGCTTCGCTCGGCGCTGGGGCCCTCCGGCTCGGTCGCGCCAAGAGCGTTGTGTCTCCCTGGAGCGCCACAAAGGGCCGCAGCCTGCGCATGCTCGCGCGGCCGATTCCACGCACTCGGACGAGGTCGTCTGCAGCCCTAAACCGCTGCACACGGGCTCTGAGTCGCACGATGGCTTCGGCCCGCGCGGGTCCCACGCCAGGCAACCGCTGCAGCTCTTCTTCGCTCGCGGCGTTGATGTTGACCACGCCCTCGGGCGAAGGCTGCGCGGGGGTCGCTCTCGCTGAAGCCGGCGGCGGCGAGGCCACGGGGCGCGCCTGCGCCGAGGCGACCGAGCTGCCCAAGAGGCTCAGCACCGTGAGCGCGAGAACCAAGCCAAACTTCTGGGATTTCACTGATGACCTCCCATCCGTGGGGTGCGGGTTGCGTCTTCATCGCGGATCTGGAGCACGCCCGAAATGGGCGTCGCGTCGAGGCGCACGGTGAGTGAGCCGTCTTTGTTGACAAAGGCCACCCCGATTTTGGTCCACCAGCTCCGGTCATTGCGCTCTGTGACTGTGTAAACGGCCTTGCGAGCGACGGCTCCGACTGCGGCGCCCATGGACTGCGAATCATTCAACATTGTCATTGTCATTCAACCTCCGACCGCCATCCGTTGGCGGGTTGCAGAGACACAATGCGCAATCGATGCCAACGCCTACCAAAGCCACGATTGCAGGAAATAGTGCTGATTTAACCAAGACTCCCTGGCGGTTTGGCCCTGACCGCCATGGATACCGCCATGGCGGTCCGCCAGGCGCGCAGCGTGACACTCGCAGGACGGATGCCCACGAGGGGTCGAATGTGCGATCCCCTGTGCGTCGTTGTTGTTTGCCATGTGCGCAACGTGGCACCATCCGCGCGCCTCAGCGGCCCATTGGCCTCGTAGCCTCCCTTTCAGCCCTCTCTGGGGCGTCAGGTGCACAAGCGCGCTCACCCCACGAGCCCCACCGTTGCGCCTCGCGCTCTCGCTCTCGACGCAGAAAGTCTTCGCATGAAGGTCCAGCTTAGCTCTGTCTCTTTGTCCTCGGCGTTGGACGCCATCGCCATCCTGGTGACCGAAGAATCCCTCGCAAAAGACGCGGTGGTTTCACTCGTGGACGCGGCCCTCGACGGTGCGCTCCGCAAGCACATCGCCGCCGAAGAGTGGAAACCCAAGAAAGACGCCATCCTCAGCGCGCCCACCTTCGGCAAGCTCAAGGCTCGCAAGATCTACCTTGTCGCGGTCAGCAAGTCCGACGACGTCATCGCCATCCGCGCCGCGTGCGCCAAGCTCGCCCGCACCGCCCAGAGCGACAAGTGCAAGTCCGTGGGGCTGTTTCTCGCCGCCGAAGGGACCCACGACACAGCGCGCGCAGCCGCCGAAGGAGTCACCCTCGGTGCGTATCGATTTACCAAGTATTTTACTGGAGATCGCCTGCCCAAGAGCACCCTCGCCACCGTGACCATTGATGCTCGCTTGGGCAGCGACAAGAGCACCAAGGGCACCAAAGCTACCAAGGCCAAGCCTGCAACCAAGCCCACGTCGGCTGCCCAGCTCGCCATCGCGATCACCGAGGGCGTGGGCGTCGGCGGCGCGATCAACCTCGTGCGCGACCTCGTCAACGAGCCCCCCAACGAGCTCACGCCGGCCTCGTTTGCCACGCGCGCTGCGGCGCTCTGCAAGAGCCATAACCTCGGCTGCAAGATCTTCGACAAGAAGAAGATCCTCGCTGAAAATATGCACCTCTTTTATGCGGTGGGTCGCGGCAGCGCCAATGAACCTCGGTTTATTCACATGACCTATCTGCCCCCTAAGCCGCGCAAAGATCGCAAGCGCTTGGTCGTCGTAGGCAAGGGCCTCACGTTTGACTCAGGCGGGATCAGCATCAAGCAGGCCGCGGGCATGGGCGACATGAAGAGCGACATGGCCGGAGGTGCTCTCTCGATGGGCCTGATGGCCGCCCTCGCGGCGCTCCGCCCGGACATCGAAGTGCACGCGATCATCGCGGCCGCTGAGAACATGCCCGACGCCGACGCCTACCGCCCCGGAGACATCTGGCGCTCGCTGGATGGCAAGACCGTCGAGATTATCAACACGGACGCCGAGGGGCGCCTCGTACTGGCCGACGCCCTCACCTACGCCGCGAAGCTCAAGCCCGATGTGCTCATCGACCACGCGACGCTCACCGGCGCTTGCTTGGTCGCGCTCGGGACCAGCACCGCGGCGCTCTACTCAAACAGCGACACGCTCGCGGCGAGCTACGTCGCGGCAGCGAAGGTCTCGGGCGAAGCGCTCTGGCACATGCCCTTGATCGAAGAGCTGCGCGAGAGCATGAAGAGCGACGTCGCGGACATCAAGCACACCGGCGATCGCTTCGGCGGGTCCATCATCGGCGGGCTCTTTCTCAGAGAGTTTATCGGCGACTGCAAGCAATGGATCCACATGGACATCGCTGGGCCGGCCTTCGTAGACCGCGCGACAGCCCTCTCGCCCAAGGGCGGAACCGGCTACGGCTTGCTCACGCTCTTGAGCTTCATTGACACGCTCGTGTAGTCACAATCGCCAAGCAATTCGCTCACCGAATGCGTACGACCGGTCGTCGGTCTGGCTCGGTCAGCGACGCCGGTGTCACCGCTCCGCGGTCGAGCGCTTCTTCGGTAGACTCATCGACAGCGCTCTCTTCGCCCTCAGGCAAAGTCGCGTGTGTCCTGGGATTTGCCCCGGCGATCGCGTTGGGTGCGCTCGCCGCGTCGGGCACAAGTGGCTCTAAGGGCCTCGGGACAACCGGCAGCGCGAGCACCCTCGCGATGGCCAAGGGCTCGTCCTCGGTGGGGTCAATCTCTTGCGTCCCAGCGCCATAGACCACGGCGCGACGTGGGCGAAAGGTCAGCTCTGCGCTCTGGGTCACCGCGAGCTCTTCGGCCGTGAGCAGCCCGCGCGCAAACATGATCCTCGCGTGGGCGCGCAACATGGCGAGCGTCCCGGGGCCCACACTTCCGCGGTGAAACGGCTGCGAACGCACGACGGGATTAGGCAGCAGCGTCGCCAGAAAGATCGCCTGCAGCGGCGTCAGCATGCTGGGCTCGACGTTAAAATAGTGCCGCGCGGCGGGGCCCACACCGTAGACCCCCGGGCCAAGCTCGATCACGTTGAGATAGAGCTCAAGGATCCCGTCTTTGCCTAGCGTGCGCTCGAGATACCAGGTGAGCACCAGCTCTTGGAGCTTGCGAACAAGGGTCTTTTCGCGGGCCAAAAACACGTTCTTCGCGAGCTGCATCGAGATCGTGCTCGCGCCATAGACAAAGCGCCCCGCGGCCACATTGCGCACGATCGCGTGCCGGATTTCGTGCACGTCGATCCCGTCGTGCCGATAAAATCGGCCGTCTTCGCGCGAGAGAATCGCTTGCACTAAGTGCTGCGAAATCTCAGGCAGAGCCACCCACGCGCCGCTCCCTGGGCCCGTCACAAACGCGCGCATTTGGTTGGGCTCGCGCACCCGCTGGACAAAGGGCGTTCGAAAGCGGTCGGTCAGCGTACCCCGCGCGCTGCGCGAGACCACACAGTGGTCGTCGACGTGCACCTCGAGCAGCGTGTCATCGAGCAGCTCGGTGTCGAGCGCGAGGCGCGCTTGGCCCCCGAGGGTCCCCGCAAACGAGAGCCCATGGATGGCGCCCGTGAGTGACTCAGGCAGCGCTGCGCGGATGCCGTCGCAGCTTGTCACGGGCATCGCGACCGAGACATCCATCGCAGTGCGCTCGCGGGTACGCTCGATCCACCCGCGAAATCGCAGCGGAACCTCATTGAGCGAGAGCTCCATCTCGCGCGTCTCGAGCCGATGTCTCGCGAAGTTCGCGATCACAGACCCGCGCAATCGCACCGAGAGCCCCTCGACAGGCGCGCTCGCCAAGCGCCGATGTTCGAGCGAAAAACCAGAGATCCGTAGGTCACCTTGCGCTTCGAGCCCTTCGGCTGTAGGCCGCACCGTCCCTTGCACGTGCACACTTCCGCGCTCGGTCGCGTGCCACGGGACGATCGTGACCCAGCGCGCGAGCTCTGCCAAAGGCAGCGATTCTCCACGCACATCGAGGGTCCATCGGTCGCCCCCGAGGCGCTGCAGGGTGGTCTCAATCGCGGTGCGCTGGCTCTCTCCGAGTCGCACTTCGGCGCGATCAAACCCATGCTCAGTCCGCGTGAGCGCCACGCTGGCCGGGCGCAGCTGCGCGATCAATGTGTGGCCTCTGCGAAGCGTCACCTCGCCCTCACGGCCCTCGAGTTGCCAGCGCGTGGGCCACGGACGCGACACGTCCAATGCCCTCGGTGTGTCACTCGCCGTGCCAGCCTGCCGAGTCTCTGCGAGCCCACGCGCGCGAGATTGCCAACGGAGCGCGTGCGCCTTGAGCTCCACCGCGCGCTCGGCCACCGTAGCAAGATCGCCGGTCAATCCGAAGCCCACACACCTGAGAAATCCCTGCTCATCTCGCAATTCAACGGTGCAGCGCCCCGTGGCCATTTCGCCCACGTCGCCCACCCGCACGCTCGCGTTGCGCCACTGGGGCTCAAGCCCTTCGCGTGGGCTCCACCGCAGGCTCGCTCCCTCAAGCGTCCCAACAACGCCCGGAAGCACCGCCATCGACGCGCGCACATCGTCCACCACGACCGACGCGAGGGTCATCCCGCTACGCGAATTGCCCCGCGCGTTTGCCCTGCGTGTGCGCAACATCTGCACATGATCGAGGGCGCGATCGACGGTGGCGTCCGAGCGAACACGCACAGTCGAGACCACCACCACGAGCGACAATGGCTCTCGACGTGTGAGCGCAGAGACCCAAGAAAATCGCAGGTCAATCTCGGCGATGTTCACCGTGACCGTGCCGTCCATTCCGCGCAGCGAGAGCCCCTGCAAGAGGGCCCCATGGCGCGAGAGCGAGAGCCCCTCAAGCGCGCACGCGAACTGGGTTCGCTCGACACAGCGACGGATGATCTCGGTGCGTACGCGGGCGTGGCTGTACGGGACCGCGCAGGCCAACAGCACGAGCACAACGGCAACAATCCCTGTGAATATCCAGGTCTTTACGCGTCGCGAGGGCGCTCGTACTACGACGAATGGTCGCTCTGTCGTTGTCACCGTAGGGTCCATGGCGTGGGTCTGATCTGCGAGTCTGTATTGCACTACCGCGCGCAGAGAACGCAGGCCAGTTCGCGTCATGTTCCACAAGAAGTGTGTGCGCTTGGACAGAGCAAACCCGCGGCCGAGCGATCGGGAGTACGCTCTGCGGCACGGTGATCCTCCCTGACATTGAGAGCCTGCGGTGCTTTGTCGCTGCAGCACAGACCCTCAACTTTCGTGCGGCGTCTCGCGCGGTACATCTCACCCCGGCCGCGCTCGGGCAGCGCATCAAGCAGCTCGAAGACCAGCTCGACACACCGTTGTTTACGCGGACGACCCGCTCGGTCGCGCTCACCGCGGCGGGGTTAGCGCTCTTGCCCGTGGCAAAACAGACCCTCGAGCTCGCGCAAGAGTGTCACCGCGCGGTGCGGGGTGACATTGAGCTCTTGCCCACCGAGCTGGTCTTGGGCACGCGCCACGAGCTTGGACTCTCATGGGTGCTTCCGCAGCTTGAGCCGCTGAGAGAGAAGTTTCCGCATGTGACATTTCACCTGTATTTTGGCAGCGGAGAAGATCTTTTGCTGCGCTTGCGCACGCGCGAGGTAGACATCGCGGTGACCTCGACGCGGCTCAATGATCCAAGGCTCGACGCGGTCAAATTGCACCCCGAAGAGTATATCTTCGTGGGCGCCAAGGCCCTGCTCAAGCGCACACCTCTCACGCGTCCCGAGCACGCTGAGAAGCACACGCTCATCGATGTGCGCAGTGATTTGCCGCTGTTTCGCTATTGGCGCGATGCCCCTGGTGCGGGCGATCACCTGCGCTTCGCGCGCGTGCTTCACCTCGGAACCATCCGCGCGATCGAGCAGTTCGTCCTCCAAGAGCGCGGCGTCGCGGTGCTCCCGCACTACCTCGTCCGTGACGCCCTCGCCGCCGGAACACTCAAACAAATTTTCCCCAACACCACCTCGCTGACCGATCACTTTCGCTTGGTATTTCGCCAGGATGACCCGCGAAGACCGCTCTTTCAGGCCATCGGCATGGCCATGCTCGAGACCCCGCTGCAATAGCCCCAACCGGGCCCAGGGTCCCGCGGAGGCCTCGCGAGGCCTCCTGACACCGACCCGCGGTGCCTTTTTGACCCCATGAGGCCTCTTCACCTCACACAAGACGGTCCCAAGAGGCCTCGGGAGGCCAAAAATCGACCGCGCAACGGTCGCAGCGGGCCTCGGATGCCCGATCTGGACCGGGCGGATGGGGCCTGTAACGAAGTTTGTGCTCGGAAATGAAAATCAATTTAAGGGGTAAGAAAGCGCTCTTCGCCGAAGTAGGCGACGAGTTGTCTCTTCGCTTCGGGCCAAAACGGGGGCGCAGCTTTCCAATTGCGCTCTGCGTTA
>JAUXYJ010000034.1 GCA_030694465.1 Deltaproteobacteria bacterium | reverse complement strand
GATCGTTCAGGGGTGCTAAGACCTCCGCGCTACGATGAATAATTTGCTGGATTCCTCCACGTGAAATGCGAATTCCCGAGCGCATTGCTTCGCGGCGAACCTGCGAGAGACTCAATCCCTCGGACTTCTCTGCTCAACGATTCGCGCCATGAGTCGCGGCCCGATTTTGGCGTTGGGACCCAGCTCGTGAGGCAGCGGAGCGATGACGCGCCGACGACATCCAGTGCATTCTCCCTGCGGTCGAACGTACGCCACCGCCTCCGTCGCGGGCTGTGGGCGCAGCTCCTCAACGACTTGTCGACGCGGTCATGCAATCAGCACGCGAACGTGAAGATTGCAGCAGCTCGAAATCTCTGGAGGCGTGAGAAAAACCTCGCGATCAATCCGTTGAGGCGCATGACGGCTGCTGCCTTTGTGCCCGGCTTTGCGTCCCGGAGGCTTTGGCAAAGCGCGCTGATCGTCCTTGGATTGCTGCGCCCATTTGCCGCTCCGACGCGTGCGGTGCCCACGTTTCCAGCTGTCGATCACCTCGTCACGCTGCTTGATCTTCTCCTGCAGCTTTTCAAGCTCGACTTCACGTTCGGCCAGCAGGCGCTCAAGCTCGGCAATGCGTTCCTCGGGGCTCACCCGCGCGCGAGTGGAACTCCTGGCAATTTCCTTGGCAATCACTTTCGTGCATTGAGCTAAACAGTCATCCTGCAGATGTACAGCCTCCGCTCCGAATGGTGCCTGGCCGTGGCGGCCATGTTGACATTCAACCGATCGACGGTGCGCTTCCAGCTGACGTTCAGAGAGCCTATGAAGCGCTTCCATGGCGACGTGTGGAACCGCCAAGTGGGAATTGAATCACAGCGTAAAGAAACGCTACTGCACTAACTACCGCGAACAGTCCTCAATGAAAATCGATCCATCTAACCACGAGTTTGATCCATTCGACGTGCAATTCACGGACTTCGATAGCATTCCAGAGATCGACTTGAGCAACATTCGACCTCTTGCGATTGCAGACTACTACGATGGCCCAGAGTCTGGAATCGTGATGTTGCACCAACGTTTGCACGCCTTCAAGACCATCGACTATCTCGCCGGATGCCGCAGGTATGTCCTTCTGAACGCACACTTTGCAGAAAACGAAGCTCTGGATATTCGACTCGGACTGGAGTTTCGTGCGCTATTTCTTGTCGAGCCACAGCGTTGGAAAATCGGCGAAGCGGTCGGTTGGTTTCTGGGGTTAGACGATTGGTTTCGTGCGCCGTAGATGGGCCGATCCCAAGGCCAGCGCCAATGCCGGTCAGCTAGGGGCGGTTAGGCGCCATGCCACTTCTTGAACTTCTTGCCGCCGCCACAGTGACAAGTAGTACCCGCTGCAGCCATGGGGGTGTTGCAGCGGGTACGAGCGGGTCACAGCTGCGGGTTGGGCGGCTGTTGGGCTGATTCCCTATGCGGGACCCCTGTTGAATGCAGCGCGGCGTTTCGTAGCGGCAGGATCTCAGGCCCCCAACATGGCGTCGGCGCCAGCACGGCAGATCGCCCGGGTTCGATCGATGGGGGAGGGGAGAACGTTGGCGGCACGGAACGCTCAAGCAGCAGCAAGAAGAACCGCGCCCTCGACGCGCACTGTTTCCGAGCCGGTCACTCGAGGGATGTGTTTCGTGGCGGGAACGCTCATCGAAACGACGAAGGGGGCACAAGCGATCGAGACGATCCGTGTGGGCGACTATGTGTTGTCCAAGAGTGATGAGACGGGAGAGGTCGCGCTTGCGAAGGTCACCGAGACATTTCGGCGCGAGGGCAAGGCGACCGTGCTCTTCTCTGTCTGCTCCGGGAGCGACCGGCTCGATGTAGAAGTCACCACTGAGCACCCGATCTACATTCGCGATCAAGGGTGGGTGGCAGCCAGCGATCTGCGCATCGGCGACGCCGTGGACAACGTTCGGAACATCGAGGGACGGGTATGCGGCCTGCGCACGATGCTGCAAGCGCGCACCGTCTACAACTTGACGACGGAGCCGTGGCACACGTTCTTTCTCGCGGTCGGTTGGTGGGTGCACAATACGGTTTCGACGGGGAATATTCCAGCACCCGGCCGGAATCCGACTCAAACACCGTCTGTTGCACCGAGTTCCATTGACGATGTCATCGCTGAAGCTTCAGCCTCCCCCAATGGAGGTAACTACACCAGTGCGTACCGCGTCACAGAGGATCAGGCTCTGGAAGCCGGTCGGCGCTGGGTGGGGGCTGGGTATCGAGAGATCCATCTCCCACAGGGGGTTTGGCGAAGCGCAGACGGATCCCGGCAGTTTCGCATTGATCCGGGGTCCATTAATGGCAGTCACGGATCCATTGGGCGACATATTCACTTGGAGAGCATTGATCCAGTCAGCGTTGTAACTACCGCAAATAGTCACATCGAGCTTCGATAGGAGCAGTGAAATGCCTATTCGGCTGAACGTATGGTTTCGCGTGGTGTCTTCTGCATCGAATATCGGCGAGGCAGTCCGTGTAGAGGATGCTGGCGGGGGAAGTTTCCTCGTATTGTTCAGAAAAAGTGGGGTTGTGTATGACAATTGGTGCGTGTCCTTGAAAGACGTCGAGCGGATGTTAGTTGATCATGAGATCGATTGGTCAGACGAGACGGGAGACACCGAACATCAGTAGGAGACTCGTGAAGTAACGGTTCACGGAAAAGTCAGGAGACAGCGGGTAGCAGCGATGGGGCGTTGTTCGTAAGAGCGTCCACATGGCTCAAGACCGGGCAGACTGGCGCATCCGTCGCGGACGTGGGGGCTCAGGCGTAACAGCGTAACCCCTCCGTCGCCGCGGGATGACGCGAGCTGGCTGCGGTGTTACCCGCGGGCGCTTGCGGCACTGGCCCCACGTGGCGCGATCAAGCCTGGGACTCGGTCACAGAAGCCGTCCACGGTAGCTTCGATGGCGGCGTGGGGGTCGCCCAGCAGCGGAAAAAAGTCCCTCGCGGTCTTCTCCAACGCGGACGCTTCGTGCGCCTTCAGGACGAGCTCGACCTTTGTGCCGCGTTGTTTGCGCACGAACGCCGTCGCGCCGTTCGCCTGCGCGACGTGCGACAGCAGCCGCGCCATCCACACCAACGGCACGCCGTACTCTTGATCGAAGCGACCGTCTTGGCCGCAGTCGCTGCAGCCGGCTTTGTGCTCATGAACGTCGCTGATCGTGATCGCTTGCGCCTTGATCGCCATGCACGATTGCAGCGCATTTGCTGCCTTGATCGCTACTTTTTTGCAGCGGTTTGCTCTGCTGGCGCGCTCACAAAGTTCTCGGGCCACAGCTTCGAGCCGTCTCGTTCGCCGCCCAATAACCTCGCCAACATCGTTCGCAAATACGCGCGCACGTCCACACCAAGAAGCCGACACGTTCGGATCACCGTGAGCGCAGCCGCCGTGCGTCGCGCGTTCTCTTCGTTGCCGCAAAACATCCACGTTTTGCGGTTGAGCACGTGCGTCCGCAGCTCGCGCTCTACCGCGTTGTTCGTCATCGCGATGCTGCCGTTTTGCAAGAACAGCTCGAGCCGTTCGCGTTGGTTGCTGAGGTACGTCAGCGCGGTGCCCAAGGTCGAACGCGGCTCGACGCATGGCCGCGTCTCGTCGACCCACTTCCAGAGCGCTGCGATGAGCGCGCTGCTCTGCAAGATTCGCCGCGCCAAGCGCTCGTTGTGCGACTCACGTAGCGCCTTAGACTCTGCCTCGATCGCGAGCAATTGCGTGTAAATCAGCAGCGGTTTGATCGCGCGTGCGTCGCCGCTCTTGAGCGCGTCGACGAGCTTGCTGCGCCCATGCGCGTGGCAACCGGCGCGGTGCCGAGAGACGCGCGCGGCGTCGTTGAGCGTCGCGCTTCCGTCGCACTGAAGCACGTCGAGGGTGCAGTCGATCGATCAGCGCATGAACGTTGCGCGCAAGCGTGTTCGCCGAGAGCGGTACGCCTTGTGATCGCGCCTCACGCGCCATGCGCTCAAATGGCACGGCCACTCTTTCAGCGTCATCTCAAGCCCGCATCCATTGCATGCGCGCGGGCCGTCTGGGACTAAGATTTTTTCTTCTTTGCGCTGAAGATTTGCAGGTATTTTGCCTCGACCGTGCTCGTCGCGGTTAGTGTTCTTTCCGCGTCGTCGCTTGTCGTCTGTGGACTCTGGTTTGCTGGGAGCGTTGTCGTTGGCTGCGCTCCAATCGAAGCCCGGAAGCATGACTTGCAGCCTCGCGAGCTTCTCGTGGTCTCCGTTGCGACGTTTGCGCACGCGCATGCGTTCGACCAGGTCATTCTGGGTCTTCCAGAGCCGCGAGATCAACGCGATAAGCCACTGAACGAGCGTCGCAACCGCGCCCGATGCGATCATGGACTCGATAAAGACACGCAACGCAGAAGCGTCCTGAGCGTCGATCGCGGGAGCGTCGATCGTCGGGCTCTTTGCGTGTTGTCGAGTGCTTCGCCATCACCTCTGATAGACGCGTGGGACGCGACGAAAATTCCACGGTGAAGCGCGATGATCGTCGCGAAATCAGCCGAGGCGACCAAGCCGTCCGACGCCGCGCAGCGCTCATGTCGAGGCCACCGAGGAGCGCGAGCAGCGCGTCATAGCCGATCTCTGTGTGGGTCGCGTCAAAGCGTGATGGCTTGAAGGTTCCGCGCACGAGTCTCTTGAGCGTGAGAACGTATCCGTTGCGATCCGAGAACAAGACGCGCGCTCTGTCAGCGCGTCGCGAGAGAAAAACGAAGAGGTGTCCATGCAGCGGATCCCTGCCTGCCGGGCAAACTCAGCACGCGTGCTGACTCTGCGCGATCGCGACGACGAGCTCTGCGATGCGCTCTGCGCTGGTGTCTTCACGAACGCGACGCACGACAGGGCCGATCTCGAGCTCTACGGTTGCGCCTCTGCGCACACGGACCGGCACAAACAATTGCGCGCTTCGGGGCTCGACCAAGCGCGCACGCCAGTAGGTGATGCGGTGCGCGGACACGCTGTTTTCCCTCGCAAACGCTGCCACGCTTTGCCTCGACGCCGCCAAGCGCGCGAGCACCTCACGCGCTTCGCCCTCGGACCACTGACGCCATCTTCGATTGGACACAGATTGCCTCCGTGTCCCTGGATTACCGCGGCGAAGAGTTGCCCGGCACCCGCGGCGACGGAGGGGTTACCCTCGTTCGGCGCTCAGTCCGTGTGAAGTCTGTCGCTACCGAGCCGATCGGCCGATCACGTATCCCGTCAACAGGACTGCCCCAATGCCAATCGCGATGGTCGCGCCGGCTTTCGGGTTACCCAGAGGAGCCGTGAGGCCCACGATCATCGCAAGGTGCGCGACTTCCGTGGCTGCTGCGCCGGTCAAGGCACCGCCAGTGCCGAGAGCCAGGCCATCGCCGATGGTTCGAGAGATAGAGCGACCCGAAATGTCGCCAAGTGCGCGGTTCGCATGCTGAGAAATATTCATCAAAAGAACTCCAGACTTGAAGTTGGGCGCGATCGCTCCCAGCTCCGTTGAGAAACAAGAGGCTCGGTCCGCCGGACTCACCAGCGGACCGAGCCTGTCTAAAATCATGGGACCATTCCTGCGTGCGCTGCCCACGGTGCGTCTGACGCACTCAGCGCATTTCACCGCTTAGGTGTGGATGGGCACGCGACGACCGCTGATCGTACGAATCACGATCGGACAGCCGCAGTTGCAGCCTTTTGCATAGCAAAACATATGGATGCTCCTTGTTTGGGGTTAAGGGATCCTCTGCTTCTGCGTTGACGAATCAGGCCCGTTTGACTACGGTTTCCCGTTACGGAGCGTGCCTGGTTCATCTCACCGGTGACTAGAGGTATGTCACAGGAGGCCATCAGGGTTGCCGCCCTGATGGCCTTCGACTTTGTTGGGGGTTGCTGTTTCGTGTGTCTCCAATTCGGGTTGTGCGTGCAGGCGCGCAGACCATCTGCGCCGAGCAAGAGCACCTGCCCGACTCCCTAAATGATGGGACGGGCGGGCGACTTTGTATTGAGCCGCTCATAGGCAAGTCACCGAGCGCTCCGTCACGCTGCGAGCCGTGCGGAGGCGGTGTCTGGACTCAAGCGGCTACTTGATGCGGACGATCAGACGCCACGCCTTGAACCCGTAGTCGCGAGCCAAAAGCTTGCGGCCAGTGTGCGGGTCAATTCGTGACGCCCGATAAATCACGCGGCAACCCTTTGGTACCGGCGGTAATTTACATGAGCTCAAAATCTCAACTCCTAGAGAGTGAAAAATTGACTTTGCAAATACCGTCGAGTAACAACCCCAGTACTTCCTCTTTAGGAGTGCCTGGGTTCGGCAAAGTCAAATTTGTTGCATCCAGCGGAAAAAACCAGAGCTGGAACTCTGGTTTTTTTTTGCCCTCTTCGATCGACGCAAGAGGATGCTGGGCGTGCGATGGGCACGCTCCACCATTGATTAAATCACCCCGTTGCGTCCTCCGGTTCCACGTCCAGGTCCATGCCCCGTCGCTCGCAGACTGGGAGCCAATTGGGACCGGGTGAGAGTTTCAGCTCGACGGAGTCGCTGCGCGCATAGCGAAGGGCATCGTCGTCAAGCGTCTGCGTGATAAACGCAGCGGTGATCTGGTTGTTGGCGAGCGCGTCCCGGATCGCTTGATGAATGCGAGGCGCCGTCGGGAGCGTGCGAGCGAGAGGCTTGGGCTCGTCGACCACGCGCATGGTGCGACCGTAGATGTTGCGATGCTCGATCTGGAGCCTTGCCCAAGCGGTCTGGCCAAGATTCATGTGCTTCATGACCGCGGCGCACGAGATCCCGAATTGCGCCTTGGCAACAAGGCTCCGTTCTAGGTAGCCCCCTGATGCCGCGCGCCAAATCCGACGGACTTCATCGCCAGGGGCCAAGAACTCACCGGCAAACGCATTGGCTTCGTCCTCTTCCTCGGTCAGCTCGTCGGTGATCTCGTGGCTGGTATTGGCTGAGTGAAAGAGCACATGCGCGAACTCGTGGACGAGCGTGTGTCGAAGCCGCTCGGTGGTGCACGCGGTGTTGGCAACGATCATCACCGCACCACTCTCAAAGCGCAGACTCATTCCGAAAACCGAGCGATCCTCGATGCTTTTCAAGAGAACGAAGGCGCCGAAAGACTCGAGCGCCTGCACCACATCGGAGATCATTTCACGGCGTGAAACCAAGCGATCCCGATACTGGAGCGCAACCGCCCGTGCGGCCTCGACCCCGGTGACCTGGTGCTGCTCAATTGGGCTGCGCTGCGTAAGCATCGGCAAGAGCGCATGCAGCTCGTCGACTGTTTGTCTGACGAGCTCAAGACGTTGAGAGCGCTGAATCTTCGAGACGCTCTTGAGCGCTCTCAGCCGCATCGCCACCATGGGCCGGTCTTTGACCAGCGAATCTAAGCTCGTCTTGAGTGCTGCCGACAGGGCTGCGATGGTCTCGACACCAGGCATATGCCCCGCTTCGATTCGAGAGATCGTGCGCGCCGAAACCCCACTGACCGTCGCCAACTGCGCGCGGGAATACCTTAGACGCTTTCGAGCAGCATTGAGATTGAGGGCGAGCGACGAGGCCATGGTTACCGGTCATTGGTACCATCTGCGACTGGGCAGCGCAAGGGCAAGGCTTATTTATTCAGAACTGGATGTCCTGTAGTATCCATTATGAGATGCATTCTGTCAACGCCAAGAGGTGCCCTCGGCGTAGAATCAACGAGAGCTCCCAGTCTGCGCAAAAAGCGCATCGAAAACGGTAAACTCTGACTTTTGTACGAGGTGAATTCCAGGACATCGGCATTGGTCGCCTTGGCCTTCTCCATCACCCCAGCATCGCAATCACCCGCGCGTATCGTAGCCGCCCACCGAGCGCGACCGGGTTGCGGGCGACGACGGTGGCTCCCGCCCCGCCGAACGCAAGCGCCACCGCATCGGCATCCGCGGCCGTCGGCGCATGAGCACTTGAGCAAAGCGCCACCAGCGCCTCGTCGTCGATCTGCTCGAGATGCACGACCATCCCATTGCGTCCGTACATCCCCGGCGCCGTCACGCGCCACCCGGCGGGAGGGGCCACGATGGCGATGGTGTCCTCGCCGTTGATCCCGAAGCACAGGTTGCGAATCGAGGGCAGCGCCCCCGCGTGCTGCATTGCGAGCACTGCGACGGTGCGGTCTCCATGGCGCGCAACGACCCAGACCGCGCCTGGCTCTCGGGCTACGACGCCGTTCGCGTGACACGCCTCGATCACCCAGCCTCGCGCCTCCGCGGCCGCCTCGGGAGTGTCCCCGTCGATCTCTGCCCAGTTCGAGAACCTGAGCGTCTGCTCGAGGTCTCCGAGCAATTGCCGCGCGAGCTGAGCCGACTGCGGAGGGAACTGGCGCGCCCTCATAGCGACACCGCGTGCGTCCAAACGTCTGTGGTCATACCCCAACGATCGCGCGGACCACGTTCGCCCCGCAAACGGCAGCGGACGGGCTACGTCCACTCACTCGGGCTGCGATTTTTCACGCCGCCCGCTTGGCCTCGCGGCGCACACACGCCGCATCGATGAGCTCAAGCGCCTGCTCGTAGGTCAACGGCGCGCTGTTCGAGATCACGCGCTGCCCCTCCATGGCGAGTGCGGTCATGATGCGCGCAGTGACGCGGCCGCGCGGCATCTCGCCACGGTGCGCTGCGTACGTCGCGGCCACGTGCAAGGGGTGGTAGCCGCGCAGGTGCAGCGCCCAGGTGCACGCAGTCCAGCGGGGCGTTGGTGTCGGTTGAATGCCCCGCTGCGGGTCACGCTGCGGTGCGGTCAACCCTCCCCGGTACGTAGCCCTCGCCCTGGTCGGACTTGAGCTTGCGGCCCGCGAGGTGCGTGCTGAGCGCATCCCACAGTGCCGACTTATCCTCGATCGAGAACGTGTTCAGACGTCCGTCCCACTGACGCGACGAGATGCGTCGAACTGCCCGATGCACGGTCTCGAAAACCGCCCTACGCCAGTCCTTGCGTGGACGCTCCCTCGCCAACTCTACCCACTCCCCCGCGCCCGCTCTTGCTCTGCCGCGAGCAGCTTGCGCACGAGCTCAAGCGCGCCTCGTACACGGTGCTCTGGCGCGGCGCTCATGACGGTCACCACGTCGTCGCCGAGCCCCTCGAGCAGGGCGTGTTCGCACAGCACAACGAACGGGGTCTCCATGTCAGCGTCACGTCGTGCGACCGCTTCGAGAAACGCCCGCTGAGGGTTAGCGGGGGTTAAGCGGGGGTTAAGGCTCGCAACCCCTCGAAACGATTGAACACTAGCTCCCTCTACGGAACTGGAGGTTAGAGGTTCAAGTCCTCTTGAGCGCGCCAGTAAATTTCCAGGTGATTCGGAGGTCTCGGGGGAGACCAAAGGCCCTTGACTCCCACTCTCAGCGGGGGATTGAGTGGTCATCCGCTATCCCACCCTCGTCCCGCTACAGCGACTCACGCATCGGGCAATTGCGAAACGCAAACAGGTGCTGCACCGTCGATGGGTCGCGGGCCGCGTTTTCGAGGGATCGGCGGACGCCCGCAGCGTAGTCCCCATCGGTGCGATAAAGTTGCCAGTTGATCTCCATGCGCCCTGCTGCTGCGAAGTTGCCGTCGACCTCGCCTGCGCCTCGGTGCTCACGCACGGTGCGCATCGCGGCTTCACGAGTCTGGTCTGCGACCGTCGCGCGCTGCTGAAATCCCACGCGCTCACGGATGTCCTGGCGCTGACCATTGAGCGCCTCCATCTGCACCGAAGCGCCCGCGGCCAGCGCAGCCCCACCAGTCTCCGCGACAAGATCTGCGCCCGCTTCGGCCACCATGTGCGCGGCGACCTCGGCCCATCGCCTCACCGATTCGTTGTCCGATGCCCGAGATCGCGCCTCCGGTGACAAGCCCCAAGAGCGCAGAGCCCGTCGCCATCGCTCCGTCTCTGAACGCTCGATCGTGCTGGCGATCGACGAGCTGTTGAAAGTTTTCAGTGCGCGGAGCGGGCACCGACACGCAGGGCCCCGGAGTCTCGCAGTTGGCGCGCTCCAAAAGAGCGCTCGCTCGCTCGCGTGCGTCACGAAGGCCGCTCTGCAACATCACCTGCGCCGGGGACATCGAGGGCTGCGCGCGCGGTGCCTCAAACGTGTCTTGCACGGTCCCCTGTGCGTTCGCTGAGCGAGCGCTCTGTGCGTTCGCCGCGCTCGTCGTCGCTGCGGCGCTGCTTGTGCCTCGCGTCGCGCGGAGCGTGACCCCTTCTTCTTCGTTGTACGTGACATTGGACGGGATGGCGGCGTGGCCCTGGATGCGTGTCATGGTGCTTTCTCCTTCACGGTTGCGCAGCGCTGCCCAAACCGATGAGCCCTCTGTGCTGCGTGGCGCGCCTTGTCGCGAGGCACTGCCGCGACGTCGCGTGCCGCAGAGACAATTGCGTGGCCCCTCGCGGCGCAAAACGTGGCAACACTCCTGCGCACAGAGCCATGGCGAAGATTGTTCATGTGATGACCGTCCCAGAATCACTGGTTTTTTTGCGCGGGCAGGTCGCGTTTATGCGTGAGCACGGGCACGAACTCTCGGTGATTACTTCACCCGGCGAGGGCCTCGGCGCCTTCGCTGCGCGCGAAAAAGTCCCGGCGTATGCCCTCGCCATGCCACGCAAGATCACTCCCCTGATGGACCTGCACAGCGTCGCGTCGCTCACCGCGCTCTTGCGGCGATTGCGCCCAGACATCGTGCACGCGCACACGCCCAAGGGGGGACTCTTGGGCATGCTCGCGGCCTCTGCAGCGGGGATTTCGGCACGCATTTATCATCAACGTGGCCTCCCCATGGAGACCGCCCAGGGCCTCAAGCGCGCGCTGCTCGCGAGCACCGAGCGGGTCTCGTGCGGGCTCGCGCACACGGTGATCGCGGTGAGCCCGTCGCTCCGTTCGCTAGTGATTTCGCAGGGATTGTGTAGAGAAGACAAGCTCCGTGTGCTCGCGGGCGGCAGCGGCAACGGCGTCGACGCGGCGGGTCGCTTTGCGCCCAAGACCGTGGGCCTACACGCGCGCGCGCTGATCCGCGAAGAGCTCAACATCGCCCACGACGCCCCAGTCGTGGGATTTATCGGGCGCTTGGTGCGCGACAAGGGCGTGTGCGAGCTCGCGCAGGCCTGGGCCACCGTGCGCGAGGCGTGCCCCGACGCGGTGCTGCTCGTTGTGGGGCCCTACGAGCCGCGAGACCCGGTGCCGGCGGCCATCCGCGCGCAGCTTGAGAGCGACCCACGCGTGCGTATGACAGGGCACCGCAAGGACATCCCGCAGCTCCATGCGGCGATGGACGTGCTCGCGCTGCCGACGTATCGCGAGGGATTTCCCAATGTATTGTTAGAGGCCGGCGCGATGGAGCGCCCCGTGGTCTCAACGCGAGTCACCGGCTGCATCGATGCGGTGCGCGACGGCGTCACCGGGCTGCTCGTCCCCGCGCGAGACAGCGCCGCGCTGGCCGACGCCCTCACCCGCTACCTGCAAGACCCTGCGCTGCGCTCAGAACACGGCCTCGCCGCCCGCGCCCATGTGCTCGAGCACTTTGCCAGCGAGCGCATCTGGGCCGCGCTCGAAGCCACCTATCGCGAAGTCCTCGCGGCGCGCTAGACTCACGCTCGCTGTGACCAAGACAAGGCTCTTTGCAGTGGCTCTCGGGGCTGCTCTCTCGCTCTCACTCCCGGCCCTGGCCGAAGTGCCGACGATCGAAGAGGTGGTGGCCATCTTCTCAGGGATCGAGCAGACCGCGCCCGAGCCCGTTGTGCGTGCATGGGGCCCCAACGCGATCGCGACGCTCACCCGCCTCGCCGAGGACCCTGCGCGGCCCGAGTTTGTCCGCGCCCGGGCGACGACGGCCCTGCGCGTGTTTGCTCCGAGCCCAGCGGCGCACACGGCCCTCCTGCGCCTGGCCAACGCGTCCAGCCCACACCCGCTCGTCTTGCGCGCCGCGCTCACCGTATTGGCCAGTGATTTTGCAGATCTCTCGCTCGCGCAACGCATGCTCCGTGCGGCCTCGTCCGAGACCCGCGAGGGCGCCGTCTGGGCCCTCTCTCGCTCGCCTCTGACCGCCGCGCGCGAGGCTCTCTTGCGAGGGCAGGTCACCGAGCGCGACCCCGCCGTGCGCGCGACCTACGAGCTCGTGCTGCGCAGCCCCACGCGAGGCTCTGTGGTCGCCCAACCTGGGCCCATCCGCACGCGCTAGCCTCAAAGAGACTCAAGCGCGCTCGCACCCATCCACCGCCCTCTGGGCGAGTTTCTTACTGCGAAAACACAGCTCGAACGGTTGTGACATAGGCTGTCACTCTCAGACTCGACGGCGCTGGACGCGGGGGCCTCGGGCGCGCAGACTGCCCATGCAATCGAAGTCCCCTACGGAGTGAGCGCGTGGCAGCAAAGAAGTCAAAACAAGGCGAAAAGGCCGAGACCCTCGAGAACGAGGTCGACGTTCGGACCTGGACAGACGGGACCTGGTCTGCCCAAGTGATCAAAAACGAGGACGACGTGGGCTGGGCCGTCGCCATGTATCTCACGGGGCAAGACGAGCCCGCGCTTGTGGGACCTTGGACCATGGGGCGCGACAAAAAGAACCCCAAACCCTTGAGCCAGGACGCGTTTAACACCTTGGTCAAGACCGCATCCGAGGTGCTGCAGCGCCACGCACAACAGCGCCGCGCGCAATTGCACCGAGAGGTCGACGTGCAGAACCGCGATGGATCATGGATCAAAGTGTCGCTGGACATTGTGCCGGACGAAGACGATCCACACGCGATTTTACAGGCCGAATGTGCAGGCGAGAAGCTCGGCATGGCCCGCGTGATGCCTCATTTTAAGCTCTCGGCGAAGAGCGCAGAAAAATGGATCGGCAACAACTACGGCGACCCTGGGTGAGCGTTCTGGAGCGCTGAGCGCTTGTGAAGCCGCACGAGTCGCTACAACCTCTGACCCCCAGCTATGCCTTTTGCTACGTCTCGCCAGGTACGAATTTACTACGAAGTGCGTGGGCCTCAAGGCGCCCCTCCGATCGTGCTCATCCGAGGGCTCGCGCGGTCTTCTCGCTATTGGCTGGATTTTCTCCCGCGGATGGCGCGCGCGTTTCGTGTGATCACCTTGGACAACCGTGGCGTGGGGCGCTCAGATGCACCCAAGAGTCCCTTCTCGACACGGGCGATGGCCGACGACGTGGCCGCGGTGATGGACCACGCGCAGGTCTCTCGCGCGCACATTTTTGGGATGTCTCTGGGCGGCATGATCTCGATGCGCTTTGCGTTGCGTCACCCTGATCGTGTCAACAAGCTCGTGCTTGGGTGCACAACCATGGGCGGCCGCCGGGCGATCCGCACGCCGCTCAGCAGCGTGCGCACGCTGTTGCTCGCGGGACGATTGAGCTTCGCCGACGCGATGGTAGCGACGGCAAACATTGTGCTCTCCGACAATTTTATTAGCGAACGACCAGACATTCTCAACGCTTGGCGAGCGATCGCGATCTCAGAGCCGGTCCCCACGTTTGCGAGCGCGCTGCAGCTGATCGCCGCGGCCGAACACGACGTGTCCAACGACCTACGAGATTTGCGGGTGCCGACTTTGGTGATCACCGGCGACGCCGACCGCTTGATCTCGTGGGAAAACTCTAGGCTCATTGCGAGCGAAATCCCTGACGCGCAGCTTCGGATCGTCCCGGGCGCGGGGCACGATTTTACCACCGAGCAGCCCGAGCTCGTCGCGGGCGTGCTTGAGCGCTTCTTGCTGGCTTAAAGCGCGCGCACGGCACTACCGCAGACACACCTGCGTAGTGTACACCCGCGCGCCGTGAAAGAGCTTATCGAGAAGGCCAATGTTCTTCATGAAGCGCTGCCGTATTTGCGGCGCTTTCATGGGCGGACTTTTGTAGTGAAGTATGGCGGTCACGCGATGATCGCGCCCGAGCTCAAGCGCTCGTTCGCGAGCGACGTGGTTCTGATGAAATACATCGGAATTAACGTGGTCGTTGTGCACGGCGGTGGGCCGCAAATCAGCGACATGCTCAAGCGATTGGACGTCAAGAGCAGGTTCGTCAACGGCCTGCGCGTGACGGACGAGGCCACGATGCAAGTGGTCGAAATGATCCTGGCCGGGAGCACCAACCAGGACATCGTTCATCTCATTGGGCAACACGGCGGGCGCGCGGTCGGGCTCACCGGAAAAGACGACCGATTTATCCTCGCCGAGAAGATCCCAATGCAGCGGGATCGCGACGGGACCATGGTCGACATGGGCCGCGTCGGCGACGTGCGCTCGGTCAACCCCGATGTGCTCATCGAGCTCACGCGCGGTGGATTTATCCCCGTGATCGCGCCCTTGGGAGTCGATGAAGAGGGCGGCTCGCTCAACCTCAACGCCGACACGGCGGCGGGCAAGATCGCCGAGGCCCTGCGGGCAGAGAAGCTCATTCTCTTGACCGACGTCGACGGAGTAAAGGGCGAAGACGGCAGCTTTATTCGCTCGCTTGGCGTGGTCAAAGCGCGAGAGCTCATCGAGCAGCGCGTGATCGATGGCGGGATGATCCCCAAGGTCGAGTGCGCGGTCGAAGCTGTCGAGGGCGGAGTGCGCAAAGCACACATTCTCGATGGGCGCATCGAGCACGCGATGTTGCTCGAGATCTTTACCAACACGGGCGTCGGCACCGAGATTGTGCGCAACCCCAAGAGCTGAATCGTGCGCAAATGGGCCTGTGATTTCGCAGACCATTCACGCTAGGCACTCAGCCCCGTCTTGAGCCCCCACGCGATCGCGATCGCGCGCTAGAACGTGCCGCCGTGGTCGTCGTCGCGTCCGCCGCGGGCGTTGCCCTCGTCGTGGCGTGCGCGGTGAAGGTTGCCCGACGCGAGGTCTTCGCGAGCGCGCATGGCGAGGTCGTTCCAGTCGGCGTTGTGGTGGCGCGCGAGGCCATAGACATGGCCTGGGCGGTGCTCGCTCACGACCGCGGTCAACGTGCGCAAGATCTTCGCGGCGAGGTCTTGGTCTTCGGGATCTTCGGCGAGCAGCTGAAACGAGCGGGTCTCTGCCGTGATGGCTTCGATGAGCAGGCGCAGGCGCGCGGGCTCCATCTGCAGCGCGTCGTCCGAGACCGAGCGCGCTTCGTCACGCAGGCGCTCGAGCGAAGTTCGGATGTCTTCGGGCTCTTCAGCGCGCGCACGTGCGACCGAGCGAGCGGGGGGCGCCTGCTCAAATCCACGCGGATTGTACGCAGGCTGTTGTCCACTGAAGGCCGCGCTGCGCTCTCGTGGTGCGGTCTCGAAGCCTCGTGGCGCGCGCTCATCACCAAGATAACGATCGATCTGAACTGCGATTTCGCGGCATGAATCACGCAAGAACGTCAGCAATTCACGGAGGCGTGGGTCGGGTACAGACACGGGCTGCGGAGCTCGATCCTCGCGGGGCCCGCGGTAGGGCCGATTGTCATAAGTCATCAAATCTCTCTCTTTCAGAATCAATAGAGCGCCCGCGGGCTCAGAGCCTGCGACGCCAACACGGTCAACATCTGCGCGCTTTAGGCAGCCGATCATTCAGCGAAATCCCTGTTTTTTCTCAGTGATTCTGTGAATCTCGGAAACGATCAGCGCATCCATCGCGGTCAAGCGAAGCCAAAGAACAACCAACACGAAGCAAAGAAGCGCATCGAAGACGCTCTCCCCAAGCAAGCCCACGAGTCTTTGCACATCTGCCCCCATGGGGGCAACGTGCGTTCGCATTGTCTGCGAATTTTCTCAGAAAGTGACGCGCTCCCCCTACGCACTCGCCGCACTCGCTGCGCTCTCTACGCGCTCGCGAAGATGTCCATCACGTCACCGAGCAGCTTGATCGCTTCGTCCCGTGGGCGCTGAAACGCGTTGCGTCCCATGATCGAGCCAAACGCGCCGCCCTTGGCGAGGCCGCGCACTTCGTCCAAGACCTCTTGCGTGCCTTTGGTGTCTCCGCCCGAGAAAATCACGATGCGCTTGCCGTTGAAAGCGCTGCGAATCACCTCACGAACGCGGTCTTCGAGCGTGTCAATCTTGATGCCCGCTTTCTCAAACGCCGCCTTGGCCTCGGGCACCTCGAGGTGCGCCTTGGGGGGCTTGACCTTGATGATGTGCGAGCCCAACTGCGCGGTGATCTGCGCTGCGTATGCGATCACGTCCACGGCGGTCTCGCCGTCTTTGGACAGGTTTGCGCCACGGGGATACGCCCACGTGACCACGGCCAAGCCCTTGCGCTTGGCCTCGAGGGTGATCTCTCGCAGCGTCTCGTACTGTGCGTTGCGCTCTGCAGATCCCGGGTAAATCGTGTAGCCGATCGCGGCACACCCCAACCGCAGGGCGTCCTCGACCGAGCCGGTCACCGCGCTGATCGGTGCCGGGGTCTTGGCCAACACGTCCGAGTTATTGAGCTTCAGAATCAGTGGAATTTCGCCAGCGAATCGATCAGCCACCGCTTCGAGTGAGCCCAGCGGCGCGGCGTACGCGTTGCAGCCCGAGTCCACCGCGAGCTGCGCGTGATACGCGGGATCGTAGCCGGCTGGGTTGGGCGCAAATGAGCGCGCGGGGCCGTGCTCGAAGCCCTGATCTACCGGGAGAATCACGAGCTTTCCGGTGCCTTTGAGGCGGCCGTGGTTGAGCATTCGCGCGAGGTTTGCGCGGGTGCCGGGGTTGTCGGATCCGTACCAAGAGAGGATCTGTTGGACGCGGTCGGTGTAGGCCATGACATCACTCCTGCGGTTGCGTGAGGTGCATGAGTCGCCCGGGACACTGACTCCCGAGGCACTCGGGCTGCGCCCAGCGTGGTACACGTCGGCACCGTCGATTGCAACGATCACTGTGGGCACGACGCACGCTCGGACGCAGCTAGGGCGTGTCGTCAGGGCTCTCAGGGCGCGCGGTGAGCTGCAGCAAGACATCGCGAAATGTGCGCTTTTTTGCTGGCTCTTCAGGGCTCTTGGGCTCGCTCTCGAGCGCGAGTTCGTCCGCCGAGAGCTCTGCGAGTGTGCGCAGCCCCTGCTCGCTCACGCCCACGACAAGCACGCGTTTGGCCACCTGCAAGAGCACCACGCTGCGCCGAGGATCCAGCGCGATGCGCTCGATCACTCGCGCGTGGTGACCCAGCGCGCGCGGGCCCAAGAGCCCCCGCTGCGAGGCCGCACGCAGGGCCCACCAAGCCGCGACGCACACGAGCAAGAGCCCCAGGAGCGTACGGACGATGGAGGCCGTCGTGCCTGGATTTTCGCTCACCGAAGGCCCTAGAGACTCGGACTGAGCGAGCGCTTGGCACAGCAACGAGCCCAGCGCTGGGGTCACTCTTCGAGGCTCGCCAGGGCTTCGTCGCTGAGATCAAACGCGGACCACACGCTCTGCACGTCGTCGTGGTCATCGAGCGTGTCCACCAAGCGAAGCACGACCGGGGCGTCGTCGGGCCCGAGGGTCATCACGTTCTTGGGGATCATCGCGAGGCCAGATGATTTTACCTGGATTTTTGCAGCTTCAAGTGCTTCGCGCACGCCCTCGACGTCTTCGGCGCTCGACGTGATCACCCACTCTTCGCCCTCGTCCGCGATGTCTTCGCCGCCAGCGCCAAGAGCGATCTCAAAGAGCTGCTCTTCGGTGGCCGCGCTGCGCTCAAGACGCACCTGGCCTTTGCGATCAAAGCCCCACAAGGCAGAGCCGCCGGACATGGTTCCGCCTGCTTTTTCGAAGATCTTTCGGAGCTCTGCGGCGGTGCGGTTGCGGTTGTCCGTGACCACATCGATGAGCACGAGCACTCCCGCGGGACCTACGCCCTCGTAGACCAGCTCTTCGTACGAGACCCCCTCGAGCTCGCCCGTCCCGCGCTTGATCGCACGCGTGATGTTCTCTGCCGGAACATTGAGCGCCCTGCACCCATCGACCGCTTTGCGCAACCGAGGGTTGCCGCTGGGGTCGCCTCCGTGCCGCGAGGCAATCGTCACTTCTTTTAGCGCCTTCGTCCACGACCGTCCGCGCTTGGCGTCGGTCGCAGCCTTCTTGTGCTTAATCGTGGCCCATTTTGAATGGCCGCTCATGGTCGTGCGCTCTCCGTTTGCTGCTGCGTTTTGACACGCCGCGGTCTTGTGATTTCGTTGTGGGACCACGCGCGCCGTGATGTTCTCGACGGCGGCCCCGCAACGACCAAAGTGCGCAGAGACTAAGACAAGTGCGACAGCCGTGGCGATCGCAATTGCATCTTCACAACGCCAGATTCGCTCAACGCGAGGCGACTGCGCGGGATGCTCGCGCGGGTTATGCTCCGCGCCACCGTGAAGAGCACCCAACGAGTCCACACGATCATCGTCGGCGCAGGCGCAGCCGGGGCCATTATCGCCGCACGATTGAGCGAACGCAGTGATCACACCGTGCTCTTGATCGAAGCAGGGCCTGATTATCCCAACGCAGACCTCGCGCCAAGAGAGCTCCGGGATGGCACGCGCAATGCGAAACTTACGCACGACTGGGGGCTGAGCGAGAAGCCTACGCCCGAGCAGATTCCCTTTGAGTTTCCGCGTGGACGCGTGGTGGGCGGGTCAAGCGCGGTCAACACGTGCATCGCCCTCCGGGGGCAACAATCCGACTTTGACGAGTGGGCCTCGCGGGGGCTCTCGCACTGGTCTTACGACGAGTGTCTGCCCGCTTTTAAGCGCCTCGAGACCGACCTTGACGTGCGCTCACCGTGGCACGGTGACGACGGCCCCATTCGCATCCGCCGCTTTAAATCCCACCAATGGTCTCCGTGGCAGGCAGGACTCTGCGATGCCTCGCGCGCCCTGGGCTTCTCGTACAGCGAGGACCTCAACGCGCCGGTCGCTTCGGGCTTTGGCGAGATGCCCTTCAACATGATCGACGGCGTGCGCCAGAGCGCAGCGCGCTGCTATCTCACCGCAGACGTTCGGGCACGAGAGAACCTCACGATCCGTGCAAATACACTGGTCCGACGCGTGATCTTTGACAAGCGTCGCGCGGTCGGCGTCGAGGTCGAGCGAGACAACGTGGTCTCGACGCTCTACGCGGACAAGATCGTGCTCTGCGGCGGGGCCATTATGACCCCCTGCATCTTGTGGCGATCAGGGGTGGGTCCCAAGGCCACACTCGAGAAGCTCAAGGTCACAACGGTGAGCGAAAATGCACACGTCGGAGCGCGCTTGCTCGATCACCCAGGCACAGGGATCTTTGTGATCCCCCGCTCGCTTGAGAACAGCAAGTACACGCTCATGCAGACGTGTTTGCGCTACTCGACCACCGGCGGACACTTTGCAAACGACGCGCAAATCCAAGCGGGAAACTTCTTTTGGGCCCCTCGCATCGAGGCTCCGGTGATGGGCCTGATGATGACCCTCGAGAAGCCCCGCGGGACCGCCGGGCGCATCACGCTGCGTGACGCAGACCCACACACGTTGCCCACGATTGATGCGAATTTTCTCGCGGATTCGTGGGACCGCAACGCCATGGTCGAGGGCCTTGAGCTCTTGCACTTGCTCGCGTCGACCTCGCCCATGCGCGAGCAGATCGCGATGTTTTTGCATCCTCGCCCACGCAAGATGCGCGATCGAACGCACCTCAACGAGTACCTCCCCACGGCGTGTGGCAGCGGCTATCACCCCTCGGGCAGCGTCCCGATGGGCTCGGACGATGACCTCGAAGCGGCCACCGATGGCTACGGTCGCGTGCGCGGGACCGAGCAGCTCATCGTCGCAGATGCCAGTCTTTTTCCGACGATTACGAGCGCAAACATTCACCTCCCGACGCTCATGATCGGTGAGCGCATGGGCGCGTGGCTTCGCGACGGCGTGGTGTGAGCAGCGCGCGTTGGTCTCGTCGCAGGGTGCTCTCGCACGGCGCCCTCGGAGCCCTCGCTGCGGGGTGTCACACCGTGGGCCCGCGCGTGCTTCGCTTGCCCGCGGCGTGCCCCGCGTTGACTACCGCAGAGCGCGAAGTGATGACCCTCGCGAGCTGCAAGAGTGACTTTGCGTTGGGGGTGATGGCTGGCGAGCTCACGCACGAGGGCGTGATGTGCTGGACGCGATGGACCACACAGAGAGCTGAAATTTCACTCGCCATTCGCGTGATGGCCATCGACGGAGACCAACCCCGCGTCGTGTACGAGCGAGAGGTCAGACCAGACGAAGCGGGCTTTGTGCACCACGCGGTCGCAGGGCTTCGCGCAAACACGTGGCATCGGTATGTGTTTGTCTACGTGCGTGATGGGCGAGCGATCGCGCGGGGGCCCGCGGGGAGGTTTCGTACGGCGCCGTCACCGGACTCGCGCGACACGGTGACCTTTGGCGGGAGCTCGTGTACGTCGTCGGAGTTTGGCGGAGAGTTCTTGGCGTTGCGCTACGCAGCGTTGTGCAATGAGCTGGATTTTTTCGTGTTTTCTGGCGATCACGTGTACGCAGACGAGGCCCAGACGGCCGAGCAATACCGTGCGGTGTACCAAGAAACCTTTGCGCGGATTGGGCTGCGCGCGCTGCACGAGAGCACCGCGATGATCGTCGCGTGGGACGACCACGAGGTGAGCAACGATTGGGACGGCGAGACGGTAGACCCTGCGAGGTTGCAAGCCGCGCGCAGGGCTTTCTTTGAGCACCACCCGTGGGAGGGCGGATGGCAACAACCCAGGCCCCTGTACCAGCGCTATTCGTGGGGAAAAACACTGGACATTTTCGTTCTTGATTCACGCGGTGAGCGGCGACCGAGCACGAGGCTCACGCCCCAGGCCGAGTACCTCTCGCCCGCGCAGTGTGACTGGCTCATCGAGGGTCTCGCGCGGTCGCAGGCGACATGGAAGTTTGTCGTGAACACCGTGCCCATCACGCGCTTTGGCGGGATCATCGCGCTGGCCGAAGCCGACCGTTGGCAGGGCTACCCTGCGCAGCGCGAGCGCGTGCTTGCTGCGTGTGAGAACGTGAAGAATGTGTGGTGGTTGTCAGGTGATTTTCACCTAGGGTGCGTGGCCAAGGTCGAGCGCGAGGGGCCTCACGCGCGCATGCGTGAGGTGCTCATGGGCCCTGGTGGGCAGCTGCCCAGCCCGCTCGCGAGCTTGCTCTATCCACCGCAGTACGAGTTTGCGACGAGCCAGACCAACTGGGTGCGCTTTGTCGCGGACCCGCACCGCGCGGTGCTCACGCTCGAGATGATCAACGAAGAGGGCCGGACGCTCTTTGCGCAGCGCTATCCCGCGCAATTGTGAACACTATTCACAACGCTTATTCAAACGCGTAGACGAGGGATTCTCCACGCGATTGTGCGGTGGCGTCGATGTGCGCGAGGGCGCGATCGCGGCGCGTAAGGATCGCCGCGAGGCCGTTGTCTCCCACCGGTGAGCCTAGGGGATCGCTGCGCAGCTCGCGACCGAGCGACTCGGTGGTGAGCGCCCGTAGGCGAGCGACAAAGCTGCGGGACACACGTGTGACGCGGGCGAGGCGTGCGGCTTGCTCGGTGGGGCGCGCGCCGAGGTTGTCTCGGCCGATGGTAAACGCGGCGCCGTTGTCCATGAAGAGCATCATGGGCGTGGGATTTTGCAGGGTGGTTCGCTGGCGAAGGATGTTTCCGCCGGACCATCGGTCGATGTTGTCGTTGAGAAAGTCAAAGAGCAGCAGGGTCGAGAGGTTCTCGGCGAGGGTGCGATCGGTGTCTGCGAGGGGGCGTGCGGTGTCGAGCAGGTCTGGGTAGCGTTCGCTGCCGGGGACGTTCTCGAGGCCGCCGGGGACCCAGTAGATCATCGCGCCGGGGACCTCGTCGCCGCGCCCAATGATCTCGCGCATGACGCGCTCAGAGAAAGCTTGGTCACCCGATCGGTCCGCCGTCTGTTGCAGCATCGCGCGCGGGAGCGTGCGGCCACACGAGGGCGGCGTACGGTGCAATTGCAGCGCGCGGCTCATGCGATACGCCGCGATCTCTGCGCGAAAATTCGCGACGCTGTTGCTCTGCTGCGGCTTAAACAGCCCGCGCCCACCGTCGGCAAACCACACGCGAAACGAGATCGTGCTCCCGCCGGTGTTGCGCTGCAGTCGTGTCACTTCGCCAGTGCACAAGCGCCGAAGGATCACGCGCTCGTCGATGGACAAGAACGACGTAGCACCCGTTGCGCCTGCGATTTCTCTAGGCAACGCGCTGTCTGCCTCGGTCGCTGCGTCTGCCGCGCTGTCCGCTGCGGCGATCACGGTGTGCACATCGGGCACCTGCGCGGCGTCTACCCCGGCATCGCTGGGCGCATTTGCGGAAGGGATCGCGCGGACCCCCGCGTTGTGAGTCCCAGCCGAATGCGGAACCCGTGTGCGTTCACAGCCCAATTGCATGAGCGCCATGGCGATCATCGCGCTACGTGTGACTCTGGCGCGCGGGCGTCGTTTGTCTGTTGGTTGACGCTCTATCCCCACTGTGGCACCTCGACGCGGCTCATTCGATCGATTCATCGGTCCGTGGCTGCGGTGAGACCACACTCCGGTGTGGCCCTGCAACTCTGTGACGGTCCTTGTCGCCTATGTCTACCTCGCGAGGGTTCTCTGTGAAGTCTCACTGCCATCGCCCAGCATCGCTCACCTTCAAAGCGCACATTGCGCTGTGGGCTGCGGTTTTTGTCTGTCTTTCGGCAGGGATTTCGCGTTCGGCCTTCGCGCTTGATGTGTGGACCGAGCCTAACCCCGGCATCCGGCATTTGCACCGCACGACGCCTGCGCCGGCCGAGTTTCACGCCCTGGTGATTGACCTCACGGTCCCGGGCGTCTCAATCCGTTGCACGCCCCTGCGCGAGCGCTGGAAGGCCACGAGCGCCTACGCCCGCGGCGCGAACCTCGCGGCTGCCATCAACGGTGGCTTCTGGGGCGGCCTACAGGGCGCCCAGGGGCTCGCGGCGGGCGGCGGGCAGGTGTGGTCCAGCGACGACGCGGACTTTGGCTTCTTTGGCTATCTGCAAGACCGCACGGCCATGGTCTCGCGGCCCAGCGACGTGGTCGAAGCGTCCCGTCGCGGGATCACCGATGGCGTCTCGGGCCGACCGCTCATCGTCGACCGCTCGCGCGTCTCGGACGAATTGCACCAGTTTGAGAACCGCAACACCCGCGAGCCTCGCTCGGCCGTGGGCGTGAGCGAAGACGGCCACCGCGTCGTGCTGGTCACCGTAGACGGACGCCGCGCGACGAGCCACGGTGGGACGCTCTACGAGATGGCCGAATTGCTCATTGAGCTGGGTGTTTACCGCGGGATTAATCTCGACGGCGGCGGCTCGACCACGATGGTCGTGACCAACGAGGGCGGCGTGGTCAACCGCCCGTCGCGCGGCTGGGAGCGCGAGGTGGTCAACCACATCGGCGTGATGGCGCCCGCACCGAGCGCGGTCGCAGCGACTACGGCCAGTGCCGACGGCGGCACCGATGGCGCGGTCGCGATGGCCCCACGGCGCATTGAGCAGGCCACACCGGACGCGGTGGTCGCAGCGGCGCTGCGCAACCGCTCACACGCGGTGGATGTCGAAGCGGGCGAGGGCACGGGCCTGCGCGGTTGGCTACGTGCGCGCATCGGAAACTCGCTCTCGATCGATCGCTTGGGCCTGGGGCAGTACCGCGAGATCGTGGTCCCGCTGTTCTTCTTGGCGGGCGCGTTGGTGCTGTTTGGCACTGTGTTTTTAGTGGTCAAACGCGTGCGACGGCGGCGTGCTAAGAGCGCCGATGTGACCCGCGAGCAGGCGACCACGAGCTGAGCCATGGGGGCTGCGGGGAGAGTGCACAGAGGGTACCCGGCGACGTCGCCGGGTGGGGTGCGCAAGGGGTTGAGGGACAGTGACACCACTCACTCTGCCTGGGATTTCACCGCCCGCGCGTGGGCACGGTGACGCCATCTGCGGCCATGCGCGCGGGGTCTGCGGGCCCCGACACGGTCCCCTCCGGAAACTCGTACCACCCCTGCGCTTGCGCCTCGGTGCCATCCACCCGGTCGCGCACTTTGACCACGGTGAACATCCCGCCCATGTCGATGTAGTGATAGCGCCCTGGGCCGCCGCGCATGGGCAACGAGTTAGCGGGCACAGGCATGGGCATCTCTCCCATGCCGCCCATCCCTGTCGCGCCCATGGTCATAAAGTCAGGCATGACCCTAGACATTCGTCGATCGAGCGTGCCCGTACGAGCGCCCACGGTGTTGGGCGCGTTGTGTCCCATTTGCATCATGCCGTGGTGGGTCATGTGGCAGTGCATGGCCCAATCGCCGGACTCTTCGAAGACCATCTCGATGACCTTGGCGCTGCCGGTCTGCACGAGCTGTGTGGTCTCGGGATGTTGTGCGCTCTCGGGCACGTAGCCGCCATCGGTCGCGGTGAGCTTAAAGTTTACGCCGTGAATGTGAATGGGATGGTGGTCCATGGGGCTGAGATTTCCCAAGCGGATGCGCACACGCTCGCCGCGACCGACCACAAGCGGCGACGTCGCCGGAAACGACTTGCTGTTAAACGTCAGCACGTTGAAGTCGGCCATCGCGTTGGGGTTGGGCCTGCGCGCGCCGGCGTCGATCTTCCACTCGTGGGTCATCAAGACGAAGTCTCGGTCCACCCGTGGACCACGCAATCGCCTCGGGTGCACGATGAACATCCCGTGCATTCCCATGGCAATTTGCGTCATTTCGTCATAGTGCGGGTGGTACATGTACGTGCCCGGGTAGCGCAGATCAAACTCGTACACGTACGTCTCGCCCGGCGGGATCGGCCGCTGGGTCAAGCCCGAGACCCCGTCTTGCCCACACGCCAAAATCAGCCCGTGCCAGTGCACCGTGGTGAACTCTGGCAGGTGATTGGTCACATAAATCCGTAGGCGATCGCCCTCGATGGCCTCGATCGTTGGGCCCGGCGTGTGACCGTTGTAGCCCCACACGCGCGCGCGCAGCCCCGGCGCAAACTCGTGCTCAAACTCTTCGGCCACCATGTGCGCGACCTTGACGCCATCGATGATCCGCCAGGGCAGCGTGACCCCGTTGGGAGTGACCACCGCGGGCTGACCAGGCAAGATCTCACGCGCGCGCACAGAGGGCGTTTGACCCTGCAAATTCGCTCGCGGTTGTGCTTGTCCGCTGGCCTTTGTGCCTCGCAAAATCGCCGCAGCGCCAGTCACGAGCGCGCCCATCGAGACAAAATTTCGTCGGTCCATCGCTCAGTGTCCTCCGTTGTCCGAGCGCGTCACGGCCATGCCCGGTCGCGCCCTAGAGCTCGTGTCCATCATGGCGCGGTGGCCCGCCAACATCGCGTCGACGGTCGCCTGCGCAGTCCAAAATTCGCGTCGTGCGTCGAGGGCACGCAGCTGCGCGTCGAGCTCATCACGGCGCGCCGCGAGCAGCGTGTACACACCGATTTGCATGGCGTTGTACTGCAGCATGGTCTGCTCTAAGACCGCGCGGCGAGCGGGCAGAATCTGCGTGCTAAATTGCAGATATCTTGCGTGAGCAGACCGCAGATGGTTGAGCGCTTGGCGCGACTCAGACCGCAGGTCTACGGCGAGGCCTACGTAGCGCTCGAGGGCTCCGTCAAACGCGCTCTCGCTGGCCATCGCGGCGCCTTGTCGTCGATCAAAAATGGGCAGCGTGACGCGAGCGCCGCCGCCGAGCTCCCAGAAGTTTCCGTCTTGCTCGGCGTGCACATCGAGCGAGACATCGGGGATGGCTCCGCGGGTGCGCTCGTAGCCCGCGCGTCGCGCGTGCGATTCGAGAGTGCTGCGTGCCTCGGCCATGGCGAGCGAGCGCGTGATCACCTGCTGCTCGAACCCGTCGAACGGGTCAAGCGTTGGTGGCACTTCTGCGAGCAAATTTGCAAGCGTCCACTGTGTCTCTTCGCCGTGCACACCCAGCAAACGTTGTAGCGCTTCGCGGTGGTCCGCGACCGAGAGTTCGAGCTCGGCCACGGTGACCCGCGCGGTCTGATAGGTCGCCTCGTGGTTGGCGAGCTCAAGCGTGTAGCTGTTGCCCGCTGCGAGGTATGCGCGCGCGGCGTCGCGGGCTGCGGCAAACGTGTCGAGCGTGCGGGTCGCGATCACGAGCTGTGCTTGCGCGGCCTGCAGGGCATACACCGCGGCGCGTACGCGCAGCCCAAGCGCGATCACGTCGTTGGCGACGCGGTGGCGCGCGGCGTCGAGCTCACTGCGCGCAGGCCCAGCGCGCATGGGGGCCAAGAGCGAGTGCATCACGTCAAACTCGAGCGAGACATCGCCCTGCAAAAACTGCGTTGGATCGGTCGAGCGCCGAAGGTCAAAGTTAACCGACGGGTTGCTCGGGAGCGCGTCTTGCACCATGCGACCGTGAAAGACACCGAGCTCTCGGAGCTGCCCACGCAGCGCGCGGTTGTTGCTCAGCGCGACACGCACGATGTCCTCGTCGCTCATGGGGTGCGCGAGGGTAGCGCGCACATTGGCGAGGGTTTCGACAGGGATTTCGGCGCTCTCAAGCGTCGGGATCGCCGCGGTGCGGGTCACCTCGCGGAGGCGATGGATGTCCGAGTCCATACGGTGCGCGAAGCAGGCGCTCTGGCCCATCAGCAGCGCACACACGAGGCTCCATCGCGCACGTGGGGCCCTTGGATCAGTGCGCATGGTGATGGTGTCCCTGGGGCATCGGTGCGGTGTTTTCGCTGGCGTCTTGCGAGCTCATGCCGTGCGCGCTCGCATCCGCGCCCCAGGTCCCGCCTGCCTCTTCGGGCAGGGCAAACACCGACGCGTGCGGGTCTTCGAGCTGCGTCCAGAGCCCCTCGCGAGGCTCGCCCGGGAGCGGCGGATCGCTGTCCAACGATTGGTGAACCGAGGCGCGAGGCGCTTCGGCAGCGTTTGAGGCGAGGGCAGAGCGCTCGGTGACTGAGGGGAGCTGGCGAGAAGCACACGCGGCGCAGAGCGCGAGGCTCACGAGAGAGATTGGCTTGACTATTTGCAGCATGAATTCGAGACCGTGGGGCGTACTAGCGTGCACGCTTGGGAGTGTGACGTGGGCGTCTCTGCGCGGTGATCGCGACGATCGCGCATAACACTCCGAGCCCGCGCAGGTCCTCGTGAGAGCGGGATTTGTGCGTGGGAGAGGTACGGCACGCGCAGCCTCCGTTGCCCGTCGCGATCCAGGTGGGAGCGCTTGCGTCGGGAGCTGCTTCGGGGCTCGCGTCACGGGTCACAGCGTCTTGCGTCGCGTCGACCTGAGTCCCATCGGCGGGCACTGTGCGCACCGCGCGACCGCGGGCCGTGAGGTACACCGTGGGCGAGTCGGGATCGCTTGTAAGCAACGGAATTCGTTCAGAAAAATCGCCAACACTTGTCGGCGAAAACTGCAGCTCAATGGGCCGAGAGCTCCGCGGCGGCAGGGTGATGCGGTCGGCGCTGACCCACGCAAACGGCGCGGTGCGGACGTCCATCGAGGCCCCTACGGAGAGGGCGCGGCCGCCGGTGTTTTCGATGGGCACGGTGCGCACGGCGGTGGTGTCGACCTCGACGGTGCCAAAGTCTACGATGGAGGGCACCGGAGCGATGTCAGGGAGGTCAAAGCGCACGCGCTGGCGGTCAAAAATCCAGGGCCTCGGACCGACGGGGATGGTCACTGGAATATCGACAATATCCAGCATAAACCTCCGCCCAAGCAGCTCGACATAGAGTGCCGGATAGAGGGTCATCCCGATGCGCTGGTCGAGCTCGCCCTCGACTCTGGGCGCGAGCTCGACGAGGGGCCCACCTGCGAAGGGGAGCGTGACCTGCGAGACCGCCGCGGTGAGTGCGTCCGGGGGGCCCTCGAAGGTCAATTGGAGCGAGCGATACCCGGTCTCGAGGTCTGCGCGGACATCGAACGCGAGCCCGCCCGAGATGCCCGGAATACTGATGAGCGCGTCGGTCAGGGGCACGTCGGCGACGCGGGCGCGGGCGGTCATTCCGCGGGCAGAAACTCTAGTAAAAGCCCACGGATCGATCATGCTGCGCGCGGTCGCGCGAAAGTCTACCCGGGGCACGTAGGGC
This sequence comes from Deltaproteobacteria bacterium, assembly GCA_030694465.1. Lineage (GTDB taxonomy): Bacteria > Myxococcota_A > Polyangia > Polyangiales > JAUXYJ01. Next base: position 80,415 of record JAUXYJ010000034.1, on the reverse strand, counting down.
ACGTTGCCCTCCCACCGAAACATGCGCCCACCGACGTCCAGCGTGAGCCTGACGCGCGCGCTGATCTGCAGCCCATAGTCGCTCTCGAGGAGGCCGCTGCCGGGGGGCCCCTCGGGCATGCGCACCGTCATCGCGCGTGGCCAAGACGCAGCGAGCGAGCCACCGAGACGCACCTCCGTGTGTCCTGCGATTGCAGCGACGAATCGCACTTGAACGGGCGCGCTCGCGGGCACCCAGCCGGTGTCTACCATCGGGGTTGAGCTCAGCCCTTCGCGGCGGACAAACGCGACGGGGGCCTGGACGCAATCCCACGCGCCCGCAGGGCACATCGCGTCGGGCGGGCCAGCGTCGGGCGAGCCCGCCTCGGGTCCTGCGTCTTGCTGCGCGAGCGCGATACGGGGCACGAGGGGAGCGCACAGAGCGAGAGAGAGCCATGCGATTGCGAGACGATTCACAGCGCTAAGTGATGGCAGCTTTTGCGACACGGGTCAGCACCCAGCGCGAGTGTTTCGACGAACGGCTACGGGTCGCGGTGAAAACTCGCCAGCCACGCGGCCGCTTTGGCGAGGTCCTTGGTCTTGTCAAACACGAGGCCGATTCGAGCCAACCTAGCCAAGCGCTCTGGCGCCACGCTTGCGGTAAAAAACGCGATCGCGGGGGCTGGGTCTCGCGTGAGCAGCGCCTCGGCGACCTGAGAGCCATCGACGCTCTCGCCCAGGTCCATGTCGAGCAACACTGCGGCCAGGGCGATGTCGTTCTTGCGGCTCAGCAAGCGCTGCGGCTGGCTGTAGGTCTCTAGCAACAGGCCTTTTTCGCCCAACGCTTTGCGCATCGTGCGGAGCGCCAAGAGGCTGTCATCGAGGTAGGCAAGGGAGCAACAGACACGCTGTTCGCCGGTCGAGAGCTGCTTGTCAGGATCGTTCATCGTCTGTCGGATGGAGCTTAGAGCGTGTGGGCAGAGGCTGCGCCGGAGGGCCCTTGGGGTGCTCTTCACAGAGACCCGAAGAGACCCAACGGCGAGTGTCTAGAGTGACAACAAGAAGCAGCGCGCTCGCAAAGAGAAGACAGACTCCGCGCCACTTCAGTGTCTTCTGTATTTCTGGCACACATCGCAGAAAGAAGCGAAAACACTGTGCCCGTATCCGCCAAAATCCTCGGCGATTCACCCGCGTCAGCTTGTGCACTCGGGGTCGCTAGGGGTATGGCGGCGCCACGGTGACGAGCCCCTCTACGCCCACGACGGATGCATCCCTTGCCGCACGCGCACGGCGCGGCGTGCTGGTTATTTCCACTGCAAAAGTGTGGTTCATGCTGACGGGGTTCTTGCAGCCCGTGCTGCTCACGCGCGCGCTGGGCCGCGAGAAGTACGGCGTGTATGCCGCGGTCTTGTCCACTGTCTCAATCTTGAACAACGTGGTCGTCGCGGGCTCGATCCAGTCCATGTCTCGCTCGGTCACCAAGTACGGATCCCCTGCGATTCGCCCGGGCGTCTCGATGCACCTCGCGCTGGGCTTGTTGCTCTCGGGTGCCTTCGCGCTCTTGGCCCCCCTCGTCGGTGAGACCTTCTTGCGCGACCCTGGCTTGCCTCCGTTGTTGCGCATCGCGGCCATCGTGAGCGGCATGTACTGCGTGTACGCAGCCCTCGTCGGAGCGCTTAACGGCGCCCAACGATTTGTGGCCCAGGCGACCCTCGACATGATCTTCGCCACGATGCGCACAGGGCTCATCGTTGGGGGCGCGTTTGTCACCCACACGGTGGGGGGCCCCGTCGCAGGCTTTGCCGCGGCCAGCGTCGCCATCACGCTGATCGCCGCGCCGGTGGTGTCACGCATGGTGCGCGAGAGCACCGCGCTGGATCTCCCGGCACCGGCCACTTTTGCGAGAGAATACGCAGGCTTCTTCGCGCCGGTGTTGCTCTATCAGTTCGCGCTCAACCTGGTGCTCCAGTCCGATGTGTTGATCTTGCAGGCCCTGGCGTCGCGAAAGCCCATGGCCACGCTCGACGGGGTCAAGGCCCTCGTCGGGGTGTACAAGAGCGCGCAGAACTTCGCGTTTTTGCCTTACCAATTGCTCATCGCGGTGACCTTTGTGCTCTTCCCGGTGGTGTCCAAAGCCGCGGCCATCGGAGACCTCGAGACCGCGCGCACCATGCTCCGCGGCGCCATGCGGTTCGCGCTCGTCTTGCTTGGCGCGATGCTCGCGGTGCTCGCGGGGCTGCCTCGTGGGGTGCTCCGTGTCGCGTACACGGCCGAGTTCTCGGGGGGCGCCGACGCGCTCAGAGCGCTGAGCATTGGCCAGGGATTTTTCTCGCTCTCGACGCTTATCCTCACGGTGCTCCTCGCGGCCCACCGCACGCTGGCGACCACGTCGCTCATGGTGTTTACCCTCGCGTGCGTGACCCTCGGAGACGTGCTCTCGATCACGCTCACGCCCTACGGTGAGCCGCTCTTGCACGCCCTCGCCCTGGGGACCGCGGCTGGCTCAGCCCTCGGAACCCTCGCCACGGGGGCCTACGCGCAGCGCGTGTTGGGCGCGTTTTTTCCGGCAAAAACAGCGCTAAGAGCCACCCTGGCCGCGGTCGTCGCGTCGCTCTTCGGGAGCCTGTTGCCGCTGCACTCAAAGCCCGCCGCCCTGCTCGCTGCCATCGCTGTCGGCGGGGTCTACGTGGTCGCGCTGGGGCTCTCGGGCGAGCTCAGCGCCGACGACCGCGCCGCTGTGCGCAAGCGATTTGGCAAAAAGTGAACCACGTTCACAATTGAGCTATCCGTGGCACCGCTGGACGTAGCCACACAGGGCGCGCTCACACTGTCCCCGCGCGCGGCCATCCCAGTGCTGGTCGGTCAGCGCTTGCCCGAGCTTCTGTGCTTGCTCAAACACGCGATCGCGATCACGCCCAAGCTCTCGTGGGGTGAGCCACGCGAGGTGGTCTTCGCCCTGCCCGACAAACCACACGGCGGCGTGAAGCGGTTCGTTTTCGGGCAGTTTTGCACGCATGGTGAGCACCGAGCCCACCAGCTCGTCACGCCACCAGTCTGCGTCTGACACGCCGCCCTCAAGCGCGATCCGAAGCACCGCGAGCCCCGCGCGCGAGGGATCAAGCGCCTCGGCTTGCACTAACAAATCCGTGTGCGTGGTGAGCGCCAGCGTGTGCCCTTGGTGGGCGATGCGCACTGCCCCCGCGAGGTTGGCTCCGACGAGCGCCTGCGAGCCCCCCATGGCCCTCCCCGTGGCCCGCGCGAGAGCCCCGCGCGCGAGGCTCACGGCGGCCTCAAGGGTGGCAGGGTCGCCCTCGTCCCGGTGGGCAGCGCGGAGGCCCGCGAGAGTCTGCGCCTCGGCCCCCGCGGGGCATCCCATGGCCTGGGTCACGAGCATGCGGACTAGGCGCTCGAGGGTCTCGCGTGAGGGATGCTCGCGCAGACCGAGGGTGTACCGATGCGCGTAGCGTCTAGGACAGCGTGCAAATTCGCTGAGCGCTTCGGCCTCGACGCGACCGAGCACTGCGAGGGCTGTGCGTTTGGGCTCGGGCTGCGCGGCGATCGCTCCGGGGTCCATCGCGGTGGCGGCGCGGGGATCTGCCTGCGTGTCTGCAGCGTTGGCGCGCACTGCGATCGCCTCTCCGTCGCTGTCCCCACGGACGAGACGCACGTGCTCGGGCGTGAGCGACATGAGCGCACGCGACAGAGAGCGCCACTCGCCCTCGCCTTCGTCGGACGGACCGCTCACAATCACTAGGTCTTTTGCACGCGTAAGCCCTACGTAGAGCAAGCGTCGTTGGTCGTCGGCCTCGGCCGCATGCGCATCTCGGCGCAGCTCGACAAAGCTCTGGGGCGCGTCGTAGCCGGGCGGCAACGCCACCACGCGTTTGCGCGCATCGATGAGCACGCGCTCTGCATAGTTTCTGCGTCGACGTGAGGTCTGTGCGAGAAAGACCACGGGCCACTCGAGCCCTTTGGCCGCGTGCATAGACAGCAGCTGAACGGCCCCGAGAGAGAGCTCGGCGATGTCTGCTTCGGTCTCGTGTTCGTCCGCGGCGCGCATGCGGTCTACGAAGCGCACGAAGCCCGCGATGGTCGCGCTCTCGTCGCCGCGGCGAGAAGCTTCTGTGGCCAAACCCACGAGCTTGTCCACGTTGGCCACGCGCTGAGCGCCCAACGGAAGTGCTGCTAAAACAGCGGCAAAACCACTCTCAGCGAGCGCACTTCTGAGCACCTCGTCGGGCGCAAGCGCGGCGCCTCGCTCAATGAGCTTGCGGAGCATGGGGCGCGCGCGGTCGAGCCGCTGAAGGTCATCCTCGGCGAGCGCGTCACGCACGTCTGCGTGGGGATCGAGCACAGAATCAAACGTCGATTGCCGGCCCATCACGTGCGCGAGCGCGGCGTCTGAGAGGGCGACGATGGGCCCGCGCAACACCGACGCGAGGGCGAGGCGATCGGCCGGGTCCGCGACCACGCGCAAGAGCATGACCAAATCGTCGACCTCGCGGCGCTCCCAGAACCCGGGACCTCCTAGCTGTGCATAGGGAATTTGCTCGGATTGTAGCGCTTGCTTGATCGGCGCCATGTGCGCCCAGGTTGGGACCAGCACGGCGATCTCGTCCATCCGTGGGGCGCGCCACCCTGGGGCATAGTCTCCACCGCCCTGGGTGAGCTTCTTGATCCTCCGCACGATGGCCTGGGCTTCGAGGGCGCGGACCTCGGCGGCGGTCCCGGTGCCCACGAGCATGAGCTCGACGCGTGCTTCACCGTCGCCTGCAGATTCGGCCACGAGCGCGTCTCGCGCGGGGTCGTACATGGGCTGCCCATGCGCGGTGAGATCGCGCCCCAAGAGGGCCGCCGTGACGGGGTTAATCGCGTGCAAGACAGCGTCCACCGAGCGGTAGCTCTCGGTGAGCGCGAGCGAGACTCCTCCGGCGTTGCAGAGGTCTCTCTCGGTCTCTAAAAACACACCCACGTCGGCGCCACGAAACGCGTAGATGCTCTGCTTGGCGTCCCCCACCAAGAGCAGGCCCGAGGGCTCAAGTCTAGACGCATCTGCGACGCCCTCGTTCTCGGTCTCTTTCTGCTCGCGCAAGAGAAAGAGCAGGTCGCGTTGCACGCGGTTGGTGTCTTGAAACTCATCGACGAGCACCGCATCAAAGCGCTGCTTAAACGCACGCCGTAGGGCATGTTCGTCCCGCAGACCGTCGCGAACCTTACGCAGTAAGTCTGCAAAATCGAGCACGCGCCGCTGTGCTTTGAGTTGGCCAAAGCGGTGCCTTGCGTCGTGCAAAATGTCCCTCGCGGCGTGCGAGAGCCATGCAGAGTGAGTGGCCAGCGCGGCATCTTTGAGCGCGTCGATGAGCGTGCGCGCGCGGTTGGCTTCGGTCTCGATGGCGCGCGTTCGGTTTTTGTCCGGCAAGGGTGCGGTGCGCAAGATCTCGATGGCTTCGCGCGCGCTGCGGGGCGAGTCGAGCGGGCCAAGAGACTCCATCGCGCGGGCTAAGCGCGCCATGCGCTCGGGGACGTTGTCTTCGCGCAAGCGCGCGACGCGCTCTGAGGCTCGTGAGAGCTCGGCGATCGCGTCGGCGACGATGTAGGGCTGCGGCGGAGATCCCTCGAGCACGCTGCCGACGGAGAGCTCGTCGATCGTGAGCCCAGCTTCGTCCATCGCGTGGACCATGGAGACAAACCGAACGACCACACCGTGGTCGCCTTCGGGGTCAAATCCGCCGGCCGCTGCGACCAAGTCTGCGACGGCGTCCACGTCGCGTCTGGCTGCGTTCGCGAGGGCGTCGGTGATGGCCTTGCGCAAGAGTCGATCGGCTTCTTCTTGCTCGCACACGCGCGCGGTGGGGTCGACGCCCACGTCGAGGGCGATGGCGCGCAAGACCCCCGCGGCGAACCCGTGAAACGTCCCAATCCGAGCGCGCGCCAGTTGAAACGCGACGCGCTCCCACTCGGTGCGCATCGGCAGCGGTCGATCGAGCCTCACTGCGCTCTCCGCGAGGGCCTCCATCCGCGCGCGCCCTCCCCGCGAGAGCCCCCGCGAGTCAGCCCATTTGCGTGCAGCCGCGCGGCGGGTGGGCTCGTGGCTGCTGGTGATCCCTGTGGGTGGAGACTCGTAGGCCAGCGCGCGCATCGCGTCGGTGATGCGCTCACGCATCTCGACCGCGGCCTTGTCGGTGAAGGTCAGCGCGACGATGCGCTCACACGAGAGCCCTGATTTTCCCCACACGTCTTGGTCACAGAGCCCACCGGCTAGGTGCAAAAAGAGCGTGGCGAGCGTCTCGGTTTTTCCGGTCCCTGCCCCCGCACGAAGGACCGTATTGCGAGCAAATCCAAAGAGCGTTGCGCGGTCTGTCATGGCTTCTCGCCCGCAGTGTGCACTGTCTGTACAGCGTTGGCAGCGGGGATGTGACAGACTATGTCAACGCCATTCTGTGCTGTGATTCGCTCAGCGGTAGACGACCACTGTGCGGACCGGCTGCGCGACCGGGCGAGTCACATACACGGGCCGGTTCACGTACACGGGCCGCGTGTACACCACGCGGGGCTGCTGCTGAACGTACACGGTGTTGGGCTGCTGCGAGTAGTAGCCCGGCTGCGTGCGAACGAAACATCCACCGAGAGCCAAGAGGCCCGCAGCCCCCAGCGCCAAACGTGTCCAAATTGAGTGAGTCATTAGGGGATCAAGCCTCCTGTGGTCTGTGATGAAAACGCGATGAGTCATTGTGCGGCTCTCGCGTGGTTTTTGCAAAACACTGTCCCGTGTACGCCCTCGCGCAAAACGGGAGTGTGGGGCCATGGTACGCGCGCTCTGCTCCAGAGCCTCCCAACGTAGCGACGATTGCGCGCATTCAGTCTTGGCCCTGGGAGAGCGATGCCGCTCAATCGATTTCGACCTCGGCGAGGCCTGCGCCCAGACCGACAAACGTCTCGATGCTGATGCGGATCCCGTCGATGGGCTGTGTGTACAACATGGGGATGCGCATGGGCTGAGGGTTGGCCACCATCGGCTGCAGGTCTGCGTGCTCGGTGTGCACCACGCGTCCGTCGACAAAGAGATCCATGCGGACGCGCCCGGTGCCGCGGTCTGAGCGGCCTTGTACGTTGAGCAATCGCAAGACGTGGACCCGTCTTCGCGCGAAGTTAATCTGCAGCCAACCGGGCAGGTGATCGGGCCCGAGCCACTGCGTCCGTGGATCACGATCTACAGCAAATTCGCCAGCGAACTCTGGCGACAGCGAGGTAAACACGGTCACTCGCAGCCGGTCCGGGCGGAGCCCCTGCGTCAGCAACCCGAGCACCATCACCGCGGCGAGGAGCGCAGAGCCCACACGTGACACACGCAGCCGCGCGAGGGATTTTGCGGGGAGTGCGACCACACGCAGCGCAGCGATTTGCGGGCGAAGAGCGCTGAGCGCGGCGCCCAGCTCGCGCTTGGTGACGGGTGCCTCGCCCGTGGCGACCGTGGCAATGGGCGCAAGCGCGGGGAGGCTCGCGGCGAGCTCGGTAAACGTCGACTGCAGGGACGACCAGAGCGTGAGCGCTGCGGCATGTTGCCGGCTCAGATAGAGCGTCTGGACTGCGCGCCACTGCGCGTCCAGGGTCTCGACGCGGGCGGCGACCGCGACGCGCTCGGTTTCGCTCCAGCCCGCCTGCAGATCCTGCGCACGTTGCAACAAGAACCACTCACGGATCGCGGGGATCCATCCACGTTTTGTGACCATTGCGCGGTCATCAGGCGCCTTGCTCACGCCGTCCTCGGTCATGTCGGTGGGCTACTCTAACGGGCCTCATGCGTCCAGCGCTTGCGCCCGTGAGCGGTTGTGAGAACTTGCGCGAATCCTTGTGACTCCCTCGTTGAAGTTGCCCGCGCGAATGGCCCAAGCGATCGCGCGCGAAGGGCTCGGACCCCGCAGCCGCAGCACGCTCATGATCGCGGTGCTGTTCATCACCGTGTGGCAGCTCAGCGTCGGTTTGAGCTCGCGCCGCAACGACGACTCGTGGCGCGTCCACGCCTCCGCAGGGGTGCACCACGAGCGCGATTTTACCTTTTATTTAAGGCACTTAGGGCTCTACCCGCTCGTGAGCCACGCGCGGATTCGTGAAGACACTCGCGCCGAGGCTGAGCGGCTCTTGCGCGAGCACCCCGAGTCACTGCGGCTGGACATTGGGCTCACGTTTCGGTCCGGGGATCGCGGCCGGGTGTATCTCTACCTGTTTGACTCATGGCTGCGTGGAGACTCGCTGCACCCCGTGCTCCTGCAATCGAGCGCTGCGGGATTTATCCTTGCGCTGCAGGCCTTCTTCTTCGCGCTGTGGTGGCTCCGCAGACCGCTCCTTGGCGGCATGCTTGTCGCGCTGATTGGGTCGAACCCTTTTCAGATTTTTGCTGTGTATTCACAGGACAATGTCTTTGGGTGGGCCATCACGTCCATGCTCTTCGCGGGCGCGCTCTCGCTCCCGCTGCTGCATCCCTTTGCGCCGCGCAGCAAGGTCCCCTGGGCCCTCGCGTTGACCACGGGCTTGTTCTTCGCGACCGCACGCACCGTGCGCTCGGAGACCGCCTCGATGTTGGTCGCCATCGCCGTGATCTACCTTGTCGCGCCCGCGCTCTCGTGGCGCAAACGTGTCGCGATGCTCGCCCTGATGTTCGCGAGCTTCTCGCTCGCGGGGAGCTATTATTCGAGGCTTTTTACTCGCCAAGTCGAGACCGTGAATCTCCTCGTGGCGCAGCACGGGGGCACGCCTTACCTCGGCCCCGTCGAGCCCTATCACGAATTTTGGCACCCCGTGTGGTGTGGCCTCGGCGACTTCGACACGCGCTATGGCCACCAATGGAACGACACCGCGGCCTACACCGCGGCCTTTGGCGCCATGCGACTGCGATCGGACCTCCCACGTGGGCTGACCTCGACCGACTGGCTCCAACGGATCTCGTACGACGGCGACGGGGTCTACCCGTTGTACTTTTTTGAAGCGCCCGGCTACCACGCGGCCATCCGGGACGTCACGCTCGCGCACATTCGCGAGGCTCCTGGCTGGTATTTCACGATCCTCGCCAAGCGCACGCAGCGCATTCTGACCGACACAACGCCGGCCACGCTCGCGTGGGCCAACAAGCGGATCGCGCTCGACTCAGCGTGGCTCGGTGCGCTGTGGGTCGCAGCTTTCGCCTGGGCCATCGCGCGACGAAGACGCCTCGACGCGATGCTCTTGCTGCTGTCTACACCGTTGTCGCTCGTCCCCTTGGTGATCTATTCGGGCGGCGGGACTACGCACTATGGCTGTGCGCATCTGTTCGCGGTGGGCGTGCTGTCTTACCGCGCGTTGCTCACCCTCGTCCGCGCGGGTGACGCGACAGCGCTGCTGAGAACTGCGAATGCGCCAAGCCCCTAGCGCGCGCTGGTCGCAATGATTGCGCGCACCAGGGGGAGTCGTTGCGTCGCAGAGATTGCGTCGTACCCTTGTTGGTAAGCATGTCCCTTCAAATTCTCACGCTCGCACAGGCGCAGACCCACTGGTGGCAACGACAACTCTTGACCGACACGGCGCCCGCTGAGCGTGCGCTCACCGAGGTGGTCTCGCGGATCGGATGGATCCCCCTCTCGACGCTCGTGTCCGCGCCCCTCGCGCTCTTTGCCAGGCGCGCGATCGAGAGCCGCGCGACGCTCGATCAGGCGCTCTGCCATGATCACTCGCTGGTGATTGTCCCCGGGCCGCGTGGGCTCACGTGGCTGACCTCGGCGTTTGAGGCGCCCCTGTTGCGCGCGTTCGCCGTGGCAGATTTGGCGTCGCGTGAGGCGCGTATCGCGGCGAGTGTTCCGTTGACGGCGGGCGAATTAGATCAGACACGAGAGGCGCTGCGGGCGAGCTTGAGCGTGCCACAGAGCGTTGATTCGCTGCGTGCGCGCCTGCCCGCCGTCGCAAAACGCTCGCTCGGCGACGCCGGAAAACGCAATGGCACCGCCACCGTCGGCGCGCTCGTCTTGCGCCAGCTCTGGTCCGTCGGCGAAGTGATGCGCGTCCCTCCGTCCTCACGCGCAGATGACCCCACGACGCGTTGGCAAATCGACCCGATGCCACGCACGACACCCACCGCCGCCGAAGCCGTGAGCCACGTGGCCTCGCGCTGGCTACAAGCGTTTGGCCCCGCGCCCATCAAGCTCTTTGCCAACGCGTTTGGGCTCGCGGTCGGGAGAGCCAAGGCCGCGTTCGAGGCCCTCAACGCGCGCGAAGTGATCGTGCAAGGGATCGCGGATCCGTGCTGGGTTCCACACGATTTTGTCGCCCCCGAGGCCATGGATTTGCCCGCGAGGATCTTGCCTGTGCGCGACCCGCTGACGGACATTCACCTGCAGCATCTCGCAGGCCCCACCGTCGCCAAGTTGCTCGTCTCAAAGCAACACGGCGTGGGCGCTACTGCGATTTTTCGTGGGCAAATCCTCGGTGGATGGTCCTACGACGAGGGCGCACGCCGGGGACACGCGCGCTGGATGACCGCCAATGTCCCCGCCGAAGCGGCCCGGGCGATCGAAGAAGAGCTCGCGCGGGTGGCCGATTTTATCGCGTCCGAGCTTGGTGCTGTGCCCCTGCACACTGTGATCCCACAGCGCAGCGCCACCGCGCTCGAGGCCAGCCTCTCGCTGTAAATTCACAGCACCCTACGGCGCCAAGATCACCGCGCCCCACGACGGAATGCTCACGCTCACCGAGCCCCCACGCACCACCACCGAGGGCCCACCGAGGCGGTCGCGCAGCGTGCTCCCTTCGCTCAGCCCGAGCGCGCTCACGCTCACGGTGACCATGCGCGGAGTGTTCGCTTTCGAGAGCGCAACCACAGCGCCCTGTGTGCGCGTTCGCCTGCCAAATACCAGGGTCTCTTCGGTCGCTCCCAGTGAGACATACTCCCCCTCGCGCATCGCCACGAGCTCTCTCCGCGCGCTGCCGAGCGCTCGCACGTGGGTCAACATGGCGCGCTCCGCGGTCGACAGCATGCTCTCGTCGCGCCACAGGGTGCGGTTGTTAGGGTCCCCGCCTCCCCACGCCGCGTACTCGTCGCCGTAGTACACCAACGGCGCACCCGGGATGGTCAACACCCAGCTCATCGCCAAGCGATGGCGTTGGTACACATTGGGGTCGGTCTGCACCGTCGCGATGTTGTCCCACTGGTTGCCAGGGATCGACGGATCGAGGCCAGGGCCTTGGCCTCGGTACGCAGCAAGTGTGGCAAATCGCGCGGTATCATGACTGCCAATGTACGGCGTCATGATCCCCCCGGCGGGGTACTGCTGCTGGCTCTGCTGGGTCCAGTAGTCCACGTGGATCATGCCCATTTGGTCGCTCGAAAACGCGCGATAGGGCACCGCGTGATAGAGCACAAAATCGGCCTGGCCATCGAGCGCAAGGGGGCCCATGTACCGGCTGATGGTGTCGTACTGCTCGCGGTTGCACCCGACGCCACAGTCGCTCCAGCCCATCGCGGTCTCGCCGGTGAGAAACACGCGCAAGCCTGTGTTTTCAAAGCGCTCGTGCAGGGTCGCGCGAAGATTAAGCACCGCGATGTCTTCGACGTGCTTGACCGCGTCGACGCGCAGGCCGTCGAAGTCAAACTCGTCGACCCAGAACGCGGCGTCGTCGGCCAGACGCAGAGACAGCTCAGGGACGGTCCAGTTGACGTCCGGGAGGTAGTCGGTAAACAAGCATTCGAGGCGGTTGGCCGTCCAGTCGCAGTTGTTGGTCCCGCACACGCAGCCGGTGCGAAACCACTCGGGATGCGTGCGAAAATACTCGTGATCGCGATGCACGTGGTTGACCACAAAGTCTTGCAGCACGCGGATCCCGTGCCTGTGTGCCTCGGCGATCATCGCGCGCAGGGCCTCGGCCCCACCCAACCGTGGATCGACCTCGCGGGCACGTGTGGGCCAGTAGCCGTGGTAGCCCATGACCCGGTGCTGCCCATCGGACGCGAGAAACGCACCCTCGGCGTTGCGGTTGACCGGAGCGAGCCAGATGGCCCGGACCCCTAGGCGATCGAGCGTCCCATCCGCGATGCGCGCTTGGAGCCCCTGAAAGTCTCCACCCTGGTAATCTACACGTGGATCGACGCCGCTGGTTGGGCGCGCGTCGTTGCTTCGGTCCCCGTTTGCGAAGCGATCGATCATCGCCATGTAGATCGTCGCGCCCTGCCACGAGAAGGGCTCGGCCTCGACCCAGAAGGGCAAGCGCATGGGCTCGGCCGCGCGCCCGGTCGCGTCGCGGGCCTCGACAAGGGCGGTGTATTTTCCGTCGGCGAGGGCGCCCACTGCGATGCGCAGGGTGTTGCTGGTCGCGTCCACGGTCACGCCGTCGACGTTGCGTGACATCCCGTCGCGGCGGAGGCTCACGCGCACGCTCGCGGGATCTAACGCGGCGCGCTCGACGCCAGGGACAAAGCGTACTTCGGCTTCGTAGCGCCCGGTCCCCACGGTGGGCGACGTCGGTGGAGCAGGCCGCGTGGGGGTCGATCGCACCACGGCAAACGTGGGGCTGCGGCAGTCGGCCACGAGCACGCCCGAGTTCTCGGTTCCATCGACGTACTTGCGCCGCGCGCCGCCAAGGTCGAGCTCCCAGGTGCCATCGACAATGAGCTTATACCCGTGAAATCCCACGGGAATTGGCACTGTCGCGGCGAAGCCTCCCATGCCATCCGCGGTGAGCGGGATGCCAGGTTGCGTCCAGCTGTTAAACTCGCCGCTGACCTCCACGCGTGACACCGCGCGACCCGCGGGGGGCACATAGCGAAACACCGTAGGGCATCGCAGCGATGCAGGCGGGCGCTCGCTGTCAACGCTCGCGTCGGTGCGCGCGTCCGTGCTCGCGTCGCTGAGCAAACTACGTGGAGAACAGCCCGAAAGCACCGCGAGCGTGAGCCCAACCAGGGTCCGTTGTGTAGCCAAAGTGTGCATGAGTATTTCATACCCAGGCGACGCGCGCTCGAATGCAACGCACACTCACGCGCGCAATGGATGATCTTTTGTCGCTGAGCGCACTCGACCAATCCGCGCAATTGCGCTCGGGCGCGTGCACTGTCCGCGCGCTCACAGAGCGCTACTTGACGCGCATCGAAGCCCACGGAGAGACCCTGTCGTGCTTTGTGCAACACGAGCCCAAACGCGCGCTTAAACACGCAGACGCACTGGATGCGAATCGAAGCAAATTTCCTAACGAAACACGGAGTTCGCTCTGGGGATTGCCCACCGCGATGAAGGACCTGCACATGGTGCGCGGGATGTTCACCCGGGTGGGATCTCGTGCGTTTCGCTTTCTCTGGTCGCCCATCGACGACGAGACCACGCGCGCGCTCCGTCAAGCCGGCATGGTGATCACCGGAAAGCTCGCGACCTCTGAGCTCGCTATTTTGCCAGTGATTCACACGGATTTGCACCCTCCCACGCGCAACCCTTGGGACCTCGATCGCTACAGCGGCGGCTCGTCCGGGGGCTCGAGCGCAGCGGTCGCAGCGGGCCTGATGCCTCTCGCGGTGGCGAGCGACGGGGGCGGGTCCATCCGCATTCCGGCAGCGTTTTGTGGGCTCGTTGGACACAAGCCCTCGCGTGGGCTGCTGCCCAATCCCTTCGCGCGCATGGAGCCTCTGGGGCTCTCGGTGATCGGTCCCCACGCGCGCTCGGTCGACGACGCCGCCGCGCTGATGGATGTCTTGTGCTCGGACCACGCGCCCGAGGGCCGGTTTTTGCGCGCGGTTCGTCAACACGAGTCCCGAAAGCTGCGTGTGCGTTGGTCCATGGCCAACCCGCTCATCGAGACCCAGCCCGAGGTGCAGCGCGCGATGCACAAGGTGCTCGATGCGCTCAAGGCCATGGGCCATGACGTCGCAGAGGGCCCCATTTTTGAGGGATCTCTCGATGAGTTTTTGCCCATCTTTGCGTTCTTAGCGAACAACATGGCCGTACCGTTTGAGTCCAAGCTGCAGCCCTCTTCGCGCTGGCTGCGCACACAAGGGAAGCGCCTCGGGCGCGAACCTGCGGACCGCGCGTTTGCGTTGTTTACCCAGCGAATTGACAAGTGGTTCGAAGGTGTCGACCTGTGGGTAAGTCCCTGCGTGGCGATCGATCCACCCAGGGTCGGAGCGTACGACGGACTTGATGGCGAGCACGTGTTTCGCGAGGCCGCCAAGCTCGGCGCGTACACTGCTGTGTTTAACGTCAGCGGACACCCAGGCACGAGCGTCCCAGTGCGGGTGGACGGGCACCCGTTGCCCGTCGGTGTGCAGCTGTTGGCACACCGAGGCGAGGACCTCACGACGCTGCGGGTCGCTCGCGCGCTTCTTGAGTCCTTCGGTACACCGCTGCTGCCATGGACAGACCCGTGTAGGATGCCCGCGCAGCCACGATGACCCGCTCTGTCACCATGCCCCCGAGCTTCATCCAAGAGGACTGGAGACTCGGACGCTACGTCGTTCGCTTTAAGGTCGCGCAGGGCGGCATGGGCGCGGTGTACCTCGCGCAGCTTGAGACGCAGGGAGGCTTTCGCAAATGGGTCGCCCTCAAGACCATTGATCCCAAGCTCGCGGTCGATCGCTCGTTCGTCAAAATGTTTCTCGACGAGGCCAAGCTCACCGCGCGCATCGAGCACCCGAACGTCTGCTCGGTGTTTGATTTTGGCGAGGAAAATGGCACGTATTTTCTTGCCATGGAGTACCTCCACGGCGAGGCGCTCAACACCATCATGCGCGTGACCAAGCAGTCCTCGGGCCTCTCGATGGGCGTGGCCGCGCGGATTATCGCAGACGCCGCGCGAGGGCTCCACGCCGCGCACGAGCTCAGGCTCGATGACGGCAGACCCGCGAACGTTGTGCACCGAGACATCTCGCCGCAGAACATTTTTGTGCTCTACGACGGGGTCGCGAAGGTCGTGGATTTTGGCGTGGCCCTGAGCTCGGGCGGCACCGATCGCAGCGGCGAATTGGCCGGCAAGCGACCGTACATGTCCCCCGAGCAGCTCCGCGGGGAGGGCGTCGATCGGCGCTCGGATCTGTGGTCCCTCGGCGTGGTCTTGTGGGAGGTCACTTCGGGCCGCAGGCTCTTTCGGCGCGACTCGGACCAGGGCACGACCGACGCGATTTTGCACGAGAACCTCGATCCGCCAGGGCTTCACGTCCCGGGCTATCCGCGTGAGCTCGAGGCCATCGTGATGAAGCTCTTGGCGCGGGACCCTGCGATGCGGTTTCAGACCGGCGCCGAGGTCGCCCGCGCGCTTGAGCAGTTTATGTCTGTGGGCAGCGAGGTGACCACGATCGACGACGTGGCCCTGATGATGCAGCAGAATTTTTCAGATCGGATCGCGTCGCGTGAGCTCGCGATTCGTGCGCGAGGACAAGACCGATTTGGGCCGATGCCCGACGAAGACCTGACCCACGCGCCCGGCGCAGACCAGACCGGACGCCAGGTCGCGCCCCCTCGGCTGGGCTCCAACAAGTCCTTCGGTTCGCACGTCTGGAGCGCCCTCGGCACGCTCCTCACGCTGACCCTCATCGTCGGAATGGTCGGCGGCGCGGGCTACCTCATCTACTCGCTCCCCAAGGGCAGCGTGATCACCCCCGAGCCGGTGAATACCGCGGTGATCCCGCTCGTAGCGCCGGACGGATCCACGGGCTACGAGGCCCCGTTTGCGACCGCCCTCGACGCGGGCTTGCAGGTGTTCGCTCGGCCCCTTGAGACCCGCGCGATCCCGCACAACGCGGGGTATTTCACCGTCCAAGGAGGCCGCGCCGGTGGGGCCGTCTCCGAGGGCGGGACGCTCTTAGGGACGCTGCCATTGCGTCATTTTCCGCTCGCGCCAGGGCGCCATGTCCTGCGCATCGTGACGGGCCCCGGTTCGGTCACGCGCTCGGTCACCGTGCACATCCGCGCGGGCAGCGAGCACGTCGAGCATTTCGCCCCGGCACACTGAGCGCTGAGCGCTATCCGTGCTTTTTACGGTCACAAACGCGCGACTCGTTGTCCCATTGCCGCACAACCGCCATGGACTTTACCCAGCGTCGCACTTTTGCTCTCGGAGCCATCATCGCCGTGGGCGCCGGAGCCGCCGTAGGCACCTTCGCTCTTCGAGCCCCGAGCGAGGACCCCTCCGAGGCCGAGGGCCCCACGCGCCCGACGCAGCGGCCAACACAGACGCAGACGCAAGTGCGAGCGCCCACCGAGCCCAGCGCCCAGCCCCCCACGGGCTCGTGTCTCTTAGAGCCCGAGCAAGCGCGAGACGGTGCACCGAGCGCGCTCGGTCGCTCGGGAGGCGCGATCGCGCTGAGCCCCGACGAGAGCCTCGCGGCCATCGCTGACGGGGACAACAACACGGTGGTGCTCTTGTCCATTGCAGCAAACGGCGCGCAGATTTCCACGCGATTTGCGACGGGCGCGGGGCCCGCGCAGGTGCTCTTGACTCGCGATGGGCGCGCGATTGTGACCGAGCGCCGCGCGCACCGGGTGAGCGTGTACGAAGCCCACTCGGGTCGACGCTTGTGCAGCACCACGGTCGCGGCGGACCCTGTCGGGTTGGCCATGGCGCCCGATGGGCACACGCTCTTGGTGAGCTCTGCCGCGAGCGCCAAGCTCACTGCGATTGACGCGCGGACGTTTGTCCCGACGTGGACCGCGGACACCGAGCGCGAGCCCCACGGGATCACCATTGTCGCCAACGGCACCCGCGCCGTCCTCGCCCACACCGCCGGAAAACCCCTCAGCGCGTTTGCCCTGAGCGCGAGCTCGGCCGAGGCCCTCACGGTCCCTGATGCGCCGATTCCACCTGAAAATTCGCAGGCAAATCAGGGAGTCCTGGGCGGACTTGGGCAACTCAGCGCGGGCTCCCGCGAGGGCCCTTTTTTTCGTGGCAGACACTTTCCTAGCGTCCCTTTCGCGCCGACCGCGCCGGTCGTACCGATCCCCTCGCAGGCCTACACACTCGTCGCGATGCCCGAGACCCAAGAGGTTCTGGTGCCCTTCATGGTCAACCGCACGGGGCGCGAATTGCCTGCATTTATCCGAGTCGATTCGTACGGCGGGGGCTCGGTCTCTGAGACCCGGCAGAACGAAAAGGTCACCTTTGCGCTCGGCCGCTTTGATCCGCAGACGCTCACCTGGCGCGGCGTCGTGATGCCCGAAGGCGTGCGAGTCGTCCGCGGCCGCGACCGCTCACTGCGCCGCCAACACAGCCCTGCGCTGGCCCAGTCCGCCGTACGCATCCCGATGGCCGCCACGCTCGACGCCCAAGGCCAGAACCTCATCGTGACATCCCTCGGGTCGGCGATCCTCGCTGCGGTCCCTGTGGGCATCGCGCCGCCCACGACGGCCCTTCCAGAGCTCAACGGTGGGGGCTCTCGGCGACATCCCGGCAACAGGCCCGAGCGCCCCGCCAACCTCGCGCAATCTGCACACTCTGAGACGCTCTTGCACCCCTCAGGCGTGGTGATGACCCGCGGTGGGACCACCCTGGTCTTCTCGCAGTTTGAGCACGCGGTCGAGGTGCGCCATGGAGACGCCGTGACCAGGCTCTCGATCGGCGAAGACCCGTTGACGCCCGAGCTCGCGCGCGGTCGTCGGCTGTTTTACACCGCGAACAACCCCGCGCTCTCGAGCGGCGGGATGTCGTGTGGGGGCTGCCATCCCGATGGACGCGATGACGGTTTGACCTGGTTTTTGTCTCATGGACCGAGACAGACGCCGACCCTCGCGGGCCGCCTCGTCGCGCCCTTTAACTGGACCGGGACCCACCGCACGATCGAGGGCAACGTCGCCCAGACCATCACGCGCTTGGGCGGAACGGGCCTGCCCATCTCCGACGTCGACGCCCTCGCGGCCTACGTGCAGCGAGGGATCGCGACCCCGCCGTCCGAGCCCCCGACGCGCGCGCCCGCAGCGGACCTTGTAGCCCACGGCCGCGACGTGTTTCAGAACGCGGGCAACTGCGCGAGCTGTCACGATTCGGCCCGCAATTTTACAGACGGAATGCCCCACGAGCTCGCCAACCTCGGCCCCGACGAGCGCGAGCGCACGTTTGACACGCCGTCCCTTCGCTATGTGCGCAACACCGCGCCGTACTTTCACGACGGGCGCTATCAGACCCTGCGCGCGTTGCTCACCGACGGGCGCACGCACATGGGGACGATCGGGACGCTTGAGACCCGCGACGTGGATGCACTCGAAGCCTACATGCAGACCCTGTGATTTCGCTCACCGTTGCGCGCTAAGCGCATCTGCGCTCTGCACCATGGCCTCGAGCAACCGCACCGCGTCGGTGCGCCCTAGGTGTCGTAGTGCGACCCGAAGCCAAGTCCTCCCGTCCGAGAACACACTGAGAGACACCACGTCGAGCCGCGCCCACAGCGCAGGGTCTCCCGCAAGCTCCGCCACCGTGGTCACTTCGGTCACCCGATCGAGCGCGACCGCGTAGACAAATCGCTCGGATTGTCCCTCGCGCGCGCCGTGCTTGAGGATCAGCCGCACCTCACGGCCGCCCACGTGCCCTTCGAGCCTGATCCGTCTGCGCGCGGTCTCGGTGACCTTCAGAGTCGCGAAGGTCTCGCACAAGAGATCTGCGCGCGCTTGCGTGCTTTTTTCCCGGCGAATGGGCGCGACGCCTGCCCCGCGCACCGTGCTCACACACGTGGGACAGAGCGCGTGAAACGCGTAGTGCGCATACCCCTCGCTCTCGCCCACGCGCTTGGCCGGGGTGCCGCACAGAGGACACGTTGGACACACTTCAGGCATGCAGGCTTGGCACACCAGGGCTTGCTCTGCGCGGTAGCTCGGGACGTGTGTGCGCTGTGGGCACTGCGGTCGATGTCCAAACCAGAACAACACGTGGGTCGCGACCAGTGTGTGCCCATCGAGCAATCTCACGCAACTCTGCACAATCGCCCGGCCCCACCGGAACTTCTCGCCCACAGAAGCTACCCTAGTGCTCTGTGCGCAGTGTGATCGCGATGGGGATGCTCTTGCTCGGGGTGCTCGCTCCGTCGGTGGGCTCTGCGCAGGGGCTCGTCGAAGAGGTCAACAACGCGTTTGTCGAGACGGCTGAGACGGCCCGCATCCGCGAGGCCCAGCGCCAGCGCGCAGGGATGTCCGCGCTCGAAGCGATCGATGACACCCAAGCGCTCACGCGCGTGTCCGAGGGCGCGCCTCCCGCCACCGACGGAACACACCCCGCGATCGCGATGCTCCGTGGAGCGCTCTGGTACTGGCTCGACACCGACGAGCGCGCGCTCTTGGCCGCGGTCGACACCTCGCGCACCACGATGGGCGACCCTGCTGTGGTCCAGCGATTTTTGGTCGATCGGGCCCTGCGTCGGTTTGCCCCGATGGCCCTCGCGGCCTGTCGTCGTCGGGCCGAGGCCGTAGCGCTCCGGGGGGTCGCTCCGGTGAGTGATGACCGCGCGATGGACTCGGTCGCGCGCATGGCCGTAGTCGCGCGCATTGTGCGGCGACGACAGTCTGTCGAGGTGGCCACTGTCGAGCAGTTTGCGCAGAGGCAACTCCGCCTCGGGGCCTCGATGCCGCAGGGGCTCACGGGTGAAAACGACAGGGATTTTGCAGCAGATCGCGCGGTGATCGCCGTGGCCGAGGCCGCGCGATTGCGTGACCCTGCAGAGATCGCGCGGGTGATCGCCGAGACGTCCATCGCGTACGGGGGCCGCGCCGAGCGACGCGTAGTCGTCGACGAGGCCGTGCACTTGCTCGAAGAAGCCACCGCGATCGCTCGCGGAAATCCCATCGTCGAGCGCCCCATGCCGCACTTGCCCGTGAGCATTGATCCCGACGCGGACATGCTCCCCAACGGCGCGCTCGCCGCCGTGCGCCCACGGCACGCGCGGCCCAGACGCGGGAGTGTGCCAGCCAATGTACAGCGCACGGGACCGAGCGCGCGGTGCTTTGATGACTTTCGCTGTCTTCAAAACGAGCGCTGAGTCACGCGGGGGACCGCACAAGAGCACAGTGGCTCACCTTGGCTCAATCAAGGGACAAACCCATGGTTTTTTCCTTGGCATGGCGCTCGCAGAGAGTGAGCCAGATTCATTGGCACACACCACGGATTGCCATTCACGCCCGCACCCTTAGGAGCCCTCCCCCGATGTCCCACTCTCCCTCACTTCGCCGCATGAGCCTTCGTCCCTTGGCAGCCCTCGCGGGGTTAGCGCTCGCCACCGTGAGCTTGTCCGGAAGCCCACGGGTCGCCGAGGCCTGTGGCGGCTGCTTTGCGCCCCCGAGCGTGGTGCAGAGCGTGACCGATCACCGCATGGTGCTCTCGGTGTCTGCGACGCGGACCACCCTCTGGGATCAGTTTAGCTACGCCGGAAACCCCAGTGATTTCTCTTGGATTCTGCCCATTCGCAGCGGGCCCGATGTGCAGGTAGACCTCGCGGACGATCGCTTTATGAGCGCCCTGGACTCGACCACGGCGCCGCGGGTGTTTCGCCCACAGCTGCCCCGGCAGAACTGCCCCAACGATCGGTCGTTTAGCCCAACCTCGGCGGGCGCTATCGACGCGGGCAGCCCCGAAGATGGCGGCGTGGTAGTGCATCGCGAAGAGGTCGTGGGGCCCTACGCGGTGGCGGTGATCGGCGGGACCAACGCGATGGCGATCCGCACGTGGCTGCGGGACAGCGGGTTTAGCGTTCCGGCTGCGATTGAGCCGGTGATTGATCACTATGTGGCGCTGCGAAGTGACTTCGTCGCGCTCAAATTGCGCGCGGGCGTTGGGCTCAACCGGATGTCTCCGGTGCGTGTGACCATCCCGAGCTACGCGCCCACGTTGCCTCTGCGCATGGTGGCCGCGGGCGTGAGCGACAAGGTCGCGCTCAACCTCTTGGTGATCGCGGACACGCGCTTTGAAGCGACCAACTTTCCCAACGGCGAGGTCCGCGACAGCGACCTCACGTGGGACTGGAACACCCCCGGCGGACAAGACCCCGCAGCAGACTTTCGCGCCGTCGAAAACGCCATCAACGTGCGCAACGCCGGCCGCGCCTGGATCACCGAGTCTGCCCTCACCATGAGCGCGGGGGCGTTTCGCTCGATCGCACAACAAGCCGAGCGGAGCGCGTCCTCGACGCCGCTATGTAACAACACAGACACCGACGGTGGCAGCCCCGACGCAGACACCGACGCTAGCGCCGACGCGGGCCCAGGGCCCTCCATGCGCTGCGTCGAACCCACGCCCATGGCCGACATGGAGGTCGCCCTCATGGGGCTCTCAGGCGCGCCCACGATCACCCGATTGCACGCGGACCTCGCGGGACAGCTCCTCGACCGAGATCTTCAGCTCGCCCCCGCCGCGGTCCCTGCCGAGCGCCCGGTCCAGTACAACTACGGCACCATCCGCAACGTGCCCACTCCGCCTCCCTGCGCGGTGGTCCCGGTCGCGCGCCCGAGCGTGCAGCCGATCCGTTGCACCACGGTCCCCGTGGGCTCTGCCGGGTTTGGCCTGAGCGGCGCCGCGTTTGTCCTGAGCGCCTTGGCCGCCGCTGCCCGCCGCCGCGCCAAGCGCTGAGCCGCAGAGGGCACTCGTGCGATCAAAGCACACGCCCGCAGCGCCCTCCGGGAGTACCCGGCTCTTGGACGTCCGCAAAGGGGCCCGCGAGCGCGTCAAACTCGCTTGCCATCGCTGGATAGGCTTATGCGAGCTGCGCTGCGAGCGCGCGCCGGGAGCACACCGCCGAGGTTTCCTCGGGTCGCGAAGTCCATCGCGAGGGCCAGCCTGTGCTGCGTGTGCGTGTGCATCAAGACCACTTCACCGCCAGGCAGGCCCTCGGAGCAAAACCGCAGCCTCGCGTCAGCCCCCGCGGGCACCGACATCAAACGGCCATCGACCATTCGCGCACGCGACCGTGGCAGCACCGGAGCGTCCAAGGTCACGCCAGTCACCGAGCGAGCGGCCGCAGGGATCGCTCGTCGGCGGGGGAGCAGGTCTTGGCTCATCAGCGAAGAGTATTAGGTCGTACCCGCGGGTGGATGAAGCGACGCCGTGTGTGCCTCGAAGGTGTCGCGAAACAGCGCGTGGGAGTCCTTGAACGCAGCAAGAACATCCGGGTCAAAGTGCTCTGGCTGCGTGCGGCCATCTCCGCGCGTGATGATGTCCACGGCTTTCTGATGATCGAATGCGGGCTTGTAGGGCCGCTTGCTGCGAAGAGCGTCGTAGACGTCGCAGATATTCATGATGCGCGCCGCAAGGGGAATGGCCTCGCCCTGCTTGCCGTTCGGATACCCCCCGCCGTCCCACCGCTCGTGGTGATTCTGCGCGATTTCGGCGCCCATCTGGAGGTGCGGGGACTTGCTGTCGCCGAGGATTTTCGCACCGATCGCGGCGTGCCCCTTCATGATCGTCCACTCGTCCGGGGTCAAAGCTCCTGGCTTGAGCAGGATGACGTCGGGGATGCCGATTTTGCCGATGTCGTGCATCGGGCTCGCGAAGAAGATCCTGTCGACGAATTCTTTTTCCTGACCGAGCAGCCTCGCAAGGTCGCGACTGTAGTGGCTGATCCGCTGCACGTGAGCGCCCGTGTCCTCGTCTTTGTGTTCAGCCGCGCGCGTCATCGTAAAGATGGTCTCTAGCGAACCTTCCAGCACCTCGTGCGTGCGCCTGGCCACCTCGAGTTCGAGAAATTTGTTCTTGTCGTGGAGGAAGTCGGCAACGGCCTTGAGCGCCAGCTGGCTCTTCACTCGCGCCATGACGATGGGCGGGCTGATAGGCTTGGTGATGTAATCGACCGCGCCGAGCTCCAGACCTCTCTCCTCGTCCTCCACTTCGGACCTTGCGGTGAGGAAGATCACCGGGATTTTCGCTGTCTTTGGGTCGCGCTGCAGTTGTCGACAGACCTCATAGCCGTCCATCTCGGGCATCATGATATCCAGCAGGATCAAGTCAGGAGGCGATGCGGACCTGGCGATCTGCAGCGCTCGCTCTCCGCAGTTAGCAACCTTGACCTTGTATTGGTCAGCGAGCAGGTCGCTCATCATGAGGAGGTTGTCCGGCGTGTCATCGACCACCAGAATGATGGGGCTTTGGGTGGTGGCGTGATCGTTCACAGGGACTCCATTGGCGCGAGATTCTCGGAGGCGACGCGCAATGCTACGAGCGCCGCTGCGAAGTCGAATGATTGAATGCAGCGCTCTATTGCGCGATAATCGCTAGGAAACGCTGCCTCGAGCAGATCCGCGTTCGCCTCCAACACAGTGACCGCCTTCGCGTCGTCGTCGTCCAGCAGTGCCGTCAACCTGTGACAGATTGCCGCCAGATGGTTCGGGTCAATTACGACCGCCTCACCAGCTCGCTCCCCCGGCAGCGTCTGCTCCAACTGCACAATCAGCGCATCAAGCGGCGGCCCCAGATTGGCGAGCCGGAGATTGACGACTCCGCGTGGCTGGCGATCTGTGATGGCCGCCTCGAGCTCTCCGGCAAGACGCTGCAGGCCGGTCGCGCCAATGTTGCCTGAGACGCCTTTCAGCGTGTGGGCCAGCCGCTCGGCGCCTTCCCAGTCGTTGCCCTCGATGGCGCTCAGGATTGCCGGAAGTGCGGATTTCTGCCCAGCGACGAACTTGCGAAGCATCGAGACATAGAGCGGCTTCTTGCCGAGCACGCGACGCAGGCCACTGGTCATGTCCAGCCCATCGATGTCGGGCGGCAGCTCGCCGTGCGCCCCCTGCGGCCTCGCCATCGCCGGCACCTGGGGGGAGTGCCGCGGCTTGATCCACTTCAACAAAGCTCTCCACAGCTCTCTGGGTTCGATAGGCTTAGCGACATGGTCGTTCATGCCCGCCGCGAGGCAACGCTCACGATCGATCTGCATGGCATTGGCGGTCATCGCGACGATCGGAAGCTTCGCAAAACGCAGCTCCTTGCGGATCTCGCGGGTCGCGGTGATCCCGTCCATCACCGGCATCTGCATGTCCATCAGCACGACGTCGTAGGCGACCGTCCCGACCTTGCCGATGGCGCCCCGGCCATCCTCGGCGAGGTCGACGACGAAACCGGCGTCGCGCAGCAGTTCGGTCGCCACCTCCTGGTTGATTTCGTTGTCCTCCACCAGCAGGATGCGGGCGCCCTTGATCGTGGCGAGCTGATCGAACAGGTCGCCTGCTGTGTCCTCGATGTTGTGGGGACCGTCGGATGCGCCCCCGAGCACGCGCACCACGCCGCCGAACAGGGTCGAAGGGCTGACCGGCTTGATCAGCACCTCTTCGATGCTGGTCGCCGCGGCGCTCCGGATGACTTCCTCGCGGCCGTAGGCGGTCACCATCACCAGGTGCGGCAAGCGGCCCAGCGAAAGCGCCCTCAGCCGCCTGGCCGTCTCGATGCCGTCCATCACCGGCATCTGCCAGTCGAGAAACACAATCTCGTAGGGCATGCCCTGCGCCTCGGCCCGCTCCACGGAGTCGATGGCTGCCGCGCCCGACTCCGCCTGGTCGACCTTGAAGTTCATGTTGCTGAGAAGCTCGCTCAGCACCAGCCGGGCGTATTCGTTATCATCGACGACCAGCATGCGTTTGCCGTAAAGGTCGTGCGACAGCAGCAGTTTGCGAGGCGGCGCGGCTCCCTTGCCGAAGCGCGCCGTAAACCAGAAGGTGCTGCCCTCGCCGGGCGTGCTATCCACGCCCACTTCTCCGCCCATCAGTTCGGCTAGGTTCCTGGAAATCGCCAGCCCAAGACCGCTGCCACCGAACTTGCGGGTGGTCGACGTGTCGGCCTGAGAAAAGCTCTGAAACAGACGCCCAATCTGCGCCTCGGTGAGGCCGATACCAGTGTCGCGCACAGCGACGTAGAGCAGCACGTCGTGGTCGGTCTCTTCCTTGAGCCGGATGACGACGTCGATCTCCCCCTGCTCGGTGAACTTGACGGCGTTGTTGCTGTAGTTGATGAGAATCTGCCCCAGTCGTAGCGGGTCGCCGATCAGGTTGTCCGGCACGTTCTTGTCGACGTCGAAGATCAGCTCCAGCCCCTTGGCCCCCGTCTTCTCGGCGATCAGGTTGGCCACATGCTCGAGAACCTTTTCCAACTCGAACTCGGTGCGCTCGACCTCGAGCTTGCCCGCCTCGATCTTCGAGAAGTCGAGAATGTCGTTGATGATCCCGAGAAGATGCCGACCTGAATCATGGATCTTCTTGATATGATTGCGCTGCTGCGGCGTCAGCTCCGTCTTCAGCGCCAGGTGGGACATGCCGATGATGGCGTTCATCGGAGTGCGGATCTCGTGACTCATGTTCGAGAGAAACTCCGACTTGGCGAGATTGGCCCTGTCTGCCTCCGTCTTCGCAGCCTCCAGCTCGACGCTTCTTTCCTGCAGCACCAGGTCCAGGCGCTTGCGCTCGGTGTCGTCCCGCGCGGCGGCGAACACGCCGAGGACGTTTCCCTCGCCGTCCTTGTAGACGCTGGCGTTGTAGAGCACATCCATGACGCGCCCCGAGGCGTGGCAGATGGCAAGCGGATAGTCTCGCACAAGACCTTCGGAGAACACCTTGCGATACCCGGCGCGCGCCGCGTCAGGGTCGGTGAAGCAGTCGCAGAAGTCCGTGCCGATGAGCTGCTCGCGCGGTACTCCAGTGGCCTCGACCGACGCCTCGTTCACGTCGGTGATCTTGCCCTCTGGGCTGATGGTCACCAGCGGGTCTGGTGAGGCCTCGAGGAGCGAGCGGGCATACTGGGACGCCAGGGTCTGGGCTTCATTCACGGACTTT
Organism: Deltaproteobacteria bacterium; assembly: GCA_030694465.1. Classification (GTDB taxonomy): domain Bacteria; phylum Myxococcota_A; class Polyangia; order Polyangiales; genus JAUXYJ01. Next base: position 54,713 of record JAUXYJ010000034.1, on the reverse strand, counting down.
ACGGATGTTTTGGGCGGAAGCACGACCTACGGGATGCACTTCGCGAGCCGCGGCAATCAGTGAAGGATCACCTGCGCCAATGGCACATATCCCGCTGCGAGCACGCCGCTGAGTTCATCAATTTGAAGTATCAGATATTCCATATTGAATGACATCTCGGCTGGCACTGCGACCTCCTGAGGGCATCGGCGCCAAGAACGAATGGGGTAGCGTTGTGCGTAAAACCGTCCGCATGGCTCAAGTCCGGGCGAGCTCTTACGGCGGATGCATCACGTCAGGATTGACCTCGCGCTGCTCGCAGGGCTGCGCCGCGTGAATGCGAGTGCGCCTCGATCATCGCGCGGGTTGTGTGTTTTCTATTGAGCGTGAGGGCTCTGCGCGAACTCGCGTAGTGTATACGCCGCAGGAATCCGCGCCGCCCGATGCGGCGCGAGCTGCGCTGCTGTCACACCCCGCTGGAGAAATGGCCCTCCGATGAACTACGCGCTCTTCACGCTGTCGCTTCTCACGCTGGTTGGATGCAGCGGGCCCGCGCAGCCCGAAGAGGACGGAGGCACACTTGACGGCACCGTGATCTCGCAAGACGCGATGACGCCGCTCGGAGACTCTGCGCCCAGTGAGGACATCCCGGGGATCGCGCAGGACGCGGCGCGGCCGGGCGAGGTGCGGCTCGCAGAGGACCTCGCCGTGAGCGAAGTAGCGATGTTTCAGGGCGTGCGCGTCGCGGTGTTCGCGCGCGGAGCGATCGCGCCGATGGCGGGGCGAAACGCGCCGTTGATCGCGGGGCGCGCGGCGGCGGTGCGCGCGTATGTGACCCCCGCGGCGGGGTTTCGCGCGAGGATGGTCACCGCCGAGCTCTTGTGGGACGAGGGCGGCACAACGAGCGTGCTGCGCGAGAGCAGGATGATCTCTGGGGCGTCGTCGGACATGGACCCCGCGGGGGTGTTTACGTTTCGGGTGGACGCGGCGAGGGTGCGCTCGGGGGCGCGCTACGCGGTGCGGGTGCTCTCAGACACGGGGCCCACATCGTCGGGGGCGGGCACCTCGGACGCGCGCGTTCCCCGCGACGGAACGCTGGCCGCGTTGGACCTGTCCCCCGTGCCCGGCTCGCTTCGCGTGACGCTGGTCCCTGTGCGTTGGACCGGCGACCGATCGAACCGTCTGCCCGACACCAGCCCCGAGCAGCTCGGGCGCATGCGCACGCTCTTGATCGCGCTCTATCCCCTGACCGCGGTGGACTTCACCGTCCACGCGCCGATTGATTTTGGCAGCACGACGTTCACGGGAAACGTGAACTTCGGCTCGCTCAACGGCGTGATCGCAAACCTCCGCGACCGCGAGGCCCCCGGGGACGACGTGTACTACTTTGGCCTCGTGGCGCCTGCCACCACGCGCGAGATCTACTGCGGTCGATCGTGCGTGACGGGCCAGAGCTACGTTGTCTCAAACCCCACGGACGCCTCGATCCGCGTGGGCAGCGGGGTGGGCTTTACCGGGGACGACACGGCGTGGACGTTCGCGCACGAGCTCGGTCACTTGTTCGGCCGCGAGCACGCACCATGCTCGACGTCGGGCGCAGACAGGGCGTATCCGCACGCGCTCGGGCGCATCGGCGTGTGGGGCTTCGACCCGCGCGACGCGACGTTCTTTTCGCCCATGAGCACGACGGACTTCATGGGCTATTGCGACCCGCAGTGGGTGTCGGACTACACGTATCGCGCGCTGTATTCGCGCGCGGTGGCGCTGCGCGGAACCGTAAGCGGGCTGGTGAGCGAGGCCGCGCCGACGACCGTGTTTGTGGGCGCCCTCGCTGCGGACGGCGCGTTGACCTGGGCATACACCCGCGCGCCGCAGCGGGGCGTGCAGGGCGACGGTGCGCTCAGTGTGCGCTATCGCGACGCGCGGGGCGCTCTGCTGGGCACCGCGCAGGCGCATTGGGCGCAGCTGGGGGACTCCGAGAGCGGCGCGGTGTCCCACGTGTTTGTGCGCGACGTGTTTGCGGGCGCGGTGTTCGTCGAGATCGAGGGCGCGGCGAACGGTGCGCGCGTGCGGCTGCCGGGGCGCTGAGCCGCAACAGCACGGATGTCTCGCGCTCACCGCGGTGCGCGAGAGACAGCCACGAGAGAGGCAGCGAGACGATCGCGATCCGCCTGTGAAATTTCAGGGTATACGGGGACAAAGAGCACGCGCTCCATGGCAGCGAGCGCTTGCGCAGGGACTAACTGCGGCCGCTCGTCGGGCGCGGGGACCGCAGCGATGCTCGTCGCCCCGCGGGCGGCGTCGAAGCCCGCGCGCCGAAGTATCGCGATCGGCGCGTCGGGCTTCGCGAGCAGCACCGCGAAGAGCCAGTGCGTACGCGCGCGCTGTGCACCTCCCAGGACCTCGACGTCGTGAGCGAGCGCGCGCAACAGACGCTCGCCGGCCTCGGCGCGTCGCTGCAGACGGTGTGGGTCAAACGACGCGATCCGTCGCCGCAGCAGTGCGAGCAGTGGCCCGCACGGGCGTCTCCGAATACTCTGCAAAAATCCCCGCAGATCCGCCGACGGAAACCCCTTTGTCATGGACATCACGACAGAGTCCAGCCCGCCGCCGAAGCGCTCGGCGCACGCGGCAAAGAGCGTGTACGCGTGTGGCTCTCGCGGCACGAGCAGCGTTGTGTAGAGCGCGAGCTTCTTTGCGTACGTCGCGGTGGGATGCACCGGCCAGCGCGCGTGCTCGGCGCGCATGTCCGCGCGTAGTGTTGCGTCGCGGACACGAACGAGCGCGCCGCCGAGACACGTCGCCGTCTTGATCGTTCCGAAGCTGTGAAAGACGACGTCGGCGTCGCGGGGAGCGAGGCAGCTCGGCCCTGTGTAGCCCTGCGCGTCGTCGTCGACGAAGAGCAGTCCGCGCCGAAGCGCGAACGCGCGGGCAGCGTCCAGGGACGCACGGCCTCCAAAAAGCTGCGCGACGACCAAGACTTTTGCCTGCGGCGACCACGCCTGTTCGAGCGCTGCTTCGGTCGGCGAAAGTGTGGCTGCGTCCACATCGACCGGCACCGCGACGAGCCCGTGCGCCCGCACAATCCTGGGCATGTCCGGGATGGTCAGCGCCGACAGCAAGACCTCGCTCCCCGGGGGCAGCGCGAGGGCCGTGAGCAACAGGTCAAACCCCGAGCGCACCGAGTGCATCGCGAGCACTTCGCCGTCGGGCGCCACGAAGGACTCGAGCCTCTCGGCCTCGGCCTCCGAGCGCAGGTCGCGCGCGCACGAGACGAGCGCGGCGCCAAGGTCATCGATCGCGATGTCGATGTGATGTCGCGGGTACAGTGGCACAGAGGATCAACGCTCGCTCATGTGTAAAACCGCGCGACGCCCTGCTTGCCATCGCTTCGCAGATCGTCGGCCCAACGATAGGCGGGCTCGCAGAGCGCATTCACGCGCGCCATCAGCGCATCGGTCTGCGCTTGGAGCGCGTCTTTGTGCGCGTCCTCGTCGTCCGGATTAAACGGCTCAAACGCAGCCGAAACACATGATTTCGGGACTTCCATCGCGGCTCCAAACCGAAGGACCACGCGCCCCCCACGGGTCAGCGGGTGATCGCGCCCAACAAAGACCTCCCGACAGCCGCTCATGCCGACGGGGATGAGCGGGATATCCAGGGCCAGCGCCGCCTGCACCGCGCCGATGTGCCCTGGCGTGAGCTGCTTCGACGTCGCACCTTGCGGGTACACGTGCTGGTGTCGCCCGAGGTCTCGCCCACGCCGCGCCAATCGCAGGCTCTCGGCCATGAGCACGCGATAGGCCTCGCGGATCGCGCCGCGGTAGCCCTGCGCGAAGTCCACGGACACACCCGCGATGGGCCGCGCTGTGCGCAACGACCGCTCAATCACCGGGTCGATTCGCTCGAGCGGGGCGCCGTCGTCTACGTGCGTGCGCAGCGCGCGGTACTCGTCGTCGGTGGGTTTGCGGCGGTGCACGGCTGCAAAATCGCTGGCGATCAGGTAGCCACGCGACGCGAGCGGGACGTTGCCTCCCTTGCCAAGAATCCATCGCATCGCGGGGTGCTTGTAGTCCCGCGCTTTGATCCAGGTCATGAGCTGCATATCCCGGTGCAACAGCGCAGCGCGCAGCGGCAAGAAGTCGAACTTGTGCGTGTGATTGGGGCAGAAAATCGCCGGTCCACGCGGGAGGTGCTCGACGCCGTGGATTTCGACCCGCGTCCGCGGCGGGAGCCAAAACATCGCGTCGGTAAAAGTCCGCCCCGCGAGGCTCCAAGCCGGCGTGCAAATCGGGTTTGTCTCGTGCAACAGCTGCAACATCGGCTTGCCGCGCAGCCTACGCCAGGCCCAAGGCGTCGCGCACGCAGCAGAAGATTTTCTGGAGGCCACCGTGAGTCACGACGCTCGCGAGGTACGCCGCGCTGTTTACGCTGGGCACCGCCCGCAAGGCGAATTCAAGTCCCGACAAGCCGAGTACGGAGAAGGCTCGATTCTCACGAAAAACGCACATCTCTACGCACAGAGTCCTCGCCGAATCCAAGGCCAAGAAGCGCTCTTCATGAGTGCTTCGAGGGCACCCTTTAAATGGCTCGGGCTTGAACCGACCAATAAGACTCGAGAGCGCCAGCGCGTTTCGAGTAGGTATCCGTGAGTCATTCGAGCAAGAGTGCGGAGCGCTGAAGGATCCGCGCGAGCACCAAACTCCGACTCAGATGACTCGTGGACGCATGCTCGAAACCTGATGCGCTAGCGCTGTGCTTCATGAGGGCTTTGAGAAGACCTTCAAATCGCTCACGCTGGGTGTTGCTGCCTCGGCTCGACGCAGCGCCGTGACGCCGCTCCTCTTGTCTGTCAGCACAAGGACTAACAGAGTATAGTACGGCATCATTGGAATGCGATAGCGAGAGAGGGTTCCGAAGTTCGATGTTGCGAGCCCGATGGCTAGCCCTGCGACGAGCGTGTACACTAAACAGTAGGCCAGAGGCGGCGAACTGCGAATCGCCCGAAAGACCTGCTTGACCGTGTTCTTGCGAAATAGTTGGATGAGTAAGTAAAGCAAGATCGTCGACTCAATCGAAGCAATGCCCATCGAGAAATTTCGAATTTCGAAGAAGAATGGCCGTACGAGCACTGTAGTTAGAGCGATGGGGGCGAACGCTAACTGTCCCGACAACGACGTTGCCTCGGCATTGCCAAGATTGTAGTTCGATCCGCCGTCGGTCGTGGCTCCTGCCTGCTGCATGTGTGATGTGGACTCACCGAACTTGGATAGGGAAAACTCCGGAAAAGCGACGCTGAGGCCAGCGAGCGCACTAAAAAACAAGACAATCACAGCGATGATTACGATGGGTTTGACGGCCAAGTTCGATCCCTTTAGCTTGACTAAACCAATCCAAGTTCCTGCAGACAGTATGAAAGGAAAAAGAAGATAAGGCTTAATCAATGCGAGCAGGACGACTCCTGTGAGGAGCAAATGCGGGCTCGTCCATAGCGACGTTTTCGTGGCCCTCGAGATCCACAGCATAAGAATCCCCAGGCCGATCAACGCGAAGCTCTCTTTTACGATTCCTGATGACCAAAAGACCACCGAAGGCACGAGCATCATCGCGATCGCGACCCGGCTAGGATTCATGTTGGGCAATGCCAGCCGTACACCCCGGTAAGAAGCCAGTTTGGCTAAGTAAGCGAGTCCTGCCATAAAGATAAAGGATGCGTACTGCGCATCGTTGAGCAGCAGCATCACGAATGATACTGCGGCGGCCATGCTCGTCGTAGCGTAAGCGCCGCTAAACTGTTCTGGAAAATAGACCTCGAGTCCGTTAGGCAGCTGGAGCATGAATTTGAAAGTCTCGGGGATCCAGCGAAGCGGGTCACTTCGCATGAGCTTTGTGAGTGTTTCTCCGGTTCTGAAGTAATAGTGCACATCACTTGCTACGAAAATGTAGTCCATGATCGCGAGCAGCGCGGGCGCAGTGAGCATGTGCGCTAGCAGGCTTAGTCGAGGAAGCAACTGCTCGTTCTTAGGAAGCGAATTGGTTGCCAACAAGCCCAGCGAACTCATTGCGAACAAAGCGATCGCGGACATGATAAAATCGTTCATCAATCAATACCTGAGATCCAGTTCGCAATGACCGCGGGCTTATCGAAGTGTCGTGAGGAGGGCCGGGTCCCAGGGGCCTAGACCTGAGTCTCCAACAGATGACTCTATCATCTGCGATGATCCTCCGGATTGCGCCATTCAATCCTCACGCCGCAAAGCTCACGGCTGGGGTGCTCGGGCGCCCGGACGAACGGGTTAACCGTTGCTCAGTTTGTGAGTGCGCTCTCGGTCTCGCCGCCAGTCCCACCAGTCCCGCCAGTCCCGTCACTCCCGTCGGTCGCGCTGCTCGCGCTCTGGGCGCTCGGGTCAAACTGCAACAGCCCCTGGTCGCCCAAGAACCACACGCGGCCCTGCGGGTCGACCATGACATCGCGCAAGGGCCCTGCGCCTCCGCGCTCGACGTCCTCGAGCCTCCGGCCGCCCGTGTCGTCGAAGATCCACGCGCCGCGAGGGCTCACGCCGTAGACCGCGCTGTTGTCTCCGGCCATCGCGACCGCCGGAAACAACGTGCGCGCGCCAGTGACCGCGAAGTCCCACGTGCGCCCATCCCACGCGCCAAATCCCTCGGGTGTAGAGACGTACAGATAGCCTCGGGGGCCACGGACGATGTCGTTGACTAGGTCTCCGCGGACACCCTGGGGCTCGCGAAAGACTCGCACCGTGGCCGCGCGCCGTGGCTCGGTCGCCGTGATCTGGACCGCCCCCTCGACCCCCGAAAACCACGCGCTCCCGGCTTGGTCAAACGCGATGCTCGCGAGGTTGTCCGGGCTCGTGGCGTTGGCGCTCGCGCGTCGTGGGCGCGCTTGGCTGTGAAACTCGGTGACACGCGGGAGGTTTCCGTCGATGAGCACCGCGCCACGGACGCGGGCGCTGCCGCTCGGGCCCACCGAGAGCCCTACCCAAAACCGGCTCTGTGGGTCAACGCCCATAAAGCTCGCGTCCAGGGTCGCGCCCCGAGCGATGCGAATTCGCCGCGTCGCGACGGGCTGAAACGCGCCATCTGCCCAGCGAAATACCACGAGTTTGTCCGTCCCTACCCGAGCGACCGCGGCGCTCACAGCGCCCTGTGCGTAGAGCGCCAAGGGCACGCTCTCGGCGAGGGCGGCGCTCTCTTGTGGGCTCTCTTCGTCGAGGCTCAGCAGCTCGCGAAACGCCTTGCGCGTCCATCGTCGGCCGTCATACCCGAGCATCACGTTGTCGGGTCCCAAGAACCACGTTCGGCCTTGGCCGTCGCTCGCGCACTGCAATCCGCGCGGCCACTGCGTGAGATCTCGCAGGGCGTAGGTCACGCTCTCGCCGCCGGACACTCGCACGAGGCCCTTGCCTTCACGCGCTGCGTAGACTTTTCCGCTGTCGACAAAGAGCCCCACGGCGTCGTCGGGCATGGGCACATTCGCGGTCGCGAGCGAGAAGAACGGGCTCTGAATTCGCTCGCCGTTCTCTGCGACCGGCGGAGTCGTAGGGGCCTCGATGGGCGTCGACGGCGGCGGGAGATCAATCGCGCGCACACGCCCCGCGCCTGCGGTGCTCGTGGCCTCGTCCGCGGTGAAGCTCATGTCTGCGCCGCCCGATCGCCCAGAGGCCCCAGGGGCCCCTGCAGGGGGGCTGGGGGGAGCCACGCCGGGGATCCCCGCGCTGGTCCCAGGGATGGTCCCAGGAGGCACTGGCGAGGCGCGCAGCGTGAGCCTCTGGGCAGCGGTCGGAGCCGCGGCCGAGACCAGCGCGAGACTGCCTTCGTCTTGGCCCTGCCGCGCGAGGAGGTCAAACCAGCGGCCCTGCAAAACGAGCGAGACTCCGCGGCCGTCGCGCGAGGGTACGAGGGCGAGCCACGTGTTGCGCAAGCGCGCGTGCGTGTACGCGAACCACCGTTGGCCATCCCAGTAGGCCAAGCGCGCGCCGCCGACGTCTTGGGTGAGGGCCCAGAGTTTTCCGTCACCGACAGGCACAACCGAGCGGACCATCGGGGCCGGAAACCCAGTGCTCGGCGTGTGCCCCTCGCCGGACAAGTGATCGCGCTCGAGCACCATCAGGCCCGACTGCGCCGTGCCCACCAAGACCTTCTCGCCATCGAGCGCGAGGCACGTGATCTGGTGCTGTGTCGTGATGTAAGCCCACGCGCCATCGCGAAACTCGGCGAGCCCGTGCGAGCCACCGAGCATGAGCGTCCCTCGCGCGAGGGCCACCATCGCGGTCACACGGCCCACATCGGGCTGGGGCCCGTTGGTGCGCTCCCAGCGGTCGCCGATGAGCCGCGCGACGCCGTTGGCGGTGGCCGCAAACGGGATCCCCTCGGGCGAGACCGCGACAGCGTACACACGGTCATCGGGCAATCCGTCCGAGACTGTGTTGCGTCGCGCTTCGCCCTGGCCCGAGAGGGGATAGCGCACGACGCCGCGCAGGGTCGCGACGTAGAGCTCGACCGAGCCCGCAGATGCGCCCAGCACCGTGTCCGAATCGGTAAACAATCGCAGGGCGCGGCGCGGGCGAGTCACGGTCGCGAACTGCGTGGGGTCCGTGCGCGGGCGGCAATTTGGCAGGACAAACGTCGCGCAGAGGGTGAACGCGAGGAGCGGGCGAACGCGAGACAGGGCTTGCACAGTGAGGGCGAGGGTATCGCTCTCGGTGGCCCTGTTGCGAACAATGTTCAGCGCGCGGGGAGGGCTACGGTGCCCCCAGAGACGCTCTGCGTGAGGAGTGACAATACCGCAGCGGGGACGGGGTTTTCGGGGTCGCGGGTGTCTGGCGCCATGATGGGATCGATGTGGCTCATGGACGGGATCATCACGACCCTAAACGCGCGGTCGTCCGAGCGTGGGGTGCCCGCGTTGGGGCGCGTGGCGCCGAGGGGCGCGCTGAGTCGCGCGCGGGCTTGCGCAAAGCGCGCAGGGTCGCTGACCAACGCGGTGCCCACGGCGAGCACGGGGACATCGATCGCGGCGCTGTGCTGCGCGCGCAGTCCCTCGCGCCACGCCCAGGACGAGGGCTGCAATCGTAGGTCTCCGAGCGCGCTCACATCGAGCGACAGTCGAGACGGAAAATACCACTCAGCGAAGTTTGTCGGGCTCGCGGCCCATCCGTGCGCGGCGTTGGCTACGGGCGTAAATTCACGCGGCGTGCTCGCGGTCGCGTCGGTCCAGAGGTAGCGCTCGGTGCCGCTCGCGGGGACCGTGATCATCGGGCCCAAAATGCTCGCCACTCGGCGTGTGGGCCCTACGGGAGAGCCCACACTCATGGCCGCAAAGCTCAGCGCGCACGAGTCCGTGTCAAACGCGAAGCCAAAGGCCGCTGCGTTGGTCATCGGTGGCACCGAGTCCAGGCTCAACAGTGTGCGCAAGAGCTCGTCGCGTCGGTTGTCCGGGACCACTGCGTCAGGGGCGCTCAGTGCGCGCCGCGCGGTGATCTCGGCGACCGCGACGGCCTGCACGCCCAACAGCGGAAGTGCCACGAAATACGGCCCATTGCTGCGCAGCGCGGTCACCCCTTGCGAGGGCCCAAAGCCGCCCATGGCGCCGCCCTCGAGGTACTCGGTCTCGGTGACCGACGCGCCGCTCGCGACGCCATCGACCAACGAGAGGGCCGCGATGGAGTCATAGCCACGGGTTCGGTCTGCGAATTCCCAGGACGCATAGGCCTCGACGATGGACGCGCCGAGCGAGTGACCGAGCAGCACGACGCGCTCTCGACTCGAAGGGATGGTCGCGATGACCGCGCGGAGGTCTTCGATCAGCGAGGGCAGGCCCCACTCGCTCATGTACGCGAGAGATGGGCTCGTCGGTGACAAATAGCCCTCAAATCGCTGGCCATTCACCGTGATCGCGCGATTGACATAGTATCTTCGCGCGAGCTCTGGGTCGCCCATCGCGTCGGCCGCGTCCATGCCTCGGAGGTCTTCGAGGAGGTTGCTGCGTCGATCCAGGGCCCAGACCTCGACGGGGTTTGCGTCGGTGACTGCGCGCTTGACCAGCGCGCGTGCGAGGCCATCAAACGAGCCCGCTCCACCCAAAAAACCAGGCACCGCGACCACGACACCGCGCACTGCAACGCGTGGATCTGTGGGCAAATTTGCAGCCCGATAGCGCAAGATCTGCACGCGATTGAGGCTCGCAGGGGTCGGCGTCTCCGTGCGCCCCACTGCGCGGTTGGGCGGGGGCGCGGGGACCGCGATCGTGAAGACCTCGCGGATCACACCGGGCTCTACGGCGCGGGCGGTGGGGCCTTGCGCGACGGTCACGTTGGGCAGCGCCTCGCTCGCATCCGAGGGCGGCATCGCGACGTCGTCTGAGGGCTCAGAGATCACGTCGAGCGAGGGCGATGTGTCTTGTGTACTCGCGTCGGATGCCGGCGAATTTGCAGGCGAACAGTGAGCGAGCGAGCACAATAGGCACAACGAGAGGTGCACACGGCGAGGCGTCAAGGTGTTAGCTCCTTCGGGGTTTCGATGCGCGCTTGATGGCCACCGTTGCAGGCGCACGAACAGAGACGGCGAGGGCCTTGCTCTGGGCGGCTTGGACCTGCGTCGCGTAGGCCATCGCGCTGGCGTGACAGATCGCCACGGCGAGGGCGTCGCTCGCGTCTAAGGGCGGCGCTTGGGCGAGGCCGAGGAGCACGCGGATCATCGAATTGACCTGGGTTTTGTCAGCTTTTCCGGTTCCGACGACCGAGCGCTTGACCACCGTAGGGGCGTACTCGCCCAAGGTCACACCGATGCGTTCGCATTCGACCATCACCGCGCCGCGCGCGTGGCCAATGAAGAGCGCGGCTTTGGGATCGAGGTAGACAAACGCCTGCTCGATCGCGCCTGAGGCCACGGGATAGCTCTGCAGGACCTCTCGGATTCCGTCGGCGACCGTGCGCAACCGCGCGGGCAATGGGTCTTTGGTCACCGCATGGATGACCCCATGCGCGATGTGCACAAAGCGCGTGCCCCGTCGCGCGACCAAGCCCCAACCGCAGTGATGCGTCCCCGGATCAATCCCTAAGACAATGTCGCTCGGCTCATCACTCACCTCACGCGGTGTAGCAAAGCGCGCACGCGCAAGTCACACGTGATCGTCGTCCCAGGGCATAAACATCGGCGCGCCGTAGCGACGCACGTGCGAGCCGTGATCGACAGGCGCGATCGGAGCCATCGGCGCGATGCCATACCGTGGCGCATGCGATGCGTGATGGTTGGGCCCCACCGGAGGAGGGGGAGGCGCCACGGTGGGTTCTGGCGGCATGGGCGCGCCGTACGCCGCGGCGATCGAAGGCTCAGGCAGTGGCGAGGTTGGCTGCGCGATCACCGGCTGGGGAGTCGGTGAGATCTGCGTGGGCATTTGCTGGGTCACCGGCGTGCTGACGGTCGGGAGCGTCGGTGTGTTTTGTGTTGGCGCCTGCGGCTCTTGGCAGGCGCTCACGGTAAGCGCTGCACCGAGGACCATCGCGGCGCGGGTCACAAACTGCACGGGCGCGAGGTGCGAGGACATCACGGTGAGCGCGTGACCACAGAACGGGCACTGGGTCTCGGCGTGACGGACGTGTCGGCCACACTGTGAACAGGGATGGAGCGCCATGGGGAGGGTGTCCTTTGAGAGAGCGAGGGAGGGAAGCCGATTGAGACGCACCACGTAGGGGCTGGGTCTATGCCATCGTGCCCCTAGGCTCACACGTGGTCGTGGTCCCAGGGGGCATACGCGGGGGCTCCGTAGCGACGCGCGTGCGAGCCGGGGTCGTTGGGCCCGACAGGTGCCGGAGGCGGAGGGGTTTGAAGCGTCTGCGGGGCCGCGGGAGGTGGAGGCACCTGGCGCGGGGGCGGGGCTCCGTAGCCGCCTGCGAGCGAGGGCTGGAGCATCGCTTGCTGGGGTTGCTGGACCATCACGGGTTGGGGCAACAGAGAGGGTTGCTGCCCATTGGCGAGCGGATTTTGCGTGGGCGAGAGCTGTGTGGGCAGCTGGTTCACGGCCGAGGGCGCAGGGGTCGGTGTGGCCTGCGGTGTCGCGCTGGGTGTGCTCGGCGAGGGCTGTGGGGCAGGGTCTTCGCATGCGCCCACCGCGAGGGCGGCGCCGAGTACGAGCGCGGCGCGGGTCACAAACTGCACGGGGGGGAGGTGCGAGGACATGGGGGCGAGCGCTTGGGTGCAAAATGGGCAGCGCGCTTCGGCGTGCCGAACGTGTCGACCGCAGTGAGTACAGGGATGAAGTGCCATGGAGGAGGGTGTCCTTGAGAGGGCTGCTGCGAGTGAAAGTGATTGCGAGGGGGTGTGTGGTTAGAACCCGCCCGGTGGAGCGCCGTAGGCAGCCGCGCCGCCCCCGTGGTCGAGCGGGTCGCGCGGAGGTGGGCCTCCGTACGCGGGTCGCGCAATCTGTCTTGAGATGGAACGTGGGTCCGGTCGTCGGGTCGCGGGGGGCCGCACGTCGGGCCCTGTGGCGTCCTCGGGCTCTGCGCTCGCGTCCTGTAGGGTGGGCATCTCAGGCGGCGGCGGGGCCCCGTACACGGGGTGCACGACCATGTCCTGCGGGCGCTCGGGAGGCGTCACGGTGGGCTGCGTTTGTCCCTGCGGAATAGGGTGAGGCTCGGGCTTGTCACACCCGCCCATCGCGAGGGCCGCGCCCATCACGAGGGCCGCGCGGCTCATGCGTGGCAACGTCACATCGGTGTCACGCGACGGAGTGAGCGCGGAGTGACAAAACGGGCACACGCTGTCGCTGTGCTTGACGTGTCTGCCGCATGAATTACAGGGATAAAGTGACATTCTGCCCTCGTGTGATGGTGGTTGTCCTAGACCGCGTCGTCAAAGGCCGGGGGCGCGCCGTAGCGTGTGGTCATCGGGCCGGGTGGGCGGTTTTGAGGCGTGGCGGGCGTAGGCTGCACCGCGGGCACCTGCGGGGGATTGCTGGGCGTCGGGTCGATCGCTGCCTGCGCGTCGTCCTCCGCGGGTTGTGGCGGAGGCGGGGGTGGCATGGGCGGGTTGGGGGGCGCGCCGTAGGGCGCCGCGATCGAGTTGTTCTCGGTGCTCTGCATGCTGTGGTGCGCGGCGTCTTGGCGGTCACACGCGGCCACGTTGCTCATCGCGAGCGAGGCCGAGAGCACCATCGCGGCGCGACGCACGCGCGGGATGGCGCTGTTGGTGTCTTGCGAAGGCGCGCGCGATTCGCTGCAGAAAGGGCAGTGAGCGTCGTTGTTGCGCACATGGCGACCGCAGGCGACACAGGGGTGAAGTGACATGCAAGAGATCCTCTCGGTGAGTGACTGAGTGTGACCACGCCGCGAGCGGTCTGGCCGTCGCCGCGCGTTGGTGTGGAGAGCGTACACCCTCTGTACGCGAGAGGGACAACACGGGGCGCGCACGACGCAGACACCGAATCCTCGCGAGATCTTGGGTGCGCGTCGCACTTTGTCGCGGGCCTGTGTGCTAGCCCTGACCCCACCATGGCGATCACTTTCTACTACGGATCTGGCTCTCCCTTTGCGTGGAAGGTCTGGCTTGTCCTTGAGCACAAGGGCCTCACGTACGACTTCAAGCGGCTGCAGTTTGACAAGACAGAGCTCAAGTCCGACGCTTTTTTAGCGATCAATCCACGAGGAAAAGTCCCCGCACTTGTCGACGGAGACCTCGCCCTCTACGAGTCCGCCGCGATCGTCGAGTATCTCGAAGAGCGCTACCCCGAGCCCACGATCCTCGGGACCGACCTCGAGACCCGCGCGCGCACGCGGCGCATCGCCGTCGAAGCCGAGGCGTATTTGCAGCCATTGCAGCGCGAGCTCTTTACGCACACGCTGTTTAAGTCCGCGTCCGACGCCCGCGATCTCGAAGCCATCGCGCGATGTCACAACGCCCTCCTCGCAGAGCTCGCGCACTTCGAGCGCGCCCTCGGAGAGGGGCGATACTTTGGCGGACTCACGCCTTCGCTGGCTGATTTTGCAGTGTTTCCGGTGTTGCGTGGGGTGCGTCGCGTGGACGATCGTGAGCCCGCGAACGGTCTCGGAGACGCGATGCCCGCGTGGGTCAGGGCCTATCTCGCGCGCATGGAGTCTCTCGCGATGGTGCAAAAGACCTGGCCACCGCACTGGCGATGATCGTATAATCTCTGCAAATAGACAGGGATTCTATCGCTCGATGACTTCGATTCGTAGCACAGGGTAGAGCTCGTCGATGGGCAGCATCACGCGGTCAAGCCAGTACTGAAACCACTGATGCATCCGCGGGCCGCTGCCCTCAATCTCGGGGCTGTACACATCCACGGTGCGCTCGTCGTGGCGCTCGACGCCCTGCGAAATCACTTCGGCCCCGGTCATGACGTCGCCGAACCACAGCGCGTCCGGGGCCTGTGTCCTAAACCGAACGCGCACTAACAACCGTGTCACGCGGTGCTCTCGGCCTCCGAGCTCGAGATACCCTGCGACGGGCAGTGGCCGCGTCGCGAGCCAGCGCCGAGGCGCGCTGCGGGCCCGCGAGACCGTGGTCCCAATGGTGGTGCAGATCAGCAAAAACGCTAGCGAAACAAAGAACGGATGCAGATGCAGCGCCGACACGATCGCGATGGTCAGGCACAGCGCCGTCACCGCCCCAAACGCGAGCATAAGGTACGGAACCAACAACACATAGTCACCAAACCACCGCTCGCGCCCCCGACGATCGTGCACGAGCGGCACTTCCGTAGCGACGCGCTCGAGCATGTTCTGCCGCACGTCGGTCACCTCGAGCGGCGCAGAGCGTGTGTGCGGGTCGTAGCCGAGCGCGAGCCTTCGCTTGTGGCCTTCCTCTGCGAGAAGCACCACGGGCGAAGTGTTTGCGGACGACCGATAGGGGGTACTCATCTCGCTGCGCACGTGTTGGGGCGACCCACTGCGCAAGACTAGCTGGGTGCCGTCACGATGGCACTGGGAGAAAGTGCCCCCATTGTGGGCTAGGTGTGCGGCCGCTTACGCTTAGCGCACCGTGATGTTTAACGCTCTTCGTCAGCCTCTCGCGTGGGTCGCCTGCGCCACCCTGTTGTATGCATGCGCCGAAGGGGACGCTCCGGCGGACGCGGGTCGCCGCGATGCAGCCCGCAATGAGGCCAGCGTGGGGGACGGTGCAAGTACGCAGACTGATGCAAATTCGCTCGCAGATGCAGCGACGGACGCCAGCGCGCCGCCGCCCAGTCTTGACACCGTGGACCTTCTCTTGATGGTCGACAACTCGGGCTCGATGCGTGACAACCAACGCAACATCATGGCCGAGCTCGGGCCCATGATTGAGCTCTTGACCGACCCGCCGTGCATCTCGCGGAGCACGCGCGGTGGTGGGACTCCGCACCGCTGTGATCGCAACAATCCCGACGATGTACGGCAGTTTCCGACCGTGACGGACCTGCACGTGGGCGTGGTGTCTTCGGACCTTGGGACCCCCGGCTCGATGGTCCCAGGGTGCGAAAACTCACCGCGCGGTGACGACGGCAGGCTCAACCCCATTCGCAACGGAGACGCCCTCGCAGAGCATCTCCCGTGGGCGCCGAGGTCTCCGAGCGCGATCACCGCACCGGTCGGGTTTAGGCCCGCGGTGTGTGACAACAATCGCGCTCAGTTTCCTGCATTTATTGGGTTTTGCTCAAACGGTGCGGACCCCACGTGCGACCAGCCCGGGGCCTTCGCCAGCACTCGTGACGCGACCGAATTTACCAGCTGGTTTCGCTGCAACGCGGGCTTGTTTGTCAACGGCTGTGGGCTTGAGTCTCAGCTTGAGGCCGTCTGGCGTGGCGTCGTGGGTCACGACGCGCGTGTGGGCGCGAGCTCTCCCAACGCGGGTTTTATTCGCGAAAACGCGCTCCTTGTGCTCTTGGTGCTGTCCGACGAAGAAGACGGCTCTGTGCGTGATTGCACGCAAGACCAGGGCTTCTCTGCGCAGAGTGGGCAGCCCTGTCGCGACGCCCGCAGTGTGTACGATGGCAGCAGCGCAGCGTGGGCCGGAGGCGCCTCGGGCTCGCTCGATCTGCGGTTTTACATGGGCGTCCCCGGCAGCACGCAAGACCCCACCTGGGGGCTCGACCGGTACTACAACACGCGCCCAACCAGCACGCCCAGCCGCTGGACGCGCGACCTGCTGTCACTCAAGCCAGGGCACCCTGAGCGCGTGATTTTCGCTGGAATCGCAGGAGTCCCGATCGAGATCCCGACCATGCCCGGCGTAGGCACCCAGCCCAGCCAGATCCTCTGGGACCGCTTGTTGGGCACGCCCGGCGTAGACCCCAATGACTACAACGCGCGCAACCACGCGAGCTCGATGGAGGGCACACAAGCCACCGCGGGGCCCTTCTCGATGCGCCAAGCGAATCTCAACCGCACGTGCAACCACGTCGTCCCTGCGTGCCGCCGCGCGGGCAGCACGTACGACCCCGATCGTGGGTGCGCTGCGTTTCAGTACCAAGCGTTTCCGTCGCGAAGAATCGTCGAGATCGCGCGGAGGTTTGACCGGTTTCCGGCGTGCGGTGGGCAGCCCTGTCGCAACGGCATCGTGACCTCGATCTGTGCGCCCGAGTTCTCACGCGCGCTACGGGTGATCACTACGCGCATTCAAGAGCGATTGATCATCGGTTAGCAAAAATCCAGCGTATGCGCTTTCGCCCTCGCACCGATTCTCTCGATCCCTTCTCGCTTGAGTCGGTCACCGCGTGGGACACCCTCGCGCACGATGCGCTCGCTCCCAAGCTCAACGCGCGCGGCATGCACCATGTCCTCGCGGCGCTCTACGAGGTGTACGCGTGCGAGCGCGCAGCGTCGTATCGCGAGGACCCTGAGCAAGAGATTCTCGCGTGGAATCCAGAGTTTTCTCCCGCGCCCAACTACTGCTGGGGGCGCGTCTATCGCCCCGACAATGGGCTCGTTTGGTACTGGACCGTGCCTGATGCGAGGGCCGATGTTGTCGACACGCAGCTCACCTACGACGAGTACTACGAGGTCGATTTAGTCTTCGAGGTGACCTACGAAACTGACTCCATAGAGGTCGAGCTAGGTGGCGGTTTCATTAGGATTTTTTCAGACGAAATCATCCTTGAGGCCGATGACGAGCTGATGGATTCGGCGAGCTATGTGCAGGCAATCCAAGGCGCAACAGGCTGGGCCGCGGCGATCGAAGACTATCTCAGCGCGGCGCGTGACGATGGCTGCTATCTCGTATGCGAGCCCTGTGAGTGTGCGGCGTGTGGCTACGAGAGAGAGAGCCAAGCGTGGCGTGAGCTCGGCGATTGCCCGCAGTGCAGAGGCTCTCTGTGGCGCTCGCTCATGAGCCCCGCGCGGGGCTAGCGCACCACCGGCATGCCCGCGCTCGCGGTCGCGACAAACCCATGGACGCGTGCGCGGAGGGTGGCGTCACGGAAGAGCACAAAGTGGCCGTCGTACATGCCCATCGGGTCGGCCTCGAGCAAGAGCGCCGTGGTGCGCCCGAGGCTCGTGGTGAAGTTATTTTGCGCGGGGAGCATCACGCCCATGCCGGCGGGCCACGCGCGCATTCCGCCTGGGATTGGGGCGGCGGCGGGCAATTGCAGCGCGGTCGCAAACGCCTGCATGGTGGGCACGGTCGAGTACGTGTCACCGAGGCCGTAGGTCATCACGACAGGACGCAGAGGCGCGCCCATGGGGCGGTCGACCAAGATCCGTGAGCCAAAGTTTACCGCGTCGGCGGGCTCAAAATAGCTCTGAAAGAGCTGCATCACCGGGTGGCTCGCGTCTGCGTTCTCTTGCAAAATCAGCGGTACAAGTCCCGCGATGTTCACCGGGCTCGTCTTGGTCGTGAGTGACAAGCGGAGGTCTCCGCCCGCGCCCGAGAACACCGAGCCCGCGAGCGCGCCGTCGTAAGCGACCGCCGCGGCCCCCACGGTCGAGCCCTGCGAGTGGCCCACAAAGAGCACGCGCGCGGGGTCAAACGCAAGCTCACTCGCGCCCATCGGTGTGATCCGAAGCGTGCGAAATGCCCGAGAAAACGCGAGCACATCCGCGCCGCCCTGCAGCACGTTGTCCCGCGCGGCCTCGGGGTTCGCGAAGTTAAAAAAGAGCGTGTTCGGGTGCTCGGTCACGCCCATCCCGCGGCGCTCACCGTGCATCACACCCTCGAAGCCCACCGTCACAAAGCGCTCGCTCCGGCCCATGTCGAGCGCGACATTGCTGAGACTCTCCGAGAGTCCCTCGGTGACAACGCTGCGGTAGTTTCCGCCGGTCCCGTGTGCGTAGAGCACCACGGGCCAGCCCTGTGCGGGCATCATCGCGCCGC
The DNA here is from genome assembly GCA_030694465.1 of Deltaproteobacteria bacterium. Taxonomy (GTDB): domain Bacteria; phylum Myxococcota_A; class Polyangia; order Polyangiales; genus JAUXYJ01. The sequence goes on along the minus strand of JAUXYJ010000034.1, from coordinate 36,410 downwards.
GTGGCACGGTCACCGTGGCGCACACGCGCTCGACGCTGCTCGGGACCGCGGTGCCCATGGCGTCGTAGGGGATCGCGCCGGCGCCGGGGGTGCGATAGGGGCGATCTCCGCGCTGCAAGAGCGGCACATCGAGCATGCCTTGGTATTCATCAAAGGCAGGGTTTTCGCTGCCCAAACAGCCACGGACGTGCTCGCTTCCGCTCAGGCCATCGTCGCAGGGTGAGCGCACGCCGGCTGCGCAGCGCACAAAGCCCTCGGTGCGTGAAGGTGCGCTCGCGGCCACCGCGCGGGCGATCCCCTCGAAGCGTCGACGCGGATCTTGCGTGGTAAATACCGTGGCGTTCAAGATGGTGTTGGGATCGATGGACTGTGCGGTGAGGTAGCTCCGCAGGGGCGCATACGCGGTCCACGCGGGCACATGCGCTGCAGTCGTGGGCATGGTCGCGGCGAGCATGGTGACAAAGTCGGCGTCGCGCTCGATGGGGCCTGATGCCGTGCGAATGGCCGTGGTGAGCACGACCGCGACGGTGTGCCCGGCGGGCCACGGGACACCGACGCCGGTGCTTACACCGAGGTAGTTTCCACAGAGATATTTGCCCTGCGAAGTATCGAATTTGTACGTCTGTGTTCCGATGGGTTGCCCTGTGGTGAGGTCCAGCAGACGGATGGTCGCGCCGAGCTGAAACGTCGCAAAGTCCGGGGTCGTGCTGAAGCGAAAGTACACCCACTGGTTGGTGCCCCAGCCGTCGAGATCACGCTCAATCGCGCGCGCATAACGGTCGACCACGTCAAAGCCCAAGAGCCCCGTCCCGGGCGTCGGAAACCCCGTGAGGTTGACCCGCCCCGTGCTCGCGTTGCGCCGCGCGTCGTTGGGAAATGGCAGGCGAAAGAAGTCATTGCGTGGCGCCCCGGTCGCGTCTGGGAGCTCAAAGTAAGCGCGCGCGACTCCGGGCGGGTCCATGCCACAGGTGGCCCCGCGAAACACCCCGCGCGCCGCCACGGTGCCCGCGCGTTGGCACGTCCGAGCCATCGCGTCGCACAAGAGCCCTGGCAAGCAGTCCAACAGGTCCCCGCACGCTCCTCCCACGTCGCGCCCGCCTGCGCTGCTCGCTGCGCCACCATCAGCCCCTCCCGAAGAGCCTCCGTCACCGCCCCCAGCGCCACCGTCAGGGTCGCCCACGATGCCGCCGTCGCTTAGAGTGACCGGCGCTGATCCACGAGGCAATCTGCAGGTCCCTACGAGCTGTCCCGGTTCGCGAAAGCACACCGCGCCGCGCACGCATTCGAGCGACTCTGCGCACGGGTCACCGGGCACGCGTTGGCCCGCGGTCGCGCACACGTTGGCCGAGGAGCACGCGAGGTTCGCGGTGCAGTCTGCGGTGAGCGTGCAGGGCTGCCCTGCTTGCGCGTTGCCTGCGGCTTCGCAGCGCCCGAGCGCGTTGCATCGAAGGCCCGCGCGGCACTCGGTCTGGGCCATACATGCTTCGCCCACGCCGCGGTCCATGATGGGAGGAGGGTTGTTGGTCCCAAAGAGCCCACAGCCCGCCAAAAATCCCAACAAGGGTGCGATCCAGTGTGTGCGAATCATGAGGAAATTTCCTTCGATGAAGAGAATGTAAAGAGCTCAGACTAAGAGCTCTGCGATAGGGCTGCTGCTCGCGCCTTCGGCCACGCCGTAGCTCGCCGCGGGGTGCCCAAACGAGCGCAGGGCGGTGAGCAGCGCGCGGGAGGTGTTGTCTCGTGCGCCCGAGCGCCAGTGATAGTTGCCACGGAGGCTCCCGCCGCCACGTCCAGCGAGCAGGATGGGGTACTCGTCGTTGGTGTGCGCGTAGCCTTCGCTCAGCTCGGTGGTGCACAAGATGGTGCTGTTGTGCAGCACGTTGGTGGTGCCCTCTGGGGTGTCTCTCAGCCGGGTGAGAAAGTACGCGAGCTGTTGCATCGTGAACGTGGTCGCCGCGTGCACCATGGGCTGTTGCGTCGCGGGGTCTGCGCTCGCGCGCTCGTCGTGACACTGCTGGTGCATCCCGTTGCGAAGTCCAGGGACCATCCAGAAGACCGTCCCGGCGCCACACGTCGAGAATTGCACTGAAAATACCCTGGTAAGATCACACGCGAGGGCGAGCGCCAAGAGGTCGCTCATCACGCGGTTTTTGGCCTCGATGGCCTCGCGTCCCATGTCGTCGGGGTAGCTGTCCAGGGGGCGCATGGGCGTGGCGCAGGTGGGCGGCGGCGCAGCGAGACGCGCTTCGATGGCGCGCACGCTGTCAAAGTGTTGCTCGAGCCGGATGCGGTCGCTCGCGCTCACCTGCGATTGCAGCGCGCGGATGTCATCTTGGATCGCAGAGAGCACGCTCTGTCGCGCGAGGGCGACCTGCGGAGCGCCGGACATGGCGAAGAGCCGCTGGTAGACCGAGAGCGGGCTGTACTCGCTCTGGTTGGGGTTGTTCGGTCCGTTGTGCGAGAGGTGCTGAAACGTCGTGCCCTCGTCGGTCCCATGAAACCTGCACACTCCCAGCTCGAGCGAGCGGTATCGCGTGCGGGTCGCTGCGTCGGCCATCACGTGGTCGGCGGCGTATTGGTCAATGGATTGCCTAGCAAACGTGGTGACGATGGTATCCCGTGTGGTGCCCAATTGGTGATAGCGCTGCCCGGTCATGATGCCGGCCATGCCCGAGTGGTGCGGGTGGGTCGCGGTCTTGATTTCGCAGCCCGTGATGGGCGAGAGATACGTGCGCAGGCCCGCGTCGAGGAGCGGTTGCATCTCTTCGCGTGGGGTCCACCCCGAGCCGGTCCCGTTGGGGGTCCATTGCGCGCGTCGGACGCCGTTGCCCCAGAACCACACGCCGAAGCGCTTGGGCAGCGGGCGGCCTTGGGCGAGGGCCTCGCCGTGACGATCGAGCATGGACTCTAAGAGCGGCAGGCCGACACCGACCGTGGTGCCCGCGATCATGCCTCGGAGCAGCGTGCGTCGGTTAAAGTGTGAGCGATTCATCCTGTGTTCTCCCTGACAAAAAGCAGTTAGACAGCTCACTGCGCGGCATAGCGAAACCCGTCACTCGCGGCCAGCTCGGTGAGCAACACGCTGAAGCGATAGCCCTGCGAAGAGACCGCCTGCGTGATGCCTGCGATGCTGGCCTCTTCGCCCTCGCGCTCGACGTGGCCCGTGGCATAGCGGTACACATTGCGTGCAAAACAGCTGACCATCGCGGGGTGCGTGCGTACGGCAAGCGAGAGTTCGCGGGCGTTTGCAAACGCGCGCCCATCGAGATCTCCACGCGCGTTGACCGGGAGCGTGTTGTCGGTGGTGCGATACGCGCCGATGGCGTCAAAGTGTTCGAGGCCAAACCCGATAGGGTCCATGCGCTCGTGGCACGCTGCGCACGAGGGCCGCTGCAAGTGCAGCTCTTCGAGGCGCTGTCGGAGGGTCTGGACGGTCCCGGGCAGCGGCGGCGGGAGGTCTGTGGTCACCTCGGGCGGGGGCGGATCGATGGTCTGGCAGAGCAAAAACTGCCGCACGAATTTGCCGCGCAGCGTGGGCGAGGTGGTCACCGCGTGGGCGAAGTTAGACAGCACGGCGGCGGTGGTTAAGAGCCCCATTCGTGGGCTATTGGCAGGCCATTCGTAGCGCGTAGGGGTGTCGGTGAAGCTCCCTGGGACGCCGTACAGCCGCGCGAGGTTGCTATCGAGAAACGTGGTGCGTGTGCTGAGCAAATCGCGGAGGTCTCCGTCGCGCGTGAGCACGGTGTCGTCCACGATTTGCTCGAACTCGCGCACCATCGAGCGCACCAGCGCGGGGGACCACAGCGGGTAGGCCATGGCGTCTCGGGTCTGCGGCGCGATCCGGTCGAGCTTAAAGTGCTCGCGAAAGAACCCCAGCAGCGCTTGGTGTGCTCTGGGGTCTGAGAGCATGCGGCGAGCCTGGGCGCGAACACTGTCTGCGCTCAGCAATTCTCCACGCGAAGCTGCGTCTAAGAGCGCCTCGTCGGGCGTGCTGCTCCAGAGCAAAAACGACAAGCGCGAGGCCATCTCGTAGCTCGTGTAGCGCTTGCGCGACGGGTCGCTCGGGTCGGTCTCGCCGCGCTCGACGCGAAACAAAAAGTTGGGCGACTGCAGCAGCCCAGCCACGGCGTACTCGATGCCCTTCTGCGTGTCTCCGTACGCGCGTGCCGCGGTGCGTGCCACGTTGACCCATCGGTCGAGCTCCATGGTGCTCAAGGGTCTGCGCCACGCGCTGCGCGCGAATCTCTGCACAAACGCACGCACGCACGGGTCCTCGATCGTGCTGGGAGCGCACCGCACGAGGGTCATCCGTGCCGCAGGGTCTCCAAAGATTTGGCCTGCGACGTTGTATCCTGCGGCCTCGAACTGCTCGGCTGCGCGAGGGCTCACCGTGACCTCGGCGGCGCCGATGTTGGCAAACCCGTAGAGCTGCGTGTCGAGCTCGAGGTCTGTGGGCGCGCGCACGGTGGCGCCCAACAACTGTCGCACCGAGTTCTGGTACTGGATCTGTGTGAGCCTGTGCAGCGTCGCCGCGGCAGGCACAAACGCGGGCAGCGGCGGCCCGAGCGAGCCATCGAGGGATGCGTCTGTGCGGCCTCCGTCACGCGCGGTTGTGGGCGGCGGGTCGATCGAAGGCCGCGTCGCAATGAGCCCCTGACACGCGGTGAGCCCGAGCAGAGAGAGCCCCGAGAGAGTCAAGCGCCGTGTACGACCCGCGTGGTGCATCATGATGACTCCGAACTGAGAAAAATCAGAGATTGTGAAGATAAATGACTAGAACCGAACGCAGCCGTCGGAGCCTAACGCTGAACGACAATTGAGCCCTACATCGCAGCGGGGGGCAGGTGCTGAGCAGCACTGCTGCCATTCTTTGCCGCAGGCAACGCACCGACCTGGACCGCCGAGAGAGAAGCACTCGCTTCCCGCCGCACACATCCTGCTTGGACAGCACTCTTGGCCTGCGGTGCCGCACACTGTCGTGGGGTTGGCGAGGACGCAGCGAGACGAACTGCAAACGTAGTCGGTCGGACATCCATTGGCGCCACAGCACATTTGGTTGGGTTGTCCACAGGCTACGCACATGCTGCCAACGCAGAGCCCACGCACTTCGCCGTTTGAGCACGCCGCGATGGGATCCGTTGTTGTGGTGCAACACGGCAGCCCGGGCGAGCCGCACATGGGCATCACAAAGACATCGGGCGTCGAGACGACCACCGTGTCCTCTGCCACACGGACATCGACCTCAGTGACATCGGGCTGTGGGGGATCTTGGCGCTCTACGTGCGGGGACACATCGACAGGATCCACCGCGTCCATGGGCTGCTCGATCGCGTCATCGCCAACCAGGCGCGCGGATGCGTGGGGCAAAACACAGCCCACACTCGCAATCATCACCACAGAGACCCACGCGACGCGCTGCAAAACCATCACAACAGAGCCTAGTCTACCTCAGCAACGTGCGATCGCGCGTTGCGCTAAACCAAGATTGTGCGAAACACTTGTGCGTCTGTGACCTCACCACGTTGGAACGCAGGGCTGGGTTTGCTGTCGTTTTTGTGCGGCTGCGCGCTGGGCGTCGCGCCCGAACCCGTGGTGTCCCGCGACGGTGGAGGCCCGCCCGGCGACGTCGCCGGGTCTGACGCAGCGAGCGCTGAGAGTGGCCCCTCGTGTGGCGGAGCAGACGAAGACGGTGATGGGTTTTACACCGGCCCCGCGTGCGCACAGAGAGACTGTGATGATCGCAATCCCGCGATTTTTCCGGGGGCGATGGAGGCTTGCAATGGTCTCGATGACAACTGCGATGGCACCACGGACGAGGGCCTCGGCGAGGGGACCTGTGGGCAAGGAGCCTGTCGTCGCACGGTCCCGAGCTGCGTGATGGGCGCTCTGCGCGCGTGCGTCCCTGCGATGCCCTCGCCCGAGGTGTGCAACGGGATGGACGACGACTGTGATGGCATGGTGGACGAGGACCTCGCGGGCGCTGCGACGTGTGGTATGGGCGCGTGTCGTCGCACCGCGCAGTGTGTCTCGGGGATGCTCGCTGCGTGCGTGCCAGGGCCAAGCAGCGCAGAGACATGCAACGGCATGGACGATGACTGCGATGGCGAGATTGACGAGGGATTTCGCACGGGAGTAGTCAACACGACGTACACCCTGCTCGCCGCAAGGCACGACGGCTGCACACAAGCCACGCGCATTGGGGGCGCATGCAACGCGGCGATCCACCGGATGTGCGCTGCGCGTGCGTGCAGCACCACGGGACTGGGCCCGCTCGAGAACAGCGGAGACGTGAGCGTGATCGCGTGTGTGGTCGCACAGAGCCTGCGCAACCCCACGTGGGCGCAGCTCGCGATGCAGCACCCGGGCTGCGCGGGCGCGGTCGCAGGGGTGCGGCCAGAGTGCAACGCGGCGATCCATCGCTATTGTGCATCGATGGGCGCGGTCACTGGGTTTGGCCCGCTTGAGCAGGGCGCCGAGGGGGCCGCGGTCGCGTGCCTCGCGGGGTCCATGGTGACCACGGTGAACACCACGTACACCCAGCTCGGAATGGCGCACGCGGCGTGCACGCAGGCCAACCGAATTGGGAGTGATTGCAACGCGGCGATCCACCGATTTTGCGCCGGGCGTGGCTTTGCAACAGGGTATGGCCCCCTCGAAAACAGCGGCGACACTGCGCTCGTGGCGTGCCTGCGTCCGTGAGCGCGGGCTCCACACTCTCGCAACACGAGCGGTGCACACTCTAGGTTCGCGTTGAGCGCAAGAAGACCGAGGACAACGAATGACCGAGCGGCGCAGTGTGTTGGTAGTCGAAGACGATCCGCCCATCGCGGCGAGCCTCGTGCGGGGGCTGCGCGCCGAGGGCTTCGAGGTTGAGCTCTGTGTGCGAGGAGATCTCGCGCAAGAGCTTCCGGTGCGCACCAGCTTTGACGCGATTGTTTTGGACTGGAACCTCCCGGGTCTCACTGGCGACGCGCTCTTGCAGCACTGGCGGCACCGGGTGTCTGCGCCGGTGATTGTGCTCACCGCGCGGGTGACCCTCGAAGACCGCCTGCGCGCGTTTGAGTTGGGCGCGGCGGACTACGTCGCAAAACCGTTTTTCTTAGACGAATTGCTGGCAAGAATCCACGCGCGCTTAGGTCGCCGCGCGGACGAGCGCGAGGCCAAGAGCGTCTCGTTTGCCAACGTCTCGGTCGAGCTCGATGGGCGACGAACGCTGGTCTCGGGCGAAGACATTCACCTCACGCCGCATGAGCAAAATGTGCTCTCGGTGTTGGTCGAACGACCGGGCCGCGCGCTCACACGGAGGCAGCTCGCCGAGGTCGCGCTGAGCGCGGGCGAGATCGACGAGCGCACGGTGGACAGCCACGTCGCGAGGCTGCGTCGCAAGCTGGGTCCCGAAGGCGCCGCTCACCTGCAGACCGTCTGGGGCATCGGGTATCGCTTCGCACTGACGCTCGGAAAACCATGACTCGGCTGCTCATTTCGGTGCGAACACGCCTGGCCATCGCCGGGGTCGTGCTGGTGCTGGTGCTTGGCGCTGCGCTCTTTTTGACCGCGATCACGGCCATCTCGGCCATCAGCCGCGCGCGCATCGCGGCCTTCGCGCACCTGGTTATCCAAGCCCCAGAAGAGATCAATTGTCGACTTCATCCTGCGCGATTTGACCTGCAATTGAGCGACGGATCGCGTGTGGTCGCATTTGATCCGCGCACGGGGCACAGCCTCAACCCCAACGCCCCCGCGCTCGATCGTGAGCTCTTTGCGAGGCACGTCGCTGGCGAGCGGGACCCCGCGAGGCTGCACTTGATCTCGGGCGGAGGCGCGATGCTCGTGGTGGTCGCACGCGAGGGACCTTGCGGAATGCTGCAAATTCGCTGGGGATCTGCGAGCACACTCCGACAACGGGTCTCGCTCATCCTCGCGGCGACCCTCGCGATCGCGATCGCGATTGCGTTTGTCGTGGGCGCCCTGTGGGTCGTGCGGCCCATGTTGCGAAGGGTCGAGCGCGCGGCGCTGCTCGCTTCGCGTGTGGGCTTAGACGATGGCCCACTGGACGAGCGCTCGCAGCCTCGTGGGCCTCTGCGCATCCCGCGTGCGGGCGAAGACGAGCTCGCCTCGGTCGACCGGGCCCTTCGCGAAGCTCACGACCGAATCGTGGCGCACCGACGCGAAATCGAAGCAAAAAACCACGCACTTGCGACACACCTCGCGGACGTCGCGCATGACCTCAAGACCCCGCTGGCGTCTCTGCAGCTCTCGCTGGATGCTCTCGCGCGCAAACTGCAAGACCCCGAGCTCTCCCAGCTCGCGATGCGATCGCTTGGCGAAGTGGTCTATCTCGACGCGCTCGTCAATAACCTCCGCGTGGCGTCGGAGCTCGAAGAGGGCCAGCACCGTGAGGCCACGCTTGAGCTCGGCGCGCTGGTGGATCGTGTGAGCGAGCGCATCGAGCCCCTCGCGAGGCGCAAGCAAATCGAATTGGCGTGGTCAAGACCTGACAATCCTGTGATGACCGTCGCGGACTCGCTGCACCTCGAGCGCGCCCTGTCTAACCTCGTGCACAACGCGATCGCGCACCATGACCAAGCCGAAGGGACTGGGCACGTCGCCGTGGTGCTGGAGATTCAAGACGCCACCTGGGAGATCTTTGTCTCAGACGATGGCCCGGGGGTTCCGCCGACCTCGTTGCCGAGTCTTGCTAATCGGCGTGGCGAAGTGCGCTCTCGCGATGGCCAAGGGCTGGGGCTCGCGATCGTGGCGGCGGTGTGCGCAAATGCGCAGATTACGCTGACGTGGGAGACCGAAGTCCCACGCGGATTGCGCGCTGTTTTGCGCGGAAAATGCGACACTGAGCGCTCGCCCAAGGGCTGACCCGCTCTTGGTTTCACGACTCGCTCACTTGGCATGGAGTCCGCGTATGACCCGCAGGATCTCAAGATTGGCCACACTCGCGGCCCTCACGGTGATGGCCGCCGCGCCCGCCGTGTTCGCGCAGCGCTCGCTCGATGAGTACCGATTTTTTCGCTCGCTCTCGATTGATCTCCAAGGGCGCATCCCGACGCGCGCCGAGCTCACTGCGTTTGAGCAGCCGAGCTTTAACGCCGAGGCGTGGATCGACGCGCGCTTGCCCATGGGCCCTGCGGCCGAGCGCATGCGCGTGGTCTACATGGACCGGCTGCGTCTCGCGCTGAGCACCGTGGTCACGGTCAACCCCTTGGGCACCATCCTGCGGCGCATCCCGGTGACCCGCGCCAATGGCACCGTCGAGTGGGTGTACTTTCGTCGAGGCCAGCGCCGCGAAGATCCAGCCATTGACGGCTCGATGTGCTTTACGCCCCGTGAGCTCGGCGTGCAGTACCCGACCAACGGAGACGTCCCCGCGACGAGCGCATGCAACACGCCTCGCCCCATCACGGACGCCATGCTCAACGAGCGCACGGTCTTGGTGCGCCCTTGGTGGCTCTATCGTGACTACCGCGCCGCGACGCCCTCGCAGCGCTACGATGCCGCCACGTGGCAGACGCTCGTCCCTGGGTATCAGCCCGTCGATGGGTTGCTCACAGACCAAGCCGGCGCCCCCGTGATGGCTGTGCGCGTGTGCCGCGAAGAGGCCGGCGTAGCTACCACCGGTCGACCTTTTGTGCGCACCGTCGCAGTGCCTCCGGCAGAGACAGGCTGCAACCGGCGCCTGGTGGGCGTGCCCAACACCAACACGGACGCGATGGCCCTTGTGGCAGCCAACCAGCGACCACTCTGCAGCACGCAGACGGGCTTTAATCTCTCGACCGAGTGCGGCTGTGGTCCGGGCCTTGAGCGCTGTCTCCCCGGCGCCGCGGTCAACAATCTTGTCGCAGGAAACATGCTCCAGGGCGAGCTCCGCCGCCCCCTCGGGCAAGACGCGCCGCTTGAGAGCACAGGGCTCAACCCGTCCAACGGAGCGCTGCTCTGGTGGTCCGAAGAAGCTACGCACTTTCTCGACGCGATCTTTCGTGACGACCGGGACATCCGAGATCTCTTGCGAGCGCGCGACACGGTGATCAACGGCCCGCTGGCGCACTTCTATCGCCATGGGCAGCAGCAGTCGTGTTGCACGACGAACCACCTGAAGTTTGACTACAATCAGCCAGTCAATCTGTTTGATCCGACCAATGTTCCGTCAGCGATTTTGCAGCACGATGTGGATCGTTGGACGCCCGTCGCGAACCGCGGACCGCTCGCGTCGGGCCTGCTCACCATGCCCATTTTCTTGAGCAAGTACGGCACACGCAGAGCCCGCGCCCACATCTTGTACCAAGCGTTTTTGTGCAAAGAGTTTATCGCTCCCAACGTGGCCCTCATGCCCTCGAACGAGCCCAACCTCGCGCGACGCACGGGCTGCTCAGGCTGCCACGCGACCCTTGAGCCCATGTCGGCTTTCTACACGCGCGTGTCCGAGAGCGACTGGACGTACCTGCCCGCGGCAAACTTTCCGCTCGACAACGCGCGCTGCCGTACGGCGACCCCGATGGCTTCGATGCCGTCGGGGTGTGCGCCCTTCTATGACCCCTCGTTTACGACCGCGGCGCGCTCGTGGATGCGTGGAATCTACGATCTCACCGCAGCGCAACCCAACGCCAACGCAGGCCCCGCAGGCCTCGCGAACTACATCGTCGCGCAGCCCGAGTTTGCAGGCTGTGTGGTCGACAACATCGCAGAGTCTCTGCTCGGTCGCGAGCTCACCAGCGAAGACACCCCCCTGCGCACACAGCTCACGACGACCCTCCGGTCGAGCAACTTTCGCCCCCGCGCGATGGTGCGACAGCTGATTTTGTCAGACGCGTACCGCCGCGCAAACAACCTGTCGTCGACCGCTTGGCGCGAGGGAGGTGCACGATGAAGACTCTGCAATGGACAGCGATTTCGCTGTGCGTTTCGCTCTCGATGGCATGTCACGAAGAGCCCCGAGCGAACACCGAGGCAGGCGTCGCGGACGGAGGCGTCGTGGTGGACGTACCGCAGCCGCCTCCGCCCGATGGAGGCAGCGCGCAGCCGCTCGAGACCATGCCCGGACACGAGAACCTCGTGCAAGACACGACCCCGAAGCGGGGCCCGAGGATGCTCGCGGTCGAGTCGTACCTGCGCTCGTACATGGCGCTCTTTGGGGGCTTGGCGCCGCTGGCAGTGCAGACCCAAATCCGCTCGCGCTCCACCTCGCTCTTTGACTCCTGGAACGACTACGTCGCCGCGCTCGGTCTCCCGGACTACCGCTTTGACATCGACCGAAACACCCAAATGAGCGCGCTCATGTTGGCCACACTCGAGCGCACAGGGATCGCCCTCTGTGACGCGGCGGTGTTGCGCGAGCTTGACCCCGCGATGCCCCCCGCGATGGCCTCGCGCACGGTCTTCGCGTTTGATCTCCCGGCGGGGAGCACGCCGCTCACACGCGACGCGTTTGCGACCCGCTTCGACGTGCTGCACCGCACGTTCTTGGGCTACCCCGCGAGCCTCGCACCCAGCACCCGCGTCGATCGCTTCTACGAGCTTTATCGCACGCAATCCACACGCTACGAGGGCGCCATGGCGACCACGGCGTTTCGTGTTCGAAGCAACGCAGGCTGGGCTTCGGTCTGCTACGGCCTCGTTCGACACCCAGAGTTTCAGCTGTACTAAGCGCCCACCGTTTTCACTGCACGCGAGGTCTCACAATGGACAAGCCTACACGACGACGGTTTCTTGAAGTGCTCGGCGCTGGCTCTGTAGCAGCCGCCACGAGCAGCCCCTTGCTCAACGCGCTCGCGCAAGGGATGCCGAGCACTTCGACTGAGTTTTTTCTATTCATTCACGCGCAGGGTGGGTGGGACATTACGGTCTCGCTCGACCCTCGCAACGCGCGCAATGACATTGTCATGCCTGCGTCGACCGACAGCATTGACCCCTCGGGTTTGATGTACTGGACCGACGGTCCCGTGCGCGATGGGCTCACGAGCTTCAGCATGGTGCGCCCCGCGGGGTGCAACATCCCGTTTGGCCCCGCGATCGGTCTGATGGCCGAGTCCCGACGCTTTGAGCGCATGTGCGTGATCAACGGCATCGCGATGAACACGGTGAGCCACCCCGATGGCGTCGCGTTCTCGACCACCGGGAGACACCTCGCCGGTGGCCGCGCCGCCGCGCCCAGCGTCGACACGGTCTTGGCCAGCGTGTTCGGAACCCGGCAGCTCTTTCCGACGGTATCCGTGCGATTTCCCTCGCAGTTCGTCGGACCAGGGCTCGACCCCAAGGCCCTCCCGTTGCGTGTCGACAACATCGCCAGCGTCTCGCGCTCGCTCACCCGCAGCGACCGCTACGTCGACGCCGCCACGCGCACCGCCGTCAACACAGCTCTCGCCACCGAGGCCCACGAGATCGCCGCGCGGAGCTATTTTCCGGCCGCGTACGCGAGCCTTGAGCAGCAGCTCGGAGCCCTTGAGCGCATCCACAGCGACGCGCGCCTGAGCAGCCTGTTTTCGCTCCCTGCGTTGCGAGCGAATCCCGCATACGCCCAGCTATTTACCCCACAACGTGTAGGTCCCATGGGTCCTACGCCGGTGACCAGCCCGTACACGTTTGAGAGCAACAACCTCTACAACGCCGCGTTCGCCGTCGAGTCGTTTAAGCTCAACCTCTCGCGCTGCGTGAGCTTCTCGACGACGAGCTTTGACACGCACTTTGCCAACTACGAAGACCACCCGCAGCACCAGCAAGAGCTCTTCAACATGCTCGCGGGGATCATCGACGCGCTCAGCGCCGCAGACCACCCCACGCTCGCGGGGCGCAAGCTCATCGATCACACGCACATCATGGTGCTCAGTGATTTTTGCCGCACCCCACAGATCAATGTCGCGGGCGGGCGGGACCATTATCCCAACAACTCCGCGGTGATTATCTCGCCGAAGTTTCGAGGCAATCGCGTCACTGGCAGCAGCGACCCAGGCCAGCTCTTGCCCAACGCGACGCGCACCTTCGCCGACGGAATGCGTGCGATTACCCCCGCGGATGTGCTCGCCACGTTCTTGTCCGCGTTTGACATCGATCCTCGTCGCTACATGCGTGACGGAGACGTCATGATGGACATCCGCCGGTGAAGCGCGCTGCACTCTCTCTGTTCACATCGTGTGCGCTCGCGTGTGGTCCCCTCGAGGGCCCTCAAGACGCGATGGACTCGGACGCAGCGAGCGCCGACGTGCTCGCCCGTGACGCGCAAGACAGCGCCCCCGCGGACAATCAAGCGCCGCCCTTAGTGCTGCCCACGACGGCCGAGCTTCTCCCGCTTCGCACGGTGAATTTTAATCCCAGCAACGTCGCGCTCGGCGACGTCGCCGCCGTCGCAGAGTCCAGCGGAACTACCGCGTTCTTTGGCTCTACGGGCCTGCGTTTATTGCGCGCCGGGGCCTTGGTGGGCTCGGACCCTTCGGTCACTCAATGGCGACACGCGGCGGCGGTGCCCGCGGGCTTTGGCACCGGCACTTGGATGCTCGGAGTCGACGGCACAGGGCAGGTCTTTCGGGTACGTCCAGACAATCTCTTAGAGCGCGTGGGCGACCGGTACGGGATCGAGATGCTCTCGGTGCGCAGCGTGTGGGCTGGGGACGCTACACACGTGGGATTCGCCTCGGATACGCTCTTGGTAGTGGCCGACGGGATGCGTATTCAGCGCTACATGGAGGGCCCGTTTACGAGCTTCTCTGCAGGCTCGGGGCTCTTCGCGGGCGCGGGCGCCGACCGCGTGAAGGTGCTCAACGCCGCGACCAATACGCTGCGCGCGTGGCAGATCCCTGGGGTGACCGAGGTCGCGCTCGACGCGCGTGGGCGGGTCCACGCGGCCAGCCGAGACGTCCTGTGGGTCGAGTCTGACCGCGGAACCATCGAGGCGCACTATCGCGCTCCTGCGCCCATCCGCGGGCTGATTCGCTCGGGATCCCGCGTGTGGTTTGTCTCGGGTGACGAGCTCTCGACGGTCGAAAACGGGGTCGTGACGCGCTCGCGCGGCCAAGTGATCCCCGCGAACAGTCGCTTGGCGCCCGCCTCGATGGACGAGGTCTGGGTGCTCACGACGACGGCGCCACGGCGCGTCGGGATTGACACCGGGATGCTCACCCCCGAGGCCGTATGGCGCGCGACCATCCAGCCCATCTACGCGGGCTCGTGCGGGACCTGCCATCACCCCGGAGGACAGTCCCCGGATCTCTCGGTGTTTTCGGGCTGGGATGGCAACCGCGCGCTCATCCGTTCGCGAGTCCTGATGATGTCCGGTGCGCCCATGCCGCCCAACGGGCTGCTCACGCCCGCGCAGCTGATGACTCTGAGGACCTGGCTCTAGCGACCCGGCGACGTCGCCGAGTGAGCGAGTGGTCGCTCGCTCTGGTCCCTGCATTCGCGATGGATCTCAGTGATTTCTCTGACCGATTGAGATCCTTGCCTGAGCCACCCAGCGCCCTGTCTTGCCTAATTCTCCACGGCACCCTCTCCGTAGATTGCCCTTCTCATTGGGTCCTGCAGTAGGATCGACGCCCATGAGAGCCTCTGTGTTGAGTGTCTGTGCAGCGACCGTGTTGAGTGTGAGCGCCCTGGCCATGGGGCATGGACGGCACGGTCCTCCGCCCCCTGCCCTCGAGACCTTTGTGCGCGCGCAGATGGCCGCATGTGACACGTTTCGTCTGGGCCAAGGAGGCTCAAGCGACCGACTGTTTTCTCCGACAACGCCCCTCCACGTGATGCGCACAGTCCGCCGCAATGTGTACCGCGTGCGGCTCAATGACCGCGCCGAATGGACCGTCGACGTAGACCTCACCCGTCAGCGAATTCGCAGCACACGCGGCGCAAATCACCCGCTGCCCACGCCCCTCGATTTTTGCCCCGGCCCCATCTGGGAGGGGCCCATGCACGACTGAGCTTACCTCCCGCGCTCACTCGTGGATCATCCGCGCGAGCACAAAGCGAGCGAGCCCCGCGGTGTCCATCGCCTGCTGCCACGCGCTGTCCCACGCGAGGTCTGTCGCTACGTCCCACACGGCCTCGGTCGGGATCGCCGTGTACAACCGCAGCGAGTCGCTCGCGGCGCCGTAGAGCGCATCGCAGGTGACCCGCACACGCACCGCGCCCGCCGGAGTCTCAAACTCGTGCACCCCTTGCTCGAGCCGCAGTGCTGCGCCCGCCGCGCCGTCCATCCGCAGCGTAAATCCAGCAGCCATCTCAACTTCGCACCGCGACGCGAGGGCGTCCGCGAGGGCCGCGTAGCGATCGCAGAGCCACTGCGCATGGAGCCCAGGGGCCTCGTCGAGCGTGTCCAGCGTGAGGGTGACCCAGCCATGATCGCGCTGCTGTGTGCGGCGCTTGAGCTCGTCGAGGGCGTCGGAGTCACTGAGGGCGTGGACCTCGTGTGTGCTCGTGGGCGCGATGCGCACCTCGTCGTCGCGCACGACCAGCTCAAGGGTCGTCGGCGCGCTGGCTCCACGGGCCGCGAGCACCCGCGCGATGGGTCCGATCACCCACTGCTCAATCGCGCGCTTCATGGGGCGGGCGCCGTAGCGCGGGTCAAAGCCCAGCGCGGTCAATCGCGCGATGAGGGCGGGCTCGTATCGCACACGGATGCCGCGCCGCGAGAGGCCCTCACGCCGCAACGCTGCACGAAGCGCGCGCTCAGCGATTTCGCTCACAGAGTGCACATCGAGCGCCTCGAAGGGCACCACATGGTCGATCCGGTTGAGCAGCTCGGGTCTAAAAAAACGAGCCGCCTCGGACTGATAGTGCGTCGCGGCGTCTCGGCGAGTCTGCGTGGCAAATCCCACGGTGCGAGACAGACTCTCTGCACCAAGGTTCGACGTGAGGATCACCACGGTGTTGCGCGCGCTCACCGTGCGGCCCATCCCGTCGCTGATGCGCCCCTCGCCCAAGAGCTGCAAGAGCAGGTCGTGCACGGTGCCGTCGGCCTTCTCGATTTCGTCGAGCAAGAGCACCGCGAAGGGCTGCTCGCGGAGCTTGGTTACGAGCGAGCCCTGTGCCCCAGCGTCCGTGCTCACCAAGCGGGCCGCGCTGCCCGGAGCGCTGTATTCGCCCATGTCAAACCGCACCACGCGCTGCTCGTCGCCAAAGAGATAGCTGGCGAGGGCGAGAGCACACTCGGTCTTTCCGACGCCGGTGGGCCCAACAAAGAGATACGAGCCCAGCGGACGTGATGGATCGGTCATCGCGGTCTTGAGCGTCACGGTGAGATCACGCATCAAGCGCAGGGCGCTCTCTTGGCCCACGACGCGCTCGCGCAGCCGCGTGAGCACCGCCTCGGGGTCGAGCACAATCGAGGGATCCACCAGCGCTCGGGGATATCCTGTGCGCTCAACAAACGCCGTGAGCACGTCGTCCACTTGCACCGGCGTCGCGCGCGTCGCGCAGCGCGCAGCGGTCGAGCGCAAGAGCGCGACGGCGGCCCCAGGCATCGCGGATCCATCGCCAAAACGCTCGCAGAGTTCGCTTACACACTGCAGCGAGCCCTCGCCAAAGCGCATCCGTTGTGTGCGCCCAATGCGCGTCGCGATGGACTCGAGCGCCGTGCGCGCCGCGCGTCCCTCAAGGGGCGCCAAGGGGACCGCACGAAGTGCCCGAAGCAGCGCAGGGTGCGTGCGCTCAATCTGCGCGCGCTCATCGTCGGTCGCCTCGCACAACAGCACGATCGCCCCACGCTCGATCGCCGGGAGCAAGTACGCCCCCAGGTCCATCCCGCCGTCAGACGACGCTCCAGTGAGCAAATTCGCTAGCGAATCAATGTGCAACACCGCACGCTGCGTCGCGAGCACGTCCAGCATCCGCTGCAGCCGCGCCTGCCACTGACCGAGATAACGCATGCCCGCGATGATCCGATGGCCCGAGGTGCTCACCAGCTGCATGCCGTGCAACACGCTCTCGGGCGTGGCCTCGGCCATGCGGTAGGCGAGCTCTGAGACCACCGCGCTCTTTCCGACGCCCCGAGGGCCCAGCAAGAGCACACTTGCGCGCGACGCACGGGTGAGCACTTCAACGAGTGTTGTCAGCGTTTCGTCTCGCGAAAACGCGCGGTCTAGCGTCTGTGCTCTCGCCTCGCTCACCAGGTCCCGCGTGGTCTCTCGCAGCACCCCGAGAGCGCTCTCACTCGCGCTTGGCCGCTTGCTCTTTCCGATGGGCGCGGGTCGCTTACGGTAGGTGACCGAGAGCGCCTCAAGCGTCTCGTCGCCCATGTACGCGAGGCGCGCGAGGTCCGCCGCGTCGGCCATAAACAGCTGCTGACTTACCAACGCCTCGACAAACGCCTCGACGTCGTGCGCGTGAGCCAAACGCTGGACCACCCCCAACCGCGGGATGCGCACACCGACCTCGTCCGGGCGCGCCTTGGTCTCATCCAGCGCATGCAACACGACACTCACGCGCAGAGGGACTCGCAACAACCGCGTGGCCTGGACCGCGCTCACGGTGACCTCCATGCGCCGAAGCTTGGCCTCTCGGAGCGCAAACTCCGTCTGCTCAAAAGCCTCGTCCACCATCAAGCGTTGAGACAACGTCCGCGCAAGATCTGCGCGTGCGAGGTCAAGCGTCGAGGCAAACGCGACGAGCTCTGGAGCCCCCAGCACTTCAGCCTGCCACCCAACGCCCGCGCACTGGCGCACAAAGATGTGAAACTGCTTGTCCATCGCTCCCTCGCCCGTGCCAGAGACTTTTGTTGTGTCGAGCCTGGCGCGTCGTGTCTTTTTACGAGCGTAAGCGTGTGCTCAACACGTGACGCCGCGACCGGGGACGGCCACGTCTTCGAGCAGGGTGCCGAGGGCTGGGTGCGTGCGCAAGATCTCTCGGGCGTCTCCGCGCTCGACGCGGCCCACCAAGATCGCGCGCGCCGCACGTGCACTCACGCCGGCGGGCTGCGCGGTGAGCACGCTCGCGAGGCCGACCAGCTCACCCATGCGCGCGCGGGTCGCACGAGAGACCCCGAGCTCGCCGCCAAAGCACTCGACCTCGCCCGCCGCGATCACGAAGAGCGCCGTCGAGAGCTCGCCCTCAAGCAAGAGCTCGTCGCCCTCACGCATCTCGACGAAGCTCATGTGCGCGATGAGCGCTCGTTGGATCTCTTCTGGGAGCCGCTGCAATGCGGGTGAAATCTGCGGGATGCTCTCTTCGAGTCGCTCGCGCACGACATCGAGAATCGCCTCGCGAAATCCAGGACAATCTCGCACCATGGCGCGCAAGAGTGAGGGCGCGATGCCCACGAGCTCCATGGGCTCGCGCGCGATCACGGTGGCCGATCGTGGACCTCCGAAGAGCGCCGCGATCTCGCCCACGACGTCGCCCGCGACCACGAGCGCGACGGGCGAAGCGCGCCCCGCGAGGCCCACCCACGCGGTGCCCGAGAGCAACACAAACAAGGGCCCCTCCGGTGCACCGGACTGACAGAGCATCTCGTCGGCTGTGCGGGTCTCTACGATGAGCTGCCGCGAGAGCTCACGGAGCTTCTCGGGCGCCAGCTCGCTAAACAACGGGAGCACCGACAAGCGCGCGGCGATGGACTCGCCTTCGGCTGCACGCTGAGGCAAAAACGACAACGGGCGCTTGGTCGCGGTCACCACGGACTGCTCGATGGGCTCGAGGTTCGCGACGGCTTCGTCGAGCAACGACGCGATCGGCGACGCGATCGCGCCCAACGAGATGTTCTCGGTGCGGTCGTCTGGCGGCGCCGCTGGGGGGCGCATGGCGTTGACGCTGGGCCGGATCACGGGCGGCGGTCGCGCCGTCGTGGGCGCTCTCCCTGGGACCTGCGAACCAGCCGCGCTAAAGGGCGAAATCGAGGGGCGCTGAGATGGCACCACGGACTTGGCGGGACTCTGCGCTAGCGCGGGCAGGGCGACGCTGCCCGTGGGCCTTGGCAGCGTGCTGCCCACCGGAGGGGCCACCGAGGGGGTGCGCGCGCCGATGGCGGTAGGAGGCAGGCTCTGGCCAAGGATGCGCTGGGGCGGGGCCACCTTCTGGGCTGGCCCAGGGGACTTCGCGAGCTCGGCTTGCCTGGGAAGCACCGAGGGCGAGGGCGCCCCGGGTTTGGGCACCACGCCCTGGGGCGGGCGCACGCTGGCGGGGCTCGCTGCGGGGCTGGGCACCCCACCAAAGATGCGCCCAGAGGCCTCGGGGGCGGCCGACGCGGGGCTCTTGGTGGCGCCGGGGCCCGGCACCGCGGGGGCGGTGGGTTTGGGCGCTGGGGGCGCCGCTGGGGGCGTGATGGTAGCGGCTTTGATGGGCGGCGGCAGGCTCGGGACCGGGCGCTCGCGCTCCGAAGCGGGGCGCACGGCAGACTCAAGCGCGACGAGCTCTGCGGCGAGCTTGGCGATCTCGACGGCGCGCTCGTCGTCGCCGCCCTCCATCAAGTGGTTGACTGCGCGTCGGTACCAGTTGGCGGCGTCTGAGAGGTCGCCGCGGCCACGCAAGGTCTCAGCCGTGGCGATCTCCCAGGCTGCTTGCTCCATGGGGTCGTCGTCTTCGAAATCAGGCGAGGAAGATGGCGATTCAGCCATAGGGCTAACGGGCTTCTATCGAAGAATAACTGGTAATCTGCAGGTCAATTCACCCACGTAGCGTAGCGTGAGGCTACTGCAGGGACACAGGTACGTTGATGGGCTGCTTGAAGAAGATCGGCGCGCCCAAGTGGGGGTATGCGCGCACGGTCTCGTCGTGCGTAAGAATCATCGAGCCAAAGTGCGCGACGAGCCTCACGAGCCAGGACACCAGCGCAAGGATGCCGCCAAGCGCGGGGATGTCCATGCTGTAGAAAATCCCCTGCAGAATACCCAGCACGACCGCGATCACGAGGTACGCGACGAAGATCCCGACGGCAAACTTGGTGCGGTTCTTGTCCTTGAGCATCAACAGCCCAAGCCCCGGAAACAGCCAAGAGATCACCGCGGCCGGAAACCACGCGTTCGTGGGGACCGCGCCGGCCATCGCGCCCATGGGGCCGGCCATCATCTGGTTCTGCGGCGCGCCATAGCCCTGCTGGGGTGCCATCCCAGGTTGCCCTTGTGGGGCTCCCCAGCCTGGCTGCTGCGGCTGTTGCGGTTGCTGTTGGGGCGCCATGCCGGGCTGCCCTTGCGGAGCACCCCAGCCTGGCTGCTGCGGCTGCTGCGGCTGTTGCGGCTGCTGGGGCGCCATGCCCGGCTGTTGCGGCTGTCCCCAGCCTGGCTGTTGCGGCTGTTGAGGCTGTTGAGGCTGTTGGGGTTGTCCCCAGCCACCTTGCTGCGGTGCGCCGGGCTGTCCGCCCGGAGGCGCGCCTCCGGGGTTCCAACCGCCACCACCTTGGCCACCGCCTGGATCGAATCCCATGTGAATCTCCGTTGCAAACAAGTAGAGGCCGCTTGAAAAGTGAGTGGTGCCTCATTTAGGCAGCCGGCGCGGCAGGTTGATCGCTGCGGTGGGATGAAGAGCGTTGCCCTCATCCTCCCGACTTCGCAGAAGTAATCGCACGCTAACACAGCGCTACGATTTGCAGCACCTTCTGTGTGTGCATGGATCACATTAGAGCAAATTTTCACGCGGTTAGGCGTGGTCACCTAGTGCGTGGGCGCTCTAACTGAGGGGCACGCTTATCGGCTGGCGCGCAGGGCGTCGACGTAGCGTTGCCACGCCTCGGGGCGCTCAAGCAGCGCGGCGAACTCTTCGAGTGCCACCCGGATGCTCTCGAGATTGCTCGCAGGGTGCCGCGCTGTGAGCCCTGTGACCTCTTTGCTGCGAGCCTCAAGCGCGCGTTGCGCGGCCCCACGCGTCGCCCACTCGCTGATGCCCAAGATCGCAAAAAAATCGAGGCTCGCAGAGGCCTCTAAGAGCGCCCGGACACGCGCACGCTCGTCGGCGATCGCGGGCTCGGGCTCATTGAGCGACGACGCCCCACCCTCGATGCGCAGCGCCCCGAGCCAGCCCACCGCGAGCAGCGCGACGAGCGCCTCGGGGCCTAATTCTGCGAGTAAAATTCCAGCCTTAACGCCCAGTCGCGTGCGGTCTAGTCCCGCGCGCTCGACGTCCGTGAACTCAATGTGTTTCGCGAGGGTCACATCGGCGCGCAGGGTCAAGAGCGCGGACTCTCCGCCCAACGCGTGCAGTGCGGCTTCGGGCTCGATCCGTGCGCGCGTGGCCTGCACAAGCAACGCGTCCAACATCCTTGGCGACAGCGGGATCTCTGCGGCGGTCTCAAGCGCGTGCATCTCCCAGCGCAGCTCGGGCAGAGACAAGAGATCAAAGAGCAGCTCTCGGGCGGCCTTGTTGAGCGCGTGGGCAAGCGCGTCCGGAGCGAGATAGCCCTGCGCTGCGAGCGGCGCCGCGCCGCGTAGCCCCGTGCCCAAGGGGCTCGTGGCAAAGCGCGCGGCTTCGCGCGGGATCGCGCCCAAGCGCGCGAGCAACGGGCCGATTTCATCGCTCGCGCGGTTCGAGGAGATCGAGAGCAGATGCCCGGCCGTCATGGTCAAAGCAAACTCGTGCTCTTGGTGTCGAATCACGAGCAGCCCTGTCGCACGAGCCCGCGCGGACGCCCCCAAGAGCGCGCCCACACCGTAGCGCCCAAGCGCGCCCGAGAGCCGCGAGTCCCCGCCGATGGCGAGAGGAGTGAGCGTCGGGGTTCCGCTGCGTGGGTGAGCGCCTGAGACGCTGGCCATGAGCCGCGACGAGCGACGCGGAGGCTGCGACGAGGTCCACCCCGCGGGCGTGCTCTGGGTCGCGACCGCGAGCGAGTCTTCACCGAGCGCGTCCGCCGGCGCATCCAGAGGCTCAAGGAGCTCGAGCGGAACCAAGTCATCGACCCCGTCGTCGTCCACCATGGGCAGGGACAATTCCCCGTCGCCACCGATGCGCGCCACGGCCGAACGCAAGATCTCGGTGAGCTCGGCCGAGAGCATCGCTGCGCCCGTCGCGGGCGGATCGCTGCTGCGTCGCTCGCGCGGTGGCGCCTGCTGAGACACCGGTCGCGCGGGCTCTTCGGTCCGCGGTGGCGGTGTCGATGGGATGCGAATCGCGGTGGATTCTCCCGCGACAGGCTCGGGCAAAATCGACGGGCGGGACCCGCTCGCCGACGACGGGAGATCTACGAGCCCGTGCAGCCTGGCCGTGAGCTCTGCAGCCTCGACCGGCCTCGGAATAAACGCGTCTCCTCCCGCTTCGACCGCGTCAATTCCTGAGCGCAAAGACACCCCACGGACACCTACGAGCACAATGGGCAGCGTAGAGATCACCGAGTCAGATCTGCGCAGACGAGACACTGCCCCGAGCGCGTCGGGCAGGTCCGCGTCGACCACGATCACCTCGACCCCCCGCTCGCTCGTAACCGAAGCGAGCTCGGCCGGCTTCGCTTGGCTCACGATAAACCCATCCAGCGACAACGCCGCCAAGAGCACCGCGTCGCTGTCGGACATGCATGCGCACACGCGAATGCTGCGGTTGTTGGGTGGCCTTGAAAAACGCTCGCTCGGGCGTCGATTCATCGTCTCGTTGCTCAGCGACGCGTGATGCGCAGTCGAACCCTTCCTGCTGCGGACTGTACCCCTGCTTTGCGAGAGCACAACAGGGACTTCTCTCTCGTCGGGGGCTCTTGGCGGGCATGTGGGACCCGAATCACCACGAGCTACGCCTCGCGCCCGTGCGATAACGCGGCCCCTATGGACGACGAAGAGCAGACAGGGAGGCACAGGCTGCCCGAAGCTGGGCAATGGATGCGGCTATTGCAGAGGCACCAGTCCGAACACCCCGCGCTCTTGCGGGTCCTAGATGTCTTCGAGCGGCTCCAGCAGCGGCAGTTTCGCACCCACGTCGTGCTGTACGGTGAGCAAGGGACGGGCAAAGAGGGCCTCGCGCGGGCCCTCCACGCGTTGATGTACGAGTACGGCGCGCCGTTTGTATCGTGCAGTCTGGCAGGGCTCACCCCGAGCGCGCGTGCCGCAGAGCTGTGCGGCGAGGGAGACACTCCTGGGCTCATCGAGCGCGCAGATGGCGGGACACTCTACGTGGACCAAGCCGAGCCGATCGCGCCAGAGCTGCAGTCTCGGCTGCTCGCAGCCACGCGTGGGCGCGTCCGTCGTGAGGGCGAAATCGAAGAGCGCACTGTGCGTGTGACCGTGACGCTCACGAGCGAGCGCTCGCTCGCAGACGAGGTGCAATCGGGGCGATTTCGCCATGATTTGTACTGGCGATTGGCACGGATTGAGCTTTCTCTCCCGCCCCTGCGCGAGCGCCGCGCGGACATCGGTCGATTGGCCCTCTGGATTGGCTCGCGGATCTTGCAGAGCGCCCTCCGCGACGGTCGGCTCGTTGCGCACGACGAGCTCAGTGGGCCCGGTGATGTCGTCCTCGAATCCGACGCCATCGAGGCGCTCGAACAGCACGATTGGCCGGGAAATCTCAGGCAACTCGACGCGGTCCTCGAGCGCGCGCTCTTGCTCTATCGCCGCGCATCGAGCGAGCCGCTGAGCGCGCGGCACATCGCCCAGGCCCTCGCCGGACCCAGCGACGCCCTCGACCCCTCGCTCTAGCGTCAAGTCACGGTACGATCGCGGTCACCATGAAACCCGTCGCTCGTCCCCGCGTGATCCTACGGCACTGTGACACCTACGACGCCGAGCGCATCCGAGTGCTCGTGCGCGAGGGGCTCGAAGAGCTGGATTTGGCCCCGTTTGGTCGCACCTTGGTCAAGCCCAACCTCGTGGCCGCGGGAGAGTTTTTTCCGCACGCACACACGCGCGTCGAGGTGGCCGAGGGGGTGCTTCGCGCCCTGCAAGATCGCGCCACCGAGAGCCTGACCGAGCTCGCCATCGGAGAGCGCTGTGGCATCACCGTGCCCACCCGTTTGGTCTTTCGCGACGCTGGCTACGACGACATGCTTACGCGACTCCCCGGGGTCAAACGCTACCTCTTCGAAGAGACCCAACAGCGCGAGATCCGCTACACCCATCGCACGCGATTGCGTGACTACGTGTTTACTCCCGAGCCCGTCGCCAAGGCTGATTTCTTCGTCAACATGCCCAAGTTCAAAGCGCACCCGTGGACCACGGTGACCTTCGGCTGCAAGAACTACATCGGCATCCAAGACGACCGGCACAGGCTCATCGATCACGACCACCGTCTTGACGAAAAGATCCGCGATTTGCAGTACATCGTGCAGCCGCAGTTCTTGGTGATCGACGCCATCGTCGCGGGCGAGGGCCGTATGCTTACCCCCAAGCCACGCAGGCTCAACTTGATCATCATGGGGGACAATCAGCTCGCGTTTGACGCGGTCTGTTGCGCCATCGCGGGAGTCAATCCGCGCGAAGTGCCCCACCTGCGGCTCGCGTTTGAAGAGGGATTTGGCCCGCTGGATCTCTCTGAGATCACCCTGTCTGGAGACGTTACGCTTGAGCAAGCCAAGGCGCGTGCTGAGGGCTTTGAGGTCGGTCTGGTGCGGGTCGAGAAGTACTTCGAGGGCACCAACATCACCGCGTACGCAGGGCCTCCGCCTGAGAAAGAGCACACCGATTATTGCTGGGGGGGCTGCCCCGGCGCCGTCGAAGAGGCCATCGAGATCATCCGTCAGTACGACAGCGAGTGCGACGCGAAGATGCCCCGGATGCACATCGTGTTTGGCGCATACGAAGGCCCCATTGACGCCAAAGAGGGCGAAAAAGTGATCTTTATTGGCGACTGCGCCCAGTGGAAGGGCGAGCTCAAAGGCGAGCTTGTCTCGGTCGAGTCACTCTACAGAGACCGCGCCACCAAGGACCCACACGAGGCCAAGCACAGCGATATCTACGAAAAAATGCTGAGTATTTATCGCAAAGTGCACCGTGAGAGCGACGCTCCCGCCATGCGCCTCGAGGGCTGCCCAGTGTCTGTGGCCGAGCAAGTGTTGGCGCTTGTGGCCCTCGCGAAGCTCAAGAATCCCTTCTTTGACCCCAAGCAAGCCGTGGGATTTAACCGGGCGTATCTCTCTTGGCGTGGGCTCGAGGTGATCAAGCGCGTCGTGTCGCAAGAGCCCTATCAAAAAGCAGGGCCGTGCTCACGGGGCCGCGCGGCGCCGTCTCTCTCTTCAACCGCTTCAAACACTTCACCCGAAAACGCCGAATGAAAGTCGACATCCTCACGCAGTCCGGTGCCGGTCGCCGCGTTCGCCCCTCAGAGCTCCAGATCGCAGCGCAGAGAATGCTCCGCGCGCTCAAGCTTCCCCGTGCAGAGCTCTCGATCTTGCTATGCACAGATACAGAGATTCACGCGCTTAATAAGAATTTTCGCCACAAAAATAAGCCCACCGATGTCCTCGCTTTTGCCAACCGCGAGGGCGAAGACGGTCACCTCGCGGGAGACCACTTGGGCGACGTCGTGATCTCGGTAGAGACCGCCGCGAGGCAAGCGAAGGAGCACGGTGTTTTGCTAAAAACTGAAGCAATTACACTACTTGCGCATGGTCTCTTGCACCTGTGCGGGTGGGATCATCGCACCGATGAAGAAGACTCACTGATGCGCGCTGAGACCGATCGGCTTGTTTTGCACGCGATTCGTGGCGACAGAAAACGTCCATAGAATCGCAATCGAACCTGAATTTTTCCCCATCGATCGTTACGAGTCTCTTGCTTCTCGCAAAATACGCTGATACCAACTGCACGCTACGAGCGAGGGATTGCATTGGTGTTTCCCCGCTCAAACACACTCCGACACATGCGTCCGGAGTTTCAAAGGAGATTGGGATGGCTGCCAAACGACTGACAAAGGCCCAGCTTTTTGCTGAACTGGCCGAGGCGACGGACCTTCCGAAGAAGAAGGTTGCTGAAGTGTTTGATGCACTTCAGGAAGTCATGAAGAAGCAGCTCACCGGCCGTGGTCCGGGCGAGTTCGTTCTTCCGGGATTGCTCAAGGTTCGCGTGGTGAAGCGCCCCGCAACCAAAGAGCGCGAAGGCATCAACCCCCAGACGCGCGAGAAGATCACCATCCCCGCAAAGCCCGCTTCCAAGCGTGTTCGTGCGACGGCCCTCAAGGGCCTCAAAGAGATGGTCCTCTGATCGAGCGACACTCCATGCAGCGCACACAACGCTTCGGCGTCTAGTGCGCTGCATCGCAAGAGGCTCACCCAGTACGCTTGTCTCCCCCCCTGACAAGCTCACTCGGTGAGCCTCTTGTCGTTTCTCCCCACTCACCCAACCCCTGGACCCGCACAGACCCCGTCGCAAAACACCTAACGTGTCGCACAGCGCGGTGACCATTCCCAGGTATGCTCACCGATCTCTCTCTCTGTCCGCGTGAGCTCACTCCATGCATCAACCATTCGCTGCCCGGTTCTCCTTCGCGGTTATCGCCGTGTTGTCCCTCTCTCTCGCCTCGCATGAGGCCAGCGCGCAGCGACGACGTGGCCGTGGCAGAGGGCGCACGCCTCCTGCGCAGACCAACCCGACCAACACGGTTTCGCCAGAAAATTCCCAAGAAAACCTCGGATCGCAAGGCAGCACTTCGCCCGCTCTGCAAGATCCCGTCGCGCCGCCAAGCACCGAGCCCGTCGTCAGCGAGCCGGTCGCGAGCGAGCCCACGCCAGACTCCACGCCCCGCCCCGCTGCCATCGACGCAGAGCTTGGGGTCCGTTGGTACGCGCGGTTCTTTGACTATCACCAGGACGTCTACGGCGAACTACGTGGCTATTCGCTGCCCGCAGCGCCGCAGCTCGCGGGCGCCGTACAGTGGTATCCCGGAGCCCATTTCACCCGCGGCCCTGGCTCTTGGTTTGGGCTCGTGGCGAGCGGTGGGCTCGTTGTGGGTGTGAGCTCGCGTGACGCACGAGACACCAACTATGCGACAAGCGCCCTGCTCTTTGACGTGGGATTGCGCGTGCGAATCCCGGTGGGCGCCCACGAAATCGCCCTCCATGGGACCTACGGACAACAACACTTCGCCATCGAGAACAACGGCGGAGGCAGCCCCACGAGCACAGACCCCGGTGTGCCCGCGGTGCAGTACCAGACCGTGCGTGTGGGAGCCTCGGCGCGGCTGAGCGCGGGCGATCGTGTCGCGATCTTGCTCGGAGCCTCGGGCATGCCGCTCTTGTCTGCGGGCAACATTGGCCAGTATTTTACCCGCTCAACGGGCGCCGCCGTCGAAGCGCAGCTCGGCGTCGCGATCAAGTTGGTCTCTGGGCTTGAGCTCAGAGTCCTCGCCGACGGGCGCCGATATTTCTACGCCATGAACCCCATGGTCGGTGATCGCTGGGTCGCCGGCGGAGCGCTCGATCATCACATCAGCGCGGGCGCTGCTCTCGCATTTCGTCACTAAAATCGCAGCGTAGAATCACTTTACGTTGCGTGAGAGCGCTTCGTAGCTCCGCGCGTCGCCGGGGCCTGAGCCCACCTCGAGCCCCTCGGCCTGCCAGCCCTTCTCGAGCACCTTGCCGAAGGGATCTTTGACGCCACCCCAGCCCGCGCGCTGCTCGATAAACCCTGTAAATCCAGCCGCTTCGAGCGCCGCCGCCGCGCGCATACTGCGGTTGCCTGACTGGCAGCCCAAGATCACCTTGGCGTCTTTGGCAAAGTTCGCTTCAAACACCGCGACAAACGCAGTGTTGGGGGTCATCCCGCCCGCAGAGGCCAGGGCCACAGGGATGTTGTACGCGCCCGCAGGATGCCCAGACTCAAACTCGCCGGGCGTGCGCACGTCGACGTAAGCAAACGCCTCTTGGCTCATGCGCTCAGCAGCTTCTCGGGGGGACACTCGGTGGACAGTCATCAGGGGATCTCGCTTTTGGCAAAGGTTGCTCGTGAGTCGCTCAGGGGGCCGACGTCGAAGACGTCTGCGCTGTAGCGCCGGTGATCTTCTTCATGATCACACCACGCGCTTGATAGAGCCCAAAGAGCACAATGGCCAGCACGACAAGCGCCCAGTGCTTGGCCTGCATTCCCTGCGGCTCGCTCTGGTCGAGGCCCTCTTCGCGGCGACGCGCCATCATGTCCGCGACCGAGTCCAAGATCTCAATGTCGCTGCCCTTGGGCCGCGAGGGCTTGCGGGTAAACAGCGGCCCAAGGTGCTTGCCCAAGAGCATCCGCTCGTTGATGGCCCAGCCCTGCCCCTCAAGCACGATCGCGATGTCGCGCTTGCGGAGCTTGAGCCACGCAAACAGCGCGCTCGGCAGCGAGACAATGGCAAATAGCCCGAGCACCGTGCCGATCAATTGCATCACGCTCATGTTGCCGAGCGCTGCAAAGAGCGTGGTGATCGCGGCCAGGATCATCCCAAACCCGACACCCAACGCGGCCACGGTGCCCGCGAGGGCGCCTCCGCTCTGGGGTGGGGGCGCAGGGGCGGCTGCGGCCGCAGGGGCTGCCGGCGCGGGCGGTGTGTTGGCCGCGGCAGCCGCCCTGGTCGCCGTGGTCTGCGCGGCGGCGTAGCTGTTGTCGAGCTGCTTCTCGAGCGCCTTGTCGCCCTCAGAGGCGAAGCTCTCGATCTTGGTCGAGATAAACTTCCCGATCTTTTGGTACGGCATGATCATCGCTTCCCAGAGCGAAACGGGCTGGCGAATCACATGCAAAACCGTCGCGTCGTACTCTTTGTCTTCGTGGTCGACAAACACACCACGCTTGCCCACATCGATGCCCGCCGAGGTCCCCGAGGTCACGGGGATCGCGACCTCAAACGCGGGCTTGGCGCCCTCGCCGCCCTCGACCTTGACGTACATCGTAAACATCGTCCCTTTGTCACAGAGGGCCGAGTGAATCGCGCGGTCTGGCACGAGCGCCGCGAAGGTAAACAGTCGTCCACTCAAGACCAGCTTTCCGCGCTCAAAGAGGCACATCTTGGCGGGGTCGTAGAGGTTGGGCATCGCGATGAAGTTGTTGGCGTAGGTGATCAACCAGCGCTGATAGAGCGCGAGCTTCTCGAGCTGCGTGATCGCGTCGAGCCTTTCTTTGCGGGCGGCGTCGTCGGAGCAGCGCTTCTCGATCGCCTCGAGCTCGGTCTCGGTGATCCGTGAGAGCTCGTCGCCGAGCGCGATGGCTTTGTCTGCGTCCGCCGCGGATTTCCACGTCAAGATGCTGTCTGCGATGGCTGAGAGCTCAAGCCAGTCGCCCTCGTTCATCGCAGATTTGCCAGCAAAAACAGGCTCAAAAGCGTCTTTGCGCAGGCTCTCAAGGGTCTCGTAGTCTTTGCCGCGAAACAGCTTGCTGAACTGCAGTACGCCGTCGGCCGAAGGGGGCGCGATGGGCGTCGCGGTGAGCGCGGCGAGCAGGTGCTCTGCGTTGCCCGCGACGTTCTCGAGCGAGGGCTTAAGCGCCGCGCCCGCGTCGGTATGCGAAGCCATCAAACGACACTGCAAAAAGTACTCGTCGACACGGGGCTTGGCCGCTCGCACTGCGGCAGCGCGAGGCTCGGACGCGTCGCCCCATTGGTACGTGTCTTTCTTTTTTGCCAAATGCTCTTTGGCCTTGGCGCTTGCCTCGCGAAACGCTTTGATCTCGTCGGTCGAGATGCCGTCTTTCTCGGCGAGGTTCTTCTTGGAACCCGTGACCGAGATCACCGCGTTGATCACTGCGGCCAAGCGCTCGGGGACGCCCTCGGGCGCGATAATCCCGTCGCCGTTGAAGTGTACGGCACGGAGCGGCGCGGCACTCTCACGGATCTCCGCCAGACTGATGGAGGTCGAGCCTTCTTTGCTCAGCGCTTCGAGCACGAGCGTCGCGGCTTGATCGAGCAGCGTGGCATCGGCCGAGAGCGACGCGAGCTGGAGCGTGTCCGAGCCCGCGTTGACACCCTTGCGATCTTTGAGCATTTTTGCAGTCCAACGGACCGCCGCGGTGAGCTCTTCGACGCGCACGCGGCCATTGTTGTCCGTGTCCAAGAAGTTCAAGAACGCCGGATCGCACGTGAACGCAGCGTTGGGAGCCGCGGTCGCGACCCACTGCGTCTTGGGGATCTCGATGGCTGCGAGCAGCCCGTCGAAGTCTTGGATATCAAGCTGAAGCGAGCCTGCGTAGTTCTTAAACTGAAGCTTACTCATAGGTGTCTGGCTAAACCTTTGGATGCGAAGAGAGCTGAAAAATCATCGACTCATAGCTGAGACGAAAACGTGAGTGCCCGCTGTTGCCGTGTTCATCGCTGCGAATGCAGAGAGCAAATCGCGACATATCAACAGGGTTGCCAACACCACGTCAATGTGACGCCGGCTGAGTTGCCGGTTTCTTTGCGAAATCAGGCTCGAAAGGTACTGAATGAAGCCTCTGCGCTTGCCGCCGGCCCACCAACGCGTCAGTGAACTCTCACGCTGAATTTCGCGGGTCCGCTACGGCGGAGCTCACTCACCCCTCACTTTCCCCCTGAACGTATCGCAGTGAAGGCATACCACGCGCTCCTCGATCATATTCTCACCCACGGTCGGCCGCGCACTGACCGTACGGGGACCGGAACGCTCGGCGTTTTTGGCTACCAAATGCGCTTTGACCTCGCAGAGGGGTTTCCGTTGGTGACCACGAAGAAAGTGCATCTTCGCTCGATCATCCACGAGCTGTTGTGGTTTCTCCGTGGCGAAACCCACGTGCGATCGCTTCAGGCCGAGGGCGTGAGCATCTGGGACGAGTGGGCGACCGAAGAACAGTGCGCGCGGTATGGCCGCGAAGCTGGCGATTTAGGGCCTGTTTATGGCCACCAATGGCGCAATTATGGCGCGACACGTGGCCCCGAGGGACGCTACCAAAGCGACGGTGTGGACCAAATCACGCGCTTGCTCCATGAGATCCGCGAGCGCCCAGACAGCCGCCGATTGATCGTGACGGGCTGGAACCCTCACGAGTCCAGCCAGGTCGCCCTGCCGCCCTGTCACACGTTGTTTCAGTGCTACGTGCAAGACGGCGCGCTGTCCTGTCAGCTCTATCAGCGCAGCGGCGACGCGTTCTTGGGCGTGCCGTTTAACATCGCGAGCTACGCGCTGTTGACCCTGATGATCGCGCAGGTGAGCGGTCTGCAAGTTGGCGAATTTGTTCACTCTTTCGGTGATGTTCATTTATATAACAATCACCTTGAGCAGGCGCGCCTGCAGCTCTCTCGTGAGCCTCGCCCGCTGCCCACCATGAAGCTCGACCCCTCGGTCCGTGAGCTCTTCGATTTTCGCTTCGAGCACTTCTCGCTCGAGCACTACGACCCACACCCCGCGATCAAGGCTCCCGTAGCAGTATGAACCGGCAACCTCTTGTGCTGATCGCGGCCATCGCGCGCGACGGAGTCATCGGACGAGGCAACGCGCTGCCGTGGAGAATCCCTGAAGATCTACGGCACTTTCGCACACAGACGGTCGACCACGCGGTCATCATGGGCCGCAAGACCTTCGAGTCCATGGGGCGCGCGCTCCCCGAGCGACGCAACATCGTTGTCACCCGAGATCGCTCGCGTGCGCTTGAGGGCTGCGAGAGCGCCGCGAGCCTCGAAGAAGCGATCGCCATGGCGCGCTGCACCGACCCTTGCCCTTACGTCATCGGCGGCTCCGTGCTCTACGCATCGGCGATCCCCCTCGCGACCGAATTGGTGCTCACTGAGATCGACCGTGACTACGAAGGCGACGTAAAATTTCCTGCGTTTGATCGTGCCGAATGGCGTGTTGCGCGCAGCGTGCCCACCGAGAGCGCCGACGTGAAGTTTGTCTGGTACGAGCGCATCGCGTAGCCGCGACTTGCTATCCTCGCGGCCCTCCCAAGGCTCGCTGTGCAAATCCATCTCCCATTGATCGTGTCGCTGCGTGGACGGCGGCTGTACCAAGCGTTTGTGCCGCAGGTGCCCGACTCGCTGCGCGCGGGACCAAGCCTCGCGACTCTGCGCGATGAGCTCACGCTGCAGGTGATTCACCACTGCGAAGAGTCATCTGCTGCACAAATCGCAGAGCTCTCGATCGCGCCACACCACGCACTTCAGACCGTCCAGGTGGACACCACGCACCTCGACGAGCGCACCCGAAAGCGCACGCACCTGCGCGGGGCCGTCTCGGTGCTCATTGAGCGCTGGCCTCACGACGGCTTTGTCTTGGTCACGCCCACGAGAGTCCCGGACGCGCGCTTTGCGCTCGCGCACACAGACGACCTCCGCGCCGCGCTCTCGCTGCGGCTAGGGCGCTATTGTGCCGAGCGATCCCTCGATGATTTGTCTGTGTTTTCGCCCACCGAAGGCGAGCGTCTCGAGATCCTTGAGGTCTCGGTCGACCCCCCGAGCGCCCTGTCGTCCGTGCAGTCCATCGCCCGATGGACCGAGCGGATCGATACGGCCGAGGCGCGGCGTAAGGCCCGATTGCGTGCGGTCACGCTGCGCGCGGTGGCCACGGATCTGTCTCGTTTGGCAGCAGACCAGAGCCTCTCGCGAGCGTTTGGGCGCGATGGGCTGCTCGACCCCTTGCACACCGCGATGACGGCGAGCAACCGGAGCGCGGTCGTGCTCGTAGGGCCGTCTGGCGCAGGTAAAACCGCGATTGTTCACGAGCTCGCGCTGCGCTTGTACGAGCTCGAAAAGGGCGCCCACGATGTGCCGCACCTCTGGCGCGTCGATGGGCAGCGCTTTGTGTCTGGCATGAGCTTTGTGGGGCAGTGGGAGGCTCGCGCGCGTGAGCTCGTGAAAGAGCTCGAGACCGTCGGCGATGTGCTCTACGTCGACGACCTGGCGTCGCTGGTCTTCGCGGGCCGCACAAACCAGCGCGAGGTCTCGGTCGCTCAGTTTTTGGCAGAGCCGTTGTCTCGCGGCGCGTTTGCGCTGATCGCGGAGTGCACCCCCGAGGGGCTCGCGCGTGTGCGGCAAGAGGCGCCCTCGTTTGCCCGGTGTTTTCGCGTAGTCAACGTGGACGCCATGGACGAGCGAGCGACGGTGCCGGTGGTGCTTGCGTCTGCACGCGCGCGCTTGGGCGCAGAGGCGATGGCCTCGGTCGCGCCCCGCGTGCTGACTCCTGAGGGCCTCGAGGCCCTGCTCGCGAGCACGCGCAGGTACTTCGCGCACGAAGTGCTCCCGGGGGCCGCGCTGCGCTTGTTGCAGACCGTCCTCGATGACGAAGAGCTCTTGCGCGAGGACGTGTCCAAAGTGGGCACGCGCGAGGTGCTTGAGGTGGTGGGTCGGCGCACGGGCTTGCCGCGATTTGTCCTGGGATTAGAGCCGCCGCGTGCACGTGAGCGCATCGTGCGTGAGCTGCAGCGCTTCGTCGCGGGGCAGCCCGAGGCCCTCGCCGCCGTCACCGATGCGGTGCTCAGCGTACAGTCGGCGCTGAGTGACCCAGACAAGCCCGTCGCGACGCTCTTGTTTGTAGGCCCGACGGGCGTCGGAAAGACCGAGACAGCCAAAGCCCTCGCCCGGTATTTGTATGGTTCGTCTGAGCGATTGCTGCGCTTTGACATGAGCGAGCTCTCTTCGCCCTATGCGCTCGCGCGGTTGGTCGGGGACGCCTCGCAGCCCGACGGAGAGCTCACCGGAGCGCTCCGTGCGCAGCCCTTTCGGGTCGTGCTCTTTGACGAAATCGAGAAGGCACACCCCGTGGTCTTCGATGGTCTCTTGCGCATGTTGGGCGAGGGAAAAATCACGGATGCCGCGGGCCGCGTCGCCGACGCGCGCGGGTGTGTGATCGTGATGACCTCGAACCTCGGCGTGCGCGAAGCTGCGGCCCGCACGGGGTTTCTGCGCGGGGACCCCGACGAGGCGCGCAAGCACTATGTCCGCGCCGTTGAGCAGTTCTTTCGGCCCGAGTTTTTTAACCGTGTCGACCGCGTGGTGCCCTTTCGCTCTCTCGATCCACATGCCCTGCGCGCGGTGCTGCGCAACGCGCTCGGCGAGCTGCTCTCACGCAGCGGAGTGCGCTCGTCCAACGTGTTTGTCGATGTCGAGCCAGAGCTCTTGGATCAGCTCGTTGCGCAGGCTTTTGACCCGCGATTTGGCGCGAGGCCCCTGCGCCGTTCGCTCGAGCGGAGCCTCGCGGTCCCGTTGGCTTATCACCTCGTCGGCCGCCGTGGCGACGACGCCGCGCTCGTGTATGCCCTGCGCGGAGACGACAGGATGGTGCTCGCGATGCGCGCGATGCGCGAGGCTGTGCGCTTGCCGGTGGCTCCGCTCGCACAGGACGAGAGCGCGCTGCGTGAGAGATTTTTCACGTTGTGTGAGCGGCTTGAGGCCCTCACAGATTCGCAGGCTGCCCTGCACGCGGCGCAGCTTCGAGACCGAGGCCTCGCGACGCTGAGCGCCGTGGGTCGATCTACCGGTGAGTCTCGGACCGCGTTTGCCTTGCACGAACGCAGGATGGCTCTGCACGACACGCTGCAAGAGCTCACGATGGACACCCTCGCGACCGATCACTTTGAAGAGACCGAAATCCGCGGAAATACCACGCGAAGAGACCTCGCTCGCTCTTCGCGCACGGCCCACAGCACATACGTTGAAGTGCCCGTGCAACAGCGCGAGAGGCAGACCCTCGAGCGCGCGAGGCCGCAGGTCGAGGCGATGTGGGACGAGCTCACGCTGCTTGAGCACCAGATGCACGCGTTTGCGCAGCACGGTGACGAGCGCGTGGTGGTGGTGATCGAGCAGCTCTTGCCCTCGGGAGTCGAGGGTCTTGAGTGGCGAGAAATCGCTGATATTTTGCCCACATTGAGCGCATCTACGGCCACCTGGAGAGAGAGCGCTGCGGGCTGGACTCGCGTGTCCGATGAGCGCAATGGCGCGCTCCCCGCGTTGCGTCGTGTCGCGGTGGAGCTCGAGGGCCCTGCGTTGCGCGCGATGTTGGCGCCCTACGAGGGCTACGCGCTCATTCAGCAGACGGCTGCGAGCGAAATCACCGCGCTCTTGCGTATCACCGTCGAAGCAGGGGCGATGCCCGAGGCCGCCATCGGCGTGACCGAACGGTTTGCGCGTGAGCGCGAAGTGTTGCGCATCGAGCCGCAACGCGCAGCGAGCTGGCCTGCGGCGACCCTGGTTTTGCGCACACGAAATGGTCGTCTTGAGCACGTGGCGACCGGGCTCGCAGCGCTTGCACGCGAGGCCGTGGTCGCGACGTGGTTGCGCGCGACGCGCTGAGTGTGCGCTGTGGGCCCTGCGACGCTGGGTTCGCACCGTGCACGACGCAGTGTGCAGGGCTCTTCGCGCCCTTGGTGAAGGCTGGACGTGCGTTGCATTCACGGTAGTGTCCGGCCCGTTGCGATGATGAGATACCGCGCTGATCTACGCTCGATTGCGTTTGTACTGACCTACTACGCGCTCGTGATTTACCAATGGAACTGGGGTCCGACGCGTTGGTACTTGGCCCTACCGTTGTTGATGTTGACCATGGCGTTTAGCTGGTTTTGTGCAGTGATTACGCACAACACCTTGCACTCGCCGGTCTTCACCAGCCGCTGGATGAACAAGGTCTTTCAGGTGATGTTGACCTGCTCGTACGGGTTTCCGGTGAGCGAGTACGTGCCTGGGCACAACCTCTCGCATCACAAGTTTACGCAGGCGCCCAAAGACGTGATGCGCACCACCAAGGTCGACTCGGGCAACAACCTGCTCAACATGATCTTGTTTGTCCCGCGCGTCGCGTTTGATGTGACCGGCGGCAACATGCGCTTTGTCAAGACCATGAAGAACACGCACCGCGCGTGGTACCGACAGTTCTTGATCGAGACGAGCATTTGCTGGGGCGAAAAGCTGGTGCTCTTCGCCCTCGATTGGCGCAAGACCTTGCTCTACATCGTGATCCCGCACCTGTGGGCCGTGTGGGGAATCACCGCTGTGAACTACCTCCAGCACGACGGCTGCGACCAAGAGCACCCAGTCAATCACTCACGCAATTTCGTCGGTGAGATCTTTAACTGGTTCACGTTTAACAACGGGTTTCACGGCATGCATCACGAGCAGCCGGGCCTTCACTGGTCGCTCTTGCGCGAGAAACACGATGAGCTCCTGCACCCCACGATTCATCCAGAGCTTGAGCAAAAATCTCTGCTGATTTACTTGGTCAAAGCGTTCTTTTGGCCCGGCAAGCGCGTGACCTACGATGGCAAACCCGTGATCGTCAGCAAGTCCATCGACGTGGTCGATTGGGTGCCCGTGCGCGGTGAGAGCAAAGACCTGGGCGCCGAAGGCCTCACCGCTGCGACATAGTCTGTCACGGTGGAGAATTCAGCGCGTGACACGGAGGGGCGCGCAAGGTTAGACCTTCTGTGTCGGGTGAGAGACACCCAAGACACCGGAGATCGTCGAGCACGTGCGTGTGCTCAGGACCTTGAGAGAGAGAATCGTTCGTTGGGTAGCCTTTGTGCTTCGAGCACATGCGCGATGCAGCGTCGCGCAGGACCCGTAAGTAGACGTTCTGAGCAGGGTAGCCTGTTCTTGGCTGGCTTCTGTAGCAGGGGCCGCGCGCCAACTACTTCACGGAACCAAGCCCGCAGAACCGGCCTTGAAGTAGTTGGCGCGCG
>JAUXYJ010000022.1 GCA_030694465.1 Deltaproteobacteria bacterium | reverse complement strand
ATGCGAGACGGACAGCTCGGCTCCCCCGCCCACGCGGGTATCGACCGCAATTCGAGCGCAACGGCAGCAAGAGTGTGGTGGCTCCCCCGCCCACGCGGGGATCGACCGCCTGACAGCTCCACGTCCACGACCGATTCAAGGGCTCCCCCGCCCACGCGGGGATCGACCGCCCGCGACTATAGTCAGCGCTCGCGAGGTGCTGGCTCCCCCGCCCACGCGGGGATCGACCGAGCGCTTGTCTCGAGCTCTTACTCGCGCGGCTGGCTCCCCCGCCCACGCGGGGATCGACCGCGCTCGCGAGATAATCATGGCGCGCCCGTCAAGGCTCCCCCGCCCACGCGGGGATCGACCGCGGCCCGCTGATCTTGAGTGTGCCGGCCCCGCGGCTCCCCCGCCCACGCGGGGATCGACCGGTCGATTCCTTCGCGAGAAAGCACACCTCTTTGGCTCCCCCGCCCACGCGGGGATCGACCGCTCGCGAGCGATTCCGCGGATGGACAGCCTCCGGCTCCCCCGCCCACGCGGGGATCGACCGTACGACGCGCTAGCGGTGCGGTCTGCGTTCGGGGCTCCCCCGCCCACGCGGGGATCGACCGATGCCATCGATTGACGATCCCAGGGCTAGCAAGGCTCCCCCGCCCACGCGGGGATCGACCGGCTTCAGTGCGCGATGGAATGTGACCGGGCTTGGCTCCCCCGCCCACGCGGGGATCGACCGCCCCCAGCGGCCTGCGTTGCGATCGAGGCTTTGGCTCCCCCGCCCACGCGGGGATCGACCGCGGCTCACGTCGCTGGTGTTCGGTGAGCGCGCGGCTCCCCCGCCCACGCGGGGATCGACCGCTCTCGCCCGTGGGTGACGTGGTTGTGGCGGAGGCTCCCCCGCCCACGCGGGGATCGACCCAAGCCCGTACCCGGCGACGTCGCCGGGTCACTCGCCCGCGCCCGTGGGACCGCAGCCCTCCCGCCCCATGCACACGACCCCCCTCGTATTCGACGTGTGAAATACGAAGCACTCGGTCTGCGATGCTCTTCGTATGCCCCTCGCGCGCAGAACCCATCTCCCCTCGGCCGCGAGCCCGCGTCACGCGAGGATCGCCCTCGATCGGGAGCACGTCCCTGCCGTCGCTGGGACAGAAAAAAGGCCGCTGCAATGAAGCTGATCTGGGATGCGATTCAAGGGATTTTCATGATTTTAGGCGCCGCGATCGCCATCGCCCTGCTCATCGCGGTGGTCTTCTACTGGGATTCGCGCGGCTGCGGGACCGTGCGCGTCGTGACCGTGCAGGTGCCCACGCCGCAGACTCTGCCCACCCCGAGCCCTGAGCCTCTTCTCTATCCCCAGGATGAAGACGACAGAAAGCGAGACCAGTGACCGCTCGCCCGTTGCTCTGACCCTGGACTGCCCCGCTGCACCCGGCGACGTCGCCGGGTCGCTCTCCCCGTCGCACCCGGCGACGTCGCCGGCTCACTCGCCCGAGCGCTACTCGATCACCGAATTACTCACCATGGGCATGCCCGCGGCCAGCACAAAGATCCCCGGAAACCCGCGCGTCTCAAACCCGCGGCTCGGGTTGCGGCGCAAGATCGAGTCGCGAATTCGCAGGGTCCCCGTGCGATTATTGCTCACAAAGAAGATCGCGCCACCGCCCTCGACGGCCTCGTTGTCCGTGAGCTCACTGCCGCAGAGAGACAGCGTAAACGTGTTGCCGTCGTTGTAGATCGCGCCCCCCGAACCGCCGCCCGGAGTGCCCGCCCTCATCGGGTTTGCTCCGCGACCGATCGCACGATTGAAGCGCAACACACTGTTGATCACCTCCATCGAGACGCCGATCGAGCTCAACCCAGCGCCGTTCGAGCACGCGTTGCCCCGGCCCTCGGCACCGAACGTGCTGTTCACTACGTACACGGGCCGCCCCTCAAATTGGCTCAATACACGCACGGCGCCGCCGCCCACATCCGGCCCCTCAGGATCACATCGGTTGCTAAAAAAGCTGCAGTTCACGATCTTGAGTCTCCCGCCGCGCACAAAGATCGCGCCGCCTCCGCCGCCCTCCAGCGTCTCGCCCGTCGCGTTGCCGTCGACAAACGTGAGGTTCTGCACAGTGAGCCTCGGATGGTCCTGGTTTTGACACATCGCCGTCGTCCACATCTGCGCGCGATCACAGGTGTTCTGATAGAGAATCCTGCGACGCCCTCCCCCCGAGAGCGTCACCAAGCCGCCGCCATCGATCACGATCGAGGGCCCCGTGTTGTTCACGATCTTCGCCGTCTCGGTCAGCACAATGGTCGTCGGAAGCGGCCCACAGTTGAATGTGATCACACCTCCGCGCGCCACCGCGCTCACGACCGCAGCGCTCGTGCAGCTCTCGGGTGTCCCCGTGCCGACCACCGTCCGCGGCGCGCTCACGTCCTCGGCGCGAGCCTCGGGCACGACCTCACAGCGCCCCATCGGGTTGCCCGGCATCCCCGCGTCCGCGCTCGTCCCCGCCTCGGGGCCCACACCAGCATCCTCCACGCGCGCGCTGTCCAAGACCACCGCGCCGTCTTCGGTAGGCGACACCGCAGGGCCGCCCGCGCAACCCTGGAAAACACCCAACCCAAACACGCTCAATCCCCAGCAAATTTGGCTAGTTTTCACGGTTACTTTCATAGCTCATTCGGGCACTGACGGGCGCTATTTTTTCGACCCTGTGGCTCAGCAACCACACGAGACCTAGACACGCGATGCTAGTGTGACGCGCAGTGCTCTTTCCGCATGAGCGAATGCAGCTCGCCACGCTGCCCCTGTTGGGCGATCGCTCGCGTCCCCAGCCGGAGCGCCCCATACCCAACACAAACGGTCTGCGTTTTTGCAGTCCATTCGAATGACCTCTTTGCAACAAGCCGACGCAAAGCACCTCGACTGGTTCTTCACCACGCGCTCTGAGCAAGCCCTGCGAGAGCTCGTCCCACACGACAGCTTCGCCAACCCCTAGCGAGCGTTTGGCAGCATCGAATCCGCCAGATTCGATCGCAGTGTCTCTTCAAACATCGTGCGATCGCGCGTCGCGTTCATCGAGACCCCCGCCAGCGCGGTGAGCGCTCCCGCCGCAGCGACGCCCATCGCGACCAGCTGCGACCGCGTCGAGAACCACGCGCCCTCGAACTGCCTGCGGTTGGCCAAGACCCACTCGGTCAGGACTCTTCGCGACGCAGACTCATACGAGGTCATCAGGTCCCAGTCGTTGAAGACCCGCAGCTTGCTCACGTGTTTCCACTGTGGCTCAAGCACACGAATCCAGTCGCGCGCCTGCGCCAACTCGAGATGCCCCGACGCACGCGTGACCAACACGTCGCGCACCGGAAAATACATCTGCAACGCGCCCTTCGGCCCCTCTACGTCGAGCAACACATTGCGCAACGCGCGAGCCGGAATCGATCCCCATTGCACAGCCATCGTCGCGCTCCTCAGACAGCGGATTCAGCCGCAACACAAAGACTACCCTTGCCGCTGCGGCTCAACACGGATGTCACTCAGTAAACTTACAGACTCTCCACGATCCTTTGCACGTGAAAATCCGCGATCCCCAGCGCAATGAGCGCACGGTGAAGCCCCAGCAGGTAGTCCACATTGGGGCCGCTTGGACCGGACGAACGCGCGATGTGCGCAGCGATCTCTTGCTCACTCGCGGGCCCCAAAAACGACGCGTTGTCCGCGCGCGCAACGTAGACTATCGCGTCTACAATCACTGAAAAATCACTCGCGCTTCGCACTGGGAGCGTGACCCGATCAAAGCCCGCTTGCTCGCGGTGATCCAGCTTCGCGAGCAGCAGATCAAGGCCCTCGTCGGCCACGCGATAGACACACCCAGCGCAAGACTCTCCCGGCATCGGGACCAAGGTCACCACGCGCCCCGGGGCGCTCGGGGTCCCGCGATGATCGGGCGAACCTTGCCAAAAGCGCCGCGCGTAGCCATCAAGCACCGCGACCCGGCGCTCGAGATACACAAAATCCGGCTTAAAAATCAGCGATCCGTACGCAAAGATCCACACGATACGCGAGAGCGTATACCGCGCGATCGCGAGACGTCGTACATGTCTGGCGCGACGGGAGTGACCCTCGCACGCCCAACCGCATCGGCGCCGCGGTAAACCATTCGATTTGAGCTGCACAAGGACTAGGACGACATGACGGACGTGGTGAGCATTTCGCAGGTACTCGGCGGCACAATCGCCGTAGGCACCATGGTGACCGTGCGCGGCTGGGTGCGCACGCGTCGTGACTCAAAAGCGGGGCTCTCGTTTGTCAATCTCAACGACGGGAGCTGCTTTGATGGCCTGCAAATTGTCGTCGTCAACACGCTCGAAGGCTATGAGCAGTCGGTCTTGTCTCTCAGCGCCGGTTGCGCGTTTGAGGTCGAGGGCGAGCTCGTCACGTCGCAAGGCAAAGGCCAGTCCGTAGAGCTCCGCGCGACCCGCGTAGTCCCGCACAGCACCATCGCGGATCCCGAGCGCTATCCACTGGCTAAGCGAGGCGATGGCAAGCACTTTACGCCAGAATTTCTACGCGAAATCGCGCACTTACGGCCCCGCACAAACACCTTCGGCGCGGTCACACGCCTCCGCCACGCGATGGCCATGGCCGTGCATCGGTTCTTTCACGAAGAGGGCTTCTATTGGGTCAACACGCCCATCGTGACGACCAGTGACGCCGAGGGCGCCGGGCAGATGTTTCGTGTGAGCACGCTCGACGCGATGAACCCCGCGCGCTCGCCCGATGGATCCGTGGACTTTTCTAAAGATTTCTTCGGCAAGCCCGCGCACCTGACCGTCTCGGGACAGCTCAACGTCGAGCCCTTTTGCCTCGCCCTCTCCAAGGTCTACACCTTCGGTCCGACCTTTCGCGCCGAGAACTCAAACACCGCCCGACACCTCGCCGAGTTCTGGATGATCGAGCCCGAGGTCGCCTTCGCAGACCTCCGCGCCAACGCCGATTTGGCCGAGCGATTTCTCAAGTATATCTTTCGCGCCATCCTGAGTGAGCGCATGGATGACCTGCGTTTCTTCGATCAAGAATGCAAAAAGGGCGACTCTCCCTATGTGCAAAAAGGCGTCGAGATTATCAGCCGACTTGAGCAGTTCGTAGCCTCGCCCTTCGAGCGCGTGGACTACCGCGAGGCCGTCAAGATCTTGCAAGGCGCGAAGAAGAAGTTTGAGTTTCCCGTGTCTTTTGGCGTCGATTTGCAGACCGAACACGAGCGCTATCTCACCGAGCAGGTCTTCAACCGCCCCGTCGTCGTGATGAACTATCCCAAGGCCATTAAGGCTTTCTACATGCGCCAAAACGACGACAACGAGACCGTCGCCGCCATGGACGTCCTCGCGCCAGGCATCGGCGAGATCATCGGTGGCTCACAGCGCGAAGAGCGTCTCGACGTGCTCACCGCGCGCATGGACGCGCTCTCGCTCCCGCACCACGAGTACGAGTGGTACCTCGACACACGTCGCTATGGCTCAGTGCCCCACGCGGGCTTTGGCCTGGGATTTGAGCGGCTCGTGGTCTACGCAGCCGGCCTCGCCAACATCCGCGACGCCATCCCGTATCCGCGCGT
The DNA here is from genome assembly GCA_030694465.1 of Deltaproteobacteria bacterium. Taxonomy (GTDB): domain Bacteria; phylum Myxococcota_A; class Polyangia; order Polyangiales; genus JAUXYJ01. The sequence continues at coordinate 65,835 of JAUXYJ010000022.1, read as the reverse complement.
CCCAGGCTCTGCGCGGTTCTAAACATCAACGCAGAGCGCACGAATCACTGCGAATTTGCAGATCATTCGCAGGCATCTACCCACCTCACGCGCGCTGCCGGCACGCTCACGAGCGCGCGACTCCCAAGGCCCCACGGCCCCGGAAGCGTGAGCACAACCAGCGGGCTCTGAGGCGGCTGCGCACCGACCGTACAGAGGTTCACCGCGGTGGTCCCCCCACACGTGCCCTCGCGAGTCCACCAAGGACGTCCCTGCAGCCACCTGGCCCCGGCCAGAGCGCACACCCGCCGCGCTCCCCACGGTGCCCATCGTCCCAAGCCCGACTTGATTGCGCAGCGGATCTTGCAACCATCGCACGTCACGCGCGCGCACCCACCCGTGCACCACGACCCCGTCACCTCCATCCGAGACCGAGCGCACCAAGATCCAATCCCCTTTCTGATGCTCATCCACGAGCACCGTGCCCTCGCCGAGGGTGACACGCACCGAGGGGCTCGACGTCGATCGTGTTGCAAATACGCTCACCGATCGCCCATTGCGCACGCGATATCCGCACACGGACCCGTCCCCGACGGGCTGACACCGACGCCGCAGAGACTCGACACAGAGCCCCGTGCGTCGATCACAGCGGCGCACTTGGTGATCAACCATGTCAAGCCTGGGCGCCTCAAGCACAGGCGCCACGGGCTGCGAAGTCGCTGGGCTTTGCCCAATCGCGAGCGACTCACACGGCATGCGCACACCCTCGACCACGAGGCCATCTCGCCCACGCACGCGCGCAGTCCACGGCGACGTCGCCGGGTCTAGGACCTCGACCTCGGTCCCGATCGCGGTGTGCACCAACCCCAACCCAATCTCTGCGCGAGTCGCAATGAACTGGAGCCCTTGAGCTGCGATTTCGCCCACAAAACGCAGCGGCTGCGTGACGCTCACGCGGGTCACTTGCCCCATCCTCTCAATCCGAAACTGCGCCCGCAGCGTGAGCGTCTCGGCGCTCTCGATCGGGCGCACGTCGCGCAAGAGCCCTAGCCCCTCCGTAGGACATTGCGCTTGTGCCAGCGCTGCCATGCTCAGCACAACGACCCCAACCATCCACCCCACTGTCGCCGCGCGTGCGTTGATCATGATCAAGGCCTGGGTGGACAACCAAGTACGCACAATGTTTCGCGCGCTAGCTCTGCTTGGGCGATTCCCAGTCGACACCAAACGAGATCCCGAGCGCTCGCGCGGCGGTCAACGTGTCGGTGTCTCGCTGCACAAACCGATTGCGCCCAACGGCCTCTGCGAGCGGCACGGTGCACACGACTCCATTGCGCAGTGAGACCATCACGTCGCGCTCATCGCGCAGCACCGCGTGCGCCGCTTCGACGCCAAATCGCAGCGCTAACACGCGATCCGATGCGCACGGAGACCCTCCGCGCAGCAGGTGTCCCAACACCGTGACCCGCACCTCGTGGTCCGGGACCAGCACCTCAAGGGCGCGTGCCAAGCGCTCACCCGCGCCTCCCAAGCGCGGAAGATGCCCCTCAGGCATGAGCTTCAAGATCGCGTGATCGCCGCCTACAGGGCGCGCGCCCTCGGAGATCACCACGATCGAGTAGTGCTCGCCCATCGCAGCTCTCTCCTGGATTTTTGCAGCGATCATCTCGGGCTCATAGGCAAACTCCGGGAGCACGATCGCATGCGCGCCGCCCGCCAAGCCTGACTCGAGCGCGATCCATCCCGCGTAGCGTCCCATAACCTCGACGATCATCACGCGGTCGTGCGCAGCAGCCGTCGTGTGAATACGATCAATGGCCAGCGTCGCGAAGTCCACCGCGCTCTGAAACCCAAAGGTCACGTCCGTCGCGGCGAGGTCGTTGTCGATGGTCTTGGGCACACCGAGGGTCTTGACGCCCATGGGGCCAAAGCGAGACATCATGGCCATCGTGCCGTCGCCGCCGAGCGCGACGAGCACGTCGATTTTTTCGCGCGAGAGCGTGTCCAAGACGCGCGCAGAGACGTCCTCGGTGCCGAGCGAACCGTCGCTCCGTCGATGGGGGTACGCAAACGGATTCGCGCGATTTGAGCAGCCAATCACACTCCCACCCAACGACGCGATGCCTTGCACTCGCTTCGAATCGAGCGGCGAGAGCTTGCCTTGGATCAGCCCCTCAAAGCCGTCTTCGCTCGCGAGACACGTCACCCCGTGAGCCTCGGCTGTCGTCACCAGCGCATAGAGCACCGCGTTGAGACCCGGTGCGTCGCCGCCCCCGGTCAAGACCACCATTCGTTTTGCGTCGTTCATGAGTTGGCCCTTACGGCCATACGACAGGTGCCCTACCCGTTGTCGAGAGCCTCTTCGATTTCGGCAACGATTCTACGCGCGGCGTCCACCGGGTCTTGCGCATTGCGGATGGGTCGCCCGACCACCAAGAGATCCGCCCCGTGCGAGACCGCGTCACGCACCGTCGCAGTGCGCACCTGATCGCCAGCGTCGCCACCCGTGGGACGAATCCCTGGCGTCACCAAGTAAGTATCCGGGAGCATCACGCGCAGGGCGCCCACTTCATGTGCGCTGCAAACGAGGCCGCGGATCCCGGCAGAGTTCGCGACCAAAGCCCAGCGCGCCACCACATCGAGCGTACCGCCTGAGAGCCCAAGGTCATGCAGCGCGCGCTCGTCCAACGAGGTCAACACGGTGACCGCGAGCAGCCGCAGATGCGTAGGCGCAGACTGCACCGCGCGCTCAAGCATGGTCCGGCCTCCTGACGCGTGCAGCGTGAGAAAATCGGCGCCGCTCTCACCCGCTGCACGCACCGCGCGCGCCACGGTCTCTGAGATGTCATGGAGCTTGAGGTCCAGAAAACACCGCGCCCCCGCACGCTGGACCACGTGCACCGCGGCAGGCCCATGACGCACAAAGAGCTCAAGGCCGACTTTAAACACGCCCACGTGAGGCATGAGCTGCTCGACCCACCGCTGGGCGTCCTCGAGTCGCTCTACATCGAGTGCAAAAGCGAGCCGATCACGCGGGTGGATCGTAGGCGCAACAAGCGGAGGGACCTGCATGGTGCGCGCAGGGTAGCGAATTACAGCCCGAGACCGCTGAAATCGTCCGCGTTTCCGCGGCTGGCCGGGCGGCTCGCGCCTGTTGTCCGCGTGGACGAGCGATGGCCACCAGTCGAATGGCTGTTGCGTGTGCTGCTCGCAGCGGCAGCCGTCGCGGCAGCCTGCGCTTGTGCGGCGCTGGCAGCGGCTTGCGCAGCGACCTCGCGCGCGGCCTGTTCTGCACGCGCGCGATCTGCCGCAGCCGTGGCACGAATCGCAGCTTCACGCTGCGCCGAATCCGCACGCATCCGCGCAGCTTCACGGTCCGAAGCCTCCTGCCGCAGGCGGCTCTCTTCTTGGGTCTTCTTGTAGAAGAAGAACCCACCACCACCGCCGCCGATGAGCAAAACACCCACGATCCCTGCGATCAGCCCCATGGGCGCGCCCTTCTTCTGCTGCGCAGCGAGGGTGGCCATCTTTTGCTCGTGGTCGATCAGGCGCTGCTGCTCTTCGCCGCGCGCGCGCGCCTCGGCCTCAAGCTTGATCCTTAGCTCGCCCTCTTCGCGCTCACGGCGCTTGCGCTCTTCTTCTTGCTGCCGTCGGAGCTCTTCCTGTCGGCGCGAGTCTTCGGCGGCCCGAATGCGGTTCTCTTCGTCTTCTTTGGCCCGACGGACTTCGTCTTCTTTGCGTCGGCGCTCGTCTTCTTCTTGGCGCTTGCGATCGTCTTCTTCGGTCTTGAGGCGCTCTTCCTCAATGTTCATGAGCTCCTTCAAAGAGAAGAGAACGCTATTTTCTTTCTGCTCCGCCATCCGAGTTCCTCCAGCGATCCGCACGAGGGAGAGCGTCGCCGCTCGCCCAGTTTTAGTACTAACGACATTTTGAACCATCCATCCACGTCGTGCACTGAAAAATTACAGTGAACGTATGAATTGACGCTGTGACCGGCAATTTTTTCTGTTCAGTCACCAAGACGACCGAGGTTGCCGAGGCCGTCCAACCCGAGCTGTCCCAGGCTCGGATTCGTGGTCGTCCGAGGCTCTCTTCGGACCGTGGGCCGATTGCGCACCGTGACCGTGGGCTCATGGTGGGCTGGCTGGCGAAGCGCGAGCCTGAGCGCGTCCGCTTCACGCTGTACGCGGGTGACATGCTCTCTCGCCGCGCGCTGCTCGGCCTCGGCACGCTGTGTACGCTCTGCGCCCTCACGCCGGAGCGTCGCGGTCTGCTGCTCCATCCGCTGTTGCTGCGCCAGGGACTCTTGGCGAAGTGCCCGCATCGCGTACACCCCTGCGCCAAACAACAGCCCAACTCCGACCACCACAGTCCCAACCAGCGCGCGAACCTGGGTACCTGATCGCGTCTTAGCCTGCGCTACCGTGGCCATCGCGAGCTCGTGGGCCAACGCGCGAGACTGCGCCTCTGCGCGGGCTTGCGCTTCGACGTCGAGCCTGAGCTGCATCTCACGGACCTCGCGCGCCCGCTCGGCGGCCTCTTGCTCACGGGCCTTCTGCGCGAGGGTCTCACGGGCGAGGGTCTCGGCTTCAAGAGCCTTGGCGGTCTCAAGCGCGCTCTGATGTGCGCGCTCTTCGTCCAAGCGACGGCGTCGGGTGGCCTCACGCTCCCGGCTCTCTCGGGCATCGCGCTCAATCCGCTCATTCTCCATGGTCATGAGCTCTTGAAGAGAGAACAACACGCTGTTTTCCTTGGGACTTGTCATAACCGCCGCTCCTCGTGGGTGACCGCAACGCCTCCCTTGGCGAAACCGAGCGTTTCAGCCAAAGTGGATTATTGCAATGTTACCACCCATAGACGCGCCAGCTTCCCGAAGGATTTGGTCTGTGGTTGAAAAAATTCAACAACGCCACTTTGGCAGGGCGGTGGTAGGGTCCCAGCGTTGTCGCAACGCGCGCGTTACAGTCACAACGGACAAAATCGCGCGCTCATTTTTCTCGTCTCGCCGTAGGAGCACCCCCCCAACGATGGCCACGGAAGTCAAAGCTCACATCACCGGCACTGTTTGGAAGATCGAAGTCAAGGTCGGCGACACGGTCCAAGAAGGCGACACGGTCGTGATTCTTGAGTCCATGAAGATGGAGATGCCCGTCGAGGCCCCAAGCGCTGGCGAAGTCCTAGAGATCAAAGTCGCCGAAGGCTCCGCGGTCGAAGAAGACGCCGTCCTGCTCGTTCTGTCCTAAGAGATCGTCGGTGAATTCTCGGGAGGGGCGAAGCTGTCTTTTGCCAAAAGACAGGTAGTCACACAGCCACCAAGCCACTATACAGCGCCGGGCGTGTGTCGCACCGAGTCTGCCGAGGGCGCAAGAGCCTGCATGTGCTTCACAGCTGTCGCTTCGGATGCGCACGCTACGTTGCGCTGAGCGCGCCGCGCGAGCATGACGGTGGAGTCACCTATCGCTCGCTTGATCCTCGAATCATCACTTCATTTGCTGCCAACGCGCATCGATCGCGCACCCATAGAAGAGGGCATCCATGTCGAAGAAGATCGCAATCAATGGTTTTGGACGCATCGGTCGCTGTGTCCTCCGCGCGCTCAAAGAGCGCCCCGAGCTTGACCTCGATGTGGTCGCCATCAACGACCTCACGGACGCCAAGACCCTCGCGCATTTGCTTCGCTACGACTCGGTCCATGGGCGCTTTGACAAGAGCGTCGAGGTGGTCGAGGGCGGGATGCTGGTCGATGGGGATCACATCGCGGTCAGCGCTGAAAAAGACCCGGCCAAGTTGCCGTGGGCCGCGCTCGGTGTAGAGCTCGTTCTTGAGTGCACAGGGCGGTTTACCAACCAAGCCGACTGCGCCAAGCACCTGACCGCAGGCGCCAAGCGCGTGTTGCTCTCTGCCCCCACGAAGAACGCCGAAGACGACGAGATTCTCACGGTGGTCTACGGGATCAACCAGCACCAATACGATCCGGCGAAATACACCGTGGTCTCAAACGCGTCGTGCACGACCAACTGCCTCGCGCCTGTGGTCAAAGTGCTCAACGACACGTTTGGGATCGTGCATGGCCAGATGACCACGGTGCACGCGTACACCAACGACCAGAGCATTCTGGATCTCCCGCACAAAGACCTGCGCCGCGCGCGGGCCGCGGGGCTCTCGATGATCCCGACCTCGACCGGGGCTGCAAAAGCGATCGGCTTGGTTATTCCTGAGCTCAAAGGCCGCCTCGATGGCTTCTCGATCCGCGTCCCAACCCCGGACGTCTCGATGGTCGTGCTCAACGTCCGCGTCAACAAAAAGACCTCGCGCGAAGAGGTCAACAAGGTGTTCGCCGAAGCCGCAAACGGAGCCCTCAAGGGCGTGCTTGACGTCTCTCACGAGCCCCTGGTCTCGATGGACTATGTGCACAACCCGTTTAGCGCGGTGGTCGACGCAGCGCTGACCCAGGTGCTCGACGGAGACTTTGTCACGGTGTCCGCTTGGTACGACAATGAGTGGGGATTTTCGTGTCGAATGCTCGACACCATGGCCCACATTCTGAAGCACGAAGGTTGATCCCGCGATGGCCCTCTCTGATCGCATCGCGACGCTTGAGTCGCTCGACGTCGCGTCGCGTCGTGTGTTTGTTCGCGTCGACTTTGATGTGCCGCTCGAAAAAGGAGCGGTGGGTGACGACACGCGGATCCGCGAGGCGCTGCCCACACTGCGCTATTTGATCAACGCAGGAGCGCGCGTTGTCGTGGCCACGCACTTGGGCGCCGCGGCGTCCGAGGGGCGCAAGGCCATGAGCCTCGAGCCCATCGCGCTGCGACTCGCCGAGCTCTTGGGCCAAGACGTCGTGCTCACCGACGAGCCCTCAGGCGATGGGGCGCGCAAGGTCGTTCATGATCTCCGAGATGGTCGCATCGCGGTGCTCGAGAACCTCCGCGCAGACCCGGGCGAAGAGCTCAACGACGACGTCTTTGCGCGGTCTCTCGCGCGCTTGGCCGACGCCTACGTCAACGAGAGCTTTACCCTCGCGCACAAGAGCACAGCGTCGCTCGACGCACTCGCGCGGCTCGTCCCCGTACGCGCGGCAGGCCTGCAATTTCGCAAAGAACTTGACGCACTAGGGCCGATCACGACCTCGCCACAGCGGCCGTTCTTTGTGGTCTTGGGCGGGACCAAGCTCTCAGAGAAGCGCGCGGCGATCGAAGCGCTGATCGGCCGAGTCGATGGGATTTTCTTGGGCGGCGCGCTCACCCACACCATGCTCGCGGCGAAGGGCCGGACCATGGGGATGAGCCTGCTCGAAGAAGACAAGCTTCCCATGGCGCGCGACGTCCTGGCTCGCGCACACGCTGCGAAGACTGCGCTGTTTTTGCCCAGCGATCTCCGGGTTCGGCGCACCAGCGCGAAGACCGCGCGCGGCACAAAGACCGACAAAGAGCCCGACGTCACCGAGGTCGTGTCGGTCGATCGCGTCCCATCGGACGCCGCAGGGCGAGACATTGGCCCCGCGACGGTCGAGCAATATCGGCATAAATTGCTAGGCGCCGGGACCATCCTCTGGCTCGGCCCCATGGGCGTCGGCGACAAGGGCGAGCCCGCCGAGGGCAGCATCGCGATGGCCCACGCGATCGCCGAAGCCGCCGCCCACAGCATCGCAGTAGGCAAAGAGTCTTGCGCTGCGGTCCGCGCCGCCGGAGTCTCAGCGAGGTTTAAACACAGCACCGCGAGCACCGCGCCGGTCATGGCGCTGCTCGAAGGCCGCACTCTCACCGCAGTCGAGGTTCTTCGCACATGACACACTCCGCGCGACGCCCGCTCATCGCGGGCAACTGGAAGATGCACAACTCCCTCGCCGAGAGCGTCGCCCTCGCGCGCGCGGTGGCCGACGTGCGCATCGGTCCGCGGACCGACGTGGTGGTCGCGCCGGTGTTTACCGCGCTCTCCGCGGTCGCGCAGGCGCTCGTTGGGACCCCCGTGGGGCTCGCAGGGCAAGACCTCCACTGGGAGCCCAAGGGAGCGTTCACCGGCGCGATCTCAGCGCCCATGCTCAAAGACGTAGGCTGCTCTCATGTGATCATTGGGCACTCCGAGCGGCGCCAGTACTTTGGCGAGACCGATGAGAGCGTGCGCAACAAGACCCTCGCCGCGCTCCGCAGTGGGCTGACCCCGATCGTGTGCGTCGGCGAGACCCTCGCCGAACGTGAGGGCGGCATCACATTTGAGGTCATCGGTCGCCAGCTCGACGCGGTGCTCAACGCGTGTGAGAGCAGCGAAATCGCAGCCATGGTGATCGCGTACGAGCCCGTGTGGGCCATCGGCACGGGGCGCACCGCGAAGTCGTCGGACGCGCAACTCGCGCACGCGTTTTTGCGCGATCGCGCACGGCACAAGCACGCCGAGGCGGCCGATCGCACACGGGTTCTCTACGGCGGCTCGGTGAAGGCAGACAACGCGGCCGAGCTGCTCGCGCAGCCCGACATCGACGGAGCCCTCGTGGGCGGCGCCTCCCTTGACGCCGAGACGTTTGGAAGGATCATTCGCGCTGCGGGTTAACCTGCAACGCCGGCGCGCCCTTGCGCGGCGCTCAAGAGCCCCTGAAGTCGATTGGACGCGTTCTTACGATCGCGTGCGAGACGTGACGGGGCAAGTTGCGGTAGCGTCCCGCGCCCAATGCTCGCGTACTCATCGCGAGCGCCCACTTTTTACTGACAGATCTTGCGAACCTCGACATGGCCACCTTTCTCACGATCGTTCATGTGATTCTCTGCCTCTTTCTGATCGGCGTCGTGCTCTTGCAGAGCGGGCGCGCGGGCGGAATGGGCGTGCTCTCTGGCGGAGCCTCACAGCAGGTCTTTGGCGGCCGCGGCGCAGGAAACTTTCTTCAGAAAGTCACCGGCGTCGCAGCGTTTATGTTTTTGCTCACCTGCGCGACGCTTGGCTACATCGCGAGCTCGACGCGTGACCGCGGCCTCGCGAGCCTCAGCGCTCCGAGCATCGGCAACGCCCCGACGCGTGCAGACGGCGGCGCCCCAGCAGACGCAGCACAGCGCCCCGCCACGCCCCCTAGCTTCTTGTCCATCACGCCACCCACCGTCGCAGCAGACGCAGGCCCCGCAGCAGAGCCCGCACCCACTGCAGAGCCCGCTCCGGCTGCACCTGCCGCTGCTGGCGACGCGGGCGCCCCGTAGACCACTGCGCTGCGTCGTGACGTGACTCGGGGATCCGCGCGGCCCTAAGGGCCTGAAACCGGACCGCCTACTTGCCAGAGCGTAGAGACGCAGGCGGAGGCGGAGGCAGGCTCGCGACTTCGCGAAGCAATCGCTGGCAGTCTTCGATGTACAAGTGGTTATTGAGCTCTTGCGCGAGCGCGAGGGCATCCCGCAGATCTTGACGCGCACGCTCTACATCTCCGCGGTCCTGCGCGAGCACACCCAAGAGAAAGTGCGCGTGCAGAGCGTCCCACTTGTAGCCGTTTTGTTGAGCAAATTCTAAGGCCGATTCGATTCGCGCCCTGCCCTCTTCGCTTCCAAAACCGATGGCGTCCACAAACGCAAGCACCGTGTCGTTGACGTGCAAGAGCTTAAGATAGCCATGCTCGACCGACACGTCCTGCGAGAGCCTGAGGTTGGTGTACGCCTTGCGATAGTCCCCAAGTCGCATGGCCGCGTCTCCAACGTTGTGAGAGTTCACGGCGATGTCGTAGGGCAGGTGGTACTCGCGCGCGGCCTCGAGCGCCTCTTCGGAGCGCAGGCCCGCGAGCGCAAAATCACGCTGGTGATACGCGATGAGGGCAGCGGTCTTGAGCGCATCCACGATCAGCTCAGGCGCGCCCGCGCGGGCTGCGACCTCGCGGGCTTGTTCGAGCGTCGCGTACGCTTTCTCGGCGTCGCCGCTGCTGCCTTCGCTTCGCGCGAGCGCGAGGAGCGCTGCACAGAGTGAGCGGGGATTTCCCTCGTCCTGCACAAGCGTGACGCTCTCGGCGAGGACAGCCCGCGCGCGGCCAAACTCGCCGTTGCGTGCGTACACGTGTCCGATCGCGGACACGATCTCAAAGAGCGCAGAGGGCTTGCCGATGGTCGTCGCAAAGGTCCGCGCGCGCTCGAGGTATCCCAGCGCTTCACCAAATCGATTGACCAAGAAGAGCAAGCGGCCAAGCTGGACCATCAGCGAGAGTGAGACCTCAAGATCACCGAGCTCTTCAGCGTACGCGAGACCCAAACGCAGCCGCTCAATCGAGGGCACATGCGCGCTCTCAAGCGCAGACTCTCCGAGCTGCTCGTAGAGCGACAGGATCCGGGCAGTGTCAGGGCGCGCTGCGGACTGGGCGAGCTCGACCGCGCGAGCAAAGAGCACTGCAGCTGCAGCGAAAGCACGCTCGGACACTCGCCGCTGTGCAGCGCGCTCAAGATAGTGCACTGCTTTTCCGCGATCGTTGCATTCGCGATAGTGCAGCGCGAGGCGCTCTGCCATGTCGTCCAAGCGGTCGGCGTAGATCTGCTCGCAGACGGCTGCGACGGTCGCGTGAAGCTCGCGGCGGGTCTCGAACGGAATGCTCTCGTACACGACCTCGCGGCGCAGCTCGTGCGCAAACGAGTGTTCGTCGCCGTCTGCGACGAGCGCGCCACGCTCGATCAGGCTCGCAACGATGGACTCGACCGAGTACTCGGTCTGCCGGAGACTCTGCCTGAGTAGCGCGAGATGCCAGCGCGCACCCAAGACGCTTGCTACCTGCAAAATTGCTCGCTGAGGAGCAGTCAATCTCTGCAGTTCTGCGGTGACCAAGCCGCGCAGAGTCTTGGGGACCTCGACGTCGGCGACCGCGCGATTGTAAATCACGACACCGTCGGCGACATCGATCGCACCCGCGTCTTGGAGAGAGCGCAGGTGCTCTTCGATAAAGAGCGGGTTGCCCGTGCTCTTACTGAGCACGTCATCGAGCATGTCGGACGGGAGCGCTCGCTCGTCAATCTGCAATCGCAGCGCGATGAGCGCGCGGGACTCTTCGTCCGAGAGCGAGTGCAGCGCGATCTCGACGACCGAGCCTGCGTCCTTCCAGGGGTAAACAAAGCCGCTGCGGCACGCGATGACGACCAGCAAGCGGGCACGTCCGGCGTTGCGCACGAGCTCATCGACGAGCTGCTGTGACTCGTCGTCCATGTTCTCGGCGTTGTCCCAACAGAGCACGGTGAGCTGGTCGCGCGCGAGGCCCGCCGCCACACGGAGCAGGGCGTTGCGCAAGGGGACCGCTTTGCCTGGCGACGGCTCAGACAGGGCACGCAAACCAATCGCGCGAAACGCGGCGGCGAGCTCGTCGGGGTGCAAACCGAGCTCACGCAAGCGCGAGGCGCGCTCACGGATTTCGCTCTCGGGGTCGCTCTCATCGATGCCGAGAATTGTGCGCAAAATGCCGCTGATCCCCGCGCCTGGGACCTCACGATCAGACGGAAGGCACCGGGTAGAGTACCAGCTCACCGGGTGGTTCATCCGGCGCAAACGGTAGTGCACTTCGTCCAGAAACCGCGTCTTGCCCGAGCCCGCATCGCCCGAGACCACCAGCGAGAGACCGCCCTTCTTGGCCGCCCGCGCGAACACGTCACCGACGACCCGAAAGGGCTCTTTGCGGCCAACAAATTTGCGACGATCCCCCTCGTGCGCGCCACGCTCGCCGAGCAACACTAGCGCGGTCCCAGGCACGCGCTCAAGCCCTGCCATGCGCTCCTCGACGGGCTCGACCGCGAAGGTCTCACCGAGGATGCGACGCACCGGTTCGCTAGCGAGAATGCAGCCCTTTGCAGCGAGCGAGAGGTCTCGCACGATCGCGAGCGCTCCGGTAAGCCACTGGTCCGGCTCGGGTGTGCCATCGACCCGAACATGAAAACGCGCCGCGTGAAGCCCCAGCCCAACAGCCTCCGAGGGCCCCTCTCGCTGCATCGTCTGCAGTGACTTGAGCGCCGCACGCGCTGCCGCCTCAGTGTCTCGACCTCCCGTGGATGACACACTAAACATCCAGGCGCGATAGTGATCCTCGGATGCGAGATCAACGCCTCCGTGCCGGTGCACAATCGCCTCGATGGTCTCGACCATGGCGTGACGATCTACGGGGAATTCTACAGCCAAAACCGTCGCATCACGGCGCTCAAGGTTTGCTCGTGCCCGGCCAGAGTTCGTGCTCGGTCCAGGCCGTGAGAGTCCGCCCACGGGGATCTCTACGGGCGTGCGCACCGACGAGTGTCCGCCGTCTTCGAGGGCATCGCGGACTCGGCCAGCGTCGGCATCCGCAGCGGGCTCTTCGCGCAGGGACTCAAGCCAGTCCGCCAAGTGATGCGCGGTGACTCGCTTGCGTGAGGTGTAGAGATAGCCCGCGAGGTCTTCGTACAGCTTGGCCGCAGAAGCGTATCGCTCGTCGCGCTCGGGATGAGTCGCCTTCGCGATGATCCTCGCGAGCTCGTCGGGACACTCGGGCCAAAGCACCTCGATGGGCACCTTCGTCCCACTCTGAACACGACGTAGCGTCTCGTACGCGGTGCGCTCTTGGTACGGGTTTTTGCCCACGAGCGCTTCGTACAGGACCACCCCCAGCGCAAACACATCGGCGCGCGCGTCGACCGGCTCGCCCTTGGCTTGCTCGGGGGACATGTACGCGTACTTTCCCTTGATCGTGCCCGCTTCTTCGATCGACGTGCGCGCCTTGGCGATCCCAAAGTCGGCGACCTTGACCTCGCCCTCAAACGACAAGAGCACGTTCTGTGGCGAGACATCTCGGTGGACGATATTGAGCGGCCGCAGCTGCGCGTCGCGACGTCGGTGCGCGTAGTCCAAGGCGCGCGCGGTCTCGCCGCAAATGTACACACAGAGCTCCGGCGGCGGCGCTTGGCCACGTTTGCGACAGCGACGCAGAGCCCCCGAGAAGTCCATGCCGTGCACGTACTCCATCACGATGAAGTACGTGTCCTCTTCGCGCCCGAGATCAAAGACCTGGACGATGTTCGCGTGGGAGAGCGAGACCGAGAGCTTGGCCTCGTCGATCGCCATCTCGACGAACTGCTGATTCTGCGCAAGCTCAGGCAAAATACGCTTAATCACGACGATTTTTTCAAAACCGTCGGCACCATAGCTCTTGGCCTTAAAGACCTCGGCCATGCCGCCTCGCGCGATAAGCTCGAGGAGCTTGTATTTGCCAAACAGCAACGTCGGCGTTTCGGACATTACCTTGCCTGTCGATACCGGTGACGACGATGAATCATCGCTTGCAGTGCACTCAAACCAAGAGATCGTCGGGCATCACGCCAAGCGTGCCGTGCACGACGGACGACACCCGTGGGGTGACTCAACTGTCTGCATGATAGCGGTCAATCCGTGATCGTCGCGAGAATGCGACACAGTGATCACTCGGTTTCTGAGCTTCTTGGCCCCAGCCGTCCGCCGACACCCGCAATGTCGACAAACATGGCAACAGCCGCACCCATTGCAATCACTTGAGGTAGTTTGCGGTTGGCTTTTTCATGGGACCTCGACTGCTACTCGCTGTTGCCATCGGCGCCGCCGCTGGCCTTTCTCACTGCCACCCGCATCGCGGCACCCTGCCCGACCGCGCGCTCGCATCCGAACAGACCCTCGCCGCTCCTCGCGTTTCGAGCGCTAATTTTGGCGAGATTCTACGTTCGCTCGACGAGGTCGCGCCCTCTCGGCGCAACCGCCCCGTGCGCGACGCTGTCGCGAGCTACCTCGCCCAACGCGGCATGGAGCGCGTGGACGCCGGGGACTACGAAGGCGCTGTCAACGCCCTCCGCCGTGCGCTGGTGAACTACAGCGCGGACGAGCTCTCCCAAGGTCACGTACCCGACACCGTAACGCCCTTGGCCCAGGCAATCCTCGCGATTTCAGAGCCTCGCGGCGACGAGGCGCGCTCGCTCGCGGCCACACGTGTGCTCACACTGGTGCAGACCACCGTGCCCGGCGCGATGGACCACTTTGACGCAGTGCGCACGTGGGGCGAGCAAAATCGCAGAGAATTTAGGCCTACCTGGATCTTTCATGCCGAGATGGCAGACCTGTATCGCGAGGTCTCACACATTCTCCCCGAGCGCTCGCTCGTCGACCAAGCGCGTGAGCAGTCAACGCGCCGGCGTGAGGCCGCGATGCGCGCGCTCGCCGCGGTCGGAGCCGAGCCCAGGAGCCGCGAAGAGGTCATGCGGTTGCAGCGTGCCATTGAGCGACCCGTGTTCGATATCGCGTTGATCTATCTTCGACTCGGCGAACTCGAAGCCGCAGCCGATCGCGTCGAAGCGATCACAGGGCCCAATACGCGTGGGCTCGCGGCTTTGCTCCGCTCGCTCGCAGAGCAGCCCTCGCCCGACGGACTGCTCGCGCTCGCGCAGCAGCTTGAGCAGCTCGACGCCTCTGCGATGGCGGGCGTGTGCCGCGTAGGGCGCCGTAGATTCACAAACGAGCCGCGATTTGCCACGTGTTTGGCGTCTGCTTCGGTGCGCGATGGGCAGCCCGCGCTCTTGGCTGCGCACCTTGAGGCCGCATCGCAAATGCAGCCTGAAGATCCCGAAGGGCTCGGTCGAGCGATCGCGGGCTCAACGCGGTGGCTCCAGGACGAGCTGAGCCGTGAAGAGCCCGACGGAGGGCGCGCGGCGGTGCGGAGACTCCGCGAGCAATTGCAGCGCTGGGGCGCACGTTTCGAGTCGCGTCCCCCGCCTATTTCGCTCGCCGATGTGGACTTCTTGGCTGCGCGACTCGAGATCTCACACGGCGACGTCGCCGCCACACAGGCGCTGTTGGCGCAAGCGATCGCTCGGCCCGCACCTCCACGCGCTGCGATGCACTTGGTAGCCGAAATCGCTTGGCGCCAGGGAAACACTCAGGTCGCCCTCAGCACGCTTGATCGCGCGCGCACTCTGCCCTTGGATGCCAACGAGTCGGGCAGCGAGGTCGCGCCCATCATGTTGCTCTTGCGCGGAGAAGCGATGGTGTCGAGCGCGGACCGACAGAGCGCGTTGCCTGTACTTACGCAGGCCGAAGCGGACCTCGCCGCCGTCGCGCGGTCGCTTGAGGGAGAGCGAAAGTCCGTCGCGCTGCTCAATCTCGCGCGCGCGCAGTCTGCGCTGGGACACACCGAGCAGGCGACTCGCAGCGTCGAAGCGGCCGTCGCGGCCTCGCCCGAAAACCGAGAATATGCCAGCGCTGCAGTGGTCTTCTTCATGGGTCGGTCCCAGTGGGCCGACGCAGCGCGTGTAGCCCGCGCGGCGCGCGCGAGGCTCTCGCTTGATCGGCACTGGGAGACCTATTTTACGCTCTGGAGCTGGGCAGCATCCAAGATCGAAGGCAACGAAGACGAGCACGACCGACATCAGCTTCGGCAGCTCGCGACGACCACTGGCGCGCACGCATCATGGACCTCGCGGATTGCTCAGCGGTTTGTCGGGACCCTCACCGCCGAAGAGCTCAGCGGCCATGCCAACTCGCCTGGACGTCGCTGCGAGGCTGCTTTTTATGAAGGACTCTTGGCCCTCACGCGCAACGAGTCGCCTGCGGCGCAACAGCTCTTTCGTGCAGCGGTTGACACGCACGTCATGACCTATCTTGAGTACGCAGCGTCGTGGCAGCTCGTCGCGCGGGCGAGCCCTAGCACCACGCCCACGGTCACTCAGCCCGCGAGCCCCTAGCAGCCGTCACTCGGCCGCGAGCACCGCGCGAAGACAAGGGCTTGGCGCCCCATGCTCTTCGACCGTGACCTGAGTTACCTCACGTGTCCGCGGGTCAAAATCAGCGCTTACCGACTGCCCTGCGGCGAGCGCGCGCTCAAGGGTCGCGACGGTGCTGGCGTCGGTCGTGTGCAGCGATTGGTTGAGCCCCTCGAGCGCTACCGTTGCGCCGTTGCGATCGGATTGAACCGCAAAAATCCTACGATAGCTGGCTCGCCAGGGGCGATGCGATGCGCGCTGCAAGAGCGCCACGCGCTCGTTGAGGGTCGTGGGATCGAGGTTGCATTGGTCTGCGTCGGTCAGCACCAGCTCACTGAGTGTCTCTGCGCCAGAGAGTGTCCGCGGGAGGATTTGGCCGCGACGACCGAGCTCTAGCGAGAGCCCCTGCGCGGGCTCTGCGGGGCGCAGCGCGCGCACCCAGTCCATGAGCGAGAGCAGGCCGATGGCGTCGTCGGTTGTTCCGCGTAGGCGATCGCTGCGAAGGACTGGGTCTAAAACGCGCAAGGCACACCGCGCGCTGCTGTCATCCGGGCAAGGAAAACTCAGGCCTTCGCGACCATCCACGCGCACGATCACCATCGGCGCGCCATGCCAAGACCACCGCCGAGCGCGGCGCACATCGGTCGTAAAGCCCTCGTGCACGACGCCACCCTCTGAAAGATAGCGCCCGTCGAGGTCTCGCGGAGCGAGCGCACCGACCGCGAAGAGCATGTGCGCGTTGTAGCCTTCGCGTGCGAGTTCGCGAGCCAAATACCAGGGCCGAATGGTCTCAGCGTCGAGCCCGAGGTCAAACACCACGGCGCTCGCCCGGCCTTGGCGCTCAAGCAACGCGCGCAACCACGCGCGTACGCGCTCGAGCGTCGGAAACCCATCCCCCGCGTCCAGCTCAGGCCGCACGCGCACCACCTGCGAGGCGCACTGTGCGCTGTCCTGCCGAAGCGCATCACGCATCCAACCTGCGATTTGCTCGCCCGAAATCCTCGACAAGCGATCGGGCTCGGCGGCGACCGCGCGACCCTCGTAGCGGCACGCGCGCGGGGCGCGATCCGTGGTCGAGCCCGAGCTGCGACCCTCTGTCCGAGAGGTATTTCCCAGGCCAATGGCGACATCACACGAGGCAGTGAGTGATGCGATCAGGGCGAGGCCGTGCCCAAGAGAGCGTGCGTGCGTCACGGCGACGAGCATACAAAATCAACACGCGCGCGTGTGACCGATCGCTCAGGGAGATGCGTTCGCGGGGGGCGCTTCGTTGAGCGAGGGAGAAGCCTCGCCGAAGTGCAAACGAAACCCAAAAGTCCCCGTGAGCGTGACCAGAGCGCCAGGCGATGCGTCGAGGGTGACTCCCGCAAAGGCTGAAAAAGCAGGCGCAAAATCGTACTCGGCGCGCGCATCGAGCGAGGTCCACAGCGTGGTCGCCCGGTTGCCGCTGGTGGACGCGTAGAGCCCCACCGCGGCCGCAATCGACGCACGCAGTGGGATCGCACCGCGCACCGGAAGATTGAGCCGCACACCAGGCCCCACCAACACCGCCACCGAGGGCGAAGTGGTCACGCCGAGCACTCCGCCAAGCTCGAGCCCAAAAGACGGAGCGATGGCGTAGAGCACCTCGGTCCGGAGCCCTGCCGCGAGCCCTGTGGGCGCAGGGGCTCCCACGGGGCGTGTGCCCGCGGGGTCGGTCAAACGTCCCCCAACCTGCAGCGCGAGCGAGGCTGAGATCACACCTCCGCCTGCGAATCTCCGGGTGTCTTGCTGCAAGAGCGCTTCGCGTGCGCGGCGCTGTGCCTCGGCCTCACGCGCGCGTTGCTCTTCTGCGCGACGCTGTGCCTCGACGCGCGCTTGCTCTTCGCGTGCGAGCCGCTCGCGCTCGGCAGTCGCGACACGCTCGGCCTCGATGCGAGCGAGCTCTTCGGGCGTGGCTTGCATGGCCCCTGGCGCGAAGAGCTCAGCGACCATCTGGGTAATCTGTTCGGACTCTTCTTGGAGGCCAATGTTGCGGCTCGCGCGCGCCATGCGAGACGTCGCGACGTCGTAGAGCAGCATCTCGAGATTGTACTGTCCGGTGAGCGGCGTCACATGGCCGATGAGCACGTGAGTGCCGCCCATTCCGCGGCCAAACGTGACGATGTTAGCTGTGTCGGTGGGCGGCTGGACCGGGAGCGCAGCTCGCACGGTCGCGCGCTCGGGCACCGTGGCACCGCGAGCGACGAGCGCCGCACGTGTCGCCAAGTAGGCCGAGTCGAGCAGGTCCATGGTCGCGTTGCCATCAAACGGAAAAGCGACCACCTGCGTCGCGCTCTGCGCCCACGCGCTGTGCACGGGAGCGAGCGTCACGAGTCCGCCCGCACCAAGGGACCACAGCGCGGCCAGCAACCACGCGCGAAAAGGTCGTTTACGAGAGGATTTCGCGGTCTTTTCCGGGCCCACGCGGGGGAGAGACGATGCCATCACGCTCCATGCGCTCGACGATCCGAGCTGCGACGTTGTAACCGATGGCGAGCTGTCGCTGGATCCACGAAACCGAGCAACGACGTGACGAGAGGACCAAAGAGACGGCTTTCTCGTACTTTTCTGCGGGGACTTTAATCTCTGGCTCATCACTCGGGCCTTCTTCTTCTTCGCGGGGACGAAGGATGTCCTCGTCATACGTCGGCGTGCCCTGATTTCTCCAGTGGTCCGTGATCGCCTGCACCTCGTCCTCGGACACAAACGCGCAGTGCACACGTCGGAGGTCGCCCGATCCCGGGGGCAGGATCAACATGTCCCCCTTGCCCAAGAGGTTCTCTGAGCCTTGCTGATCCAAGATGGTCCGAGAGTCCACCTTCGAGGTGACCTTAAACGCGATTCGCGAGGGAAAATTCGCTTTGATCATCCCAGTGATCACGTCAACACTGGGCCGCTGCGTGGCCAAAATCACGTGGATCCCGGCCGCACGAGCCTTCTGTGCCAAACGTGCGACGGCGGCCTCGACTTCTTTGCCCGCGACCATCATCAGATCGGCAAACTCATCGACGACCACCACGATGTAGGGCAGCTCTTTGGGCTCGATCGCTTGGGTTTCTTCTTCGGTCTCTGCGTCTTTCGAAGCGTCCCGCGTGGTGCCATTGACCTTCGTGCGCACAGGCCCAGCGGCGCCCTTGAGGGGCGTGCCCTCGCGGTTTGAGCGCTCGACGCGTTCGTTGTAGCTCACAATGTTGCGCGAGCCGGTCTGTGCGAAGAGCGAGTATCGCCGCTCCATTTCGTCCACGACCCACCGGAGGGCGAGCGCGGCTTTTTTCATGTCGGTGACCACCGGCAAGAGCATGTGCGGGATGCCGTCGTACACCGCGAGCTCGACCATTTTAGGGTCGATCATGAGCATGCGCACCTGCTCTGGGGCGCGCTTGTAGAGAAGCGAACAGAGCATGACGTTGAGGCCCACGGACTTGCCCTGACCGGTCGCACCCGCAACGATCAAATGCGGCATGGTCGCGAGGTCTGAAAAGAACGGCGCGCCCACGACGTCTTTGCCCATCGCCACGGGGAGTGCGCCACCCAGACGTCCAAAAGCCTCCGTCTCGATGAGCTCACGAAAGTACACTGTGCGGCGCGAGTCATTGGGGATCTCAAATCCCACGCGCCCCTTGCCCGGAATCGGCGCGACGATCCGCACTTTGTTTACCGCCAGGCTCATCGCGATATCGTCCGAGCGTGCAGAAATCCTCGCCAACTTGGTGCCCGCGGTCGGGACAAACTCAAACGTTGTCACGACGGGGCCTGGGTGGATCTCGACGATTTCGCCCTCGATTTGGTAGTCCTTGAGGGTCTTGATCAGGCGCTCTGCGGCCGCGCGTAGGACGCCCTCGTCCACGACAATTCCGTCCGTCGGCGCGCGCGTCAGAAAGCTCGTCGGCGGCATCTCGTACGCGACGCTGGCGCTCGCGACTTTGGCCCGGGCGTCGTGCTCGGGCGGCATGGCGCACGCCTGTGCGATCTCGTCATCGTGCGACACGATGTTAAGCGCAGTGACGGTCTCTGCTGGTTTTTCTGCGGCCATTGCCTTTCGGCTCGGTGCCACAGGTGCCCGCACAGGCACCATCGGGGGCGCCACCGCGGTTTCGCTCTCAGCAGGGGCCAACACTACGGGCGCGGGCTCTGACACAGAGACCACGACAGGTACGCGAGGCGAAGGCGGAGCCGGCACCGAGAGCACCGACACACGAGCGACCGCTGGAGCGGGCACAGCGCCCTCGTCAGCGCCCTCCACCAAGCTCACGGGGCGCGGAGCTCGGCGGCTGGGACGGCGCCTGGTGGCTGCGCTCTCGTCAGTGTTTTCGCTGACCATGGGCGGAGGCTCGAGGGAGGGCGTGAGGGGCAGCACTTCGACGTGCGTCGTGGGCGTCGTGGGTGTGCTGCGGGCCTGCTCGAGAAGCACTTCGCCGACGGTGTCCATCGCGAGGACCGGCGCGATCGCTTCGTACGCAGCGGGGTGCGCAGGGCGGAGTCCGTTGAGCGCGACGCCCGCGGCGCTGATCGCAGCCGCAGAAGAATCTCCAGCAATTTCAGACGCAGACTCGGCATTTGGCTCTTCGTCCGAGGTCTGAAGTGCGGACTCATGGCGCGCGATGACGTCTGCGAGGGCGGCCTCTGCGCGCGCTTCGGCCAAGAGCAACCGCGGCTCGTGCGCGAGCGGCTCATCCTCGCTGTCAACCGGGCGAGACTGTTGCCATGCTTTGGCGACGGTCACGACACCCTCGCGGGCCATGTGCCCTGTGCGAACTCCGGCCTGCTGCGCACCCCGCGCAAAAGCAACTACGCTCAATCGCGTGCGAACGACCAAGGCGATGAGCAACACCGTGAGCACAATGAGGTTAGCGCCCGCGGTACCCACAAAGGCTCGCAGGGTCTCACCGATCGAGACCCCTACGAGGCCACCCGCTGCGAGATGACCGAGCATGGGCCGCTCGCCACACACGAGGTGAAGCGCAGCGGCGACTGTGACAACGATCCCGACGGTGCCCACGATGCGCAGGGGCGCCAAGCGCCGGGTTGTCCGCAAGAAAAAGCGGACACTCTGTGCAAGAAATGCAAGCGGAATCGCCAGTGATGCAGATCCCAACAGGGCCACCAGGGTCTCGGCGACCGTCGCCCCGAGCGGACCCACCCAGTCACGTCCACCGCGGGCATCGTAGCTGCCTAGCGCGAGCCCCGTCAGCAGCGCCACAGCGAGCACCAAGAGCCCAAGCACTTCGTGGCGTTTGGCCTGAGGCTCGGGTTGAGCGTGAGGCTGCGATAGCGCTGCGCGTTGCGGCTCTTCGCCGGCGATTTGGCCGCGGCGCGCGCGCGGAGTTCGCACGTGAACAGGAGGAGTCGACCCCGCGCTTGCGGGTACGGCGTCGCCGACAACTGCGGAGGAGGCGCGGGTGCGTGAGACCATCTGAGCTGTGACGTCCCTTGCCACAGCGGGCAGAGCATCGCGAGAAAGCCGCAGGAGCGACTCTAACTTGTTGACCCCTGTGCACCTTCCTTTATCATCCCGGCTCGATTACTACAGTGGTTCGCCGCTGAGACCGACACGCTGGCTAATCAATTAGGCAGCATTGTTGAAGCCAAATGGATGCGGCGATCTGTCGCGGGAAGTACCAGCTCGAGGGACGGATGCGAACGAGCGCTCGACGAGCGGCAGTGGCCGCGATTTTCCTAGCAGCAGCAGGCTGCGGTGTTTCAGATGCCGACATTGACCACTGGAAGCGGACTGTCCGCGGTCCGGGCAAGATCACTGCGGTCCTTCTTGGAACCAAGTATTCTCAACCGCTTCGAGTTCACGCGGCACGCGCGTTGATCGAAATGAAGCACCCCAACGCCAACGGACTTGAGCTCTTGCAGCAAGCCCTCGCGGCGATGCCACGGCCAGAACGTGAGGGGATCATTCACGATTTGCTCGAGCCCCTTCGGCAGCAAATGCGTGGGACCACGCAAAACGCCGCGGTGCCCACCGAACAGATGGTTCGCGCCAAAGACGCCGCCTACCTGCTGCTTCGCTTCGCGGGCGAAGCCGATCGTCGCGTGCTGGCAGCAGACGTCATGGGCTGGGTCCTCGCGGATCTCAACTCGCGCGCCCTGGCTGGACAGTACACGGCAGAGCAGATCGTGCAGGCGATCGGCGCCGAATCGGGCGAAGCGTTGATCAGTGGGATCAACAGCAACGATGACACCGTCCGCGTGATGAACAACATCGCGCAGTTGATTAACTCCGTGGGACGCGACTCGGTCAAAGACCGAGCAGCTACACGCATGGTCGCGGTCTGCGGCGAGCTCACCGGCGCCGCCTCGACACCGCGATTGCGCACAAGCGCAGAGCGTCTGTTGCGTCAGGGCGCTCCTGCGGGGACCGTGATTGACGCTCCGAGGATTGATCGCGCGACCGAGCGGCTTCGCGACGGGCTGCTGACCTTGATGCACCAGTCACTGGCTACGCTCAATCGCCCCGCAGGGACCGCTTACTTCTTGGCCCTCGCCGCGGACACCACCGCGCCACTTGAGCGCCGAAAAGGGGCGCTCTCTGCGATCGAAGGCCAGGTTCGGCCTCCAGACGCCACGGCGCTCGTGACGATCGCCTCGACCCCCGCGACGGACATTGAGCTCCGTGGGCTCGCAGTCGATCGCGTGGGCGAGACGAGCAACGCTGCGGTGTTGCCTCAGCTTTGGACACTCTTTGACTCTACCAACGGCGGCGAAGCCAACAGCGAGTACGTCCTCCGATGGAAGGTAGGCGAGGCCATCCTGAAGCTCGGCGGCGCGTCCTTGGTCCCTACCTTCGTTCAACACTTGGCGGCGTCCCGCGTAGTGCCCCGCGGACAGCCAGCATTCGAGGGCTACACCTTTCGCGAGATCAACGGCTACGCCGTCGCCCTCGGAGATTTTTCGCCGCCACCGCGCGATGTCATGCGTCAACAGTTGACCAACGGCAACGTGTACGTCAAAGCCATGGTGCTGCTCTTCTTGGGCGCCAAGGGCATCGCGAGCGACGCAGCCATGATCGAGGGACTGCAGACTGACACCACGGCAATCGCCGGACCAGGCTGGTCTGCAGAGCAAGCGACCACGCTGGGCGCGGTGGCTCGCCGAGCACGCGAGTCCCTCCGTCGTGCGCTCACAGCTCCCGCCGGAGCTCCCGGTGCGGCACCGGCTGCGGCACCGGCTGCGGCACCGGCTACAGCACCGGCACCGGCTGCAGGCTGACCCCCTACCGATTCACTCTCTTCACTCACCCATTTTCTCAAGCATCAAGCGATGGCCACTGACCCCAACAAGAAGACGCTGCGACACTTTCAGTGCCGCGACTACCTCTGGGAGACCTTTGAGCAGCTGAGCGGTGAGCTCGAATGCTCGGTGGACTATTTGATCAACGAGGCCATGCGTCAGTACGCCCGCTCGCGTCAGCAGGGTGGGCGCGTGAGCACGCCCCCCGCGCCCCGTGAGTCTGCGCCTCCGATGCCCCCGGTGGGACGCCCCCCCATGATCGCCGCCCCGCCCGTTCGTGGCGGCGCGATGCCCGTCATGCCGCCGATGTCGGGCGCAGGTGGACCTAGAATTCCCGCCCTCCCCGGAGGACCACGGCCCCCGATGGGCACTCCCGCAGCGCCCCCCTCGCGCCCTGGGATGCCTGCGATTCCGCCCATGCGCGGCGCCACCGGGGCTGCACCTCCCCTGCCGCGCGCGAGCGCTCAGATCCCGGCCATGCGGCCTCCGACAAACCCTCCCCCGGCCATGCGTCCGCAGCCACCTGCGATGAGCGTGCCGCCCCGCATGCCCACCGCGCCGCCGCAACAACAGACGCCACCCTCTGCGCCCGGCGTGCCTCCGGGGCCCACGCTCTACGCGATCTACGAGGGCCAGAGTTATCCGGTCACCAAGGACGAGTTCATTATTGGACGCGGCCAAAAGACCAGCGATTTGTGCATCCGAGACTCCAACGTCTCACGTCGACACGCGGTGATCGTGATCCACAACAACCAGTTCTGGATGGTCGACCAAAAGAGCACCAACGGGGTCGAGTTTGCAGGTGCCAAAATCGATCGAAAGCGCATCGAAGATGGCGATTTGTTTAAGATCTGTGACTACGAAGTGCAGTTCGTGTATCGCTGATTTTGCAGAGTATTGAAACGGCGTAGGGTGCAGCCTTCGATTGGTCCGATTGCCCACAGCACATGCGCAGCCACCACGCACTTTTTAGACGCCAAGAAGCATGGTCGACGATCCGAACCGAAAGAGCGTGCAATCGTTTCAGTGCCGCGACGTTCTCTGGGATGCGCTTGATTCGCTCTCCCAAGAGAACGAGCAGTCCGTAGATTACCTGCTCAATGAAGCCATTCGCGCGTACCTCCAGGCGCACGGTCGCTCGGTGTTCGCGCCGCGCGCGTCGGCCGCGGTGAACCCACCGCAGATGCCCGCGATGCCCGCGATGCCCGCGATGCCCCAGCGGACGCCGAGCATGGCCCCTCCGGCGCGCACGCCGCCGTTGCCTCCCATGGCCGGGCGCCCTCCGGCGGTGCCCTCCATGCCGCCGCCTTCTGCACGCATCCCTTCGTTGCCGGGCGCAGGCGGGGGCCCTCCGCCCATGCCCAGGCCCTCAAGCGGCGCGATGCCGCCGGCGTTTCCGCCGATGGGTGGCCCTCCCCAGCGGATGCCTCCGCCCATGCCCGCGCGCGAGAAGCAGCTCTTTGCCGTGTACGAAGGCCAAGAGTACGTCGTGGACAAAGAAGAGTTTTTTATCGGTCGTGGGCAAAAAGTCTGCGACGTGGTCATCCGTGACTCCAACGTTTCACGGCAACATGCCAAAGTGATCAAACACGGCGGCGCGTGGTGGGTGTTGGACAACCAGAGCCTTAACGGCGTCGAGTTTCGCGGAGCCAAGCTCCAGCAAAAGAAGATCGACGACGGCGACGTGTTCACGGTGTGCGGTTATCCCATCCAGTTTAACTTTCGCTAGCCTGCGCTCGCACAAGGGAGCCTCTGGGGGGGTGGCAAATACCTTTGGCGTGATCGCCCGTCTGTGCACGCGACCGGGCGTCTTGGGGTGGTGCCCTTCGCACAGAACACGTAGGGTCGCCGACGAGAGTTCGCCCATGATTTACCACCGACCCCAGTCCATCGACGAGGCGCTCGCGCTCAAGAGCAGCCTCGGTCAGCGTGCGCGTTTTATCGCCGGGGGCACGGACCTCGTGGTGGGGATCCGAAAGGGGCGCACCACGGTGGACAGCTTCGTCGATCTCAGCCGCGTGCCTGGGTTGGCGGGCTTAACGCGCGCGGGAGACACGCTGCGGATTGGGGCCGCGTGCACCCATGCGCAGCTTGAGCGCGAGGGGATCACCGCGCTCGCGCAGGCCTGTGAGACCGTAGGTGGGCCACAGATTCGCAACATGGGGACCCTTGGCGGCCAAGTTGGGACCGCTTCTCCTGCGGGAGATGTCTCGGTGGCCCTCATCGCGCTTGATGCGGTGGTTGAGCTCGCGAGTGTGCGCGGGACGCGGTCGATGCCCTTGGCTGACTTCTTTGTGGGACCCGGACGCACGAGCCTCGAGCCTGACGAGATGGTGCTCTCGGTGACCGTCCCGACCAACCGAAAGAGCGTCTTTTACAAGATCGGAAAGCGTGACGCTGTGGCGATCTCAGTCGTCGTTGCGGCAGCCTCTGTGAGCCCATCCGGCGACGTCGCCGTGGGACTTGGGTGTGTGGCTCCGGTTCCGTTTCGCCCGCGTAAATCCGAACAAATGTTGCGGGGTCACCCCCTCACGAGCGAGCGCATTGACGCCGCCGCGGCGATGGCTGCGAGCGAGGTCTCGCCCATCTCGGATCACCGCGGGGGCGCGACCTATCGCCGCGCAATGGTCGAGACGCTGACCCGACGCTTGTTGCGCACGTTGGCAGACACTCCGTACGAAGGTCTTTTGTCGGTAGCGATGAGTCATTCATGAGCGAATCCAATGCTTTGCACCCCGAACGCGTCGCGATGACCTTGGTCCTCAATGGGCACTCTGTGTCTGTCGAAGTGGACCCTCGCGAGACCCTGTTTGACACGCTCCGAGAGCGGCTGCGCGCGACGGGGACCAAGGGCGCGTGCCTTGGGGGCGAGTGTGGCAGCTGCACTATTTTGCTCGACGGAGAGCCTGTGACAGCGTGCTTGGTGATGGCCCTTCAAGCCGACGGGCGCGCGGTGGACACCGTCGAGGGCTTGGCCGAGGGCGAGCAATTGTCGGCGCTCCAAGCGGCGTTTGTGCAAGCAGGGGCGGTCCAGTGTGGCTACTGCACACCGGGGCTGTTGGTCGCGGCGACGGCCCTGCTGCGCAAGAACCCTAAGCCCACCGAGCAAGACGTGCGACGCGGGCTCGCGGGCAATTTGTGTCGCTGCACGGGCTACGGAAAAATCATTGAGGCCGTGCTCAATGCCTCCCAGCAGGGGGACGCGCAGGGCACGCAAAAGAGCGCTTTGCGAGGGAAGCGATGAGCAACATCGGACGCTCCGTTCAGCGCGAAGACGTCGAGGGAAAGGTCACCGGCGAGACACGCTACGGAGGCGACCTGCGTGGGCCCGAGACGCTCACCGCGGCGGTGATCCGTGCGGCGCATCCGCATGCAAAAATCCTGGCGATTGACCTCGCTCCGGCGCGCGCGATCGAGGGCGTCGTCGCCGTCTTGGGGCGCGAAGACATCGGCGGGACCAACCGTCATGGGCTGATCAAGCGTGACCACCCGGTGTTTTGCGACGAGCGTGTGCGCTATCTCGGCGACGCGCTGGGCATGGTGATCGCAGAGACGCCCGAGGCGGCCAAGCGCGGCGTCGAAGCGGTCCGCGTGCAGTACGAAGTGTTGCCCGTGGTGGCCACGATGCGTGACGCGATCGCGCCCGATGCGCCTGCGCTTCACGACTTTGGAAACGTTCTCGCGACACAGCTCATCCGCAAAGGCGACGCTGCAAAATCACTCGCAGAGTCAGACGTCGTTCTCACGCACACGTTCGCGATGCAGGGCGTAGACCACGCGTTCTTGGACCTCGAGGCGGGCTACGCCGAGATGGTCGAAGACGTGGTGACCATCCACGCGTCGGGGCAGTGGGTGCACGAAGAACGCCGGCTCATTGCCCTCGCGTTGGGCCTCGCGCTCGAGCGTGTGCGCATCGTGCAGCCCGCAACCGGGGGCGCGTTTGGTGGGCGCGAAGACCTCTCGATTCAGATCTATCTCGGGCTCGCCGCGCTCACGCTTGGTCGCCCCGTGCGCATGCAGTACACCCGCGAAGAGTCCATGATCGCGCGCCACAAGCGCCACCCCATGGAGATCGAGTACACGCTGGGCGCAAAGAAAGACGGCACGTTTACTGCGGCCAAAGTGATCATCCGCTCGGACGAGGGCGCGTACGCTTCGACGGGCCCCGCGGTGCTGCGCAAAGCCGTGAGCCACTGCACAGGGCCCTACCGTGTGCCCAACGTCGAGGCCGACGGCGTCGCGCTCTTTACCAACAACTGCCCCACCGGGGCGATGCGTGGTTTTGGCGCGTGCCAGCTGGCGATCGCGTACGAGGGCATGGTGCTCGCGATGGCGCGCGCCCTGGGCATGGACGTCGTCGCGCTCAAGCGCAAAAATCTCTTGCGCGATGGCGAGTGTCTGACCACGGGGCAAGTTGTCCCTGTTGCGAGCGCCATCGATTGCCTCGACGCCGCGCTCGCGCGCTTTGGCTGGGCTGATCGGGCCCGCGAGGCTCCCTCGCCCACGGTGCGAAGGGGTTATGGCGTGAGCACGTTTTGCTTTGGTGTGGGCTATGGCGATGGCTATCCCGATGCGTCCCGCGCGCGGGTGCGCTTTGCCGACGACAACGTGCTCGAGGTCTACTCGGGCGGCGTCGAAGTGGGCCAGGGTCTGCACTCGTTGCTCGCTCAAATCGCAGGCGAAGAGTTTGGGATTGAGAGTTCGGCGGTGCGTGTGATTGCTTCGGATACGGCGCGCACGCCCGAGTCGGGGTCGTCGTCGGCGACGCGGCAGACGGTGTTCTCGGGCAACGCGGTCAAGCTCGCGGCGGGCGAGCTTCATCGGCAAGTGATGGACGCCGCGGCGGTGATGTTGGGCCTGCACTGGGAAGACCTGGTGATCAAGGGCGACCGGGTCGTAGGTGTGCATCACGAGAGCGTGGCTGCGCCGCTCGCGTGGGTGCTGGCGTCCGCGCGTGAGCGAGGTTTTTTGCTGGACGCGACGGCGGTGTACAAGCCGCGCACGGTGGCCCCAGTGGATGACTCGGGGCAGTCTCCGAGGGCTTTTCTGACGTACATGTTTGGCGCGCACATCGCAGAGGTCTGGGTGGACATCGAGACGGGCGAGGCGCGGGTCAAGCGCATCGTCGCGGCGCACGACGTGGGCAAGGCGATCAACCCACGCGAGGTCGCAGGGCAGATCGAGGGAGGCGTCGCGCAGGGCCTCGGCATGGCCCTGATGGAAGAGGTCGTCACACGCAACGGCCGCATTCTGAACGCGAGTTTTACCGATTACATTATCCCTACGATCTTGGATGTCCCGACGATCGACGCGGTGATTGTCGAGCGTGTGGACCTCGAGGGGCCCTATGGTGCGCGCGGCGTGGGCGAGCCTCCGCTGATTGGCGCGGTCCCTGCGGTGCTTGCAGCGATCAGCGACGCGATCGGGCGCCCAGTGCACCAGACGCCTGCCACCGCCGAGCGCGTGTGGACGATCATGCAATCGCCCGAACCCACGCTTGTCACGACCTGGTCTCTGTCATGAACCCATCGACGCTCTTTGCCATTCTGCTCACGACCCTCGTCGGCATCGCCATCGTCGCGCAGGGCAGTGTCAACGCACAGCTCTTGCGCAACACCAACCTCTGGCTCTTGCTCACGATCGGAAACCTTGTGTGCTTGGTCTCTTCGCTCGTGGGCTACGGCGTCACGCGCACGCAAGCGGGCCTTATGACAGAGCTCTCGCAGATCCCGCTGCGGGTGATTATTCCGGGTATTTCGGGTCTGGTGATCACCGCGGGGATGCCGCTCGCGATTGGACGCATCGGGGTGCCCTCGGCGGTCACGCTGGTGATCGCGGTGCAGATTGTCGCTGGGCTCGCGTGGGATCAGGTGAGCGGGACGGGCTCGCCGCTGAGCGCGATGCGCGTGGGCGGGGCAGCGCTGGTGTTTGTGGGCAGCTTTTTGGTCGTCCGAGGCTAGGCACGGTTGTGCATGAAACCCTGCCAAATATCTGCGCGATTGTCCTCGCGGCGGGTCAAGGGGTGCGTATGGGAGGCCCCAAAGCGATGCTCGCGTGGGGCGCACAGTCCCTCGCGAGCGCGCACGCCGAGGCGGCGCTCGACGTGGGCATCGGGCGTGTGGTGGTGGTCGTGCGCGAGGGGTGGACCGAGGCGCTTGGGACGCTCCCACGGGGCGCCGACTGGTGTATCTCGCGTGAGGACGAGTCGCTCGGTCCAGCGGGCTCGCTGAGAGCCGCGCGGAGGGCGCTCGCGCGGGAGGGAGCCGTGTACGAATGGCTAGCGATTGGCCCAGTGGATGTGTCCCCAGAAGCTTGGGCGGTGGTGCCCGAGTTAGTGCACCGCGTGGGCACACACGACGCAGCCAAGCCGCGCTACGACGCGCGCAACGGGCACCCGGTGCTGGTGCGCGCGAGCGCGTTGGCGATCGAGGACACGCGGCCCCTGAGGACGCAGCTCAGCGCGCTGGGCGAGCGAGTGATCACCGTGCGAGTGGGTGAGCGCGCGGTGCTGTGCGACATGGACAATCCTGCGCAGGTGCGTGAGGTATTGGCAGCGAAATCACAGAGAACGTAGCATCCAGCGACGTCGCCGGGTTGCGCTCAGTACTTGGCCAGCGCGCGAAAAAAATCCGCGAGCTGCCCGCGGTGTGACTCGGGAAACGCAGCGGTGACGGCCATCTGCACGACCACTCCATCGCTGTTGACGAAGACGCTCTCGCGCACGATGTTCTCGAGCTTGACCTGCGCGGTTCGAGCAGAAGAATCGCTGCTCGCGATCACGCGCGAGGTGAGCACCCAGCCCTCGTCTCCGGCGCCAAACCAGGTGGTGTCATAGAGCGCGAGCATGCGCTCAGCGGGGTGAATGCTTGCCCCGTGAACCGCGCGCGCGGCCGTCTCTTTTTCGCGCGGGATGTCTGGCCAGTAGTACAGATCTTTGACCGGGCCCACCGTGCTCTTGAGCAGGCTGTGCAAGAACTCGTCGGCGAATTTGGGCGCGGTTTGTTGCGGCTTGGGCAGCGCCGCGGCGCTCATGGCGAGCAACCGCAGCAGCTCTGCGAGGGCCCGCGCGACGTTGGCGTCGTCAAACGGGATCGCCACGCCCTGCACGCTCAGCGAGGGGTGCACAAACGAGACCGCGTCGGGCGTGAGATTGCGCCACGCGATCTCGCGGGGTCCTGTCACGGTGCTCCAGCAAAAGCGCTGCTGGGTCATCGCCCAGCCGATCCCTGGCGAGGGCGCCCAGAGGGCCGCGACGGGCTCTTCGTGCGCGAGCCCGCGGGCATAGCTCTGGCTCGCGTCAAGCCGCCGCGCGGGGTCAATCCGTGGGGCGATTTGCACCGAGGATTGCGCTCCGAACGCGGCGCTGACGCGATCGGTGAGCCAGTGCAGCGCGAAGCCATCGGCCGAGTGCGCGCCCGGCGCGATGGCGAACACGTACCTGCAGTACTCACACACACGGCCAGGAGGCGGCGGGGCCGCGGCGCCACACTTGGGACACTCCAACGCGATCATTGTGCGCGCGAGATTATCACGTGGGCGGTCGTGCGATGAGCGCACGCACGGGCCCGGCGACGTCGCCGCGAGAGAGGCTGGCATGGCTCTTGAAGAGCCGCGTCGCCATGACCCACGTACACCATGAGCTGGCCGAAGAGTTTCCCCACCACAAAGACAAGCTGCACGAGCTCAAGATGAGCGACGCGCACTACGTCAAGATTGCCAACGAATACACTGAAATTAACCACGAGATTCATCTCATCGAGAGCGGCCATGAGCCCGCGACCGATGAGCGCGCAGAGACGCTCAAGAAGAAGCGCCTGATGCTCAAAGACCAGATCGCTGCGATGCTCGAGGCCAAATAGCGGCTGCGCTATCTCGGCGGGTTCGCCTGTGAATTCGCTACAAAAGAGAGCACGTACTGGTTGGGTAGCGTGTCGAGCGCGGGCCCCGCGGTGTATCCCGCCTCGGTCATCTCTTGGGTGACCACGGCGGGCGCGAGCCTGTGCTCGGCGGGCGGGCCCATGGTCGCGCTCATCCGAAAGTCCACGATTACCACACGCCCCGAGGGCCTGAGTCTCTCTCGAATGCGCTGAAAAAACGCAGGCCGATCTGAGATATGGTGGTAGGTGTCGACCACAAGCACGAGGTCTACCAGCTCGGGCACAAGGGGGCTCTCGGCGGTGCCCAGCGTGGCAAACGCGTTCGCGATCCCCTCGCGCACAAAGCGCTGTTGCATGTGCACAACGAGCGTGGGCTCGATGTCCTCGGCCCACACGCGCCCTGAGGGCACCGCGCGGGCCAACCGTGCGGCAAAGTACCCGGTACCTGCGCCGAGGTCTGCCACACGGGCATCGGGGGCGAGGGCGAGCCAACGGATCACCTCGTCGGGGCGCTGCCACGCGTCGCGGGCGGGGTCGTCAAACACCTGAGCCCAACGCTGCGCGTCGTCAAAGCGCCTGTGAAATCCCTCGCCATGGCGACCATGCTGGCCTTGGTGCGTGTGTTGGTTGTGGGGCATCGCGGGGGTGGTTGCGGCAGGACACTGGGGCTGGGTCGTCGCGCACTGCGCGAGTGTGAGCGGGGCGAGCGCGGCGAAGATTCGCACGCGAGAGAGCGTGGGTCGCATGGGGTGTTCTGTACACGAGCGACGGCGTGTCGTGCACCCGTAAGCGCTGTGCGGGGATGCAACCGGTGCGCGCTGCACGCGAGGTTTGCGCTAGCGCAACACGCGCGTCTGCGTCCCACTCCGTCCGATGAAGCAGCTCGAAAGTAATTGGCGCGCGCGCGCGGTCTCGCCCGACGAGGTCGTGTCCCACATTCGCTCGGGAGACCGGGTCTTTTTGCATGCAGCCGCGGCGACTCCGACGGCGCTGATGGTCGCGATGTGTGACCGCGCGGACCTCACGGACGTCCGGGCGTATCACCTGCACACCGCCGGGCCGGCGCCCTTTGCAGAGCCGCCAGTGAGCGACCGCGTGAGGTCTGTCTCGCTCTTTACGGGGCCCGCGATGCGCAAGGCGGTAGCAGCAGGGCGAGCGGACTTTATCCCGGTGTTTTTGTCGGCGATTCCGGGGTTGTTTACGCAGCGAGTGATCCCGCTCGAGGTGGCCATCGTGCAGGTCTCGCCGCCTGATCGCCACGGGCTCTGCACGCTCGGGACCTCGTGTGATGCTGCGCGCGCGGCGGTCGATTCGGCCAAGACCGTGCTGGCCGTGATCAACGAGCAGATGCCACGGACGCACGGGCACACCACGGTCGCGCTCGATAGAATCACAGCGTTTTCGCTCGCAGATCAGCCCTTGTACGAGAGCGCCTCAGGTGTGATTGACCCGGTCGAAGCGCGCATCGGCGAGCTCATCGCGGGGCTCATTGACGACGGGGCGACGCTGCAGATGGGCATCGGCGCGATCCCTGACGCGGTGCTCGCCAACCTCGGGGACAAGCACGACCTGGGAGTGCACACCGAGATGTTCTCAGACGGGTTATTGCCTTTGATCGAA
This sequence comes from Deltaproteobacteria bacterium, assembly GCA_030694465.1. Taxonomy (GTDB): domain Bacteria; phylum Myxococcota_A; class Polyangia; order Polyangiales; genus JAUXYJ01. Next base: position 33,413 of record JAUXYJ010000022.1, on the reverse strand, counting down.
GGTGGGGTCGTGACCAACCGGCGCAAAGAGGTGCACACGGGGCGCACGACGACGAGCTTTGTGTGGGGCTCACGCAAGCTCTATGACTTTGTCGATGACAACCCGCGGGTCGAGTTTCACCCGTGTGATCGCACGAATGACACCGCGCTGATTCGCCGAAATCCCGCGGTAATTGCTATCAATTCAGCGCTTCAGGTGGACCTCACGGGGCAGGTCTGCGCAGACTCGTTGGGCCACCAGATTTACTCGGGCATCGGTGGGCAGATGGACTTTATCCATGGCGCTTCGCTGTCCAAGGGGGGCAAGCCCATTATCGCGCTGCCTTCGACCGCGAAGGCAAACACGGTCTCGCGCATCACGATGGCGCTCACCGAGGGAGCGGGGGTGGTGACCACCCGGGGGCATGTTCATTGGATGGTCACCGAGTATGGCGTGGTGAATCTACACGGAAAAACCCTACGCGAACGCGGCGAGCTCTTGACCTCGATTGCGCACCCGGACTTTCGCGAAGAGCTACGCAAGACCCTCGCGCAGGTGAGACACTTTTGAGATCTCGGTCATCCGGCGACGTCGCCGGGTGACGTGTGACGAAGGACCTCGAGCGATCGCTTGCTCAGCGACCCTGCACTGCGCGATGGTCACCGAGTACAGCGTGCGGGTACGATGTGCGCTCACGGATTTGCACCGAAGGATAGACCCTATGAAACTTCGCTTACTCGCTGCCGCGGCCTGCTGTGCAGCCGCCGGGCTCTTGACTGGCACCGCGCACGCGCAGACGAGCTTGATCAGCACGCTCGGGGGCCCGCAGGGCTTTGGGACGCAGTGTCTGTCGCCCAACGATGACAGCTCGTCGCGGTCGATTGATCTGCGGGCGGCGTTTCCGATGGGCCTGCGATTTTTCACGTCGACGCACACGTCCATGGTGGTCAACACCAACGGAAACATCACGTTTTCGGGCGCGGTCTCGCGCTATACGCCGAGCGCTTTTCCGGTCGCGTCGCAGCCGATGATCGCGCCGTTTTGGGCCGACGTAGACCTGCGCACGGGGTCGTCGTGTACGCCCGAGACGGACGGCGGCGGCGATGGCACGGGCGCGTGCCGCAACCCCAGCGACAACGGTGTCTGGTGGAACCTCGAGCCCGGCCGCGTCACGGTCACTTGGCACCGCGTGGGCTATTACAAATGTCACACCGATCGCAGGATGAACTTTCAGCTCTTGCTCACGGACGCGAGCGTCTGTGGCGGCGAGGCCGGGGACTTCGACGTGGAATTTCGCTACAATCTCTGCGACTGGCACACGGGCGATCAGTCCGGCGGCGCTGGCGGGTTGTGCGCACCGCCGCCTCCCCCGCCGTTTCCGCCCACGCGCTGTGTCCCTGCGCAAGCGGGCTTTGACGCGGGCGATACGCGCAACTTTGTCTCGATCATGAACTCGATGACCGAGGCGATCTCGAGCACGCTCTGTCGTCGCTCCAACGTGGGCGATCCTGGCGTGTGGCGCTTTCAGATCCGCCGCGGCGCGGTGCTCTGTCCCGACGCAGGGCGCCCGTGCAGCACGGGCATGATGGGCGCGTGCGGCGAAGGTCGCACGGCGTGCGAAGGCAACGGGCAGACGTGCCGCGTGATCAATCAGCCGCGGTCCGAAGCCTGCGACGGGGTCGACAATGACTGCAACGGCTCGGTCGACGACAACGCCGTGTGCCCCGCGGGACAGCGCTGCCTCCGTGGCTCGTGTGTGAGCTCGTGCGTCGAGGGCGACTGTTTTGACGGCTTCGCGTGCGTCCGTGGCGAGTGTGTCGAGCGTGGCTGCGAGACCCTCGAGTGTCCCGCGGGGCAGCGCTGTGCAGCGGGCCGCTGCGTGGGCGCGTGCGACGGGGTAGTGTGTCCCGTTGGGCAAATTTGCAGGGCAGGACGCTGTTTTGACCCATGCGCGGGCGTGACATGCGCGATGGGCCAGGTGTGCGAAGTGGGCGTGTGCGTCCCGGGCTGCGGGCGCTGTCGCTCGTGCACCGAGGGGCTGGCGTGCCGCGAGTCCGACGGGCGATGTGTCTTGCAGGGCTGCCAGGGCGTGAGCTGCACGGCTCCGCAAGTGTGCCGCGCGGGGGCCTGCGTGGGCCCCTGTGATGGCGTTGTGTGCCCCGCGGGAGAGTCCTGCCGCGAGGGCCAGTGCGTCGCCTCGGCGAGCCCTGGATCCGACGGCGGAGGGCCTGTTCCTGGCGCGGATGGAGGCACGGTCACGGGCCCCGATGGCGGCACCGTGGGCATGGACGGCGGCGGCGGCGGGGGACTGCGCCCAGCGAGCGGCTGCGCGTGCCGAGCGGGCACCAAGAGCCCAACGCGCAGGGGCTGGGTCACGCTAGTGCTCACTGGGGCGCTCGCGCTGAGCGCTACCCGGCGACGTCGCCGGGTGTGATGGGCGGCGACGTCGCCGGGTGTATTTCGCGACGCGCTAGCGGCCTGCGATGGCGAGGGGGCCGGGGATAGGCGGGAGCACCACGGTCGTGGGGTCCAAGTCTGCGGGCGAGGAGCACGACATGCCTGCGCCCGGGTCCCTGGGTCGGACTAAGCGCACGGTCCACGGCGCGTCGCGAGAGGCGCCTGTGGCGATGGCGACGGTGTCATGGAGGAGGTGCTGCATGGGCCCCACCGTCGCGATGGCTTGAACACGATCGGCCTCTGGAATGGCTGGCAGCCCGAGCGCTGTAGGTACTCGCCCTCCGGGATACACACCCACCGTTCGACGATCTGGACGCGCGTAGAGGCTATCTCCGCGCCCGTCACCGTCGAGATCCACGATCCCCGCGAGGAGAAAGGGTTGGCCCGAGTTTGTTGAGGTCCCGTCAAACAAGCCTGGAGATACATCGCTGCCTCGGAATCTCACGCCCCAGACTTCACGGGCGCCCCCTGAGCTGAAGACGGACGCGCTCACCACTCCGGTATCACTTGGCTCTCCAGTGTCCCCCTGAAAGCGAATGTGGTGGATGGTGCTACCCATGGGTGAGGGCCAGGTGCCGCCCTCCACCTGCCAACTGCCATCTTGTCTTCGAAACATCGCGGTAAGTCCATCGAGAGACGCCACGGCCAAAATCGGTAGCAACCGTCGCTCTTCGACCCCGACCTGTGCGAGCGAGCGGCCCAGCTGCCTCTCGTTGCCAGTCAGCCCGGGGATCGCAACGGCTTCTAGGGCGGGCGTGCGACGGCGAGAGCCCAACACCAGGACAAGGCTCCCGCCCATGGCACATGGGCTGCCGATGACTGCGTCCGCGAGGCCATCTCCGTTGACATCGCCAAGGGCCGTCATCGAAGCGCCACGCAGGCATGTGGGCCCCGCAGCGGGAGGGATCGCGAGCGCGCGCAGCTCACCGATGACTCCGCGCAAAGTTGGGCCCGATCCCTCCGTCGCTCCGTAGCCAATGGCGACATCGGCGCATTGCCCTGGGACGTCGTCCGCGGTGCAGCTTCCCAGCAAAAAATCAGTGATTCCGTCACCGTCTGCGTCCCCAATGGCCTCGATCGTGCGGCCCAACCGCGGCGAGTCCATGCACTGGACGCGCTCGGGCCAAGCGCTCACGTCCGCGAGCGCGTTGCTGATGCGGGTGTGAACAAATCCAGGTCGAGAAATCACCAGATCGGGACGACCATCCGCATCCAAATCGACCGTCGGGACAGAGGCCGCCTGAGAGTGCGATGTGGCGACCGCGGTCTCGCTGCAGGGCGGAGGGTTCGCAGATCCGCTGCGGTAGGGTCGAGGTAAAGACAGCGAATACCAAGGGCTCATGATGCTAGCGCCGCCGCATTCATGGCTGAGCCTCCAACGGTACGAGGATGAGTGAGTGCGATCGATGCCAAAATCGATATTGGCAGTAAAAATCCTTGACGCAAGAGGCGGTGGAATGAGCGTTGTCCCGTTCGGTGGGCTTGCGAGCCCACTGGATCCAACAGGATTTTCGAAGTTCACCGAGACAGAGCTCACACGGATCCCGGCTTCGACCTCCCATCGCAGCGATCGACTGCGAAAAGTGCGCGAAGGCAGCGGCGTGCGGATCCTCACTTCGCAAGCCCCCAGAGGCCCATCCGCAACGAACTCTCTCGACGGTTGGATCTCCAGCGGAGCGCCCGTACAAACGGGCTGGCTCGCGTCGTTGGCATCTCGTGCGTCTTGGAGATCCAGCGCGTCACCCGCCTCGGAGACGTCTGAGTCTGCAGGGGCCACCGCGTCGGGCCGCTCTTCGATCACATCGATCACGTTGGGGACGATCCCAGTGCAGACGCCGATGCCCCGCCCTGCGCTGCTTGAGTACTCAAGCAGCGAGGCGCAGGTTGGGTTTGGCATCGCACAAACCCCCTGACCCATGGAGTCCCTCTCGATGCAGCGCATGCCAACGCAGTCGGTGTCGTTGCGACAGCGATAGTTTGGGCGCGTGCAGGCCGGAGCAAACGAGGTTGTGAGCACTACCGCGATGAGACTGAAGCGCAGCCAACGAGAAGAGAACACAGTAAAACTCCAGGCCGTTGGGCATGAAGAGATCCCCCGGATGGGCCTAAGCATGCACAACGCGGGGAGTGTGCGCCTGGTTGGGGTCACGTGACAATCGTTTGCACGGTCTGCTCGGCCCCCACGCGCCCGGCGACGTCGCCGGACTTACTCTCAAACGTGTGCAATCCATGTCCGTAGGACACGCGTGACAGCTTCGCTTCGCGCCGCGACGTCCGAGAGCGAAGCGAAGTAAAGCACAGCGCGGTCAGCACTTTTCCATGTGAGCTCAGCGGTAGGCTCGTCGAGGGTCTCGCGCAGCGTGGCGTCGGGACGAGGCTTGGCCCCCAAGTGCAGCACCAGTTGCACGCCGGTGGCGCCGCGGAGGTGAAAAGTCGCGAAGTGCTCGGTGGTGGCAAAGCTCGGCGCGTTCCATCGGATCGCCTCTGTGATCGATGGATCGACGGCGAGAACCAGCGCTCGGATCGCTAAGATCTCCGCCTCGTGCGGGTGCTTGAGTCCGCGGATCATGGCCTCGATCGAGACTGGCGTTGGGGGCTCTTTGGGGGTCGCTGCGCGCTTGGACATGGTCGTGAGCGACTGTACCCTAGACTCTCACAGAAGCACTTCACTTAGCGCCGCCCGGCGACGTCGCCGGGTCACCCCTTAGCGCGGGTCTCGCAGCGTCGAGATCACCGCGCCGGTAGGCGGAGCAAAGATGGACCCGGGCCAGCGCTCGCCCATCGTGACGTTTGTCACCGTGATCGCGGTCACACGCTCGCCGGGCGCGTGCGTCTCGGGGTTGTACGCAAACGTATCCAGTCGCGAGGGCATGAGCACCCCGCCGACAGCGTGCAGGTCCGCGTAGCGCATGAGCTTCTCGGGCGAGTGGCCTCCGTCCGGAAAAAACCCTGGGTATGCGACGACGTACCGGATCGCGCTCACCCTGTGATTCTCAGGGTGCAGATAGAGCACGTAGTAGTCCCCCGACGAGTCTCCGGTGCCCGATTCGTACGTGACCTTGACCATCTGATGCGACACACCGTCGAGCGACTCGTCGGCCAACGCCTCGAGCCTCACGCCTGGATCTGCAAACACAAACGGGATCGCGACAAAGTAAAACGGCGTCGTCGCCCAAAACCGCGCGGGGCTCGCAAAGGCCGCTGCGTTGGGCACAATCCACGCGTCGCGACCGTCCCAGCCAAGCGTCGCATCGGCGCCCTCGCCCAGCTCACGTTGCGTCGCGCGAGCACGCCAGAGGTCTACGCGGTTGTGCGAAAACATCCGCCGCTCGGGGTGCGCGAGGGGCTGGTAGTCAAAGTCAAACGCGAGCGTTCCGTGTGAGAAATAAGCCGTGAGTCCGCCGTGGGCGTCGATGGCTGCGCGCACGCGTCGGCCCACTTCGCTCTGCGCGAGACGCGCGTGCGAGTCGTTTACGCGTCGCGCGACCCACGTGGTCGCAATGGGCCCCGCCACCGGCGCAGCGGGCTGTGCGGTGGTCGCGCTGCGACGTGGCGCCACTGGGTGTGCACATGCGGTCGCAAGCACGAGAAGAACACAGAGTGATCTCATGGTTGTCGTGCATTAGTCGCCGATCCGCAGCGGGTCAAGCGAGCCTCGCCGCGGCACGGTGTTAGGGCGTGTGATCGCGCGCAATGGTTTAGGGGTCCCGTGCGATGCTCGAGCGCTGTAGCCTCCGTGCGCTAAGCACAGAACTGTGCACTGAGGAGCATGAAGATGACACGCACAAATACCCGCAATTTTACTGGTTTTCTTGGACTTGTGAGCGCTGTGACGTTGGCGACTGCGACGGGATGCTCGACCCCGCCGCCTCCGAGTGAAGACGCCGGCACCGACAGCAGCGTCATGGGCATGGACGGCACCGTCGAGAACGACGGCAGCACAGCGCCCGATGCCACGGTCGAGACCGACGGAAGCACCGAGACCGACGGAGGCACGGGCCCCGAGGCGGGCACCGACGGAGGGACACCCAGCGGTGATTGGGGCTTTCGGCCGATGCCCCATGGGTTCTCGTTTGAGAACTACACCAACATGTCCATGCCGATGAACCTCACGTCGCAAGAGATGCGGCGCTTGTTTGGACCCACGGTCTGCGAGGGCGCAGCAGCAGCCGGCGCGTGCACGCTCGTACCGCAGGCCAAGACCTGGATGGACAGGCAAAACGCAGGGATGAACGGCGGACACTGCGAAGGTCTCGCCGTGCTCAGCTCGTTGATGTACACCGGCGCCAGCAGCCCGATGATGTTCGGCGCGGCGACCGATGCGTTCTCGCTCATGGCGATGGGCAACGACGCGCTCACCCGCGAGCTCGCGCTTTGGTTTGTCACGCAGGGGACCATCCCGGGACTTGAGCGAAGAGACCAGACGCCCAACCAGATTGTGGAGAGACTCACGACCGAGCTCTCGCGAGGGCGCGCGTTTGGCGGGACTGTCGTAGGGATTTATCTCCGCGCAGGCGGCGGTGGCCACGCGATCACGCCGATGTACATCCGTCGTCCGAGCGAAGGCGTGGCCGAGATCGTGGTGTACGACAATAATTTTCCGAACACCGAGCGCGTGGTGACGGTCAACACCGTGATGAACACCTGGAGCTACACCGCCTCGACCAACCCCATGGAGCCTGGCGCGCTCTACGACGGCGACGCCACCACGTTTAACCTCACGCTCGCCGACATCGCGCCGCGCACGATGTTTCCGCACGCGTGCTCGTTTTGCGGAAACGTCGCGATGGACGGCGGCGGCCGCGCGAGCGTTCAGATCGCGCTCAACGGCGAGGGCGACCTCTCGATCAGCGACGGCATGGGCGGCACCACGGGCTCTAACGCCGCCGGAGCGCCCGTCAACAGCATCCCGGGCGCCAACGTCGCGCGCATCCGCAGTGGGCTCTTTAGCGACAGCCCCGAGCCCATCTACACGGTCCCACGCGCCACTCCCCTCACGATCACCCTCGATGGCTCTCGGCTCTCGGCCGCGACAGACTCCGAGATCTTGATCTCTGGCCCAGGATTTTCGCTGGGCGTCGACGGTATCTCGCTCGACCCCATGCAGCGCGACACGGTGATCGTGCAGCCTGGTCAGCCCGACATCACCTACCGCGCTTCGGGCGCAGAGACCCCCACGTTGTCGCTCGCATTGCAGACCGCCGCGGATGATTTCGACATCGAAGTTCGCTCGGGCGCGATGGCCGCTGGGCAGAACCTCAGGCTCGCCGCAGACCTGCCCATGTCCCGCGCACGCATCAGCTTCGCGGGCAGCACCAGCGCGCCTACGTTTGAGCTCTACATGGAGCGCGTGACCGAGACCGGCAGCGCAGTGTTTCGTCACGTCGGCGTGACCGCAACCGCGACCACTGTGCTCTACGTCAACTACGCCACGTGGGCCGGCAACGGCATGCCCCTCTCGGTCGGCGTCGACCTCGATGGCAACGGGACCATCGACCGCACCGACATGCTCGCAGACCAACCCTGAGCGAGCGCGCGTGCGCTTCGCGTGGGTGCGCACAGCACGATCAGCACCAACCCGCGCGCGGTTCTGCGGTACCCACAGTCCATGAGCAAAATCTTGGTGACCGGGGCCATGGGCAACGTGGGGCAAGAGGTCGTGCGAGCGCTGTTGCATCGTGGCGCGCAGGTGCTCGCAGCAGACCGACGCCCCGAGCGCATCGTCGCGAAGTTTGGGGACACAGTCACGGCGACGAAGCTCGACTTTCGCGACCGCGCGACCTGGGCGGGCGCTGTCGAGGGCGCAGCGCACATGTTCTTGATGCGTCCCCCGGCGATCGCAGACGTCCAGGATACCCTCAACCCGTTCGTCGATTTTGCGCGCGCACAGGGCGTCGACCATGTCGTATTTCTCTCGGTCGCGGGCGCAGAGAAGAACAGCTTTGTACCGCACCGCAAGGTCGAGGACCACCTGCGCGCGCTCAGCGACCACTACACCAACCTGCGGCCAGGGTTCTTTGCGCAAAACCTGCAATCGGCCTACGCAAACGACATCCTCGAGGACGACCGTGTGTATGTCCCCGCGGGTCAGCACGACGTCAACTGGATCGATGTGCGCGACGTCGCCGAGGTCGCCGCCCTTGCGCTGACAGCGCCTCAGTCCCACCGAGGCCAAGCCTACACCCTCACGGGTCCTGGCCCTGTGGCTTGGTCTGTGGTGACCGCTGCGCTCTCTCAGGCGCTCGGTCGCACGATTCGCTATCAGCCCGCTTCGATCGTGGGCTACATGCGGCACTTGTCCCGACGAGGGCTCCCGTGGGGCGCGATCGCCGTGCAGACCGTCTTGCATGTGCTGCTTCGCTTTGGCCAAGGCGCCTCGGTGGACCCTACCCTGGAGCGGCTCTTGGGGCACCCCGGTCGCACGATTGAGCGCTACATTGCGGACCACGCACATGTGTGGGCCAAGCCCTCGCAACACTTGTAAAATCACTACCCAAAGCACACGCGCGCGCTGTCCTTCGTAGGGCACATTCGCGTACCCTCGCGCGGTGATGTTGCCTCCATTCGCGCTTCGAGCTCACCTCGCGCTGAGCTCTCTGTCCCTCTTGGGGTTTATGGCCTGCAGCGAGGCCCCTGCCCCCCTTCCCGACCGCGTGGCGCCCTCTGACGGGGGCGCCATGGGCATCGACGCGCCCGACGCCTCCGTGAACCCGCCTGATGGCATGACGGACCTCGACGCGGTCGCAGACGTCCGCGATGGTGCGACGTGCAACGGCACCGTGTGTGGGGACGCGTGTTGCCGTGCTGGGCAGCTCTGCCGCTTCGGCCAGTGCCTGCCAGACTTGGGCCGCTGTACACCCAGCAGCGTGGGCGACGGCGGCCCCGCAACGGACGCGAGCACAGACGGCGGCGTCGCGTGTCCGAGCGATTCGTACTGCGATGCGATGGGCTATTGCACGCCCTACGGCGTGCCCATGGAGCGCGTGCTCGATCCCACGTGCACGACACGCGCGATCCCTTCGCCGCTCGTGCCCGCGACGCAGTGTGCGTTTACGTCGGGCTCGATCAACGGCACGCCCGCGATCGCGCGACTCGGGATCCCGCTGCCCGATGGAGAGACGATCCCGAGCATCGTAGTCGCTGTACGCGATCGCACCGGAAATCTCTATACATCCTCGGGAACACTCACGATTTTTAACTCGCGCACCTGCGCCGTGGACTGGCGGATGGACGGCGCCGACCAGGTCGTCGCGGCGGCCGGGACCCCCGCGATCGGAGACCTCGACGGAGACGGAATCGCCGAGATCATTGCCGGCTCGGGCCTGGGCGGGATCATCGTGTTTCGCTTTGATCGCGCGACCACGCGATGGGTCACCGCGTGGCGTGCAGCGGGCGAGATGTACACCGCGACCGCGCCTTTGCTCGCGGACATCACGGGCGACGCGAGACCCGAGATCATCGTGGGGATGCAGGTCTGGGATCACACAGGGATGCCCTTGGTCAGCGCGCCCACATCGGTCACCTATCAGGGCTATCAGCAGCCCACGTTTGTCGCCGACGTGGACGAGGATGGCACACCCGAGCTGGTCGCAAATGGCGCGCTGTGGCAGCTCGATGCGCCGGGTCGACGGTGGATTCGTGCTGCGTTTGACCGCGCGACCGTGACGCCGGGCTTCGAAGCGTTGGCTGACTTTGGTGACTTTGCGGGGCGCGCCGGGGACGCGCCGGGGCGGCCCGAGATCGTGCACTTTAACGACCAGCGGTTGCAGGTCCGGACGATCGCGGGCGACGTGGTGTTTACCGCGCCGAGCATGCTTGTCGGCGGCGGAGGGCCTCCTGCGGTCGCGGACCTCGACGGCGATGGGCGCCCCGAGATTGTCGTCGCTGGGCGCGCGCTCGTCGCGTTTGACCCGGACTGCGTGACGGGCGGATCCACACGTGGGGGCCGCTGTGACAGCGGGCGCACCGACGGGATCTTGTGGGTACAAAACGGCCTGCGAGACGCATCGAGCGCGATCAACGGCGTGACGGTCTTTGACTTTGATGGCGACGGTCGCACCGAAGTGGTCGAAGCCGACGAGTGCTTTACGCGCATCTTCGATGGCACCAACGGCAACCCTCGATGGAGCGCACCGCGCGTGTCGTGCACGTTCATCGAGATGCCCGTCGTGGCCGACGTGGACGGAGACAACTCGGCCGAAATTGTCGTGGGCGCGAACACGCTGTGTGGCTCGGAGTGTGGGCTCGCGACGGGCGCTCCGGACCCTATTTTGCCTGGGTTTGCGTGCGTCTCTGACGCAGCGTGCCCTGTCGGTTCGCGCTGCGCAGCGGGTCTCTGTCGCTGCACTGCGAGCGACCAATGCGGCGCCGGAAACACCTGCACCCCACCCCTCCGTGCAGACGGAATGGGCAACGTCTGTCGCAGCACGTACAGCCCCAGCGTCGGGCTCAAAGTGTATGGCGACGCGCGCAACCGTTGGGTCCCCTCGCGCCCCGTCTGGAACCAGTTTGCCTACGCGATCACCAACGTCACCGACGACGCGCGCGTGCCCGATCGCATGACGGCGCGTGCCAACTGGCGTGTGCCCGGGCTCAATAATTTTAGGCAAAACACACAGGGTTCGCTTGGTGACCAGACCGCACCCAACCTCACGATCTCGCCCTCGCCCGGGGGCTGCCTCGCCATGGGCGCGATGGGCGTGCAGCTCGGCGCGAGGTTCTGCAACCGCGGCACCGGAATCGCAGGTGCCAACAGCGCGATCTCGTTCTTCTCGGTGAGCCGCGCGGGGGCGCGCATGCCCTTGTGCACCGCGAGCGCGATGACTGCGATTCTCCCCGGCGAGTGCGTCAACGTGCGCTGTGCGATGCCTGTGAGCCTCCCAGCAGACAGCTCAGTCGAGGCCCAAGCAGACGCCAACGACCAGGTACAAGAGTGCCGCGAAGACGACAACCGCCGCACGATTTACACGCCGGACGACTGCATCGGCTGAGCACCTCGGTCCAGCGCCTCGTGCGGTGTTGCCTAGCCAAGAAATTCGGCAAGAAAAGCAGACAAAATGCTGATTTTCTTGCAGCGAGTTCCCCATTGCAGCGCTGATCGAAATCGCGCGCACCATGGTTGCGTGCAATCGTCTCGGAGTTATCACCGCGCCCATCATGGCGAGCGCGACTCACGAGACACTCACTGCTCTCTTACAACAGCGCCCTGCGCTCTTGCGCGACCTGTTGTCCGCGCTGGGGCGCCCAGTCTTTAGCGAGTCACTGCGCGTGGTGGACTCGAGCGTGCGCGTGGCGGACCCGATCGAGGTGCGCCCTGATGTGCTCCTCGCAGACCCCGAGGATCGCGAGCCCTGGGTGATCATTGAGGTCCAGCAGCAGCCCGATCCGGTCAAACAAGTTCGCTGGCTCGCAGCGATGGGCGCGATGGTCGCGACGCGGGGAGCCCGCGGAGATCTCTTGGTACTCACGACGCAGCCGAGAGTCTCTGAGTGGGCATTGTCGGTCGCGCGAACACGAGGCCCGCTGGGGAGCGCGGTTTCACTCGTTCCATCTGTGATTTTACTTACCGATCGAGAGGCTGACTCGCTCTTGCGCGAGGGACAACCAACGCTCGCGGTGTTTGCCCTCTGGGCCGTCGCGCATCGCAAGGGACCACGCGCCGTAGAGATCTTGCAGCGATGTGTACTGAGACTCGAGAGCATCGCCGACGCCCTGTTGCGACGCGTACTATTTCGAGCCATGGTGTCCATGCTCAGCGGCACCCTTGCCACCTTTTTGAGGAGATGGATGATGAACCCAGACGCGATCCCAGAGACCCCCAAGGCGCGGGAGCTGAGGCTCTTGTACGAGGCCTTCGTCGAGCGCGCCGAAGCGCGTGGTGAAGCGCGTGGTGAAGCCCGTGGTGAAGCCCGTGGCGAAGCCCGTGCGCTCTTGATCGTGATAAAATCGCGTGGAATTTCGCTGACTGATCACGCTCGTCTGCAAATCGAGACCTGCGAGGACCCCGCACAGCTTGCACGCTGGATCGCCCGCGCGGTCACCGCCTCCGAGCTCGCCGAGATCTTCGCCGACGAGTGAGCCCGCCACCGGTGGCTGGAGCGGCTACGCCTCGGTGATCATGGGCTCGCGTGCGAGAGCATCTGCGTAAGCCCAAGCCGCGGTGGCCAACACAGTGACCGCGCTGAGCGGCATCGGGGACGAGGGCTGCGCGACCACCGCGCCGTCGCGCGACACCTGCAGCGCGAGCCACACGTCGCGCAAGCTCTCGGTGCCAGCCTCGTAACAGTGCTTGCGTCGAACCCGCACACGATGCGGCTCGCCCGGCGCAACGACAGCAAAGAGCGTCACTTCAAACTCGCTCAGCGAGCGCGTCCCCGCCGAGTCAGCAAACACCTCACCGAACTCCAAGCCCGAGGCCACCACGACGGTGTGCTCGGCCTGCACCACCGCGACGTCACAGCGCCCCACACGATAGGGATCTGTGCGATCAAGAGCGACGAGGACTTGCAGCGTAAGCTTCATGCGTGTGTGCCCGAGATCATCGCGCACAGCGGCCCCCCAAACACGAGCAATCGCGCAGGAGCGCTACCGCTTTGGCGGATCGAAGTGGATCCGTGTACGTGCAAACTGTGGGCATTTTCGCAGGCGTTCTTGCGCCTCGGGCGAGATATAGCGCAGGTTGCGGCAGCGCAGGTCGAGCTCGCCAAGGTTGCTCAGCCACGTAGCCTCCATGAGCGGCCCAAGGTGCCAGTCGTGCAGATCATTGCCCGAGAGATCGAGCGACTCGATTCGCACGAGCGTCGCGCGATGCGAGAGCAGCTCAGCGAGCCTCGCGCCGGGGATCGTCCCGCTGCGCAGACCGAGGCTCCGCACATTGCGCGTGAGGCAACCGTTGAGCACCGCCGCGAGGGTGTCCGGTGGCAGGTGGTAGTCGACCATAGCGAGCGATCGCAGCGTCGCGAGATGCGCGCTCTCACTCATCGCGGCCCACTCATTCGCCGGGATCGTCACGTCGTAGAGAGACAGCTCTTGCAGGTTTGCGAGGTGTGGCTTGTCCGAGAGCCTCACGGTGAACTCAAGCCGAGACAGCGTGAGCGAGCGCAGACCGCGCAGCTCTTGAGCCTGCAGTTCGAGGTTAGGCGAGCGGCCCTCAGAGCGTCTCGCCAGGGTCAAACTACGCAACAGCTGGGCAGCAGGATGCACGCGATCTCGCTGCTGCAAAAAGCACGGAACCGAGTGCCAGGCGCGCATCTCCCACGGCCACGTGGCCTCTAGGAGCGCGTCGATTTGCACGACCGCCTCGCGCAGCGTGGCCTCGTCGGGCCAGGGCGGGAGCCTGTCACTTGGCCGCTCAATCAGCGCGCCCAAGATCTCCCAAAACACCTGCTCACTCGGCGACTTCTCACTGAGCGCACGCGCGAGCGCGAGCCTCGGGTGCTCTCCCGCGTGTGTCTGCTGCGTATCTCGCCAACTGCGCATCGCCATCCACCCCCTCAGCGCTGTACCCACACCGATCGCCGCGATCACGTCACGTCGTCGCAAGCGTGTCATGGCGCAAATGTGCAAGCACACAATGCCCAATGTCAATACACGGTGACGTCCGCACTCTTCTCCCGTTCACACCCGGCGACGTCGCTGGATGCGCTCTACGGTCAGCGCAAGAGCCTGCGTCCCATCCACAATGACAGCGCTACCGTGGCCAGCACAAGCACCGCGGCTCCCAACAGCATGCCGATCCCAAGGGGCTCGTCGTCGTCGCGAGACCCCGTGTACGCGGTCCAAATGAGGTAAATCTGCCCTAGGCCCATAAGTGCTGCGATCAGGGCCGAGATCACCGCGGTCGCCACACGTAGCCCAGGCGCCTGCGCAAACTTGCCGACGAGCGCTTGCAACCCCGCGAGCACCAACACGACCGGCAGCGCCATCAGAGCTAAGCCCACGCCCATGCCAGAGCTCGCCCCGCTCGCAAACGCCTGCGCCGGAAACAGCAGCGCCCCCAAGGTCACCGTCGCGAGAAAAAGCACTGGGAAACGCTTGGTTTGGAGCATTGCCAGGCCACTATCACGCCCCCCTCACAAACCCCTCACAGCATCTCACGGTCACATCACTTGGTAGTGCTGACACCGTAGGCGAGTCCGCCACCAGTGGCTGGATCGCACACTCCCGGCGACGTCGCCGGGCAGCGGAAGATCACTCAGCGCCAGAGCCTGCGGCCCAGCCAAAACGACAGCGCCAACGCGGCCAGCACCACCAGCAAGATCCCCAGCTGCGCGACGCCGACGCCACCGCGCGCTTCGTCTCCGTTGCCTTCGCGAGTGACCAAGTACGCCGACCAGAGAAGATAGAGTTGCCCCAGCCCAATGAGCGCAGTGAGGACCATCATCGCGATCGCGGTACCTCTTCGTGTGCCCGGCGACTGGGCAAACTTGCCCACGAGCGCCTGGATCCCAGCCAGCACTAAGATCACCGGCGTGAGCATCGGCGCCATCACCCATCCCCACTCGTTGCCGCCTCCGCTGGCGAGCGCCTGCGCCGGAAACAGCAGCACTCCGGCCCCCACAGTGCTGAGAAAAAACACAGGAAAACGCTTAGCGAAGATCATCGTTTGTAGCCCTACCATAATCTTCGCGGCAACCCGTCACGCGATCGGCGTCCCGGTCTCACATTGCGAGGCGAGACCTTGCTCCCGCCACCGGTGGCTGGACCCCACCTAACCCGGCGACGTCGCCGGACAGAGACAAAAGTGCCAGGGTATGGGTCGAGACATCAAATACGAGGGGGGTCGCGTCGCACGATGACTCTGTAGCGCACTCCGAGATGCTCTCGTGGCTGCGCTGCGCAACGTCCTCGTACCTCTCGGAGCACAGCCCTACCATGAGCGGAATCGCCACTGTTTTTCCTGCCTTCGCAAGCTTCGCCTTCGCGTTCATCTTTGGAATGATCATGATCGGTCTTGGGCAGGTGTTTAAAGCCCTGCGCGAGATCGCCCTCAACACCCGGTTAACGGCGGCAACGGTCCCCAACCCGGGCGTGCTTGAGACTGACAGCTACGCGGGCCTCACGACCATCGCCAGCGTCATGCTTGTGCTTGGCGTCTTGGTCATCATTGGGTCAGCACTGGCCGTGATGGGCGCAGTCGCTTTCGCGAACTCCTAGCCTCTTCTGCCACCTAACCCAGCGACGTCGCCGGGTCCCTCCGCGCTCACGGCAGCGTGATGCTCACCCGCTGTTGCTCTGCGCGATCGAGCGCGCGGATGGACTCGGCAAACACGGGGTAGCGCGCGACGCTCACGCGACCCCCAGGGACCTCGACGGTGCGATGGACGACAAAGCCCGTTGGGGTGCGCTCATAGCGAAGCGACCACTGCACCTCGGGGGCGGTCTCTTGCCGGGTCGCCGGGAGCTCAAACCGCGCGCCCGCGGGGAGATTCACACGTAGTTCGAGGGTCGCATCCACGGTCTCTGGGTGGTAGAGCGCCACGGTGCGCTGGGGCCGGGCCGCGTACGTCGCCGCCAGCAGCGCCGGAAAAGCTCCCTCAAACGAGAGCGTGCCATCTGCAGCGACCACGGCGACATCGGGCGCGGTAAACCCGTAGCGCATGACCAGGTCACGCTCGCTCTGTTCTCGGTTGTCAATGTGCAGGTCTACGAGCGAGGCCGCGGTCACCTGTCGGCCTACGTAGCCCTCGAAGTTGCGCTCAAGATTCGCTGCATCAATCCTGCGCAAGGAGTCACGCCAAGACACGCCCCACGAGCCCCGCAGGCGCTCGATCACAGCCCCACGCGCGCCACCGTCCGCGGCGATGTCCAACGTGACCTCGATCGAACGCGAGTGCGTGTGCGGCGGTGCGGCAGGGATCTCTTCGTGCGGGGCGCCCTCGCGCACGAGCATCGTGGGCTGCCCCGAGAGCGCCGGCGGAATGTATCCCAACGGCGCATCACGATCAGACGCGCTCACCCAACGCACCCCGTCCTCGGTCTCGACCCGCAAGATCAACGACTGAAACGTCTCTTCGTCCGCAAGCGGAGACTCCGTTCGGTCTGCAAATCCAGGGCGAACCAGCGCGAGGGTCACCGGCACATCGGCCAAGCGCAGCATGTACTCGAGCACACGCCCGCGGTGCCCCGACCTCGCCGCGAGCATCGCCGGAGCCGACGCAAACGGCGTCCCAGCGCCCTCTTGATCAATGTGCGCGACGACCCAACGGTACAAACGCGCGAGCCGCTCGGCGCGACGCGGGACGCTCCCCACGAGCTGACGGACCAAGCGCTCGGCGTCGGGATCGATCGGAGATTGCTCGGCCAAGCGATCACGCAACACCTGGA
Organism: Deltaproteobacteria bacterium; assembly: GCA_030694465.1. Lineage (GTDB taxonomy): Bacteria > Myxococcota_A > Polyangia > Polyangiales > JAUXYJ01. The sequence continues at coordinate 16,652 of JAUXYJ010000022.1, read as the reverse complement.
TAAACGCAGGCCAAGTGCAAGCCACGCCAAGGTCAATGCTCGGCGTAAACTCTCTAAACGCGACGCTCATGGGCTCGGCCTCGCGGCGACGACTCTCGCGAAATCCCCACCGAAGCTCGACCAAGGCGCCGTTGCGCTCGGTGCGCGTCACCGTGGGTGCAGGCCCTCGCGGCGAGAAGACCAGCTGAGACTCCATGGCCGTCGGGACCACCACGAGCAGCTCGGTGCGGTCGTACGGCATCTCGGTCCCCTGAAAGTAAAACCGCTCGCCATGAAAACCACCCGGCGTGGCCTCGTTGACGCCAAAGGTCCGCACAAACTCGTACTCGACCGCGTCCCCAGGGCGCACGTCGGGATACGCCACCGCGTCCAACCGCGCGATGGCTTCGGGCTCAAGCACGCGCCCATCGGCCTTGTGTGTGCGCAACAACGTCAGCGTCGCGCCCGGCGGCGGAGTAAACGTCGCGTGCTCGTCCACGGCCTCTTGCGTACGGAGATCCAAGATATTGTGCGTAAGCTCAAGCGCGGATCCGTCTGCAAATACCCTGCGCACGGTGTAATCCAGCACGAGCACCTGCCCGTCGTCGTAGCGCGCCGCACGGGGACGATAGGCCGCGAGCACCTCACGCCCATTGAGCCTCCACGGGTCCAGCGCGTCACGACGCGCCAGCGACGCGTGCACTCGCAGCAGCTCGCTCATGGGCCCCGGGCTGCGCGCAAACTCGGTCTCGATCATCGACTGGGCCGCGCGCGGGTCGCCCAGCGCCGTGTGCAAATCCGCAAGGTCCAAGCGCAGCGTGGTGTCTTCGGGGTGCTCTGGGAGCAGGGGCGCGATGGCCTCACGCGCCTCTGAGAGGTGCCCTGCTTGGCGCTGCAACTCTGCGAGGGCACGCCTGCGCGAGCGAGCCTCGGCGTCGCCCGAAAAGAGCCTGCTGTACTCTACCGCGGCGTCATCCCAGCGGCGCTGACGCATGGACGTAAACGTGCTCGCTTCGCTCAACGTGTCGCACTGCGAGAGCGCCGTCGCGAGGGTGCGCTCGAGCTCGCCGTCGCCACGACGCTGGGCCAAGCTAAACGCCATGCGCTGCGGCCAGCACACTTCGCTGCCGAGCGCGGGCGCGACGGTCTGCAAAATCTCAGCGACTTCGCCGTCCCAGCTGCGATCAAGCAGGCGCTCCATGTAGTCCGCCGCGACCTCGGGGTTTCCGGCAAAGCGCTGCCACGCGTCGCGCGATGCACGCAGCGCAGCGTCCGCGCGATCGTCCGCCGCGGCCAACCTCGCCAACGCGAGCGGCGGAAAGAACGCCAACGGGTCTCTTCGCATCGCGGTCTCGAGCACGTGCCTCGCGCGATCGCGTGCAATTTGAGCAGGCAAAAATGGGTCTGCCAGCAACAACTCAGCCTGCATCATGAGCGTCAGCGCAGGGGACTCATCCGTCGCGATCGGCCGCAAGAGCTCACGCGCAGCCACCGCGTCGCGTCGCCCAAACGCCAGCTGCGCGAGCACAAACCGCGCAAACGGATCGCTCGCCACCATGGACTGCACATACGGCTCAGCGCGCACACTGCCCACCGAGACCGCAGCGCCCGAGGGAGCAAATCGCCCCACCGGCGCGCCGCGCTCATCCAAGAGCGACGCGATCAAGAGCGGCGAAAAATACCGGCTCCCGATCTTCACACGCAGCGCGTGGTGCCCCGCCGTGAGCGACAACCGCACGCGCACCATCGTGCTCGTAGGCCGCTCGCGCGAGTCCGACCGCGCGACCTCTTCGCCGTCCACGTAGACAGCAAACACGTTGGGCGTCTCGACCCGCAAAATCGCTTGCGTATCGCGCTCAATCACCACGTCTGAGCCCGCGACAAACACGCCCTCTTGCGTGCGCCCGATGCCAAGATTCGCTGCGCATCCCCGCGCAAACACGTCGTACGTAGGCTGCCGCCCACGGCCCGGCCCTAGGTCATACGCGGCCGCCATCGGACCGGGGCCCTGCGCCGCGAGCGCCTCGTCAAAGCGCAGCATCGTGTAGGGCCCGAAGGCACCCGCTACGCGCCACTGCGTCGCACATCCCACGCGCGGCAGCCAACGATCGAGCGCACGAAGATCGCCCTTCTCGCGGGCCCATCGCGTCGCGCTCTCGAGCAGCTCATACGTCGCAGCGGGGCCCAAATGACCTGGATCTTGTGCGACCCGATCGACCAACGGAGTAAACACCGCGGCAAATCCAGGAGCATCCGCACGCAGCGACAAGAGCCTCGGGATCGCGAGCTCACCGAGCGCTTGAGCGAGCGGCTCTGGGCTCCCCGCGTGTGCACCGACGATCACCGCCACCAAGCCCTCGCGAGCCTGCACAAAGCGCCCCTGCGAGGCATCCCAGAGGGCACGCGCGTAGCGAACACGGAGGTCTTGCAGCGCCTGCGAAGAGTCAAAGAGCGGCTGCGCACGCGAGGGGTCTCCGCCGGGCGCGACGAGCTCGGCCAAGAGCGCCACACGCTGTTGCTCGGGGGTCGCGTTGCTGCGCCCTGCGGCCGTGCGGAGGTCTTGCAGTGTGGCCACTCGCGCAGGACGCACCGTGCGCGCACACGAGGTCGAGAGCGCACAGACCATCGCCGCGAGCGCGAGCAAACCAGTAGAGCGCGTCACGCTTGAGCGCTTCAAAGAGCGAATCTTCATGGGGTTCTCACCGCGGGCAGACGGATGGACATGCGACGGCCAAGGGCATCGTCGATGCGCTGGCACTGTTCTCTAAAAACTGCGTAATCTCGGACACTTACACGATGTGTGTGCCAGGTCTCTGTGCGCTCTACCGTGACGGTGTTTCCGGTGTGCGAGAGCGTGTATTCAAGCGACACAGAGGGCCCTCGAAGCGACGCCGCCGCAGGGAGCTCAGTCACCGTGCTGCCCGCAGGCAGACGAATCACCCGGCGCTCATGCACACGCATCGGGCCCGGCACCATCACGTCGCTGCTACGCGAGGTGCGTTCGGCGTACTGCGACGTGAGCTCTGGGCTCGCCATCGGGCGAAAGCGCAAGATGTCCCCTTGGCGCGTGCCCACCGCGGGCATCTCGGACACGTAATCAAACCGCGCGGGCTCATCCACGTTGCGAAGATTTCCGGTGTGCACTTCGGTCACACGCGACCCTGGCCGAGCCGGAGTGTCCCAGCGCTGAACGCGCTCAATCCTCGTGGCCTCAGCGTCAAGATACGAGCGAATTTGCGAGGCCTCTGAGCCTCGGATCTCTGAGCTCGCGCGCCACCGACCAGCCCCACTCGCGAGCACATCAAGCTCTGAGCGAACCTCGACCGTGTTGCTCTCAGGCGTCAAGAACGGCAGCGTCACCAAGCGCCCCTCGCCACGCTGCGAGACGATCAGCCCCATCGCGCCCTGGTCCATGCTGGGCAGCTCTTCCATCGCGCTGTTTTGCGCGGTGCCGTCCAAGAAGATCCCATTGGGCAAGCCCGGCATCGGCGGCACATACGCGATCGCGTGGTCAAACACAGCCAACGACGCAGGCGTCTGCGCGATGTCTCCGTTGTGACGCGTGCGCACGAGCACAATCGACGCGTCGATCCCGACCTCACGCAGCATCGTGACAATCGTGCTCGCCTTGTCTTTGCAGTCGCCAAAACCCCGCGTGCAAATGTCGGTCACGCGATAGGGCTTAAACCCATGAATCCCAAACTCGAGCGCCACATAGCGGGTGTTCTGGATCACCCAGTTGTAGATCGCCCGCACGCGTTCGCGAGGCTCGGTGATGCCCTGCACCGCGCGCTGTGCGATCTGCCGCACGCGGTCGTCCGCGCGCAATTGCTCGGCGATCAGGCCCCAGTACCAGCGGGCTACGTCGGCCCAATCGCGGTACGTGCTCACGTGCAAATACGCAGCGCGTTCGGTGAGCCCAGGCGCGTTGGCCTCGGGCGGCACCGGCGCCACGTCCGTCGCGCGATAGTCGTACACACGCAGCGCCCCCTCGGTGCGGGTCTCTTCGACCAAGCGGGGGATGACAGGAGGCCGAAAGTAAAACGTCCGCTCAGCCGGCGCACGAAGCACATAGCGCACAGACGCGCGCGGCGAATCGGACTGAAAAATCTCTAGGTCCCCGAAGTAATCCGCGAACGCATTGCGCTGAGACACGTCGTCCACGCGCCACCGCACTTCGACCACATCCCCCGCACGCAGCCGCGGAAACGACACGACCATCTCGCGCGTGTCGTAGTACATCCGCGAGGCTCCGCCCGTGACCGCGTACTCGTTGAGCCCGGTGCTCTCATCGACCGTGCCATCCCGATGATGAATCCTCGCCGCGCGGAGCTCAAAGCGCTGCGCCGACTGATCGTAACCAATGGGAATTTGCCGGTAGTCTTGCGCTCCCTCCGGCGTGAGTACCTCGAACACACTCTGGCGAAACGTACCCGCGAGTCCGTTGGGATACACCGTGCGCACCGTGAGCTCGTGCAGTGACCTCATGCGGTACTCGGGCGTCGCGCTGCGCTCGGGCGTGCGTCGCGTAAGAAAGCTCTCGGCCGTCTCAGCCAAGAGCTCATCGGGCCGCGGAACACTCGGCTCCAACGCCTCCATATGCTGCCGCAGCTCTTGGTCCTGCGGCCTCAGCGCGAGCGCACGACGCAGCGAAGCCCGCGCGTCATCACGGCGCCCCAAGCGCACCTCAAGCTCGCCCCGCGCAGACCACAAATCCGCGCTCTCGGGCGCGATGTCCAGCGCACGCGCGAGCACTCCAAGCGCGCCGTCTCCGTCTTGGATCGCCTCGAGCAAGGTCGCCGCGACCGTGTAGCTCCCAAGGTTGTACGGCGCCAGCGCGACCATGCGATCGACCGCTTGACGCACCCCATCACGGTCCCCTCGCAGACGACAATCACCTGCAATATCCCTGTAAATCGCGGCATCATCCGCGCGCAACGCCAAGAGCCCTTCGCGCAGCGATCGCACCTCGTCGCCCAAGCGAGCGTGGTCGGCCACGGTCATCCGAAGCTGCATCAACGCAGCCGAGTGCGGAAGCGTCACCGCAGCGCGCGCCAGCTCATTGCGTGCAGCCAAATTGAGCCCCACGCCGTCGTACAACAGCGCCTGCTCAATGCGCGCCAAGGGGTCGTTGGGACGCAGCATGAGCACGCGATCAATCCAAGGCTGCGCTTCTTCGGCGCGCACTCCCGTACGACGCAAGTGCGCCATCGCGGTGAGCGCCATCAGGTCGTCTGGGACGAGCGCCAATGCACGCTGAACCGCGTCGATTCGCTCGGTACGCGAGCGCGCCAGGTCGGCCACCAAGAGCCACCGAGCCACCGTGGGCGCGGCCTCTGCGGCGCGGCGCACAAGATCCCCAGCGATGGACTCAGCCACCGGCGCAGAGCCCGTCCCCGTGAGCCAACGCGCGGTCGCTTCGAGCACCTCAGGGCGCGCGTTGGGTGCCGCGGCGAGCGCCTCAAGGGCCGCCAACACGCCCAGCATCGCGGGCTCTTGCGTGGGCGCCGGCTGCACAGTCTGAGCGACCGTGTGCGTCGAGTCTGGGTCGACACGCAGGGCCAACGGTGCGCCCCGAGTTGTTGTAAATCTCGCGTAAAATCCTAGTGATTCGGTGGCGACGCAGCTCTTTACGAGCACACGATTTGCGCCCGGATTGAGCCTCACCCGTACACCGTGACGATCGAAGAACGCGACCTCGCGCGCGGTCTCATCGCGCAAGACCGAGACCCCGTTAACGTACACGCGCGACTGCCCCGAGCCGCCAAACCAGAGCATCGCGTCCGTCGCCGAGCGCGCGTCCAACGTGACCACCGTGTGCGCCAACACGCAGACATTTTGCTCAGGGACCATCGGCGTCGCCAGCGCCACAAGCCCCCCCACACTGAGCGCCGGGAGCATCCGCCAACGCGCAGGGCGGTCTTTTCCGGGATAACTCTGCGACGAATCGAGCGCAGCGAATCTCTGCGCTTCTGCAGGAGATTCGAGCGCAAAGCCCCCGCGGCCTTCGTTGTCCAGCGGCCCCAACACAGACCACTGCGTGATCAGGCCCAGCCCGCGCTCAAGGCCCTCGGCGCGCACTCGTTGACCCATCCGGCGACGCATCCGCGCTTCGAAGTACCGCGCCAACGCGACCCGCTCGGCGGGCGCCCGTGGGGTCTCTGCGAGCTGCCGAAATCGCTCGACCAGCCGCAGAGGCTCTACCCAATCGCGCTGACCGTACATGCGCAACATGGGCACCGCTCCCGCGGGCTGCGCGAGCCCGCCTCGGGCCTCTTGCGCCCAGAGATCCAAGCGCTCTTCAACGCTCAGCGAAGAGTCACTCGGGGCCGTCGCGACCGGGGGCGCTGGGGGCGCGCGACGAGGCTGCACCTGGGCCTGCGCGGGCAAACCTAAACTCAGCGAGCACAGGGTCACCAGGGACAATGCGAACCCGCGCGCGCAGCGGGCCGTTGTCTTGCCTACGCGCTGTGCGTAGTCTCCGGCGCCGTGTTCGCTGGTTTGCTCAAGACGATCCGCCCCAAACAGTGGGTCAAAAATGTTTTTGTGTTGGCGCCCATCGTCTTTGCAAAGAATCTGTTTCATCCAGACGTACTCCTACGCGCGCTGTCGGCGTTCTTCGTGTTTTCGTTTCTCGCCGGCGCGGTCTACACACTCAACGACCTCGTCGATGTCGAAGCCGATCGCCGCCATCCTACGAAGTGCAACCGCCCTATCGCAGCGGGAATCGTCACCGAACGCCAAGCCAAAATCTTTGGCGCCATCATGGTGGTCCTCTCGCTCAGCTCCGCGTTCGCGCTGAGCCTCGGTGTGGGCCTCGCCGCGCTGGCCTATTTGGCCAACAACATCGCGTACACGTTTCGCGTCAAGCACGTGCCCTACCTTGACGTAGCGTCCATCGCGTCGGGCTTTGTTTTGCGAGTAATTGCGGGATGTTACGCGGTTTCAACGCTGACCAATCCTGTGCGTCCAAGCTTCTACCTTCTCGCTTGTACCGCACTGCTCGCCCTGCTGTTGGGCTTTGGCAAACGTCGCCACGAGCTCGTCGTACACCAGGCCAAAGCCCGCGCCTCGCTCGAAGCCTACAGCGCCCGCACCCTCGACGCCCTCTTGGCCGTGCTGGCCCTCGCCTGCGTGGGTGTCTACGTAGCCTACACCCGCGACCCAAGCACCATGCGCTTCTTCGGGAGCACCTACCTCTGGGCCACCACGCCCTTTGTAGTCATCGGCATCGGGATTTTTCTCTCGCTCGCCCGTGACAAAGAGCGCGCAGACTCGCCCACCGACGAGATGCTCAAGAACGTCCCCTTCGTCGTGACGCTCTTGCTCTACGCCGCGACCATCATCGCCATCGTGTACAAGCTCCGCCCAACGCCATAAACGCAACGGCCAGCAAATTAGCTCACGGTTTCTCTTTGCGTCTCCGCGCGAGAGACTCGGCTGCTTTCGCCTCGGCCCCGCGGTTCGAGGGCTCATAAAACACGCAGTGCCTCAGCGCGTGCGGCAGATACGTCATCGCCGTCCAGCCCTCGTCCGTGTCCTGCGCGTTCACATAGCCGTCGCCATAGCCCCACTGTTTCATCGCCTTGGTGGGCGCGTTGCGCAGGGCCATCGGGACCTCAAGCGCACCCGAGCGCGCGATCTCTTGCTGTACCGATTTGAGCGCCAAATGAGCGCGATTGCTCTTCGGCGCGAGCGCCAAATACGTCACCGCGTGCGCCAAGGGGATCATCCCCTCGGGCAACCCTACGCGCGCAAACGCGTGATCACACGCCGACACAATTTCAATCGCGCGCGGGTCGGCCATGCCCACATCCTCGGTCGCAAAAATCAGCAATCGCCGCAAAACAAACAGCGGATCTTCACCGGACTCGATCATCCGCACAGCCCAGTACAGCGCCGCGTCGGGGTCACTCCCACGCAATGATTTGATCAACGCGCTCGAGAGATTGTAGTGCTCTTCGCCGCTTCGATCGTAGCGAAGCGTGCGATCACGGCTCCCGGCGATCACGTCTTCGGCCTGCACCATCGCACGCGATCCGGCGACCGCTTCGCCCACGAGCTGCTCTAAGAGCGACAGCGCGCGCCGCACGTCCCCGTCGGCCCACCGCGCCAGCGTACTGGCCGCATCGTCGGTGAGCGCGACCGCGTGCTGCCCTAATCCACGCGCCTTGTCCACGAGCGCGCGACGACAGAGCGCGACCACGGACTCTTCACTGAGCGGCTCAAATCGCAGCACCTGCGCGCGCGAGAGCACCGCCGCGTTGAGCGCAAACGAGGGGTTCTCAGTGGTCGCGCCGATGAGCGTCACGGTGCCCGCTTCGACGTGGGGCAACAGGGCGTCTTGCTGCCCTTTGTTAAACCGATGGATCTCGTCGACAAAGAGCAACGTGCGTCTGCCCGCGCGCTGCTCTGCCGTGGCGCGCGCGACCGCCTGGCGCAGATCCGCGACGCCCGAGAGCACCGCCGAGACGCTCTCAAGACGCGAGTGACTGTGGGCTGCGATCACCCGCGCAAGCGAGGTCTTTCCGCTCCCCGGAGGCCCCCACAGGATCAGCGAGGGGCAGCGATCTTCGAGGATCGCGCGGCCCAAAGGCGTGCTGGGCCCGAGCAGCTTCGAGTGCCCCTCGAGCTCACTCAGCGACTGTGGCCGCATGCGCTCTGCCAACGGGACGCTCGGTCCGCACGCAGGGGCGCCCACACCCGCAACCGCGACCACAGCGTCATGGCCACCGTCCGCGCCACCCGGTGATTCTTCTTCAGCGAGCGCGGACTTGTCTGCGCTGCGTTTTGCCCGATCAAACAGATCCACAGCGCATCTCTTGAGCCCAATCGCAGGGCAAGCGCAAACATTTGGCCGATCTCGCGCGTCCATAGGTTTTAGCGCGCCGACATCGCCTCACGCTCAAGCACCACCCCACGCGACGCGCTGGCACATCACTCGCAGTTGCCCCCAACAAGTCCCCCGCACGTTGCTCGCAACGCACTGTCCCCCCAAAGGAGCGCTCACCATGGACGACATTCTCGAGATGGTCTTCGACTTTGTATCGCTCACAGAGCGCGCAAAGAACACGCCGGCCTCGTCCGACGAGCTCGCCCAAAGGTTCGCTCTGAGCCGCATGATCCCCGGCGACGGCAGCGCCCCAGGGCCCGACGACACCGACCAACACAGCGGCGGAATCCCCGTGCAGCTCACCTCCCCTGGCGGATTTGAGAGCGCACACTTAGTCGCAGTCTCGCGCGACGGAATGCGTCTTCGCTTGGCCCACCCTCTGCGAGCAGGCACCGTGACCATCGTGCGCGTCATCGCGACTTCGCTCGGGGTCGAGCTCGCGTTTCCGTGCCGCGTCGAGTGGTCCGACAGCGACCAAATGGGCTTGGCCTTCGACGGCGTCCCCTCGCGCATCCCCCTCGCCCGCGCGCTCTCCGTCGGCTGGAACCGCCCGCTCGATCTTCGCACCGGCTGGGGCCGCCGAACAGTGACCGCAGCAGCGTAGTGCGCTTAGTATTCTCTGCGTATTTGCAGGGATAATCTCAGCGCAGGATCTTAAGACGCTTGGGCCCTTCGGTGGGTGCGACCCCGCCGTAGCTCTCGTTGAGCGCCAGCGTGATCTTGTCACTGAGCCGCTCTGCGAGCTCTTTGAAGGCCTTGGCCACTGTGCTCGTCGGCTGGGCTTGCACCACCGGCGTCCCGTTGTCTCCCCACTCGCGCACGAGCGAGTCCATCGGGATCTGCGCGAGCAGCGGAGCCTTCGCAAACTCCGCCGCTTTCTCGCCACCACCGCGACCAAAGATCTCGTTGCGGTTGCCGCTCGGGTCCATAAAATAGCTCATATTCTCGACCACACCCAAGATCGGAATATTAAGCTTTTGGCACATCGAAATGGATTTATAGACGTCCATCAGCGCGACCTCTTGCGGCGTCGTCACGATCACCGCGCCTGTCACCTTGATCTTCTGTGACAACGTCAGCGCCACGTCCCCCGTCCCAGGCGGAAGATCCAAAATCAGATAGTCCAGCTTGCCCCAGTGCACGTCCTGCAAAAACTGCTGCAACGCGCCGTGCAACATGGGCCCACGCCAGACCACAGCCGTCTTTGGGTCATCAAGCAAAAATCCAATGGACATGATCTTCACGCCGAAGCGCTCAAGCGGCTCGATGGACTTGCCATCCGCGCTCACTGGGCGCCCCTGCACACCCAACATGGTCGGCACGCTCGGGCCATAGATGTCCGCGTCTAAGATCCCTACGCGAGCCCCCGCGCGGTGCAGCGCGAGGGTGAGATTCGCGGCCACCGTGCTCTTGCCCACGCCGCCCTTGCCCGACATCACCAAGATCACGTTTTTGACGTCGGGACACGGGTCTTCGCCGGTCACCTGGCGAGTACGCACGTTGGCCGAAAAAGTGAGCTCGACCGACGTAGCGCCCGCTTGCGTGAGCACTCGCTCGGCCTCGGCCTCGATGGCCTCGCGCCCGCTCGATGCGTGCGAAAACAGCTCAATCTCTGCGTGAACCGTGGTTCCCGCGACGTCTACGCGCTTGAGCATCCCGAGCGCGCCGAGGGGCTTTTGGGTGACAGGGTCTACGATGGCTTCGAGAGCGCTTTTTGCGAGGTCTTGCGTCAGTGACATGCTTTGCCGTCCATGGTTGGGTCGTTGCTTCGGCGAGTCGTTGCGCGCTTTGGATGCCTCGAGAGCAGCCCTTGATGCGCGCAGCCCTCACGAGCCCGCGCTGTATAGCAGACCAAGACCCTCACACAGTGCCGACCCTCGCACCGTTTTTCGGTATACACCCCGTCTGCCGATGAACGAGTCCCCCGCTGACACTGACAAGCCCGCCGCCCCCGTCGAAGCGCCCGCCCCTGTCGAAGCGCCCGCCCCCGAGCGCCCCCGTGAGAGCCAAGCCCCGCACGCGCGCGCACACCTTGAGCCCTCGCCGATGCGCGTGGCCCTCGCGATCTTCGCGTTTTGCTCGCTGATTTTCGCGGTCTTCGCAGCCGAGCGCCTCGCGGTGCACTCGCCGGACAATCACTTCTCGTACCTCGCCGACTCTTACCTCCACGGCACACTCCAAGTGCGCTGCTCGCCCGAAGACCTCGCCGCGCGACGCTGCCCACCCGGCGGTGGCGGCAACGACTGGGCACACCACAACGGCCGCTGGTATGTGGCGTTTCCGAGCTTTCCGGCGGTGGTGTACATGCCCGCGGTCGCGATCTTTGGGCGCGATTTTGCCAACCGCAGGCTCGATGTCCTCTTGGGTGGCCTCGCCCCCGCGCTGCTGTATCTCTTGCTCGCGCGGCTATCTCGCGAAGGCCAGAGCGAGCGCTCGTGGCGAGAAAACGTAATGTTTTCAATGCTCTTCGCGTTTGGCACGGTGTACTTCTTTAGCGCGGTCCAGGGCTCGGTCTGGTTCGTCGCCCACATCGTCAACGCCTCGCTCGTCGTGGGCTACCTCTGGTTCGCCCTCGGCGCCCGCAACCCCTGGCTCGCAGGGCTCTTTCTGGGCCTCGCCATCCACACGCGCGCCAACATGGTCTGGGCCGCCCCGCTCTTTGCCCTCGAAGCCCTGCGCGTCCACCGCCGCGAGAGCACGCCCGCCACCACGCTCAAGTCCTGGATCACCGAGGCCGACCTCGCCGCAGCGTTTCGCACTTGTATGCGCTTCGCGATCCCCGTCGCCGGCGCCCTCGCCGTCTCGCTCACGCTCAACTACCTCCGCTTCGGAGACCCCGGCGAAGTGGGCTACCGCTTTCTGCAAATCGGCTGGCAAGGCCGTATCGAGCGCTGGGGCTTGTTTAACTACCACTACCTCGGCCGCAACCTCGCCATCGTGCTGAGCTCGCTTCCGTGGTTTACCAGGGATTTTCCGTACATTCTGATCTCGCTCCACGGCCTCGCGCTCTGGGTCACCACCCCGCACTACCTCGGCCTCGTCCGCATGCGTGTCCGCGGAGACCACGGCCTCACCCCCTTCTTGGCGCTCTCCGCAGCGGGAATCGCCGCGGTTTTGTTGTTTTACCAAAACTCAGGCTGGGTTCAGTTTGGCTTTCGCTTCAGCAACGACATCGCCCCGTTCTTGATCGTGCTCTTGGCGCTCAACACCAAGCGCATCGGCCGCGGTTGGCTCGCGCTCTTCGCTGTCGCCGTGCTGGTCAACGCGTTTGGAGCCTGGAGCTTTGACCGAACGATCGTCTACCGAGGCCAGACCCTGCGCTGCTACGACAACGACTCGTCGCAGACTCGGATTTTTCAGCCCGATTGAGCCTTTGCGGGCGCGCCGGCCCCGCGAGCTCCAGCGCGCCACGAAGAAGGTTCGCACACCGGGCACTGGCCACGCGGTGCGGCTGCGGTAGGATTGCCCGTTGTAGCTTTCCACGGCGCTTGCGCATTGGGCGCTGTGCACCAGACCTATCGTTCGCATCCATCCAACCCCGCGCACGCTGTCTCCGCAGCAAACGCCCAGCGAATCTATCGACGTGCGATGACCCCGCCAGACCCCGACGAACGACGGTTGCGCACTGCCCGCGCGCCCCTGGTTGACCTCAGCTTGCTCTCGCTCGGGAGCCTGCTCGTCGCGCGGCTTGTGCCTCGCTTGGAGCCCTGGTTTGGCCCGCCCCGCGGCGCGACCATGCTGCTCACCGTGGCCGCGTTTGTTCTGGGCGCCGTCGCGTTTTTTCGTGGCCGCCGTGAGCCCAATGTCACCCCACTCGATGAGCTCGCCTGGGCTACCCTCTTGGCTTCGACCGCGACCACCGCGGGGGCCTCAGGGGCCCCCTTAGGGCTCCACACCGCGATCCATGCCGCCACGCTGATGCTCTTCGCGAGCCGTGACCCCTCGGACCCTCTGGTGGTCGTGGCGGGCGCCAGCGCGGCCCTCGCGCCTCTCGTCCGCGCAGCCACGAGCCAAGGCGCGCCCACCGCACCGGTCGCGATCGCGTCGGCCATCGCGATGTTTGGCTTCGTCGCGATCATTGCGCACTCCCGACGCGCCGCCGAGGCCCAGTTCGAGCGCGACGCGCTCTTGCGCGAGTTCGCGACGCTCGCCCAGAAAAAGCACGGAGAATCCCTCCGTACGCCCCGCCGAACGAGCCTGCCACCCAGGCCGCCTCGCAAGGTCGTCGAAGACGAAGACACCACCGGCTGGGACGCCCTCATCGAGAAGCTCCGCGGCACGGTGACCTCGTTTGGCGAGAGCGAAGGGCTCAACACTGCCCTCACGATTGATCTCTCAGGGCTCGCGCCTCCGTCTGCAAAAATCCGGAGCAATCTCACCAAGATTGTCCAAGAAGCCATGCTGCAGACCGCGAAGCACACCGAGTCTCGCTCACTTGAGGTCAACGTCTCGCGCGGCCGCGGTGGCGTGCACATTCTCTTGAGCGACAACACCGTCAGCAAAGACGACGGCGCGCGACACCGCAGAGCCCTCGCGCCCCTCAAGGGCCGCGTCGCCCCCCTCGGCGGAACCGCCGAAGTCGAGCGGCTCGACAACGGCTGGGCTGTCCGCGTTCACCTCCCCGCCGAACAGCTCAACTAGCCCGCTCAGGGAGCAGTCGCTGCCGGGGGCGTCGCGTTGCGCGCGCGTCGCTCTTCAATCCGTGTGCGAACTTGCCCGTCCAATCGCTCGCGTTGCTCACGGGCCTGCACTGCGAGTACCCGCGCCTGGCCGATCGCAGGGTTGGCCACCGTGGGATGCGCTTGGGCATACGTGACAAACGCCTGCCAGCCCGCGAGAGCGTCCGACCAGCGCCCTATCGCTTCGTACTGCATCGACACACTCTGCAGCGCGCGCACGCGGTCAAGCGCCAGCGCGTCTTGCCCGGCCGTAAGCGAAACTGCCTCACGAAACGCAGTCAGCGCGCCCTCTGCGTTGTTCTGCTGCGCCATCACAAAGCCCACCCCGAGGGTCGCCTCGACGCGCTCTGCGCTGTGCTGTTGGGCCTCGCGAAAAGCCCCCAGCGCGGCGGCCCAGTCCCGCGCGACATAGGCCGCGTTGGCACGTGAAAGCGCTTGCCGCCCTGGCGTCGCCGTGTGGGTGTTGGTGGCCCCTGCCGCCGGAGGAGTCACTGCGGGCGCGCTCCCCGTTGGCACAAGGCGCTGTGGAGCAGCCTGTGCGTGAGCCTGGTGGGGATCGACCACAGAGACGGCGGCTACGGTCGCGAGAGTCCATGCGAGGTGCGTGAGTTTCACGGGCCGAAGTACGCCACGCCGGGCCGGGTGCTGACAAGGGCTTGCGCTTGGGCAATGGCGCTCATGGAACATTCGGCACAGCGCTCGGACCACCCTGGGTGGCTGAAATCCGCTCACTGCCCGCTGTGTGAACCGGCGTCCTTCTGCGTATAGGTTGTCGCTGGCAGCATCGGCGCATGCCCGATTTTCTCAGCGCGTGCTCACTCATTCTCTTCGGCGGACAGAACACTCATCGGGCCGATTTCGCGCGCGATCTCATCAGCGACGAGGCGGCTGCGAGTGCGGTCCCAATCGCAGAGACAGAGCGCGGCATCACGCGGATGATCTCGCGAAAAAGCCCTGCGCGAGCAGAGACGCTGCGAGCACGACGCACGCGTCGTCACCGAGGCCCCAGAGCGTTCCACATGAATTCGTGATCGAGATCTCGTCGAGGCCCTCGAGCAGCTGCTCTCGCACGTCGTCTGCGTCGTCCATGGGACGATTCTACGAAGCGGATGATGCGACCCGCTGGCCTTTTCAAGGGCCCCGCGCGCGGACGTCAAATCCGCTGCGCGCGTCGAGCTCCGAGCGTACAGTCCCGCCGCTTGATGCCGCCCCTCCCATCCTCCACTCCCCATACGCCTCGTCCCTCGCAGCCGCTCCGGGTCGCGCTCTTCGCCGTGGGCTGCGCGCTGAGCGTGATCGCGCTTCGACGGTCTTGCACAGACCGCGCTCCGCAACCGCCCCGTGAAACGGCGTCGCAAGACACCCTCGCGGCGGACCCCCAGCTGCTGCGGCCGAACCCCGTCGTCGTTGTTCCGTCGATTCCGTCGCAGCGAGCGGGCGCGGTTATCGGCGCTTCTTCGACGACATCCATGTCATCGATGACATCGCAGTCCGTCGACGCGACCGATGCGACTCGCCCTGACGGCGGCGAGTCCGTGTCCGTCGCTGCGGTCATCGATGCAGTGGCTTCGCTACCCGCGAGGATGGAGGCGCTCGAGGCGAGGCTGCGTGACGCAGGAGCCCCTCCGGCGATGGCTCGTTCGCTCGGACGCTCGATGCTCAACGCGGAGGCCGCGCTACGCGAGCGACAGCTCGAAGCCGGAGACTCCGCGTGGATCGCCAAGATGGAAGAGTACCGAACCGCGCGAGACGCGATCGTCTCCGATGGCGGACTCGACGAATCCGCGCGCAACGCAGCGCTCACCTCGGTGCGGCAGCGCTTGTTCGGCGAGACCCCTGGCCCACGATTCGAGGCCACCGAGGCGCTCGAACGAATGGTAAGAGCAGCGGCGACGCCGGAGACAAATCAGTAGCGACACACCCGCTACTTTGGTAACCCATCGCATGTAGGGCGATGGAAGGGTGGCACTGACGCTGCCCTCTCACTCCATCCCTTGTTTTCTCGAAAGACACTGAAATGAAGAAGTCAATTGTTCTCGCGGTCGGCATGATGATCATGGCGTTGGTTGGCGGCTGTGGTGGTGGTGGACCGGCCGGCAGCTGCAGCACGGGCGCCGCTGGCTCGATGAGCTGTACCGACTACGGCACGGGTTTCAACGCGGCCGACACCATGCGCGCTTGCTCGGCGGGCACCTACTCTGCGGGCACCTGCACCGCGACGGGCCGCGTCGGTCGCTGCGTGATCAACGCGACGAGCGGCGGCGCCACGGCAAGCAGCACGGTTAACTTCTACGACCCGATCACCGTGGAAATCGCGATGATGGCCTGTACGGCGTCCGGCAGCGGCGCCGGCGTGACCGCGACCTTCATGGCGAACTGACGTTCGGCGGCGCGCGGTGTTTCTGCGCGCTTGGGACGCGCGTCTCAAGGGCCGTGAATCGCGCTGCAGAACCCTGAAGGGGAAGGGCGACGATCGCAGCGTGCGGGGATGGATGCAGCGTTGGCACGAGAGCCTTGTGTCGGCGCAGGCAAACGCGTCGTGACCGGAGGTGCCGCGAGCTGAGCGCGTGACGCGCTACCGCGGAGCCGGGTTGAAAGGACTGCACACTCCGAGTAACTCCCTGGAAAAATCCCGGTAAACTTGAGATGCGTGTAGCCACCCCGAAGCGGAGCTGCTCTAGGTCGGCGGGGGCGTGCGCGTGTCGGCGCTCACTTCTGTCCGCGCGTCCACGACGAGGGTGCGATCGCGCGGCGTCTGCACAGGAGCGCGTCGAGATCGAACGCGAGCAAGTGCATCGGCTGGGACGACCGCAGATCGAAGGGCGCGTCCGCTCCGGTGGTTGTTTGGGGGTTCGTCGGGCACCGGCTTCGCGCTGTGGCCTGGAGAGATCCGTCGAAGGGCGATGAAAGTACGGCGTCAAGGAGACGTCGTCCGAACGGTCGCACGCAAGGTCGAGCCTGAGCTCTTGGCCGCGATCGATCGCTTTGGCGAGAAGCTCTCGGACTTTGTCACCAACGCGAGCGAAGAGCTCCGACGCAGCCTCATCGAGATCCTCACGGACACCAAGCGCATGCTCGCGGTCGAGTCCATGGACAAGGGC
>JAUXYJ010000001.1 GCA_030694465.1 Deltaproteobacteria bacterium | reverse complement strand
GAGCCTGA
Source organism: Deltaproteobacteria bacterium (assembly GCA_030694465.1). Taxonomy (GTDB): domain Bacteria; phylum Myxococcota_A; class Polyangia; order Polyangiales; genus JAUXYJ01. The sequence continues at coordinate 3,880 of JAUXYJ010000001.1, read as the reverse complement.
CTCTTCGACCCAGCTCTCGCCAAAGGGGAGCTGCTCGTAATGCTCGGCCACGTTGCCCGAGCTGTCGGTCACAAACTCGGTGCTCCCAAGGTGATTGGTGTGCAAAAACAGGCGCTGTTCGCTCGCGCCTACCCCGACGACGCTCGCGATGCGTTGGGATCCGGCAAACACATGCTTGGTGGCAAGGGCTCCGTTGCGCACACTGTAGTACTGGTTGGCATACACCGTGACTCCGCTTGAGCTCACCTTGTGCGTGCGGGTGCCCGAAGAATCATAGCGAAACGAGACCGTCGAACCGCCTTCGATCACCTGCTGCAGGTGGTCGTCGTCGTCCCAAACCATCGTTCGTACGCTCCCGGTGTTTGGATCGATCGAGAAGCTCTGGTTGCCGTTGTCGTCGAAGCCGAACTTGCGTCCGCCGATGTTGGTCGCGGCATGAGGGCGACTGGACTCGTGAAGGTAGGTGTTGTTGTGGGACGTGGCAGCCACTTGGCCCCAGGGAGCACCACCACCAGGCGTCATCCACACAGACTGTGAGTTCTGCGTGATGTTGTGAATCCGGTCGTACTGCATCGAGAGGCTGTAGCTGTGCTGGGCCCCTCCTTCACGCATGTAATACCCCCAGCCATAGGTCAGCTGGTCGAGGTCATCGTAACTAAACGACTGCCAAACCTGAGCGAGGTTGGGTGCTGGCGCACCGACACCTGCGGTCCAGATGCTGCTCAAGTTGCCGGTCGCTGTGTAGCCGTAGTTCAAGCGCTGCAGTGCACCTGCAACCGGCGAGTCCGTCTCGAGCGAGTCCATGCGTCGCGTCAGCGGGTTGGTGTTGTATCGCGACGTGACGCCATTGCCGTAGCGAATGAAAGATCGCTGACCCATTGTATCGTAGCGAATCTCGCTGACATAGTCTCGGGGTCCCTTGCCAGCGTCTCCGTACACACGACGCAGAAGGCCCCCAGCGTTGTACTCGTAGGACACCAGCTCTTCGTCGGGATAGAGGATCGACCGCAGGCGACCGAAGCTGTCGTAGGTGTAGTGTGTGTCGGCCACTGTCAGCCCGATGCCACTCTCGGAGACAAGCTCACTGTGAGTCGCGACGACTTCGCCAAGCGGCCCATAGACGAAGTGATGCTCGCCACTGTCATCCGTTCGCTGCACCAGACGCCCACGCCGCGCCGGCAAATCTGTGGACGAGCCGTAAACAAACTGAACATCCGTGGACGTGGGATAGTCGATCGCATCGAGGCGATGCCAAGAGCGGTTGTATCGGATCATCGCGCTGCTCGACATCGCGCGAAGGTTGGGCGTGATTTTCGCTCCGAGGTCGCCTGCTGCGGTGAAGCGATACTCGACCAACCCGGTGTCGGGGTTTTCGAGCGAGATCATTCGGCCAAGGGAGTCGTACTGCGCCGTGGTGTGGTGGGGCACGACCGCCGAATCGCTGACCCGAGACAATTGCCCGAGCTCTGTGTAGAGATAGGTGGTCCAGAGGTCAGTGAGGGTGCCGTTGAGGGTGTTTGCTTGACGCAAATCGGTGACTTGCCCGTCGAGGCGACGGTAGCTCGTGGCCGTTCGGCCAAGCGCGTCGGTCACTGTGGTGGTCAGTCGGTCAACCCCGCGACGGACCTCGTGCCCATAGCTGTACGTGGTCACGGCCCCGTCAGGTCCCGTGACCGTGAGCGGCCGATCTAGAAAGTCATAAGTGGTCAGCGTGGGATTGATCATCGGCAGCGAGACTGGGGCAGTGGCCGAAGCAATCGAGAACCAGGGCTGACTGGCCTGAACGACGCGCCCACGCCAATCGTAGATCGTCGCACCGTTGACCATAAAGCCAGGCTCTACAGCTCCGCCGAGCTCGACCTCGTTTTCGCGTTTGGTGACCCGTGCGCGTCCAAACCCATCGACAAAGGACACTGTCCTGATGGGATTTCCTGGATGGGCGCTGTCCTTGTGGTCGGTAATGGCCCAGATCTCGTCAGGGCTGCTCGCCGAGACCGTCGAGTGGATAAAGCGAAGGGTCGGCTCCGCTGAGCCGTGATCGTTTGGACCGGTGACTGTCGCGACCCGGCCATGGGCGTCGTAGGTGTAAGAGACGCTCTGTCCATTCGCGTCCGTCTGCGTAATGGGAGCAGCCCAGCGGTCGTCATACTGAGTCGTGGACTCAAGATTAAACGAGTTGTGGACACGTGTCGGGCGAGAGCGCGTCAGCGAATCGTACTCGATGGTCGTTTGAAAGCCCGACGGGTCGACGGTGGCGCTCAGATTGCCAAACGCGTCGAAGTCAAAATGAGTTGTCGGGTCTTGCGACGGATTGCCAACCCAAGGACTTGAGGTGTCAGGGTTGATGCCCCCGGCCAGACGATCTCGGATCGACTCCATCGTGCCGTTGCTGCGGTAGCTCGCTGTGCGTTGCCGCAAGATGGCAAGACTCGGCCATGACCGCACAGTGATTTCGCTCGGAAGCGCGAGGTTGAGGCCTGGGAGGTCAGCGTACGAAATGTCCACACGCAGGTCGTCGTTGCCGTCAGCGTCGCCAGGATCGTTGATCGCTTTCACCTCGCCGGTGCTTCGATACTCGAAGGTCTTGGTGACGCTCTTGATCGCTGCAATGGTCGCAAACGAGGCACCGCTAAACAGCGACGAGCCGTCCAGCACATACGCAGTCTCTGACGATTTTTCGGGCGAAAATGTGCTGGTTCGAGGGGCTGGGGCGCCGAGGGGAGCCGTCCACGAGATCCCAGCGCGAGTCCAAGCATGACGGCTAGAATCGACACCAACCGACGCATAGAGCCGTCCACGGCGAAAGTAGTCCTGGTTGTGGAAGTACATCTCGGACAGAGAGCCATCTGTTCCCGTCACCGTCAGGTGTCTGAACCCGTAGTTCTCGCGTTCGTCTGGATCGTAGTAGCCGCTCTGATGGTAATCGAACGTGGTGTGCGTGTAGTGCCCTGGCGTTGTAGCTGAAGAAGGGTTGTCCCAGGTGTCCACGCTTGCCAACACCCATTGACTTCGGGGCATATGGACATTGTAGGCCACTCCATCAGGACCGATCTCGCTGTGTGCTGCGACGTTGCCCGCACTTTGATAGGCCAGCTCGATCCGTCCTCCGAAGGGATTACGGATTCGAACCAAGCGATTCGAGGGGCCGATTGGATTGATCCGAGCAAACAACCTCCCATCGGCGGTCTGCGCGACATGGTCGACAAGACCATCGCCATTGATGTCCCTGAGGGTCATGTTTGAGCTGCTTTCGCTGCTGTTTCGCGAGAGCGACCCTTGGAGTGTCAGTCTCAGAACAGGAAAAACCAGCTCGACGGCGCCTCCAACGCTTCCGTTGAAGTTCGAGCCGACCCCGCGGGCCAAAACCGCCGAGTCGCCAGGCCCAATCCCGGCGCCAGCATCAAACGCGCTAAGGGACCAGCTTCGAGGCGCCGCAAAACCGGCTCCGGTATTGACCGACACGGCCCACGAACTTCCACTGACTTCGACGTGATCGGGCAAGCCGTCTCCGGTTACATCGACAAGCATCGAGAGGGTCCGACGCGCTGTCGTCGCGAGCCCCGCGCCAGTGCCATACACCCCAAATTGAGCGCTGTCTGACGTAGTGGTCTCGGTCTCAAAGCCCGATTCAAGCGACGTAGCACCCAAGGTCTCGACCACTCGCCCCATTCGCCCATCGATTCGCACGGGGCGCCCAAGACGGTTGCCAAGATTAAACTGGGCCTCGACGGCCATGGCTGGTTTCAGGGGATCCGAGAGATCTCGAACCAGTCGAACGTGATCCACGAGTCCATCGCCATTGAGGTCCGTGAGGGTCACCTCCGTTGCGTTGCGGCCTTCGGTAAAGCCAAAGGAGGGCGTCGGCGCTGAGATCCCCTCG
>JAUXYJ010000104.1 GCA_030694465.1 Deltaproteobacteria bacterium | reverse complement strand
CCCGACGGAGACAACTGTACGGGGTGCCCGTTGGACAACTCGTAATAGCCCCCAGGGCGTAGTCCATCGGCCACAAAAGGGCCCTGCGCGACGGTGCTTGGCTTGGTTGGTTGGGTCATCGTGAAGCCTCTCCCTCTGCAGCGAGCGTAGCGCGAAGGCGAGGGCTGTGTGTCGGCGCTAGTCGTCCTTGAGCGCAATGCCCAAGGCCATGGCGAGGGTGTTCGCTCCGAGGCGCACAAAGGGACCCCCGCCACGCACCGAAATACTGAGGATTTGCTCGCGCAATGGCCACAACTGCGACTGCCAAGCCTCTCTCGCGCCTGCCTCATACCCTCGCATTTGCCCAAGATCCCACACGACATGACGGGGCTGCTCGCGAAGGCAGCGCGCAAACTCAAGGGCCGACGATCTCCCGTCTGCTGTAGAGAGTCTCCCCACGAACGTAGCGATCAGGCGATCGTCCACGATTTGGACGGACCACCCTGGATGTAGAGTCTCGCTTTTCATGAGTGAGGTCAGTGGTGGCGCATCACACAGAAGCGCACAGACAGCCGCAGCGGTCAGAATGAGAGAATGTCATTTTGGCCAGGATTTATCCAGAGAATATTTTGATCCTGTGACCTCTTGGCGTGTCCTCGTGCTGACCAAATCCGTGTATCGTCCCGGCGATTGATCCGTGGAAACCGTGCACTCCTTCGTTGATTTTTTTCGGCTCTCGGCCCCGTACATTCACGCTCATCGCGGGCGCACGTTCGTCGTGATGTTTAGTGGCGAAGCGGTGGACGACTCAGAGTTTCCGCACTTGATCCATGACGTGGCGCTCATGCACGCGCTGGGTGTGCGGCTGGTGCTCGTCCATGGAAGCCGCCCGCAGATTGAGAAACGCCTGAGTGATCGCGGGATCAAGCCCAAGTTTCATGAGGGCACGAGAGTCACCGATCGGCCCACCATGAGCTGCGTCGAAGACGCCGTGGGCAACATTCGTGGGCGCCTTGAGGGGCTGCTCTCGATGGGGCTCCCGAGCTCTCCGATGGCCCACGCGCGCATCCGTGTCGCCAGCGGAAACTTTGTCATGGCGCGCCCTTGGGGCGTCCGCAACGGGGTCGATCATCAGTTTACGGGCAACGTGCGGCGCATCGACGTAGACGCGATCCGTGCGCGTTTGGATGCCTCGGACATCGTGCTGTTGTCCCCGTTAGGCTACTCGCCCACGGGAGACATTTTTAATCTCTCGTCGCACGAGGTCGCGGCGGCCGCAGCGTCTGCGCTGAGCGCGGACAAGCTCATCGCGTTGGTCGAGGGCAAGGGCGTCGTGGACAAGCGCAACCGCGTGCTTCCGCAGTTAACTCCCGCCGAAGCGCTTGAGCTCTCGCGCACGGCCAAGCACCTGCATGTGGACACGCGAAAGAACCTCGAGTCGGCTTCGCGTGCGTGTCGCGAAGGTGTCCGGCGCGCGCATCTGGTCGAGCGCGCGCAAGACGGCGCGATCTTGCAGGAGCTCTTCACGCGTGAGGGCCGCGGGACGCTTGTCACCAATGAGCAGTACGAAGGACTTCGGCCTGCAAAATTAGAGGATATTCCTGGTCTGCTTTCTCTGCTCGATCCGCTCGAAGACCAGGGCTTCTTGGTGCGACGGACGCGCGAGACGCTTGAGCAAGAGATCGATCGATTTGTGGTCATCGAGCGCGACAACATGGTCATCGGGTGTGCGGCGATTGAGCCGTTTGAGCCCGAAAAAGTGGCCGAGCTCTACTGCCTCGCGGTGCACCCGAGCTATCGCGAGGCGGGCCGAGGTGAAGAGCTCATCGAGCAGCTGGTCGAGATCGCGCGCAAACGCGGGATGCAGAAGCTCTTTGTGCTCACAACCCAGACGAGCCACTTTTTTCGTGAACGTGGCTTTGTGATGGCGTCGCCCAAGGCTCTGCCCGAGGCTCGGCTTGCGCGCTATGACAAGCGGCGCAAGAGCAAGGTGCTCATCCGTGATCTGTCGCGATGACACACGCAATCGCTGTTATTTTGCAGGCAAAGATCACTTCGTTGCGCGCTCTTTTGTGTGATAGAGCCCACGCGCCAAGAGCGTAAACATCGTGCGCGCGCGGTCGGTGAGGGCCTCAAGGTGCGCTTGCGTGCGTTGCTTGGGCGGAAGCGCCAGGATCCGTTGCTCGATCCCTGCGCTCAGTGTGCTCAGCGCATCGAAGGCGAGCTCGGCCGAGACGCTCAAGACAGACGCGTCAATACCGGCAAGAAACCGCTGCGAGAGGTCCATCATAGACTCTGTCCTTTGCTTGGAAACTTGCAGGCGAATCTCTTTGGGTGCCTGCGGCAAGACGACCAGATAGAGCCGCAGCATCCGTGGGTCCTCGCGAAACATCCCGAGCTTGCGCTCGGTCCACAAGAGCACGCGGGCCAAGAGGTCTGGGGGCGCGTCGCGGAGACACTCGTCCATGGCGGCCTCGATCCGCGTGGACACCATCGCGTACACCGCGAGAAAGAGCGCCTCTTTCGAGCTGTAGTGATGAAACACGAGCGCCTTGGCGACGTTCGCCCTCGTCGCGATGCCCGAGGTCGAGGCGGCGACGTAGCCGTGCTCTGCAAATTCGCTGAGCGCAGCGTCTAGAATCCGACCCGATCGGTCTTCGGTAGGCTCCGTCATACGCCCATGTCATTTCGGTTTAAACGAACGATCGCTGCGATCAGTAAGGCTACCGTCGCGACCGCCAGGACCGCTACGCGCGCTTGGAGTCCACCCGTTTGCGCGATGTCGCTCGCGTCGGCGTAGCTAAACGGCGAGAGATACTTGAGCTTGTCGGCACGCTCGGTGATCCGGGCGACCATGCCGAGACCGTAGAGCCCAAAGGTGATCCCGAGGGCTCGCGACGAGGCCGAGCGCGCGTGTTGTGCGCTCACGGCGGCGAGGATGGACAGGGCAAAGACGGTGGTGTGCACTAAGAAAGTCCCTGCAAATACAGAGACAAACGCGCCGGGTCGCGAGATGGCCACGCCCGCAAACGCGTAGGTGACCCAGCCCACGAGCGAGAGTGTCACGTTAAACGCGAGCAGCACCAGCACGCCGGCGAGGGCTTTGCCCACGAGCACGGTGTGTCTCTCGATGGGCTGTGTGTAGAGAGTCTCGCTGAGCTGCGATGCGCTCTCACGCGAGGCGAGGGTCGCGCCCAAGAGCGACGCGAAGAGCGCGGTGATGAGCGTGATGGTGGACCAGTTGGTCGCGAGATAGCCCACGGGATCGCGGAGGTTGATGTGCTCCATCCCAAACGCCGCGAGCATGGGGCGAGGCATCATGCGGATCTTGAGCTCAAACGCGCTGCCGGCTTGGCTCATGGATTTTTGCAGGCCGAGTGTCATCGCGAGGAGCGCTCCGACTGGCAACACCCACGACACGAGCGAGCGAATCGAGAGGGACAGCTCAAGCGAGATGACATGGCGAACCTGCGCGCTCGTGGCGAGCAGCGGACGAGCTTCTCTCATTGTGCGCGCTCCTTGGCGTACTGACGCAGCACGAGCTCTTCGAGCGAGGGGTGCTCTAAGACCACTTTGGTGATGCGCTTGGCGAGGGTGTCTTGCGCGAGGGCCTGCAAGAGCGCTGGGAGCTCCACGCGAGAGATCCATTCGAGCTCACCTGCTGCGTTGGGACGTGCGTCTGTGAGCGACAAGAGCACCGAGTCCGTTGGGTCTGCGAACGTCGCGCGCACACGCAGCGGCTGCTCTCTGAGCAGGTCTTGCGTGCGGACAAGCTGCGCGAGCCGGCCCTCTTTGAGCAGGGCAAACCGATCGCACACGCTCTCGACTTCGCTGATCACGTGCGACGAAAAAAACACCGCAGCGCCTTCGCGTGCGACCTCCGCCAAGAGCGCAAAGAGCTCGTGTTTTACAAGCGGATCGAGCCCGCTCGACGGCTCATCAAGCACCAAAACGCTGGGCGCGTGGTGCATCGCCGCGACGATGGCGAGCTTCTTCTTGTTGCCTAGCGAGAGCTCGTCGGCGCGACGCGTCACGTCGAGGTCGATGCGCTCACACAGCTTCGCCCGCAGCGCGCGCGTGTCTGCCGCATGAAATCCACCCAAATACGCGAGCGTCTCAGCCACGGTCTTGCCCGGATACACGCCGGGCTCGCTCGGGACGTACCCCACATGTGCGAGGGCCTCGCGCTTGCGGTCTCTGTCCTTGGCGAGGTCAATCCCGTGGACACTCGCGGCGCCACCGGTGGGGCGAGAGAGGCCCAAGAGCGCTCGGATCGCCGTGGATTTTCCGGCGCCGTTGGGGCCGATAAAGCCAAACACTTCGCCGGGCTCGACGTGCAGCGTGAGCTCGTGCACGCCACAGCCTCCTGGATACACTTTGCTCAGTGACTCAAACGCGATCGCCTTGGTCGACACGGACGTGAGGCCCTTTCTGTGCGCGATCGAGACTAACCGATCGGTCAGCCGAGCGTAGTCCGCCCTGACCGATCGGTCAAACCCATGGGGTGTCGAGACCGTCCTCGAGTGACCAAGACGAGCACTCTGTCTGGGATCAATCAGGGGTTTGTCTGATCTTGCTGCTCACTGCAGCGCCAGGCTTGGGTCCCGCGCTCGTGGACGCGTGACGCCTCGAGCGCTCCGGCGTGGGCTCGCAATGTGAGGGCCCCTTGAAGCGCGATTTGTAGCGAGTCGTCGGTGAGATCGCTGCTCTCGATGTGTGCGCGGGCGAGGCACCAGCCGTCGTCTTCGAGCTCCCAGCGCACGCGGAGTCCACGCTCAATCGGTGCCACGCGTCCGCCGAAATACACCGTGGCGCCGTAGCCGGGCGTGCTCGAGAGGAGCCAGTCGCTGCGCTGTGTGCGGGGCGCTTGGCACGCGGGCGGGCGGTCTGCAAAGCGGCGCGCGAGCGAACGCATGGGGTCCCCTGAAATGCTGTAAAATTGCAGACCATTGGGATCTTCGCGGGTCGCGATGGTCATACCCAGCGTCCCTGCGCTGAGGGACAACGCGCGGAGCTCAAGGGGCGAGGGGCCCCACGCAAACGCGCGAAACGCGCGGAGGTTTGCTTGGGCGTCGTAGTGCAAGATCGCGTCGGCGCCGTCGTGGTCTTCGGAGGGCGTGTCGTGGCCCGGTCGGGTGCTAGCGCGCGTGAGCCACACCACAAAATCGGCGGGTCCGTTGCCGTCTGTGCCCAGGGTTTGCACTGCATGAACGCGCCCCTGCCAGTCGGGTCCTGAGAGCCAAGTGTCGACGAAGCCAAGCGAGCGCACAGAGCCATTGCGCGTGAAAAAAAGCAGCTCACAGCGCGCTTCAAGCAAGCAGCGCTCGACCACGGCGTAGTGCGCGGTGACCAAGCGTGGGAGCAGCTCGACGAGCCCATCGCGCGCGGGTCTCTGTTGTCCCAGCGGCGGCAGCGGGCTGCCCGTGCGCGCACGAAAGACCCGTGTGGATCCATCGCGAACGCGCAGCCCGCGCAGGGCGTCGTCGGCCTCGTCGGGGCTGTGCCGCGGGGCTCCGTCGAGGAGGGCGCCCGCGCCAAAGCGCAGCGAGGGCGCATGGGCGGGACTCGGTGACGCGGGAGAGCCGTCCGATGGGCTGCAAAAATACAGACGAAATGCGCTCGCGCTCTGTCTCGTTGGGCGCCGTGGGAGTGCCCCTGAGGGCTCGCTCGGGTTGAGCGCCGCGAGCGAGGGTTGTGACGTGGGCAGGGCGCTCTGTTGTGCGTACACGCGGTGATCGGGGAGCACGCAGTAGGGGCCCAGGCAGCGCTCGCGGGGGCCGCGTGTGTGCTGTATGCGCGGCGCGGCGGGGCGCGCGAGGTCTTGGTCCTCGAGGGCGACGACGTCGTGAGTGGGCTCGCTCACGGCGCGCGAGTCCAGTGTCCAGTGAGCGCCCTGGTCCCTCGAACTCCAGAGCACAAAGGGTGCATTTTGCCAGGCGATCCAACGCGATGGGCTGATCCATGCCACGTGGGCGTTGCGGCTCGGGAGCGGGGCCAGTGTGAGCTCGTGGGTACGTGAGACTCTCGCGATCACACGTGTGCGTGACAGGCGCCCCTCGGCGGTGGTCTCGGTCGCGAGGGCGGGGCCCCACGCGGTGCCATCGTCGGTCAAAAAGGCCTCTTGCCAGCGCACGGTGTCGGGCAGAGGGCGAGGGGTGCGATCCGATTCGGCGAGTGAAATCACAGCATAATCGTGTTCGCGCTGCCCCACGTCTCCTCGGTCGATGAGCACGCGGCGCGCACGGATGGACAGCACGCGCGCGCGCGCTGCGAGCGAGAGGGTCTCGCGGGTGCCGTCGGGTGAGATGACACAGAGCCCATGGCTTGGGCCCTGGTGGCAGGGGCGCTCGACCACGACGGCCGAGGCGTCTGGCGCGACCACAGTGATTTCGTCAGGCAATTGAGCGGCCAAAGTGCTCCACGCGCGGCGGCCTCCGACGAGCAAGCGGGAGTGCTCGTGCTCGCTGCACTGGGCGAGCCACGCTGCGCCAAACGCGTGCACCGTGGCCCCGCTGCACGGGACTGGGTCTATTTGCAGCCCATCTTGCAGTGACCACGTCACGAGTGTGTCGTCTTCGATCCACGCGATCGGGCCGTCGGTGCGCCACACGGCGCCGTACGAGAGCGCTCGTGCGGGGCCCATGGAGGGCTCTCTCAGCGCGGCCGAGAACAGTGTTTTATTAGTGATTTCTCTGGCCTCTGTGCTCATCGGTGTGTGCGCTACGGGCGCAGCGTTCAGCACGCGAGGTTGCCACTGCAAGTCTGCGCCGACGGTGGCTAGGCCGTGGGTCGTGCGCACAACGATCTCGGTCGCCGTCGCGCGCACCGAGAGCGCCGCGTGGGGTGCGACGGGCAGCGCGTGCCAGTGTGCGCCTCGATCGTTAGTCGCAAACGCGGTCCCGGGTCGCACGAGCGCGACGCCGAGCTGCTCGTTTGCAAACGCAGCAGAAATCACAGGGCCATCGAGCACGTCGGGCGCACGGACCAGGCCCTCGCGGCGACCCAGATAGAGCGAGCCGTCTCGCGCCGTCAGGGCGAGCACATGCCACGAGCGCGTCGTGAATCCGCGGACCGTACGCCCCGCTTCGCCAGACACACGCTGAAGTTCGCCCAAGAAAGAGCCCGCGTGCCACAGGGCGCCGTCGCGGGTCGCGAAGAGCCAGCTCCCGTCGTCTGTGGGCGCGGCGGCCACGATGGGCGCGAGCACCGCGGGGCCTCGGCCCAGCCGCACTTGCAGGGGTTCGCCAGGTGCATACTCGCCACGGAGGCCTCCGAGCAGCCACATGGGCGCGCTCGCCGGGGCGTCTTCGAGCGCGATGAGCGCCTCGGGGTCTTCGGGGAGCTCGTCGACTCGTCGCAGTGACCAGGGTTGAGCACCAGGATCTTGCGCGCTCGGTGCGGTGTTTCTCGGGGTTGTCAGGGGCATCGCCGAGCGGTTGCCGGCGGCGCCTGAGCACTGGGGGAGCACAAACAAGAGCGTCCCGCTCGCGAAAATGCAGCGAATTCTATGCTTCAATAGCACCGGACCGAGCTGCGAAGCGCGCCTCCCTGGGCCCAGCGTGCGCGGCGGTTCGATGCTCACCTCGGCGTGATTGTCTAATAATTTCGATGAGATAGGTGACTTTCTCTGCGCCTGTCGGTCGAATTTGAGCTCTGTGGGTCTCTTTGGAGGCTCTGCACAGGTCTCACGGACCTATGGATACTGGTTCGATGGACCAGTGCTAGTACAGTCCATGGATACCCATGGCTCGACCTCGGTAAGACCAGTGCTCGGTCGGGTGTGCAACGATAGCCAAAGGGTAAGAGATACCTGTGTATCTTTATGCTAGCGACCATGCCATCGAGTCGAATCAAGAAGACCTCTCGAGATGAATCATTGAGAGAGCCATGGAGGGAGAGTGCTGTTGGTGTATAAGATTAAATCTATGCACTTCTATGCCTCGGACCCATGCCTCATGAGTCTAAGAACCTGTGAAGACAGATTGAATCTATTAGACTTCGCGATGTGATGGACTCTATGCGATGTGATTGCTTGTACAAGAAGCCCGTGAGTGACTCGAAGGTGGATCGATGATCAAGGCACGACCCTCGGCAAAGGTCCCTGTGAAGGCCAAAGCCAAAAAGACTGCAAAGACTGTAAAAACAAAGCCAAAGACCACGACCAAGTCGGGCACGACGGCACGTGTGGCTGTGCTCGGCGGGCGAAGCGCTGCACCTTCGGGCAAGGTCAGCGCAAAGAAAGCAAAGAAGACTGCGGCCTCGGTGAAGCTCGAACCCGAGCCCACAGTGACACTGACGACCGAAGCGCGGCGCAAACTGCTCAAGCCCAAGGATGGATTTGAGCGGGTAGTGGACCAGACGGTGCGCACTCTGACTGCGCGACGCGATGTGCACGTGCCTGGGATGACCGCGGGCAAGCTCGCGACGCTCCTGCAGAAGGCCGAGCGGGCGTCCAAGCGAGAGGCTCAGGTGCGGGCTCAGCTCGAGAGCAAGCTAAGACCACTCTCAGACGCCAGGCTGCTAGCCGAAGACGCGGCGTATCGCGCGCTGCTCGATGTGTATGCGACGATCAAGCTCTACGCCAAGGTGCTGCCCGACGTGGGAGAGTCCTTTGGATTCTTGGCTGAGCACTTGACGTTTTCGCGAGAAAAACCAGAACCCGCGCCCCCAGAGGCGCTCACACCCGCGTCCCGAGAAGAGCCAACGGCTCTCTGAGACGTGTGCGCAGGCGCACGATGTCGGCGTGTCCCTGGGCGCAGACCCCTGCGCCTGTAACTTCGGCAACTTTTGCAGTGTTTCGTCCTAAGAAAGAGATCTATCGCAATGCGTGCACTCACGATTACGCGCCACGGTGGCCCAGAGGTTCTTGAGGTCCGAGAGGTCGAGACGCCCACGCCAGGCCCTGGAGAAGTGCGAGTTCGCCTGCGATTTGCCGGTGTAAACTTCTCTGATATCGCGGCGCGGCAGGGGATGTATCCCGACGCGCCCAAGCCGCCGTGCGTGGTGGGCTACGAGGGCTCGGGGGACATCGACGCAGTGGGCGAGGGCGTGGACGCCTCGCGCATGGGCGAGCGTGTGTTGGTGCTCACCAAGTTTAACGGCCAAGCCGAGTACGTCTGTGTGCCCACGGCGCAGGCCATGGTGATCGATGACGCGATGACCTACGAGCACGCGGCCGCGCTGCCGGTGGTGTACATCACCGCGTATCACATGCTCTTTCGCGTGGCGCACTTGCGGCCCGGGATGAAAGTGCTCGTGCACATGGCCGCGGGGGGCGTGGGTACGGCGGTGTTGCAGCTCTGTAGCACGGTCGAAAACGTGGAGGTGTTTGGGACCGCGAGCGCGGGCAAGCACGACGCGATCCGGGCGCAAGGGTGTGCGCACCCGATTGACTATCGCAGCAAGGATTACGCAGAAGAAGTGCGGCGGATTACCAACGGGCGCGGTGTAGATCTCGTGCTCGATCCGCTCGGGGGCCGCGACTGGAAGAAGGGCTTTGAGCTCCTCGCGCCCGCCGGGATGCTCATCGCGTTTGGGTTCTCAAACATGACCCCGGGTGAGAGCCGGAGCATCGTGAATGTGGTCAAGCAAGCGGTCGGGATTCCGTTGTTTACACCGCTGGGGTTGATGGACCGCAACCGCGCCATGGCGGGAGTCAACATCGGACATCTCTGGGAAGAAATCGAGATGCTCTCTGCTGAGGCGCAAGAGCTCTTAGAGCTCTATCGCACAGGAAAAATCCAGCCCATTGTCGACGCGGTCATCCCGCTCGAGCGGGCCGTCGAGGCCCACGCGCGGCTCTCTGGGCGGCAGAACGTGGGCAAGGTCTTGCTCTCAATGCGCTAAGACTCTGCGCGATGACGGACGTTGCCTATTGGTCTGTGTGGGTGAGCGCAGCGCGCGACGCGCCCGACGAGTCCGGTGTTCGCATGCACGCGCACACGCTCTTTGACGCGGGGGTCTCGGTCGCGCAGCGGAGCGTCGACGGGGCGTTCGCGGTGAGTGTGCATTTGCCTGGAGAATCCCAGGCGGATCTTGTCCGAGGGCGATCGATCTTGCGCGCGGACGCCCCCGGCTACGTCGCCGCGGCCGAGCGCTCGGTCGAGGCCATGGGCGGCGCGGGCATGGACGTGTTGCTCGCGCGCGCGACCCGAGTCTGGTGCTGGGATGCCCACGGGGTGGGCCCTCACGCGCGACGGTACACACGCGCGGCCGCTGTGTTGGCGGGCGCGTGTGCGATGAGCGAGCTGGCCGCGGTCCGGCTCCCCGATGGGACGCGGCTTGTGGGTCTGCGCGGAGTGCGCGCTTATCTCGACGCGCTCAGCGCGGGATAAAGAGCAGGCGGTTGGGGCTCATGGCGGTCCCGAGCCCAATGCTCGCGGTGTTGTGTGAGAACACCGTCGCGCGATCTCGTGCGAGGTTTTGCATGCCAATCGTAGCGCTGCTGCCGAGGTGAAACGTCGAGCCCATCGCGGTGTCGGTCATCGCGCAGTAGTGATACTCGACGGTGTTGCTCGTCTCGTTGAGCTTCACCTGAAAGCGCAACGTGTCGGTCCCACCGAGCGTGTTTGCGTTGAACCACTCGAGCACGACGCGGCGGTTGGGTGCGGTGCCCAGCGTGGCGAATCGAACGGCGGCGCCGGGTCGCGACATGGTGTCGACCTCGAGGTCATCCCAGAACACCGAGAGCGCGCCCACGGGCCCTGTGGCGCTTGGGAGGTCCACGTTGCCGAAGGAGGTCGAGACGATTCCCATGCTGTTCGAGAACAGCTGGGCGAGGCCGTTGGTGTTGGCGCCAAAGTGCGAGACCGCGTCGCCAAAGTAGCTAAAGGCAAACGGCATCGGCAGCGCGCGGACCGTGGATGCCTCGTCGTCGCCGTTGAGCATGAGCGAGGTCGCGCCCATCGAGAGGTCATCGCAGTTGGCCGTCGCGATGGCCGTCACGCTGTACGGGATGCGCGAGTAGCTCACGGCGAGGTCAAAGATCCCGGTGGACGTGCTTGAGGCCGAGCCAAGCTCCACGATGTAGACCGCAGGGGCCATGGTGTCGTTGCGGATGGTGAGGTTCTCGGCTGCGTTGCTGCCGGTGGTGTTGGACGAGCCCACACAGGCCGCGGTCGCGCAGTCGGTGCGGACGCGCAGGACCGCGTTGGCTGTCGTTGGGCCGAGCGGCGAGGCTGTGATGAGCGCCTGCTGCCCTGCGGGGATCGTGAGCGAGTAGTACAGCACGTTGCCTGTGCTGCCGGCTTCGCAGGTGGCGGTCGACCGTGTGGATGCAACATTCTGCTGCTGCTGCGAGAGCACGCCGTTTGAAGTCGGCAGCGGGATCGCCGCGGCGCAGGTGGTGTTGGCTGTGGTGTTCGGCAGCAGGCTCACGTCGAGGGCAAACGAGCCCTCTTGGGTGGTGGTCCGGCTACCGATGGCGAGGGTGAGGTTCTGGGCTGCGAGCGTCGCGTTGGTGTAGGTCAGCCGCTCGGGCTGGTCGATCGGTGCCGAGTCACGAAAGCCCGCGCACGAGGTCGCAGCGCAGCCATCAAACAAGTGAACCGCGGGGTTAAACCCAGCGGTTCGGGGCGCGGCGTTGATCAGGATCGATCGGCCTGCGGGGACGCTGAGGGTGTAGTACGAGAGCGGGCCGCCGAAGGTGCTGGCTGCACAGCTTGAGGAGCGAGTCTCCATGCCGCTGATCGTGCTGCCCGCGAGCGCGGTGGTCGGAAGGGTGAGGGCCGTAGGCATCGCGCAGGTCGCGTTGGCGGCCGCCGCGGGGATCATGGCGGTGGTGTACGAGAGCGAGAACGCGCCGCCGTTGGCCGCGTTGGAAGATCCGACGCTCACGAGCACGGTGCGCGCGGTGGCGGTGCGGTTGGCAAAGGTGCCGTTGGTGGGCATCCCTGCAGCGCCAAACTGCGTCCCGAGGCAGGTCACGCCCGCGGCGCAGGTGTCGATCACGCGCAGAAAGGGCGCCCACGCGGGCATCCCGCTGGGGGTCGCGACGATGCTCGCCTGGTGATTCGCAGGGATCGTGATCGAGTAGAAGACCTGCGGGCCGCTGTTAAACGAGCTGCAGGTCATCATGGGCACTTCGCCGCCGTTGGTGTTGCCCATCGCGGCCATCCCCGGTGTGAGCGCCGCTGCGGTCGCGCAGGTCGGGTTCGCTGCGGGGGTATACGTCCCGAGCGAGAGCGTGAAGTCTCCGCCGGTGGCCTCCATCGCGGTGAAGGCGTACTCGTCGACCACGACGAAGTACTCGCCCGCGTCGAGCATGGTGCGGATCCCGGGGTTGAGCCCCGAGGAGTCGTCGTTGCAGGCGACTTCGCTCCCGCTCGCGGTGCAATTGCGTCGGATCGCCATCACGAGATCCGTGGTCGCGAGCGCAGCGGTCGCCGTCAACACCACACCCGTGCGCGCCGGAACGGTCAGCCGAAACACACGCTCTGAACCGTTGGTGCCTGAGACACAGCCGAGCGAGGGGTTCATTCCGCCGGTGCCCATGGCCGCGAGTGAGCTCATGACGGTGGTGGTCATCCCAGCCGCGGGAAACGCGAGCGTCGCGTCCACCGTGCGTGAGCATCCTGGTGCGATCGCGCCGTCGGCCGCGTCTGCGCCCACAACGTCGGCCGCGCCATCGCGCGAGTCCATGCTGACCACGTCTGTGCCCGCGTCGACGCTGGCCTCTGCGCCCGCGTCCATCCCTGCGTCGAGCTCAACGCCTGCCTCGGTCCCTGCTTCGGCCATGGGTGACATCTCGTCGAGGACGTCAGGGCTCCCTGCTTCGGGGCCCGCTTCGGGCTGCACGACGGTGTCCGGGCGGTTGGTGTCTGGGCGGTTGGTGTCGCTCTGTACGACGTCCGCGCCGCTGTCCACGTCAGGAATGGGCGCAGGAGCACAGCCCTGGGCGACGAGGATGGCGGCGAGGGAAGCGAGGCTTCCGCGCAAGGTGAATTTGATCAAAGTAGGCATGCCTTTCGAGACGAGAATGACGATCTAAGTAGCTGAAATAACTAGAAATAATGAACAGTAGTGCTAACCGCTCTGCGCGACGACCTGCGCTCTGCACCGACGGTCTGAGACAGCCCATGGGCGGCGCTTCGTCCGCAAAATGAGCCGGGATCATGCCTGCACTTTGCGCGCGTGCAAAGCGCGAGGGCTCAGGTCTTGTGACCCAAGGGCCTCAGCGGGGTTGACCTCATGGACCGCTCACCCAGCCTCGCGCACAGGGCGCAGGCGTGGGGCGCATGGGTCGCTCGCGGACGCGGCCCAGAGGGCTGCGCACTCGCGTACGGGGCTGTTTCAGCGCGGGGTGATCACCACGCGGTTGGGGCTCATGGCGGTCCCGAGTCCAACGCTCGCGGTGTTCACCGAGAACTGCGTCGCGCGGGCGCGGTCGAAGCTCTGCAGACCGATTGTGGCGCTGTCTCCGAGGTGACGCATCGAGGTCATCGAGGTGTCTGTCATCGCGCAGTAGTGATACTCGATGGTGTTGGTGGTCTCGTTGAGCTTCACCTGAAAGCGCAGCGTGTTGGTGGTGCCAAAGGCGTACGCGTCGTTCCACTCGACGACGAGCCGGCGGTTGGGTGCGGTGCCCGAGACGAGGTAGCGAAGCGCAGCGCCGGGGCGCGAAGCCGCACGGACTACAAGGTCGTCCCAGAAGGGCGCGATCATCCCCGTGGGGCCAGAAGCCGCCGGGAGCGTCACGTTGCCCAGCGAGGTCGACACGGTGCCCATCGCGTTGGGATAGAGCTGCATAAACCCGTTGGTCGAGACGCTAAAGTGCGTCGCCGCATCTCCAAAGAACGAGAACGCAAACGGCATCGGCAGCGCGATGACACCCGAGGCGCCGTCGTCGTCTGACGTGAGCGTTGGCGCGGTCGCGCCCATCGAGAGGTCATCGCAGTTGGCCGAAGCGACGCTGGTGACGCTGTACGGGATGCGCGAGAAGTTCACGGCGAGATCAAAGATCCCGGTGGACGTGCTCGAGGCCGAGCCGAGCTCGACGATGTAGACCGCAGGGGCTGCGGTGTCGTTGGTGACCGTGAGGGTCTCGATGCCATTGCCGCTGGTGGCGTTGACCGAGCTCACGCAGGCCAGCGTGGCGCAGTTGGTGCGTACGCGCAGGACCGCGTTGGCCGTGGTCGGACCCAAAGGCGATGCGACGAGCTGCGCTTGCTGACCCGCGGGGACCGTGAGCGAGTAGTACAAGACGTTGCCTGTGCTGCCGGCCTCGCAGGTGGCCATCGAGCGCTCAGACGCGACGTTCTGCTGTTGTGCCAAGAGGGAGCCCGTCGACGTGGGCAGCGGGATGGCCGCAGCGCACGTGGTGTTGGCGGTCCCTGCCGGAAGCAAGCTCGCGCTGAGCGCGTAGTTGCCAAACTGTGTGCTTGTCCGGCTCCCAACTGCGAGGGTCAGGGTCTGGTCCGCGAGCGTCGCGTTGGTGTAGGTCATGCGCTCGTCTTGGTCGACCGGCGCACCGTCACGAAAGCCTGCGCACGAGGTCGCCGCGC
Organism: Deltaproteobacteria bacterium; assembly: GCA_030694465.1. Classification (GTDB taxonomy): domain Bacteria; phylum Myxococcota_A; class Polyangia; order Polyangiales; genus JAUXYJ01. The sequence goes on along the minus strand of JAUXYJ010000104.1, from coordinate 60,437 downwards.
AGCCATCAAACAAGTGCACCGCGGGGTTAAAGCCCATGGTGGTTGGCGACGCGTTGACCAAGAGCGAGCGGCCGGTGGGGATGGTCACCGTGTAGTACGACAGCGCGCCGGTCGCGACGGTCGCTGCACACGACGAGGTGCGCGTCTCCATGCCGCTGATGGTGCTGCCCGCGAGCGCGGTGGTCGGGAGGGTGAGGGCCGTCGGCATCGCGCACGTCGCGTTGGGGGCCATCGCTGGGATCATCGCGGTCGTGTAGGCAAACGAGAACGCGCCGCCATTGGTTGCGCTGGAAGACCCGACGCTCACGAGCACGGTGCGTGCGCTGGCGGTGCGGTTGGCAAAGGTGCCGTTGGTGGGCATCCCGGCGGTGCCGGTCTGCGTTCCGAGGCAGGTCGTGCCCGCAGCGCACGTGTCGATGATACGGAGGAAGGGCGCCCACGCGGGCGCGCCGCTCGGGGTCGCGACGATGCTCGCCTGGTGATTCGCAGGGATCGTGATCGAGTAAAAGACCTGCGGGCCGCTGTTAAACGAGCTGCACGTCATCGTGGGCACTTCGCCGCCGTTGGTGTTGCCCATCACGGTCATCCCCGGTGTGACCGCCGCTGCGGTCGCGCAGGTCGGGTTCGCCGCGGGAGCAAACGTGTTGAGCGTGAGGGTGAAGGCTCCGCCGGTGGCGTCTGCAGCGGTGAACTCGTACTCGTCCACCACGACGAAGTAGTCGCCGGGGTCGAGCGTCACACGGACCGCGGGGTTGAGCCCTGTCGAGTCGTCGTTGCAGACGATCTCGCTTGAGCTCGAAGTGCAGTCACGTCGGATCGCCATCGCGAGGTCCGTCGCCGAGAGTGCCGCGGTCGCGGTCAAGACCACGCCTGTGCGTGTCGGGATGCTGAGGCGATAGATTCGTTCAGAGCCGTTGGTGGCCGAGCGGCAGCCAAAAGCGGCGTTCATTCCGCCGGTGCCCATGGCGGCGAGCGAGCTCATGACGGTGGTGGTCATCCCAGCGGCCGGGAGAGCGAGCGTCCCGTCCACCGTGCGTGAGCACGCCGAGGTGATCGCGCCGTCTGCGGCGTCTGGGCCCGCTTCGACCGCGCTGTCGCGCGTGTCCGTGCTGACCACGTCTGCGCCCGCGTCGACGCTGGCTTCAGCGCCTGCGTCCATGCCCGCTTCAGCGCCTGCTTCAGCGCCTGCTTCAGCGCCCGCGTCGACTTCGGCGTCAGCCTCGGTGCCCGCTTCCATGCCGGCTTCCATGCCAGCTTCAGGCTGCGTGACGGTGTCCGGGCGGTTGGTGTCCGGGCGGTTGGTGTCGGTCTGGACGACGTCCATTCCGCCGTCTGCCATCGGCAGAGGGGTGGGCGCACAGCCCTGGGCGACGAGGATGGCGGCGAGGGAAGCGAGGCTTCCGCGCAAAGTGCGTTTCATAAATAAGGGTGCCTTTCAAACGGAGAAATCGAGACAAAACTCTGAGAAAATGTGGAGCAAACCTGCGTCTGGCGTTGTCGTTCTTGCTTGAAGAATCTGCGTCTCGGGTGGCAGGTGCTGTCCGAGGATGTGCGCAAAATTCGACAAACTCCCACGCATCATGCCTGTACTTTGCTCTCCTGCAAAGCGCCCCCCGGCCTGCGGACCGTGGGTGACACGATCACAGGGCGGCCGCCGGGAGAGCGTTCAGCGATCGGCAGGGCAGTGTTAACCCATCACGCCACAGTGAAGAGCGCTGCGGCGCCCTTGCACCTTTTCTGCTCCTTTGGGGTCGCAGAGCGATCGGATCACCCGGACGGTCCTCCGAGGACCTCGGCGAAGCAATCGGATCATCGCGGAGGTCTGGGGAGGACTTGGGCGGAGGATTTTTTGCTTCGGGAGGGTGTCCCCCTCCGGGTGCCCGGTTTGGACCGGTGGGACCCTCTTCTCAGCGCGCGAGAAAGCGGATGAGTGAGCCGGTGCTTACGGTGCCCGCGGTGTCGTTGGCGATGGTGAGCCCGCGGGTGCGCGCGACGTCTTGCATCGCGATCGACGCGCTGCCGCCGGTGAAGCGTGTGCTGCCGACGGCGCCCGTGAGGCTGCAATAGTGGTACTCGATGGTGTTGCTGCTCTCTAAGAGCTTGACCTGAAACCGCAGGGTGTCGGTGCTGCCGAGGGGGTTGATGTTGTTCCACTCCATGACCAGCCGGCGCGCCGGGGCGGTGCCAGTGACCATGTAGCGCAGGGCCATGGGGCTCGACACGATGAGGTCATCCCAGAAGACCGCGAGGGCTCCAGTGGGGCCCGAGAGGCTGGGCAGGACGGTGTTGCTGTACGAGGTCGTGGGCGTGCCCAGCGTGGCCGTGTGCAATTGCGCGAGGCCGTTGGTCGAGACCGAAAAGCGCGTGACGGGGTCGCCGAAGTAGCTAAACGCGAAGGGCATCGCGAAGAAGCCCGAGACCGAGTCATCGCCCGAGATCCCCGCGGAGGTCGAGCCCACCGAGAGGTCATCGCATGAGGCCGACATGGTTTGGGTGACGATGTAGGGGTCGAGCGCGGTGGTCACCGAGAGATCAAAGATCCCTGCGGTGCTCGCGGTGGAGCTTCCGAGCAAGAGCACATAGGTCGCGTCGCTCGCGGTGCTGTTGCGTAGAGACAGGGTGTCTGGGCTGCCCGAGAAGCCGTTGTTGGACGAGGCGAGGCACATCGCGCTTCCGCAGGCCGGGACGACCCTCAGGACGCCGTTGTAGCTCGACCCAAGGGGGGTGGCGACGACGGTGGCGACCTGCCCAGCGGGGACGCTGAGCGAGTAGAACAACACGTTGCCCGTGGAGAGCGGCTCGCACGACAAGCCCATGGGAGAGAGCGTCGCGGCGGCTTGGTTTTGGGAGAGCAAGGGTGTGCCGCTTACGAGTGGGCGCGCCGAGGCGCAGTCCACGTTGGACGGGATCGCGGGAAGGAGCTCAAACCCGAGCGAGAAGGTCCCGGTCTCGTTGACTGCAGAGCCGCCGACCGCGACCGTGTACGTAGCGTCTGCCGCGCCCGTGTTGCGAAACGCGAGGATCTCGGGCTGCCCCGCGGTCGCCGAGTTGCGATAGGCCACACACGACGTGGGCGTGCAGGTCTGAAACACGCGGAGCGTCGCGGTAAACATTCCCATCGGGGTCGCGCGGAGCACTGCCGAGCGGCCCGCCGGGACGTTGACCGAGTAGTACAGCAGCGGCGCGCCCGAGGTCGTGGTCACGCACCCAGTCGTCCGTCGCTCGATCGCCGTGCTGGTGTCTTGCATGGTCACGGTCTCGCCCGGTGCCAGCGTGCGCGCAGAGGCACACGTCGCGTTGCCTGGGACGGTCACAAACCGCACGTCTACGTCCATGACGCCTGCCGAGGTGCTCGCGCGGCTCCCGAGCGAGACGATCACGTCCCGAGGGCTCGCGCCGCTGTTGCTCACAAAGAGCTGCTCGGAGACGCCGCCAAAGCCCGAGTTGCTGCTCGCGAGGCAGGTCATGGTGGCGCAGTCGTCGGCTACGCGCAGCACAGGGTCTGCGATGCCGTACGGTGTGGCGGACACGATCGCGGTCTGCCCTGCAGGGATGCTCACCGTGTAGTACAGCACGTTGCCTGTGGCGGCGGGCTCGCACGCGAGGGAGTTTGCGCTGGTGGCTGCGGCTTGGTCTTGCGCGAGCGCGGGAGAAGCCGGCGTGATGCTCCGCGGGAGGGCGCACGAGATGTTGGACGGCATCGCGGGCAGGAGCCTGGTGCTGAGATCAAAGCGCCCGGTGGCGCCGGCAGAGATGCTGCCGATCGCGATGATCACGGTCTTATCGATCGCGGTGGTGTTGCGGTACGAGAGCCGCTCTTCGACGCCCGCGCTGCCGCGGTTGTTGTAGAGCAGGCAGCTTGTGGGGCTACAGCCCTCGAAGAGTCTTACCGTGGCATCGAACGTGGCCTCAGGGCGCACGGTCACGGTCATCGTGCGGCCGGCGGGGACGCTCATGCTGTAGTAGGTCAGGGGGCCTCCGGTGGTGAGCACGGCGCACGAGCTGCTTGAGCGGGTCTCGTAGGCGCCCACGGTGGTCTGCATCGTGAGGTCTTCGGACGGGCCGAGCAGCGTCGGGGTCGTGCACACCGCGTTGGGCGGGACCATGGGCAGCATGGTGAGCGCGTCACTGAGCGTAAACGCGCCGCCGGTGCCGAGCTCATACGAGCCCATGCTGAGCAAGAAATCTTGTGGAGAATTGCTGCGGTTTTCGACGGTGACCGACGCGGGGTTGCCGTCGCTGGGCGAGGCTCCGACGGACATGCAGGTGGTCAGCACGCAGTCGTTGCGCACGCGGAGGTAGCCGCGCCACGCGGGCATACCCAGCGGCGTCGCGGTGATCAACGAGCGGGTGTTGGCCGCGAGCGTGTAGCGGTAGAACACCTCGGGCCCGGTGGCGATGGTGGGGTTGCAGGAGCGGTTGGAGGTCCCGCCGCTGTTGGTGCTGCCCGAGGCGACGGTGCCGGACATCCACGGGGTGGGGCTGGTGCAGAGCGCCGCGGGGCTCTCGACGGGGGCGCTCACGGTGAGGGTGTAGTCGCCGCCACGAGCGCTCAATGCGCTGCTCGCGTAGTCGTCGACCACCACGAAGTAGCTCCCTGGGTCCAGGGTCACGCGAAACGCCGCGCCGTTGCCTGGGCCGCTGTCGAGGTCACACGCGAGCTCGCTGGTCTCGAGCGCGCACGCACGACGGATGGACATCATCGTGTTGGTGGTTGTGGGGCTCGTGGTGACAAACTGAAGTGTGATCCGGCTGGTGATTTCTAGGGGATAGATGTGGTCTGAGCCTGCGCCGAGTGTGGTGCAGCCGTGTCGTGCGATGCTGCTGGCGGTGCCGCCTGCGGGGAGCGTCGCGGTCACCAGGGTGCTGGCACCTGCCATGGGCACTGTTAGCGCGGGGCGCAGGGGCAGCGCGCACCCCATGGTGCCGGTCTCTGTCGCGGAGTCGCGGACTGCGGTGTCCGAGAGATCCGCTGTCACATCGCTGACATCCATCGCGTCCATCGCGACGACCACGTCGTCTGAGAGGACATCCAGGGTGCTGGCGTCCATCGCATCGGGGGCCTCGATCACGTCTGGCGGTGCGATCACGTCGGGCCTCTGGACGTCGGGCGGCGCGACGCGATCGGGTGGGGCGACCGTGTCGCTCATCGCGGTGTCGACCCGAGCGTCCGAGGCGTCAGGACGCGGAGGCAGCGGGGTGGGTGCACAGGCGTGCAAACCCAGGACAAGACCAAGGCCAAGTAGCGAACGGCGAAGCATCATGGGGCCCATCCTCTCGGGGAGATTCGGTGGCGTTAAGCGCGCAGTGGACCGCCCGCGTGGGCCCAGGGTTGTGGGCACCGCGCGTCGCTCCAATGATGCAAAACACCACACCGAGGTGTGTCAACGCAAGCGCCCCACACGCTTTGCCGCTGTGCCCGGCGGGATGCGTCAGTGCCAGGCGGCCGCGGTCTTGACCGCTTGCCCCGAGCGATCGTGCTCGTCGAGCAGTGACTGCGAGAGCACCGTGCAGCCCGTGCACGACGGAAAGCTCGAGCCGTGCTCACAGCGCAAGATCTTTGCGCTCCCGACGCTGGGCTCGAACTCGGGCGGGTCAATGTGGCGCCCGCACGCGATGCAGTGAATGTGCTGGTTCTGCGCGTTGTTGGCGCCAGCAGCACGAGGCGGGGCGAGCGCCTTGCGCTCTTTCTTCGTGAGTCGTTTTTCTCGCTTCATGGATCTGCCGCGATGGGTGCCACGGTCTGCCGCGAGATACAACCGTCGCGGTCCAACGGTAACTGTGATGCGAATGCACTGCGTTCTCAGCGGGCGAGGGTCACGGTGACCTGCGCGGGCGCGCTGCGCTGCCCTCCGCGGACCGCGACGAGCGTGTGGGTCCCTTCGGTGGGCGTCCATCGTGCCGATGCGAGGGCGGTGCCGTCGAGCTCCCACGCGTCGGCGATCACCTCGGCGCCCGCGAGGGTGACCCGGAGGGGCGCGCTGAAGCCCACGCGGCGTGGGTCCAAGAGCCACCGTGCGCCATCGCGTGGTTCGCGAATGAGCAGCGTTTGTGCAGGCGAATCGTGAGTTGACGTAAGGGTATTGCGCAGGCTCATTCCGCCGGGGGTGGCGCGGAGGGCCCATGCGCGCAGGCGGGCGGGGACGACCCAGTCGCCGTTGGGCTCGTGCTGGTCGCACACCGCGGTCGGGAGCTCGCCGCGTGCAAAGTGCTCGGTCACTCGGTGCGTGCACCGCGCGCCTGCGCGCAGCCCGGAGTGGGTGCACACCTCGGAGGTGGCCCACGGAGCGCTCGGGCGTGGCGCCACGGCGAGGCCCACGGTGAGGGCGCGGGTGTGGGCTTCGTGTGCGATTTGCACGGCCATCGGGGCCGCGGCGCGAAAACCCGAGACCTCGGCCATGGCTCTCCCCGCGGGGTCTCCGAGCCACACGAGCACGGTCACCCGATCGGTCATCACGGCGCACCACGCGTCGCGCCAGTTGGGGCTGGTCCCGGTCTTGAGCGCAAACGTGAGCCCGGGTGCGAGCGCTTGGAGGTCATCGCCGAAGCCCTCGCGCCGCGCGTGGGGGTCTTGCAAGATGTCCCAAGTGATCCGCGCATGGGACGGATTGAGCAGCGAAATTCCTGCGTCTGTGCCCTCGCTCGGTGCAAACACGAGCGGCACGCGCGTGCCCCATCGCGCGAGGGTTACGTACGCATCCACGAGCTCAAGGGCGCGCACGCCTACGCCGCCCAACACCAGGGCGCCTCCGTGCAGATCGCCGGTCGCGACGCCGCGAAACCCAAGGGCCCGGAGCCTCTGGGCCAAGGGGTCTTGCCGCACGCGCCGCGCGACATCGAGCGCCGCGAGGTTGAGGGATGCTGCGAGGGCAGTGCGAGCGCTCACGGGGCCTCGCTCGTGGCCGTCGTAGTCGGTCGCGACGAAGTGCTCACCGCGGGCTCCGGTCATCGAGAGCTGCACGTCGTCGAGGACCGTGGCGGCGTTGCCTCCGCGCTCAAAGAAGAGCTCGTACGCGAAGGGTTTGAGCGTCGAGCCCGGCTGCCTCGGGGCATCGAGCAGGTCGAGCGAGCCTCCGTCGGCCTGCTCGTCTGCTGCGGCGACATAGGCCAAGACCTCGCCCGTAGCGTTGGCGACGACCACCGCGGCGGCGTTGCGAGCCCCCTGAGAGCGCATCCGAACGAGCCCCGCGCGCGCGAGTGACTCAGTTCGTTGTTGCAGCGAAAGATCAAGCGAAGTGCGGATTGAGCCTCCGCGTCCGCGGGCCGCCGGGGTCTCGCGTGTGAGCACTCGGTCGACAAAGCGCGCGGCAAACCACGGGCGCCCGACCGGGTTGGCGATGTGCGGCTCTTCGGCGAGGGATCGCAAGAGCGTGGGGTGATCGATCGCGCCTGTGGCGTGCATCCGTGTGAGCACCCACGCGCTGCGCTCAAGCGCTCGAGCACGTGCGCGGCGAGGGTCGAGCAGCGTCGGGGCCCTCGGGATCGCTGCCAAGAGCGCCGCCTCGGGGGCTGAGAGCGACGAGAGATCGTGGCCAAAATAGCTCTCGCATGCGCGGGCCACGCCTTCGATCTCGTCGCTGTAGGGCAAGCGGTTGAGATACTGCTCGAGGATCTCGTCTTTGCTCATGATGCGCTCAAGGCTCTGCGCCCGGAGGATCTCGCCAAACTTGGACAGCGCTCCGTAGCGACGGCCGTACACGCGCTTGACGAGCTGTTGCGTGAGGGTCGAGCCGCCCGAGCGGCGATGTCCCGGTGTGAGTGTGTCGCGGACGGCGCGGGCGAGGGCCCAGCGATCGACGCCATTGTGCGAGCGAAATCGCTGGTCTTCTGCGGCGATCACCGCGTCGACTAAGATCCTCGGGATCTGGTCGAGCGGGACCCAGCGTCGGTCGATTCCGTCCCGGCGCACGGCGCGCAGGGTGGCCCCGTGGCGGTCTGTCACCGAGAAGCCGTCGCTGGTGGGCACAAACCGATCGCGCGAGATCATCACGTGGCTGTGCACGGTGAGTGTCCAGCAGAGCCACACGAGGGCGAGCACACCCAGCCCCCAAGGTCCCTTGGCGCGCACCGTCTGGAGGGCGCGTGCGAGCAGGGGTTTGGGGGCAGGGCGTGGGGCGCTCAACGGTCGATCACCAGCGTGCTGGCCGCCGAGCGAGCGACGAAGCTGCGATCAATCGGCGAGGTAATGACCGCGGGGAGCATCGTGTAGGTGCCCGGCGTGGCCGCGCGGATGGCGTAGGTAAACTCTTGCACCGTGCGCGGCATGGACTGAATCGAGAAGAGCGCTGCGGTGGGCGCAAACGTCCGGCGCGTGATGTAGCTCAGCGATGCGCGCGCGAGGTGGCCTCGTGGGTCAATGAAGTCATCGCCAGGAGCTGTCCCGAGCATCGCGTCGAGCCCCGCGCTGGGGGTCGTGTCGAGGCCTCGGTCGACCGAGTCAAAGCCGCCCACGATGGGGTCACGCAGCGAGAGCAATCGCGTGGTGAATTGCTCGGTAAAATAGATCAGCCTGACGCGGACGAGGTCTCCGGTGCGCACGTGCGCGCCAGACTCCAAGCGTTGTCCGTTCTCGCGCTCAAACACGCGATGGAGGGCAGCGACACGACCGCGGGCTACGAGGTCTCCGTCGTTGAGAGGGCGCAGCCAGCGGGCATCCAGCGCAAAAAACGCAGGCGAATCGCTGTGCATTCGCAGCTGATGTGCGCGCGAGGTGAGGCTCTCTGCGGGCAGGCTAAACACCTGCGTTCTGCCCAGGGTGCGACCCTGGATCGCTGCGCCGTCAAGCGAGACCGTGGCGTTGGGTGTCGTGACACGTGTCAGCTCGGCCGCGTAGCGCGCGAGCGCGACGAGGGCGGCGGCGTTGTCCTCGGGCGTGAGCCACGAGCCGTCGAGGCGCTTTTGCAGCAAAAACGTGCACAATTTGCGCACTTCGTCGGGCCCTACCGAGAGCGCGATCATCGCGTCGATGAGCGCTGCGAGCGAGCGCACGGGGGTGCGGTTGAGGTGCTCGGTCACGTCCCAGCGTGGGGGGCTCACGAGGGGGGCGTGCGCTCGCGTCCCGGCGTCTTGTCCGCGGTGGGCGAGGGGCGTGGGGGGCTCAAGGCGCACCAGCACTCGGCGCGCGGCCTCGAGCAACAGCGTCTCGCGGCGGCGGTCACTCGCAGGCATCGCGAGCGCGAGCGCGGCGATCCCAGCGGGAGAGAGCGTCTCTTTTTGCTCGATGAGCATGGCGAGTCGCGCGGTCTGGTTGTGCCCGCCGGTGATCAAGAGCCCAGCAGCCATCGCGCTGTAGTCATTGCGTCCCCAGCCAGACTGCTCGGGGCGGTAGTCTGTGAGCGAATCCGCTCGCAACAGTGTGCGCACGCTGTTCATCGAGCCGTCGCGCATGGACGGGGGCATCCGGAGCCCCGCGGCGCGCGCGCGTTCGACCGCGTCGAGCACGTCAACGAGCTCAAGGCGCGCGGTGTCTCCAGAGCCATCGTTGAGCAAGAAGCCTCCCTCGGGCGTCTGGAGCGAGGCCAGCCGATCGAGCCCACGCTGGGCGAGCTGTCGCGCCTCTGCGCTGCGCTCGGGTTGCGTGCTGAGCGCAGCGTACGCGAGCAAGCCACGGACCCGCGTCGCCAGCAGCGCGAGCGACTCTTGCTCGGTGTTGAGCAGCGCGTCGCGCGCGGGCTCGAGGCCCACAAACGGGTGCGCCGCGACGGTGAGCTCAATGTGCGATCCGCGCGAGACAGCGCCCGGCGGGAGCTGCACAGTAAGCACGCGATCCGTGGCGATCGATCCAGCTGTAAATGCGCTAAACGATACAGCTTTTTGGAGTACCGCGACGGTGACCTCGCGGCGATCGGTCGAGTCTCCAGCGCGCGCTTCGAAGACCAAGTCCATGCGCTCGGCGCCCACAGGGACCTCGACCGAGACCGCGACGCGGGCCTCTGCGCCAGCGGCCAAGTGGACGGTCTCACGGTGCACTTCGCGTGTGCCCATCGCGAGGGTCACGACCGCGTCGACGGGCTGCTCGGTGGGGTTGTTGACGAAGGTGCTCGCCTCGAAGCGGTCGCCCTCGACCACGGCGGTCGGCACGAGGGGGCGAAGCACTGCGGGGCGCGTCGCGGTGAGCTGGGTAGAGGTCCCCCCGGTGCGTGTGGTCGCGTCGTTGGCGACCGCGATCACGCGGTACTGCGTGGGCCGCTGGGGCAAACGCAGCCGTGCACGCGCTACGCCGTCGGCGCCGGTGTTTAGGTGAGGGAGCCACAGGGCTGTGGGCTCAAATCGCTCGCGCTCATCACGCATCGCGCGCAGCCCGTTGTTGTCTTCGGTGCCGTCACCGCTCGCGCCCGTGAGCTCGACGAGGTCAAGCCGAGACACCAGCGCGCGGCGCAGATCCTCGATCACAAACCGTGGCGCTCTACGCGGAAAAAACTGCTCGCCCGGCCGCGGAGTCTCGTACGAGCTCAGCCGCAACGTGCCCTCGTCCACCACGTACAGCGCCACCTCGGCGCGCACAGGGCGCCCTTCTGCGTCACGCACTTGGACCGCGACGGGGATCTCTTCGCCGGGGCGCGAGACGGCGTCTACCGTGACCGAGACACCAAGCGACGAGACCCTCGGGCGCACGCCGATTTCGGCCACCCCGAGGCGAAGATCTGGCGCGTTGAGGTCCACGCCCTGGCCCGGCGGGCCCGTCCGCGGGCGCACCAACGACACGTGCACAAACGCGTTGGGGACCATGGCCGGGCTGACCTCGAACTCAAAGATGTTTCCGCCTGCGTTGACCCTGCGGATTTCGGTGTGGACCACGCCCTCGCGGGCCACCGTCACCAGGGCCTGCGCGTCGGCCCACGGGGACTCAAACGCGACCCGCGCGCGCTCGCCCACCCCGTACGAGCGCTGCGACGGAGACACCGTAATGGGCGCTCCGGGGGCGTCTCGGTCCGCATGCTCTCCGGGGGCCGCGACGTACACGCGGTGGGACGCGATGCTCACGTTGCCCGCTTGATCGGTGAGCGTAGCTTCAAGCCGATAGGTCCCCGGCCGATCGGGGGTCCAGCGACAATGCATCGGGTCTTGCGTAGAGCGCAGCGTGCACCGCGCGACCTCGCGCTCGTCACGGGTCCTTCGCGCACGATACGCGCCGCCTGCTTCGTCTCCGGCGTGCGCCCACTCGTAGTACGAGCCCCAGCCCTCACGCACGATGCGGGCCTGGACCGAGGCGCCTTCGTGCACCGCGCCCGAGGGATCAAGCACCACGCTCTGGACATCCAAGGTCGCGCCCGCGCCGAGCCAAGGAGCCGTGCGCAAGACCGCGACCTGTTGGGCCGCCGGGTGCACCAAGATCCGCCGCCGCGCCGCGGTCGATTGACCCGAGGCGTCTTGCACCTCGGTCTCGAGCTCGACCCACTCGCGCGCGTGGCTCGTGGTGCGCAAGTGAGCTTCGATCACGCCTTGGCCCTGCGCATCCAAAGTGATCTCTCCGCGCTCCATCGAGGCCGAGCGGTGGTCTGCGTCGATCGGCTCAAACGTGTACGTATTGGCCCAAGGCAGGGGAGCCTCGCTCGCGTGAGAGCGCGTGAGAGTCCAGCGCGCGCGGGCCGCGTTTGCCGGGGCGCCGAAGAGATATCTCGCAGAGATTCTCGCGGCGATCGCGTCTTGATTGACTGCGTTTTCGGGGACATCCGAGAGGTCCACGCGCATCGTCGGTGGCCTAAACTCGGCGACGCGCACCGTGTGTTCGCTGAGCTGACGTTGCACGCGCCCGTTGAGCATGGTGCTGACACGCACACGCCAGTCACCGGCCCCTGCGCGTGCCGGAAGCGCGAGCGCGGTGTCCACCGTGCCCCAGCCGTTGCTGCGTACGTCGTGTCGCTCGACCGCGTCGTTGTCAAACGGGCTGACCAGCTCGACGCGGAGCATTGTGCGTCGCAAGGGCTGCAAATTCTCTGGCGAACAGCTCGTTGCGCTGCGAGGTCCGCACACGGTGGGCGTGCGCGCGATGACCTTGACGTGCACGGTGTCTCCGGGGCGATACGCGCCGCGGTCTGCAAAAATCGCTGCGACGGGTGCGTCGCTTCCGGCCGCGCGGCCCGCGCTTGAGATCCCCATGTTCTCGGGCGTGAGCGAGCGTCGTGGGTCGACGGCGATCACGGCGCGGTCTTCTCGGTGTTCGGCAGACACTGCAAATACTCTGTCGATCAGCGCGAGGTCGCCGGTCGCGGCGATCCACGCGAGCCCATTGGCGTCCGTGCGCACGCTGGCGCTCTTGGCCAGCCCGTTGGCACCGATCCACGCGGTCTGCACCTGCGCGTTCGCGACCGGTTGCCCTGTCGCGATGGACGTGAGCCACACCTGAACGCCCTGCGGAAACGCCCTCGCCGCGAGCCCAAGGTCTGTACGCTGAACGATCGCCTGCTGCTCGCCCTGCTGGGTGTCCGTGTTGTTGGCTCGAAAGCTCAACCGCGCGATGCCCTGCGTGCGCCCTTGCGCTGGATCGATGAAGCGAAACTGGCCCGGCGCGACGTGGTTCGCTCGCGCTTGGGGTGCCAACTGCGCCAAGCGAATGGGTGCGCCCTCGGGGGTGCCTCGCAGCGCCAGCGAGCGCGAGATCACCGCCTCGAGCGCCGCGTCTGTGCTGAGCCCCGTGTACGTCAAAGTCCCCCGGTCAATGTGCACCGCTTGAAACGGAAACACCGCCGGGGCGTCCAGCTCGTACGCCTGAAGTCCCTCACGCATCGCGACGTTGGGTGCACGCCCACCCGAGCGCACGGCCAAGGGCGCGACGCGCTGAAGTGCGCCTCCGACTTGTGCGAGCAATCCGTCGACGCGGACCTCGTAGACTTGGTCAGGTTCCCACTCGGCGGTGATCTCAAAGAGCCCTGGCTTGCTCGCAAAACGCGCCACCATCGCGGACACCGGCGGCGTCACGGTCACCGTGGGCGCGCGTGTGGTGTCCAGCGCGACGTTGGCCAGCAACCGCAGCGTGTCGGTGACATCAAGGATCGGGTCATGCTCGCCCACTGGCGCGCAGTTTTCGACGCTCTCTGCGTCGGGCGTACACGCGACGCCCGCAATGTGAGGTCGCGCTTGTAGTTGTACAAAAACAGTCCCCACCGAGCCTCCACTGCCGCTCTCGTCTTCGCTCTCGGCCGAGCTGCTCCCGAGCAGCGTGGGCGCAAAGAGCATCGCGACGCGCGCGCCGGCCTCGAGCACTCGGTTAAGTCGCAGGTCGACCAAGCTCATGCCCTGTGGGTTGGTCCCACGGGGCTGCAGCGAAAACCGCAGTGGACGCATCGCGCCGCTCGACTCGTACGCGACCAGCTGCGTCGCGACGGTGGCCAAATCCGGACGCCCGCTAAACACCAAGCGCAGGGCGTCCCCGGGCATCGCCGAGCGCGGGATGTCTTGCAAACGCGCCGTCGCGCCGCCTGCAAAGACCACGGTCCTGGGCTCGATCGTGTCGACAAAGCGTTCGCCGTTGTGCGCCGTGAGCGTGGGCTCGACGGTCATCTGGGTCTCGACCCCGCGGTCAAACGCGCTCTGTGTGGGCTCAAACACCAGCAGCGAGCGCGAGAGCCAGCGCGCGACGCCCTCGACCGGGGGATTAAAGACGAGCGGGCTGTGGGCGAGCGGGCGGTTGAGCTCTGTGCTCGCAACCATCGCGCGGTTAAACCTCACCTCGAGCGAGGTGCCGCGAGAGACCTGCACAGACCCTGACGGAGAGACCAGACCGAGCTGCTCGGGCTCGGTCCGCGCGAGCAGGGGCGCGAGCGGCGCTGCGACCGGAAGCTCGACCACCCCGACCGGAAACATCGCGTTCGGCTCGGGCAGCGTTGGCGCTGCAAACCGCGGTGTGTCGTGTCGGCCACGCAGCCCTACGACGGCGAGCGTCCCCACGGCGGCCGCAGCAAGGAGATACATGGGCGCACGCTTGCGGTGCCTTTGCATCGGCGTGAGCGCCAGTGTCACCGCTGTTTCGCTTGGAGAATCGCTAGCAGAATCGTTGGGTGTAGGCTCTGTGACGGCGGGCTCTCGGTAGGCGTTGCCAGAAGGGGTAGGCTCGGTGGACATGCGGTTCGGTCTCCTAGAGTGGCGATACTCTGCCGAGCTACCCAGCAAGGGAAGGGCCGGAGCCCGCCAAGTCTGTTTCGGCTGGGCTTCTTGGGGGGTGCGCTCAGAGCGCGTGGGTCAAGCGCCACAGCGCCTGTGGGGGAGGCGACACGGCGCGCTGGGGTGTGCGACAAATTTCGCGTCGCCGTTCGAAGCGGGCTAGCGTTTGCAGTCTATGAGTCTGCAGATCGGTCGCGATGTCTTCGTCAGGGTCCACTATGACCTTCGAGACGGCCGCGGAAACATCCTCGAAACCACCGACGAGCCCGCCGAGTTTGTCTGGGGATACAACACGTTGCTCCCCTCGCTCGAGCTCGCCATCGAGGGCATGGTCAGTGGTGACGTCGTGAACGTGAGCCTCGAACCCGAAGACGCCTACGGTACGCGCGACGAAGACGGCGTGTTTGCGGTCGCGCGCGAAGAGTTTCCCGAGAACGTCCCGCTCGAAATCGACAACGAATACACTGCCGAGAGTGACGACGGCAGCTCGATCACCATGCGCGTTATCGAGCTCCACGACGACCACGTCTTGGTCGACACCAACCACCCGCTCGCGGGCGAGACTCTTAACTTCAACGTGCAAGTGCTGGACGTCCGCGCTGCCACCGAAGACGAGATCCTCGCGGCCCGCGCCGAGGCCAGCGAGGTCGGCGAGCAATACGCCGACGTGACCGACGCGATGCCGTCCTAGGACCGCGCTCGACCCCAAAAAGTACCCGATGTGAACTGAGCGCAACGATCTCGTGTAATCAGGCAAATTATGGCACCCTCTCAAGGGCGCTGCGGAGCTTGTACACGCGCACAGAGAAGCTCTTTTGCGTTGGGTCTACTGGAGGCGAGCGAGCGTTGAGTGCAACCGAGGACGAGCTCGAGGGGATGGTGGGAGCCACCATTGGGCAAAAGTACAAGCTCACACGATTGCTCGGCCGTGGTGGGATGGGCGCTGTCTACGAAGCGACCAACCAATGGACTGAGCGACGCGTCGCGCTCAAGCTCATGCTCGCGTCCAAAGCGCAGCACGCGGATTTGGTCGAGCGCTTTCTCCGCGAGGCCCGCGCGGCCTCAAGGCTTCAGCACAACCACATCGTGCAAGTGCTCGACGTAGGGCAGCACGAAGACGGAAGCTTTTATCTCATCCAAGAGTTCTTGACCGGCGGAGATCTTCGGACACTGCTCGATGAGCGTGAGCGTATTTCGCCTGACGAAACACGGCAATTGCTCGCGCCGGTGTTGAGCGCTCTCTCGCTCGCTCACTCCCAGGGCGTGGTCCACCGTGACCTCAAACCTGACAACCTCTTCGTGTGCACGACCGACCAAGGGCCCCTTGTCAAAGTCATCGATTTTGGCATCGCGAAGCTCACCGAGACGCGCCCCGAGTCTCTCTCGGTGACTCGCACGGGGACCGCCATCGGGACTCCCCTCTACATGAGCCCCGAGCAAGCGCGCGGCGAGCGAGCCGTCGATGCTCAGACGGACATCTGGTCGATGGGCGTGGTGCTCTTCGAGTGCATCGCAGGCGAGTGTCCCTTCTTGGGCGAGTCGTACAACGAGGTCCTCGCAAAGATCCTGACGCAGCGCGCGCCACGGCTCGATGTGCTGTTCGCAAGCGTGCCTTCGAGCGTCGCAGACGTTGTGTATCGCGCGCTTGACCCTGACCGAACGCGGCGCTTCGCGACCATGCAGGCCTTCGCAGAGGCCGTGCTCTCGTGTGATGGCTTCGCGAGCAAATCCCTGGCAATTGCCCATTCGAGTGCGCCCGTTTCCGAATCCGTGAAGCGCGATCGGCATGCCGAGACCCTCGTCGCTGGGGCTCCGTCTAAGGCTGCTACCGACGCCCACGCGCACACCATTGAGGTCGTGCCCGAGAGGCCCTCCGCGGTCGAAGTCGCACCGCCGCTACCGTCCGCCGAGCTCGCGCCCGCTGTCTTGCCCGCTGCACCGCTGCAGGCCGCCGCAGTGCCAGTCGTGCAGTCCGTGCAGTCCGCGGACACCACGAGCGCGCTCACCGCGATCGCACAGCCAGCGTCCAAGCCCCCGACGGCCATGGTCGCGGTCGCAGGAGTGCTTGCGCTTGTGGTCATGGGAGTGGGCTTCGGGGTGACCCGTCAGCCTCCTGCGCAGACGCAGCAGACCCGTGAGATCGTGCGCACTGTGCAACAGACCGTGCTCGCGCCCTCGCCACGGCAGCCCTTCTCGGTAGCGCTCAGCACGAGCCCGCCCAACGCCGCGATCGAGATCGACGGACGCGCGGTTGGTATGGGCGCTTTCGCAGGAAATTTCCTCGCCGATGGCGCTTCTCACACCCTGCGTGTCTCGGCCCCAGGTTACCTCACCGAGACTGTCTCGTTTCGGGACGCGCCGCCCCCGCCGCGTGTCGAGCTTCGTCGAGATCCGAGCGCCGTGGGCACCGCGCGTGTGCTCCCTCGCACCACGACGACGACCCCACCCGCAGCCCACACACCCCAGACGCCCCGTGGCCCCATGCAACGAGAGTACGAGTGATGTCATTCTCAAAGAGTCCTCGCACAACGCGGTCCATGGCGCTCTCCCTCGCGCTCTGTGCAGCGGCGTTGACCCGCGCGCACACAGCCTCTGCGCAGACCGCACCGCCGCCGAGCCCCGCGGTCCTCGCCGAGGCCCGTACGCTCTTTGACCAGGGAATCACCGCGGCAGACGCCGGTCGCTACGCCGACGCGGTCACCGCGTTTGAGCGCTCTCAGTCGCTGCGATCGTCTCCGGTGGTCCTGCACAACCTCGCGATGGCCTATCGCGGCGTGGGGCGACTGCAAGACGCCGTGTCTGCGTTTGAGCGCTATCTCCAGAACCCAGGGCCGCGCGCGACGCCTGCAAATATCGCCGAAATGCAACGCAACCTCGAGGCCGTGCGCGCCGAGATCCCGCAGCTGCGTTTTGCCGTGCAGCCCGCAAGCGCGACCGTTCAGCTCGATGGCCGCGTGATCGCAGACCGCGCGGTCCCGCTTTCGCTCGATCCCGGCCGCCACGTTGTTGAAGTCAACGCAGACGATCACCGCTCTTTTCGCGTCGAATTTGATCTCCAGCGCGCCGAGCGACGCCTCGTCGAGGCCACCCTCGAGCAGCTCCCCACCGATGGCCGCATCGCGATCGACAGCAACGTGGCCAACGCGCGTATCGCCGTGGATGACACGTTCGTGGGGACCCAGCTCGCGTCGGTCACTGCGACCCCCGGAGAGCACACCGTGGTGGTCACCGCGCCAGGCTATCGCCCCCTTCGCCGCACAGTGCAGGTGGGGCGCCACGGGGTCTCTCGGGTGACCATGGTGCTTCAGCGAACGCCCGGCCTGCCCACCTGGGCGATCGTCTCGATCGTGGCGGGCTCGGTGGTCGCAGTGGCGGGGATCACGACCGTCGTCGCGGTGATCGCGGATGACCGAACGCGTGACCGATTTGTGCCGCCTGTCGCGCCGTCGCTGTGGGGCGAGATCGCATTTCCGCAGTAAAATTGCAGTGACTTCATAAGAGTCTCGCTGCGTCACGGGGTTGGTGCACCGAGTGAGCGATACGGGGGCGCTTTCGCGCATGGGCGAGGGTGTGATAGTGCCCACCGCACAAGTTCACTTCTTCTGGAGAAAGTACGCGACATGCCCGGATCCGCTACCCAAGGAATCGAGTTCGACGAGCTGCTGATTTTCGAGCGCGGGAGCGCAGGACGCTCCGGCGCGAGCTTGCCGCGATGTGACGTCCCTGCGATCGACCCCGCGGTGTACTTTGGCGCAAACGCCCGCAAAGTGCCCGCGGACCTCGCCGAAGTGAGCGAGCCCGAGGTCCAGCGTCACTTCACGCGCTTGTCGCAGAAGAACTTCAGCATCGACACGGCGTTTTATCCGCTCGGGTCGTGCACCATGAAATACAACCCGCGCATCAACGAGTGGGCCGCCCGCTTGTCTGGCTTCGCGCGGCTGCACCCTTACGCACCCGAGCGCATGATCCAAGGCGCCCTGCAGCTCATGCACGACCTCGAGCGCGCCCTCGCCGAAGTCTGCGGCATGGACGACGTCACACTGCAGCCCGCCGCGGGCGCTCAGGGCGAGCTCACTGGGCTCATGATGATCCGCGCTTACCACACGAGCCAAGGTCGCTCGCCGCGACGCGTGCTCATCCCTGACACCGCCCACGGCACCAACGCGGCCTCGTGCGCGCTCAACGGATTGATCACCGTGCCGTTTCCGAGCGGCCCCAACGGCGTGATCGAGGTCGAGACCGTCCGCAAGCTCTGCGAGCAGTTTCCCGGGGATATCGCCGCGATCATGATGACCAACCCGAACACCCTCGGGCTGTTTGAGTCCAACATCATGGAGATCGCCGAGGTCGTCCACGCCGCAGGCGGACAGGTGTACGGCGACGGCGCAAACCTCAACGCCATCATGGGCAAAGTGCGCCCAGGAGACGTCGGGATCGACGTGATGCAGTTTAACCTCCACAAGACTTTTACAACGCCACACGGCGGTGGCGGCCCTGGCTGCGGCCCCGTCGCGTTCAAGAGTCACCTGGTGCCGTTTCAGCCCGCGCCCGTGGTCGCGCGGGATGACGCTGGGGCCTTTCGCTGGGACACCGACCGGCCGCAGACCGTCGGCCGGCTTCGGTCGTTTTACGGAAACTTCGGCATGATGGTCCGCGCCTATGCGTACATCCGCGAGATGGGCCGCGAGGGACTCAAAGAAGCCAGCGAAATGGCCGTGCTCAACGCGAACTATGTCCGGGTCAAGATCGCGGACACCATCGCCGTGGCGTTTCCCGGGATCTGCATGCACGAGGTCGTGCTCACCGACAAAGATCTCGCCCAAAAGTACAACGGCGGAAAGACTGTCACCCTCGATCTGGCCAAGCGCCTGATCGACTATGGGTTTCACCCTCCTACGGTGTATTTTCCGCTGGTTGTGCAGGGCGCCCTCATGATCGAGCCCACCGAGACCGAGACAAGACAGACCCTGGATTTCTTTCTCGATGCGCTCAAAGCGATCGTGCGTGAGCTCGAAGAGAGCCCCGAGACCGTACACAAAGCACCGCACCAGACCCGCATGCGCAGGCTCAACGAGGCCCAAGCTGCACGCAAACCCGTGCTGCGCTGGACACGCAACAGCGCGTCGACGTCCTGAGTCTCAGGGCGCTCACCAGGGGGACTCTTCGGGGCTTGCCATCGCGCTACTGAATGTCTATTCAGATCGGCCGCGACCTCTGGGCTCCCTTGGCGCGGGTGGGCCGAGGGAGCGGGTGTGGCCCAATGCAACACCCACTCCACGCTCTGAAGAAGCGCTTGCAAACCTTCGCCCTCGGACACGTTCGCCGGGTGACGAAAAACATCAATTATTTTAACAGGTTGCCCTGCTATCTCTCGTAACTCACTTTGCAACTCACCCCCGTGCTTCGAGTGAAACATTGCAGGTTGTTCCAACCCTTCGCCAATCGAATAGACCATGTTCTTGCTGCATTGCGACAGCGCTGATAAGTCTCCGTCACGGGCGCGTTTGCTCCCTCCGGAGCCCCTGATGGATCCACCTCCAAGTCCTGCCCCAGGCTCATCCCCACGAATCATCCCCTACGCCATCCCCGAGCGCAGGATTGACCCGGATGCCGCCAAAGTCGTTCGTCGTCTCACCCGCTATGGCTACCAGGCCTATCTCGTGGGCGGCTGTGTCCGCGATTTGTTGCTCAATCGCACTCCCAAAGACTTCGACGTCGCGACCAGCGCGCGACCCGCGGATGTCAAATCACTCTTTCGCAATTGCCGGATCATTGGCCGCAGGTTTCGCCTCGCCCACGTGCTCTTCGGCAGCTCTAAGCTCATCGAGGTCGCGACGTTTCGCAGGGACCCCAAGCTCGAGCTCGACACGGTCGAGTGGGAGGGAGAGTCCGACGAAGCCGTCATCCGGCCGCGCGCAAAGAACCGCGACGAAGACCTGCTGATTCGCCAGGACAACACCTTCGGCGAGCCCCACGAAGACGCCGCTCGCCGTGACTTCACGATGAACGCGCTCTTTTACGACCTCGATCGCCAAGAGATCGTGGACTACGTGGGCGGCATGGCGGACATCCAGCGCAAATTGCTGCGGACCATCGGTGAGCCCGATGTGCGTTTTCGCGAAGATCCCGTGCGGATTCTCAGAGCCCTGCGCTTTGCAGGGCGACTCGACGTGGCCATCGAGCCCGACGTGTACGACGCCATGATCGTCCACCGCGAAGACCTCCTGCGCTCTGCGCGCCCTCGCCTGATGGAAGAGCTCTTGCGGCTCTCTCGCAGCGGCGCCTCGCGGAGATCGTTTTGGCTCGCGTGGGAGACCGGCGTGCTCTCGGTGCTCTTGCCCGAGCTCTCGAGCTTTCTCGACGACGACTCCAAAATGCGCTCAAGGCTCTGGCGACGCTTGGGCATCATGGACGCTCGGATCGCAGAGGGCCAAGTGATGAGCGAGGCCGTGCTCTTGTCCACGCTCTTGCTCGAGCCCGTTGAAGAGGCCATCGAGGGCGAGCGAGATCCTTTGATCGCCGTCGGAGACTTTCTCGCAGACACCACCGAGCGCTTGGCCCTGCCGCGGAGGCTCTTTGACCGCATGCGAGCGGTCCTCGCGGTCCAGCGCCGCTTGAGCTCAGGCCGCGTCGGTGCGCTTGCCCGGCGCGACTTTTACAACGAAGCTGCGCTCACGTATTCGCTCGACGCCGAGGCGAGGGGGGTCCCAGCCGAGGACATTCGCGCGGTGATCAGCGGCCGCGATGTCAGCCAGAAGCCCCGCAAAGCCGCGCCCGCGGTCGCCGATCCCGGCGAGTAGCCCCGGCGCGCGACCTTCACGCAAGACCTCAAGGATCACAGAGACCGAATCTCTTTGTGATTCAAAGGGTTAGCCGTGTGTTGCTCAGAGACTACTTGGACTCTTACCGCAGGGGACTCGCGCAGTCTTCATCAAGTGTAGCGTGGCGATCTCTACACCTTATGAAAAACGCGAATAAATAGTACCTAAGCACATAAAAACACTCAGTGTTTTGTGCTTGGTCCCTCCCCTGTGAGCCCTCTAGAGAGGGACGTCTGTGCGGTGCAAGATGTCCCGCATGAGCCGCTCGCTGTCGAGTCGCGCGTTGCTGCTCTGGAGCTGTCCGAGCATCCCCTCGCTGCTGGCGAGCCGAATGCGGTGCGAGAGCACCGGGACGGCGGTGTCCGAGATGTCATCGGGGATCACATACGTGCGCCCCTGGACCAACGCGCGCGCGCACGCGGCCCGCAAGAATGCTTTGGCTCCACGGGTGCTCACCCCCACGCTCACCTCGCCATGGGTGCGCGTGGCCATCACGATCGCGTGCACATAGTCCAGGGCGGCTTCTTCGACGTGGACCCGCTCGACCTCGCGCTGGGCAGCCAAGAGCTCGTCCACCGTGAGCGCCGCCGTGACGTCCTCGGCTTCGTCTTCTTTGCGCGAGAGCAAGAGCTGCTTCTCGATGTCCGCGGCTGGGTAGCCGATGGAGGTGCGCATAAAAAATCGGTCGAGCTGGCTGTCTGGGAGCGGGTAGGTCCCCGCGGTGTCGTCGGGGTTCTGTGTGGCGATGACCAAGAAGAGCTCGTCGAGCGGCCGGGTGACCCCGTCGGTGCTCACCTGGCGCTCGCTCATGGCCTCGAGCAGCGCGGACTGCGTGCGAGGTGTCGCGCGGTTGAGCTCGTCTGCGAGCAGCACCTGGGTAAACACTGGGCCGGGCTTAAAATCAAAGCGCTGCTCGAGGGTGTTAAAAACGCTCACTCCGACCAAGTCCGAGGGCATCAGGTCGCTCGTGCATTGCACCCTGCGAAACGTGGCCCCGATCGCCCGCGCGATCGCCCGTGCGAGGGTGGTCTTGCCCACCCCTGGGACGTCTTCGACCAGCAAATGCCCACGCGAAAGCGTCGTGATCACCGCTCGCTCGACCACCTCGGGCTTGCCCGCCAATGCGGACGCGATGGCGACCCGCAGACGCTCTGCGGCCTCCATCGCCCGCTTCATGCCGTCCGTCTGCTCTGGCCGAACGCTCCGAACCGATTGCGCCATAAACTCAACACACAGCCTACAGCAGCGCGGACCCTGCGCGCGCATCTCCGCGGTGGGCTTCTGTGCTTTTGTCTAGCGCGACTCGGCCACAGGGAGAGTGACTCGGATCACAATGCCACCGTCTTCGACCGGCGCGGCCTCGACCTCGCCCTTGTGCAACCGAATGACCCCACGGGCGACATTGACCGCGAGCGAGAGGCCCCCTGGGGCGCGCGCTCCGGCGGGCGCGTAGTCAAAGGGCTCGAACATGCCACGCAGGGCCTCGCGCGACGGCGTGGTGCCATCGCCCCGTACCGAGAGCACGATGGTGTCCCCCTCGCCATGGGCGCGCAGTACCGCGTGCCCATTGCTGCCCGAGCGCATCAACGCAAACGCAAGCAACGCACCTGTAGCGCGGGCCAAGCGCTCTTCGTCGCCGATCAAGAACAGCCCGACCTCGCCCTCGATGCCAATCGCGTGCGAGTCGAGCTGGACCCTCGCGCGGGTCCGCGCCTCGCGTGCGGCCTCTTCGATCACGGTGTCGACCGAAGCGCGCGCGCGCTCGATGATCATTCGGTCTGCATCGATGCGCGCTTGATCAAGAAAATCCCTGACCAAACGCAGCAGCTCGTGGCCTCCACGCCGGAGCGCCTCCAGGCTCTCGTGGTGCGCCTCGGTCAGCGCTCCCTCGTTGCCTGAGAGCAGCAGATCCGCGAACCCAAGGACTGAGTTAAGCGGCGCGCGAAGATCGTGCGAAATGCTCGCCAGCACAAACGAGCGCACGCGGGCCATTTCGCGCCGGGCGATAAGCGCTCGGGAGCGATCTTCGCGCATGCGCAGCAGCGTCGTAGCCAATTGATCCAGCGCGTGGGCGAGCTCGCGGACCTCGGGGACCATCTGGGGCTGCGCGATGGCCGCTGTGGTTGACCGCAGCTCGCGTGGGCTCACGGCAGCCAATCGCGCAGTGGCGCCTGCGATGTCCTGCGCGGCGTCTCGCCCAATGCGTCGCCCGAGCTGGACCGCGACGAGGGCGGAGATCAGCGTAGCGAAGAGCCCCCATGGCGGAATTACCTGCGAATTTACAGGTGTAGCAATGACGACAAAGCCTCCGTCGCCGCGCCGATGGGCCACGAATCCTGCGCCAGAGAGCGCCCTGAGGGTGGCGTCGATTCCCTCTTCGTGGGGATCATTGAGCAGTGAAATCGCCAGCAATTGTGCCGATTGTTCGCTGAGCGCCTCGTCTGTCTGTTGTCTCACACGTGCCTCGCGGGCCTCGATAAAGAGGCTCGCTGCCAAGGCCGCAGCGATGGCTGGTGTGACAAACGCGAGCACAAGACGAGACGCGAGGCTGTCTGGTGCAGAGAGCGAATCGATGAGGTGATCTGCAGGCAATCGTGCGACCAAAGGGCGCAGCGCGGCGCGCGCAAAGACAAAGCCCAGCGGCGCGGCCAAGAGCAAGCAGAGCCCCGCGAGCACGCGAGACAAGGGCGAGAGCGCGAAGGGAAGTGACGGGCCCACCGTGGCACTGAGAAAGCTCAGCGTGGCGAACGCCAAGAGCGACCACGCGCTGCGCTGGGGGATCGCGTACACGCGGGTCATCGCAGCGTCTTCGAGCTCGCTAGGGTCTTCGAGGGCGTCGAGCGAGGTGCTGCACTGCGAGAGCGCATGGCGCCCAAAAATCACAGGCATCGCGAGGACCGCGGTGGTGCAAAGTGTGAGCATCGCGACGTGAAAAGTGCGCAGCGAGCCTGGGGTTAACAAGGGAGAGAGCAGCGCGTAGGCGCCGCCGGTGAGCACGCCCACGATGGTGGCGGCGAGCGCCAGCCTGCGCACCGGGTGACGCGAGGCACGTTCGTCTTGCTCGATGGCGATGGCCGACGGGACGATGGACTCGCGCGGCTCGGGCGGCATCGAGAGCGTGCGCCGCCGGGGACGTGGACGCTGGAGCGAAGAGCGCTCTTGGGTCACGCGAAACCCGCTTGCGAGAGGGCCGTGGGGTGCAGCGGGATGGTCGCCGTAAACGTGCTGCCCGAGCCGGGGACGCTCTCTGCCCGTAGCGTTCCGCCGTGCAACTCAAGGAGCGCGACGGTGATCGCGAGCCCTAACCCTGCGCCGCCCTCGCGTCCGCTCTCAAAGGGCTTAAACAAGCGCTTGAGCTCGCTCGCTTGGATGCCTCCACCGTCGTCTCGGACGTGCAATTTGACCCGCTGATCGTCGGTGTGCAGCTCAAGAGTCACCCGCGAGCGACAGTGCTGAAGCGCGTTGTGTACCAAGTTGGTGATCGCGCGCCGCAGTGACGTCGCGTCGCCCTCGACCACCACGGGCACGGTCGATGGGCCGACAAGTTGCACCCTCCGGACCTTGGCAGGGCCGCGCGCTTCTAAGAGCACCTCGTGGGTGATCGCGGCGAGATCTACCGCGGTTTTGGCCACGACAAAGTGACCCGACGCGATGGACGACAGGTCCAGCACGTCATCGACCAAGTGCAACAAATGGCGCCCCGAGCGCGCGATGGCTTCGACGTCTTCGTTTTGCGCTTCGGACAGCGGACCATCGACGCCAGACAAGAGCAAATCGGCAAACCCGATGATGGAGTTTAGGGGCGTGCGGAGCTCGTGTCGCAGCGTGGCGATCTGTGTCTCTTTGCGGCGTTCGGCGTCTTCGAGCTTGAGCAACGCGACGCGATGCTCTTCGATTTGGTCAATGATTTCGCTCTGCAAACGGTTAAACGCTTGCACGAGCGCTCCGGTCTCATCGCGGGCGTGCACGGGCAGCGGGCTCACCGCGTGGGCGCTCGCGTTGGCCATGCTGCGTGCGCGACGCGTGATCGCGCGGAGGTCATTGGTCACATCGCGCGCGACGAGGACCGCGGCGGCGAGGCCAAGCGTCGCGAGGGCGGCGAGCAGTGTCGCGAGCTCAAGACCAATGGAGCTGCTGGCTTTGGTGTTCTCGGGCACCGCGGCGATCACGGTGAACGGACGGCCCTCGAGCCACACCGGGGCGCTGGCCGCGATCATGCGCCGGTCGCCGCTCTCGAGGGTCGCGACCGAGGCCCGGTGAGCGCTCAATGAGGGCGGAAACACAGCAAAAAGAACGGTCTCTCGCAGGGGGGTTCCGTCGGGTTGTACGATCGCTACGAGGGCGCCAGAGCGCGCCGTCGCGCGCGCCATCAGGGTGCTGCGCAGGGCAGTGTCGGTGACCGCGATGCGCGCCGCCATGGTCCGCGCGATGGTCTGCGCGCGTCGTGTGGACTCTGCGTGTTCGCGCGCGCTCACCAAGCGAATCCCGACTGGTACGCTGATCGCTGCGACGAGGGCGAGCCCTAGCGCGCCAGCCAAGGCCACGCGCCGCGGCAGGGTCGCTTCGCCCTGCTCTTGCACTGACGAGGGGAGGGTCCGCTGCGAGTCCAGGATCTCGGTCACGGGGCTTCCGGCGGCGCTGTGGGGCTCGGCGGAGTGAGCGCACGGAGCTGCCTCTGAAACTCGCTAAGTTCTTGTTCTGTAAGGGGAAAATTGCCATAGCGCGCGAGCGCCCAGCGCGCCGCGGCCTCGTGCAATGTCGCGCGCTGGGCAGGCAACGGCAGCGCGCTCGCGTGGGCAACGGGCGAGCGTGAGCTCGGTCTGCGGTGCCCCATTCGCTCAAACGCGAGATCAAGCGAAGACACCAACGTGCGCGAATCACGGATGGCACGCTGCGCTGGGGTGATGTCTCGTCGCTTTCGGACAAACCAGAGGACACCTGCCAGACCCGCGATCGCGAGGACCGCCACCGCGATTCTCCCATTGCGTTGAGAGTGCTCAGGGCTCTCGGTCCCGCGCGCTTGCTGCCGTAGCGACGCGCGGTTGCTGGCCGACGAAGACGTACGTCCCCACTCCATCCAGCGAAACGCGCCCTGAAAGAGCTTGAGCTGCGAGCTAAGATCAAAGCCCACGATGTACCGACGCCAACGCGCTCGCATTGCCTCGAGCACCGCGTCGAGCTCTGCCAAGAGACCCGTCGGGGGACGCGCGGGCTCGCGCGCAGACGGGGTCGGATCAAACGTCACCCAGCCCTGGTCGGGCGTGTACGCCTCGACCCACGAGTGCGCATCGCCCTGGCGAATCGCATAGAAACGCCCGTACGCGTTGAAGGTCCCACCCAAAAATCCCGTGACGTTGCGCGTGGGTACATCCACCGCACGCAAGAGCAACGCCATCGCCGTCGAGAAGTACTCGCAGTGCCCTGCGTGTGTGCGAAACAAGAAGTCCTCGATGGGGTGCGCAGCGTCGCCGCTCTCGATGGTCAGCGTGTAGCGCATCGCGCGGAGGTAGCGCTCGATCGCCCTGGCTTTTTCCATGGGTTGCGCGTGTTCGTCGGTGAGCTCATGGGCGAGAGAGAGCACCCGTGGAGAGAGACTCGGGAGCTGCAGATAGCTGGCCCGCTCGCGCTCATTGAGGGGCTCGCGGTCCGAGGTCCACTGCCCAAGATCATCGGCGATCGCGCGCGGGACCAGCGCCGTATAGACCAGACCCAGGTCGTCTTGGGCGCCGTAACGGACCTCGTTTGCGTGGTCACGAGTGAGCTCGGGATAGCGCGGATAGCCGGCCTCCATCCGAGGCTCAATCCGCACTCTCACCGATCCCGGAGGCAGCAAAAGAACCGGCGGATCGAGTCCGTCGAGCGTAAGTCTGTAGGCCTGCAGCTCTCGCTCTCGGCCGCGGTATACGTGCAAATCGTAGTTGCCCATGTCGCGCAGGACGCCGATCCGATGGGACGAACTGCGTGTCCATGCGTGACCGTTGTAGAAATCAAACGCGGCACCGCGCAGCCTAAACACGCGGCTCGCGGGCGGGTTGTCTCCGAGCTGAGGCGGCTCGACCCTGAGCACGATCGTGGGGTCATCGCGGATGGTCCCATGGCCTGACAAGTCCACCTGATCGCCGAGGCCCGCCGTCGCGGTTCCCCTAGAACTTCTCAGCGAAAATACACCCAACCCGATGCGCGGAAACAACACGAACAGCAGCGCCGTCATCGCAAAAATCGGGACGCTGAGCAGTGAGCTTCCGGCCAAGAGCCCGACGCCTACCACGCGCCGCGAGCGCAGAATACGCGCGACATCGATGGGCACTCCGGCGCGCCCCGCGCGTGCATCCGCGAGGTAATTTCCTTCGATTTCGCGGCGCAAGTGACCGAGCGTGAGCGCCCACGGCAGGGTGATCACAAAGCCCATAAAGCACACCGCGTACGAGATCCCCGCGCCAAGCACCGTGGCCGCGATCAGGTGCGCGAGCGCGAGCGCGGTGCTCTGCTGATACTCCCCGGCGCTTCGACGAAAGGCCAAGCGAGAGACCTGTAAAAGCGCTGCAAATTCTACGGCAGCGTCGAGCAAATTGTGCCCGCCCATGGTCACTCGCGCGGTCTGCAAGACCATCACAAACAAGAGCAGCCCAGTCTGAGTCTGCGCGTACACACGGGACTCTAAGAGCGCCCCCTCGGCCCACCAGCTCGCGACGACCCCGAGCGCGATCAGCAGACCGATGGGACCCTGCAGCGCGCCTCCGCTAGCGAGCGCCAAGAGGCCCAGGACAGCGACCGCGTACACCGAGAATTTATGAACCCTTGAGAACCTCATGAGTGCGTCACTTCGTAGGGTAAATGGCCAGGCTAACGTGAAGGTTTTGGGAGCTGTGGGAGCGGCGGCAAGAGCGCCAGAAAATAGAGCACACGGTCGCTCCCTTCGCGCCCCGGGTGGGCCACGAGGTGCGCGCTTCGACCCGAGCCATTGTCCGAAGCGTGCAGCTCGACCACGGCGCCGCGCTCAAGGGCTTGCAGGGCGCGCCCCGCGACCACTTTGATCTCTTCTTCAAACTCGTCCGCGAAGCCCTCGCGCTCACGCTCGCTGGGGCCGTTGCGGAGCTCGATCCGGAGCTTGCGTGAGCTCTCACTCGCGCGCTCACGGGCGATGAGGCCCTTGACCGAAGCGGCTGATTTTTTCCAGTCGATTTCGCGGGCAAACTCGCCCTCGCGGAGCTCGCGGAGCCCGTCGATGTCCCCGGTACCCCGCGCGGCGTGTGCGCGCGTGCCGTCGCGTTGACCTTCAGAAGAAGTCTGCTGCACGTTGGCTACGCGTGCGGGCGTGGGCAGCACGATGTGGGTCTCTTCGAGGTCGACCTCGCGCCATTTCTCAAAGAGCCCAAACGGAAACCTCGTCGCCACACGCAGCCCAAGATAGCGCTCTCGGCCCCGAATCGGTGCGGTCCGTCGGTAGGCCGCGGTCTGCTTGGCTCCTGGACTTACCTTGAGAAAATAACAACGCTTGTCCGTCACTCGTCCTTCGACTCGGTCTTCGACTTCGACCGAATAGCTCGGCGCCCAGCGCTTGTCATTGTGCACTTCAAGCTCGACGAGCACGGGGCTCCCGGCAAACGCGCGGCGAGGTAACTTGCGCACAAATGTGAGCTGCCTGAGCGACAGCTCCGAGAGCACGCCCGAGAGCACGATGAGCGAGAGCATCAGCCCTAACACGAGATACAGCAGGTTATTTCCAGTGTTAATCGCCGCGACGCCCACCCCGCAGGTGACAAACGTGAAGAACTTTCCCTCGCGCGTGAACCTCAGTCTGCGCGGCAATTTGCCCCAAGCGCTCTTCTTCGACGCTTCTTCTGGCTTGCGCTTGCCCGCGTTCGTACTCGCGCGCGGTTCACTCGGTTTCGATGCGCGGGGTTGCGCCTTCGCTGCGGTCATCGGCTGATCATGGTACCCGTTTCGCACGCGCGCGCATGGACCGAAGCTTCACCGACGCACTGAGCTCTCTCTGCCTTGCGCACGCTCTCGCGCGCCTCGGCAGCCTCCAAGCAGCCCGCGCGTTGATCCAGGCTCTCGCCCCCAACGAGCTCCTCGTTAGCTCACGCGCGATCACGCCCACGCCCCTCGAGACTCAGACAAAAGACTCGCCGCACGCGTTGGGACAACAGTACCAAGCGCTCTTGCAGCGATCGCTCCCGAGTGAGCGAAAACGCAGGGGGAGTTTCTACACTCCTTCAGCCCTCGCGCAGCGTGTGGCGGTCGCGGCTCTCCCTCACGGCACGGACGCGCGCACCGTGTTGGACCCAGCCTGCGGGGCCGGGGCCCTCTTGCTCGCGGCGTGCGAGCGCGTGGGTCCCGACGCGCTCTACGGGATCGACCTCGACCCACACGCGATCTGGGTCGCTCGTGTCGCGATTGCCCTGCAATATTCCTCGCATCGCAAGAAGACACTCTTAGCCCTCTGTGACCGCGTCCGTGTGGGCAATGGACTCGATCTGGTGGTGTCCAAGCCCACACAGCCCTCGTGGCCTGCGCGCTTCGACGCGATCGTAGGCAACCCGCCGTGGGTCGCGTTCGCGGGGCGCGCCGCGGTGCCTCTTTCTCGCGCGCAGCGCACTCAATTGCGCGAGCGATTTCGCAGCTGGAAGGGCTTTCCGACCCTGCACGGGCTCTTTGTCGAGCACGCCGCGTCGCTGCTCGCGCCCCATGCGCGCATGGTCTTTCTGCTGCCTCTTCAAGTGGCAGATCTCGATGGCTATCAAGCGACCCGCAGCGCGCTCGCACAGTATGCCGTGGTAGACGAGCCTGTGGTCTCTCTGGGGTTTGGGCAGTTTGACGGAGTCGTCGAGCCAACACTCTTTCTGTCTGCAAAATCACAGGCTTTTGTCTGCGCTTCTCAATCCACTGGGCGACCCTGGGTCCTCGCCGATGAGACCCCTGTGTCTCGTCGCTCGCCCCGCCGTGAGAGCCTCTCCCCCGAGCTCCTTGCGCGGCTTGGAGCGCTCCCGCGCGTGGCTCCTGAGACCTTTGGCGAGGGTGGATTTCAGTCCGCTGGGACGCTCTCGAAGACGCACCTTGGTCCCTGGCCCAGCGAGCACGCGAGGTTCACCGTCCCGATGCGCGAGGGGGCTGACGTCGAGCCCTTCGTGTGTCACCCGCCGTCGATCGCTCTCGACGCAAATCCTGAGGATTTACGCACGCAGAGAGCGCGTGTCCGTGACCTGAGTTTTTATCACTCGGTCGCAGTGATTGTGCGCCAGACCGCACGCTATCCCATCGCGGCGGTGCACCTCGCGCCCTGCGTGTTTCGCAACTCGCTGCTCGCTTGCTTTACGCCCGAGCCCTGGACTCTCTGCGCGGTGCTCAACAGCTCGCTCGTGCGCGCGCTTCATTTGTCCACGCAGCGCGATGGACAACAAGCAGTGTTTCCGCAGCTTAAAGTGAAACACTTGCGAGCCCTCCCCGCGCTGCCTTTGTCTCTCGCAGAGCGCGAGACGCTCGCAGACCTCGCCAAGCGCGCGACACGCGCCCAACAAGCGCGCTTAGACCTCGTGTGTGCGTATGGACCCGCGCCCAAAAATCTCTTCCGACCTCAGGGCGACCAGGTCTTAGAACACAGCAAATACCCAGCCAAATTGCGCTCAGAAGAGGCCCGCATGCGCTACCGTGACACCCTCGCTCAAGTGCGCGCGCGGTGGTCCGAAGTGCGCACATGCCAGCGCGCCATCGACGCCGTCATCGCCAAGGCGTGCGGGCTCGGTGACGCCGACCTCGCGTGCATCGAGCGCATCCTTACGGTGTAAGCCCGTTGAGCGTTTCTCGCACAACGGATGCGGCCAATCGCGTCGGGACGCCGTCGCCCACGAGCAGCGTGCTCCCTTGCCGAGCGACCAAGGCCACGGTGGTCGCGCTCGTTGTGACCGCATAGCGGACCCCCGCGAGGGTCACCCTGCGCGCCCGAGGGTACCGTGCGCGGAGCTGCGCGATCACTGCGCGCTCAAGCTCAAGGGCCTCGGCGTCAAACGGCGTGGCGTCCATCGCGATCTTCCAGAGTGACACCGCGGGGGTGCGCTCGGTGACCGGGGTCGTGCCGCGCGCGACAAAGAGCGCCGCGCGGTCGCCACCCCAGCCCGCGGCCGCGGACTCGGCGACGTTGGCCGAGAGCCACGTAGCGATCCATAAGCGAATTCCCAGCTCTCCAAAGGTCTCTTCGTACGCGAGCTCGTGTGTGCTCGCGAGGCTCGGGGGCAGCGCGACGGTGATCTCTTGGGGCGCTTCACGCTGCGCGAGCTTGTCGGGATGCAAGATCTGCTCGGTCGACTGCGGAGGATCTCGCAAGAGCGCGTTGATGGCTCGCCACCCACCGCGCTCGTACGCATCGGCACACACCGAGAGCCCCTCGCGATACGGAAACACCAGCGACTCACGCAACACGAGCGGCGCGCGCGCGAGCCTCTCGCCTCCGCCGCGTGTGTCTCGCATCGCGACGGACTGCGCGCGGGCACGGTCTGCGATCCCTGCTCCGCCCTGCAAAAACGCAAGCATCGCGAGGGTCGCATCGCCCTCAATGATGGTCATCGCGGCGAGCTGTCGGTCCCCGCTTCCGCGCACGTGGTGAGTAAACCGCGAGATGTCAAAGTGCTGGTCTTGCAGCGCGTGCGTGAGCTCATGCGCGAGCGTGGGGCCCTGTGTTAAGGGCGAGAGCCACGAGGCGACGTAGAGCCTGCGGGTGCTCGGATCGTAGAAGCCCGCGACCTGCTCTTCGAGGATCGAGAACGTGAGGTCGACGTAGCCCTGCGGGTCGTTCCAGAGGCCGAGGGTGCGAAAGAGCAGGCCCTCGCGGGCGAGCTCATCGGCTTGGTATTCTTGGGCGATTCGCCCTCGCAATCGCGCGAGGATCTCATCGCGACTGAGCACGCCCGACGCGATGGGACCGCGCACCGAGAGCGCTCGCACACGGGACACCCTCGCGGTGATCTCGTCCACCATCGGGGCACTCTGAGCACGAGGCTCGGGCGCAGCGCCCGCGTCGGGAGCCGTCTGTGCGTACGCACGCTGAGACAACGTGAGCGCGATGGTCAGCGAAAATGCAGCGCAACGAGCGAATCTGCGTGAGTGAATCAGCGGGTTTTGCACAGAAGAGACCCTCACTTTTGACCATCGCGGCCCGCGCCGCAACCAAGCAACGAGCGCAGGCCCGTGATGTTCGCCGCAATGTGCGCTACAGGGTCTCTTACGCAATCCCTATGAAAGAGCGCCTCCTCGCCCTGTGGAACAGCCGTGCAATCTATCCTTTGGTAGCCATTGTCTCGGGCCTGTTGGTGTTTGTCGTCGGCCCGTGGATCGCCAATCGTCCGCGCCCCGCGCCGCCGCTCAACCTCGCGGAGATTCACCGTGATGGCCGCGTCGGTCCTGACCGGACGAGCCTTGAGACCCTCCGGGGCAAAGTGGTCTTGCTGGACTTCTGGGCGACCTGGTGCGGTCCCTGTCAGCGCTTGTCGCCGACCCTGCGCACGCTGCAGCAGCGCTACGCAGCGCGCGGTCTGGTCGTCGTTGGGGTCAACGTGGACGAAGACGGTCCAGCGCTTGTGCCTGCATTTATGCAGCGATTCGGCGTGGACTATCTTCAGCTTGCGGGCGACCGCAGCACGCAACGCGCCTGGGGTGTGCAGTATCTTCCGACCACGGTCTTGCTCGATCGCCAAGGCATGATCCGTCGCACGAGCACGGGGGATGAGTCCCTCGAGTCGCTCGTTCGACAGGTCGAGCCGCTGCTGTAGACCGCCACGCGCCTGGCACAATCCGGCGACGTCGCCGGGTCTGAGTATGCGCACTGCGGTGAGCTTCTGTTGCGCACTCTGTATGCAAATTCACAGCACGAGCGCGCGTTGTATTGCGTCCCAGACCGCGCGCCTTTTGGTGTACATTGCGCGCGAGGAAATTGATGACATACGACCTGAAGATCGTGGGCGGCATGGTGGTAGATGGCACAGGCAGCGCGCCGCGGCGTGCCGACGTCGCTGTGCGTGACGGTGTGATCGTGGCGGTGGGCGAGTGCGCTGACTCCGCGGGCACAACGATCGACGCCGAGGGCGCGATGGTCACGCCAGGGTTTGTCGATTTGCACTGCCATTACGACGGCCAAGTGAGCTGGGATCCTGATCTTTTGCCCGCGGTTTTGCATGGTGTCACCACGTGCATCATGGGCAACTGCGGTGTCGGGTTTGCGCCCGTGCGTCCCCACGATCGTCAGCGGTTGATTGAGCTCATGGAGGGCGTCGAGGACATCCCCGGCAGCGCCCTCGCAGAGGGCATCCAGTGGCGCTGGGAGAGCTTCGAAGAGTATATGGACGCGATCGATGTGCCCCACGCCCTGGACGTGGGCGCACAGGTCACGCACGACCCGCTGCGGATGTACGTGATGGGCGACCGCGCGGTGGCCGGAGAGCCCGCGACCGAGGCTGACATCGCGCAGATGCGTGAGCTCTTGTGCGCTGCCGTGCGCAAGGGCGCGGTGGGTTTTTCGACTGGGCGATCGGACAACCACAAGACCGCGCGGGGCGCGGACACCCCCGCGGCCGAGGCAGACCGCGCAGAGCTGTGCGGGATTGTCTCGGGGCTGCGCGCGCTGGGCAAAGGCGTCGTGCAGGCGGTGAGTGACTTTGATATGGCCGTCGGATCCGAGCGATTTGACGGGGAGTTTACGCTGCTCGAAGAGATGGCGCGCGCGTCGGGGAGGCCCTTCTCGGTCTCGCTCGCGCAGCGTGACATGGACTCTGAGCAGTGGAAGAAGATCATCGCGCGGGCTGAGCAAGCGAACCAAAATGGCCTGGATTTTCGCTTGCAGTGTGCGCCTAGGCCCATCGGCGTGGTGATCGGTCTCGAGTGCTCGTTGCATCCGTTTATGGGGTTTCCGAGCTACAAGCGTGTGGCGCATTTGCCGTTGAGTGAGCGCGTGGCAGCGATGCGAGACCCTGAGTTTCGCCAGCGAATTCTCAGCGAAAAGAGCGACCCCTTGGCGGGCGACGGCAGCGCGGTCCCGCCCCTCGCGGACAAGTTTATCCAGAACGTGGACTTCGCCGCGATGAGGCTCTTTCCGATGGACGGAGCGCAGCCCAATTATCTCCCCTCGCGTGACCAGTCGCTCTTTGCGCGCGCGCTCAACGAGGGCCGTCCTACGCTCGAAGTGCTCTACGACGCGCTGCTCGAAGACGACGGAAACCGTCTGATTTACCTGCCCATTTACAACTACACTGAGTTTAACGACGAGGCCATCGAGACCATGATCTCGCACCCCTTGGCGCTCTGGGGCCTGAGCGACGGCGGCGCGCACGTAGGGACCATCTGCGACGCGAGCTTTCCGAGCTTCTTTCTCTCGTACTGGGCGCGCGACCGAGTGGGCGCACGCTTCAGCGTCGAACGCGTTGTGAAAATGCTCGCCAATGATCCCGCGCGCTACCTCGGACTTCACGACCGAGGCGTGATCGCGGTGGGCAAAAAAGCAGACATCAACGTGATCGACCACGCGGCGATTAAGCTGCACACCCCGCGCGTCGTGCGGGATCTCCCCGCGGGTGGACGTCGCTTGCTTCAGGACGTCGAGGGATTTCGCGCGACGGTGGTCACCGGCAAGCTCACCGCACAAGACGGCAAGCTCACCGGCGTCCGAGCCGGAAAACTCCTGCGCAACTAGCGCTTAGTGCTCGTCTGGGGTGGGCTTCTTCGCGCTCTTCTCCGAGGGCTTCGCAGCGGGCTTCTTCGCAGCCTTCGCAGCGGGCTTCGCAGCCTTCGCAGCGGGCTTCGCGGGCGCTGTGGCAGGGGGATCTGCGGAGGGCTCTTCGAGGCTCTCTTCGGGCGCTGCGAGGGTCGCTGTGCTGGTCAAGACCAGCTCGCCATCGCGGACATCGAGGGTCGCGCTGCCGCCGTGCTCGAGCTTGCCAAACAAGATCTCTTCGCTCAGCGGTTTGCGGACCTTCTCTTGGACCAAGCGAGCCAACGGGCGTGCGCCGAAGCTCTCTTCGTAGCCGTGCTCGCCGAGCCACGCGATGGCCGCATCGGTCGCAGTGAGCGTGACGTTCTTGTCGACCAAGAGCGCCTCGGTCTCGCCCAAGAACTTGCGCACGATGTTGCTCAAAACACGCTTGTCGAGCGAGGCAAACTGGACCTTCGCGTCCAATCGATTGCGAAATTCAGGGGCAAACAAGCGCTTGTACTCGCGGTCCGAGTCGGGGCTCTTGAGGTTCTCTCCAAAGCCGAGGGGCCTGCGCGCCATGTCGCGCACACCGACGTTGCTCGTCATGATCAGCACAACGTGCCGAAAATCCGCGCTCTTTCCGTTGTTGTCCGTGAGCGTGCCGTGGTCCATCACCTGCAGAAGCACGTTGAAAATATCCGGGTGAGCCTTCTCGATTTCGTCGAGCAAGAGCACCGCGTGCGGAGTCTTGGTGACCGCATCGGTGAGCAATCCACCACGGTCAAAGCCCACATAGCCCGGAGGCGCGCCGATCAAGCGCGAGACGGTGTGAGCCTCCATGTACTCGCTCATGTCAAAGCGCATGAACCCAATGCCCAGGGTCTTGGCCAGCTGCTTGGCGAGCTCGGTCTTTCCGACGCCTGTCGGGCCCGTAAAGAGAAAGCTCCCGATGGGCTTCTCGGGCGAACGCAGCCCAGCGCGCGCGAGCTTAATCGCGCTCGCCACGAGGCTCACCGCTTCGTCTTGGCCAAAGACCACGCCGCGCAAATCGTTCTCGAGGTTCTTGAGCGCGCTCTTGTCATCGACGGTGACCTGACGCGGCGGAATCTGCGCCATCGTCGCGACGACTTGCTCGACGTCTTCGTGGGTAATCACTGCGCCATCGCCGAGCGCGAGCTTCTTTTTGGCGCCCGCCTCGTCGATGAGATCAATGGCCTTGTCGGGCTGTTTGCGGTCTTGCAAATAGCGCGTCGAGAGATCCACGGCGGCTTCGAGCGCGTCGTCGTTGTAGGTGACCTTGTGAAAGCTCTCGTAGTGCTTCTTGACCCCGCGAAGGATCTCAAGCGTGTCGTCTCGTGAGGGCTCGTGCACATCGACTTTTTGAAAGCGTCGTGTGAGGGCGCGGTCTTTCTCGAAGTGCTGCCGAAACTCTTGAAACGTCGTCGAGCCCATGCAGCGAATCCGCCCCGAGGCGAGCGAGGGCTTGAGCATATTGCTCGCGTCCATCGTGCCGCCCTGGACCTGGCCTGCGCCAAGGATCGTGTGGATTTCGTCAATGAAAAGAATCGCGTTAGGGAGCTCTTCGAGCTGCTTGATCACGTTCTTCAGGCGCTGTTCGAAGTCGCCCCGAAAGCGCGTCCCCGCGAGCAGTGCGCCCATGTCGAGCGAGTACACCACGGCGTCTTCGAGCGCCTTGGGGACCTGCTTGTGGATGATTTTGTAGGCTAATCCCTCGGCGATCGCGGTCTTGCCCACACCGGCGTCTCCGATGAGCAGCGGGTTGTTCTTTTTGCGCCGCGCGAGGATCTGAATGCAGCGCTCGATCTCTTTGCTTCGGCCAATGATTGGGTCGATGCGTCCCGCGACGACTTCGGCGTTGAGGTCCACGGTAAACGACTCAAGCGCGGTCTTCTCGCCGTCTTCGCTTGAGTCTTCGTCAGACTCTCCGTCGGCGTGCTCGGACTTCTTCTTCTTCTTCGGGGTCTTTTTGTCATCGTCCGGGTCGCCGACTTGGGACACGTTATGTGTGACAAATTTCACGAGATTCAATCGCGTGATGCCCGCGCCGGTGAGGGCCTCGATCGCGACCGAGTCTTGTTCGGCGAACATCGAGATCAAGAGGTTTCCGCAGGTGACCTCTTCGGTATCCGCGGACTGCGCGTGGTTGAGCGCGCGCTGAACGACCCTGCGAAATCCCAGCGAAGCTGTCGGTTGATCTCGGTGCTCACGCGACGGGACTTCTTCCTCGAGGTACTTCTCGACACGTTTGCGGACCTTCTCGTGGCTCCCGCCCGCGTGTTTGATAATCCGCTTGGACTCGTCGTCGAAGAGCAGCGCAAAGAGCAGGTGTTCGACGAGCAAAAACTCATGACCTCGACGCGCAGCTTCGTTGGCTGCGAGGTTGAGGGCGATCTCGACTTCTGGGGATAGACGCATTTTTACTGGCTCCAGTAGGTGGTGCAGCGAACGGGTGACGTCAATCCACGGGCTCGGCGGTCAACCGCAGC
This sequence comes from Deltaproteobacteria bacterium, assembly GCA_030694465.1. GTDB lineage: Bacteria > Myxococcota_A > Polyangia > Polyangiales > JAUXYJ01. The sequence goes on along the minus strand of JAUXYJ010000104.1, from coordinate 23,331 downwards.
GGGTAGCCTCGGGCTTCGGCCGCGCGGTGCACTTGGTCGACCTTCGTCTCTGCCAAGTCCTTGCTAAATACCCCGGCAACACCGCGCTGTTTGTAGTGAACACTCAGCATGATGTGCGTCGCTTCGGGTTCGGTTTTATCGAAGTATTGCATCAACACTTCGATCACAAACTCACGCGTGGTGTAGTCATCGTTGTGAAAAATCACCGCGTATCGGCGCGCACGCTCGGTACGGGTTCGCTCTTGAATGGCGACGTCGCTTGACGAATCGCCCTTTTTCTTCGGCACTTCCGCCATAGGTCTCAGCGTGCACCATACGACCCCCCGCGCACAAACGGTAGTGTGCGCACTCAACCCTTAGCGCCTCCCAGAAGGATCCCACGTGTCATGAGCGGAGTGTTTGTCTCGGTCGACGTCGAGCCCTGCCCTTGCGAGCCCGAGGGGCTCTCGCTGCGGTTTATGCAGGCCCGCGCGGATCAGGGCGAGTCACGGATCACCGCGGTGTGGTTCGAAGATGACCTCGGGCGCGAGGGCTGGTGGACCCTGCAGTCCTTGGGCGATCTGAGTGGGACGCGCGTGACCGAGGGGGCGCTCTGTCTGCGTGTCCAAGACTCAAGCGCGGGGACCGCAACGCTGATCCGTGGAGGCGCGTTTGGCCTGCGATTGTCCATGCAGACCGAGCATGAGCCCTGTGAGCTCACCGTGGGCTATTTGCTCTTGGGTGAGCATTGTAAGACCCGAGACGAGGGTGCTTGACGGGGTGCTCTGAGAGGGCTAAGACCACCGGACTCTCGCGGGCTTAACTCAGCTGGTAGAGTACTAGCTTCCCAAGCTAGCTGTCGCCGGTTCGAATCCGGTAGCCCGCTCCGCAGTATTTCCCTGAAGATAGGGGTCGTTTTAGGGGTGTTTTGACCGAGGGCGTGTCCCAGCTGTTGGTGGGACCGTGGGACGAAATGGGGCCCACGGGGGGCCCCCGCTTGGGATACGAGCGTTTTTGCATGGACAAACGGTCGCGTATGTGCATCGCGCTACGGGGACGCGAGAGAAGGTTAACGATGTTCGTCGGGGACGAGCACGCGCAGGTGCGGCGTGAGCTCACGCGAGAGCGTCCTCACGACTTGATCGGGCGCGGTCGCGTCGATGAACGGCAGTCGCACGATCGGAACACCCGCGAGATGCCTGCGAAAATCCAGCGAAAGTCGCTCGGCCGCCTCGCTTCGGGACGCGCGCTCTTCGTCGAGCATCGTGAGCGCCAGGGCGATCGATGCGCTGCTCGCCGAGTGCGACGCGAGCGCGTGTGCGTACGGGGCCGGGCCGGTGTCCGCGCGGTTCATCACGATCGCGCGTGGGGCGCGGCCCATGGCCTCAAGTCGTTGCGCCAGAAAGAGCACGTCGTCTCGGCCCGCCGCGGTCGGCGCGGTCACTAAGAGGTACGCTGCGGTTGGACCGAGCAAGAGCTTGCCCGCGTGCTCTGTGAGCGCGACGAACCGCTCGCGCACGACGGCGAGGTCGCGAAAGAGGTCGCCCGTGTCGCGCACGAGCGTCGGACCCGTGACGCGCGCGAGGAGGTTCTCGACGTGCGCAGCGCCCCAGCCGACGAGCCCCGCAGAAGCGCCAGATGGGGTGCCTCCGCCCGCCCGCTGCGCGACGCCTGCGAGCCACGTGACCGTGCGACCGCCGAGGAGCGCCGCGAGTCGACCGGGCAGCGTGACAAACTCGATCGCGTGTCGCGAGGGCGCCGTATCGATGACGATGACGTCGAACTTTCCTTGCGCGGCGGCGCGGGCGACGAGGCTCATGGCGACCAGCTCGTGGATGCCTGCAGCAGCGTCGGCAAGACCAATGTAGAGCCGGTTGGCGAGCATGCGGGCCTTCGCCTCGGGCTCGCCTTCGAAGAGCTGCTCGGCGAAGGTGTAGAGCGAACGGTGGGGGTCGGGCATGAGCGCCCAGAGGTTTCCGTGGGCGGACGCGAGGGTGACCTGGGTGACCTCGTCGGTGATCGGTACGCCCATCGCGCCTGCGAGCCTTCGCGCAGGATCAATGGTCACGATGAGCGTGGTGCGACCGGCCTGTGCGAGGGCGAGGGCGAGAGCCGCGGAAGTCGTGGTTTTTCCCACGCCGCCGCCGCCTGCACACACAACGACGTACGGATCTACGGCGCTCACGGTGCGCCCTCGGCCAGCAGCCATCGCGCCACGTCGCGCGCGTACGGGTCCGTCGGCGCCAGCGGGACGTGCCACATCGCGTGATCCTTCGTCGCGAGCGCGTCGAGCGACGCCGTGGCCTCTGCGCGCGCGGCTTCTCGCGCTTCGAGCACCGCAGCCAGCTGCGCTGCGGCGCCAGCTTGCGGCCCTTTGGCGTCGACCCACGCGCGCGCGTCGAGGAGCGCTTGCGGAGGCAGCGCGACAGGCACGCGGTTGACCACGATGCGATCGACGTGCAGCCCGGTCTCTTGACGCACGGACGCGCAAAGCTCGAGGGTCTCTTCGATCACCAGCCGCTCGGGCAACGTCACGACCAGAATCGACGCGCGTCCCGGAGAGAGCAGCTCGCGTCCGATGCGATCGCACATCTCGAAGAGCGGTCCCGAGCCGAGAAAGTCTCTGCCTTGCTTGGGCACCCTGAGCCACGCGACGCTGTGACCCGTGGCGGGCATGTCCACCACAATTCGAACGCCCGGTCGATCCGCAGCGAGTTGACGCACGAGCTCAAGCATCGCGAGCTCGCGGATCGCCGGCGCGACGCCGAGCAACGGCTTCATCGCGAAGTTGCCCAAGACGAGCTTGGCCACTGTGGCCGAGCCAAAGAGCGGTATGGCTGCGCGGTGCACGGCGTCGTTGGGGCGAATTACGACGTGTTGGACCGCGCGGTGCGAGGGGCCGAGCGCGCGCTTGCCCGCGTCGCCGTCGCCAAACTCGACGAGGATCGCGGCGCCGTGGGTCTCTGCTTCGAGCACGGCGAGGCCTGCGGCGATCGTGGTCTTGCCGACTCCTCCTTTGCCCATCAGCAAGAGCACGGGAGAGAGGCTACGTGGAGGCGCGTGGAGGGCAGCGCCGGACGGACGCACGGGGGTTGTCACGCGTCGGGCCGCTCGATCATGGCTTCGGTCACTTCGTGCATCATGAGCTTGTATGCGTCGCGGATGAATCGCACGTACCGAGGCGAGCGCGAGCCAGACGCACGCACGAGGTCTTCGATGCCGACGACAGTTTTGTTCCACGCGGATTCGACCTGGGGCATCGCCCAGGCGCCGGTCATCACGGGGGTCGCGCGGTCCGAGCGCACGTCGGATTCGTAGTCGAGCCAGTCGTCCATGATCTGAACAAAGAGCGAGACGTCGTACATCCACTGCCGCGCGCTCTCGCCCGTCGTACGAATGACGGGAAACAGCAGCCCGTCGATGGTCCCTTCGACGCCAGCGAGGCGGTGTCCCAGCCCGCGCGGGTCGGGCTCGCCCAACATCGCTTTGACCTCGGCGCGGATCCACTCGAACACGCGCGCCAGTGCCGCTTGAAAAATGGGCCGATCGATGGCGTCTAAGCCCTCGCTCATCGCGACGGTGAGCGCGCGCGTGAGGGCGAGCGGCGGGCTGTCTGGCGCGATGCGTCCCTCGATCACAGCCTCGAGCCGCGCGCCGCGCGTCTTTGGTGCGTCGTCCATGCAGTGATCGAAGACGTGATCGACCACGACGATAAACGCTGAAATCAGCGCGATTCGACGGTGTTGCTCGGCGAGCGCGAAGCGTCCGAGGCCCTCGATGGCTCCGCGTCCGAGCAGGGCGAGCGAGCGGTCAGAGAGGGGCAGGGCGTCGCCGATCGCGGTCATCGCGCGGACGACCGCGGGCGCGTGCGGCGCGCAGAACAGGGCGGTGTACGGCGCCGAAGCGTAGAGGTCGCACGCGCCGATGGTGAGCTTTTCGTAAAACGGCTCGGCGAAGAGCGCGGGCCACGTGAGGCGAATCTGCGGGACGACGTGACGGTCGAAGTGATGGCGCGCGGTCCGACGAATCCCCACCGCGAGTGGCGCGACGGCGCGGTTGGGTGTGCCCAGCAGCGCGCGCAGCGACGCGACACGCGCAGCGCGAGGCGGGATCGTGACGCGCGACGGCGCGGTGACCGCGCATGGGATGGACTCGTGGGCGCCGTGTATCGCGCGCGCTAACTTCGGATCCATCGGCAGGCATTGTTCGCGTAAACCGCGTGCGCGTCAACGAGGTGTGTGAGCGGATTGGGCCTCTGCAACGCGGGATGCGCTGCGAGGCACCGGTGGGCCTCGGCGCTGGTGGCGCGGGTCTAAGCGCGCGCTGCTCGCTGTGCATCACCGATGCGATCGCCCTCTTATTTCGCAGGCAATACTGATTTGGATCGCCGAATGTTCAGCGCTATGCCCGACTTCATGACCATGAGCACCTCCGGGATGGGCGGCATGGTTACGGTGGTCAAAGTGCGCGACCGCGTCGATGGCACCGGAGGTGTAAGCACTGCTACGTACCCATTCGTCCATAGGTCATTGCGAACGCCCTACGCACAACGATAGCCTCGCAGCGATGCAGCTAAATCACACACACACACGGTTATTTCCAATTGTAGCTGCGCTCGCGCTTGCAGCGGGATGCAGTCCCAATCCACGCGACGCATCCCTGACGGTCAACTCGGGGTGGCATCGCAGCGTGTCGGTCGAGTCATGGCACGCGCTGGTCGACCAAGAGGTCATCGTTCATCGAGACAATCCGCCCCTCGGAGGCTGGATGAGACGCAGCAACGCAACCCTACTTCGACGCGCGCCCAATGACCCGGCGTTTGCGACCAAGAGCCTGACGGGAGGCTTTCTCGGGGCCTTTGTGTGGGACCGCGCAGATGCGCGTCTGGGCTGGCAAATCGCAAGCGGAGACGTGTTGCGACAGGGCGAGCTCTCGGTGACGCAGTTGCCCGAGTATCGCTTTGGAGCCTTCGATGTAGACGCCGTGCGATGGCGGAGCAATGGCCTGCAACTGCGTGCGGGCGAGACCGCTTCGGTGACCCTTCGCGAGCGGCTGTACAACCCTACGAAGCAAGCGTGGGAGTGGTACTATCCAACCCAGGCCACAGGACGAGTTACCCTGGCGCCACACACGCGGATCGTCGCGATCACCGTGGGCGTGATCGTGATTAATGGAGAGCGTCCTGATCAGAGCGCAGGGCAGCTCACAGAGGCCGATGCAGAGGCATGGTTTAACGGGCGACACGTGGATCAGCAGCACGTCGCGGTGAGTGATAACTCACGCAATCTCAACGTGGTGGTCCTCGATCGCGACCCTCGGCCTGCGTGGACATTGGCGAATTACAACGACGCCTCGGCAGGGCGATCCCAAAACAACTTGGCCACGATGCAAGACCCCGATCACGTGTGGTCTCAGTGTGGTGCAGCGTTTGGTGTGGGCATCCAGTTTCGCATGGTGCGGTACCAGCGAATTGAAGCCAGCCGCGGCGGTATTGGGTGTGACGTGATCGCACGCAATCCCCAACCCGCGGGCCTCCCACCACGGAGCTTTGAGAGGTGTTTTACGGAGTGGGCAAATTTGACTGAAATGCCCGGTCAGAGGTCGATCCCGATTGTGGTGGTGCCAAGATATTTTGCGGCTGGCCGCGGGCAGGGGGCCTACGCCGAAGAGTTTTTGCACCGCATTGTGCTTGGGCTCTTGGATCAGGCCAGTTCAGACCATCCTCATCGCGAAAACATCATCGCACACGAGCTTGGTCATGCGCTCGGGGGGACCAGAGGCTTCGCGGACAACTACGTCGATCCTTCGGATCACCCAGTGCAAAACCTCATGAACGACTGGTCTCCTCGGTTGACGCGTGCCCAATGCGAAGAGGCCTGGGGCAACGCGCTTCAGTATGTAGTCCAATGAGAATGATTGGTAATTTCGCAGTGGTTTGTCTCTTCGCTGCGCTTGCCGAGTGCGGGAGCGCGGTGGTCCCGATGGATCCGCTTGACCCCTCGCAGATCGTGCGCCAGCCCGACGGGAGCTTTCGCTATCGACGGCCCCCATGGTGCGCGCCCTGTGCTCCGTGCGATTGCGCGTGTGCCGACCGCGTCGGTGACAGCCCACGCACCGAGCATGTGATCCTCGGACTCCCAGTTCGTATCACCAGCCCCTACGGACCCGAGGCTCGCGTGACGATGAGCAGCTTCAGGCTTGGGCGCTACGAGTTGACCAACCGCTGTGCGGCGCTGTGCCGTCTCGCGGGTGGTTGCAGCTCGTTGCCCGCGGGGCTGTCCGAAGAGGACCAAGCGGACCTAGATCCAAGGACCAAGCCTGACCACCCCGCAGGCTCGCTCACACGCGAAAACGCACTCCGAGCGTGCCGGTTCTTGGGGGGTGACCTGCCCACCTCGGCCCAGTGGGAGTTCGCTGCCCGAGGCACCGATGGAAGGCTTTTTCCCTGGGGAAACGAGGTCGAGTGTGGCCGTGGCAATTACACTTCGATCATTGGTGCCGGTGATTCGCGTCAGCTCATTTGTTCATCCATGACGCAGCGCCTGCCCAGCGCCCGGGTTGGTAGTTTCGCGTCGGGTGCCGGGCCTTACGGCTCGCTGGATTTGGCAGGGGGAGTGCGCGAATGGGTGAGTGATTATGGCGTAGGGAGCGCGTGGTTTACCTCGCTCGCGGCGCTCAATGCGCGAGGCCAAGAGGCACTCGATCCCACAGTGCCCGCGCCTACCGAAGATACCGGTGCGTGGTCCGAATTTGGGGTCTCGCGTGGCCCATTCTTGCTAATCAACCCTGTGTATTTACATGGTCCCCCAAACACTGATCTCGACGGCTACGTGTACTCGGGTGCACGCTGCCGCTGGCCACTCGCCCCCGCGCCGTAGCCCCCTTACGCACCCCACCCGGCGACGTCGCCGGGTACCCTTTGTGCACTCTCCCCGCAGCCCCCTTGGCTCAGCTCGTGGTCGCCTGCTCGCGGGTCCCATCGGCGCTCTTGGCTCGACGCCGACGCACGCGTTTGAGCACTAAAAAAACAGCACCAAACAGCACCAACGCGCCCGCCAAGAAGAAGAGCGGGACCACGATCTCGCGGTACTGCCCCACAGGCCCAAGCGATCGATCGAGAGCGAGTTTCCGATGCGCGCACGCAACCAACCGCGCATGCCTGTGCGCCGCCCGCTTCGACATCCACCGCGTGCGACCGATTGCGCAGCGCCGCTGCGACCACTGCGTCCGGTGTGGCCTGCTCAATGCGCCGTGGGGCCATCGCGACCGCGCCCGGCGCAGGTGCCATCACGCCGATGTAGCGGACCACCTCGCGGATGAGACATCCGTCGCCCTCCGGTGGCGCACAGCGCTTCTTACGGCGACCCACGGTGCCGTGTTCGCGCCGCGCCCGCGTGGGCCCGATGTTGCCACGTCGCTCGCTGCTCGCTGTGCATCACCGATGCGATTGCCCTCTCAATTCGCAGGCGATACTGAGTTTGTCTCGGGCAACGACTCGAGCACGAGGTCCATTTCGCGTGACATGCTCAATCGCGGCTCTCGCGCCAGTCCCACGCGCGCTCCGCCGGGCTAGATACCCGGCGGGGACGGCTCGGCGACGAGATCCCTTCACCGCGTTGGCGGGTCCATCGCCGCGCACAACGCGTCGAGCAGCGCGGGCTCGTACACCGTGTGCGCGTCGATGGCGGCAGGGCCACGCACGAGGATCGCGTTGTCTCCGTCGAAGCCTGCTCGCTGCAATGGCTCGCGAAAGTACGCCTCGCGATCGGCGCTCACCGCATCGCCGATGAGCCACACGACCGGCGTGGTGACTCCCATCGCTCGCACTTCGATGAGCCGATCGAGCTGCGCCTTGACCACCTTCTTGTCGACCCTCGCAGCGAACACGGCTGCCCCCACGGGCCGTGACGGATCCTGCCAGCGCGCGCTCGCGCCGATCCACGCGAAGACGTACTCGCGAAGCGACGAGCGCCAGGTGTGATAGCGAACGCGCGAGACAAACTGATCCCACGCGCGCTGATTGAACGCGCTTCCGACCAAGAGCGCTGTCACCCGCGGACGACCCAACGGATCCGCGGCTGGCTCGACCTCGGGGATGGGCTTGTTGTAGATCGCCGCTTGCCTCGCTCGCTCTCGCAGCGCAGCGAGCGCGACGAGGGCATCGCGTCCATCAAACGCCGGCCCCAACTCGAGCGCGAGCTTCGCCCAATACGCGGACACGTCCACCGCGCAGCGCGGGTGAAAATAGTCGTCGCGCGGATACGTGCCACCGGGGTGTGGATGAAGCACCACGACGATCGAACCGGTGACGAGCAGCTGTTCGCACCGCGCACAGCGCGCTCCTTCGGGACACGGGACGCTGATCATGCGCACGGTTGCTATCGCAGCGAAGGCGCGCGAACAACTTCTGCGATCATGCGCACGGAGCGGCGGCCGCGGCGAGACCCATCGGGTGATGGAGCCGATGGAGCTCATGGCGCGATGGGCAGCGTTGGTTCCGCCGCCGCGCCATCCGTTGGTGAGATACCACGGGGTCTTCGCGCCCAACTCGCCGTGGAGGGCTGGTGGGCGACGCAGCTGCATCGAGTGTGGCAAGTGGATGCCCTCGCGTGCCCGCGATGTGCGGGCCGACTGCGGTTCATCGCGACGATTACGGAGCGTTCAGTGATCGTGCGCATCCTCGATCACCTCGGCATCCCGAGCGAACGAGTGATCGCGGCACCGGCACGCAGCGGGTTCGACACGCGCTGAGCGAGCCGAGCGGCGAACCCATGGGGCCGTCCGGGCCGCGCCATCGGGCGTGGCGGATGGGGACGCGTGCGGAACGTGGACGGAGCCGACGTGGGGGCGTTGGAGTCGGTCAACACAGTATCGCTTGTGAAAACAGCGGGAGAACGCACGGTGCGGGGCGGTGGGCCGATCGCGGCGCGGGAGCAACGGGCTGAGGGCGGCGACGAGGCAGCGGGTGAACGGGCCGCAGTCCGCGGATGCGTGGGCGACGGGTCGGGGTTGGAGGGCCTATCGCTCCTTGGAGCGAGAGACGATGCACGGCGAGCGCGGTGGCTCCGTCGACATCGCGCGAGTGTACGCCTCTGCGCGCGAGAACATGCTAGCGGTCGACGCACCGAATGGTTGCGAAGAGCTCGACCGCGAAGGCGCTCCCCGCGCCAGAACAGCCCTCTCCGCTCGCTCCGTACGAGGGGGTGAGCTTGCCTACGGAGCCTGGCAGCTGTCTTGATCGTCAAGCCCGACGAGCGAGAAAATCGGCGGCTGTTCATCGCTCAGACAACGTACCTCCGTGCTCGCTCCGTGGAAGGTCACGTGCGTGCCCCCCCCTACGGGCGCCGTCCGATGGGTGACCGCGTTTGGCTCAGGCTCGTCGCTGATGTGCGCTTCCGACGAGGCGCAGGTTCACGCGTTGCTCTCCAGCCAGCTTCGGTCCGGTGGGTCGACGCTCCCCTTGGTCGAGAGCGAGACAGGACGCGCGCGCCGGACGCTGATGTTTGCGGGATCGGTTGTCATTTTTCAGGCGAACGGACGCGAGGATCCTTGCCGAATGTCCTGCGCTCTGGTTACTCATTTGGCGATGACAGTCACGTTCGACGGTAAGACGGCGATGGTAACGGGCGGCGGCTCGGGGATTGGCAAGGCCCTGTGCCTCGAGCTGGCGCGGCGCAAGGCGAAGGTCTTGGTGACCGACATCGACGAAGCGGCAGCGCGCGCGGTGGCCGAGGGGCTCGGCAACGGGAGCCGGGCAGTGCGGCTCGATGTGCGTGACGCCGCTGCGTTTCAGGGCGCCATGGATGAATTCGCCGACGAGAACGGAGGGCTCGACCTGCTGTTCAACAACGCGGGCATCGCCATCGGCGGCGAGTTGCACGAGCTGACCCTCGCGCACTGGGATCGCATCATCGACATCAACCTGCGCGGGGTCGTACACGGCGTGGCCGCGGCCTATCCACGCATGGTGCGCCAGGAGCGGGGGCACATCGTCAACGTCGCCTCGCTGGCGGGACTGGGCCCGGCGCCGCTGCTCGTCCCCTACGCTGCGACCAAGCACGCCGTGGTCGGCCTCTCCATGAGCCTCCGCATCGAAGCCGCGGCGCTCGGCATCCGAGTCAGCGCCCTGTGCCCCGCCGCCATCGAGACCCCGATCCTGGAGAGCGATAACCCCGCGGACCTGCCCGGGACAACCTGGCGACCCAACATGCGCCGCTTCCTCACGCGCCTGGGCGGACCGCCCTACCCCGTCGACAAGATGGCGACCGAGGCCCTCGACGCGGTCGCAGACAACGTCGCGGTCATCGTGCTGCCCGGAGCCGCTCGCATGGCGTGGCGTCTCGGCCGAATGCTCCCGTCGCTGGTCGAGAGCCTGGCGGGCAAGGCGGTGGCGGCGGAGCGGGCGGACAAAGTGAGCCTAGTCAAGACGAGCCGATCCTGAACTGCGCGAAAGCTCTCGAAGCGGCGCAGGGTCGATCTCGAGGCAGCCCGCAACACGGAGGCGGGCGCATACGAGATGACGCGACGCATTGCGAGACCCTTCTTCGGAGGATCGTACATCCACCCCCGGCCCGTCGCGCACGCATCCGCTGACTGCGGCCCGATCGCCCGTTGCTGTCGGGCCGCGCACCCCGCACCCCACCGATACGATCGCCGCTGATTTCGCAGGCGATGCTGCGTTGGTAGTCGCCGAGACCGATGGGACGCTCGGTCGGGTGAGTATCTACGGGCCACCGACGAAGCATCTCGACCACCCGCGGTTCGAACCCATCGCTCGAGAACTGACGCGTCACGGGTTTGTCCTGCAGCCGCGACCCGCCACCTTGCACTCGACCAACATCACCGGAACGCGGCCGCGCAACACCGCGTAGTCGGATTTCTTCAACGTTCCCTCGAACGTTCCGTTGCTCTTCTTCTTCGCGAAGTCCGCGACGTACTCGGGCTGCACTTCCGAAGGGTCGTAAATGTCGTACCCGAGCACTTGGAAGAACGGCATCATCAGCGCCTGCTTCGTCGCCTCTTCGCTCTTCACGTTGGGGATCCGTCGGAGCACTTGCTCCGAGAGCGCGCGCAGCTCGTCAGAGAATCCCATGGGCGGCCTCCGTCGTGTGGTTCACGGTGAATCCTCCGCTCGAGTCAGCGTGTGAAGACGACGGGCGTCCCGCCCGGCGTTCGCATGGTGAGGGAGTTACCCGTCACGCTGTAGATGGCCGGTCGCAGTGAGTAGAGCTCGTCTCTGTTCGCCGCGCGTCGCTCGTGGCTCTCTGCGGCATTGCTGCACCCGGAGCGCACCACCGTGCCCGTCACCACGCCACCCGTCGTGAGGGTGTTGGCTCCGGCGTCTCCCGCCACCGACCAGGTTCCTCCCGCGGAGTTGAAGACCATCGAGCACCCGCGACTCGGTGTCGCCGTCGCAGTCGCCGCAACGTTGACTCGCGCCTCCATCGAGTACGTGTTGTTTGCCTCGAACGTGACCGAGATGACCAGTAGCCCGTACTCCGCCGCCTCCCCCGGGCTCAGCATCGCGCGAACATCTGCGCTCCAACGGCCGATCAGCTCGCTGCCGGGCCCCGTTGGCATCGGCGGTTGAGGTGATCCGCAGCCCGCGAGCAGCGCAATCACAGACGCGGTCTTCGCTGCTACCGCCATCATCCTCCGGGTCATACGGTCCACCTTACTCGTGACTCTACCGAGAGCTCCCGGGAGCGTGTCACGCGAAATCGGAGTTCACGCAGTCACCAACGATTGTGCGCTAGTGTGCTCACAGATCGCGCATCGGTTTCCGCACTTTCTTCAATGATCACAACGCTCTCGTCTCGAGACGGTCTGGATCTCGGAACATTGCTCGACATTTCATTCGTCGTCGAAGCGTCTGTTCCGAATAGACCGAAGATAGAAAGTCTGACCACGCTCCCGCTCGCTGCACGCTGCGTGCGGCGGCTTCGAACTCTGTGGGAGGACTCTGATGGTTCGATCGAAGACGATTGTTGCGCACCTCGCGCTCGTGTCTCTGTCGCTCGCGGGCTGCGAGCGCGCTCGACGCGTGGTTCATGCTGCCGCCTCGGATCCTGGTGCGCATCCGCCCATCGCCAACTCAGTATTTCCTGTGAAAACAGCGGCGATCGCCTCGGTGGGGCTACGGTGCGATGAGCGCGGCCCGGGAGCAACGGGCTGAGGGCGCAGACGAGGCGACGGGCGAACGGGCCGCAGTCAGCGGATGCGTAGGCGACGGAACAGGGTTGGAGGTCCTAGCCCCAAACTACGGCGCAGCAGAGAAAGCCAGGGTTGCAGAAGAACGCCCCGTCGAAGGCCGGCCCAGCTTTGCCATTTTCGGCGGCGCGGATCGACGAGGTGACGCTACCGCCCGAGCAGCGAACGCACTTTGGGACTGAGGTAGTCGAGCACGCGTTCGGGATACAGTATGCCGTTGGGAAAGTTGCTTTTGGAGACCACGTCTTCGAGCCAACGAACATTGCGAAGCATTCTCTCGACATTGAACTCAGGTGAGTAGTCGTTCTCGACGGCCAAGAAGACGTCCGAACGTCCACCGGTCTCGGGCACGACGCGCCCTGCCGCGTCGCGATCTGGGAGGGTCTCGATGACTTCCAAAAACTGAATGCGTGCGAACAGTGCCTTTCCCACTCGCTCTTCGAACTCGACCGAGGTCATCGAGCCAAGCTTGAGACCGTAGATTACGCAGACTTGCTCGAATCCGGGTCGCAGCGGCACATTCTCAGTAGACATGCTGCGAAGTTTTTCTCTGGGCGGTTGGTTCGTCAAGCTTGTCGTCGCCAGCTCCGTAGCGCCAGATGTGAAAAACGATGTAGTGACAAGAGCGCCTGCTTCGAGGCCATTGAGCCACCGCCAGCCAACACAGTATCGCTTGTGAAAACAGCGGGAGAACGCACGGTGCGGGGCGGTGGGCCGATCGCGGCGCGGGAGCAACGGGCTGAGGGCGGCGACGAGGCAGCGGGTGATCGGGGCGCAGTCCGCGGATGCGTGGGCGACGGGTCGGGGTTGGATGCCCTATCCCCCCATCTGTTGGCCGATAGACAATCGAGCGACACGCCCTTCTCGCCCCGCTACAGGCGCGGTCGATGTCTCGCAACGGAGGCTTGTGGCGATCATCTGTTACTCCAACGAGCGCAGAAAGCGCGCAGAGTAGTCGATCTTCGTCGGATCCCTTCCTCGCGTCGCCAACGCACCCTCTCGTTCGGACGTCGACCCTGAAGGAAACGCTGCTATGGCTCGCTACGTAACATCCGCCACGACCCCGCTCGCTCCTGCGGAGGCCTTCTCGTACATGGCCGACGTGACTCACTTCGTCGAGTGGGACCCAGGCGTGAAGAGCGTGCGCCGCGTCACCGGCGGGGACTGTGCCGTCGGAACGGCGTACGACCTCACAGTGCAAGCCGGCACGAAGACAGTGATGCGCTACGAGGTCACCGAGCACGATGCTCCGCGACGCATCTTGCTCGTCGCTCGCACGCTGTTTCTCACCTCGGTCGACGAGATCAGGGTCGAGCCGTCAGGCAGCGGTTCGATCGTCACATACGACGCCACGCTGACCCTCAACGGCCCGCTCGGCGGGTTCGACCCGCTCTTGCGCGTGGCCTTTCGACGCATCGGAGATCGCGCCGCGGCGGGGCTGAAGCGAGTGCTCGCGAGCAAGACGGTGACCCGATGAGCTTCCTCGCCGATGGCGTCGACGCAGCGCTCGAGCTCAGCGTCTTTGGCAGCTTTACCCGCGTCGGCTCGGCGCTTCGTCGCAAGCTCGACCATTGGGCGCCGCTCGAAGGCCGAACGATGACCGATCGCGTGGTGGTGATGTCGGGGGGGACCTCGGGCCTCGGACTCGAAGCCGCTCGGTCGTTTGCCAGCATGGGCGCGACCGTCGAGGTCATCGCGCGCAACGAGGCGAAGGCCGAAGCGACGTGCGCCGAGCTGCGACGGTCGAGCGGCAACGAGAGGGTGGGCTTCGTCGTCGCGGACACAGGGGACCTCGTGGCCTTGCGACGCGCAGCGGCGGACCTTCTGCGACGGCACCCTGTGATCCACGTGTTGATTCACAACGCTGGGGCGCTCGATGACGCGAGGCAGACGAGCCCCGAAGGCATCGAGCTCACCGTCGCCAGCCAGGTGGTCGGGCCGTTTCTGCTGACGGGGCTTTTGCTTCCTGCGTTGAAGGCTGCGGCCCCGTCGCGCGTCCTTTGGGTCTCGTCCGGAGGAATGTACAGCGAGCCTCTCTCGGTCGACCGACTCGAGATGAACGCGGACGACTACGACGGCACAACGGCCTACGCGCGAGCCAAGCGCGCGCAGGTCACGCTCGTCGAGCTCTGGGCAAAGAAGCTCGAAGCCGATCGGATCGTCGTGCACTCGATGCACCCGGGCTGGGCGGATACGCCGGGCGTCGCGCGGTCGCTCCCGACGTTTCGGCGCCTCGTCGGTCCCTTGCTGCGGACGCCTCGAGACGGCGCCGACACGCTGGTCTGGTTGGCCGTAGACGACGGCGCGCCGCTCACAGAGCGCGGGCTCTTCTGGCTCGATCGCCGTGCGCGGCCGTTGCACAGGCTCTCCTCGACCAGGCGCTCGGATACGCCCGAGGAGCGCGAGCGCCTCTGGCGCTGGGTTGTCGAGAAGAGCGGCTATTCGCCCGCATAGCGCTTGCTGCCATCGTGTCGAGGCGATCAGAGAGCGATCGCTTCTCTCCGCGCGCCGCAGACACGGGTGGGCAGCTCCTTCCATTCGACGACCGTGAGGGCGAAGCGCGCGTCGATGCGAAGCGCGTCTCCCCCGTCGGTACGAACCGAGCCCACGAGCCGTCCCTGCAAACCGCCGATCAACGGCACCCCCGTAACGTCCATCGGAAACCGCTCGCCGTACGCCGGGGGCCACCACTCCACCGCGCCGTTCGGGTCCTGGTGAGCGACCGACTAGGACATCCTTGCTTCTCTAGGCCCCGAGAGTACTTCGACCTGCAAGATGCTGCCGTCGTCGGCATGGACTCGGAAAGTGACGATCCTCGCGCCGTTCGGCACGCGAAGCAGCGCAGGATCGACCTGTCCGCCCATCGCGCTCGCGGCGTTCGCGACCAACTCAGTATCTCCTGTGAAAACAGCGGCGATCGCATCGGTGCCGCGCGGGGAGCGTGGCCCATGAGCAAGGGGTTGAGGACTGCGGCGAGGCGACGGGCGAACGGGCCACAGCAAGCGTGTGCGTGGGCGACGGGCCGGGGGTGGAGGGCCTAATCCCCTCCGCTGTGTTTCAGGCACAGCCGCGAATGGTGAGTGTCGGTAGCTGAGGCTGCGTCGGGAGGGCGCCTCTGCGCGCTGACCGTCGACGAGATCCAGTGCGCGCCGAGCGCGAGCAACCATCGCTTGTTCATCACTTGCACCCTGTACACTGCGCATTTGACTGCAGATTCACAGGTAGATTGCAACGTGCAAAGAGGCGCACGGGCTGCCGCCGAGACGCACGCGTTGCGCGCGGAGAGGGGTCGACCCGCGGCGGCGCCGACACGCACGGACATGAGCCACTTCGCTCGGCGCAGGGAAGGTCGAAGCGCTGTTCATCGCGATGTACGGGGTGGGCTTTTTGAGGCGATGGACCGTCGCAGCGCCGCGGCCTACGGGATAAACTGTTTACGTGATGAATTTCCGTCGATCGTATGGTGCGGCATCGAGGCTCTCGTGCTCGCTCGTCGCGTTGCTCGTCGCCGGCTGCCAACGCCCCGAGTCTGCGCAGCTCGTGAGCGCTGCGACCGTCGCGCAGAGCGATGACCCGGCGGGCCGCGTGCTTGGGCGACTCGGCGATCGACAGCTCGTGGTGAGCCGCGTCGTCTACCGAGGGCCTGCGGGCGGCGACGCGGCCGAGCGAGTCGAAATCGCCTGGAGATTCAGCGACGGAACGACGCGTCCTCTCGACTTCGGCGCGTCCGTGCTCACCGCGACGCTCTGGCGAGGCGCCGTGGTGGCGATCACTCCGGGAGAGTCGCTCGTCCTCGTCGAGAGCGACGGGCGTCGGAGCGAAATCGATCGCGAGGTCGCTGGCGAGCTCGCCGTCTCGCCCGATGGTCTCGCGCTCGCGTACGCGCGATCGACAGGCAACGACGGAGAGCTCGTCGTACGTCGAGAGCAAGGGAGCGAAGGCGCGGCGCTTCCCGTGCGCGCGCAGCGCGTGGTCGCGCGAGGGTTTTCGAGCGTCGGGACGCTGCGCTTCTCCGAGGACGGAGGCTCTTTGTGCTTCGTCGGCGCGCGCAACGGAGGCGTGATGGGCGTGCACCTCGCGCGGGCGACGAGCGACGAGTCGCTGCGATGCGTGACGAACTGTACGCTCCGAACGGGCGAAGATTGGCAGGGGGCGTTCGTCGAGCTCCCTGCGAACGCAGCGTCTTTTCGATGCAGCGCGGGCGAGGTCTCGTGGACGACACGCGACGGGCAGCACGTCGCCGTCGCGTTGGGAGGCGCCTCGTGAAGCGCGCGCGCATCGTCGCGGGATGTGCGCTGCTCGCATCCGCGCTGGCGCCAGCGGCGGCCTCGGCGCAGCTCGCCCGGCGCTCTGTCGAGTGCCCAGGCTGCATCGGCAATTACTACTACTTCGATCAGAACGCCTCGTCCGGCGCGCACCGCGACTGGAACTGCGGAGCGAGCAGCTACGACGGCCACCGCGGCTCGGACTGGTCGCTCACGGGCGGGCTCGGCGCCATCGACGCAGGCAACAACGTCGTCGCCGTCGCAGCGGGCACGGTGGTGACGACCAACGACGGCGCCTTTGATCGCTGCACCTCGTGCCCCTCGAGCGGGACGTGCGGGACGAGCGTCGGGTTCGGGTACGGCAACTATGTCCGCATCGACCACGGGACGCGCAGCGTGATCTACGCGCACATGCGCACGGGGAGCGTCCGCGTCCGCGTGGGTGACCGCGTGACGTGCGGGCAGGCGCTGGGCCAGATCGCGAGCTCAGGGTGCTCGACGGGCGCGCACTTGCACACGGAGTTTCGCGCCGTGGGCGGGACCAGTACGACCGCGTACGACCCGTACACGGGCATGTGTTCGCCAACGCGACCGAGCGTATGGACCCAGCAAAATGCCTATCGAACATTGCCCGGAACGACGTGCGACGGCAGCACGCCGCCGCCAGTGTGTCCGACGGGCACCTTCGCCATCTGGACGTGCAACGCCAGCCGCACCCAGCGCACCCGCTGCATCGACGGAATGGTCATGACCGAGCCCTGCCCCGCGGGCTGCATGGGGCGCCCCGCGGGCACCGACGACGTGTGCAACCCGCCGATGTCCATGTGCTCTGCGGGCGTGACCGCGGAGTGGGCCTGCAACAGCGGGCGCGACGCGCGCGTCCGCTGCAACGCGGGGCGCGACGAGACGCAAGCGTGCCCCTTTGGCTGCACGGTCAACGCCGGCGATGACCTGTGCAGCTCCGCGCCGATGTGCCCCGCGGGCGTGACCGCCGAGTGGACGTGCACGACCGACGGCTCGATGCGCAGGCGCTGTGTGATGGGCGCGGTGCAGAGCGAGCCGTGCGCGAGCGGCTGTGAAATGCGCGCGGGCGACGATGGGTGCCGCCCAGCGCAACGGACGGACTCGGGCGTCGGTCCGATGCCCGACGTGACCGAGCAAGACACAGGCTCGCAGATCCCTGCGCCGGACGCGGGCTCGAGCGACGGCGGAGCGCCGCAGCCGTTCGACGCGGGGTCCGGGCTCCGCGACGGAGGCCTCGGCGACGCGAGGCGACCGGGCGCCGACGCCGGTCCCGCGAGCGTAGACGGAGGCTGCGGCTGTCGTGTGGGATCGAGCACACGAATTCGAGCAGACGCGCGGCTGCTCGCGATGCTCACTGCGGCTGCAGCGCTGGTCGCGCGCCGACGTCGAAGCGCATCGCAGCGCTGAGCGCGAGAGGCGCTGCACGCTCACGGAGGGCCCGCGCGCGGGAGAAAGACGCATCCACGCTGAGCGCCGACTAGCCGCGAGCGGTGTGCAGGCAGGTGATATCGCGTATGGTCCTGCGCGTGGAGCAGACACTTTCGCGACGACATCGGGCGCTCGTCACCGTGGGATGGTTCGCGTTGTGCGGCTGTCGTTTTGCGCCCACTCAGGTCGAAGTCACGCTCGACAGCGACGCGCCCATCGAGCGCGTGTTGACCCTCACTGCCTCGGTCTCTCGCGGCTCCGAGCCCAACGCCAGCGCGCGCGTCTTTCGCTGGACGCGAGGCGCGCAAGGGATCTCGCTGCCCGCGAGCTTCACGGTTGTTCCCGCGGAGGGACAACCGAAGGACGATCTGGTGACGATGGTCGTCGAGGCCACGCTCGAGCCGCGGGGCGTCGGCGACACGACGGTGCGCTTTCGTCGCCTCGCGCGCTGGCGTTTGCAGCCGCAGGTCCCCTCGCGGTTGCGCTTGTTCTTGCCGGTCCAATGCGGCTTGCGCGCTGTCGGATGCGCGATGGCCGCCCCGGACGCCTGCACGGTCGCGCGGCTCTGCGAAGAGCAAGGGCGCACGTGCGGAGACGACGGAGCGTGCGTCGCACCCGAAGTCACCCCTACGCCCGTGACGAACGACGCCTCCACCGACCGAGCGACGCGTGACGGCGCGGACACGAGCTTCGACTCGGGCGTCGACGCCCGCAATGACGCGAGCATCGACGCCCGCAATGACGCGAGCTTCGACGCCCGCAATGACGCGAGCATCGACAGCGGCATCGACGCGAGCATCGACAGCGGCTTCGACGCGAGAACGGACGCCGGCTTCGACGCGGTTATCGATGCGCCCACCGGAGCGCCCTTCAACGCTCCGTGCACCTCCAACGCGCAGTGTCAGTCTGGCGTGTGCCTGTTGGACCGGACGGGGCGCGGCGTGTGCAGCGCGGCGTGTGGAGGGGCTTTGCCACCCTGCACTGCGCCGTTTCGTTGCCTGGCCAGTCGGCAGTGCACGCCGGACACCGACTGCGCCGGCGCGTTTGAGTGGACCGACCCCTACGGCGACGGATCGCTGCGATTGTCTGGGATGCAGCGGCTCGGCGTCGCGGTGATGCCATCGGCGAGGTTCACCCGCGCGTGTCTGCGAGACACCGCGAGGCTCGAGATGTGCGGCCTCGGTGGACTCGTTGAGCTGACCGGCCCGGGAGCATCGGCGATCCTCGGCCGAGGGATCGGACCGAGCATTCCAGGTCCGCTCGCGCTCACGTTGCGCGCCTCGGCGGGGCCGGTGCACGCCCTGCTCGACAACAGCACCGGCGCGGTGACGATCAACGTCGACGCGGTGAACGTCGACGTCCTGCTGAGGCTCACGGGGACCCATGAGCTGACGTTCATCGGGACGAACCGCGCGCAGACGCTCTTCATCGACAGCGCGGGTCCTGTGGCCAACAACGGCACGCTCACATCGATGCTTGTGATCTTGCGAAGCGCTGGCTTCACCAACCGCGGCACGATCATGGGAGGAACGCGCTTCGGCGGATTGTCTCCAGCCGCCCCCGCGTGCCCCTGAGGCGCTCACGCTCGCGCCCCCGACGTACGCGCGTTTCGCAGTCGTAACAGACGCCGTGGATGCGCCATAACGCGCCGCGTCTGATGCAAAATTGAAGCGATTTAGTGATCAAGCGTCTGCAAAATCGCAAGAGATTGTGCGGCTCGCCGTCGAAGTCTCGCGCGACACCGGGGCGATACAACCGCTGAGTTATCCGCAGGGTCGTGCGCTCACGCGAGACCGCAATCGGGATCATCGCGCTCGCGGCGGACGTCGTGCTCTTGCAAGAGACCAACGAGGCTTGGGAGATCGCGCTGCGCCCGTGGATCGAGCGAGAGCGCCTCTACGCCCGCTTCTGGCACTCTCGCGAGTGGCCCGCCGGTGGATCGGCGATCGTCTCGCGTTGGCCGCTGCGCGAGATGCGTTCGGCACCCTCGGCGGTGCAGTGGTTCGACGCGCATCGAGCGCTCGTGGACGGACCGTGCGGCGCGATCGAGGTGGTCAACGTACACCTGCAGCCGCCGGTCTCGCGGGACGGCGGGCTCGTGCGCGGGTGGTTCGAGGCGCCGTCGATGCACGAGCGAGAGATCTCTGCGCTTTGGGGCGCGCTCGTGCGCCGCGAGGAGGCGATCGCGACGATCGTGGGCGGGGACTTCAACGAACCCGAGGATCGCGGCGCAGTCGCGTGGCTCGCGCGATCGCGTCGGATGACGTCAGCCATCGCAGGCGTGGCTCCGGGTGCGACGACCTGGCGCTGGCCGGCGGGCCCCTTCACGCTCGAGCAGCGGCTCGATCACGTCGTGTACGACCCGCGGCAGCTGCGGGCGATCGACGCTCGCGTCGTTCGCGCGGGGCGAAGCGATCACCTCCCGGTGCGCGTCGAGTTCGCGCACCGTCGGCATTGCAGCGCACGAGACGTTCGCTGAGCGCGATTCTGCGCCCATCCGACGACGTTTCAGCGTCTTGCTTTGGGCTTCGCTTTGGGCTTCGCGCCAGCGGCGGCTTTGCGCGCGAGCGTCGCGCAGAGCTCTTTCGCGAGCGCCGCGACGGCTTCTCGCACGGCCTTCGGGGCCTTTGCGCTCTTCGTCCAAGCCTCGAGCCGCTGCGCTGTCGCTTCGTCGCCCCAAGAGGCGAGCTGCGAGCCGAGCGCGGTCAGTCGTGTGGTGGCGCTCTTCTCTGCGAGCAGAGCTCGCTCGATCGGGGCGCACGCCGCGAGCTTCGCACTCGACGAGCAGCGATCCACGATGGCTACGCACAGAGCGTAGTCGCCGCCGAGCGTTCGCGCTTCGGCCTCGAGCTCTCGCTGCAGGATCGTCGTCGCGATGAAAGAAGCGTCGTCAGAGGCGACCTTGCTTGCGATGACGAGCTGCAAGAGCGGTCGCTTGCAGTCGTTGTCGTCGACGCAGCCTCGGGCGAGGACCACGAGCCGCTCGCGCTGCGCCTCGGAGGCATCAAGGAGCGCTCGCGCGCAGCGCTCGATGGCGGCGGGCCAGGCTTCGGCGCGGTCCTCTTCGATGGCTGCCTCGAGCAGCTCTGTCGCTCGATCGACCGGTGATCGCTCGATCAACGCGGCGCGCGTGTCGCTCGCTGGCATGTGCTCGTCGAGCGCCCGCGCGAGCGCGGCGAACGCCGCTGCATCGATGATGCGCGAAACGACCACGGGCGCTTCGTCCGCTTCGTAGCCTGCGGCCTCGAGCATCGCGCGCAGCTCGAGTACCTTCCCATCGATCGTGGCTTGCCCGCGCTTTTCGTCATCGTAGATCCAGAGAACAGGGACGCGCAGGCCCTCTGTGCGCCAGTTCTGCACCTTCTCGCGTTGGCTGCCGACGAGCTTCACCGAGCACGGGGTGCCGAAGACCGCGCCGACGACTGGCTGCGACGGGTCATCGCTGCTGACGCCGCTCGAGACCGCGTGCGGCGCGAGGACGTACTCGCGAAGCGACGAGGCGAAGGTCCAGTCGGGGCAGTGCTTCTCGAAGACCTCCATGAATTTGCTGCCTCCGCTCATGCTCCCTCCGAAGCGAACGCGCACGCGCGGCCTCCCTCGCGGGTCCGTGGCGGGCTCGATGCGGGCGCGGGGCGAACGAGGGTCGAGCGCGTACGCCTCGAACGCTGCGGCGCGCGCTGCCGCGAACTGCTCGACGGCGTCGAGATGCTCGGCAAACTCGCCCTTTTCATACTTGATGAACTCGCCATGCAGCGCGCGCGCGTCGACGTCGACGGCGCATCGGGGGTGGTAGTAGACGGTCTTCGTGTTTCCGTTGGTGTCTGCGTAGATCCACGCGGACGTCATCCACGCCTCCTTCGCGATGGGCTCGCGGCACCGTCGGCACGGGGTCTTCTTGGGCGCTTGCTCGAGTTGAAAGTACATTGTGGTCAGGCTCGCTCGGGGCAACCGTCGTCATCTTGGACGCCATCGCGGTCTTCTGCGTCGTTGGGGCACAGATCGTTGACGTCTCGAACACCGTCTTGGTCGTTGTCGGGATCGGGACAGCCGTCGGAGTCTTCGAAGCCGTCGAGGTCCTCGGCGTCGGCCGGGCATTGATCTCTGGCCGATGGAATTCCATCGCCGTCGAGATCGGCGCGCGGGTCAGAGGTCTGCCCGGGCTCGAAGCGCGTGGACGCGGGCGTCGCGACGATGGCTGTTGCGGGGCGCGTGGCCGGCGCTTCGCTCTGCGCGGGTGCGGCGTTTCCTGAGGCTGCAAGTTGCGGCGCATACGAGACGCGCTCGGCGTTGTCGTGGCAGCCGAGGAGCGAGAGCGCAGCGGCTGTCAGCCCGATGAAGCTGCGACGGGACGGGACCCTGGTCATGGGCCCCTAGGGTGCCACCGACCGAGCCTCGGCGGTGATGGGTGCCGCGACGGGCTACCGCGAAGCCCACCGCGACGATCGATCGAACGGCGGGGGCGAAGCGAAGAGGCAGTTGCCAACTCAGTATCTCTTGTGAAATCAGCGGCGATCGCGTCGGTGGGGCTGCGGTTCGATGAGCGCGGCCCGGGAGCAACGGGCCGAGGGCGCAGACGAGGCGACGAGCGATCGGGCCGCAGTCAGCGGATGCGTGCGCGACGGAACGGGGTTCGAGGGCCCAAGCCCCCCTATTCATCGAGACCTCCTGGGTGTGAGCCCATGAGGTTCAGATTTGAACACCGGGTCAATCCCTCCCCCCTTCGGTTGACAGAATTGCGCTTGGCGATCGCCGACGGGGAGGCTCACCTTGGCCAAAGTGCCCTTAGGGGATGTGCGCACATCCCCTGGGTCGCCGTTTTGAGCGTTTAGGGATGTGACGACATCCCCTGGATCGCCGTTTTGAGCGTTTAGGGATGTGACGACATCCCCTGCGTCGCCGTTTGGGACGCTGAGGGATGTCACCACATCCCCAAAGCGCCCCCAGCGCGCGTCCAATGGATGTGCTGACATCTCTGGGACCGGGTCGAGGGCGCCCCAGGGGATGTCGTCGCATCCCGGCGGTGCAACCGGGAACGTTGGTAACACTTTTGACGGTGACCTCGGTGACACAGACCGGGCGAGGCGGTGACATAGACTGGCCACCTTGGTTACACAAACCGGGGACCTTGGTTACACAAACCGGGGACCTTGGTTACACAAACCGGGGACCTTGGTTACACAAACCGGGGACGTCGGTCACAGTGTCCGAAGAACTCGGTTACACGATCTGGTCACATGGGTGACACGGACCGGGTTGTCACCAGTGTCGGGGCATGTAGCGGGCCGCAGAGCAGCAGCCTCGCCAGCACGATCGGCGAGCGTAATCCCACGGGCTTCTTGAGCTGCTGAAGCCCCCGCCAGCGGCAGTTCTCTCGCCGATTCGCCCACGCGACGCGTGAACCTGCGCGCGCAGCACAGGAGAAGAG
>JAUXYJ010000081.1 GCA_030694465.1 Deltaproteobacteria bacterium | reverse complement strand
GCGCGACGGCTTCATCTCCCGCACTCCGCGCGTCGCGCGCTCGATCGCTCTGCTCGTACTGCCCGAAGCGTTGCCGATCCTGCGGCGCCCCGAGTGACCCCGTCGTGCCAACCCTTCACTTTCCCCGCGACGAGGTACTAGTTGCGCACGCGCGTAAACACCATCGTGTAGGCCTCAGTGCCTGTGCCAGAGTTGTTGTACTTGGCGATCCGCAAGCGATGATTCGGGCTGGTCGTGGGGACCAAGAACGTGGCATCCGAGCACCACGTCGCGCCATCGTCAAAGCACCCAACGCTGCCAGTCGTGCTGCAGCTAAACACCGCCGGAAACGCCGCTGCACCGGGCGCAAGCACGTGCACGATGTTGTCGTAGTTGGCAGGGCAATTGCCTGGGGTTCCACGCCAGGTGGCCCAACGCACGACGTCGCCACCGAAGGCATCAAACACCAACAAATCACTCGTGTCTGCGCCAGCGATGCCCGGCGACAACGTGCCGTTGATCCGCAAGGTTGCGCAGGCCGAAGGCCACACCAACGGAGAGGCGTCCGTCGAATCGGTTGTTTCAGTGAGCACACACGCGGGATCGACCATACACGCCGTGCAGCCGTCCCCCGCGGTGCCGTTGCCGTCATCACACTCTTCGGCAGGCCCAAGCACGCCATCGCCGCAACGCGCCGGCGTCACAACGACCTCGTACGTGGTGTCTCCCCGATCCCCGATGCCAATCGATCGACGCGCCGCTGCGCCTGACGCCACAGTGCTTGAGTCAATGCGCTCACCCTGAGAATCACGAAGGTCAACACAACGGTTAACCGCTGGCGGCATCGCGCACGATTGCCATTCAGTCAGCAAATAATCACCGCGATTCGCCGCGCTGTAGCTCGACCGTCGGATGACCTCGGCACGAAAAGGCGCCCCCGCCGAGGTCTCTACCGAGATCACACGCTCACGCAGACTGCCCGCGCCGATGGCCGTCGTGCTCATCCCGTCGGGTGTGCATTGATAAGTGCGCATCGCCAGCGCTCGACCATCCGATTGCATGCGCACAACACGATCATTTGACCTAAGGACACCATCTGATGCGCCAGGGCAACGCTCGGCGAGTGTGCCGCTCTCGATGCGGCAATTTGCGTCACATCCATCGCCCGGGACGCTGTTGCCGTCTGCGCATTGAGCCCCCTCACGGACCGTTGTGCCGCAGCCCGCCTCGTGCACGATGCGCAGGGTAAAATCGAGCATCGTGGTCGCCGAAGCCTCACGGTCGACTACAACGAAGAGCTGCTCTCCTGCCACCACGGAGAAGGCTCCAATCCGGTAATTTGCAGGCGAATCACTCGCGCGACAGATCGCCTGTGTGCCGCTGGTGCACACCGCACGGCGCACGTAAAAGCCAACGGCCGCAAAGCTCGTGAGCTCAAGCGTGACAGTCCCAGCCGCGGGCGCCGTGAACTGAAACACCCGCTCTCCGCCCCGCAAATCGCAGTCGCCCGACGAGCGCAAAGCGTCCGTCGTCCCCGCCAAAGTCCCGTTCACCACGACGCTCTGCGCGGCGAGAAGCGTGAGCATTTGGCCAGGGCAAGTCGCGCTCGCAGACAAAGGTGCGACGACACAGGTCGCTCCCACGCGCGTTGCGCCATCGGGACAGCGCACGCCACACATGCCGCCGGTGCAGACCACGCTGGCCCCCGGCACCCCCGTAGGATCGCACGGCTTGTCACACATGCCGCAGTGGCTCACGTTCGTCGCAACATCGACGCAGGCCCCGCTGCACTCGACGGTCGTGCCCGCGCACTCGCACCTGCCGCTCGAGCACGCGCGCCCCGCGCCGCAGACCACGCCACACACGCCACAATGGTTGCTATCCGCCGACAAATCCACACAGCGCGCGCCGCACTGCGCCGTCCCCGGTGTACACGGGGCGTCGGCAACGAGCACGTCCCGAGAAGCCTCGGGCAGCACATCGAGGCCCGTATCGCCCGGCACATCGTCGACGGGTGGGAGCTCGTCCCTCACGTCGAGGCCCGCGTCCACCACCGCGGGCTCGTCGATCGCGTCCGCACCGTCCAGCGTGTCCATCGCGGTCTCGTCGAGGACCATGACATCTTGATCGCCGCGAATGATCGCGTGTGGCAAGACACAGCCCACCAAGGGGATCGCAGCGAGAGGCAGAAGAGAGCGAAAAATGTCTTTGGTCACAGCAACCTCTGCCCCCACCGTAGCGCGGTCTTTCGCCGTCACGTTTACCCAATCCACCGGATCGACCGAGCGACATGCTTTCACTGCCCATTGATTCTCTGCTCGTCGATTTGAGTGAGACCCTACGACGAACCCGCGCGCTCGTCCTCGAAGCCCCCCCAGGCGCAGGAAAAACCACACGCGTCCCACGCGCGCTCTTGGATCATGGCTTCGCGGCCTCGGGCGAGATCATCGTGCTTCAACCACGAAGGCTCGCCGCACGAATGGCCGCACAACGTGTCGCAGACGAGCTCGGCGAGCCCGTAGGTCAGACCATTGGCTACCAAGTTCGCTACGACGATCGCAGCAGCTCGGCCACCCGGATCCGCTTTGTTACCGAGGGAATTCTCACGCGAAAGCTGCTCTCTACCCAGACCCTCCCGGGTGTCTCGTGCGTGATCCTCGATGAGTTTCACGAGCGCCACATCGACGGAGACCTCGCGCTCGCGTGGCTACGTCACCTGCAACAGACCACCCGCAAGGACCTCGCGTTGGTCGTGATGAGCGCCACGCTGGATGCCGCCCCGGTCGCACAATACTTGGACAATTGCCCGAGAATCACAAGCGAAGGGCGACGCTTCGACGTGGCCATCGAGCACCTCGCGCGCGCCGACGATCGCCCGCTGCACGAGCAAGTCCTCAGCGCACTCAAGCGCCTGTGCAGCGAAAAACTCGACGGCGACGTGCTCGTGTTTCTCCCCGGCTCGGCCGAGATTCGTCGCTGCGCTGAGTCGCTGAGCGCGCTCGCGAGTACAGAGAATTTGCTGGTGCTTCCGTTGTACGGAGATCTCTCTCCGGCCGAGCAGGACCGCGCCGTACGCCCCGCGGATCGACGCAAAGTAGTCCTCAGCACCAACGTGGCCGAGACCAGCGTGACCATCGAGGGCGTGGTCGCCGTGATCGACTGCGGCCTCGCCCGCATCGCCTCCCACGCGCCTTGGTCCGGGCTTCCGCTCTTGCGCCTAAGCCGCGTGTCCAAAGCCTCGGCGATTCAGCGCGCAGGTCGCGCCGGACGCACACGCCCTGGGCGCTGTCTGCGTCTGTATTCTCAGCATGACTACGACTCGCGCCCTGTCTACGATGCCCCCGAAATCGCGCGGCTCGACCTCGCGCAGACCATGCTCACGCTGCGCGGTTCGGCGGGCTCGCCTGAGCAGACGCTGCGCTGGTTTGAGCCACCGCCCGTCGCCGCCCGCGACGCGGCGCTCCTGTTGCTCACGCGCCTAGGCGCGCTGGATGCACAGGGCGTGATCACCGACACGGGCCACGCGATGCTCCGATTTGCGCTCCACCCACGCCTCGCGCGCATGGTCGTCGAGGGCGAACGACGTGGAATTTCTCAAGACGCATGCGCCATGGCAGCCCTCCTCGCCGAGCGCGATGTCCGCACTCGCGAGGTCGACCAGGGGCGCTTTGTCGAGCGCGGCGACTCAGACCTCACGGCGCTGCTTGAGCGCTTCGAACACGCGGCCTACGGCAACGACCGCACAGACCGCGCGCGCAGCGTAGGACTCGATCCCAGCGCTGTGGCGAGCGCGCTGAGAGCTCAGCAGCAGGCCGCACGCACAGCACATAATCTCAGCAAAAAACCAGACAATCCCACCGCGTACGACCACGCTCTCCGCATCTGCGCGCTCAGCGGATTCGTCGACCGCGTCGCGCGTACTCGTCGACCCGCGAACCACACCGGGCGCGAAGGAATCGAGCTCGTCTTCGCGCACGGCGGCACGGCAAAGTTGGCTCCCACGAGCTGCGTCCATGACGCCTCGTGGGTCGTTGCGCTCGACGCCGAAGAGCGCAACGAGGGCCGACACGCTGGCCAAGTGATGGTCCGCACAGCCAGCGCCATCGAGCCCGATTGGTTGATGGAGCTCTACACCGACCAGTGCGAAGACCGCGAAGAGGCACGCTATGACAGCGCGAGCGACCGGGTCGTGGTCGATCGCAAGCTCACCTTCGGCGCCCTGGTCCTTGAGCAGCGCGTGGAGCGCAACCCCAGCGCGACGCTTGTAGCGCAGACCCTCGCGGACGCAGCGATCGCCAAGGGCATCGCGTATTTCGTCAAAGACGACGCGTTTGACCGGCTGCGGGCGCGCATGCGGTTTGTGTCTCGGACCTTTGGCGCCGAGAGCATGCCCATGCTCGACGACGACACCCTGCGCACGCACCTCCGTGACGCCTGCGTGGGCCTACGAAGCTTCGAAGAGCTGCGGCGCGAGGATCTACCGTCCAGGCTGCTCTCGGGCCTTACAGGGGCTCAGAGAAGGCTTCTCGACGAGGCTGCCCCCGAACGCACGGGGCTGCCGGGCGGGCGCAAGTGCGCGATCGAGTATCCACAGGACGCCGCGCCGTTTATCGCGTCACGCATGCAGGATTTCTTCGGCATGGCCGATGGACCACGGATCGCGCAGGGTCGCGTGGCCGTGGTGCTCCACTTGCTTGCGCCCAACCAGCGCGCGGTGCAGGTGACCACGGACCTCGCGGGCTTCTGGGAGCGGCACTACCCCGCGATCGCGAAAGAGCTGCGGCGTAAATACCCACGGCATCCGTTTCCGGACGATCCGCGGAGCGCTACGCCGCCGGCCCCGAGGCGCTAATCCCCGGCTGCCCCCATACGCGCTTTGACTAAGCGCTCTCGGTCGCTGCCTTGAGAGCCGCGATGCGATCGAGAAAGCCTTGGCCTTTGCGCGGGTCACACATGTGAATAAACGCGGCCATTCCCTCGATTTGCGCGAGAGTCTCGCCCTCGAGCCCGGGTCGTCCAAGCTCACGATTCTTGATCGCTGCGCGGAGCTTTCGCACGGTCTCGCGCGGAACTCGCGCAGCCGGGACGCCCTCGGCCTTGTTGATAATCAGACCCGTGACGCGCTGACGATCGCCGTCGCGCATGATCATGGTCTTGTCTGGATGAAGCACAAAGCCCTCGGCAAGAAGGATTTTTTTCACCGACGCGCAGAGCGCACCCACGGGGGCTTTGCTTCGATCCGCAGATTTTCTCCACGAAAACGTGAGGTCGTCTGCGTAGCGCGTGTAGGCAAATCCGAGCGCTCTCGCGAGGCCCGCGACGCGACGATCGAGCCGTAGACACAGCGCGTTGGTGATCGCGGGGCTCGTAGGTGCGCCCTGCGGAAGCGCGCGCGGGCCAGTCGCGACGTACAGCGTCCGCCCGCGAAATTGCACGATCTCACGAGGAGCCTCGGTGCACACCATCGAGAGAAGCGTCGCCGTGGATTCGTTGAGACCCGCTTTGCGAAAGAGCCCACGCACACGTCGCCAGTGAATCGTCGGAAAGAAGTCTTTCACGTCCATCTTGATCACGACCTCAGCGCCGGCATGCACCTGCGCGTTGGTTACGATCGAGCGCGCGGTGAGAAACCCATGCGCCGAACCGTGGACTGGGAGCTTCTCGGCCACGTTGCGCAGGGCCCAACGCTGCACCGCCTTGAGACCACGCTTGGGCGCGGCGATCGTGCGGCTGCCACCGCTGCGCTTCGGGATGCTCCAGCGTCGATAGTGTGTCCCTTGGTCTACGTCACGATGAAACGCAAACCAGCGGAGCATCGGGACATCAATCCCCATGGCTTTTGCCAGCTCTTCGGGGGTCTTGAAGTCCGTCAGATCATTGGACTTGAGCCGATCTTCTCTGCGCTCAATGTCAAACCGGTCGTTGCTCTTGCCGTCTTGCCAGTGCACGCCCACGCCGAGGTGCACGACGTGGGTCGCGCGGTAGGCTTCCCACGCTTGCCGCTTGAGCGAGCGCCGCTCAGCCGCCTCGGCTTTCTTAGCGTCTTTGTAAGATCCCTTCTCGCGATCGCTCATCGCCGAGGGGTCTTTGCTTGGGTCTCCACCGAGCAGCTTTGCGCGCAGCTCGGACTCGATCCAGGCTGGAATTCCACCCGCAGATTCGATCGCACGCCAACGCGCGACGCGCAGCTGGTGTGCTTTGTCTCGCGCTGCGCGCTGCTCTTCGGTTCGCTCGGGCTTGGGTGCCGGAGCCTCTACTACCTGCGGAATTGCCGCAGAAACCATCGTCTCAAGGTTCGTCGCCATGACTGTCTCTCCCTCTCTGTCCAATCACGCGTCGACCGCGTCGATGAACCCTTCGGCGCTCAGTGCGTCGAGCCTTGAAAAATATGCTTCGCGGGCTTCGCGATCGCTGTCAAACCACATCCGCTGCTGTCTCCGCGTGTCTGTGGTCTTGGGCGCCCACTCAATGCGCACGAGCTTCTCGTCCAGCGTGACCCGATAGATCGCCTCTTGCCCCTGCGCGTCACGACGCAAGAGCGTGCGTGTCTCGGCACGGATAAGTTTGCGCCCCTCGGGCGACTGGCGCAGCGCTTCTTCTTCTGCGCGCTGGCGTGCATAGAACAACCGCAGCGCGATCATGTGCTCGCAGGGCCCTTCGCGCATCGCCGAGCGTCGGTAGTGTGGACATCCACACCAGGCGCCCGTGACGCGGCCCTCAATGTCGATGGTGAAGCGTGGAGAGACCTTGCGCTGCGCCGCGCGGTCGTCCACGTCGCCCTGAATCTCGATGCCCTCGCCGGCGATCTGATGGAGCTTGGTGAGCTTGACCGCGTTCTTTTCGAGCAAGAGCCGGTGCGCTTTTTCGTCGCGTTCGCTTGAGAACCGCACCAGGGAGTCCTCGACTGGTTCGCCAAAGAGTGACCTTGGTCGGTACACCCCGGCGCCGATGTCAAAGAGCATCTCGCCGTGCAGGCACAACCACTGGGTCGCGCCTCGTACCTGCGGCACGGTAGCGCTGGTCGAAGCAACCAGTGCATCCAGGGTCTGTGGACCTGTCTTGGCCACGAGATCTGCCACTTTGCGCGTGAGCTCTTCGCTCCCCTCGCCAGGGACGAGCGCGTCAAACGTAGCCGCGCTGGCCCAGCCCGCGTCGACCCAGCCGGTGAGCGCGAGCGTGAGCTTGACCGCGCCACAATCGAGCACCCAAAACGCAGGCAACCCAGCGCCGAGAAGGTGCACACGGACCGTGCGCGCGTGGGGAAGCAACCGAGAGAGAGCCATCAATCGTTGACGCCCAAACGTGCGCACAACGCGTGGAGCCTTGCCCTGGTAGGGGCCGGCGTGACCTTCGAGCACAATGTCCCAAGGCTCGACGATCATGCGTGGCGCTTGCCCGGGGACAAGCTCAAAGCGCAGCGCGCGCGGTGACTTGCGAGCCTTCTTCGTGCGCAACAGAAAGAGCAAATTGTAGAGGTCAATCGCAGAGAACTCTGCCACGGCTGCGGGGAGGGTCGCAGCGCTTTGGACCTGCAAAAATCCTCGCAACCATTGCTGCGAGAGCTCGATCGAGCGGGCCTCTTTTGCGGGCGAGTCACCCGGCGCTCTCTTGGCTTTGGTGTCGGCCTCAAGCGACAAGCTCTGGTAGGTACGGAGCCGCTCAAGCCCCTCTGCGAGCGCGGGGGTCAGCTCGGCAAACGTGCTCCCGTGCGACGCCTCGCGCGCCTCGAAGAGCTCGTTGCTCATGGACAAGCGCGCATAGGCGCTCTCATCTTTCGAGAACACCTCGAGAGACACCTCGTCGGGATGCACCGTCCACACGGGATCGAGCGTGGTCTCTTTCTCTTTGTCGTCTGCGTACGACTGATCGAGAAAGGCTTTGTGCGCGTCCCAGAGCTCTTTGGTCGCGCTCTTGCCCTTCTTCATCAGGTAGGCGAGGTACTGCGATCGATCGCGGGATTTGTACCGCAGATCGCTCGTCCGTACGCCAATGGTCGTGAGCAGGGCGTCTCGAAAGAGCCCTGAGTCTTTGACCTTGGCGCGAACGCCCACCGCGCCTCGTGCGGTCTCGAGGGCCACGTGCACCTGCGCGCCGTCATCGCGAACCACCGCCGCGGACTCGATGGGATAGCTAAGTTTTACCGTTCGCTGCACTGTCTTGCTGCTCATTGCGGGTCTCTCCTTCAGCGCGCGAGCGTCACGCTCGTGCTCCATCGGGTCTGTCGCTTCTCATCGCGAACGGCGCGCTTGAGCGCAGCGTACGCAGCCTTGCGCAGCTCTGCGCTGGCGCCTTTTTTGTCTTTCGCCACCAGGGCGAGCGTCTCTTTGGCCACCGCGCCGCCTACGCGCCCGAGCGCGCTGACCGCCTCCATGCGCTCGGCCGCGTCTGTCGCCAGCGTCGCCATCTGCGCGAGCACCGTGGACTGGCCTGCCGCGATCGCCGCCGCGAGCACTACCTTGCGGCCGCGTGGGTCACGCAAGAGCTCATCGCGGACGCCCTCGTCGAGCGCCACACGGCG
Source organism: Deltaproteobacteria bacterium (assembly GCA_030694465.1). Lineage (GTDB taxonomy): Bacteria > Myxococcota_A > Polyangia > Polyangiales > JAUXYJ01. The sequence goes on along the minus strand of JAUXYJ010000081.1, from coordinate 147,531 downwards.
CAGCGACACGGGGTCAAACGGCTCTAGTTTGAGCGCGGTCTTCGCCGCTGCGGCGATGTCTTGCTGCGCCAGCACGTCCACGGCGAGCCGGCGAACCGACGCGTCGGGGTCTGTCAACGCGGTCACGATCCTGGGTCGATCGCTGCTCTCTGCGAGCGCAGAGAGCACACGCAGCGCTTCACGTCGGACCATCGCAGGTGAGCGCGCTTCGCCGCCGTCCAGAACGTCGCGTGCCAACTTCGCGGCAGCACGCGCGTCGACCCGGGTGAGCGCGAAGTAGCTCTCTCGCCAGGCCGCGGCTTCGAATTCACGTGTGCGATCCGCTGTCCACTGGGCTTGAGCGCGAGCCACCGCGCGCAAGAGCGAAGCGGTCAGCGTCTTTCGGCCCGCGTCGTCGAGAGACTCTGCGAGCGTACCGACCAAGCGAGCGACCTGAACACGGCCTTGCGTGTCTTCGCCATCGAGCACCCTGGCGCACGCATCGACGGGGATTTTTCCGCGTCGTTCGATACCGCTTCGGAGCACGACGCGCTGCTCGAGGTTCTCAAGCGTCGCGAGCCTCGGCACCAATCGCTCGATGTCGCCCTCGTTGGCGAGGTAGGCCGCGGCGGCCTCGGCCATCTCCTCGTGGGGAGCGTCCAACGCATGAAACTCCACCCGAACGCGGTCACTGGCGAACAGCGTATCAAGCGCCTTTCGCGAGGCAATTCGCAGCGAATAGTCCCATTGATACATCGCCTTCGCGAGCGGAGCTTCGGCCTGTGGGTCCCCAAGCGCTGCGAGCGACTCTGCGCACGTCACGCGGACCTCCGAGGGCTGCCACTCGAACAACAGCGACGCCTCAAGTTGTACCCGCGCGGTCTCTCCGCCCACGTAGCGCAAGCCACGCGCAGCGCCCTTGCGGTGCTCGCTCGATTTGCCGTCCAAGAGGGTCTGTTCGAGCCGCTCTAAGACACGCTTTTTCTCATCAACGACCAGCAATTTCGGCCACAAACGACCGAGCGCTTCGACGGCTGCGTGCTCCATCGCGGGCTCCACGGGGCTCTCTTCGCTGCCTCCGTCTGCGACGAGCTCAAGCTCACTGAGCGCGCGCGGATCACCGAGCGAACCGAGCGACAGAATCGCGCGGGGACGCTCATCGGGTTGCCCCGCACGCATGACCAACAACAGCGGCCTAAACGCGAGCACATCGCCGGTGTGCGCGACACCCTCTGCGGCGCCCAACACCAGCTCACGCGCGCCCGCGGCGAGCACCGCGCGCAGCGGCTCAACCGAGGCCTTCTTGTGGATCACTCGCTGCGCGTAGCGCTGCACTGCGGTCACACGCGTCGGGACATCTCGGTCTGCAAACAGCGAAACTAGCAGTGATTCTGCTGACGAATCGTCGCCAAGATCGAGCTCGGCCGCGGCACGTGCGCGGAGGAGCGCGTCTTTGCTCTCGACGGCCTCACGCAAGAACGGCAGCAGCAGCGCGTGGTTGCGCTTCTCGCGGTCGTGACCCGCAAGAGCCAACGCGTTGGCAAACGCCTCGCTTCGCAGCGACTCGCTCTCTGAGTGCAAGCGCGTCGCGAGCACCTCCATCGCGAGCGCGTGCCGGATGCTTCCGAGCAACCGCAGCACAGCGACCCGCTCGGCGTGCTGATCGTCTGCCGTGCCGAGCTCATCCAGTCGCGTGGCGAGCAGCGGAACGGACGCCTCGGCGGGCAGACGCACAAGCGCTCGCCCCGCACGTTGCACATAAGACCCTTGGTCATGTCGTAAAAATAGCCCTAGGACGTCCGCGCAACGCTTGTCCTTGCGGTCGGCCAAGAGCTCTGCCGCACGCATCCGCAGATCGTCATGCTCCGACGAGAGCGCCCGCAAGAGCGCTTCACTAACGCGAGGGTCTGCGCTCTGCGCGAGGCGCTCGATGACACCCAGACGCAGGTCCGAGTACTTGCTCGCGAGCGCAGCGATCAGCGGCTCAAGCGAGCCCTTGGGCGAGAGCTTCTCGAGCAGCTCAAACGCGTACTTGCGCACGTCCGGGACCGACGCGTTGAGCGCCTTCGCGATGCGCGCTCGCTCGCTCTCACCACGCGCAGCGAGCTCATCGAGCGCCGCGCGGGCGACGTCGCCGTACTGCGCATCGAGGGCCAACGCAAGCGCACGGTCTACGTCGTTTTTGAGCAGCTTTTTGAGACCCGAGAGCGCCGCTTTGCGCACCAAGTGGTGGTCTGCATCGAGCGCACGAACGAGCGCAGACAACGCTGCAGAGTGTCCCACTGCCTCGTGCTTGGACAGCGCCACGATGCGCTCAATCGAATCACGGCGCACACGCTGTGCGTCGTCATCCGAGGTCGACTGACGCAGCATCCCCACGTAGGCACCAAACGCGAGCTGCAAGAGCTCTGTGCTCTGGACCTTGTCGTCACCCTTGGTTTTCTTCGCGTCTTTCTCTTCGACGCCCTCTACGTAGAGCTTGCGCAGCCAACCCTTGCTCGCCTTGACGTCGCTCTCTTCGGGCGCGCGGAGCTTGTTGTCCGGAACCCAAGGAGTGCCCAACGCCCGCAGCTTGGTCGTCTCTTGCGCGGCGACAAAATAGGCCACCGGCTTGTTACGGAGGTTGAGCACGTGGGCCGCTGCATAGCGCTGCTCGGGCAAATCACTGGCGAGAGCCTCAGCGAGCGCCACCATGATCCGTCCGCGCACCTCTTCGTTGGGCCAGCTCTTGAGATCCGCAGCCTTCTCGGGCTTGGGCGGTAGCAAGACCTCGATGAGATACGCAAGGTAGTCCTCTGGATCGGACCTCAGCTCGAGCGCGCGTGCCGCCGCGAAGCGCACCTCGGCGCGCTGTGAAGAGAGCGCGCTCACCAGCAGCGAGGGTGTTTCTCCGAGACGATTAGCCCGTAGATCTCGCGCGAGGATCAACGCAAACACGCGCTCTTGCACTGCGCGGTCTGCATCTTCTAGCCCTTGGAGCATCCCGCCAAAGCCCTCGGGCCCCAGCGCCGCGAACGACAAAATCGCGCCAATGCGAATGGGCAGGTGTGGGTTCTTGAGGTTGCCAGTCAAGACCGGCAGCGCGCGCACATCGCCCAATCGCGCGAGGCCATCGGCGGCCCACGAGCGCACGGCTACGTCGGCGTGCGACAGCGCATCGAGCAAGAAGCCCTCATCGCCCGGGCGCGACGCGACGCTTAGACCGCGCGCTGCGCCCTCACGCACGCCAGCGACCTCGTCGGTCAACAGCTCAGCGGCGAAGAGCTTGAGCACTTTGGGCGAGCCCAAAGTCGCGAGCGCCTGCGTCGCGCGGGTCCGCCACGACTCGACGAGCGAGGCCGCGAAGCGCTTATTGAGCTCTTTGTCCAAGATCAACGAGCGCATGGGCTCGATGATTTGCTCGTCTTTACGCTGCGCGAGGTGCTCGGCGGCGCGGACCTTGAGGTCATAGAAGCCAGACTGAAGGGCAGCATACAGAGGCCCAGACTCGCTCTTGAGCAGCGCATCGAGCGTATCGACCGCAGCGATCCGTACAGCGCTGTGCTCGTCTTGCAAGAGCTTGGTCAGCCCCGCTCGCAAGGCCTCAACCGTGCTCTCTTTGGCGCCCTCCGCGCCGCGCGCTCGCTGTGTCGCGAGGACCGACTCCATGGCCTTGAGGTAGGCCTCTGGATCAGCTTTTCCGCGCGCCGTAACGACCGTGTCAAAGGCAGCTTTGGCGACGCCATCGTCTCGATCGCCGATGGTCTTGATCAGCCGATCGAGCGCCCACTGCTCTTTGACTCTCGTCGCAAGCTCTGTGACTGCGCGAAGCCGAAGGTCTGCAAATCGTCCCTCCAACGCGCGGTCGAGCGCCTTGACGGGGTCCGTCGTATGCCACGCCCACAGCGTCCGAAACGCCTCGGCGCGAACCTTCTCGGCCTCGTCTTCGAGGGCGTCTCCGAGCAGTGACTCCGCGCGCGTGTCGTTGGCCGCTTTCTTTGCGTCCAGCTTGACCAAGCGGTCAAGACCACGCACGCGAACATCTTCGTACGCGCTCCGCAGCGCGGCCTCTGCCACGGTCAAAGGCTGCGCGGACGCGAGCTTCGCGTACGACTCAAGCGCGACGCCACGGACCGAAGCGTCGCCGTCGTCTAACATCCAAACGAGCCGACGATTTGCACGCGGATCTTCGAGTGACCGCAGCGCCTTGGCCGCCTCGCTGCGCAGCTTGGCGTCGCCTTCGCGAGAGAGCTGCAACAGCGCACCGAGCGCACGGGTGTCCAAGAAATGCGCGAGACCCTTGGCGCCCCGAAGCGCGGTCTCTGGCGTGCGACACGCCATCGCGGACAAGAGCGGCTCGAGGTCTTCTTCAGTGGGCTTTGCGCCGCTTGTCGGCTCTGTGGGGAGCGTCGCCATGGCAGAGGCGAGCTCTTCGGCCGTGACGGGCTTGTTGGCCATCTGCTTTGCCGCAGTGCCACGCGCACGAATCGCGATATACCGTGCGATTTCGCCCACCGCGTGGTTGATGTCGTCGTCGCCCACCGTCGAGAGATGCGCGAACAGCGCGCTGCGATGGATCACTCTCAGCGCAAACGCAGTGCGCCGCACAGATGCGTAGGTCTCGTGGTCGAGGGCTCGCGCAAAGATCTGCGAAAACGCCGCTGAACCCGTGAGCCCGGCCTGCGCTGCGCGCACGAGGCTCCCGATCACGATGTCCTCTGCGCCGCGCTCATACGCGATCTTGAGCGGCGTCGCGTCGGCCGCGTCGTAGCCTGCGCAGAGCTCATCGAGAGCCGTCGAGCGCACCTCGGCGTTGCCGTCGCTCAAGCGCTCAATGATCAATCCCTCTGCGATCGGGCTCGATTCTCTGAGCACCGAGAGCACTCGGATGGCCTCGCACATCACGTCAGACTGGCCAGACTCGAGCGCAAAACGCAGAGGCGCGAGCGCATCTTGGCCATCGATCGCGCGCAGCGCTGCGAACGCTTCGGTGCGCACAGTCGGCGCGCTGTCTCGCAGCCGCGCGATCAAGGCGCTGCGAGCCCAACGAGCGACCTTGCTATGCAAATGCTTGGCGACCATCAGCCGAAGGGATGGCTCGCGGTCGCTCTCAAGCACAGTCAGCAAGAGCGCTTGAGCTTCTTCTTCTTCGCGCTTGCAGAGCAACTCAAGGGCCGACTGCCGCGCAGGGGTTTGCCCCTTGAGCCGCGTCTCAAAGACCTGAAACGCGTGCTCAAACACGGTGACATGGTCCTGAACCGACTCGCCCTTCTCCAGACCGACGAAGCGCACATTGCGATCGTCGCCACCGGTCAAGAGCCCACGCCCCCGCTGAAAATCCGTGTTGTTCTCGTAGCTCTTCTGCTTCGCAGGCACGACGCTGAGCGCGTAGATCGGCTTGCTGCTGAGCCCCAGGGTCTTGGGTTTGCGGCGCGATCCGAGGGGCCAGGAGCGAAGATTGCCATCCATGCCTACGGTGACAAATCGCTCGCTCACATCGCCGTTGGGCTCTGCGTCCCCTGCGATAAACGCGATGGCGGTGACGCCGCCCACGTGACCGGTGTCGTCCTGTCCGCGGATCTCGCAGTCGGACTCGCCCACAACATACCAGAGCCGCACGGTGCCATCTTCGCCACCGCTCGCGATGCGCCCATCACGAGGCGTGTATGCCAGCGAGAACACCGCGCCGCTGTGCCCCGACATGGTGCGCACTGCGCTGTTGGAGAGCGTCACAATGTAGACGTTTCCGTCGTCGCCCGCTGCCGCGATGCTCTCTCCGCCGGGGTCACACGCGACCGCACGAAGTGCCTGTGCGCTGAGCTTGTACTCGCCGCGCTTGGCGCCATTCGATGAGTCAAATACCCGGGCAAATCCATCGCTCCCGACTGACACAACGCTCTTGCCATCGGCGCTCACTGCCACCGAGTGCGCTTCGCCTTCGTGCGCAGAGAGCTTCTTGACCTCTTTGAGGTCGCTCACTTTGTGCAGCCGCAGCGTCCCGTCCGTGCACGCGCACCAGACCGAGTCGTCGCTGGCGAGCGCCATCGCCGAGACCATGGTGGGCAGCTCAAAAAACGAGATTTTCAGGTCTCGTGTGGCGATCACCACCTCGCTCGTCGCGTTGGCAGAGACACCCGCGGTGATCACAAATTTGGGTGTAGAAACAAGGGCTCGAATCTTCTCGTACTGTCCAAGGGCACTCATCGCTCACACCTGTCCCGTCAGAGTAATTTCGGGGTAAATCGCACGCAATCGCGCGAGAGCGGCCAAGCACGCTTGCCACTCCCCCTTGGCCATCGAGCCGGTAAACTCGCCCAACACGGGCGCGACCAGACGCGCAAACGCGTGGTCTTCGACGGCGAGATCACGGATCACTTCGATCACGTTGCGCTTGGCCACGCTGGCGGGCACGTGCCTCGTGGCCGCGGCCTCGAGAGACTCGCCTGCGCGCCCCGGTGGGAGCCCGTAGAGCAGAGTCCGCAAGAAGTTTCGCAGGGCCGTGACGTCCGCAAAGCGCGCGCCGTCCACGATGGGCTTGGCGTCTTTCTGCGAGGGCTTCCATCCGGGCGGAAGATCTCGCGGACGGTGCCTCTCCCAGAGCAAACGCACTGCAAATTGCCTCACATCACGGTCGCTGCTCTCCATAATACGGCCGAGCTTCTCTGCGCCGCCGAGCAGCTCGTAGTGCCGCAAAATAAGGGCCATGCCGACATCGCGTGTCGCGCGCCGGCGAGACTCGGTGAGCGCGAACACCGCGCCCGCGTCGAGCTCTGCCAACGCAGGCGTGTTTGCGGCCGGAGCGTCTGCTTCGCCAGCACGCAAGAGCGCTTCGAAGGCAAATCGTCGGACGCCTGCGTCGTCGTGATCGGCGAGCGCAAACAATCGCTTGATGGCGCCCCAGCCACGAAGCTCGGCCTTCGCGATCGCGACCGCGAAGCTCCGTGCGTCTTCGAATTTGCTCTCAAAGAATGGCCAGATGCTCTCCAACGAGTACACGTCTCGTTTGAGCTGCGGCTTGATCCCGTACTGCTTGCTCTCGGGTTGCGCCTTGCCAATCTCTGGGTGATTGCAGCGCAAATAGCTCTGGGCAAATACACGCACTGGCTCGTCTTTGTCTGTGCGCGCCATCTTGATCAAGCGCACGACGCCTGCGGCTTTGTCTCCGTCGCCGAAGTCCTCGGGCTTCATGTGCTCAAGCAGCGTCCGGAGGCCGAAGTCTCGCAATTGGGCGTCTGCGCGGCGGGCGAGCGCCAGCAGCCACGCAAAACCCAACGCGCGGGGCTGCACGAGCTTGCGGTTGCCCAGGATCCCGATCGCGGTTCCGCGCAGTTGAGGGTTAAACACCATGCCCTTGACGCGCTCAATGTCGAGCCCGGGGAGCGAGTCCGCCTTGGCCAACCAGGTCGCCACGGTCGAGGACAGGTTGGGGTCCATGAGGGCGTCCAAGAGCCACGCGGAGGGGAGGTTCTTGACCGGGAATTTTCCGAGAGCAGTGAGCGCTGCGTTGCGGGCTTGCCAGCTGTCTTCGAGACGCTTGTCCTTGAGCACGTTGATCCACAGCGCGGGATCGCGTTCGCTCAGGTCGAACTTCTTCTCGTACCACTTAGAGACCCAGTTGACCTGGGCGTAGCCAGCGAAGACCAAATCGCACAAAAATTCGAGGGAGAGCTCGCTACGGTCAAAGCCTGACTCAAGCTGCTCCATCGCCCACTTGCTGCACTCGTTGTGCTCCATCATGCGGCCAAGCCACTTGGCGCCGACGTCTTTGGCCTTGCGAGAGGTGAGCAATTCGACTGCAAATTTGCGGGTATCGTCGAACTCACACGCCAGATATTTTTCGACAAGATCTTCGACTGCGAGGTCTTGCGCGTGTGCGCGTGCATACTCGATCGCCCACTTGCGTGCCTTGGGGGACTGGCTCAACAACAGCGAGACCGCCATCCCGTGGAGGTTAAGCGCGCGGAGTTTTCCTTTGTGAAACTCAGGGCTCGCGTCGATGGTCTCGATCAAGAACTCATGAACGCTCGGGAGGTTCTTGCGGCCCAAGCGCTCGAGCCACACCGGCGTGACGTCACGCAAGCGCTCAGGCGCGTCTTTGCGAAGACACTGGATCGCGAAGCGTGCTGATCCGTCGTGTTGCGCGGCCTCGAGCAAGGTCATCAAGGCCTCAGGGCTGCCCTTCCACGCGTCTGGGTAGGGTCGCTTGGTGGTGAGATCCGCAGGCAATCGCCCTTCGAAGTTGCGAACACCGAAGTGTTTGGTCAGGTGCGCTACGACGTGTGTACCGATCCAGAGACGCTCAAAATGGCGCGCGCGATTGTCGTAGTTTTTGAGCACTTCGACCGCAAACTGCGGGTAGAGCGCGGGGGTCGAGCGCCCCAACGCAAACAAAAATCTCCACGCGCGGCGGCGAAGGTAGAGAAAGGTCCCAGAGGACACTTCGCCGGTCTGATTGCTGGGGATCGCCATATCAAACCGCGCGGCGAGCGCGCCCCATACGCGCGCATCAAGGCGCTGTTCGGCGAGCTTGTACACACGCTTGAGGCCAGCCCACAGGCCGAGCTTCATCGGTGCGTGGAGCGCCAGCTCGACGAGGGTGTCTCGGTGCTCGTCACGGTTAGACTCGTAGAGTGAGACCAAGAAGTCCGCGAGGCCAAACTTCTCTGGCGGGGATGCATCGGGATGCGTGAGAAAATTGCGCCAGATCTCGACTGCCGCGGTGCGCCGCGCGCGCTTTCCGAAGCGGCCCCGGGCGCGCATCAGCTGCGGCAAGAGCTGCTCGGGTGCGACCGCGCCCTCGGGCAGTGGGTTCTCGCTCGTTTTGTAGGGCTCGTTGGCAAGCGAAACGATCGCATCGAAGAGCCCCGGCGCAGAGGCCTGTGCGAGGCGTTCGAGGTCGGCGATGGTGAGTGCGGGCGCTGTCATGCTGGTGCTCCGTAGGTCCCCTCGAAGAGGCGCAGTCACGTGAGGTGTAAGAGCGAATTCAGGCAGCCTGACCTTCGCTCCAACGCTTCCCGATTGAAGGCAAATCACGAGTCTTTTTTCTCGCGGTTGTGTTGCCGTACATCTCTCAGACGAGCCCTTCGCTACGAAGCGCCCGTCCCTCCGAAGACACATCGACAATCCGATCGGGACGCAAAGGGTCAACCATAGAGACCACCTTGGTCAATGCCTCTCGGTCTCTCGTTGGACACGATATGACCTAGTCCGCATTTAGAGACCAAAAGCCAGCAATTTTGCAGACAGATCGCACAGCAAAGAGCTTGGTACCGTGCCAAATCGTCGCATTGCCCTTGCGTTCTGCGAGGGAAGTTCAGTTACCCTGCGCCGTACCCAGCGGGTCGGGAAGTTTCGACAGTCACGTGGCTCAGTGTCCCATACAGCGCGCTCATTCACCGTGGCACAGGAAGCAGCCCGACATGTGTACGACCTCAACAAAACCCCTCTATTCGCAGGGAGAACTCACTCCATGAAACGACAACTGCAGCGTGTGGTTGCTGCTCTGAGCCTCACCGTCGTCGCGTCCAGCGCCGCCTGTGCGGGCCCACTCGCGGTGACCGCAGCGACCTCGCGAGAGAACCGAATCCGTTTTGCCTATCAGCAAATCGGCACCCCGAACTCGGGGCTTATTAACTGTGACGCCAACGCCGGAGGCGACCTCGAGAACTGCCAGTACCAGCGCGTGGTGTTCGTCGAACAGAAGCAAGGAGTCGCACGATGAAGACCGCACTCTTGGCCAGCATTTTTGCGCTCACTTCGCTCTTGGGCGGATGCGCAATGACGCGACGAATCACCTCGATTCAGGAGCACCCGACGCAGGCCGTCTTGATGCTCGAGACCGCGGACAACCACTCGATCCTCGGTTATCGAGTTCGTGCCGAGCACGTGTTTTGGCAGTGCGTGGAGCGGCAGGGTGTCCTCGCGTGCCAGCGCCAGTGCGGCGCGCCAGGCCAGGACTTCTCGTGCCCCACAGCCATGGCAACTTCGGGTGGCGGAACGCAAACCAATGTTCGCTGAGCGAATCAAAAGGAGAAACCCAGCGATGAAAAACCTCGTTCAAAAGTCTCGGCTCGCGCTCCTCGCGCTTGTGGGTGCGCTCGGCGCCTCTGCGTGCGCACCGCCCCCCGTGATGATCGTCAACCAACCCCTCGGAGACAGAGTCGTTCGCTTCGCGATGCAGCGCAACGTCCCGGGCGCGGCCATCGTCGGTGGCCTCGGCGGCGGTGCAAACCAGGGCACGTTCAACCTGCTGATCCAGGCCTGCACGCTCGACCCTAACGGGCAGCCCACGGGCTGCCGCGGCGCCATGGTGGTCGACAATGTTGCCCCGGGCACCCTCTACTAAGCGAAGGACAAAGACTCCCATGAGAAAGCTTTTGATGCTCCTGGCGATCGGTGCTGTCGCTTCTTCGGCGACCGGCTGTGCCCCTCAAATCCGCTATGTGACGCTCTCGTACGCGCACAATCCAACCAACACAGTCTACGTGGCGTACACCGAGCGCCCCATCGTCGAGGCGCACATGATGGCGTGCACCGTAGGCGCAGACAACACCCCGGTGTGTCGCCCCCAGCCTGCGCTGGACCGTCTGCTCAACGCGCCGGTTCAGTGAGCTAGGCGATCTGCATCAGCGAGCCATTTTGCACGCTGATGTGGAGGGTAGACACTTAGCGCGATGACACCCTCACGAGGGTGCTCAGTGCGCGCAAGAGGGTCTGCACTTCTCTCGCTGTGCTCTTGAGTGAAGAGAGCCCCGCGAGGGTTGATCCTGTGTGTCCGTACATGCCGGTGATCATCACGCCGCGGAGCGCGTTCGGCGCGATCGCGTCTGCGAGTGTGTGGGCCTGCGTGTACCGAATCACGTCATCTTCGGCGCCGTGAATGATGGACGTCGGGATGCGAAGAGCGTGCAATTTAGCACGGATATCGAGCCAAGCGAGTGAAGCCTCGGCGCGCGCGTAGGTGGTCTCGAAGAGCGCCATCGCGCCGGGCTCTGCGCCAGTGGTCTGCAAGAACAGCGCACGCACGGCGGGGCGAAGCGCTTCGGCGAGCTCTCGCGCGATCGGGACAAACCATGTGGGGTCTTTGAGCACTGGCTGTCCCCAGGTCGCGCGGACAAAGCGCATCCACACGTCAGCGAGCTCGTTGCGCTCGTCAGGAGAGAGCTCGAAGTGCTCTAATAGATTGAGAAATACCACACATTTGTTAAGCGGATCGTGAGGCGCGCCTGGGGCCCCTCCGACGCAAAAGCGCAGCGTCTGTGCGAGGTCACCGTAGCCACCGAAGAGCACGAGCGAGGCGATTTTTGAGGCGTTGCGGGGCTCAAGAGCGAGCTCAAGCCCCACGAGCGAACCAAACGAAATGGTCAATACACCGACCGGGCCGGGGGGACGCGTGGGGTCGTCGTAGAGACCATCGAGCGCGCGCTGCGCATCCGAGAACAGCGTGGGCCTGAGCGTGAGCGCCTCGAAGTCTGGGAGAAAGACCGCGTTGACGTGGAGCCCTGCGCTCGCAAGAACGCGCGAGAAGCGATCTAAGCGCGGGTCTGCCGGCCCGAGAAAGTGCATCCCCGGCAGGAGCAACACGCTCCCGTGAGGTGTGCGAGAGTTTGGACGGTAAGACCAGACGGTGAGTTCGCGTTCTGCGTGTGATTTTGCTGCTATTTTTTGGATCGTACGGGTGACATCCGTGGGCGCGGCGGTGCTCTGCGCCCACGGTCCGAGCCAGCGTGCGAGGCGAGCGCTCGCGATCCATTCGGCAGCCTTCATGGATGGGACGCTACGTCATCGCGCGCACGCGCGGCAGGTGCGATTCAGTGCATGCGATAGGTCAGCGAAGGACGGCAGCCGCAGGGCGACGGTGTGGCAGCGCGGACCCACATCGGGCTGCCGTACGTACGCACAATCACGGGCTGCACGTGCACCGTCTGAAACGAAACGGGCTGACGTACGGGGCGGGGCGGGGGCATCTCGTCGCCCAAACCAAACAGGTGAATCGCTGCGAGAACAAACGGAACCAAGACCAGCACAGTGGACCTCCTGAAGCGAAAGGGTGTGCCGGTAAACCTCGCGGGGGGGCCAAGGTATTCCGAGCGCAAAGTCACTTCGGGTCTGAGAGCTCGCCGAGTCAGTGTGCGCCGAGCTGTGCGTGCAGCAATCGACCAAGCCAAGCGCGAAATCGCGAGAGCGTCTTGGGCTCGCCGTCGAGCCCCACGCGCGTGAGCAAATGCGGCCCTAGAATACTCTGCGACGTAAGCGCGAGCACCGAGAGCACCACCAAGAACCGCGTGTCATCGAGCGACGGTGCGCGGGTCTGTGTGGGCCCGAGACTCCGGCGCGAAGTGCGGATCTCGTGCGCGGCTTGGACCACCGCGGCGAGCGCGACCTCATCGTTGGGGGGCTCGATGCCCTCGAGGGCGAGCCAATAAAACACGCGCGCGCGGCCCTGCGTCGAGAGCACCGCGTAGGCGCGATCGAGCACCCGCACGAGCTCGTCTTCGTCGTCGTCACTCTGCGAAAGAGCCAGCAAAACTTCAGCGTAAATCGTGTGCATCAGCCGCTCGAGCACCGCGCTCACGAGCGCCTCACGGCTGCCAAAATGATGCAAAATAGTCGGGTGCGACACGCTCACATCGGCTGCGATCTCTTGCAACCGAATGCCCGAAGGGCCCGCTTCGATGAGGCGCTTCTCGGCAGCGTCCATGATCGCAGCGCGTGCGTCTTCGGCTGTGCGACGTCGACGCGTGGGCTTGGGTGCAACCATAGACAACCTCATCTCTACCAACATCGCGTGATGCCTGCGTGGTCAACGGGGTCGAGAAAGCACCAGCGACTATTGACAACTGTGTACACAAGATCTACTGACTATGTTGTCAACAGTTACTTCGCTAGGTTTTTGGCAGGCATTCAACGAGGAGATCCTACATGCAAGCACTCATGACTCAGTTGGCGACGCGCGGCTACGACCTGCCGCGGGCGCATCAGGCGGTCCGCGCGTTGCTTACCAATCCCGATGATCTTCCGCGGGTGTTTGACATCATTGAGTCGCTGTCGGGCGACACGCTGGATCGTATCCAGCGGAGTCTCAAGCGGTCTGAGAGCGGCCGTGATCTGCTCGCGACGCGCCCAGACATCGTGGACTTCTTGGGCGATCGAGCGTGGTTGCGGTCGTTGCCTGAGGGCTCGCTGGGTCGCGCGTACTTGCGCTTTGTCGAGCACGAAGGGATCTCGGCGCAGGGCATCCGAGATGCGAGCCTCAACCGCGAGAACGTCAAAGCGTTTACGGAGGAGCAGCAGTGGATCCGCAACCGATTGCGAGACACGCATGACCTCTGGCACGCAGTCACCGGCTATCACGGCGACGTCGCCGGAGAGCTCGCGCTGTTGGCGTTTACGTTTGCACAAGAGTTTAACCCGTCGATCGCGCTGATTGTGATCGCGGCCCTCACCAAGGGGCTCGGACGTAAGAACGTGAGGCTCATCGCGGGGGGCTATCGTGACGGGCGTCGTGCGGCAAAGTTTGTCGCGATTCGATGGGAAGACTTGTTGGCGAGGCCCCTCGCAGAGGTGCAGCGCGAGCTCTCGGTGTCCCCTGCTCCGAGCTACGAAGAGATCCGCACGAGCGTGCTGCGTGCCGAAGGCAAGCTCGCTCCAGCGACGGCATAAATCTGGGTCACAGCACGTCGGGCGAGGAGAGCAAGAACGGGTAGCGCACCTGCGTTGGGCGCTCAGGGGACGTGGGAAATCCCATACGAATGATGACGTCCGCGATGCACTGGGTGAGCTGCGACACCAACGGCGAAGCGGGTCGTTGCATGGTGACGCTCACCTCGCGCGCCCGGCCTTCGGCGTCGATGGTGAAGGTGGCCATGACGCCGCCCTCAAGAAGCGGATCTTGTGCCAACACGCGCTCGTAGCAGAAGCCAATGCGCCCAAGTCGTTGACGCATGACACGACGCACGACCTCGCCCGAGAGGGTCCCCTCGGTGGTAGGGACGCCGCTGTTCACCAGCGGGTGCATCGCCGGAGTCGAGTGAAATCCCTCGCTTGCGGACTCTCGTGTGGCTTCTGCGGCCAACGTGTGCGGCACCGAAGGGATCGAAGTGTCAACATCGACGACGGCCCCGGCGAAGAGCACAGCGTGCGTACGAACGTGCCGGATCGCGAACAAGAAGGGCTGATTCACGCGAAATGGGACCGAGGCGGGCGTACCTGCGCCGATGCCTCCCATGATGGTCACCGCCGCCGCGACAGTGCCCTCTTCGTCGACACGCACCAACGCGATGTGCCGCACGCCTTCGATCGCCACGGGACCGTCCGCGGTCATCCCTGAGAGGTTGGACGAAGACGTAAACAACGAGCGAATTCCCTGGCGAATGAGCAGTGGATCGAGCTCTGTCTGCTGGCGTACAGAGAAGCGCGGCAGCGCGAGCTCGACGCTGACCCGATGCGCTTGTGCGGACTGCGACCAAGCGGCCCATCGCTCGGCGGTCATCGTCGCGCGCAACGCTGTGAGACCATTGGCAGCCCGCGGGATCGCGAGGTCCATCACGAGCTCGCCCCCAGCGTAGGGGAGCTCGATCATGCGCGCTGCGCTGTTTTCGAGATAGGGCAGCGTCCGTGTGGCGCTCATCGTGGGCACGCGCTTGCCGTGCGTGGCGCTCACCATAAACCAATGCGACTGGGTAAACGCTGGCACGAAGGGCTCATCCCACTTGCCCGCGAAGTACGTCGAGGTCGTGAGCAAGACCTTCGGAGGACGCGCACACACCCCACGGTTCAGCGCGTCACGGATGAGCCCGTGGGTCTGTGTCGAGATCCAGTCGTTGATCCGTGCGCACGCTGCGTCGGGGGCGTTGGCATAGTCAAGGGCCTCGGTGGAGGAGCCAAACACATCACGAATGGACTGCGAAAAATCAGGCAAAATCGTGATCGTACGGGATGGCCAGACGCGCGCACCGAGCGCGAGTTCGTGGCCTCCGCGCGCGGCGTCGTAGGCCCAGTGTGCGCGCACGCTCTGCAGCGGTGCGGTGAGCGCGCTGAAGCTCTGCACACCCAACGCGCGGGCGAGCTCGGCCGCGGTGCTCCCCTGCGCGCCGGCCATCACCTGCGCGAGCGCCATCCCGATGTCCGAGGGCGAGAGCACGATGTTGGTCCCCGCGGGAGCGCTCTGGGTGCGATAGATCACAAGCCCTGGACCGCTGAGCGAGCCCCCAAGGGCGACCGCAGCGGCCGAGAGCGCGGGAGGTGTGGGAACAACCAGGGCGGCGTCTTGCGAGGCATCCTGGGGGCTCTCTCGCACCTCGATGGCTGGGGGATCAGAAGACCACGTCGGCGGCGACGTAGGAGAAGCGGGTGGCGAAGCGGTGTTGGGTGTGGCGGACTTGCAGGCCACGGGCCCCATGAGCACCCCGAGTGAGACGAGGCATGAGAGCACATGAGACCGATGAATCGCTGTAAATTTGCTCATGAAATGGACTTCAGACCGGGGGCTATTTAGTGACCTACCGTGAGAGCGTGTCGCAGTAAGACAGCGGGCAGGGCGCGAGGTTCTTGGGTTTGCGCGGAAGACGTCTTCAGGAGATTGGCTGCGCGGGATGTTGGGCTCGCGGGTCGCACGTGGCATGTCATCACGGGCGCGCGAAGAGCGCACTCTGGGGGGCATTGCGTGGCGCAACGCGGTAGTCTTCGAGCGACTCGATGGAGCGTGACGAAGCACACAACGCGCTGCAGCTACTGCGCAAGGTTGCGTCCCAAGCGCGCGACGACACCGCAGAACAAAACTGGGGAATCATCTGGTTTTTGAGCGCATTTTCGAATAGCGCGGGCTTTCTGGGCACGCACGTCTTGATGCACCGCGGGCACCACACGCCGACGCCCTATGTGGGTCTGTGGGTGGGAGTGTTTGTGCTCAACGGCGTGTGGATCGCGCTGTTTAAGCGCCCCTCGCGCGGGGTGCCTACGTTTCTCGAGAAGCAGATCTGGGCCATCTGGAACACGCTCATCGTGGCCATGGCGCTCACCGCGGTGATTAACTATCGCGTCGGGCTGTCACCGACGCTGTTTGCGCCGGCGGTCTTTGCGGTTCTTGCCGCGGGGACCTTCTCGATCATGGCGACCGTGGTGCAGAAAAATTGGTACATCCCGGCGGCGCTCTGGGCGTTGTTTTCGTTGGGAATTACCTGGTTTCCGCGGTGGCAGTTTGCGCTCTTTGCCGTCGCATGGGGGCTGACTCAGGGCACCGCAGGGGCGCTTCTCCATCGCGCCAAGCTCCGAAGCGAGGCCCCCCCGTGAGCGCTCCGCGAGTCCACGAGATGGCAGCCCTGACGGCCCTCGCAGGGGCACCCGCAGGGCTCTCAGCTGGGGAGCTGATCGATCAATTGCTCACGGCTGGGCTCACCCACGCACAGAGCCTCGCGGCCCTCGAAGCTGCGCTCTCGCACAACGGGCTAGCGCTCACCCGTGAGACCTTCGCGCTGAGCACAACGGGGGCGCGGTCTTTGCTTGAATTTCACGGAGAACTCGAGCACGCGCTCGACCCCTCGCCGTCGACACCGGGGATGGAAGACTGCCCTTCGCTCCCTTGGCTCACCACCGTGCAGACCCACTGGCTGGACGCGCTCTCGCTCAACTACGCGGTGGACGCTCGCGCGCTCGCGGCGCTGCTCCCTGCGCCGCTTGAGCCAGAGCTTCACCGCGGCACCGCGTGGGTCCAGGTGCTCGCGTCGCGGTTGCAAGAGATGCGACCCCAGGGCACACCCGCGCTGTTCGGCGTGAACTTTCACCAGGTCTCATTTCGCGCCGCGGTGCAGTACCGCAACACGCAGGGGACGCTCCGTCGTGGCGGCTATTTTGTGCGCAGCGAGACCGATCATCCGGTGCTCCGCGCGGTGGGCAACGCGCTGACGGAGTTTAAGTTTCACGCGTTCGGGCTCTCGACCATTGCGCTCGAACGACGTGATCATTTGCTGACTTTTCGCACGTCATCGCGACTCAACGACCCGATGTCCACGATTGACGCCGAGCTGGACTGTTCGCGCGGCGACGCTGCCCCGGCCCACTCGTGTTGGTCCTCGATCGACGACCTCTACGAGCCCTTGGTCGAGTGCTACGACGCGTTTGGGGTCGACCCTGGGCGCTACGTCTATGTGCTCACCATCGACCGCGAACCGTGGAAGCTGCGCTTCGCTCACCCCAATCGCGTGGCAGTGCGTTGGATGAGCGAGGGGCCGCTCAAGGGCGCGAGGCTCGACTCAGCGCTCGCCCTCGCGGCGCCCTGTGCCTACCGTTGGCGCCCGCTGCGGCGCGAGCGCATCGCGCAGGGGTACCCATGAGCGAGCAGACCGAGTCGCGCGTGGTGGTCATCACCGGAGGGACCAAGGGCATCGGACGCGCGCTGGTCGAGGCGTTCTTGAAGCGTGATGTGCGCGTGGTATTTTGCTCACGAAATGAGCATGAGATCGTCCTCGCGCTCAAGACACTCCGGCAGACTTTTGCGCACGATCGGGTGAGCGCGTGTGTCTGCAATGTGTCTGTGTACGACGACGTTCGCGCGCTCTGGGATCATGCGATTGCACAGTTTGGCCGTGTGGATCTCTGGATTAACAACGCCGGGACGAGCACCCGACAGAGAGCCTTTACAGAGCTCTCGGCCGACGAGATCACCGCGGTCGTGACGAGCAATTTGTTAGGGACCCTTCACTGCGCGCACGTCGCGCTCAGGTGCATGATCGCGCAGGGTCATGGTGCGCTGTACACCATGGAGGGCTTCGGCTCGGACGGGGCCAAACAGCGTGGCATGTCTGTCTATGGCAGCAGCAAATACGCGATCCGATACCTTACGCAGTCACTCACACGAGAGCTCAAAGACAGTGGTGTCATCGTGGGCTCGCTGGGTCCTGGAGTTGTGCTCACAGAGCTCTTGGTCAATGCGTACGAGCAGGGCGACCCTGCGCTCTGGGCGCGGGCAAAGTGGTGGTTTAGGTTCATCGCGGACCCGGCCGAGACCGTGGCCTCTTGGCTGACTGAGCGCGTGCTCGCGAACCGAGTACACGGCAGACACTTTGCGTACATGACGCTACGCAAAGCGATGCTGCGTCTGGCGCAACCGAGGTACCACCGACGTGCGTTGAGCGCGCTCTACGAGCGCAGTCAAGACAGCTCAAGCGAGTGATTTTACCTGTAAATACTCAGGGCAAAAACTCAAGCGAAGCCTCGCGGACCATCAGGTCCCACACCGCGGCCTTGGGGTCTTTGTCTTCGTAGAGCACGCGGTAGACCTGCTCGACGATGGGCATTGAGACGCCCTCGCGCTGGGCGAGCTCAAACGCGCTCTTGGTGGTGCGGACACCTTCGGCGACCTGGCGCATGTCGCCGAGGATTTCGGTGAGCTTGCGACCGCGCCCAAGCTCGAAACCTACGTGACGATTACGCGACAGCGAGCCCGAGCATGTGAGCACCAGGTCGCCCATCCCGGCGAGGCCCGCGAGGGTCATGGGTTCGGCGCCGAGGTGGACCGCCAGACGCGCGATCTCGGACAAGCCTCGGGTGATGAGTGCGGCGCGGGCGTTGTTGCCGAAGCCCATTCCGTCGCTTGCTCCAGCGCCGATGGCGATCACGTTCTTGAGGGCGCCACCAAGCTCGACGCCGAGTACATCGGTCGAGAGATAGACCCTAAACGACCCGTCCGAGAAGAACGCCCGCTGCACCTCGCGCGCGAGGCCTGCGTCGGTCGCCGCGGCCACGACCACGGTGGGCTGGCCCAGGGCGACCTCCATCGCAAACGAGGGCCCTGAGAGCCCAACAAACATGCCCTTGGTCCAAGGGATCTCGTCTTCGATCACCTGGTGGACGAGCATGAGGGTGTCTTGCTCGATGCCCTTCGTCGCCGAGATCACTGGGATCGGCGTACGAACGATGGCGTGAACTCTGGGCAAGATTTCGCGTAGCCCATGGGTAGGGACAGCCACCAAGAGCATGTCTGCTTGGTCGAGCGCTTCTTCGAGATCGTGCGTCGCGGTGAGCGTCGCTGGCAGCACAATTTCTGGCAAAAACGCATCGTTGCGCTGAGTCGATCGGATGGCAGCCGCTTGCTCTGCGCGCCGACTCCACAGGTGCACTTGGTGGCCTTTGTCGCCGAGCACTTTGGCCAGCGCAGTGCCCCAGCTACCTGCGCCGAGAACCGTGATCTTCATCGTCGAGAACCTCCAAGCGTTGAGTCACGAGCGACAGTGATTCGCGCGCAATCCGCGGCGAATCCACAACGCGTTCGCGTCGCGAGTGTGCACTGATTCAACGCGTGGATTCTACTGTGCGATGAGCTCAAGCACTTTGAAACCGTCCGAAGGCGTGCTCACAAGCAGCATCGCGCGCTCGGCGCCGCGCCAGACATTGGTCTCAAGGATCATGCGGACGTTGGGAAACCCCGGAGAGCCTCGGAGCTCCGTCGATGTGAGCACCTGTCCAGATTGGGTAGAGACCAGTGAAACGTGGGTATTTCCTGCGTTTACGCTGCCGACTGCGAGCTCAGGGTGGCCATCTCCGTCCATGTCGCCTCCCAACGCGACGGGCCAGCCAAAGCCCTGCGAGTTGTTGCCCTCGGGGAGCGCGATCCGGCTCAGCACGCGGCCATCGACGCCAGACAAGAGCACCACGGGAGAGTCATTGCCTCGCGCGACGTCCGTGCCCACCGCGATGTCGGGGTGGTGGTCCCCGTTGATATCTCCGCCAAGCGAGACGCTCTGCACGCCGCCACGGCTCTGGCAAAATGGCGCGCTCCACAGGGCGCGTCCGGTCTTGCCCGAGAGCAATTCGACGCAGCGCGGGAGCCTCGGGATACGCTCAGTCGGTGTGTTGGTCGTCACGGTCGCGCCCACCACGATGTCCCCTACGCCATCGCCGTCTACGTCGCCTCCGAGCGAGAGACCCAACTCGGAGGGGTGTCCCAGTCGCGTGAGCCCATTGCGACCCTGCGTGCGCCACGCGATTTCGCCCGAGCGCACGTCCAGCGCGACGAGCTCACTGGCGCCACCAGGGGTCGCCTCAAGGTGTGCGAGGATCAATCGGCGAGGGCCATCGAGCCACACACTCGACGAGAGCGCGCGAACATTGGGAAGCGCTACGGTCAGCAACGTGCGCGGAGAGTTGCCGGCGATGCTCAGCACAAGGATGGCGCTTCGAGCGCTCTGGACCGCCGCGACCTCGGGCGTACCGTCGCCGTCGAGGTCACCCAATGAGACCAGGTCGTGCGCGGCGCACGCGATGGGCGCTTCGATCTCGGTCAGAGGCAGGCCGTTTTGGTTGTTGAATAGTCGGACTCGGCCCGCAGCGCAGGTACCAATGATCCGGGGAGCGCTCCCCTGTTCGGGGCTGATCGACAGGTGCTGAGCAAACGCGAGGACGTCTTGTCCACGCAGCGAAAAAGGCAGCGGAACAGCGCCTCGCGAGCGAAGCGAGTAGCGCAGCGGCAGACCTGCGTCGGGCTCGGGATCCAGCGCGACTCCTCCGTCGAGCTCGGCAAGGTTGGGCCGCAGAGTGCCTGACGTTTTTGAGCCAAGCGCGACGACGGCGACCACGCCCACCACCGCGACACCGAGCACCACAAAAGGCGTCCACGATCGACCACTCTTGACCGTGGTGAAGACCGGACCGGACTTCTGCCCAAGCGGAGGGCCCATCGACGAGGCGGACTGATCGGGAGAGCCGAGCAGCGCAGGCATACTCGTGGAGGGGGTGTTGGAGAGCGATTGCTGCGGGACTTTGTGGCTAGACGTCGTCCGTTGCTTGCCCGAATGATCCGCGTTGGGAGTCGGAAACTGCGCGGACGTGTTGCTGTTTGTTGTTCGATGATTCGAAGGCGGAAACATCGAGGGCGTCCGCGTCGGCTCGACCGCGGGAAAACGACCCGAGTTCGAGCGTGAGCGATCGGTTGTGCCCTGTGGGTTGGTGTTGTTGGGGGGGGGCGGAAGCGGCACAGGGAGCTCGCTCGGAGAGGGCAGCGAGAAGCTCTCCATCTCGTGCTGATCGAGCGTAATCGCGAGCGACGGGGTGTCGTTGTTGTCGGTGAGATCAAACTCGATGTTGCCGCCGGGGCGACGCGCGGTCGCGGGCTGCAAAACAGCAGGGACGCGGACCGCTTTCCACTCGCCCGAGCCGGCGGTGCTAGGGCGAACACCAGGCACGTTGAGGTCATACCCGAGCTCGTCCGCTACGGCGATCAGGTCATCGCGAAATGCCTCGGCGCTGCGGTATCGATGGTCTGGATTTTTTTCGAGCGCGTGGGCCAAAATACCAGCGATTTCAGCGGGCAAATCTGGGACGAGCTGTCGGATGTCCGTGAGCGGTGAGCCCGCGACCGAGATCAAGACCTCGGCGGCGCTGGCGCCCGACCACGGGACCATGCCCGAGAACATTTCGTACAGCACGATGCCCACGGCCCACACGTCGCTCACGGGGCCGACGTTGCGCCCGTACGCTTGCTCGGGAGGCATGTACTCGGGTGTCCCGAGGATCACCCCTGCCTCGGTGATCTTGTTGCCACCCTTTGGAGCGACGTGCGCGATCCCAAAGTCCAGCAGCTTGGTGCGGACGGTCCCGTCGCTCTCGCGATTGAGAAAGATATTCGCGGGCTTAATATCCCGATGGACAATGTCTCGCGCGTGAGCCGCCGAGAGCGCGTCGAGGATCTCGACAATAATCCTGAGCGCGTCGGGACGGGGCAGTCGACCGCGCCGCTCAAGAGACTCTTCGAGGGTCTCGCCTTCGAGCAGCTCGAGGACCAAAAAGATGGTGCCGTCGTCTTCGCGTCCTGCGTCGAGCACCTGGCAGATCCCCGGATGGCGGATCTTCGCCATGGTCTGCGCCTCGAGCAAAAACCGTTGCGCGATCTGCTCGGTCTGCACCAAGTGTGGGTGCAAAATCTTCAGCGCAACTTCGCGCGAAGTGAGCATGTGCTCGGCAGCAAATACGGCGCCAAATGCCCCTTCGCCAATGATCCGTTTGGCGCGATATCGCCCACCGATTTCGGTGTTGATCCGCTCTTTGGCTGTCAACAGTGGCATAAGAACTTTACGCGGTGTGCGAAGGAGAGGGAGGGGTACAGGTAGGAGTCCCCGCTGCCGCTGCCTACAAGCGAGACCCAACGACTCTACTCGAACAGCCCCGCGATCCGCCACGATTCTGCCACGATCCTACAGGGTCAGAAATCATGGCAGCGCCCTCTGTGCGTGAGCCGTGTTCACCGTGGCGACCCGAGGACCTTTGGCGCATCCTCGTGCGCGTGAAACTCTACTATACCGCCACGTCGCCTTACGCCCGCAAGGTGCTCATCGTGCTTCACGAGCTTGGCCTCTCAGAGCAGGTGAGCCTAGAATTTTTGCGCCCCTCGCCCATGAGCGCCGACCCTGTGCTCTCGTCGGTCAACCCACTGAACAAGATCCCTACGTTGGTCACCGAGGCGGGTGCGCTCTACGACTCGCCCGTCATCTGCGAGTACCTCTGCTCGCTGGTCGAAACACAGACTTTGTTGCCCAAGAGCGGCGCGGCGCGCTGGCAGACGCTGCGCTTGCAGGCCCTCGCGGACGGGATCATGGACTCGGCGATCTTGGTTTTTTACGAGCGAATGCAGCGCCCGAAGGAGCTTCATTGGGCTCCGTGGATCGATGGACAGACCCAGAAGGCTCTCCAGGGTCTGGACGCACTGGAGCAAGAGATCACCCAGTTTGAGGGCACGTGCGAGCTTGGGCAGATCTCTGCGGCGGCGGGCTTGGGATGGATGCTCTTTCGCGATGTGCTCGGGGACATCCGCACGACGCGGCCGCGGTTGTTTCACTGGTACGACCAGTTTGCGCAGCGGCCCTCGATGGTGCGGACCGTTCCGAGCGCGTAGTGGCGGGAGGGACCGCCATGGCGGTGTACGCAAGACCGCCATGGCGGCCGCCAGCCAAGAGCACGTAACTGCTTGAAAACTCGTGGTCTTTTGCCTTGGCATGGCGCCCGCATGTGAGCTTGGCCACTATGCTCGCAGCAACCCACGCCTCTACGTTAGTCGGTCTCGAAGCACACCCAGTCCAGGTCGAGGTGGACATCGCGCGAGGGCTGCCTGCGTTTGACCTCGTGGGCCTCCCCGAGGCCAGCGTGCGTGAGTCACGCATGCGCGTACGGAGCGCTCTGGAACAAGTGGGCTTTCTGATCCCCACGCGGCGGGTCACGGTGAACCTCGCCCCTGCGGATTTGCGCAAGTACGGCGCGGGGTTTGACCTCGCCATCGCGGTGGCCACACTTGCCGCCGCGAGAGAGTGTCCCGAAGAGATTTTAGAGCGTTGGATGCTCATCGGAGAGCTCTCGCTCAACGGAAACCTCCGCCCAGTGCGCGGGGTCCTCGCGATGGTTCTGTGTGCAAGAAAACAGGGTTTTCTCGGCGTCGTGGTGCCGGCTGAGAACGCCGCCGAGGCTGCTGTTGTCTCGGGTCTCTCGGTGCGCGCGGCGCGCTCACTCTCGGAGGTTATCGCGTTCTTGCGCGGTGAGTACGAGCTGCCCACGGCCGAGAGGGTCTCGAGCGCCCCGAACGAGAGCGAGGTTGTAGACCTCTCGGACATCCGCGGGCAACACGCCGCACGGCGCGCCCTCGAGATCGCCGCGGCGGGCGCTCACAATGTGCTCTTTATGGGTCCCCCCGGGGGCGGAAAAACGCTGCTCGCCAAGGCCATGCCGGGCATCTTGCCGCCGCTCACGTTTGACGAAGCGATCGAGGTGACCAGCGTGTACTCGGTCGCGGGGATGCTCCGCGGTGGCGTCTCACTCGTCGAGCGCAGGCCCTTTCGCGCACCGCATCACACAGCCAGCACGGTGGGGCTCGTCGGCGGGGGTGACCCTCCCCGACCTGGCGAGATCGCGTTGGCGCACCACGGGGTGCTCTTTTTGGACGAGCTGCCTGAGTTCTCGCGAGACTCTCTCGAGGCCCTGCGCGAGCCCCTCGAAGACGGCAGCGTGACCATCGTGCGGTCGCGCGTTCGATCGACGTTTCCCGCACGATTTACACTCGTTGCGGCCATGAACCCCTGCCCCTGCGGCTACCAAGGCGACCCGTCCGATCGCTGCGACTGCAGCGCCGAGCGGGTCAAGCGCTATCGCTCTCGGGTCTCGGGCCCCTTGCTCGATCGCATTGACCTCTGTGTGCACCTCCCTGGCTCTCCTGCGATGGTCTATGGCGAGGCCCCCGATGGCCCTTCTTCTCAGAGCGTACGTACCCACGTGAGCGCTGCCCGAGACCGCCAGATGCAGCGCGAGGCCAACCAGCGCGCGCCCAACGCGAGGCTCACTCCGAGGGCGCTCAGGGCGGTCGCCGCCCTCGAGCCCGATGCCAGAGGCCTTGTCACCCTCGCGGCCGAGCGCATGGGGCTCAGCGCACGCGCGATGACCCGCGTACTGCGGGTATCACGCACGATCGCGGACCTTGAGGGAGAGAGCAGCGTGAGCGCTGTCCACGTCGCCGAAGCGGTGGGCTATCGCTCGATGGCGCAGGGCTGACTCGGTGCTGCGACCATGTGCCGCATTGCGTACACGCCTGAGCTCTGGCAGAGCAGCACACTATGACAGACGAACATCGCACTTTGGTGAGCCAATGGGCTACCCAACGCAACCGCTATGCCTTGCGCTTCGCAGCAGGATTTGCGCTCGCGGCGTGCGCGCCTCCGGTAAACCAGAACGACGCGTCGGCAGATGCCACGGCGAGCGATGCTTCCGTCGAGGCGAGCACCGAGGCGGGTACCGAAGCTGGCCCTGGCCAGGACCCAGTGCGGATCGAGTTTGCCGCCCGCGTCGGCGCGATGCCGTTTCGCTGTGGGCAGCAGTTCACCAACATGGGTATGACCAACACGACGTGGACTCCCAAGGATTTTCGCTTGTACATCCATGATGTGCGCTTGGTCACCGCCGCGGGCGAGTCGCCGGTGACGTTGGACACCGTGCCGATGTTTCAGGGTGCAGGCGTCGCGATGCTCGACTTCGAAGACCGCACCGGCGCGTGCAGCGAAGGCACGACCGAGACCCACTCGGTGGTCGTGGGCCGCGCGATGGCTGCGAGCGTCCGCGGGATCCGCTTCAAAGTGGGCGTGCCGTTTATGCTCAATCACCGTGAGTCTTCGAGCGCACCCGCGCCCCTCAACGCCTCCGCGCTCTGGTGGACCTGGAACGCGGGGTACCGCTTTCTCAAGATCGACGGAAACACAACAGGGCTCGCGATGGGCTACAACGTCCACATTGGCAGCACGGGCTGCGCGGGCAACGCGACGGGGCCGGTCAATCCCTGCGCAAACCCCAACGTGATCGAGGTCTCTCTCGACAACTATGACCCCACGCGGGACAACATCGTGATGGACTTGGCGGCCCTGCTCGCGCAGAGCAACGTGGACACCAACCAGGCCATGAGCGCACCGGGCTGCATGTCTGGCGCGGACGACATGGACTGTCGTGAGATCTTCGGCGCGCTTGGGCTCCCGTTTGCAGGGATGCCCGCTGCAACGCAGCGCTTTTTTCGCGTCGAAGCGCGCTAGTGAGCCTCTCGCGCATCGCACGCTTCGCTAGACTCAACTCGAAGGAGCGACCCGTGCGCACACTCACCACCCGACTCTGGCCCCTCGCGGCGCTCTCGCTGTACCTCACGACCGCGTGTGGTCCGAGCGATCCCAATGATGTGCCCGTGGCGTATCCGTTTGCGCTTCCCGAGGGGACCGCAGCGCCGAGGGTCCCACCCGACAACCCCATGAGCGCAGACAAGGTGCGCCTCGGGCGTCGGCTCTTCTTCGATCGCCAGTTGAGCCTCAATCAAACGCAGTCGTGCGGGAGCTGTCACTTGCCCTCTCGCGCGTTTACCGATGGCCGAGCGACGTCCATGGGCTCGACCGGGCAGCTCACTCCCCGCAACGCGATGAGCCTCACCAACATCGGCTACGCGAGCGCTCTAACGTGGGCCAACCCGTCGTTGGGTGAGCTCGAACGTCAGGCGCTGATTCCCATGTTTGGAGACACCCCCGTCGAGCTTGGGCTCTCGGGCCAAGAAGGCGAGCTGCTCACCCGTTTGCGCGCAGATGCGATGTATCCCGCGATGTTTCGCCGAGCTTTTTCGGCCGACAGCGACCCTGTCACCGTGACCAATGTCGCGCGCGCGATCGCCTCGTTTGAGCGGACCTTGATCTCGTTTAATGCGCCCTACGATCGCTATGTGCGAGGGGACCGCAGCGCGATGACAGCGAGCGCCGTGCGAGGGCTCGAGCTGTTTAATACCGAGCGGCTCGAGTGCTATCACTGCCACTCGGGGTTTAACTTCTCGGACGCGACGGTGAGCGAGGGCTCTGCGCCACGCGAGGCGCCGTTTCACAACACCGCGCTGTACAACATCGACGGTCGCGGCGCGTACCCGGCACCCAACCGAGGGGTGCTTGAGGTGAGCACGCGGCCCGAGGACATGGGACGCTTTCGCGCGCCGTCCCTTCGCAACATTGAGCTCACCGCGCCGTACATGCACGACGGCTCGATCGCGACGCTTGAGCAAGTCATCGCGCACTACGCCGCGGGCGGGAGGCGCATCACCGAGGGCCCCAACGCGGGGGACGGGAGCACGAGCCCGCTCAAGAGTGATCTCTTGCGAGGGTTCACCCTAACGGACGCCGAGCGCGACGATCTACTTGCGTTTTTGCGAGCGCTTACCGATCGGCGGTTCGTCGAAGACCCTCGGTTTCAGGACCCCTTTGGGCGCGAGCGCTAGGCTTGGCCAAAGAGCCCTGAGACCACCAACACAGACTCTTCGGAGGGCACCCCGACCCGCAGCGGAAACCCGTAGTGCCCAGTCCCTCGGTGCACATACAAACGCGCACGGCCCTGGCCCCACATCCCGTGGTCCGGGATCTTGGTAAAGACCGAGACCACCGTGTGGACAATCCCCCAGCGGACAAAGCCCACCTGGCCTCCGTGGGTGTGTCCGGCGAGAACCAAGTCTGCGCTGCCCTCGGGCAAATGCGCAAATGCGCCGGGGTCATGCAGCATCGCGACGCGTCCCACCGACGGCCTACGCGGAAACGCTGCGCTCACTTCGGCCAAGTGCGCCGCGCGATCACGAAACCTAAAGTCGTACCCAAGGATTTCAAGCGGGCCGTGCGCGGTCTCGACGGTGCTGAGCTCGTCCACGAGAAGGGTCACGCCAGCTCGCTTGAGGCCCTCCATGACCGTGCGAGGGGCCTCGTGGTCGTGGTTGCCCATGCACGCAAACGTTCGGCCCGCGAGGGGCAACAGAGGCTCGAGCGCGCGGGCCAAGAGGCCAGGGTCGGCCTGGGACTCCATCGTGAGAAAGTCGCCCGTGAGAAAGACCAAATCGGGCGCTTGCGCCACCGCGCGTTCGACCACGGCGCGCAGGCGCTCGACGGACATAAACACCCCCAAGTGAGGGTCGGTGATCTGCACGATACGCAGGGTCTTGCTCGCACTTTTGTCAGAATTTTCGCTTGGGTTTTCAACGCGCGAGACCGCCTCGGTGACACGCTTGAGCGCGCCTACGTCTTGCTGATCGAGCGTGACCGAGAGCACCTCGCGGGGGCTTCGCAGCGAGTCCCACAGGCCGTACACCCCCAGCGCGAGCGGCACGGCGAGCACGGCGGTTGGGGCTCCGAGGGCGATGGCTCCGGCGAAGGGCAGCGACAACAGCGTGGTGGCTGAGACAAAGCTCGCCGGGACGCTCACGAGGCTGCGATACCAACCTGGTCGCCACGCGGGCTGCCCGAGCGCCACGAAGTGCGCATAGACCAGCACATTGAGCGAGGCGACCACGGGCGTGACCACGGTGCTCCCCAGGGCACCGAGCAGCGCGCTCGCAGCGAGCGTGTGTACGCCGGTAAAAATCCCCGAGAACAGCGCGAAGAGCCTGCCTCGCCGCAGGCCAGCGTGTGTGATCACCGCGGCGGTCGCTGCGGCCCCGTAGACAATGAATCCAGCCATCGATGCAAACGCTCTTCTCTGCACGCTGCCCACGCAGCGCGCGTTGGCAAAGGATGCACCGAGCTTGGCCCACGTCGCGTTGAGAAGTGTAAACCCCGTGGATTGCAGCGAGCCCAGGCCCCCTCGTTGGCAGGCGCTCGGCCAACGTTGGCAGGCGCTCGGCCAACGTTGGCAGCCGCTCGGCCAACGTTGGCAGGCGATAGCTCACTCGTTGGAGTCGAGCTTGAGCGCACTCAGTACGCGCCCCAGCGCGTTGAGCTGGTCAAAACGCACGCTGCTCAGGGTGAGCTGGTTGTCTCGCTCTTGGACGCGGACCTCGCGCAACGACCGCTCTGCGCCGATCGCCTTGATCACCGCGCGGGCACTCTTCGAAACGCGCGCCGCCGGGGCGCCCTCTGCGCGGGACTCGCTTGATTGCAGCGCGCGAAGCTCGGCGACCGAGACCTCGGCGAGACCGAGCGAGACCTTGGTGCCCTCGCGGTCCACGCTGTACCGCAGCTTGTCGAGCGCGAGCTTCTTGGGTGGGCTCGGGGGCGTCCAGTCCGTGCCTCGTTTTTTCGCAGCGGCGCGCTGCCTCGCTTCGTCAATCGTGTACGCAAGGTCGATCTTGCTGATCGTGTACTTCTGCTCTTCGTCGGGCGACGCGAGCGTGGCGACGCGGGCGTAGCGTGCGCCGGTTCGGTACTCTTCGTGGGCGTACTTTTTGACCCACTCGGGTGCGGTGCTCGCGGACTCGTCGAACAAGAAATACTTCTTCGCCAAGACCGTCGCGACGGCCTCCCACTTGCGGTCCCAACCACGCAGCTCGTCGCGCTCGGCGACGGTGATCTCACGCAACAGCGCTTGGTACTCTACGCGCGCTTTGGCCAGCGGCGCAGCGACAGGTGCTGTGGGCTTGCTGGGCTTGGGTGTGGGTTTGGGCGTTGCTTTCTTCGGGGTCACCATGGAGGTGAATGATACAGAGACTCATTCTGTGTGCGAAAGAGCAACGGGTTGCGAGAAGAACACCCCTGGGCTCTAGCGAGCGCTCTCACGCGCGTTAGGCGCAGCGTGTTAGGCGCAGCGCGAAGGCGCACGGCACGACAGGAGCTCTACGGGCTGCGGCTCAGCGGCACTGATCCGTGCCTGACACCTCACGCGCGGTGGCGCCTGCGCAGGTGAGCGTGCACGAGCCCGCGCCGCGACAGTCCACGTTGCACTGGCCCGAGCACGCGATCACGCAGCGCGCGCCACCGTTGCAGTTGACGTTCGAGCTCGCGCCGACGCGCACGTTGCAGCTGGTGTTGTTGCAGATGACGTTGTTGCTCGCCGAGCCCTCGTGCGTGCACTGCCCACCGGGACCGCAGGTCACGTTGCAAGACGCCGCGCAGGTGGTGTTGCAGGTGGCGCCCGAGCCGCACACAAAATTGCCGCTCGCGCTAGAGGTCCACGCGCAGGACGCTCCGTTGGCGCAGGCGCAGTCGCTCGCGCCTCCGGCGCCGCACGGGCACGACGGGCCTGGGCACGTAGAGGCCGGCGCGCCGCAGCCGACCGAAGCCGAGGACAGCGCGAGGCTCGCCGCGACCATGAGCACACGAATGATGGATGGCATGGATAAGACTCCTTCGGTTTTCAGGGTACCTCACACAGCGCTCGCGAGGGTGTTCTGACGCGCTGCATCTCGCGGTGATCGTGAGGATCGCGCTGGCGCAGGTGTTGGCGTGGGCTCCACCCGCTGCTCGCGCGATGCGCCGCTCGGCCAACGTTGGCAGGCACTCGGCCAACGTTGGCAGGCACTCAGCCAACGTTGGCAGTGGGCAACGCGGTTGCGTGAAGAGCCCACTGGGGCCGCAGCGACACGCAAGTGCAGGGAGCGAGGTCGGCGCGATGGACCTATGCCTTGACCCTTGCGCGGTGGGCTGGGTACTTTGACCGGATATCTGCTAGGGCAGACAGACGGGAGACTCTGGGATGACTCGCAATGTGGTGGGAATTGTGTTGGCCAGCGTTTGGGCTGGGCTGCTGGGCCATGGCTGCACGGGGCCGTCACGGCGCTGTGAAACGGTCAATCTGGTGTACGTCGAGTCCGAGGGGATGTGCATTGGGTACTGCGGCCCGACAAACACCTCGGTGCTCTGTGTGAGCGCTGACGGCGGCGTGGTCGAGGCAGGCACGCGTGACGCGGGAATGGACGCCGAGGTCACCGAAGCCAGCGTGGACGCCGGGATGTGCGACGAGGCTCAGAGCCAGTGCACTGGGATGTGCATCGATACGCAGCACGATCCACGGCATTGCGGCGCGTGTGGTCGCTCGTGCCCCGTGGTGCTTGGCGGGACCGAGCTCTGCATCGCAGGGATGTGCGACGTGCGCTGCAACGAGGGGCGCCATCTCTGCGACTCGCGCTGTGTCGAGGACACCTCTGTCAGCGCGTGTGGAGCGAGCTGCACGCCATGCTCGGCGCCGCCTCCGGGTGGAATCGCGACATGCACCGCGGGGGCCTGTGGCTTCGTCTGCGCGATGGGATTTGACCGCGTGGGTGCTGGGTGCGCGCTGAGGGTTCCGCGGCAACTGAGCCCGCTGAGCACGAGCAGAGTGACCTCGCAGACGCCCACACTGCGGTGGGAGCAGCCAGCGGGTATCACCGAGACGCAGGTGGAGCTCTGTCACGACCGAGCGATGACTCGCGCGTGTCAAACGCAGCGCGCGATGGGCAACAGCGCGCGTCCCCCAGCAGCGCTCATGGCGGGGCTCTGGTACTGGCGCGTTCGAGGCGTGCAAGCTGGCACTCCGGGGACCATGGCTAGCGCCGTCTGGCAGCTTCGTGTGGGGGCACGGAGCGCCACGGTCGATTCATCCTGGGGTACCGAGGCCGACTTCAACGGGGATGGCTACGCAGACGTGGTCGTAGGCGCGCCGCTCAGCTCCCCCGGTGGGCGCTCGCGCGCGGGCACTGTCAGCGTGTTTATGGGCAGCGCAACGGGCGTCGCAAGCACCTCAAGCGTTGTGCTGCAGGGCGTGGCGGCCGCAGACGGCTTTGGTCTCTCGGTCGCGAGCGCAGGGGACGTCAACGGCGACGGCTACGGGGACCTCGTGGTGGGCGCAACGGGCGCGGATCCAGGGGGCCGGGATGCGGCGGGCACCGCGAGCGTCTATTTGGGCAGCGCGACGGGACTCTCGGCGATCCCGGCCCAAGTGCTTGAGGGTGCGGCGATGACGGACGGCTTCGGCGCCTCGGTCGCGAGCGCAGGGGACGTCAACGGCGACGGCTACGGGGACCTCGTGGTGGGGGCAGACGGCGCGGACCCCGGCGGACGTGGCTCTGCGGGGACGGCGAGCGTTTTCATGGGCAGCGCCACAGGGATCTCGGCTACGCCGGCCAGGGTGCTTGAGGGCGTGGGCGCTGGGGACTACTTTGGGCGCGCCGTCGCGAGCGCCGGAGATGTCAACGGCGAC
The DNA here is from genome assembly GCA_030694465.1 of Deltaproteobacteria bacterium. GTDB lineage: Bacteria > Myxococcota_A > Polyangia > Polyangiales > JAUXYJ01. Next base: position 116,160 of record JAUXYJ010000081.1, on the reverse strand, counting down.
GGCTACGGGGACCTCGTGGTGGGCGCGTGGAGGGCCGATCGCGGCGGCACCCCGGCTGGGGCAGCGAGCGTGTTTATGGGCGGCGCGACGGGGATCTCGGCCACGCCGGGGATCGTCTTGCGCGGGGTCGCGGCATTGGACCGCTTTGGCTACGCCGTCGCGGGCGCGGGAGATGTCAACGGAGACGGCTACGCCGACGTGCTGGTGGGTGCCGACGGAGCGGCACCGAGAGGGCGCAGCCTCGCCGGCACAGCGAGCGTTTTTATGGGCAGCGCCGCAGGCATGCAAGCGACTCCGGCGCTCGTGCTCGAGGGAGCCTCGGCAGGGGATCGCTTTGCATCCGCCGTCGCGAGCGCCGGAGATGTCAATGGCGATGGCTATGCGGACGTTCTAGTGGGCGGGTATTTAGCCACCGTGGGAGGGAGATCCCAGGCCGGAATCGCAAGCGTATTTGCAGGCGGGGTATCTGGGCTCACGGCAACTCCAGTCGTCACCCTGCAGGGGATGGCAGCGGACGACGCGTTTGGTCTCTCGGTCGCGAGCGCAGGGGACGTCAACGGCGACGGCTACGGGGACCTCGTGGTGGGCGCAACGGGCGCGGATCCAGGGGGCCGGGATGCGGCCGGGACCGCGAGCGTGTTTGTGGGCAGCGCCGCAGGGATCGCTGCGGCCCCCGCGATTGTGCTTGAGGGCCCCCTGGCCGGAGACAACTTTGGTCTCTCGGTGGCAAGGCTCGACGCGGTCTGCGTGTTCGACCCACGTGAGCAGGCGTCGGTGAAATAGCTCGGCGCAAGTGCGGTCGCTCCAGTGCACAAGCTCACCGCCCCATTCGCGCGTTGCACCCCGAAAGCACATTGCGCACGATGGCTGCGAAGTGCGCGCACGCTCTCTCATCACTGCTCTCTTTGTCGCCTCGGGCGCGGTCGCGCTCGGCCTCGAGATCACGTGGTTTCGCAGGCTCCTTCCGCTCTTTGGTGCGAGCCACGCGGTCACGGGCTTGCTGCTCGCCGTGTACATGGGTGGGCTCTCTCTCGGTGGAGCCCTCGGCGCACGCCTCGCGCCCTCAGTCCGCAACCCGCTGCGCGCGTATGCGATGTGCGAGCTCACTGTCGCGCTCTCGGCCGCGCTCTCGCTGCACGCGCTCGCGTGGATCGAGCACCATGGCTTGGGACTGAGCGTGCACAGCGCGGGGCTCTGGTGCGCGCTGGTGCTGCTCGTCCCGACCCTGGCGATGGGGGCCACGACGGCGCTCTTGGTGCGCGAAGTGACCGACATGGGTTTGGGATTTCGCAGAGCGATCGCGAAGTTATACAGCGCCAACCTCGCCGGCGCAGCGCTCGGCGCGTGGGTCACTGGCTTCGCGCTGTTGCCACGCTTTGGGATCTCGTCGGTGCACGATGGGCTCTGCGCGTTGGGCGCAATGACAGGGCTCTGCGCGTGGCAGCTCTCACGGATCCCACGCACGCCTCACGCGCAGAATCACACCACGCACATCGATACGCTAACCCACGAGGTCTCGCGCAACGAGCGTGCCCTCGCGACGCTCTCACTCTTCGCGGTCGGAGCGCTGTCCTTTGCGCTCCAGGTCGCGCTCGGCCGCGTCGCGGCGTTGCTGCTGGGCGGGACCGCGTACACGTTTGAGATGCTCACAACGACCATTCTGTGTGCACTTTCGCTGGGCGGACGTCTCGCACGCGAAGAGCAGACTCGCACTGAATCATGGATCAGTGTCTCGCGCAGCCTGCTGCGGCTCGCCGTCGCGATCTTCTTGGGCATGCTCGTGGTGCGCATCGCGCCCTTGTATCTGCAGCTCGCGATCCGCACGGGGCAGCGCCCCACGGTCTTGCGCTGGGCGCTCGCGATCGCGCTCGCAGCGTGGCCTCATCTTGAGATCGGCGCGCTCTTTGTGACCCTGACCTCGCGCACGCAACAAGCGAACCCCGGCCACGCTGCGGGCGTCGCGACCGCCGTGTCTACGTTGGGCAATGTCTCAGGTGCGCTGCTCGCGGGGTTTGTCCTGATGACCCATTTTGGCCTGCAAAATACATTACAGATTCTCGCGGTGACTGCGCTCACGCTCGCGACGCTCACGGCCCTGCGCACCGACGCGATCCGAAGCAAGAGCACCCTCATCGCGGCCCTCTTGGCGCTGCTCTTCGCGGGTCTGCTCGATCGCCCTTGGGATCGTACGGCGCTCTCGGCCGCGACCTATCGCACAGGGCTCAACCGCGCGCTGTCTGAGCGAACCGATGTGCCCTGCGGACCCGGTCGACGACTGCCCCACACACGCGTGCTCTCACACCGCGACGGCGCGCTGGGCACGGTCACGGTGCTCTCGCACAGCGACGACGCGCGCTGCACGCTCTACGGTCTTCGGGTCAACGGAAAGACCGAGGGCAGCGTCTATGTCTCTGCACCGCACGCACCGGGCGGAGCCGCTGCGACCGACCGTGCGCGCTGGCTCCCGGTGGGAGATCTCCCGTCCGAGCTGCTCGTTGGGCGCATCGTGAGTGCGGTATTTCGCGCAAGGCCCCGCGACGCGCTCTTGGTGGGATGGGGAACGGGGATCTCGACTCGTGCGCTGCGAGATCAGCTCGATGGCACGCTCACCGCGGTCGAAATCGAGCCCGCCGTGCTCGCGGCGGGGCAGCTCTTTGATCCACAGATTGCTCAGGATCCCGCCGTGCGAGTCGTGCTCGATGACGCGCGACGCGTGCTCCGCGCGCGGGCCCATCAGTCACTGGACGCGGTGGTCTCACACCCGTCGAACCCGTGGGTCACCGGGGCCTCGGCGCTGTTCTCGCGTGAGTTCTTTTTGCTCGCGCGGGACCGCTTGCGCGAGGGCGGACGCATGGTGGCATGGGTGCAACTCTACGAGATCGATCTGATGGCCGTGCGATCGCTAGTGGCGACGTTTGTGTCTGTGTTTCCGCAGGCGATCGCGATCCGAAGCAGTGAGCGTTCGCGAGATCTTTTTCTTGTCGGAGCCCGTGGCGGCGAGGACCTCGAGGGCGACCGTATCGCGAGAATTCTCCGCCTCGACCCCACGACGCCTGCCCTGCGTGTGCTCGGCAACGGGGCCTCGCTTCGACGCTTCGCTGCGGACGCTCCGATCGTAACCGACGACAACGCCCTGCTCGAATACCGCGTCGCGGATCAAATGCTCTCAGGGCACGTCGATCCACGCGTGATGAGCCTGCCAGGGCTGTGATCGAGCTCTCACCCGATGCGCACACGCTCAAGGGTGCACTCGTACGTTTTGCTGTTAATTTCCACGTAAAGAGACCCATCGTTGAGGGTCATGCTCCAGGTGTTGTTGCGATCCAGCGTGGCCACGAGCTGGTCCAAGAAGCTCACCGGGAGAGTGTAGAGCTCGAGCTGCTCTTTCTTAAACACGTGCGCAGTGATCAGGTCTTTTAAGAGATTGTCGTGCTTAAAACCGTAGACCGCGACACGCGCACCGGTCTTGCTTGCGCGATGCAATCGCTCGGTGCTTGGCGAGCCCACTTCGATCCATGCGCGCAAGACCCCAGTGGCGTCGTGTTGCCACACCGCGGGCTCGTCGTCGGCGGCGAGTCCCTTGGAGAAGTCCATGTATTCTCCGTGTTCGAGGGCCCTCGCGATCACCCGCGCGACGAGGTATCGGTCGCTCTCTGAAGGGTGCTGCGCGACCCGCAACGCCAGGCTCTCAAACACCCCGCGATCGCAATGCGAGAGCTCAATGTCAAAACGTCGCATCGTGGCGGTGAGTCCCATGGCCGCACTTTTCGCTCACGCGTGCCACCACTGACAAGCATTCACCGACTAGACCCTCGCTTTCGATCTCTCGCTCGCTATGCTGCGCCCGGTGAAACGAACCGCGCCATCCGCCCTGCGCAACCGCGAGCCCATCGCCCTCGCCCTGCAGCAGCTCTTCTCGCCACAGCACACGCACGGAGCGCTCTTAGAGATCGCCTCAGGCACGGGCCAGCACGCCGCGCACTTGGCCGAGCACTTTGGCGCACTCTCGATCCAACCGACCGACGCAGACCCTGCAAATGTGCATGACATAGACGCATGGACTGAGCCCCATCGCTCGCGGGTCAAGCCCGCCGTGGTGCTCGACGTCCATTCGCACCCTTGGCCCCTCGCGCACGCCGACGTCGTGCTGTGCATCAACATGATCCACATCGCGCCCTGGTCTGCCTGTGAGGCCCTGATCAAGGGCAGCGCGCACATCCTTGCGCCCGGAGGCCTCCTCGCGCTCTATGGGCCCTTTACGCGCGACGGAGAGCACACAGCACCGAGCAACGTCACGTTCGACCAGTGGCTCAAAGACAAAGACCCCGCGTACGGCGTGCGGGCGATCGAAGCCGTGACCGCCCTCGCAAGCGCTCAGGGGCTCAGCAGGGTCGAGCCGATCGAGATGCCTGCGAACAATTTTGTCCTGGGATTTTACAAGCGATAGATCATCGACAGTACGGCGCGCTGTAGGCAGGGCGGCATGTGCTCCGCCCAATCCAACGGGTCAATACGTCGTTGTAGTTCGTCGGGTGACCTGGCGCCCAGATGCCCCGTCGGTTCGCACGCGCTTCGGCCTCGCCATAGAGCAACGAGAGATGCAACGGCGCAGCAGCGCAGCCAAACTGCGTGTAGTACGCGCTCAGCCCTTGCTGAATCATCCAGCGCTGTACCAGCTCTCCGTCGGCGAAGACCAACGCGAGCGTGCGGCCGAACATGTCCAGCGCGGGCTGGCCATTGGTGCCTCGCTGGGGGGCGAGCATCAAGCGGGAGGGGCGCAGCCTGCGACCCACAATCGCCGCGGTCTCTACGCCAAATTGCGTGAGGTCTGGTGCGTGGGTCTCTTCGGCGTTGACATAGATAAACCGCACGATGGTCTCGCGGCCTTGGTACATAAAGTGTGCAGTGTCGCCATCGACGATCCGCACAAAGTCCACGTCGACCGCCGGAAGAAACCCAGTGAGCGTCGTCCCCGGCGCGATGGGCTGGGACGCGGGACACCCAGACGGAACAATCGGAACATCCTGCGCCGCGTCCATCATCACCGAGGCCTCAGGTTGCTCGCCCGCGTCGGGCTCATCCCCATCAAGCGGCATCTCCGCGTCGGGTGAGATCACATCGCTGCCACTCGGTGCCGGCGCACAATGCACTGCATTCGCGCTCGCCAACACCCACACCACGCTCCACACGTTAAGCCGCATAAACCCGAGCATGCAGGATTTTCTGTTGCCGTGCAGCGACCGAATCGCATCCGACACTGTGTGTCTTTAGGCCTGCCAGAGCGCCACAGTGAGCGAATCGATCATCGTGTGCACCGCCGCGTTGGGAGGCATCCCGACCGTCTGCCTCAGCGACTCAGAGGGCTCTCGTGCGGTGAGTACATCCCGGAGCGACGCGAGCGTCTCGCTGCGCGCTCGGTCCATTTGGTCAATCACTTCGCTGCTCAATTGCGTCCGAGCCCAGGCGTCTAGGTCCCAAGACCACTGCGCATGTTCGGCCTCTTCGCGCGCGATCTGTGCGAGCGCCTCGCGCATCGAGGCACCCCCCGCGTGCTGCGCTTGGTAGGCCATGATCACCGCGCCGAGGGTCTCTCGCACGCAGCCCTCGCCCGCGTTCTCGATCGCGATGTCCGCGAGGGTTCTCGCTGGGATTTCGTGGGACGTGACCGCCGCGCTCTCGCGCCCTTCGCCCGCCGCAAGCGCAGCCATCACCGAGGCATGCCGCCGCTCGTCTTGCGCTGCACGCTGCGCTCGCGCGATCAAATCACTCGGCGCGCCAAAGCGCTGAAGCTCTGCGCCCAGCCGCTCAAACGCGATCGCCGCGATGGCTTCGTACGCCGCCCCGTCGGCGAGCCAATCTCCTGCGCTCTTGGGATCATTTGCCATGCCCGTGGTCTCGAGCCCCTCGGTGAGCCGTCCCACGCCACAGAAGCCACAGACCACAGTGTTGGGCCGCGGGGGCATGCCCGAAAAGCCCATAGAAGTGCAGTAGTTTCCGTCAGCGCCCGTGCTTCGCGCGGGCTCACACAGCCCTCGGCATCGCGGGTCGTTGCCGTTGGGGATCGTCCCACCAGGCACACCACATGGGTACTCGACCGCGGCTTCGCACCCGCCGATCGTCGTCCTCACGATGGGATCACACGAGCCCGCCTCGCGCGGGGTCGCGTCTCGCTCGGTCGCGTCTCGCGTGACCGTGTCCTCGCAAAACCGCTCAGTGCACGAGAGCTGCCCGGGGCCCGTGCACGCGCACACGTTGCAGCCGTCGTCGTAGCTCTCGCCCACACCCAACACGCGCCCGTCCGGCAGCTGACACACGGGCCTCGGACAGCTCGCGCACTGCAACCCAGTCTCGGTGCACACACAGGGACACCACGCGCCATTGCTCTCGCCCACACGAAGAGTGCGCCCCGTGCTGGGATCCACGCAGGTCCCCCCGTCACTCATCCCGCCCTCTCGCCCGCCGTCCGCCTCGGGGTTGACCACCGCACCACAGCCCACAGGCGCAATAGACAGCGCCAACCAGAGCGCGTGACGCAAGACCGAATCCAGCCGCGGAGTTTTCATGGTTCAGCCAAGAAAGCATCGGCTGTGCCAACAAGAATCCCTGCGAATTGACTATGTTTTCACCAATTCTCAGTGTGCCACGTGTGCCATTTTGTGGCACTCAGCGCGCAAACTGCGGCGCAGCGGCGGTCTCGGTGGTCACCGAACATGTGTGCTCTCCAGCGAGCACATAGATGGGTCGACACACGACGACGCGGCCCTCGCCACGAAGATAAAACTCAAGCCGCTGCTCCCACGGTCGACGATCCCAACGCGAGAGCGCACACGCCGCCTCGCTCGGGCACGCGAGCACCAAGCGCGCGCGCTTCACGATGGGGGTCATGTCGGACATCACGTTGTACGCGCTCAGCCCTCCCGCACAGAGCAGCAGCAAAAAGAGAAGCGTCTTGAGCAATCCGCCGAGCTTGTCCATCGAATGCCCTAGAGGCTATCACTTTGGCGCGGTCACGGGGTGCGCGTGCACAGCCCTCGCGGCGGTCCAATCGAACCGCTCCCGAAGAGCACGCAGGTCGGGTAGCCCCCGCCGCAATCGCCGCTGTTGTAGCAACCCGCGCCCTGTGTGCAGACACGCACCGTGGCATTTTGCACGGTGAGCTCGTCGGCACGACACCCTGCCGTCCCCACGACACACACGCGGTAGCCTACAAAGGGTGCAGCGGGATGTGCGTTTCCGTTGGCATCAGCCAAGCACATCGAGCCCATGGGACAGCTCGCATTGGTCGTACACCACTGGGCACAGTTGCTGCTGTTGGGTGTTCGGTAGAGCGAACAGACGGACTCAGCCCCCATGCAGGTCGCACCGCACCAGCCACTTGCGGGCAAGACACAGCCGTTGTTCTCAAGGTTGTCGCTCTCGGCACAGATCAGACCCGGTGCGCAGTCTGCGTTGCGCCCACACGGCCGTGTGCAAGTCCTGCGAACACAGGCTCCGCCTGCGCACTCGGAGCGTGAGCCACACATGCTGCCGTCGGCCTGAGGCCCCGGCGGAGGCACATTGACACACCGCCCGGTACGCGAATCGCACGTACGGCCTACACCACATTCGTCTGCAAACGCGCAGGGAGGCGGAGCGACGCAGACGTTGCTCGCGTTGCAGACGAGACCACACCCGCATGTGCGATCGGCGTTGCACCGCACACCGCAGATCGACGGGTCGCTGCACACGCACGCGCCGCTCGAACAGCTGAAGCCTGTCGGACACGGAGCAATCGCGCTGCAGGTCGAGGTGCGGTGGGTGCAGCTCGCCGCAGCAGGAGTCACGGTGCACGAACATCGCGCGGCGGAGGTCGCGCACAAGCAGGGATCCATAGGTCCACTGTCGCTGGCGTCTACCACGGCGACGTCGCCGGAGTCTCTTGCGTCCAACACGGCGACGTCGCCGGAGTCTCTTGCGTCCAACACGGCGACGTCGCCGGAGTCTCGTGCGTCCAACACGGCGACGTCGCCGGAGTCTCGTGCGTCAGCGACGTCCATGGGCGCAACGTCGTCCACGCTGACAGCGTCCAGACTCGAATCTCCTGTGTCTTCTGCGGTGAATCCGTCCTGGGCGTCGATCTCCGTCGTGTCCTCACGCGTATCGGCGACGACCTGAACGTCCGCGGAGTCCACCGTGGCGTCCATTTCACGTGCGTCGGGTGCGATGCCCATGTCCGCGCGATCGATCGCTGAATCACTCGCGATGGCATCAGGCGATGCGTCGTAGAGATCCTCCCACGCGCGACAGTGCGTGAGCGAGAGCGAGAGCCCTAACAGCAGCCATGGAGCGCCTGCGCGCGTGCGAACCCGTGTGGACATCAGAACGTACCTCCAACCACAAATCCCGAATTCGTTGGCAAAATCCCCACTCGGACGCTCTCACGCTCTCGTGTTCGCAGCGCGACGACAAACAGCGGGACCGCTGCGACAGCCGCAGCTGCACCCACCGCGATCGACACGATGCTCGCGGCCTCAGCGCTTCGGCCAGTGCTCACAACTTGGTCCAGCATCGCGCGCGAAGCGCCCTCCATGGCCAACGATTGTCCGGCGCCGTAGCGCCCCTCGGCGACGACTTGGCCGACGACAAATCCCACGACCCCAACGCCCGCGATGGCTGACACTGCGATCGCGGGCCCAAGGGACATCCGCGCCGCTGGAGCCTCGCGCAGCGGCTCACCTGGCGCGGTCGGTCCGAGGGGCCCCATGGGCGAAGCATGCGGCGACGCAAGCGCGAGCACCAGCGCGTGGTCCAGAGACTGCCCGGCCACAACGTTGACTCGCTCTTCAAGCGCGACATGCCCCGGAGCCTGCGCCTGCACCGTGATCGCGCCCGGCGTCACGGGGATCGCGGTCCCGATCGCCGCCGTCGGAAACTCGCGCCCAGCGACCCGCAAGCTCAACCCCTCCATCGGTCGCGCGAGGGTCAGCCTCAGCCGACCCACACGGGACTCTAGCGCTGCCAGCTCGGCCACCGCGGTCTCACGGGTTCGCTCGTACCGAGGAGAGCTCTGCGCGAGATCGGCAGCCTCGCGCGCCGTCCGCTGCATCTCGACGTACCCCTCACCCAGTCGCCCGAGCGACACCAACGAGCGCGCAATGTACAAGCGGACATTGGGCGAATTAAAGGCGCCAATAGCCGCCTCGAACTCAGTCAAAGCGCCTGCAAAATCGCTGCTATCAAACAGCGTGACGCCTCGCTCGAAGCGAGCTTGGGCGACCGAAGCCGCGGTCTGTGCGAGCGCCTCGCGCGGGCACACCTGGACCACCGCTGCTTGCAACGCGAGAGAGAGTCCGACTCTGATCAACATGCGACCGCGTACGGAGTAAGCCATCTGCGTAGGATCCCATAGACATGCGCGCTTTCTCCACTGTCATCGGACCCTTACACGCTCGATCCTGGAGAACACCTTCACTTTCTGCGAAACTATGCGTGATGAATGTCGCTGCAGACCCCTCGGCCCACCAAGCCCCACGCAGAGTCGGCCGATATCTATTGCTCACCGAGATCGCTTCGGGCGGCATGGCGAGCGTCCACCTTGGATGCACGCAAGGCGTGGGCGGATTTCAGCGAGTCGTCGCGGTCAAGCTGTGCCACCCGCACCTTGAGAGAGACGAAGATTTCAGCGCGATGTTTCTCGACGAGGCGAGGCTCGCGGCACGAATCCACCATCCCAACGTCGTCGCTACGCTCGATGTCGGCACAGACACCGCGCTCCACATGGTGATGGAGTACGTCGAGGGCGATCGACTTCTCAGCATCATGCGCGCTGCAAAAAAGCAGAAAAAACTGATCCCCATCGAGATCGTGCTGCGCATCATGATCGAGACGCTCAGCGGCCTGCACGCCGCGCATGATCTCCTCGCGCCCGACGGAAGCCCGCTCAACATCATCCACCGCGATGTATCCCCACAGAACATCTTGGTCGGCTTTGATGGCATCACAAAACTCGCAGATTTTGGCGTCGCCAAGGCCGAAGCGCGCGCGGCTACAACCGGAGCGGATGGAGCCATCAAGGGCAAGGTGCCCTACCTCGCACCTGAGCAAATCGCGGGCGAGTCACTCAATCGTCAGGTCGATATTTTCGCCGCGGGCGTGGTGCTCTGGGAAGCTCTCGTCGGTCGCCGACTCTTTCGGGGAGAGACCGACGCAGAGACCCTTCAACGCGTGTTGACCGAGCCGATTGCTCCACCCTCGACCCTGCGCCCGGACGTCCCCCCCGAGCTCGACGCCGCGGTCATGCACGCGCTCGCTCGCAAGAAGTCAGAGCGCTTTGCGTCCGCCATTGGATTCGCAGAGGCCCTTGAGAATTGCAGGGTAAAGGTCGCGAGCCACCGGATGGTCGCGGACTACATGCGCACAACCCTCGCCGACGTGTACACCCAGCGCGTTGAGCTTCGGCAGCAGCTAGACCGCACCATCCTCGACATCGCAAACGGAGACCAAGCCGAAGCCATCATCGCCGCCCCCGCGCGCGCGTCCAGCACATCGGTCGATACGTCCCCTCACTCCATGCCCGACTCGCTTGACTCAATTCACGCGAGCCATGACGCCATCCTCGGTCGAAAGCGCGGCGCAACGCCAGGCTGGATCTGGGCCCTCGGGGGCGCAGGGCTCGTCCTCGCTGGGGTGCTCTTGTCATCGCTCACTCAGAAAAATTCCACGCAGACCGTAGCCACTCAGAACACACCTCGCGCGACCGCGCCTCCGATCGTCCCGCCATCTCCGCCCCCTGCGGCTCCGCTCGCCGTGCGTGCAGATCCCGCCCCCGAAGTGCTGGCGCCCGCGACCCCGGCCACGACACCCGTGGTCGCTGCAGCGCAATCCCCCACGCCGACGCCCGCGATCGCGCACACGCCACGCAGCACGCCACGCATCGCACCCACACGACGGACCTCACCCCCAGCAACCGCGCCTCAGGCCACCCCTCCGTCAAGTGATGATCCGCGCAACCGTCGATTCAACGCGATCTAAGCGCCTGCAAATCGCCGATCAAATGCGGCGCGGTTGGGTCCTCCCGCCCGGTCGTAGACCGCGAACACCACGCGCGCAATCGCGCCGGTGACCTCGTGATGCGCGAGCGCCTGTGCGAAGCACTCTGCCACCCTGTTGGGCTCATTGCGAAACACGCCGCAGCCCCACGCTCCGAGCACCAACGTCCGGTCGCCATGGTGCCGTGCCACTGCAAAAACCTGCGCGATGCGTCGGGCCATGGTCTCGGTGATCGCGGCCTCGTCGTCTGCGTACCGCTTGCGATGCTCGCCCGCGTTGGGCGCCGGCATGGTCAACACCGAGGCAACAAACGGCCTCTCAAGCAGCGCGTCTTCGTCTCCACGAAAGAAGACAACGCCGGGCGAATAGATCGCATGGTCGGTGTAGAGAAGTGAATTTTGCGAGCGATTTTGCTCGTAGTATGCAGGCTTTGTGATCAGCGATGCGTAGAGCGAAGAGCCCCGCGCGAGGTCTTCTTCTTGCGCTTTTGCGCCCCCTAAGAAGCCGCCTCCGGGGTTCTTTGCGGACGCAAAATTGAGCCCCATCACGTGACGACAAGACTCGTCCTGCACCAACCGACGCAGCGCAGCGCTGGTGGTCTCACCGGTCACCTCGATGCGTACCCCCTCGCTGCGAGCGCCCAAGGGATCGATGCTTCGTTGCAACGCTGCGAGCGCGTCGGGCGCGTAGAGCACCGTGCCTGCGTGGCACTTCGTAAGCTCGCTCTCGATCGAGACAGTGACTCCCGACGGAGCCAAATAGTTGCCACGCTCGATGATAGAGAGCGTCTCTGCGGCCAGCGCCGCACGTCCATTGCGTGTCATGATCTAAGTTTGTTGCTCACTGCAACTAACTAGGTCAACCCCGGCGGACCGAAGTTCTCAACGACATGGGCCAGCGCGCGGGTAGTATCTCGGCCTCTGATGACACACCCGAACGCACAGCTCATCACGCGCTTTTACGAAAGCTTCTCTCAACGTGACGCCGAGGGCATGGCCGCTTGCTATCACCCCGATGTGGTCTTTAGCGATCCGGCGTTTCAGTCTCTGCGCGGAGCCGAGGCTGGCGACATGTGGCGGATGCTCGTCAGCCGAGGAAAAGACCTCACCGTTGAGTTTCGCGACGTGAGCGCGGACGACAACGTGGGCAGCGCACACTGGGACGCGCGATACACTTTTGGCGCGACCGGCAAGAAGGTCCTCAACCAGATCGACGCGCGCTTTGAGTTTCGTGACGGCCTCATCGTGCGACACACCGACAGCTTCGATTTCGCGGTGTGGTCACGACAAGCGCTGGGCTTGGTCGGGTTGCTATTCGGTCGTACGTCATGGCTTGAGCGCAAAGTGCGGCGTGGCGCTGGCGAGCAGCTCGCGGCGTATCGTGCCAAGCACCGCAAGGCATGAACGTGTATCGCCCACGTGTCCGCGCGATCGCCAAGCCCGTCTCGCTCGACGAGCTGCCCGAGCGCGTCGTCATCGTGGACACAGAGACCACGGGACTCCAGCGCACTGCACGCTTGGTCGAGGTCGCCGCGGTGCTCATCGAGCGCGGAAAAGTCATCGAAACCTGGAGCACACTCGTCGATCCTCAGATGAGAATCCCCTGGGAAGTCACACGGATTCATCAGATCACCGACGCAATGGTCCGCGGCGCACCCGACGCACGCCATGCGATCGATGCCCTGCGCGAACGCGTCCAAGACACCCCCGTCGTGATGCACAATGCGAGCTTCGACCTGCGAATCCTCGCGCAAGAGTCCCTCCGGCTTGGCATCGATCCCCCGATGTCCCGCGCGCTCTGCACGATGAAGCTCGCGCGTGAGACCTTCGTGGGCCTGGCGAGCTATCGGCTGAGCTACCTCGCGTACACGCTCGCGCTGGTCCAAACGGTCTCGCACCGCGCACAAGCGGACGCGATGGTCACCGCACAATTGTACGAGCGGATCGTCCGTACCAAGCGAGAAGCCCAACCCGGCTACGTCGCCGGCTGAGCCACGCTCTGGGCCAGTCCACGCCGCAGAAGCCCGCGCGCACGCCAGAGCAACGGGAGCACCGCGAGGGTCATCAACGCGCCTCCAGCGAGGCCCTGCAGCAACAGCGCGCCCGGAAACACCCTCGCCATCACTGCCCCGACCACGAATGAGAGTCCACCCGCGTAGGCGATGGGCCAGAGCGATTGCAGCAAAAGTTGCATCCCAAGCTTCATCTCATTGAGCAACCAAAAGGCTCCCAGCACTGCAGCCGGAAGGTACACATAGAGCCCAAGCGCCGCCCCAACAGCTGCTCCGGTGATCGTGTGCAAGAGAGAGACCCCAAGGTGCGCAAAGCCAAAGCCGCACCCCGCAGCCCCCAACAAAATCGCGATGTGCAGCCACTGCTTGTCGTGCGCGTAGTAGACGTTGGACACCAGCCCTGCGAGCACCAACGGATAGGTCGCGAAGAGAGCCGACTGAGCCGCCGCGCTGCCGCTAAACAAGTGGGGCCAGAGCACTGAGATAATCGCCGGCGTCGCGACCGAGCCCACACCCAACAGCGAGGCAAATCCCAACGAGGCGAGCCGAAGCGGGCGATCCACGAGCGGCACCAAGCTCTCGCCACGCCCGTAACGCGCGAAGAACTGTGGGGTCAATACCGCCGAGGGCATCGAGGCGATCACAGGCATCAACACCATGAGATTGGCGCCGATGTAGTACGCGCCGGTGGCGTCCGTTCCGAGCCGCTTGATCATCACGGTGCGATCGATGGTCGTGAGAAATACCACCGCGACCGTCGTGAGAAGCGTGCCAAATCCCACGCGGATTTGCGAGACGAGGACGCTCGCGTTGAGTCGCAGTGCCAGCCGCGGGGCGCGCACCGCAAGAAAAACCAGCTCAACCAACCACTGTGCCGCCGTGGAGAGCATCAGGCCGTTGAGGCCCCACTTGTAGATCGCGACGAGACACAGCGCAGAGACCGTGGCTCCCCAGACCATGCTCCGCGCCACCTCTTTGAAGAGGCTGAGCGCCTTGAAGAGCGCGTTGTAGTAGCCGCGAAATAGCATGATCACGACGGTCGCCGCGGCCCCAACGGCCTGGGTCACCGAGGCGGTTGGACACGTAAGCCTCGTCGCGACAAACAGCACAGGGAAGGCCACCATCGAGATCACGCACACAAACGCAAACGTGGTCTCTTCTTCGCGCTTGGAAGCCTCGAAATCTCCCTTCCCTCTCAGCATCGGGATGCTACGAAATGCGCCAAAAATAGAGCCCAAATGCAGGTTCACACCGTAGCTAAAGACGAGCTGAATCCCGAGCCACAAGCCCGCCTCGCTCTTCGAGAGCACGTGCGCGCTCAACGCAATTCTCCCGATGCTTGTCAGCATCGCGATCATCTGGCCTGCCGAGAACTGCGCGGCTGCACGAAGCAAGCGCTTCGCGGGACTCTCGTTGGGTTTGTCGCTCTCTGTCATGGGTCTCTTACTTGGGTCCGAGCAAACACACGCGATGGGCGGTCAACCTCGCACCTGTAGGTGAGCCCCTCATGGTCTCGCGCGGGTGCTCATACCACAGCCCTCTATCGCGGATGATCGGCTGCAATTCGGATGCATGGAGAGAGTCAGAAATTCAGCGAGGTCCACGCGAGATCTCCCCTTTCGTCAAGGCAAGATCGCTTGCTCTCAGGATCGAGTGACCAAGCCCGTCGAGCTCTCTTGCCTGGTCACACACGAAGTCGTGATCCCAGCGATTCGAGGCGCTTAGTCTTGCATCCGGCGACGTCGCCGGATCGGTCCCTGCCCGCTCCCATCAGCGCTGCCCCAACGCATACCGGCACTTGAGCTCAGCGATCTGCCAATCCGTCTCGGAGTCGATGTCTTGGACCTCGAGCTCAGAGAGCTCGTATCCCGCCGTGTTCGCAGAAAATAGCCGTTTTTCGCGCTCAAACGTGGGCACGTCGAACCAATACCACTGGCCCGCATCATGAAACCTGGGCGCCAAGTCTTGCGAGCGCGAGAGCGCAAACTCGGGCGAGACAAACGCGACACGCTCGCCCACGCGCTCAAGCGCGCGCTGAATCGGAAACGAGTAGCGCACCATCGAGATCACTGAGTCGTACGCACCCTCCGTGAGCATCGTCAGCGACCCACGGAGCTTCTCTGCAGTCACAAACGGCGCCGTGGGATAGATGCAGCACGCCTGCGCAAAGTCCTCCCCCTGGGCGCAATAGCGCTGCAACACCTCGAGCAGCACCGCCGCCGTCGTCGCCGTATCCGACGCAGTCTCAGCGTCGCGCAAAAAGGGCACTTCAGCGCCATGTGCCCTCGCTACGGTCGCGATCTCTTCGTCGTCGGTCGAGACCATCACCGTGTCAAAGCACCCCGACGCGCGCGCCGCGGCGATGCTGTACGCGAGGATCGGTTTGCCCAAAAACGGCTTAATGTTCTTTCGTGGGATCCGCTTGCTGCCGCCACGGGCCGGGATAATCGCAAGCCTCAAGACAGCATCTCAAGGCGGTGTTCGAGGGCTGCGGCGAACCGCGAGATGTTGTCTTCGGCGAGGTCGCCGTACACGCCCTCGTAGGTCATCCGCCAGTAGTGTGCGATGAAGCGGAGCATGAGTTCACGGTCTGGGACAAACGTGATCGCCCGCTCAATGGCCGCAGGAAGCTCACGGAGTCCATCGACATCCACGGTGAGCCCATGGCCACGGTAGTACGGGTTGCCCAGCACGACGACTGGCTTGCGATGGAGGATCCCTTCAAAGCCCGTCGTCGAGTTGATGACGAGGTTCACGGCTGCGCGGTCGATCATGTCATGCGGGTTGATCGTGGGCTTGACCAACCGCACGTTTGGCATGCGAGAGATCTTGGTCATCATCTCGACCGAGTAAGCGTCACGCGCGCCGATGTGAGGCTTGACGTAGAGCTTGTAGCCCGAGGGAAGCGCGCGCTCAGAGACAAACGCGACCAGGTCTTCTTGCCGTTGAAACTGCGGGGCGCGAACTGTGATCACGCTGTCGTTGGCCAAGTGCAACGGAAAGAACACAAAGGGTTCATCGAGCTTTACGTCTTGGTAGAGCGCCGTACCGACCACACGGCGGGCCACTCGGAGCACGCGCTCGGCCACGAGTCGGCTAGCGTTGACATCGGGCATGCGGTGAAGCACGCGAAACAAGCGCGCCGCACCGCGAAAGTTTGAGAGCCCAAAGCCCAGGTGGGACACGGGTGCAAAGGGCTTGCGATGGTGAAGCATCTGGTCAACGATGCTCTCGGCGTGGGCGATCTCTTCCGCGGTGATGTCGTCCGCAATGGGCGGAATCTGCACGCCGATTTCGCTCTTCGCGAACAAGAATCTCTGCGGAAACGAGGCCACATCGCCGACGATCGTGTGTGCGCCATGAAGCCGCGCGATGACCTCGACGCTTCGGCGGACGACCTCGGCGCCGACGTAGTTAAAGTACGCGCGCACTGTGTTTTCGCTGGCGAATCGATCAATTCTCGCGAGCACATGCACCGCGCAGGTCAAGAGTTCGTCGATGCCATGTGCCCAGTCGTACGTCAGCTCGGGATAGACAAAGCTCCTCAGCGAGTGGATGCCGTAGCGAAGCTCAACGCCACGCATGCACTCAATCGAGGGCCGCACCGATCGATCGAGCCCTTCGTAGAGATCCACGACCTCGAAGCCACGAGAACGCAACGAAGTGGTCGCGATCTCTGTCGTGGACAAGAACGCGATCTGCAGCCCTTTGCTCCGAAGCGACTCGGCCAATGACGTTAGAAACGCAAGCTGGTCCCCATCAGAAAAGACCGGAATTGCAAGATCGATGTTCATAGTCCATGGCCTCGTACAGTGGGAGTGCAGTGCGAATCAACCTTGACAAACCAAACGACAGCTAGGCTTGCTCGCAACATCAGGGCAATCCTCGTCGTTCGGTCAGCCCGATGACACACCCATCGCGATGTGGCAGCCACTTCACGCGTGAAAAGTATCACTGCCCGCGGGCTCGCTAGGCCGCTCCACGATTCGTCGCGCTAACCCAATGGCCACGCGCGCTTCGCTTCGTTGCGCTCAGTCGCGCTGTATTCATCGCGAACCACACACCGCGCGTCGCGTTCGCACGCCTCGTGCTAACCTCGTCGGTCATGAAAATCGGTCGCAATGACCCGTGCCACTGTGGCTCGGGTAACAAATACAAAAAGTGCTGCAACGCCAAAGACGACGCCGCCAAGAGCGCTGAGCTCGCCGCGCAAGCAGCCGCCCGCGCAGAGGCAGCCGCAGCCACAGCCGCAGAAGACCCCGAGAGCGCAGAGGCCAAAGCCACCGCGACCGCCAAGGCCGGCGCACCCAAGTCCCACAGCACCATCGCGCGCCCCAAGGGCCCCCCGCCGCCCAAGCCCGGCATGATGCGCAAACACGCGGTCTGAGCCCTTCACGCCCAGCACGCACTCGCCAAGGGATCCCCTATGAGAGTCGCCACCATGGGTCTGCGGGTCTGTGTGATCACCGCGTGCACACGTCGCGTTTGACCTGCATTTTCGCAGGATCACACGACACGGAGCCTCTCGGCCATGCGGGCTCTCCATGAGCCGACCCCCGCCCGCGTCGATGCTCATGTCGCAACCCAACCCAATACGCGGGGGCGCGACGAGCGTCTGGCACGCTGCGCAGCGGAGCCCGAGGTGCACCGTCGAGCGACGTGACCCAGCTAACTCCACCCTCGGATCTCTTTGTGGGCCGCGTGTCCTCCAACGCAATCGAGCTCACCGTCCAGTAGCGCTCCCCAAGAGAGTGACAAAGCGTCCTCGCGTGATCGCAATTGCGCAGTACGATTGCTCACGATGCAACCCAGCGCACAGCGAAGCACGGCCGACGTTCTTCTCCCGTTCACCCTGCTCGTACTCGTGCTCTGCAGCGGCTTTTACCTGGCGCTTCTCGCCATTCGAAGGGCCCCGCCCGCACCCCTCGCGCACCGCAGCGCGCCGAGCCGCGCGCCCCAACTGCCCTTAGCGACCACGCACTCCGCACCGGCTCCGGTGCGCCCGTCGCGACCACGCACATTCATCGCCGGGCAACATCCGACCGAGGTCCGTGTGAGTCATTTGCTGATCTCGTTTGCAGGCGCAGACAGGGCGCCCCCGAACGTAACTCGCACGCGCCCAGCGGCCCACGCGATGATCGAGGCGCTCTTGGGCCGACTGCGTGCAGGCGAAGAGTTCGCTGGGCTCGCGAGGCGGTTTTCGGACAGCCCCGACGGGCGCGTGCGCGGAGGCGATCTGGGATATGTGCGCAGAGGCATGATGGTCCCCGAGTTCGAACGGGCTGCATTTTCGCTCCAAGCCCATACGCTCTCTGAGATCGTTGAGACGCAGTTTGGCTTTCATGTCATCCGCTGCGACGACGTGCGGCCGTTGACACAGTGAGCCACCCGGCGACGTCGCCGGATCGAGCGCCTCACGTGAAGACTCGAGAATCGATTGAGAACTAGCGACTATAGGTCACGATCTCGGTACGCTCTGGGATCGAAAGCACCGATCGATGGACGAACCTCTCAACCTCGACACGCCACTGGACTCGCTCACGCTCACGGCCCGCGCAAGACACTATTGCGAGCGCGCCGGGCACGCCACGGTCCGTGACCTCAGCAGGGTGAATCCGCGCACTCTTTTGGCAGCGCGAAACATGGGCCGCAAGACCCTCGCAGAGCTCCTCGCCCTCGTCGAATCGGCGAGACAAAACACTGCCAAAGAGCTCTCTGAGCCGGCGACAACCTCCGACGAAGAGCCCACCCCCCACGAGCCACCCAACACGTGGAACTGGCTCTCTCGCTGGCTCCCTCCCGCCCTGCGCGAGACCGAGCTGAGCACCCTCCACGAGCTGCCAGCGCGGATGCTCAGCTACGCCTCGCGCGAGGGCATCACCACTCTCGGTCAGCTCGTCGACCAGAACCAAGAGAGCCTCCGAAGCTCTGCGAACCTCGGACGGCAGAGCATCGCGGTCTCGCTGCAATGGATCGTGCAATGGGCCCTCGCAGAGCCCGCGCGATTGCAGGCGCGTACGCTCGAGCACTATCCCTCGCTCTCGGCGCTCGTGCGCGCGCAAATCGGCCCCCTCGAACCGATCAAGCGGATGGTCTTGCAGCACCGCGCTGGCATCGAGACTGACGCGTGCACGCTGCAAGAGCTTGGCGAAATGCTGGCAGTGACACGCGAGCGCGTGCGCCAACTTGAGGCTCGCGCCATTCGCGATCTCCTCGCCGATGGCTGGTGGGTCCCGCTCGTGACCGAGCAGCTCGACGCGTTGCTGCCTTCGGGAATGATCTCATGCACCGAGCTAGCGAGCCGCGCGCCGTGGTTCGCGATGGCCCAGGACGAACCCGAGTTCTTTGCGTTTGTGTGCAAACACTTTCTCGCACAGCGATTCAAGCCGCTCAAGATCCCCCCAGATCGCTACATCACGACCTTTGCGCAGAGTGACTTCGATACCGCGTGGCAGACGATCCACCAGCGATTTGCCAGGGCTCATTGGCCTCAGCCTGTACACGAGGTCATCGCGCAGATCCTCGAGGTCGCCGCGCCCATGGGCGCTGGCGCAGGTGAACTGCTCCAAGCCCTCGCGCGCAAGAACCTCGTCGCCCACGACGATCTCCACACGTTTGTGGGCTATTCGGGCACCCGGGATCGCGAGCTACGCATCTGGCTTGAGAAGCTCGGACGTCCTGCATCGGTCAGCGAAATCACTGACCATTTCGGACGTGGAAGGCTCCCCGACGACGTCGTCTTTGTCCAACGCGGTCTGGTCACCACGCCGAGCCAGCTCCCCGGGTTCGCGTCATGGACCGAGAAGCTCGCGGCACGCTGTGTCGCACACATGACCCAGCGCGCCCCGCAGAGGCAGTGGTCGAGCGCAGAATTAGCACCTATTTTGCAGGCCGATGGCGATCTGCCATCGTGGTTTGGCGTGTGGCCCCTGGCGGGTATGCTGGCGCAGAGCGGGTTGGTTCGGTACCTCGGGCGTGGGGTCGTGACGCTGCCCGAGGTCGAGGGCGAGCGGCTACATCTGCGAACGCTCTTCTCGGACCTACTTGGGCAAGCCGCTGGACCTCTGCCCATCGAGACGCTGCTCGAACGCGCGAGGTCTCAGCGCGCCATTGGGCAGTTCACCTTGCAAATGATCCTGGGTCGCGAGCCCTTTGTTGAGCTCCAGCCAGGGATCATCGGGCTGCTCGCGCGAGATCTCCCGGGCGGCCCGAGCGCAGCGGCCGACGCGACGCAATGGATCGTCGAGATGCTCGAGACTCGAGCGTGTGGGCTCTCGCTGGCCAACGCGCTCTCGCGACTGCAGAGCCACGCCGAACTCTACGACCCTTGGACCCCCACGATGCTCCGCTCGGTCTGTCGCCACGACGACCGGATCCACTCCAATGTCTCTGGTGCCTTGGGCCTCGCCGAGTGGGACGACGTGCGTATGCCCACCCGAACAGAGCTCTTCACACGCGCGCTCTCAGAGCCCGGCGGGCGCGCCTCGGTGCGTGCGCTCAGCGCCCAAGTTGAGGCGCTCTACGGCGAGCCTCTGTCACGCCGCTCGCTCACCGCCATGGCGTGGCACCACGGCGCCTCGATCGCAGGAGACGACATCGTCGCGGCCTCGGTGAGCGACGACCCGGACAGCCTCAGCCTTGCGGGTCTCTCGATGCCCCTCTCACGCCGACTGAGTCAACTCATGAGCGAGCCCGCGATCGCGATCAGCGCCCTGCGCGAGACCACGGACCAGCACTCCCAGCGCTTCTTTCGCGAAGCCATTGTCAACGAAGACATCGACCTCGCGGTGACCCAAGAAGCGCAGCGACGATGCCACACGCTGCTCGATCGCGCAGAGACCTGCAACCCCGAACAGCGCACGATGATCCAGGCTGCAGTCCGGTACTTTATCCTCGATGACGACGACGCGTGGGACTTCGCGCGCGGTGGCCTCGACGACGACCTGGCCGTGCTCATTGCGGTCGAAGCCGCCACCGAAATGAGATCACCCGGCGACGTCGCCGGATGACCCCAGTGGTCTAGCCAAGTGCTCGTGCAGCGAGTCAAACCCCAGCGCTCGCAAGCTCAGAGAAGCCACGGGATCACCGCGTGGCGCTCGGGCGGATAGTCTGCGAACTGCTCACGATACCAGCGGTGATGATCCAGCGCGCGAGGCACTAGATTGGCAGCCGAGTACACCGCAAACGCGAGCCCGCCGAGGGACCACGTCGCGGTGGCCCAGCCCAGCCACTCGCACATTTCACCCAGATAATTCGGGCACGAGACCCAGCGATAGAGCCCTCCGTACGGGATCTTGTACCCACGCTCACCGGGCCCACGCAGGCGGGCCAAGACCCAGTCCGCGTGTTGATTGATCGCGAACCCTAGCGCGAAGAGCAGACAGCCGAGGACCATCCGTGCGTCGAGCCACCACGAAGCTTCGTAGTGGCGCACATGGCTCGCTTGGCCCGCGTTGACCAGCGCGTTGAGCGTGTTAAACCCGATCGCCAAGAGCACGACGAGCCAGGGTGTGCGCTTCGCTCCTGGCTTAATTCGCAGGGGATATACAAACGTGCGGTGAACATAGTGCGTCATCCACAGCGCGCAAAAGAACACCGAGACCCCCTCGGTCGCGTACACCCCCGTGGCAAAAATCGCTCCCCACAAGAGCACCGCCGGAGCCTCCATCAAGACCCACGCCAAGCGCTGCGAGAGCGTCGGCCCCCAGCCCGCACGCGCGTGCCGCCCATAGGGCGCGCGCACGCGCAAGAGCGCAAGCAAGGTGACGGCCGCGAGCGCAAACTCCGCGAGCACCAGCCGCGCGTGCCACTGCGCCAGCCAGCTCATCAAAAGAAGTCCGCCAGCGACGGGGAGGGCGAAGCGAACACGCCGTCCGCCAGCGCGAGCGCGTCTGAGTCTCCGCGCAGACCGCCCAACGAAGCAAGCGTACTCGCCGAGGCAAATCCCAGTACAAGCGGCGCGAGCCAGCGCACATCAAGCGCGAGCACCGACGCACCTTCTGCCGCACCGCGCTGCACGGTCGCAGTGCCCTGCGACACACGAAGCGACCACACGCCGTGGTTGCCAGGCACAAGCGCGTCCTGCACATCGAGCGTGAGCGAAGCGCTCACCGCGCGGGCATATCCGGCGTCTTCGAGCGCGCGCTGCACGTGCGTGACACGTGTCATCGCGTACTCGATACGCTTGCTGTCCCAGCGCTGTTGATCAAGCAACGTGAGCAACGGGACGCTGCTTCCTCCGTGCATGATCACCGTGTCACTCATAGTGGTAAATCGATCGATGAGCGCGAGGACGCCACGCGCCGAGGCCTCGTCTTCGTACGCGTGATCTCGCACAATGAGCTCTTGCCACATGCCACCGGACTTGGACGGACGCTGGGCGACAAACACGTATCCGACCAGCGATTGTCCACGAAAAATCCCAAGTCCTTCGGCCTGCACGCCCCGGTGTCCCGCGATGCGAGCCCAAATGTAGGGGCCCCTCGCGAGCGAGCCGTTCGTGCGTTGCGCCATGCGCTCACTCAGCGCACGTACCGCCGGATTGTCGACGGTGACCGTGCGTGTCTCAAAGCGCTCTTGCCCCTCCGAGTGACGCTTTCCTGCGAGATCTCCACGCGAAAATCGATGTTCGCAATGATGCAACGCTTGCTCGTAGCCCACCGCGCGGTACAGCGGCTGTGTGCTCGCATACAGGGTCGACAGGGCAAGGGTGTCCTCGTGACACTCGCGTACGCAGTGCTCCATGAGCACCTTGGCGTACCCCTGGCCGCGCTGCTCAGGGGGGACCGAGACACCCGCGACGCCGAGCATCGAGACCGCGCGCCCACGCAGATGCTGGCCCATCTTGATTCTCAGCAAAAACGCACACAAAACGCCGTCAGCACTGAGCACACGGACGTTGTCAAGACCCGCGGATTCGAGCCAACCAGTGCAGTCCTCGGGGCTCGATCCAAACGAGAGGCTCACGCTGCGCGCGGCCGCACTTAGCTCTGTCTCGCGCAGGGCGCGGTATTCAAACGTGGTCATCGGTGGCGGCGAGTCTCCCGCAATTTCGCGCGCGCGTGTTACCGGTAGCGCGTGCTGCGACGTTGGCTGCCCTATGTGCTCGCCATGCTGTTGGGTCTGTGGGCCCATCTCCCGGCGGTCTCGTGCCCGATGGCCGTCGACGACTTCGCACACCAAGCCATGCTCGATCAGCGCTGGCCCGTCGCAAGATCCCCGCTCAACCTCTACGATTTTGCCAGCGGAAACCCTACCGAAAATCACACCCTGGTCTCTGCGGGCGTGCTCCCCTGGTGGTCGCACAGCGAGCTCAAGTTTCGGTTCTTTAGACCCCTGAGCAGCCTCTTGCGCGCGCTCGACCACAAGCTCTTTGGCAGCCACCCGCTAGGGCCCCACGTGCACAGCCTGCTCTGGTGGCTCGCGTGCTGTGCGAGCGCCGCGATGCTCTTTCGCAAGACCCTCAAAGACCCCATCGCGCCCTTGGCCCTGGCGCTCTTCGCTGCCGACGCCTCGCACACCATGCCGTTGGGCTGGCTCGCCAACCGGAGCTTTCTCGTAGCCACCACGTTTGCGCTCCTCGCGCTCGAACGATTTGCCAGTTATTGCGCTGACGGATCTCGTCGTGACGCGTTCGCCAGCGTGGCGCTCTTTGTGCTCGCTTGGCTCAGTGGCGAGTATGCTCTCTGCACGCTCGCGTACGCCGGTGCGCTCTGGCTCTTGCGCCCACGGCCCACGACCGAAGACCGCAGACGCCGCGGCCGCGAGGCCCTGGTAGTTCTCATTCCGCTAGTGATTTGGCTGCTCGTTTACACACTCGGCCGCTACGGCACGCAACACTCTGACGCCTACCTCGACCCTTTTCGCCGCCCGCGCGCGTTTGCAATCGAGGCCCCCACGCGCTGGTCTGCGCACCTCGGAGAGCTCGTCTTCGGAGTCCCCGCCGATGGGTCCACCCCGTGGGGCTGGTCTCAGGCCAAGATCCACGGCCTCGGAATCGCATGTTTCGCTGCGATTTCTCTAGCGCTCTACACCCTTCGTCCGATCCCCCCCTCGGTCCGTTGGTTCGCCCTCGGCGCTGTGCTCGCCATGGTCCCCGCGCTGCCCTCGTTTGGGGCCTCGCGGCTGCAGCTCAGCGCGCAAATTGGCACCGCCGCGGTGCTCGCTACGCTCATGACCCGGACGCTCCAAAAGCTCGCCGACAAGCACCAACGCGCGACCCTCGCGCCGTGGTCCACGCTCTTGCCCTCGCTCGGATTGGCAGCGATTCACCTGGTGATTACACCGCGGACCGCGCGCATCACCGCCCAAGGGATGTGCAACAGCTACATCAAGGCCAACGCGATCGAGCGCGCCCCGATCATGGACACCCACGGGATCGAGCGCGCACACGTGATCTTAGTGCACGCGTTTGATGGCCAATCGCTGCTCTATCCACCGTTGGTCTGGCACGAGGCCGGTATCGCCGCCCCGCGCTCATGGCTGGGTCTCACCGTGACGCCAGGGCTCTATCGCCTACGCAGAACCACTGAACAAACACTGGTCCTTGAGGCGTTTATTGGGCCGTGGCTTGTGGCTCAACCCGAGGCGATGTTTCGCGATGCTTCGTCACGACTGCGCCAGGGCGATCGCATCACGCTCGCGCACGTCACCATCACCGTCGAGGCCCTGCAGCCCAACGCCCCGCGCGCAGTGTCCTATCGGTTTAGCGAGCCTTTGACCACGCAAAACACACGCCTGCTCTTGCTCACCGGTGGCGCGCTTCGGCAGGTCCCGCTCCCGCCCGTAGGCGGCGCGCTGGTGATCCCCACACCGAGGCTCGAGTGATCACACAGCCCAGTGACAATTGACGCTATAAGTCCCCACCGATCATGCCCAACTCGCGCGAGCGCCCTCGATCGCACACCGTCTTGCTCGCCGCCATGGGTGCCATTGCGGGCTCGGGCATCGCGCTCCAAGTGTCACTGACGCGCCTGTTTTCGCTGGTCGTTTGGTATCACTTCGCGTTCTTGGCGATCTCGATCGCCATGCTGGGGCTCTCGCTCGGCGGGCTCGTCGCCGCGCGTTGGGCCAGCGACCCCACGCGCTCGGCCCACCGTGACGCTTCACAAGCCTCAAGCGCGTCGGCCGCGATGATCTTGTTGCTCTTGCTCGCCCTCCCGCGGATGCCTTTTTATCAGTCCATCCTGGCCAGCCCTGGGCAGCTCGCGCTCTTTGTCTTGCTCATCTTGATGGTGCTCGCGCCCTTTACGGGGATCGGGCTCGCGATCGCGCGCACACTTTCGGCTGAAAAATCTCAGGCGGGACGCTTGTACGGAGCAGACCTCGCGGGGTCGGGCCTCGCCGGTGCGCTCGCCGTCGTCGCGATGAACACGCTCGGTGGTGGTGCCGGAGGAGCGGCCATGGCGGCGCTCCTCGCGAGCCTCGCGAGCCTTGGTTTTGATCTCGCCAATCGCGAACACAGCGCACACAAGCGCGCGCACTTTTGGCCTGGCGCGGCCCTCGTAGTGCTCAGCGTGGTGTACGGAGCCATCGCGCGCGACCCGCTCAACCCGCTGGTGTATGCGCCCAACGCCAAGCTTTTTCCGAGGGTAGAGCGCGCGCAGACCCTCGCACGTGAGTGCACCGCGATCGCCTGTGTAGACTTTTTTTCGAACCCACTTCACCTCGGCATGTGGGGCCGCGAGGGCGTCGACCCCAACCTCCCCGAGCAGGTCGGTATCGTGATCGACGGCTGGGCCGTAACCTCGATCGTCCGTGGCCACCAGAACCCCGACCGAACCCTCAGCGCGCACCACCCAGTCTTTGATCGCTTGCCCACCGCGCTGCCTCAGCAAGTGCGCCGCGCGACCCGACGCAGCACCAACAACACGCTGATCATCGGCGCGGGCGGCGGGCTCGATGTGCGCTCGGCACTGCACCACGGCGTCCCACACGTAGATGCCATCGAGATCAACCCGTCAATCTACCAGGGGGTCAACGGAAGATTCAGTGATTTCTCAGGTAGAATCTTCTCGGACCCCAGGGTCAACGTCGTCCTCGGCGAGGGCCGCTCGGTGCTCGAACGCACCGCACAACACTACGACGTCGTGCAGCTCTCGGGCGTAGACACCTACGCGGCGTCGCAAGCTGGCGCGTTCGCCCTTACCGAAAATTACCTCTACACGGTCCAAGCGATCCGCGCCTACCTCGACCGGCTCACCCCCGACGGCACGCTCACGCTCACGCGCTGGCTCTATCACCCCGATCGCCAAACCATCCGGCTCGCCGCCACCATCGACCGCGCCACACGCGAGGCAGGCCTCGGAGACGCCGGCCCACGCATGGTCATCGCGGCGACCCCGGCGCCGGGCTCAGACATGG
Source organism: Deltaproteobacteria bacterium (assembly GCA_030694465.1). Lineage (GTDB taxonomy): Bacteria > Myxococcota_A > Polyangia > Polyangiales > JAUXYJ01. The sequence goes on along the minus strand of JAUXYJ010000081.1, from coordinate 89,759 downwards.
ATTTCTCGATCGTCCTGGTGCAAAAAGAGCCCTGGTCCGCGCGAGACCTACGGACCCTCCGCGTGCTCTGCCAAGGCCTCGGGTACCGCATCGCATGGTCCCCAGACGGAGGCACTTCGGACCCTGAATTCGCAGGATATTTCGGCGCGAGCGATCGCACGCAGTGGCTCGCAGACTACCCCTTTCGCATCGAGCCCACGACCGACGACGCGCCGTTCTTTTTCGAGCACACACGGCTGCGACACTTGCTCTCGAGCCGAGATCAAATCTTAGGCTCTGCGAGCGGTCAGCTCGTCTTGCTCATCTCCGCGAGCATCGTCGCCCTCCTCGGCGCAGCCCTGTGGTTTGCCACACGCAAGCTCGCGCCCACCGGCGCACTTCGCCCCCAAGAGCGCGGATACTTCGTCGCCCTCGGCGCCGCATACCTCGCCGTCGAGAGCGCGCTCATCCCGCGTGTCACACAGTTCTTGGGCTACCCGACCTACGCGCTCACCGTGGTTCTGTGTGCACTTTTGCTGGGCTCGGGCCTAGGCAGCGCGCTCACCCAGCGCTCGCGACGCACCGCACGCACCGCAGCGCTCAGCGCTGCCGCCACCGTCGCGCTCGTCGCCCTCGCCCTGCCCAAAGTGCTCGCCCTCGCGTCCCCGCTGCAGCTCGGCGCCCGCGTCGCGATCGCGGCGCTCTTGGTTGGCGCCATTGGCTTTGTACTGGGCGCTCCGTTTCCGTTAGGGCTCCGCGCGCTGAGCAACGACAACGCACCCGAGAGCACCCACACCGCGCGCGTACTTCACGCGTGGGTGCTCAACGGGATCGCGTCGAGCGTACAGGGTGTCCTCGCCCTCGTTCTCGCAATCGAGCTGGGTTTTACTGCGATCTTGTGGCTCGCTGCCCTCGCCTATGTGCTCGCCGCGCTGGCCTCTCCCCGCGCGCCCACTCCCTCCGTCCCGCAGGCTGCATCATGAGCGACACCGCCCTAGAGTCTCCGCCCTTGTCTCGCAAGGTCTTGCTCGCGACCGCCCTCGCCTCGCTCGCGCTCTTGTCCCTCGAGGTGCTCCAAGTCCGGGTCTTCTCGTACGCGATCGACCCGCTGCGCGTGCACGCCGCCATCTCGATCGCGCTGCTCGGTCTCGGCGCAGGCGCAGTGCTCGCGTCCACCCGCCCCAAGCTCGCGGATCAGGCCGCGTCGTGGCTCGCCGTGAGCGCGCTCGCCGTGCCCCTGTCCCACATGCTCTTTGCGCAAATTTCCACACGAATCGCCTCTGGAGACGCTGGCGCCGCCCTGCTCTTTGCGCTCATGGCCCTGCCCTATCTCTTCGCAGGCGCGGCCAAAGGCGCCCTGCTCGCACGGCACGCCCGCCACGCCGGCTCGCTCTTGGCCGCGGACCTCTTCGGGAGCGCCCTCGGCTGCGTGCTCCCCTTGCCACTTCTCCGCCCCGTAGGCGCCGAGCCCCTGCTCGCGCTCTCCGCGGCCCTCTTGGCCGTCAGCGCGCTCTCCCTAGGCCCCAAGGCCAAGCTCCCCTGGCTCGCCCTCGCCCTCTCGCTCGCGTTCGCACCGATCGCCACCCGCGCGCTGCCCTTCGCGCCAGACCCGACAGACCTCTACGGGATCGCCCGCACAGCCCTCGCAAGGGCCTACCCAGGCCGCACCGAGAGCGCCTACACGCCCACCCGCGAGTTCGCGCGCTGGGACCCGATCTCACGCGCCGAAGTCTATGATTTTCCTGGTGAATTTGGGTTAATCAACCACACGATGCCCATGCGCTTGTTCGCCCAAGACGGCGGCGCAGGCTCGATCCTGTTGGGGATCACACAGCACCCCGAGGTCGCACGATCACTCTTCGAGGCGACCATCTTTGGAGGCGCTTATCTTCCCCGCGAACAGAGCCCACGAGACGTCTTGGTCATCGGTCTCGGAGGCGCGCCCGACATCATGTCCGCACGCCACCACAACGCCACCCGCATCGTCGGCGTCGAGGTCAACCGGACCACCCTCGACCTCGTCCGCCACGAGTACGCGAGCTTTCTCGGAGACCCCTACGGAGACCCTCGTGTCACGGTCATTCACGCAGACGGACGTGGCTACGTCGAGCGCACGCACGAGGGCTTTGACGCGCTCGTGATGACCGGCGCAGACACCTACGCGGCTGCACAATCGGGCGCGTTTTTGTTTAGCGAGAGCTACCTGTACACGCGCGAAGCGTTCGCGAAATACCTGCAAATTCTCAGACCCAATGGGGTCTTGTGTATCACCCGCGCGGGCGCCGAAGGGCTGCGCACGCTCACCTCGGTCCTGGGCGCTCTGCGCGCGCGCGGAGTGCAACGGCCCGATCGCCACGTGATGGTCTTGCAGCAAGGGATCGCCGTGCAAATCATCGCGAGCCCCTCGCCCTTTACGCGCGCAGACAGCATCCGAACCCTGCGAAGACTCGGCGCAGGTCTCTCGCTCGCGCGCGTGGTCATCCCCGTCTACGAGGCCATGGGCTTCGGAATCTCAGCGCCCTTGCGGCTGACCTACGCGCCCGAGATCGTCCCCGAGCCCGATGACGTCCATGCACGCACTGCCCTCGCCGCGTCGCGCAACCGCGAGACCCAATTTTTGGCGCAACACCCCCTGGACGTGAGCCCTGTCTCAGACGATCGGCCTTTCTTTTTTCAGTTCTTAGACATCACCCGCTGGCGCACCACAGGCGGCGAGACCATCTACGCCAAGGGGCTACGGACCTACTGCATGGACTCGCTCGCGATCGCCGTGATCGCGCTGCTGATGGTGCTGTTTCCATTGCTCCGCAACCGCAGCAAAGAGGGCGCCATCAGCGCACGCACGGCCCTCTGGGCCACGGCCCTCGGAAGCGCGTTTTTGCTCGTCGAGCTCGTGCTCATCCAGCGCGCGACGCTCTACCTCGGCCACCCCACCTGGGCCGTCGCCGCGACGCTTCTCTCGCTCTTGCTCTCCTCGAGCCTCGGCGCCGCGTGGATCGGTCGCAGCACAACCCCCGCGCGCACAACGCGCAACGCCACCGCGATCGCGGCCACCCTCGCCCTCCTCGCAGCGCTCACGCTGCCTGCGATTCTCCACGCGCTCGCGACCGACAGCCTCGCCCTCCGCATCGTCGCGTTTGTGCTCTGCACCGCCCCGCTCGGGGTCTTCATGGGCATGCCCTTCGCAGGCGGCCTGCGCAACAGCGGCAACCCCGCCCGCGTCGCCTGGATCCTCGCCATCAACGCCCTCGCCAGCGTCGTCGCCGCCCTCACCGTCCCCGTCGCCGCGATGGCCTTTGGGTTTCGCACCGTGGGCGTCTGCGCGGCAGCGCTCTACCTCGTGGCCGCGATCGCGAGCCCGCGCGAGACCCAACTTACAGCGTAAGCCTTGCAGACTTACAGCGTAAGCCATCGAGGCTCGTGCCCGGTGTGCGCTACAAACGTCAGCAAATCATCCATCCGAATCGCGGTCGAGCGGTCGTTGGTGAGCGGGTGACAGTGCACCCACTCGCTCTCACGCAGCGCGCTGTCGAGCGCGAGCGTGACCTTTCGCTCGGGGTCACAGTGCACCGCAAACGGGGTGACCGAGCCGGGCTCTACACCCAGCACACGACGCAGCCGATCGGGCGAACCAAACGAGAGCTTCGACGCGCCCAATTGCTCAGCGAGCTGCGCAAGGTTGACGGCTCTGTCTTCGCGCACGGTGACCAAAAACTGCTGCTCTCTGCGGTCCCGCACAAAGAGGTTCTTCACATGCACTCCAGGCTCATCCGCGGGACGATTGCGCTGGGACTGCGCCACGGTAAACACCGGCTCATGAGCGCGTGTGTGCGTGACAATTCCCAGTGATTTAAGCGACGCAAAGAGACTCTCTGCCGGATCACGGAGCGTGAGATCCGAGGACCGCATCACGTCTTGGTCAAAGACAAAGCGCCCGTCAAAGCCGTAGCCCGAGAGCATCTTCGGGAGCCACAGCGCGTCGTCTTGCCACATCTCGCCATACGGGATCGCATCCAGCGGGGTCCACAGCGGCACGGCCTCGTCCGTCTCGATCGCCTCGCCCTCGCAGCGATCCGACGCAAACACGTGGCACATCAGCGCATACCCGTCTGCGAAGGCAAACCGAAGCTCGCCCGTCTTGCGCGGCTCTAAGGGCGTCACGCCGAGCTCTTCACGCACCTCGCGCACCGCAGTCTCAACGGGGGTCTCGCCTGGGTCCATGCGCCCACCGGGGCCGTTGACCTTGCCCGCCCCGAGGCCACGCTTTTTGCGAATGAGCAGGATTTCTCCAGAGCGAATAACAAACAAGAGCGTCGCGATGTCTTGCGGTGTCCACTGTGACCAGTCCATCGCGCGAAGATGCACAAGAGCTGGGCACCAAGGCCAGCGAATGACGCGCAAATGACGGAGCTGCGCTACGAGAGCTCGCATGCGATCACGACGTAGCGCTCTGTGAACTTTGTGGGTCTTTGCCAGCGCAGCCTGCTCGGCGCCTCCCCCGGCCATGCCTCCCGAGGCCGCCTGCACGGGCTCGATCCCGTGTCACCTGCGCGACGAGCCCGTCGAGCCCTCGATCGCCGCAGCGACCCCTAGCCGCGTGTTCGGATGGTCAGATTTCGTCAAAACAGACTTCGCCCGCACAACCACCGCCGACGTGATGCAACAGTGGATCGACGGAGGGATCACGGTCGATCAATCCATGGACCGTGGCCGCGCCCGCCACTCGCTCACCTGCACCTCCGCTGCTGCCGGCGACGTCGAGATCACCACCACCCTCGGCCACTGGATCAACACGATCGACGGACCCGATGTGCGGCTGCGCGAAGTGATCCACGTGCTCGAGCCCGAGTTGGGTATCCCGGTCGATCAGCTCACATCGCCGCTCGCAGTACAGACCACCAACACCGCGACCACGATGAGCTTCGCGCTCGAGCTTCAGGTCGACGGGTTCACCGCAAGCGAGCGGATGGGGCAGCGCGTGGGTGTGCGCCACCCGAGCGGCCTCGTGCTCGTTCCACCCAGCGAAATTCCACTCGATCGTACGATGTTTAGACAAGTCGGACCCGGCACGCAGCCTTCAACGCACACGGTGGGCCGCGCGCGTTGGACCCAGCGTGTGACCGTCCCGCGCGACCTCGTGAGCTCCGACGGCGAGCTCTCACTCGAGGCGTTTGTCTCGCTCCCCGAGGGCGGCGAGAGCGTCGATCGCATCACCGTACGCCCACAGACCACGGGCCCCGACACGTGGAACCTCCGCGCGACCGGCCTCGTCGCAGCCTCGCTCTCGGGCACCCGTGTGCGCGCTGAGTCTCCCCGCGCGGTCGAGGACAGCTGGGTCTTGTCCTTGCTCACCGACGCCGACAGCACCAGCTCAGCAGCGACGATCGTCCTGCGAAATCACCAGGGAGTGCAACCTCAGTGCGCGGGCGCCACGGGGATGTTCACCGCAGACGTGGTGTTCACCCAGGCCGGAAAAGCCTTCACAGGATCGGTCCAAATGCAGATCGCCCAATTCGATCGTGACGCGATGGTCGCCACGCTCCGCGGCACCGTCGAAGCGCTCGATCCCAGCCGCGGGGTCGGCGAGCCAGTGTCCGTCGAGCTCAACGGCGCCCTGCGCTGGCACCGCGCTGGATGCCACCCCGAGGTCGTCGCGAACACAGCCTACGTGGGCGCCATCCACGTCGCCACGACGGGAGTGTGCACCGCGTATCACTCCGCGAGCATCATCGCGAGTACTGCAATTTTGCAGGCAGGATGTGCAGCCGGAGGCGCGACCACCGAGTGCATCACGCCCCCTGCGCAGTGCCCAACGACCGCCCGCATGGGCCGATGCAACATGCGTGTCCCGGGCTCAAGCGACGCATGGAGAGACACCGTGCAGCACTTCTACCCGATCACAGACGGCCCTACGCCCGAAGAGCTGCAGCAGTTCTGCGCATCCCAAAACGGGACCTGGCTCGCCAACTGAGCCGCTACCCGGCGACGTCGCCGGATCGCGCGGGATTGTCGACCCCAGCGAGAGCCCCCTCGCGCGAACCGTGCAACACTGTGCACATGTCGCCAATGACATTCGTTTTTTACCTGGATTTTCGCTGCCCATTTTGCTTCGCACAGCTTGACCGGCTGCAGTCCATCGCGCACTCAGCCACGGTCGAGCCTAGGATCGTGCGTCACGACCGCGAGATCGTCGTGCCTGCACTCGAACCCGATGAGCGTCAGCGTGCCGCGATGCAGCAGTATCTGACGCGCCTTGAGGCAGAGCAGTTCGCTGTGCCAGCGCTGACCCTCTGGCCCAATACCCGGGCTCCGTCGCTGTGGCTCGCCGCAGCTACTGCGCGTGAGCCAGACCGCGCGCTCAAGCTCGCGCACGCGCTCTACGTCGCGCTGTGGCGCGAAGGCCGTGACATCAGCCAAGACAGGGTGGCCGAACGTGTGGCGCGCACCGTGTGCACTTCGCGGCTCCGACTCGAAGGCAGCGAGCCCGAGCTCATCGCGCAGTGGCAGCGCAGCTTCGAGAAGCTCCCGAGCGCCAAGACACCCATGATTCAGTCTCCCCACGGGGCCACGCTGCAGGGGATCATCCCCACGCGACGGCTCGAAGCCTTCTTGCGCTCGGGCCGCCTGAGCGACGCGCAAGAAGACGTGTGCTAGACGCACCGTTTGCGTGTGTGCCTTCGGGCTGAGCGACCATTCTCTGCGCTTGATCTTGGAAATTCTGCATTACACTGGGTCGCTTGACGACGGACCCGACAGAGTTTGCCCAGATGCTCCGTGAGCTTCAGCGCGAGTTTGCCAGCGAGCTCGGCGCGCGCATCGCAACGCTGCAAGAAGCCATTGACCGCAACGACCTCGACGAGGCCCGCACGCTCGCGCACCGACTGTATGGCACCGCGGGGAGCTATGGGATGACTTCAGTGAGCACATTTGCCGGCGAACTCGAGCAAGCCGTGCTCTGCGCAAGCGATCAAATTCCGGCTCGATTGTACGCGCTGCAAGTCGCCGCCACCGAGGCCATCGCAAACGCTCTGGACCAAGGCCCAACCTCGTGAAGACCTGCCTCCGGTGCTCGCTCCCTAATCGCAACAGCCTCGACCGCTGCGCAGGTTGCGGCGCCCTGCTCGAAGACCCCGACGCAACCAAGCTCATCGAGGGGCGCTACCGCCTTGAGGGCGAGCTTGGCCGCGGCGCCATGGGGATCGTGCACCGCGCGACGGACGTGACGCTGGGCCGCAAGGTCGCGATCAAGATGCTGTACGCAGACCTCGATCAGAGCGAAGCGCTGATGCGGTTTATGCAAGAAGCACGATCGATCGCGTCGGTGCGCAACGACCACGTCGTGGGCGTGTACAGCTTTGGCGAGTGCGAGAGTGGCCTGTTTATCGCCATGGAGTACATCGACGGCACAGACCTCGACGCCGTGATCGATCAGCACGCGCTCCACGACATGCCCTTCTCCGTGCACCGCGCGGGGTCGATCATCGCGGCGGTCGCCAAGGGCCTCGGCGCAGTGCACAGCGCGGGCGCGATTCATCTCGACGTCAAGCCCGCCAACATCGTGATCGAGCACGGCTCAGCTCGCCCAGTGCTTGTTGATTTCGGTCTCGCGCGCTTCTTCGTCGAGAACAAAGCGTCCTCGCGCGATGGCACGCCCGCGTACATGTCCCCCGAGGCGTTTGCGCCCGAGCGCTTTGGGAGCGTCTCGCACCTGAGCGACCAATATGCGCTCGCATGCACGGCGTTTCAGCTGCTCAGCGGTGAGTATCCGTTTCAGTGCGAGACGTTCTGGGAGATGGGCGAGGCACACATTCTGCGCGAGCCGCGCCCCCTCTCTGTGCTTCGCCCTCATCTCGCCTCGTTTGACCGAGTGTTTGCACGCGCGCTCCAGAAGAAGCCAAGCCTACGCTACGAGAGCGTCCTCGCGTTCGCGTCGGATTTTAGTGCGATTTCACAGAGCATCACCTCCAATCGCCTCGCCGCGATCAAGCTCGACGAGACCTCGGCGCCCTCGGTCAGCATGGACCACCACGGACGCCATGAGCCCCCCTCGCGACACACCGCGCAGACCGCGCGTGAGCGGCGCGACCTCGTCGAGACGGGCGCACGCGTGCTCGTGGTCGACGACGACCCCGCGTTCGCTCGGTTGTGCGCACGAGCGCTCCAGTTGGCCTTCTATCGCACTCCCGTGACCGTCGAGGTCGCGCGCTCGGGGACCGAAGCGCTCAAGCGCTGCAAAGACGGTTGCCCTGATATTCTCCTGCTCGATTATCTTATGCCTGAGCTCGATGGCGTCGAGACGCTCTCGCTTCTGCGTGACCGTGTAGGGGGCGCAGACATGGACACGATGGTCATGAGCGCAGGGCTCGTGGACAGCGCTCGCAACCACTTCTCGGCGCTGGGTGTGCAGTCTTTCTTAGCGAAGCCCATCGAGTTTCCCGCGCTCGTCGAAGCCCTGCGGAGCACCGCTGAGCGCCGTGGCTGGATCAAGAGCCCCAGTCCCAACAGCTCAGGGTTAGACTCAGATCGCTAAATGTCTGCTAATGGTCAGACGGAATCGTAAACCAGAAGCGACTCCCGGTGGGCTCGACGTCGCTCACGCCCATCTCGCCACCGTGCTGATGCACGAGCGTGTGACTAATCGAGAGCCCAAGCCCCGTCCCCTTGGTGCGGCTCCCATCGCTAGCGTCCAAGCGCACAAATGGCTCAAACATCCGCGCACGATCTGCTTCGGCGATCCCTGATCCCTGGTCGCTCACGCTCACGCAAACTGCGCCGGTGTCGTCCTGCACGCACTCCACAGTAACCTGCGATTTCTCAGGCGAAAACTTCACCGCATTGGACAACAGGTTCACGAGCACCTGGGTCATCCGCGCGCGATCCGCCATGATCTCGACCGGCAAGGGACACCGAACCACCGACGAGATACCTCGCGCGTTGAACACCGTCTTGAGCTGCGCGACGACCTCATGCAGCCAGGCCTCGGCATCGAATCGCGCGCACTTGATCTCGAGCTGCCCTGACCTGAGCCGCTCGAGATCCAAGAGATCGTCGACGAGTAGACCCAGTCGGACCGTGTTGCTCTGTGCGAGCTCCATAAGCTCTCGCCCATCGTCCGAGAGCTCCCCGACGACACCGCCCAACAATAACCCTAACGCGCCTCGAAGGGCCGTTAACGGTGTCCGGAGTTCGTGCGACACGGTGGCTGCAAAATTAAGCTTGTGTAACTCAAACTGCCGCCGCTCGGTGACATCCGCGAGCGCGAGCCCAACCCAGTGATTTCCCATCGAAAATGCCCACACGGTGTAGATCCGAGCCGCTTGACCGTGGCCCCATGACACATCTTGCAGAGTGACCGATTCGTGGGTCTCGACGACCTGCAGAATGGCGTCGTAGACGACATGCCCGGGCCCCACGGGCGCAATCTCGAAAAAAGACTGTCCCGTCAGGCTCGAGGCCGAACCCGCAGCTCTACCATCACGTGTAAACGCCGCTTGATTCGCGAACCGGATGACCATGTCGAGGTCCGCGGGTTGGTGCATCAGCTCAAGGACAAGCACCCCTACGTTCATGTGCTCTGCGATCGAGGCGAACATCTCGCGTTGCTTGCTGAGCACACGAAGCGCTTCGACCTGCTCGCGCACGACGCGGTTGCGGTCGCGTAGGACCAAAGTCCGCTGCGCTTGTCGCGCCAAGACCTCAAGTTGGCTGATCTGTTTGGCCGTCAGTTCGCGCGGCGTATGGTCAATCACACACAACGTGCCCAGCGCGTGACCCGCCTCGTCGCGCAACGGAGCGCCCGCGTAAAACTCAACGAACGGCGCACCATCGACCAACGGATTATCAGCAAATCGTTCATCGAGCTTCGCGCTCGGGACCACAAAGGTCCCCTCGCCCAAGATCGCGTGAGCACAGAACGCAAAATCACGATGCGTCTCGGTTGCGTCGAGGCCCACGCGCGCTTTAAACCACTGACGCTCACGGTCAATCAACGACACCAGGGCGATGGGTGTCTCGCACACCGCCGACGCCATCCACACGAGGTCATCGAAGCAGGCCTCTGCCTCGGTGTCCAAGATCTCAAGCGCGTAGAGCGCCTTCAATCGCGCCTCTTCGTCCTGCGCGAGCGGTGCAGATTTCACGACGCTCCCTCCACCGCGAGTCGCAGGTTCTGCGCCAACAGCATGGGATCGAATGGCTTGGGGATCACACCCACTGCGCCAAGATTGAGATAGAAGTCACGATCGGGCGGATACACTTTTGCCGTGAGAAAAACCACGGGAATCCGCGCAGTAAGCGCGTTGCTCTGGAGCTTCAAGAGCATCGTCGGGCCGTCCATTCCGGGCATCATCACGTCGAGCAAGATGGCATCGGGCAGCTCTCGCTCTGCGAGCGCCAGCCCCTCGGCAGCCGACGAGGCCACGAGCACTTCAAACTTGCCAATCGCTCGCAAGCAGAGAGCCCCCACTTTGCGAATGTCTGGTTCGTCATCCACCAGCAGAACGCGAGAAATTCCCATTGCGAGCAGCCTACCACCGCACCCCGGCCCGCACGGTACGCGCTACGAAGGTGCTGACGATTGCATCTCCACCTCCACTTTGACGCGAGCGCCACCCCCTCCCACGGACCGATTACAAACGCACAGGGTCTCTGGACGCGACGCTCAACCAATAGCTCCCGTCGGGCCCCGCTGCGGCTCGAAAGTCGTCGAACGAATAGCGCGCTTGGCGACCGTTGGTGCTCGTGCTCGTGCCCGCATAACCGCACCGCACGCACCCACGCCAACGCCCCGCAGGGTCGTTGACGACCCACCCGTCACGGTCATAGCCAACGATCACCATGATGTGCCCAGCTCCGGTGAAGTATCCGTGCGTAATCACAGGGCGACCTGCGTCGAGGTGCGCTCGAATTTGAGCCTCGGTCCCGTTGTAAGTCGACGCGCCTCGGAGGCCGTGACGCTCGTACAGGTTGACCAACCCCGTGGGGCTCTGCGCCGAGGATTTTCCGTAGCGAACATAGAGCTGGTCGGGCGTGACGGTCTGCCCCCAGAAGTTCAGCACCATCGCCGCCGAGGTCACACCACAGGTCCCCGAGGGCTCGTTCGCGTTGTTGTACTGATACCAGTACGGAACATCGATCACACCCGGCGACGTCGCCGCCATGCCTGTCATGGGTGCCACCGCGGTGCTCACAAACGAGCGATGCCATCGCGCGGTTTCGCACGTAGCGCCACCGCTACGCGCCCTGCACTGATCAACTTGACCCAGCGTAAACGGGCCAAAAACACTCTCGCCTTCACGACACACGCCTCCAAGCGCTGCGTCCGCCGAGGCGCCCACGGGGCACACCTCGAGACCACGCAGACTCCGCGCAAAACCCAGCTGCCAACGGCTCCCGCGGCACGTCGCCTCGCCGCCGCCTGCAGCAACACAGCGCTGAATCATCGCCTCGGTAAACGGCCCCACGGCCTCGGTCGCGCTGGCACACAGGCGCACGTCCGGGAGATAGGCAAATCCCTCGGGACAATACCGATCGGTCACGCTCTGAACAAACGAGCGATGCCATCGATGGGTCTCACACACCTCGCCCCCACCCTTGGTGCGACACAGCGCCACCTCGGCGCGCGAGAATGGGCCAAAGACTTGGTCGCCCTCGCGACAGTGCCGTAGCGTCGAATCAACGCTCGCACCGGGAGGACACACCGCGTTGGTTCGCACGGACCGTGCCATGGTGACAGACCAGCGATTTCCCTGGCAAGCAGCGGTCCCTCCCATCGCACTCTGGCATGACGTGATCATCGAAGTCGTAAACGGACCGACCGCTTCTGTTGCATTTACACAGAGCCGAAACGCAGCATCAAAAGCAAATCCAGTGCTGCAAAATACCTGACCATGGTCAATCACTGGCAACGACGCGCTTGGCGAAGTTGGCACAGGAGCTGTCGCGGACATCCCCGCGAGCGACTCTAACTCACGAACAGATCCATTGAACACATTCGCGTCAACACCACCAGAAATCCCAGGAACACTCGCACGATCCGTGTATTGTCAGAAGCTCCATCGTGACCAGTCTTCGGGCAAGTACGGACACCTAACTCCGTAGTTTGCAACCCACAGTTTGTAACCCGCAAAGACCTCGGTGCCCTGCAATGGGTCCCAAAACCCCGAGGCGGCGTACACGATGGGCTCTCGTCCTGTGCCCTCTCGGACGCGCTCGATCCAGCGTCGCACGTTGGCCACAATCGTCGCCGAAGATTGCCCATCTGCGCTCTCGACGTCGATCACCGGCGGGAGGTCTCCGGGGCCCAGCCTACCGACGCTCCGGACCATCAAGTCGGCCTGCGCGATGGGGTCCTGCGCGGGCCTAAAGAACTGATACGCACCACGCAACAGACCCGCTGTTTTTGCAGCACGCCAGTGATCTGCAAACGAAGCGTCTTCGTGGCGTACGCCATCGCTCACCCGGACAAATGCAAAGCGCCTGCCCGAAGCCCGAACACGTGCCCAATCTACCCGCGGTTGATATTCGCTTACATCGATGCCCTCGACCACGGTCTCAGATCCCGCACATGCGCGAACCTCTTCGACGGTCCCCGCGTTGGGAGCGAGCGCGAGATCTTCGTCCGCACAGCCCCCCATCGCGACCATTGATACCGCTGCCGCCGAGAGAGCCGACACCCACTTGTTCATCATGACTTCGTAGCTCTGCACTTCGAATGCCATGGATTCATCAGAGTGTTTTCAATCCACCATACACTTTACACCAAATACGAATAGCCAGTACATTTACAGACAGACTCAGCACGAGACGATAACACTTTCACTCTGATTGCAAGAGAGTTCACCCACCTGGGAGAGCAAACTCCCTCTCGATTATTTCGAGTTTCTCTCGTTTTCACGAGGCTCTCATCCAAGGCTGACAGCTCACTTCGGGTACCATGCTCCCCATGCGATCTTCTCCACTACGGTTTGTCCGCAAGCTCGCGTTGCTAGGTCCGCTCCTCGGAGCGCCGCTGCTCGCGTCCTGCGCAGACGCACACGCTGCCCCGAGCTGTCCGCGGATTCAGCCTCGCGTCTCAAGTCGCTGTGCGGCGAGCATCCCGGATGACATGCGCTGCTATTATCCCGGGCGCTCGCGATTTCCGACGCAGTGCTTTTGCAATCACGACACTGGGCGCTGGGCCTGTCACACGCTCTATCCCCCCGTTGGGCCTCTGCCTCCCCCCTCGCTGGATTGCTAGCCAAAAGCCAAGCCACACGAGTGCGTACATCTGCCTACGCGCAACAGTTGCTACGGTACTTCCCATGCGTCTTCACGTGCGTCTCGGTAGCCCGGCGGTAGTCATCTCGCTCCTCACGACCTGGCTGTGCGCGTGCGCGCTCCCCCACGCATCAATCCGGCCACAGGACGGCGACTCGGCGACTCAGGCCGATCGCGTGGGGAGCCCCGACGTCGCAATGGACTCAGACACGGGGCCCCAGGACGATGTGCTCGACGAAGACGCTGTCGTGGCCTCCATCGATGCCAGTGATGCCAGTGATGTCAGTGATGTCAGTGATGCCAGTGATGTCACGAGTTTGCCCGACGCGGACGCTGCGACCTGTGGCACAGGGCTATTCCTGTGTGGAGGCAGCTGCGTCGACACCGGGCGCAACAGCATGCACTGCGGGGCATGCGGCAACGTCTGTCCAGCCGCGCAGAGCTGTGTGAGCGGAGCCTGCGCTTGCCCTGCCGGGACATTGCTCTGTGGGAGTGCGTGCATCGACACTCAGTCTTCGCTGTTGCACTGCGGCGCCTGCGGCAACGCGTGCAGCGCCAGCCAAGTCTGCATGAGCGGGGTCTGCGCTAACACATGCACAGCCCCCAATCAGATGTGCGGCGGTGCCTGTGTAAACCCTCAGAACACAGCCCTGCATTGCGGACGCTGCAACAACCCCTGCGGCGCGGGCCAAGTCTGTTCGATGGGGGCGTGCGTTTGCACGACCGGGACCCTCTGCGGGACCACCTGCATAGACACCAACAGCTCCAACGCTCACTGCGGACGCTGTAACAATCCGTGCGCTGCGCCCACGACCTGCACAACCGGGATGTGCACGTTGACCTGTCCGGCAGGTCGCACGGCCTGCAGTGGAATGTGCGTGGATACACAGACCACAAACACGCACTGTGGACGGTGCGACAACGCATGCGCTGCGATGCAAACATGCACGACCGGGACGTGCACGTTGACGTGCCCAGCAGGTCGCACCGCCTGCGGCGGGATGTGCGTGGACACCACAAACAACAACACCCACTGCGGAGCCTGCGACGCCGGATGCACACCTCCCATGGGCGGCACCGTGATGTGCGCGCGTTCGACGTGCAATCCCAGCTGCCCAGCCAACACGACCCTGATGGCCAACATTTGTGTGCCCAACTGCGGCAACGGCGTCTTGGATCCTAGCGAGAACTGCGAAGATGGCAACAACGCGAACGGAGACGGTTGCAGCGCTTCGTGCGCCATCGAAGGGACACCATTTGGTGACGCTTGCGCATCGTCGATCCGCGACATCTCGATCAGCGTGGGCCAGGTCCTGTGGTTCAGAGGAAACATCGGTTCAAACAACAATGGCTCAGGGTCCTGCTCTGCCGACGGCCCCGAGGTCGTCTCGAGTCTGCGTGCGGTCAACGCGGGCGTGCTTACCGTTCGCGTGACGCCCGCCACCAACTGGGATGTGATCTTGCGTCACAACGGCGGTTGTCCAGGCACCGTGTGTACGGACGGAGCCGCAACAGGCGCGGCCGAGCAGTACACACTCCGAGTCAACGCAGGAACAAACAACGCGTTCTTGGTAGACAGCGCCCGGGGGACTCCCAACAACAGCGCCTTCGTAGCTCGCGTTCAGTTAATGCCCTAAGAACTCGAAGCAGAAATCTCGCGATTTTACTGACGTATCTCAAGCCCTATGACCGAGCCCGTCCTTGAGCAGCTTCGCCTGCAGGTTGACCAAGCAGACAACGCGCTCCTCGAGGCGCTTGCAGCTCGCTGGCGCGCTGTCTTAGCCATCGCCGAGCACAAACGCGCGCATGCCCTTACGCCTACGGCTCCAGACCGTGAGGCGCTCTTGCGTGAACGGTGGCAGGCACGAGCACACACACTGCAGGTCCCGCAAGAGCTCGTCGACGCGGTGTTAGACCAGGTGCTGTCTACATGTCGCAAAGAGGTCTCTCGTCAGTCGCAAACGCCGTCTGAATAGCTCCTTGCGCACATGCGCTACACCCACTCCCAGAACGGTCAGCGCCGAACGGAAATGGTTGCCTTGCGAGGGTAGGTAAGGCAACCATTTTGCTCCGTTGCTTGGCGCACTCCACGGATTGGGCTCGCGCGTATCATGGGATACGCCGACCAAGCCACGTCAAGCGCAAACGGGAGGATTGCAATGGCAAAGACAGTCGCTAAGGGAGACGAAGGAAACGTCGTCCAACAGGTTCAAGAGAAGCTCAATTTGCTCGGATACGACATCGCCGCGGATGGGATCTTCGGAAAGAACACTCGCGCAGCGATCTGTCATTTTCAGGACGCCACCGGCCTCGATTGTGATGGCGTTGTGGGGCCCAACACCCACCGCAAACTGGACCAGTATGTCGACGACGCTTGGGTCGTAGAAGAATGGATCCTCGAAGACTGGTTTGACGAAGAAGAAGAAGAAGAAGAAGAAGAAGAAGAAGAGAACGAAGAAGAAGAAGAAGAGAGCGACGAGGAGGGCGGCGAAGACGAGTAGCTGCAGCTTGGGCTGATTTTTACCAGCTCAATCATCTGCTCGGTCTAGCCCACTACGCGGGTGCCGCGAGTCACTTCGCCCTGCGCATCCAACGTGGCAAATTCTTCTTCGTAGTCCGCGACGCGATAGCCCTCACCTTGTGAAACCACTCGGTACAGGACCTTTCCTTCGTCGGTGGACTCAACGCGAAACAGCGGCTCATTGCCAGCCTCGACGCGCTTCACAAACGCTTGGCGCCCGCGCGTCCGCGCCGCCGCGAGCGTGAGCGCCGCGAGCCCAACAAGTACCCCCAGTACAGCGCTCGCCTGCGTCAGCAACAATCCAATGAATCCAAACAGCTCTTTGGCCGCAGGCAATCCAAACACGTACGCCAGCGCGGCGATGGACGCGGACGCCACAACGCCCCCGACGATCCCTTCTCCGCGCTCAGCGCCCGCGAGCCCCTTGGCTGCGAGCCTCTGCGACCACGCGATTGGGCCCCCAAGCAGCAGCAGCACCAAGAGCATCGCGGGGATCCAGATCGTGGCACCCACGCTAATCCCCAGCAAAAATCCTCCAAAAAACCGCTGCAGATAACCGCTCTGGGCTTCGAGGACCATCATCAGACCCGCAGCGAGCCCACTGTTGAACGCAGCGAGCGGAATGGACCAGAGCCACGCCACGCGAAACGTAGATCCTGGCCGCACGGTCCTCGGATTGCGGAGCAAAAGTGCCCATATCAAACCAACAAACAGCGTTGGCAGGCACACCGCCAGCATCACCCCCGGAGTCGAGAACATCATCGCATGAAAGACCGCAGCGGTAGCGGCCGCCATCGCCAGTCCCACACCTACGACGTTGAGAAACGCGAGCGCTCGGCGTGAGCGAAACACTGAGGGGTCCAAGATCCATGCATTGTAGAAGTTTTTCGCTCCACGTGCGCGACCACGCGGTCGGGCAACGCCCACCCAGCATGCTCAACGTTTCGCAGCGCTGCACAACTCATGCGCTATCGTGCGCGCCTCCCATGAACACACGCGTTGCGCTCGGCGCACTCGTACTCCTTGCCGCGGCGGCTTGCCGCACCACCTCAACTCCGGTCACCGAGCCCCCTCCGGCGCGTGACCCTGTACCGCTTGAGCAAGACGCTGGACCCGTGGTGGACGCGCAAACCACAACGCCGTCAACCAGCGAAATCGCTACAGATTCTGCAAGCGGTGACGCAACATCGGACGAGCTCGCTGGCTCTCCACATCGTGACCGCCTCGTCGCCGCTCTGCGCGCATGGAGCCAAGGGACGCAGCCTGTGACAGCAGTCGGCCCACGTGGCGTCACAATGATCGAGTACCTCGAAGCGGGCCCCAGCGGACATCACCCCGAGCGACACACGCAGACGCGCCTCTGCGGGTCCACACTGCAGCGTCGCATGCGAGCCCTGCGCGCCATGGCGACCGATGCGCTTGGACGCACCGACAACGGCGCTGACATCACGTGCGACCCCCAGCACGTGTGTCACATCCCTGGGATGGAATACCAACCCTCGCTTCGGTTTTACTTCGATGTCGGAGATGGCTCACAGTCGACCCTCGTCGCGGTGGCCAACGTCAGCGTCGCGGCGCTCGGCGAACCTTGGCTCACCCAAATGGAACAATACGTGACCACCGCGATGAGCAGCTCAGCGCGAGGGACCTGCAGCGCAACACGCAGGTAATTTACACGTGAATGGACTGGGTTGCGCTCGCGACGGGTCGCACGATTCCCTGCTCTTGCACGATGCGCTCGGCGGCAAGGCGTCCCGAGAGCGCCACCAGCGGGATGCCTGTCCCGGGCTGCGTGCTCGCGCCACAGAAGTACAAATTGCCAAAGGTCTCGTCCCGATTTTTGGGGCGAAACGGTCCCACCTGATCGAGCGTCAGGGACAGCCCAAACGCCGATCCATGGGTGAGATTAAACCGCGAAGCCCACCCGTTGGGGTCGATCGAGCGCTCGGTCACGATGTGCTCACGCAGCCTCGGCGCGACCGATTGCTCCAACGCGCTCAACACGCGCTCACGCAGCGGAGCCGCGGCGCGAGCCCAGTCAATCTTGTGCGTCTGATGCGGAACGGGGACCAAGATGTACATGCTGCTCCCTCCCGGTGGCGCGACGCTTGGGTCGCTCACGGAGGGGGTCGCGACGTAGTAATGCAGGTCCTTGGGGAGCACCTTGTCGTTAAAAATTTCTTGGAAACTCGCGCGAAAGTTCGCTCCAAAAAACGTGTTGTGGTGCAACAGCGTCTCGTACTGCGTATTGAGCCCGAGATAGAGCATGAACCCGCTCGAGGTAAACCGCAGAGACTCTCTCCGAGCGAGCTTGGCCTCAGGCAACAAGTGATCATAAACCCAGGGTAAATCTGCGTTTGCGAGCACAACATCCACTCGCACTGCGGACCCATCCGAGAGCACCGCTTCGTCCACACGCGTACCCTTCGGACGAAGCCTCGTCACCGCGGTCTCGTATCGAAAAGTCACCCCCAGCTCACGCGCGAGCTTCTCAAGCGCGCGAGGGATCTCATAGAGACCACCCTGGACATAGAACACACCGTCGTTGAGCTCGGTGTAGGGCAAGAGCCCGTAGATCCCCGGCGCAAAGTACGGAGACAAGCCCAGGTACATGGTCTGATAGGAGAAGGCCATGCGCAGCCGTGGGTCGGTGAAGTACCGCGCCACATTGCGCGACACGGTGGTGTAGGCGCGGGCACGCACGAGATCTCGCAACGTCGCGAGCGACGCGAAGTCACGCACGCTGTCGAAATGCTGCACGACAAAGCGACTCATCGCGGCGTCCATCATCTGCGATGCGCCTTGGTTAAATGCGAGAAATCGCTGATAACTTCCAGGCTCGATGCGTTCGAGCTCTTCACGAAGTTGCTCTCGCTCGCGCCACAACGTGACATGAGTTCCGTCTTCAAAGTGCACACGATAATTGGGCGAGAGCGGGTGCACCGTGAGGTAGTCCCGCATCTCTCGGCCCGCGTCACGAAAGAGCTCTTCGAGGACGGCCGGGACCAACAGAATCGTAGGCCCAATGTCAAAGTGAAACCCATCGGCAGCGATCCGTCCGCAGCGTCCCCCGGGCTCTGAGTTCTTCTCGACCACGGTGACCTGCGCGCCCGAGATCGCGAGACGAATCGCGGCACAGAGTCCAGCGATTCCGGCACCGATCACCAAGACGTGGCGAGAAGAAGAGCTCTTTGATTTCATACGAGGTTGTCGTGCGATGCCATGACACTTCGAAGCGTTGTGCAATCAATCAGACGATGCCCCGCACAGAATGGATCGCTGCGAGCATCGTATATCCTGTTCGCCGTCACCGACTCTTCATCGTGGGTTTGCCAGAGTCATTCACACACGAAGACCCCCATTCACACTCCCTTCACAGGTCCCACAGAAAGCAACTTAGAATGAATCGACGAGGTTTTTTGCACGCTTCTCTAGCAATGGGCGCAGGCTCACTAGGCGCCCTCAGCGCGCGCGCTCAGTCCTCGCCGCTAGGGACCGTCGTCGAAGCCAGCCTCGTCACAACAAGCGGTCGCACACGCTCGCTCTCGCAACTACGCGGAAAAACCGTCGTGCTCTTTTACGAAACCCGCGGCGCGATCAACGTCAATCAGCACGTCAAAGACGCCATGGGACGACGCTTCAACGCGGACAGAGCCCTCGCCAACCGCTTCGCGCTCGTCGCAGCGTGCAACGTAGCCGAGTACAACACATGGCCCTCTCGCTACTTTGCAGGGCAAGCGATCGCGACCGTCGCGAACTCGAACCATCTCGAGCTCTGGCTCGATTGGGATCGCACGATGATCACGCGGCTTGGCATGCACGACAACGCGTCAAACATCGCGCTCATTGACCGCAATGGCCGCTTTCATCACCACCAGTGGGGACGCGTTGCGAACAACGCCGTGGACCCGCTGCTCGATCGCATGGTCGCGCTCGCAAACGCCTAAACCTCTGCCAGGGACGCGCTACAGTGGCGCAAGACAAGCGTGATGAGCGACCCCTACCGAGACGAACACGAAGCGGCACTGCAAGCACTCGAGACCCTGCGTCGCGAGAACGAGTCGCTCCGCGCTGCGCTGCGAGCGAAGACCGCCGAGGACTCGTCCGCGGGCTACGCTGCAGCGCCATCAACGCGGATCCCCACGCTGACCGCGATCGCCCTGCTCGTCGCGGTCGCGGGGCTCACTTGGATGCGCCTCCGTCCCGCGCCAATTAGCGCCCACGCCGTGTGCCCCCACGCGCACGGCCAGGTCATCTCACAGGCGCTCGCTCACAACCGCACGGGCACGCTACGCGTCGAGGTCACCCCCGCTGTCGACGTCGACGTGACGGTGGATCACACACCGCTCGGGATGTCCGGAACGCTCGCGCTCAGCGGTCCGCTAGAGGCCGGCCGCGCACACCACTTGGCAGTGCAAGCTCCTGGCTATGTCACGCACGAATCAGACGTATTTGTGCAGGCCAATCGCAACACGTCCATCTCGATTCGCCTCCAGCCATCGGCCACCGGGTCGAGCCCGTCGCTCAGCGCTGACCCAGACTGAGCCTCTCGCTATTCTGCGTCGCCCTCGCTCGGCGAGGCCTCCACCGTGGGAGTCTTCGCGCTGACCGCTCGCACGGCCTCGGACAACCTCGCGGTGAGCGCGACGTCTGCAGCGAGGGCCTCACGCACCCGCTCGCGACCGTTGCCCAAGTGCGCACCCGCAAACGAGAGGTGGCTCCCGCTCTTGTCGAGCACCCCGAGCGTCACACCTAGATCAATCAGCTCGCTGATTCGGTCGATGCCGCTCCCGTAGCGCACGTCAAATTCGGCCTCTCGAAACGGTGGCGCGAGCTTGTTCTTTACGACCTTGACGCGCGTACGATTGCCCGTCACCTCGTCGCCGTTCTTCAGGGCTCCAATGCGCCGCACATCGAGCCTCATCGACGCATAAAACTTCAGCGCGTTGCCACCCGTTGTGGTCTCTGGGGAGCCAAACATCACGCCAATTTTCATTCGGATTTGGTTGATAAACATCACGGTCACGTTGTGCTTGTGCGCGAGCGCCGTGAGCTTGCGCAGCGCCTGGCTCATCAAGCGCGCCTGAAGCCCCATGTGCTGGTCGCCCATGTCGCCCTCTAGCTCGGCCTTGGGGACGAGCGCCGCGACCGAATCGATCACGATCAGAGACACAGCCCCCGAGCGAATGAGCGCATCGGCAATCTCGAGCGCCTGCTCGCCCGTGTCGGGCTGGGACACCAAGAGCGTGCCCAGGTCCACGCCGATGGAGCGTGCATAGTTCACGTCCAGCGCGTGCTCGGCGTCGATGAACGCAGCGATCCCGCCGGCACGTTGCACCTCGGCGATCGCATGCAACGTGAGGGTGGTCTTGCCCGAGCTCTCAGGGCCGTACACTTCTACGATTCGGCCTCGGGGATAGCCTCCGCAACCGAGGGCTCGGTCGAGCGCGACCGAGCCGCTCGACACGGTCGCGACAGGGACCACTTGGTCTTCGTCGAGGGACATCACAGAGCCCTTGCCAAATTGCTTCTCGAGCATGGTGATCGCGGCGCGCACGGCGCGGAGTCGGTCGGTGTTGGCAGCGGTGCTGTTGCTTGCGTTGACGGTGGCGTTGGCGTTGGCCATTGGAGAGCTCTCTTTCGTACGATTGATTTCGATGAATCCGTCGGCGAAGACACCGGCTCATCCGAGTGTCATTGCGCAACGTGAACGACCCCAATGCGCACAGCATGCCAACGGATAGATCTCTGTGATTTCAAGTAGTTAGCGCTATACCCCTGGCGGTTATGTGGCCACAGCCATGGCACCGCCATGGCGGCCACCATCCCCACCAAGCCCCCACCAAGCCCCCACCACCAACGACCGCTAACCGCGCACGACCCACAACGTCGTGAACAGCACACACCACAGCAACGCGGCCACCGCGGACTTCCAGAGCGCGCTCAACCGAGGCCTCGTGAGATAGCCCGAGAGCCGGTAGCCCAACCCCATCGCGAGCCCGAGTCCAAGCAGCGTCCAGAGCGCGCGTGCGTACCAGTCCATCGCGATCACTCCGGTCGGCACGGCGAGAGACCATCGCGATTCGTATGGCAAATACCAGAAGATTCCAACTCTCCCAGCGGTGGTCACCAGGTACGCGGTCGCGCCTCCCAGGGCGCCCATGGCCGCGGCACACTCGCGTGGATCACTGTGACTCACACGCTGCTCACGCTCGTCACGAGCAGACCCGACAGCGCCACAAACCACACAATCAACGCCGCCGAACGCACGCACCAACGCATCGCGTGAGCCTGCGCGGGCGAGCCCTCAATCGATCGCATGAACCACACCGCGAACAACAAAACCCCTGCAATCAGAGCGAGGTTCTCTTTGAGATCAAAGAGCTTTGCGGCCCACCTCGCGTACACATCAAGCTGCTCAGCGCGCACATGAACGCGGTACCGCGGATACATCACTGCTCCCAGCGCGAAGAGGATCCCCCAGCATGTGAGGGCGACCGACGCATACGTGCGCTTGAGCGCTGCGCGTGGGGCACCACGCTCGCACACAAGCCACAGGTGCGTAAGCGAACCGAGCAAGACCCCGGCGGTCACAGCGTGCGTCAAGAGCGCAATTTTGGCTGCGATCACTGAGGGCCCAGACATCGCGAAGAGCCTCGCACAGATCAGCCGTCGGTGCGCGGGGTAGCGTCGACGCGGACCAAGCGCTGCATCGCCGCGATGCCCTTGAGCGACGCGTCGAACTCGCTCATGGGCCAACCTTGTTCACTCAAAATCGCAGCGATTTCAGGGTGTTTCGAGAGAGCGCTCGTCAGGACAATCTCGTTGGCGTGGGCTTGCGCCTGCAACCGCGCGGCGACGTTGACAGTGGTCCCAAAGTAGTCCAATCGGTCGTTTGCACGCACGACCAGACAGGGCCCTTGATGAAACCCAATCTTGATCGAGAGCCCATCTTTGTGATGCGCGCGATCACACAACGCGGCCATCTCGAGCGACGCACGCAGCGCGTCCACCGGCGTGACAAAGTTCGCCATCACCGCGTCCCCCATGGTCTTGATCACAGCCCCGCCGTGTCTTCCGATGGCGTCGATCACGATGGCAAAGTGCTCTTGAACAAGCGCAAATGCGCGCGCATCGCCTAGCCGTTCGTACATGGCCGTCGAGCCCGTGAGGTCGGTAAACATCAGGGTAAGCGCCGACACAGACAGCTCGACGCCCGACGCGGGAGCCTCGGTCGCGAACAGATCCAAGAACTCGGGCATCGACGCGATCGCGCTGCCGAGGACGATGTCCGCGTTCCAGCCTGCGCGCTCGAAGAGAACATAGTGCGCCCGGTCCGTGTCATTGCGCAGCGTGAGAACCGTGTCATCCGAGCCCGTACTCTGTGACGATTCCACTGTAAATTCGCTCGTCGAAACAGTGACACTCAGGGCGTCTGGCCGCGCAGTGAGTTCAACAAAGGCGCGACGATTTCCTTCGAGCGTTCGGACCAGCAGCTCGCCGTCGGGCAAGGGCGCGCTGAGGACGCGCTCGCTGTGTGGCTCGACACGGACCTGCGCAAAGACGTGCGGCTTAAACCACGGAGAGCTCGCGCAGAACACCGCGCTCTCGACCCGTCGTACCGCGGGGTTGGGGACAAACACGGCCTCGACATGCTTCGAAAAATCCAGGCCAAAATCGATGTTACAGGCCTCGCAGTGCGCAGTATTTTTTACCGACGACAGGCTCTCGACGTTCTGCGCCCCCACGCGACACGTCGGACAATTGAGCTGCCAACGAAGATCCACGAGGCCCGCCCGCGCCGCATACAAGAACGTACGCAAGACCTCGCGTCTGGCGCTCTTCCACGTAGCGCACAGCTCGAAGGGACGAATGGGCGAGAGCTCGTCGTCTGCACGCTCACGCAAAAATCCCAGTAATTTCGCACGGATCTCTGCGCTCACCGGCGCACTCTCGAACACGCGCGCGCGCTCCATAAGCTCGACCTCGTTGACCGCCGAGCTTGGACCGGCCGCAATGGGCGCGAGCTTCGTGTCGTACAGCGCCCGCCGAACAAACGCAGCCGCAGGCTCCGCGCTCGCATCACGCGCAGCCAGCTGGCGCTTGAGTACGCCCAAAGTGCCATCGATGCTCTCAAGGTAGCGCTCGCAGTTGCGCTTCATGGTGCCCTGGCGAAACAAGAGCCCGAGCTTTCCTAAGACGTTCGAGGTCTTCACATACAAGCGCGTGCGGACCTCTGTGCGATCGCCCTGCGCGAGGAGTGAGACCTCAAAGCCTCCACGACTCACAGGCCCTTCTAGAAAGCGTCGCTCACCCCGCACCGAGCGCCCCTCGACCCACTCGTAGGGCGGCTCGACCCAGCGCACTCGGAGCCCCAGCTCGCGCGCCTCAGCCACCCGCTCGCGCGAGCTCGGGTCGCTGGGATCGAGCAGTTCATAGCGGTATTCGCCTGACGAAAGCCCCACCGCACGATCCACTCGGTTGGTGTCACTCACGAGCGCCCACACCACATCGCTCGAAGCGCTCATGACACGGCTGGACTCGACGACAAACTCCCGCTCACTCATCAACCGGTGAGCGTACCAGGGATCCGCCCTCTCTAGGATTTTGCTCAGCGCGTGAGATCTACGTGGGCATGTCCGGAGGCGGCAGCGGCCCACGGTTGGGCCCGAAAAAGTCACAGTCCCACCGCGCCACGTCTGGCCGAATCCCGCGACAGACACACGCATAGTTCTGCCGCGTGCAGGTCGCACGCCCCGCCCCTGCAGGTGCGATCGAGGCCGTACACGAGGTCCCCGGCGCATAGGTCCCAGGACACCGCGAAACCCGAAACGTGCGGCCCGGTCGTGGGCGTGGCGCCAGCTGCTGCGCCTCAGCCACTGCACAAGCAGGCATCATCGCTGCGGCCGCTCCCAGCAACGCGAGCCGCCGCAAAAACGCAAGAGATCGATCGCAAGGGACCATCCCGTAAGCATCGCACAGCGGGCGACCCATCAACGAAGCACCGGCGCAAGAAACGCCACTAAATCCGCGACGTCCGCGCGTGACAGAGCCTCAAGCGAAAACGGAGGCATCGTCCCCGCTAGCCCGTCGTACGAACCCAGGCGAATCTTGTACGCAAACGTCTGGCGCAGCGTCTCGTCCGTGTAGCCCCTCGCGGCAGTGTGCGTCCGCTCGGTGTCCTCTGGGAGCACTGGCGCGAGCGCAAGCCGCCCAAGCCCCGTATGAGCCTCTCCATGGCAGCTAACGCAAGCACGGGCGTAGAGTGTCGCTCCGCGCGCTGCGTCGCCCCCAGCGGGCGCCTGAGGGGCTCTCTCGAGGGTCCACGCAAAGGACTCAGACGGAGAAGCGCTGGGAGGCGACAACACTGTGAGCGAGCGCAACAGCGCGCGCTCGGCCTCGGGCTCTTGTGCGAGAGGCTCGCCACGCATGAAATGGGTAAAACACTCGTTTGCAGCTGATTTTGCTGAGTCAAACGCGCCTCCCCAGAACTGAGTCCGTGTGAGCACTCCCTGCAAGGACGCCCCCGGCAAGAGCCTCTCGCCCACCCCGTCTCCGACGTCGTGACAGTGGGCGCAAGACACTTGGTTAAACCGCGAGCGAGACAGCGCAGGGTCTCTGAGCGGAGCACTCGACGGCTCGGCCGCGCACCCTGTGACCACCAACGCGATGCAGAGCCCGAACAAGAGCCCTCTGGCGCTCATCGCGTGGGCCCCCAGAGCGCCATCGCGCGCGGGACCCCCGCAAGCTCCCAGCGGTCCTCGATTCGCGCCGTGGGCGAGAGCCGCACCGAGAGCATCGCGCCCGAACGGTCTGTGTTTTCGCAGAGCAACCAGACACGACCGTCTGCAGATTGCTCTAGCGCTACCGGTACGCTGCACTCACTCGGGTCGATCGGCAACGTCTCTGCGATGGAGTCTCCGCGCACGATGAACAGCGAGGGCGGCTCACGCGTCGCGACGGCAAGCTCTCCGTCCAAGAGCAGCACCGGCGCGAGGGCGATGCCCCTGTGCGCGAGGCGTGCGCGCGGGCGCATTGAACCCCCGCGGAGGTCTAGGGACAGCAGCGCCCGCTCGCTCTGCAAAGTGACCCACAGCCGCTGCCTCACAGCGTCGAGCGCGAGGTGCCGAGGCGCATAGCGAACCGACGGAAAAACCCCCGGCGAATCTCCGACGCTCGTGCGCGAGACCTCACCGCTCGCGAGCGCAAGCGTGATGAGCTGATCTTCTCCAAGGCACGCGATGTATGCACGCTCTGGAGTGAGCACCACGTCATGCGGCACCATGCAGACTCGATGCTGCGCCGTGCGCGTAAGCGTCGCAGGATCAAACACGCTGATCACTCCGACGCGATCCCCGCGCGGGCGAGAGCCATCACTCGCGGCCAAGAAGTCGACACTACTCAGCCAAAGAGAATCCGCATAAGTTCTCGATATTACTGATGAAAATGGCTCTGTCCGCGCAACGTAGAGGGCTCGAAGCGTGTCCAGAGAGAGCGACAGCAGCTGGGCCTCTTGTGGGACCTGTGGATGCTGTCCATGAGGCCCTGGAGGATGCGGCGAGAGCGGAGGCGCGAGCGCAACGATCACACGTCCCCGCGCGCGATCGAGCCGGATCGCAGAGAGCCCATCACTGCCCACCGGATCGTCGCCGAGCGCGACCCGTGCATGCGCCGGAGCGTGCGTATCGAGCGACTGGACCACGAGCTGATCGGACGCTCCGTCTAACCAGAGGACCCACAAATCACTGGGATTTTTCTGGCGAACAGTGACCGCGTCAGGCCAACTCACGTTGGCGCACGAGACCCCCGCGCACACCATCGCGCATCGCGCCACCGCACCCAACACGGCGCGCGTCCACGACGACACTACGGATCCATCGCGTGAGGATTGAGGGCGATCGCCCGCGCACGTTGCTCTGTGGCGCGAGGCGCGAGACCGAGCGAGGCAAAGATCTTAGACGCTGTGGCGTGCAGCTCGGCCGTGCGCCAAGCGCTCGCGAGGACACGATCGATCACGGTCTTGGCCTCGGCATGGCGACCCACGGCATGAAGCGCACGAGCGAGATGCACCTGCGCTTCACCGCCGGGTCTCGCACGCACATTGGCCTCGGCGATGCTCACCGCACGCGTAGGATCATGCGCGAGAAAGTGCTCGATCGCGTGACCCGCGACCGCCTCTGGAAACCGCTGCAATCTCGCGTCGTACACCGCCCTCGCGCGAGCCACCCATCGCTGCGCGCCTGCATGATCTCCGCGTGCCTCCAAGATCTCGGCCGCAGCATCCATGAACTCGGGGTTATTGGTGCGCTCGATGAGATCTACGTAGCGCGGGAGAGTGCGCTCACCCTGCCCCTGCAACGTCAGGATCTCTGCCTCGTGCTCTTGCAAGAGCCAGTAGCCTGGGCGCAAGACCAACCCCTCGCGATAGTGTGAGAGCGCATCAGGCCAGCGCCCCCGGTCGAGCTCCATGAGGCCGTGCACCAAGTGCAACCACGCGCGAAGCTCGGGCGAGCGTCGCTCAGCCGCGCGATGTGCTGCGACCAAGAGAGCGTCTGCACCTGCGAAATCACCGGTCTTCCATCGGTACTGCGCGAGCGCAGCCAGACGCGAGGGCGAGCGATCTTCGGCCACCAGGGCCTCGTAGGCTGCGCGCGCTTCGGGATAGTGGCCCGAGTGAAAGAGCACATCTGCGCGGAGCTCAGCGACGGCCTCGCGCGTCGAGACCCGCACAATGACTCCGCGCAAGATCGCGTCGAGGTCGGGGCCTACGCGATCGAGCCGGTGGAGCGTGTAGTTAAGCTGGGCACGAAGCAAGAATGGCCCAATGCCATTTCCCCTGCGAAAAGACCGCTCGATCGCTTCTTCGGCGTGCCCGTAGTCCTCGTAGTCCGAGGTGAGCGACACGCGTCGGAGATAGAGCGATGCGACGGTCTCGAGGCTCATCCAGTCATCCGCGCGACGCCCTGCGATGATCTCAAGCGAGCGAATTTCGGCGTCGATTTCGGCGACACGTCTGGCGGTGTCTTGATCAAGTGAGACACCTGAGATCGCTGCGTCCGCGGCGTCGCGAGAGACCACGTCTGTCACAACGACCAGAGGAGCCACAGGGCGCTGCTCAGCCAATGGCTGGCTACGTTTGCAGCTCACGAGGCACAAGGCAGCGAGCAGTCCAGCGCTCACCCCTCGGTGGTAGAGCCCCGCACGAACGTTCGTTCGTACGACACGAGGGGGAGCGCTGTGGGACATCACGGTGCGCGGTGCGGCGGATGGAAGTATGGGAACGTGTCTGGGAACATTCCGCCCGCGACGTCATTGCGTGACGGGTTGAGCGGCAGCCCTGCCAAAGTCCCCGGGGTGCACATGCCAGCGCCACAGGTTCCGGGAGCGGTGCGGTTGATGTTGAGCAGCAACACGGCGAGGGTCACGTCAATGACCGGGTCCGCGAGCCTGCGTCCGTTGGGGAAGCCAGCGGTGCCATTGAGATCAATGCGCAACACATCATTGGGAACCACGAGGCTCGCGACGGTCCGACCCGGAGCAAACTCTTGCCCAAGACAAGCCGGGAGGCCACCGATCATCGTGGTCATGCTGCATGCGCTGAGATTGGCGCGGCCCAGATCGTCGTCGAGTGCACCGTGGAGCACGTTGAGCGCACCGATGAAGTCGCCGGCAAAAGACATGTCTCCAGCCGGATTGCCGTCGTTAAACGCGTTCTTGCGAGCACGTGAAGCCGTCACGTCTGCGATGTTGAGTCCAACCAACGCGGTCGAGACTGCGGGCATGCCCATGCGGTCCACTCGCGTGAAGGCTGCGACAGCGCCTGCGTTGAAGTTCACGGTGCCGCAGACGTCAGCGCCCGAGGGGCCCGCGTGTGGGCAGTGAGCGACGGGCATGCCCATCGCGACACCTGCGTGGTAGATTCGGCACTCAAGCGTGTTGCCGCTCATCTCGCCGGCCATGCCCGCGGGGATGTTCGACGCGGCACAGAACGACATGCAATCTGCCAGGTTGTCGTACTGGGCGTTGGCACCCGTGCATGACGCAGTGACTGCCGCGCAGTAACGGGTGCATACACCGGAAGTCATGCCGCCGTCCGTGCCCGCTTCGGGGCCAGGCCCGGCTTCGGGGCCGGGGCCAGCTTCGGGGCCAGGGCCCGTCTCGCCGGTCATCGTGACGTCCGGAACTTCCGTGACGTCGGGGGTGTTGGTCGTGTCCGCTGGGGGCGTGACAACGTCACCTGCGTCGTTGCCCACTGGGGCCTGACCGCAAGCGATCAAAGAGAGCATAGAAACCGCAAGAGCGGTGCGCTGAATTGTTTTCATGACTGCGTACCTCCTCTCACATGGCCGATCGCGCAGTGGTTGCCCAAACGCGAATCGTGTTCTGTCCGTTATTAATTGCGGTCGCCGGGACCTCGATAACAATCGCTGCGGTGTTCTGGCCGGCGAAGAAATCGCGGTCGTTGACGAAGCTCAGCGTGCCGGTCATCAGGGTCGTGTTGAAGCCCTGAAGGTCGAAGAAGAACGCGTCGTCGCGGAGTCCGACGTACGTCCTGACGCCACCACCGAGATCGTTGGTGCGCTCGACGCGTGTGACCACCGGGCCGGTCGTTCCGGGGAGACCCTCCCAGCGCGCGAAACAGTTCATCGCGCTGTCACGTCCGAAGCGGACGTCGAAGCGCCGATCCGAGGCGCCATCGCCCGTGTTGTCCACGTGGATGGTGTAGAGAACGCCGCGGTCGCAAGGGATCGCTTGCGTTGCGGTGGGCGCGTTGGGGCCTGCGTAGGCAAGCGCCATCACCACGGACTGGGTCGCACCCGTACCGCGGTGCCATGCAAACACGTCTGCGATGTCTGCGTTGCGATCCATGCCACCTGCCGCAGGGTTGGTGCGGCCGGGGGGATCGAGGTGGTCGGCAGCGTGGCTGCGCGTTGAACGGAGCGCAAAGGCTCCACCGAGAAGGGCTGCGGTCATGATTCCGACCGCGAGCCAACGTGGCTTATGTGACATCACTTGCTCCTCCTTAAGAGCTCACTTATGAGTGATTTGTGGCGACGGTACGCAACTCTTTCGCGCTCGGCTACGGTGGACTGTCGCAATTGCGACATCTGAGAACTGTCAACAATTTTCCAGGTCATCAGGATTCCCATGAGAGCGCACAACTCGTAGCACGCGAGCAAAATTTGGTGTCACGCACGCTGGGCGTGTGAGACCTCTGGGAGGTCAACATTGGCATCACTATTTTGTCGTTCTGCCGCAGTTTTTGCACTCATGAGACCCCTCGCGATGACTCACTGAGCACGTGTACAACAGAACCAGAGGGTGGCTCCGAGCACGCGGCAACGACACGACGAGCTGAAACTCTCCTGGGAATTTGGTGATCTAACCAGAAGCAAAAAATCGTCCCAGCATTGCGTCTCTGCCGCCTTCCCCCTCAATGGCCCGGATGGCGGTTTTCAAGCCCCTCGGACATCGCAGCGGCATGGCTCAGTGCCTGCCCAGACACTGGCAAGCCCAAGGACCGCGCCAACTTGCCCGAACGCCATTGCGCGGCGCAAGCGGTGATTGATCGCGTAGGCTCTGCGACACCCAGCTCATGAGTACCTCGTCCCAGGCAACTAACTCATCGCGCGCATGGCTACGATTTAAGCGCAACCGCGGCGCTCTCGTGGGCCTCGTGCTGGTCTGTGTGGTCGCGCTCCTCGCGCTCCTCGCGCCCGCGCTCGCCCCCCATCCGCCCGACGTGCCATACAAGTCCCGCACGCTCACGTCACGAGGCGTCCCGATTGGTCCCGAACGGGCTTTTCCCTTGGGTGCAGACTCGCTTGGGCGATGTGAGCTGTCGCGCTTGCTCTACGGAGGGCGCGTGTCACTAGCCGTAGCGCTCGCATCAACGCTGCTGCTCGCCATCGTGGGCACCGGAATTGGCATCGCGAGCGGATACTTCGGCGGACTCACTGACACAGTCCTGATGCGTGGCGTCGATGTTTTGTTGTCATTTCCGTTCTTGCTGGTCTGCATGGCGATTAACAAAACGGTCGCGCGCCCGGGCATCTGGGTGCTGTTTTTAGTCTTGGGATTTCTCTCGTGGACGGGGCTCGCGCGGCAGGTCCGCGCACGCACCATGCAGGTACGATCACTCGAGTTTGTCACCGCCGCGCGCGCGCTGGGAGCCACGCACTCGCGGGTCATTTTTCGACACATCTTGCCCAACGTCGCGTCCCTTGTGATCGTGCTCTGCACCACCCTCGTTGCCGAAATGATCATCGTCGAGAGCGTCCTAAGCTACCTCGGCGTCGGCGTCGTCCCGCCCACGAGCTCGTGGGGATCGATGCTGCAAGAGAGCGACCCGTACATGCGCTCGGTGCCACGCCTGCTCGCCATCCCGGCCATGGCGATTACGGTCACCGTCGTAGGCTTTAACCTTCTCGGAGAGGGACTTCGCGATGCGCTCGATCCTAAGTCCTAGGCTCTCAAGATGGTTTCTCTTGGTCCTGGTTTTTGTCACGCAGTTTGCGTGCAAAGAGCCCTACACCGCGCCTCGCTTTGAGGGCGCCGGGAGCGCGACACCCGTCCGCGGTGGGACCTTTCGCTTTGCGTTCGATACAGACCTCCGCACGCTCGACCCTGCGCAGGCCTACGACGAGCTCAGCACCGCGGTCGTGCGACACCTCTTCGACGGTCTCGTCGACTATGATCCCACCACGGGAGAGGTGGTCCCGCAGCTCGCCGAACGCTTTGAGCAAGCCGCCGACGGGCTGAGCTACACGTTCTATTTGCGAGCGAATTTGCGCTTCTCTGACGGAACCATCCTCGACGCGCATGCGGTCGCGCGCTCGCTCGAGCGCATGCTCGACCCACGCAAAGTGCCCTGCCCTGGGACAAGCTTTTATCACTTACTCGAGGGCGCAGACGACTTCGCCGAGGGTCGCGCGCCACACGTCCGAGGCATCGTTGTGCGCGACGCACGCACCCTCGTGATGCGTCTCACACAGCGCGATCAGACCTTCTTAAACGCGATGGCCATGCCCTTCGCTGCGCCGGTCCCCACGGCCTACGCGGCCCGTGTCGGCAACGACCACTTCGCGCGCAATCCCATCGGCGCTGGGCCTTTTGTGCTCGAAGCCTGGGAGTCCGGCTCGCGGGTCGTGCTGCGCCGCAACCCGAACTATTGGGACCCCTCGCGGCCCTACCTTGATCGCATTGTGGTCGAGCTCTCGCTCGCGCGACACCTGCAATTTATGCGGTTTCAGCGCGGTGACATGGACCACGCGACGAACTACACGCTCAACACCGCGGACTACCTGATGATGACCGAGCAGCGGGCGTGGCGGCCCTATCTCAAGCGCGAACCCGACATCGCGATGTACGGGCTCTCGATGAACGTCGAGGTCACGCCGTTTCAAAACGTGCACCTCCGTCGGGCCGTCGCGTTTGCAATTGATCGTGACTCGATCGCGCGCTCTCGCAATTACCGGATCGTTCCGCTCGGTGGGCTCTACCCGCCTGGGTTGCCCGGCTACGACGCGCATTTGCCCGGCGCGCACACGTACGACCTCGCACGCGCGCGCACCGAGATGCGGCTCGCGGGATACCCCGACGGATATCCCAACGAGATCGAGCTCTGGCTCACAGAGGGCGACGCAGCGGTGATGTACGGGCAGCTCATTCAGGCGGATTTGCGACGCATCGGAATCCGTATTCGCCTGCGATTTGCCAGCTTTCCGGTCTATCTCGACACGACCCAGCGCCGCCGAGCGGTCGCCATGAGTTTCGCCGGATGGAACATGGATTTCCCCGACCCAAGCAACTTCATCGACACGCTCTTTCACTCGCGCAACATCTCGGACGAGCACGCACAAAACCAGAGCTTCTACGCAAACCCAGCCCTGGATGCGCTCCTCGATCGCGCACGCATCGAGCCCAACCGCGCGCGCCGAATCGCCATGTACCAAGAGGCCGAGCGCATGCTTGTCACCGATGCCCCATGGGCGTTCTTGTTCGCCTCAACACGCATCGAGGTCGAACAACCCTACGTGCACCGTGGAGCCTCAAGCCCTGTCTATCCGCACGAATTTCGCAACACGTGGCTCGACCTCCCCCGCCGCCCATTCACCGGAAACGTGAGCCCCCGATGATCCGCTATCTCTTGCGACGCATCGCCGCGGTCGTGCTCATCCTCTGGGCCGTCTCAAGCATGACCTTCTTCGTCACGCTCAAGCTCGGTGACCCCATCGCGACCCTCCTCGGACCGCGCGCGTCGGCACGCGATCGCGAACACGTGCGTCGCTACTATGGCCTCGATCAGCCCACGGTCGTGCAGTACGGCCGCTACATGGGCCGCCTCGTGCGCGGAGACCTAGGCATGTCCTACCGCTACCGACGCCCCGTTGCATCGCTCATCGCCGAGCGATTTCCCAGGACATTATTGCTCGCTGTGATGTCCATCGTGCTCGAGGTCACCGTAGGCGTCGCGCTCGGAGCGCTCGCCGCCGCGCGCCGCAAGACCAAGCTCGACAGCGCCATCATGGCCGGATCTTTTCTCACGATGAGCATGCCCACGTTCATCACGGGCAAGCTCTTCTTGCTCTTCATCGCGTACTACGCGGGGCTCTTTCCGATCGGCGGCTACGGCGTCACGGCGCTCGATCATGTCTACCACGCGATCTTGCCCGCGAGCGCGATCGCCCTGCTTTCTGCCGCGTATTATGCGAGGCTCACGCGCAACGAGCTCGTCGAAATCTTGCAGAGTGACTACATCCGCACCGCCCGCGCCAAGGGACTGAGCGAGCCGGTGATTGTCCTTCGCCATGCCCTTCGCAACGCGTTATTGCCCATCGTCACCTCGCTTGGGCTGTCGTTTGGAGCGCTCTTTACTGGTGCCATCGTGACCGAGGCGATCTTCGCGTGGCCAGGCATTGGTCGGCTCGCTTACGAGTCCATTTCGGGCCTCGATGTGCCCGTCATCGTAGGCTGTGTAATCTTCGGATCCGTTGGAATCCAAGCCGGAAATCTCATCGCAGACCTCGCCTACGCCTTCCTCGATCCACGCATTCGACACGCCTAAGAACAGCGAGACACTCCTCATGACTGACTCACCACGCAGCGCTGTAATCATCGGCTCGGGCTTCGCGGGACTTTGCATCGCGCGCGCGCTGAAGTCCGCGGGCATCCACGATTTTGTCATCCTCGAGAAGGCCCCCTCGCTGGGCGGAACCTGGCGCGACAACACCTACCCAGGCTGCGCGTGCGACATCCCCTCGCACCTGTATTCTCTCTCGTTTGCGCTCAACCCAGATTGGTCGGCGACCTACGCTCCACAGCACGAAATCCGCGCCTACCTTGAGCGACTCGCTGACGCAGAGGGACTGCGAGAGCACCTCCGTCTCAACACCGAAGCGACCGACGCACAGTACGACGCGACAGTCGCACAGTGGACCGTGACCACACGCGCGGGAGAGGTCTTCGTCGCGCGCAATGTGGTCAGCGCGGTGGGCCCATTGCATCGCTTCTCGCTGCCCAAGATCCCTGGGCTCGAGACCTTCAAAGGCGAGGTGTTTCACTCGGCCAATTGGCCTGAGGGGTTTGACCCACGTGACCGAGACGTCGCGGTCATTGGCACTGGCGCGAGCGCGATCCAGATCATTCCCGAGCTCGCAAAGAGCGTACGGAGCATGGCTGTCTACCAGCGGACGCCACCGTGGGTGATGCCACGATTTGAGCGCGAATACTCACAAAGGCAGAAGAGCCTATTTGCGAAATTCCCTGCACTAATGCAGGCATTTCGGCAATCTCTGTTCTGGACACAAGAGGCACGCTCGCTCTTGTTTGTGCGCAATGATCGCTTGCGATCGCAGCTCGAGCGCTTGGGTCGAGACCACCTGCAACGCACTGTCGCAGACCCGACACTGCGTCAAAAGCTCACGCCAAGCATCCGCTTAGGATGCAAACGCATCTTGCTCTCCAACACCTACTATCCCGCGCTCCAACAGCCCAACGTGAGCGTGCACACAGCGGGCATTCGCGAGATCACTCCGGACGGGATTGTCACAAACGATGGTCAGAGGCAAACGCTGGATACCCTGGTTTTTGCCACAGGGTTCGACGTACACGACTACCTCGGCGCGATGCACGTACGTGGGCTAGACGGCCGAGACCTGGGCGAGCAATGGGCACGCGACGGCGCAACAGCTCACCTCGGCTGTCTCGTCTCGGGATACCCCAATTTGTATTTTCTCGTGGGACCCAACACGGGCCTCGGACACAACTCGATTCTCTACATGATGGAGGCGCAGACCGAGGTCATCATGAAGTGCATTGCACACGCGCAGGCGGGCCCACGACGCAGCGTGCAAGTGCGCGACGACGTCCAGCGAGACTTCAACCAACGCATCCAAGCGCAGCTGCGAGACACCGTCTGGCACACCGGATGTAAGAGCTGGTACCTTGACGAAGAGGGCCGCAACAGCACCTTGTGGCCGGGCACCTGTCACGCGTTTGGCCAGCAAACCAAGAAGTTTTCGCTCGCCGATTGCGTGGTCAACGACCTCCCCTAGGGTCTTGGCTCACTCCCCACGACGCGATCAGTAGCCTGGTGGCAAGATCGCTTCGTCCAGGGGCGTCTGGCGACGCGTGGGTGACATCGGAGCCTCGCTGGTCTTCCAGTCGATGGGGCCGTTCATGTAGTCCGCGTAGAGGTCGTAATAGCCATTGTGCGAGGCGCGATCAGGGCGGTCGGTGCCCCACGAGTTCTTGATCCGCAAGAAGTTAATCGTGCCCATCAAAGCGGCCGCACGCTGCTCTGCGCTGAGCATCCCGATGCCCAGCGACCCAAAGCCCGGAACGTTGTTCACGGTGTAGTCCTCGGCCACAGTCAAGTGACCGCCCTGACGGCCGGGTGTGCCCGCGCTTCGCAGCTGGGTCAGCGAGAAATTCCCCATCGAATCCAGCGCGTTAAAGTCCACAAGCCACGAGACAATCACGGGGTGACCGTCGTTCATCGCGCGCATCACGCGCTGCCAAAAGCGCGTACGTCCCGCCATGTCCGAGGGATAGCTCGCCGAGCGCCACGCGTAGGTGCCCGAGCGCAGGTCGGGGTTCCAGGAAGTGTTGCTGCGACCAAAGACATCCGAGAGCGTGAGCCGGCGACTGCTGCCCGTGCTTGTGCGCGCGCTGCCGACATAGAGCTCGGTGGGTCGCTTGACAAACCGTCGGGTCGCGCGCGTGTTCGCGAGTGTTCGCACACCATCCGCGCCAAAGAGTGAATCCATCTCTGCGAGGATTTCGGTCCGAAGACCAAACGCGCGGTTGAGCTCGGCGCGAACAATCCGTCCGTCACGTCGCGCAGCCGCCGTCGCGAGTGCTCCGTTGAGCATCGACGCATTGATCGCGTTGAGCGCGCTGCTCTGCCGCGCCGATTGCTCGCTGTTGGCCTCTTCGGGGATAAAATCTCCCTCAGAGACATACCCACGATCGATGATCAGATTGCCTGCCTCGCCCCAAAAACCGCCGGTCTCGATCTCGTTGCCCGTCGCCCCAGCCGTGAGCTGCGAGTACCAGTGCCAGTAAGTGACCCAGCTCTCAGAGATGTTGAGCTGCTCTCCCGCGGGATTCGCGGTCGTGCGCGTGTACTTCGCGCGCATCGATTCGATCCAACCCGTCGTCGCGTAGATCCAACAGTTGCCAATGGACTGACGCTTGACCGATGTGTGTGTGAGGTCCGTGACCGCGTCGACGGTCGAGTCGACGGGCTCTTCTGGATTCTCGCCAGACTGCGGCGCGTTGTCTCCCTCGTCTGCTCCTGTGGGCGCGCAGCTCGACGCGGTGAGAGTCATCAAGGTTCCGAGGGCGATCACACGCGTCTGACGACGCATCCAGGTCAGGCTCATGACAATTCTTACTCCGTGAGGGGACAAACAGCGACGTTCTAAGAACGCAACGTCGCGGAGAGTCTCACGGAATCCCAGTGAATTTCGAGTGATCTACCGAATTATTTTCTGGGTCTTGCTGTGTAGCTGGGTACGCATCAGTGCGACTTGGCGGCTTGTTTCGCACGAGACTTCATGAACGCGCGGACAAACACTTTGCCAATTTCTACCGCAGGCAACGGGAGGATCGACATGCCCGCGATGAGCAAGACCTCCGGCATCGTCCACACGTGGTTCGCCCTAAACACCGGCTGCAAAGACGGGATCCCGATCGCGAGCATGTGAATCGACGCGCTCACGATCACGGCACCAATCAACAAGCGGTTGCTCGTCCAGCCCAACGTAAAGATCGAGTCGGACTCTGAGCGGCAGCTAAACGCATGCACCAACGGGCCCAGCGCCAAGATCGTAAAGACCAACGTGAGCTTGGAGTGCGCGGCCTCAGCCGCCGACACGTGGTCCCACCAAGGCAAGACGTACACGACCATCGCGCTCGAGGCCATGAGCGTCCCAATGCCCAGGATCGCCCACCAATCTTTGGCGGTGAGAAATGCCTCGGACGATGGCCTCGGCTTCTTTTGCATCTGCCCTTTCTCGGGTGGATCAACACCAAGGGCCAGCGCTGGGAGCCCGTTGGTGACGAGATTGATCCAGAGAATTTGCAGGGGGCTCAAGGGCGGCATGTCTTTGAAGAAGCTCGTGACAAATACGGCGATGCACAGCCCCGCATTGGAGCTCAGCAAGAAGAAGATCGACTTCTTGATGTTGCTAAAAATCGCGCGGCCTTCGCGAACCGCTTCGACGATGGTCGCAAAGTTGTCATCTGCGAGGACCAAATCCGAGGCCTGTCGCGCCACGTCGGTTCCGTTGCGTCCCATCGAAATGCCGATCGAACTCTCTCGGATCGCGGGCGCATCGTTGACGCCGTCGCCGGTCATCGCCACCACCTCGTTGTTGGGTGGGTTCTTAAAAGCCCGCACAATGCGCAGCTTGTGCTCAGGCGAAACGCGCGCGAAGACGCGGACCCTGGGCGCGATTTCTTGCAGCTTTTGCTCAGACGTTTCATCGAGTTCAAGCCCGGTCATCGCGAGATCGCCGTCCCCCCAGAGGTCGAGCTCTTTCGCGATCGCGACAGCGGTCTCACGGTGGTCCCCAGTGATCATCACCGCGCGGATCCCCGCCTCGCGACAGAGCCGAATGGCCTCACGCGCTTCGGGGCGCGCGGGATCTTTCATCCCCACAAGCCCCACAAAGACCAGCTCACGCTCGCATCGCTCAGCGCGCTCAATCTCAGGCAATTCATCATCACCAATGAGCGCTTCATCGCCATTGCGCTCGGCCAAAGCGAGCACACGGAGCGCTCGCTCTGCGAGCTGAGCAGCCTGCGTCTCAATTTCTTTGCGCGATGTGTCAGTCATCGCAACGAGCTGCCCGTCCGCGCCGCGCAGGTGCGTGCACAAGGGCAGCACACGCTCGACGGCGCCCTTGGTGTGCGCGATGAATCGACCGCCTTTTTGCAGCACCAATGTCATCCGTGCCCGCTCAGACGTAAACGGAACGTGCAGCGCAGTCTTGGCCGCTTCAATCATCGATTCGCGCGGCGCGCCGAGCTTGGTGCCCAGGGCCAACAGCGCAGCCTCGGTGGGATCTCCCGCGACGCGTAGCCCACCGTCGGCGATCTCGAGAACGGCCGTGTTTGCGATCGCGCCCACTTCGATCGTGCGACGGACCGCGTCGGGCATGTCGCGCACTTCTTCGCCATCCAACATGAGCTTGGCAAAGCCGTCGTAGCCCTCGCCCAACACCTCGTACGTGACACCGGCCGCGTAGAGCGCGCGCACGGTCATCTGGTTCATCGTGAGCGTGCCGGTCTTGTCCGAGCAAATGATGTGCACGCAGCCCAGGGTCTCGACGGCTGAGAGCTTACGAACAAGCGCATTTCGCTTGGCCATTCGCTGCATCCCGAGCGCCAACGTGATCGTCGTGATCGCCGGCAATCCCTCCGGAATCGCAGCCACTGCGACGGACACCGCGGTCAGCAACAACAGATGCCAACGCCCGCCCTGGACAAGCCCAGTGACAAAGAGCGCCGCAGAGATCGCGAGACAGAGGTACAGGATCTTATTGCCGAAATCTTCGAGCCGTTCTTCAAGCGGGCTCTTGGGCTTCTCGGTGTTTTGCAGGAGCGTCCCGATGCGGCCGAGCCTTGTGGCTGCGCCCGTCGCGACAACGACCCCACGCCCCGATCCTCGCGCGACGTTGGTGCCCAAAAACACCATGTTTACCAGGTCCGCGTCTGAGAGCTTTTCTGACAGGACCTTGCGCGCGTCCTTGGCGACGTTGGCGCTTTCTCCCGTGAGCGCGCCCTCCACGGTCTCGAGGGACGACGAGACAACAAGCCGCAAATCCGCAGGGATTTGATCACCCTCCGAGAGCTCTACGATGTCACCTGGGACGAGCTGCTCGCTCTCAATGGTCATCGTCACGCCGCTGCGGATCACACGACAGCGCGGCGCCGTCATGGACTGCAACGCGTCCAGGGCGCGCTCGGCCTTGCGCTCTTGAACAAACCCAATGATCGCGTTGACGATCACGATAATCAGGATCGCGATGACGTCGCTAAACTTTGCGATTCCGCGCTGACCCGGGGGATTTTCGTAGAGCGCTACGCCCACACCGATCGCGGCAGCGGCCAAAAGTGTCCCAACGAGGGGATTAACAAACTGCGCCAGCAGTTGTTTGAGCGCGCTAGGCCTCGGAGCCTCCGGGAGCTTGTTGAGCCCCAATCGCTGTCGTCGCTCCGTGGCGGTCTCCGGACTCAGCCCACGGTCGGCATCTGATTCCCATGCCGTGAGCACTTCACTCACAGTCATCGCGTGCCAGATACGATCGCTTTCTGCCATTTCTCACTCCGATTTGCTGCCAACCAACAGAGCGCGCAATCGCGCACCCTCGCAGACCCCAACGCCCAAGGATCCCTCGTGGGCCCTTGGACCGGTGGTAGCGCGGTCAAGCGCGGGGGTGTAGCAAATCCCTTGGACTTGGCACAGTCAACACAGATCAAAGCGACTCGCCAGCGGTCTGTTTGCAGCGCGCGAGTGTCCCCCCGCTCCCCGACAGCCCCACGACGACTACGTGCTCTTGAAGTGCGTTCGCAGCGCCGAGAAGAGCGCCGGGTGCAGGTACGCGTCGGGCGCATCGACCTCCGCGGTGCCTCCATTGGCAGTGGGATCGACGCAGGCGAGCAACGCCGAGTCGACGTCACACGTCAGCGACAGCCCAAGCACTTCGCCCGCCGGCGTCTGCATACTGATCACTTTGGACGTGGTTTTTTTCACGTCAAAGCTCCGTACTCCGATTGTGAGGGCCTCGGACGTGAGGGTCAACGTCTCGCCGCTGGGCAAGGTCTGATGGACCCACGGGGTCTCCTCCATCGAGCCGACGAGCGTATCGAGCAGCGCTTGGGGCGTCGCGCCATGGGCAAGCTCAATCACGCCTGCACTCTCGGACGAGACCGGAAGCAGGCTCGCGTTGACCGAGATTGTCCGTGAGCGCCAGGCTTCTGGCATCGAGAGCGCCGCACCCGCGATTAACACAACCGGCTCTGGACCCTGAGAAAACACAAAGAATCGGCGACCCAACGACGCGTCCTCGAGCACCATCGCGCCGAACGTCTTCGATCCCCGTGCGTCAAGCCACGCGAAGAGCTCTTCGCCCTGTCGCATGCGCACAACGCCGCGCTCGCCCACGAGGTGCAACGTGGCTCCTCGTCGTCGGCCCCACCACGCGATGGCAGCCGCTCCGAAGGTCGCGAGCGTGAGCGCAGGCATGAGCGAGAGGCCACAAGAGACGGTGGGCTCTAGCCAGCGAAAAAGCACGGCAAACAACAAAATCGAGGCCGCGCTGAAGCCCAGAAGCGCGCGTCCGAGCCATGGCGGATCGCTCCGCAACGGGAGGGTCCACGAAGCACCTGCAGGTTTGTCACTCGGTGGGGTCAATGCGCTGTCGATGGCCATGAGATAAGCGCAAACCCTAGCACCCTGTGCGCGATGCAAGGCAGCAAGGCAGCAAGAGACTGCAGAAAATTAGCCCCCGCCCACCGCATCGTGCGACCCATTGGCGCTACGAGGCAATCGAGCGTGAAGTCAGTGCGCGAGCGCATCGCGCTGGTCATTCCGGCAGCGATTTTGGTGGTAGCCGTGGTGGGCGTTCCGGTGATGGTGCTTGGGCAAGAGGGGCTACCTCGGCACCGACGGTTGCTTGCGCAGCTTGACGCCCATCGCGAAGAGAATCGCAGGCTCGCGCACGAGGTCGCGCATCTCGAAGCGCAGCTTCAGGCCTTCGGTCAAGACGTCCGTGCCCGTGAGCGCGCCGTGCGAGAAGAGCTCGGTTTTGTTCGCCCTGACGAGATCGTGGTTGAAGTCCCGTCCAATTCGCGCGCTGGAAACTAGCAGGCGATTCGCCATCCAGACCGCGCTCGGTGTGCATCCGCGCTTTACCTTGGGGCGCTCGGTGCGCGATGGTCTCGGGCAACCACTATGACCGACGGACCCTCATTCGTGTTTCAAGAGCTGTTGCCACTCGAAGGGCAGGACGACACACCGTATCGCTGCCTCAGCACCGACCACGTCTCGACGTTTGAGGCCGCGGGGCATCGGTTTCTCAAGGTCGAGCCCGAAGGTCTCGCGATGCTCACGCGCGAGGCCATGCGTGACATTGCGCACCTCTTGCGCCCTGGGCACCTCGCACAATTGCAAGCCATTTTGCAGGACTCTGACGCGTCGGACAATGACCACTTCGTCGCCCTTGAGCTCCTCAAGAACGCCAACATCGCGGCTGCAGGGATTCTCCCCGGCTGCCAAGACACTGGCACCGCGATCGTGATGGGCAAGAAAGGCCAGCGCGTGTTTACGGGCTTCAACGACGAAGAGGCCATCGCCCGCGGGATCTTTGAGACCTATCAGCGCAGCAATCTTCGGTACTCGCAGCTCGCGCCGCTCGACATGTATCGCGAGAAAAACACGGGCAATAACCTCCCCGCACAGATCGAGCTCTATGCAACAGAGGGTGACGCCTACAAGTTCTTGTTTATGGCCAAAGGCGGTGGGAGCGCCAACAAGAGCTACCTGTTTCAAGAGACCAAAGCGCTTCTCAACCCCGAGAGCCTCTTGGCCTTCGTCGAGAGCAAGCTCGCATCCCTCGGCACGTCCGCGTGTCCGCCCTACCATCTCGCCCTCGTCGTGGGCGGAACCAGCGCAGAATACGCGCTCAAAGTCGCCAAGCTCGCGAGCGCTCGATACCTCGACCGATTGCCTCCCGACGGCAACGCGCTCGGCCGCGGCTTTCGCGACCGTGGCCTAGAGCAAGAGATCCTCACGCTCACCCAAAACGTGGGAATCGGCGCGCAGTTTGGTGGCAAGTACTTCTGTCACGACGTGCGCGTGATCCGTCTGCCGCGTCACGGGGCCTCGTGCCCTGTCGCCCTCGCGGTGTCATGCAGCGCGGACCGCCAAGCGCTCGCAAAGATCACGGCCGAGGGGATCTTTCTTGAGCAGCTTGAGCGAGATCCAGCTCGGTATTTGCCTGAAATCGAAGACACGCATCTCTCGGACAAGGTCGTCAAGATTGATCTCAACCAGCCCATGGACAAGATCCGCGCAGAGCTGTCCAAGCACCCGATTAAGACAAGGCTCTCGCTGAGCGGCTCGCTCGTCGTGGCGCGCGATATCGCGCACGCGAAGATCAAAGAGCGGCTCGATCGCGGCGAGGGCATGCCTGATTATCTCAAGCAAAATGCAGTGTATTATGCGGGTCCGGCCAAGACCCCTGAGGGCTACGCGAGCGGGAGCTTCGGGCCCACGACGGCGGGGCGCATGGACTCGTACGTGGATTTGTTTCAGCAACATGGGGGCAGCTTGGTGATGCTTGCCAAGGGCAACCGCTCGGCGGCTGTGACCGCGGCGTGCCACAAACACGGTGGATTTTACCTAGGATCCATCGGAGGTCCCGCGGCCAAGCTCGCCAAAGATTGCATCAAGAGCGTGAGCGTTCTTGAGTACCCAGAGCTCGGGATGGAGGCCGTGTGGAAGATCGATGTGGTGGACTTTCCGGCGTTCGTCGTCGTCGATGACAAGGGCAACGATTTCTTTCAGAATCTTGACGCGCGGGGGCACCGCAAACTCACGGTGACCACTTGATGGAATCCCTGCCATTTCTCACGCATTCGATCCCATCCATCGGCGGCGTGATCCGTGATTCGCTCGACGATTTTAGGGTCGAAGAGATCCCTGCGTACTTGCCCTCCGGCGAGGGCGACCACGCTTACATTCGCTTCGCAAAGCGAGGACTCACGACCCCCGAGGCGGTCGAGCGCATTGCGCGTGCGATCAGTGTTTCTCCACGCGAATGCGGTTGGGCAGGGCTCAAGGACAAGCACGCGCT
The DNA here is from genome assembly GCA_030694465.1 of Deltaproteobacteria bacterium. Lineage (GTDB taxonomy): Bacteria > Myxococcota_A > Polyangia > Polyangiales > JAUXYJ01. Next base: position 46,634 of record JAUXYJ010000081.1, on the reverse strand, counting down.
CACCACCCAGTGGGCGAGCTTTCTGCGACCCGACCCAGAGCGCCTCGCCAAGCTGGCCATCGACGGGATCACCGTGCTTGAGGTCTCGCGACACAAGAACAAGCTTAAGTCAGGCCATTTGCACGGAAATCGCTTCGAGATCCTCGTGCGTCAGTGCGAACCCAACGCGCTCGCGACGGCGCGTGAGGTGGTCGCCGTGCTTAACGACAAGGGCGTCCCGAACTACTACGGCGCACAACGCTTCGGACGCGACGGAGACAACGTCGGTCGCGGCGTGCGGTGGCTACGCGGAGAGACCCCCGCGCCAAGGCAGGCCTTCGAGCGCAAGATGTACGCGTCGAGCGTGCAGAGCTGGCTCTTCAACCGCTACGTCGCAGAGCGACTGAACGATGGGCTTTTAGGCGCGTATGTGCCCGGAGATCTCGCAGTGCGGCACCCGCTCGACAAGGTCTTTGCGATCACCGAGGACGAAGCGGGCACCACGTACCCAGCACGCGAATGCAGCGCCTCGGGGCCCATGTTTGGTCCAGAAATGCGCTGGCCTGAGTCTGAAGCCCGTGCGCGCGAAGAGCGCGTGTTGACCGCGTCCGAGCTCACCCTCGCTCACTTTGCAAACGCGCGTGGTTTAGCCGAAGGAACACGCCGGAGCGTGCGGCTCTGCCCCTCGCCCATCGAGGTCTTCGAAGCAGGCGAAAACACTGTCGGATTGCGGTTTGAGCTCACCTCGGGTGCCTACGCAACCGCGGTCTTGCGTGAGCTTCGCAAGCGCGACGAAGACCGTTAGCGTGCAAATGCTCTGTCGTTGCGCACGTCAAAAGATGCGACAGAAAGCTCACAGCGCTTGCGTCATTTCGCGTTGTGGGGCATCGAACCTCCGTTGATCGTACCGTCCCTAACCGCGACCGCTCACCACTGAGATCTCACTGGGACAGCGGGTGGGCAGGGATCGCGTGCGAATCACCGCTCCGAATTCAACACTTGCGGCAGGCTCGCCCGGAATGCGTGGGCCGCTCCAGGGGTTCGTTGCCCACTCCGTGACGTGCAAACCATTGGCACTTCACACGCGACCGAAGAAAGAACAAACGCGATGCAGGCGCTGGTAGGGTTTTCACTGATTCAGCAGTTCACCAAGCTGGCGATGTTGGGTGCCGAGTGGGTGATGTGGCTGCTGATCGCGCTCTCGATCTTGAGCGTGGCTTTTATGCTCGAACGTGCGGTGCTCTACCGACGTCTCGGCGATGACCTCGAGAAGCTCGCCGAAGAGCTCCGTGAGCTGCTCCGTAGCCAAGACATCGAGGGTGCCAAGGCTCGTCTGGCCCGCTCACCCTCCCCCGCGGCCATGGTGGCCCTCGCAGGGCTCAACGACGCCGACCGTGGCGCCGAGGCCGCAGAAGAGGCCATGGCGGGCGCGACGGCACGCGTCAAGCTCTCGCTTGAGCGCAACCTGGTCTTCTTGGCCACCCTGGGAAACAACGCGCCGTTTATCGGTCTGCTCGGCACGGTCATCGGGATCATTCAGGCCTTCGACGCGCTCAAGGGGCAGCAATCAACCGCCGCCAACGCCGCGCGCGCCGTGGGCGATGTTGCAGTCGCCGCAGGCCCCACACTCGACGCGACTTCGCGTGTCATGGGAACGATCGCCGAGGCGCTCGTCGCCACTGCGATTGGGCTCCTGGTCGCGATCCCCGCGGTGGCCGCATTCAACGCGTTCTCGCGCAAGGTGAAGTCCATGGTGTCTTCGGGTGAGACCCTGTCTCACGTCGTGCTCGCGCACCTGAAGTCCAAGCATGTAGCAGAGCCAATCGTGAGCAAACCCGCCGAGAAAAAGGCCGAAAAGCCCGCAGAGAAGCCTGTCGAAAAGCCTGCAGAGAAGAAGGCCGAGAAGAAGCCCGAAGCTGCGAGCAAAGACGCCAAGGACGAGTCGCGCGAGAGCGCCAAGGACTGAGAGAGGACATCGGCCATGGGCGGAAGCGCATCTTCAGACGACGACGGAATGATCGCAGGGATCAACGTCACCCCCTTCGTAGACATCTGCTTGGTCTTGCTCGTTGTTTTCATGGTGACCGCCAAGTACATCGTGTCTCGGCCCACCATCCCGGTGGATCTGCCGCGCGCTGCCACAGGGCAGGCTCAGCAAGAGAACCAGACCATGAGCGTCACCATCGATCGCACCGGGCAGATCTTTGTCGACACGCGCCCCGTCAACGAGGCGCAGTTGCTCCAGGTAGCGCGTGAGCGCAAGCGCGCCAACCGCGACGTGCGCGCGATTATCTCTGCCGATCAGCGTGTGCCCCACGGCCGATTTGTGCTGGTCGTCGACACCATTCGCAACGCAGAGATCTCGCGATTTGCGATCCAGACCGAGAGCCCCGGCGAGACCGCTGGGCAGTAAATTCACTGAGATCGCGCGGGGGATCGCGCGGGCCCTACCCACGCAACAAGCGCGGGCAACACCCACAACGTGAGCGCGGTCGCCGTGATCAGCCCACCGATCACCGCGGTCGCGAGTGGGCGCTGCACCTCGGCTCCCTCACCCGTCGCAAACGCCATCGGCACAAAGCCCAATGCAGCGACCAACGCGGTCATGAGCACAGGCCGCAGGCGACGAATGGCCCCCTGCGTCGCTGCGTCCCGCGACGAGATCCCTTGGGCCTCGAGCTGCCGAACCTGTGTGAGCAAGACCAAGCCATTGAGCACCGCGATGCCAAACAACGCGATCACGCCCACCAGCGCAGAGACACTCCACGCGATGCCCCGCGAAGACAACGCAAAGACCGCCCCGGTGACCGCCACAGGGACGTTGGCAAAGATCAAGAGGGCCGAGCGCCACTCGCCAAAGGTCGCGTAGAGCAGCAACAAGATCAGCGCGAGCGTCACGGGGATCACCACAGACAACCGTGCTTTTGCCCTAGCCAAATGCTCGTATTGCCCCGCCCACTCGAAGCGATACCCCGCGGGCCGAGAGACCTCGGCAAGCACCGCGCGCTGGGCCTCGAGGGCAAAGCCAGAGAGGTCTCGCCCACGCACGTTGGCCTGCACAATGAGCCTGCGCCTACCACCTTCGCGATTGATTAACACGGGCTCGTGTACGCGCTCGATCGCCGCAAGCTCGCCGAGCGAGACCAGCGCGCCCGAGCTCAGCCGCAGGGGCAGGCGCTCAAGCTGCGAACGGTCGAGTTCGGACGCGTTTTCTAAGCGAATTCGCAATAGAAAGCGACGTTCTCCCTCGAGCACTTCGCCCACCGTGATGCCACCCAAGAGCTCCATCGCGTCGAGCACCTCGTCCGCGGTCGCGCGGTGCCTCGCCAGCGCCACACGATCGAGCCGCAAGCGCAAGACCGGCATCCCCTCGACGCGCTCCATGCGCACGTCGGCGGCACCACGGACGCGTCCAAGCACACGCGACACACGCGCCCCGAGGCGCGCGAGAGTATCGAGATTTTCTCCGTAAATTCTCACACCAAAGTCACTACGAACGCCGCTCACGAGCTCGTTGGTCCGCATCTCGATGGGCTGCGAAAACGACACCAAAGTCCCAGGGATCGCGAGGTCCAGCGCGGCCTGCATCCGCGCGCGAAGCGCCGCAGGATCACGCGGCGCGGGCCACTGGTCTCTTGGCCTGAGCGCCACATGAACATCTGTCTGCTCGGGCCCCATCGGGTCCGTCGCGATCTCAGGTCGGCCCGTCTTGCACACGGTGGTCTCGACCTCAGCAAATCGCCTGAGAATTTGCTCGATGTACGTCGCTTGTCGCACCGACTCAGCGAGCGAGGTCGAGGGCGGACGCGTCACCTCTAAGACCAACGCGCCTTCGTCCAAGCGCGGGACAAACTCGGTCCCCATGCGCGCACCAAGCACCGAGCCGGCCACCACCAGACCCAACGCGAGGGACAGCGCCAACGCGGGCCGCGCGACCATCACCCGCAACAGCGGAGTATAGCCTCGCTCGATCCAGGTCATCGCAAACGAGGGTCGATCGACCGCGCGGGCAGGCAAAACCCACGCAGCCAACGCTGGCACGAGCGTGAGCGAGAGCACAAACGCGGTCCCCAACGCCAGCAACACCGTCAACGCCATCGGTCGAAACATCCGCCCAGCCACCGCCTCGAGGGACAAGATCGGGACGTACACCAGCGCGATCACCAGCTCGCCAAAGGCCGTGGCCGAACGCACCTCGAGGGCCGCGTGCAACACCACCGAGTCTCTCTCGGGCTGCGTGAGAGCCCTGCCTTTTTGCTCGGATTCGTGCGCCAGATGGTGTAGCGCGTTCTCGAGCAGGATCATCGCGCCGTCGACCACGAGGCCAAAATCAATGGCGCCGAGGGACATGAGATTTCCGCTGAGGCCCAGCGCGCGCATCCCCATGAGCGCGCCCGCCATACTCAACGGAATCATCAGCGCGCCCACGACACCAATCCGCGCGCTTCGCAGCAGCACAAGCAGCACCGCGACCACCAACACGCCGCCCTCAACGAGCGCCTTGCCGACGGTCTTGAGGGTGGCGTTGACCAGCACCGTGCGATCATAGAATGGCTCAATTCGCACGCCGTTTGGCAGCGTCTCGTTGATCCTCGCGACCTCTCCGCGGACCTCGTTCGCCACCTGCCGCGCGTTGGCACCCGCGAGCATCATCACGATGCCCACGACGACCTCGCCGCGACCATCGCGCGTCGCCGCGCCCCAACGCAGCATCGCCGCCTCACGCGCAGTCCCCACATGCCCAAGCAAGACCACCCCTGTCGCGCTCGTACGTACGGGTGTCGCAGCCAAATCTTCAGGCGAGCGAATGAGCCCCTCGCCCCGCACAAGCAGCGCCTCGCCGCCGCGTTGAAGCACACCGCCGCCAGCGATCCGGTGACCGCTCTCAAGCGCGCTGCTCACCTCACGGGTCGAGACCCCGAGGGCGCTCATGCGCTGGGGGCTCAGAGCGAGCTCGAGCGTGCGCTGTTCGCCGCCAAAAGGGCTCACGTCCACCACGCCCGAGACCATGCGCAACCGAGGGATCACCTCCCAGTCGAGCAGCGTCCTGAGTTCGCGAATGCTCTGGCCGTTTCCACGTAATTCGAACTGAAAGATCTCGCCCAGCCCCGTGCTCTGTGGCCCTACCTCGGGCACACCATAGCGCGACGACACCGTGTCCCGCGCGCGCGGCATGCGCTCGATCACCCGCTGCCTCGCGTCTGAGAGCGCCACGTCGTCGTCAAAGACCACCGTGACGACAGAGACCCCCGCTCGCGAAATCGATCGCAGCTCGGTGGCTCCAGAGATCCCCGTGAGCGCCCGCTCAACCGGCGCGGTCACCAAGCGCTCGACGTCGAGCGCGCCCAGCGAAGGGCAGCTCGTCAAGACCTGCACTTGCGTGTTGGTCAGGTCCGGGACCGCGTCGATTGGGAGCCTCCAAAACGAGTACATCCCAGCCAAAAGAAGCGCGATCGCCCCAGCCAGGACGACACCCTTGTGTGCGATACTCGCGCGCAAAATCCAGGCAAGCACCTCAGTTTTCCTCGCCGCGCGACGCGCGCTCAAGCTCGCCTAAGAGCGCAAACGCCCCCCGCACAACCACCACCTCACCCGCGGCCACTCCCGAGGCGATCGCGACCCGGTTCGATTGCCCGCCCGTGGTCTGCACCCTCCGAAGCACAAAAGTGTTTGCGGCCACCCGTACAAACACCGCGGGGCTCCCGTCATGGATGACTACGGCCGCTTCGTCGATCCACAAGGCCGAGGGTGCCTCGGTATTCACCCACGCCGTCGCGGACATCCCGTCTCGCAGGGCCCGGTCGGGGTTGTCGAGCGCGGCACGCGCGCTGGCGGTTCGTGTCGTGGGGTCGAGCACGTCGCTGATCGCGGCGATGGTTGAGCGAAAGCGTGTGGTCTGCCCCTCGATTTGCACCGAGACCTCGGCGCCCGTCCGAACCACAGCGAGATCTCGCTGAAACACGCTGGCGACCAACCACACGCGCGCCGCATCTCCGATCACCGCGACTGTCTCAGTACCGCTCACCACCTGCCCGAGCGAGACCGGCAGCGACGCGACGCGCCCTGCGATCGGCGCCCGTACGATCGCACGGACGCTCCCGTGGCTCGATTGGCTGCGGACCCTGCCGATGTCTCGCTCGCTGAGCCCCAAGAAGTGCAGGTGCTCTTCGGCCTCTTGCATCGTCGCCGAGGCGACCCGCTGTTCGCTCTCGGCCCGCCGAAGCTCTTGCGTCGAGCCCACGTTTTGCGTGTGCAAAAGCCTCGCCCGTGCCAGCACATCGCGGGCATACCTGAGCCTCGCCTGCGCGATGAGATACTCGGTCGAGATCTGATGCAGCTCGACGGTGTCCAGCTCGACGAGCGCCGCCCCTTGGGCCACCCGCTCGCCAATCTGCACGCGCAATTGTGCGACTCGCCCTGTCACCCGCGCGCCCACACGCGCGACCTGTGTGGGGTCGGCCTCGAGCGTCGCGGGGAGCGCCAACGCGGGCCCACGCGTGCTGCGCGCCAGGACCTCGGTGTCAATCGCCGCGATCGCGAGCGCCGCGTCCGAGAGCACCACGCGTGTGGGTGTGGGTGCGGCAGCCTCCGCGGGCGCCACGGGGGTCGCGGGCGACGTCGAGCACGCGGGACCGACCCACACTCCGACGAGCCACAAAGACCGAGCGACAATCTGTCTTAGACGACCATTCTGCATAAAAATAGACACCGCGAGGCCTCTCTTAAGCGAGGTAGGCCAGCGCGGCCTCGGCGACACAGTGGACTTGGTGAGCCAGCGCCGCGAAGGCGAGCCCGAGCCCCGTGAGGGCCGCGAGCGCGAGGGCGTTCCAGCGTGGGCGCGAGACCCAATGGGGCTGGCAGAGTGCATGAACGCGTGCGGTAAGGCTCGCCGGTGTCTCGGTGGCTGCAGGGCCATCGAGCGAGGCGACCGTGAGCAGCGTGCGAGCCACCACGAGCGGGTCGCGGACCTGGGCACTCGCGCGCTGGTCACAGCGCTGCTCGAGGGCCAGGTCGAGGGCCCAAAGAAGCCGACTAGCGATCGGTGTTGGGTGGGCCGAGGCCAGGACCCGTGCGACCATCCGACGCCACACGTCGTGGTGAGACAGGTGCGCGTCCTCGTGGGCGACCAGGGCGTCGAGAGACTGCGCGTCGAGCGAGTCACTCACCGACGCCCCCACAAACAGCTCTTCGCGCGGAAACCCCACCATCGCCACCACAGTCCCCGGCACGCGCCAGCCGTGATGTGCGGTCGCCGGGGCCCCGAGCGAGCGCAGCCGCTGGGCCGCGCGCCGCGAGGCTCTGGCCCCCCGAGCGGCGTGCCACAGTGCGCCCGCTGGCCGCGCGAGCGCGAGCACGGTGAGCAGCAAAATCACTGGTCCAAATGGCGCTCCATCACGCAAGCAGAGCCCCACACCGGGCACACAATCGTCTGCGCGGCCGAGCATCATGGGCACCGCGCAGTGCCCCAACGTCGCGGCCACAAGCGCGCCGCCAAGCATCCACGGGAGCGCGAGCAAACCCAAGAGCCAACGCGCGCGGTCCTGGGGCGGCATCGACGCCATGCGTGGCAAGAGCGACTCGGCGCCGAGCGAGACCAGTGGCGCGGCCAAGAGCGCGCCCGCAGCGCCGAGGACACACGAGGCTGCCCAGAGGCTCACGCGGACTCTCCGCCGTGGCTGCCTTTGGGGCGCTTTTTGAGCGCTCGCTGCGCGTCTTCGATGTGCTGCGCGAGGGCGGCGAGCGACTGGCGATCGGTGCGCGCCACGAGATCTACAAACGCGGCCAAGACCCCCGCGGACTCGGCGGCCTTGAGGTCGCCCGCGGCCTCGGCCATCGCCTGCGCACGAAAGGCCATCCGCGAGAGCATGGGCGCATAGCGATACGCGTGCCCGAGGCGCTCGCGCATGAGTAATCGCTTGCGATGCAAGCGCTCAAGGGTGCTCTGAATGGTGCTCAGCGTGATCTCTCGTGGCGCACCGACGGCTTCGTGTACATCGCGCGCGTCGCGCGTCCCGTGGTCCCAGAGGTACTCGAGCGTCGCGGTCTCGAGCTCACCCAAAATCGGCAATCCCATAGCGTGAGAGGGACGCTAGCCCCGAACACACCGATCGGCAATCGGTATTATGCGCTCACCGAGCACGGGCGAGCGTCACGAGCGTCCGGATCATGGCGTGGGTGTCCCGGAGCGCCTCGGTCAGCCGTTGCTGCTCGGCGGCAGAGACCGCGGTCCCGAGCGCCTGCGCAATGGCTCGCGCACGCGAGAGCACCCGCGCGCCGATCCCGCGCTCGGCGTAGCGCAGGGCCCAAGCGTCGCAGTCTGTCTCGGCCTCGGGGCATTGGACCCGTGCGCGACGGAGCTCAAGGACGCTCGGCGCAACGCGGCGGGCCTCGGGGACGGTGTCGAGGTTCACGTGGCGCGCAACATAGCGCTGGCCCGTGAGCGCATTGGTGTAGGGGAGCACGTCCGGGCCCGAGGGCGCCGATCGGTCCTCGGCATTGTAGATCGCAGACCAGCGCTCGATCCGTGAGTCGCTCTCACGCAACGCGCGGATCCAGAGCACGGCGATCCACTGGCGAAGCGCGCTCGGGAGCGCCGGTGCAAGGGTCCGACGTACCGCGGCGCTTGCGCTGGGCTGCGGCGCGAGACCCACGGGATAGAACCTCTCGCCACGGGGACCGAGCCGCTCGACTTGGTGCCCAAAGCCCTCCCAATCTTCTGAGAGAATGCTCCCGAGCGCGGCCACGGTGGCGTCGGGCGAGAGGTCCGTGAGCGGTGCGATCGTGCGTACCCCGTCGCGGTCACTCCGGCCTCCGTCGTCGCAGAGATAGAGCGATGCGAGGGCGCGCACGTGATGCGAGCCCACGATGCGCACCAGAGCGGTCTGGTTCTGGGACAGCTGTAGGGTCGAGTGGTTCGGGCTGTACCCGTGAAAGGAGAGCGCAAACTCAGCCCGGGCGCCTCCGAAGCCCTCGGGCTGATAGAACACCGATCCATCCTCGGTTCTTGTCCCCAGCCCGTAGTGGCCGTTCGGCAGGTCATAGCCCGGCGAGAGCAAGAGCGCGCTCACGCGATCGGCGCCACGCTGGGCTGCGCCGAAGTTGGCGCGCGTCAGCGGGCTTTCGAGCCACGGGGAGAGATCCGCGCCGCGCGCGAAGTGCTCGGTGAGCCAGCGCAATGTGCGCGAGAGGGCAGAGAGTGATCGCGCGGGATCGAGCCAACTGCGGCGCATCAGCGCGTGGGTCTCACTGAGCGTGAGCATCGTGCCGGTGTAGCCCAAGTGCCACGCGCCCAGCGGAAACGGCACCTCCGGGAGCCCCTCGGCGAGGTCCCGGGGCTCGCTGGCGGCGGCGAACTCGTGTGCGTCCCAGGACTCACCCAACTGGTCATCGCGACGCACGCGGTAGGGCACGAGCAGCACCGATTGCTCCTCGGCATTGGGCCCCGCGTTGCTCACGTTGGGGACGACCGGATCGCGCCCGAATACGTCATAGCCCTCGCGGCGAGTCTCGTGCGAGAACACCCAGCAGCGGTTGGTGTCCCTGAGGTTAGGCACCTGGCGCGTGGGGGCACTGGCAGCGGGCACCGTGCCCATCGCGCGCCCAAGCTGCGTGTAGTGCAGGCTGGCGATGGCGCGACCTACGGGGCCAGTGCTCGCGATGCCGACATAGGGCAGATCGTGGTGCAGGTGCTCGCGAAGACCGAGGGCGATGTTGCGATCGCCGACTGAGCGAAAGGCCTCGACCAACCCAAAGTGGGCGCGGGCCAACATGGCTCGGTCGCCGCGACCCACACGGAGCGGGGCGACCCCGTCGAGGTCCATCACCGAGGCGCTGCGGAGATCCATTGAGGCTGCTTCGGTGGGCGAAAATGCTGGCTCTCCGCGCTCAATCAAGTGAGCCCTTGGCTCGAGCGGGCGGGTCACACGCGCGGCCCACCACGCGTCGGGATAGTTGGTCACATCTGCGGACGCGGCCAAGTTATGCGTGAGCCCGAGCATGTGACCGATGCCGTGAGCGACCGCGCGATAGGTTACGGCGTGGGCCACCCATCGCGTGACTTCGGACCAGTTGACAGGGACTGGCGACCTTGGGCCAGTGAAGTCCCACAGGAGACCGAACGTAGCGTCTTGTGGGACCCGGTTGGACGTGAGCGGTCCGTGCCATGCGGCCTCGGCGGTGTAGAGACCGTTGGCAGGGTGCAAGGTGAGCTCGCACTGGTCGCTGAGACGCTGTGCGTGTGCGTGTCGTGCGGCATCAAAGTGCGCGACGTTAAAGCCACGCGCGGGAGAGCCCACCCTGCGCGCGAGGGCATCGAGACCCGATGATCTGGGATTTTGCTGACCGATCGCGCGTTGTTCGTCGCTCAAGAGCAGGTCTTCGAGCGCTGTCAGGCGCAGATCTGCGAGGCTCGAAGCGACGTCGGGGCCTCGCAATGGCTCGATCAACCCAAGTGATCGCTCGCGCAAGCGCCAGGGAAAGTAGTCCATAGTATCTTCCTCGATCTGTCCCTCGCGGCTGGGGATCTCACCCGAGCGCAACCTTAGTTGGTCGGTGTAGCGCAGCGACGCCATACGAAGCGCAGCGCGATTGACTAGCATTTGTCCAGCGATTTGTTCGTGCGTGTGAGCATCTACGGTGGCCCCAAAGAGCGCGCTCGCGCCCATGCGTGTGGACTCTTGCTCGAAGGCGAAGAGCGAGTGAATCCCGTCACCCACGGCGCCCGTCGTGCCTTGCGGACCGCACGCTTCGCCGTCCCAGCCGCGAGCTCTTGTGGCAGCAAGCTCGACCCCACGATGCCACCCCTGCGCCAGGGTCCGCTCGCCCCAGACGGGCGAATGACAGAGCGCAATTTGTGGACCCTGGTCAGTGTCAGCAACGCCCCCCAAGAAGGCGTCACAACGTTCAATCGCCTCGGGAGGGACCGATCGGGTCTCGGTGTTTCGGTGTTCAATCAGACACTCTCGCCGTCGCGCCTCGCGCGTGAGCTGTCTGAGCGTCGCGTTGTACTGCGCCACAGCGACCTCGGTCACGCGCGTCTCGAGCTCGTCCGCGCCGAGGACATACACCGCGAGCGCTTGAGATCTTCGCACGCGAAATGGCAGGGTCTTGAGCGACCGAGTGCTCTCGCTCACCCCCTCGCCGTCGACTCCTGGCGCGGCTCCCTCGGCCCGAGCGAGCACTCGCTGACCCCGCCCGTCACGGTCCCATGGATCGCGCCAAAGCGCAGGGAGCGCGAGATGCGAGCTCACGACGTGCGGCGCTGACTCGCTGGGCAGATCGGTGACTGCGCCAAGGTTGAGCGTGCTCAGCGTCTGAGGCGTCAGGCGCTCGGACGCGACGCGAGATTCGACTTGAGCCTGCGCGAATGACCAGCGAATTCGCAGGGACACTTCGCCACACTCCCAGGGCCTCTGAGCGGTGAGCTCGCAGAGCGACTCGTCCGCGAACCCGACGTGCCCTGCCCGTGGTTGGGACGCGTCCACGCGCGCGGTGGTGTCGACCCTCCATGCACGCGAGCGGGTCTGCGTGCGGTCCCAGTCCAGCGCGACGCGATCAGGACCCGAGACAGGGGCCCCCGAAAACATCCTCAGATGCGGCGCGCTGGGGTCTGGAACGAGCGCGATTTGCTCAGCGAGATTCCTAGAGAAATCAACGCGCATCGCGGGCTGTGCGTACCAGGGCTGAGCGCTCGGCTGCGTCGCTCCGTCGGGCTGCCCCAGCGCGTCGGGGCGCAGTCCATTGCGGAGCGTAAGGTGCTCGGTCACCGTAAACGCAGCGATCAACTGGGATTCGCCAGGGACGTCGGTGACCGTGCGGGCTTGCAGCTCGCGCTCGCTCAGGACCCAGCGCACGCGAACTGCGTCACTCTGCCAGCGCATTCCCAAGCGAGACCACGCGAGCGCGCCCTCGACCACGGTGGCCTGCGCGACAAACACAGGCTCGCTCACGTGGGCCGAGCGCAGATCGGCGTTGCGGCCACTCGCGCGCCATGCGGCCATCGCGTAGGGGACGAGCCACTCTTTGGCCATGAGGGTCCCAAGCCCAGGGCCCGACACCCCCGGCGCGGGCCCATTCGGTGACGTTGCCTCCTCGCGCGCACAGGCCAAAGAGCTCAATGCGCAAAGCCAATACACTGAAGCCATCGGACGACGTGTGGGTCGCATGGTGAGGTCCTCCCGCAGACGAGGTGTCTGTTCTCACAGCACACAGCAACAGCGATGCCATGCGAAAATCGCTGGATTTTCTCTCTTAACCGCGACGTACCGTCACGTAACTAACGGGCCATCGACAGCGCTCCGCTCTCGCGCACGCTGCAGCCCCAGCAGCGGTGTCATTCGCCAAGCACGCGCGCATTGCGAAACGCACAGCACAACGCCCCGGCCACCAGACGCACTAACGGTTGCCCCCCCGTATCGGAGCGTTGGGCGATTCGGTTGCGTGCGCATCGTACGCAACGCAGTTATTTCAGTGATCCACGAGCGATGGATGGGTGAGCTCTGGGTCCCGCGAGACCCACGAGCGACTTGTTGCGTGTGCGTGTTTTACGCGGTGGTTCCCGGCGGGTCACCCCCTCGAAGACGCAGGGATTGTTGCCCCCCCTTATCGAGACATCCGCACATTTGGTTGCGTGAGAACGGCACAGAACTCAGCAATTTCAGCCATTTACGAGCAATCGAGCGGCGCATTTTGCGTACCCGTTGGGCCCGTGTCACGACGGCAAAAATGGCTCCCCTATCGGGCGTTGAGGCTCAAAGGTTGCGCCAGTTCTCTAAGGTCAAGCGCATGGGAGTCACAAATCGAGAATGCTTCTCATAGTTACTTGCACTTGTAGTTCTGTTGCAGTAATGAGACTGGCCGGTCGCCGATCGCGGTGGCTGTGCGGTGCACATCGTTGGTGAAGGAGTCCGTAAGGCAATGTTCGTGGGTGGTCGCGCAGAGCAGTTGATGGTGCGCTCGCGTCAGCGAGACAAGCTGGCGTGGGTGCTCGTCGCGGCAGCGGCGTTGCACGGATCGGTCGGTGGGGCGTTGGTTGCAGTGCACGTGAGTGTTCCGGCGCATGTGCGGCGCTTGGTGAGCGTGCTTGAGGTCGAAGCTCCCGAGCCACCACCGCCGCCGCCACCGGTGGTGGAGCCTACTCCTCCCGAGCCTCCACAGCAGCCAGCCGCCGCAGCGCCTGAGACTCGCAGCGCGCCTCGCAACAATCGCGCGGAGCCACCGCCGCCACCGCCGCCACCGCCGCCGCCACCGCCGCCCGCTGTGAACATGACGGGGCTCACGTTGAGCAATGACCCAACCAACGGTGAGACAATTAACACCACGCCGCAGCCACCAGGAGTCCCGGGCGGCGTGCCCGGCGGCGTCCCTGGAGGGGTGCCCGGCGGCGTCCCTGGCGGAGTCATCGGTGGAACACCTGGCGGAGTCATCGGTGGGACGCTAGGCGGGACCCCTGGTGGCACCGGGACCGGGCGAGCGACGATTGACTACTCAGAGCGGGTCAACATTGACTGCAACCCGGATGACCTCGCCGAGTTTTTTCCGGAGCCTGCGAAAGAAGCGGGGATCTCTGAGGCCGTCGTGCGGCTGCGCGTCGAGGTTGACGGCGCCGGGCGAGTCTCGCGGGTGACCCCGCTCAACGATCCGGGCTACGGGTTTGCTTCGGCCGCACGCAGAATGCTCATGGAGCGACGCTGCCCCATCCGTGCGGCCCGTGACCGCGAAGGCCGAAACGTGCCGGACTCGGTGAACTATCGCGTGAGCTTCGAGCTCCCGTAGCGCGACGGTCTTGTCTTCGCGAGTCGGCGTATGCACACCTCGCCAGACAAGCAAGAAATACCTTGTAGAAAACGGTAGCGATCGCGGATACTGCCCCGGCACAAGAGTCGGTGATGGCCCGTGTTGCGTCCGCGTCATGAGGGACCCAATCGGGCCTCGCTTCGAACGTCTCGAAGCGATCACCTTGCAGTGGTCCTGCAGTGGAGAGCAGCAATGCGAGCGAATCGTGCGGTCATCTTGACCGTGTTGGGAGTGGTTCTTGGGGCACAGACCGCGTTTGCGCAGGGCGCGCCGGTCTTTAACCCCAACGTGGACGTGCAGCAGTGGCGGCCGGCCCCAGGACCCAACAATTTTCTTACCGTGCACGGCGCCCGCGTTGATGGAATGCCCTCGTTCTCGGTAGGCGGATTTATCAACTACGCCTACCGGCCGTTTGTCATCTTCAACGCGACCTGTACGCCTGCCGACAGCATGACCAATTGCTCGGCTACGACCGTGCGTTCGGTCCCGGTCGAGCACCTCGGGACGCTTAACGCGCTCGCGAGCGTCACGCTGTTTCGTCGGCTGCAAATCGCGCTGGACCTGCCCATTTCGCTGCAGAGCGGCGACAACATTGACCCCGCCACTGCGCGGCGCATCGACATGATCCCCTCGCAGACGCGCTTTGCCCTTGGCGACCCTCGCCTGGACTTCAAAGTGCGACTCGCAGGCGACGGACTGCAAGGCGTCGCGATCGCGCTCAACGCGTTTGTGCAAGCGCCGCTCGGTCGTGTCGTCGCTGTGGATGGCTTCTTGGGTGATTCTTCGCTGGCCGCTGGCGGGCGCGCGATCGTTGACTTTCGTCGCGGACGCTTCTCGATGGCCGCCAACGTCGGCGCGATTTTTCGCGCAGAGACCGCGCAGCTGTACTCGACGTTTTATGGCTCACGGCTGCTCTGGGGCGCTGCGTTTGGCGTCGAGATCACGCCGCGTGTGTCGGCGATGCTTGAGGGCTTTGGCAGCCATGACCTCTCGGGCCAAGGCAACACAGACATCTCGGTCTGGCAGCAGAGCCACATTGAGCTCACGGCCGCAGGTCGTTACCGCATCGGACACCTTAACCTCACGCTCGGTGGCGGCACGTCGGTGCTGCGTGGCTTTGGTGCCCCCGCTGCCCGCGTGATGATCGGTGCGATCTACGCGCCGTCCAACACGGACACCGACCGCGACGGTGTGACCGACGAAAACGATCGCTGCCCCAACGAGCCCGAAGATATGGACGGCTTCGAGGACAGCGATGGTTGTCCCGAGGCAGACAACGACGCAGACGGCATCCTCGACGGGGTCGATCGCTGCCCCAATGAGCCCGAAGACCGCGACGGATTTCAAGACCAAGACGGTTGTCCCGATCGGGACAACGACAACGACGGCATCCCCGACGGTTACGACTCGTGTCCCAACGCTCCCGAAGACCGCGACGGTGACCGCGACGAAGATGGTTGCCCAGACGATGACCGCGACCGCGACGGAATCCCGGACGACCGAGACCGCTGCCCCACCGAGCCCGAGGACACCGACGGCTTCGAAGACACCGACGGCTGCCCGGATCCTGACAACGACCAGGACGGTGTGTTGGACACCAACGACCAGTGCAGCGAGCAGCCCGAGACCGTCAACGGATTTCAAGACGATGACGGCTGCCCGGACACGCTCCCCGATCGTGACGGAGACGGGATCACCGACGACCGCGACCAGTGCCCGGATCAACCCGAGAACTACAACGGGATCGCGGACACCGACGGCTGCCCCGAGCGTGGGCCCTCGTTGGTATCTCTACAAGGCGATCAAATCCGCATTCTTTCGCAGGTAAACTTCGCGACGAACAGCGATCGCATTGTGGGTCGTCGCTCGTTTCAGGTGCTTGACGCGGTGGCCTCGATCTTGACTGCGCATCCCGAGTTTAGGCGTGTCGAAGTGCAGGGACACACAGACAACCGAGGGGACGCCGAGGCCAACCGCACGCTCTCACGCAATCGCGCCGCTGCAGTGCGCCAGTACCTCGTCACGCACAACATCGCTGAAGACCGTGTGACCTCGTCAGGCTTTGGTCCGGATCGCCCCATCGAATCCAACGCGAACTCGCGTGGTCGCGCTGCGAATCGTCGCGTTGAGTTTCGTCTCGTCGGCCCCGCTGCGCAGCCCACGGGCACAGGCGGAACAGTGACCACCCCCGCGACACCTGCCACGCCCGCTGCAGAGACACCTGCGACGCCCGCAGCGCCCGCAGCGCCCGCAGCGCCTGCCACTCCGTGATGGCAGCTGCCATGGCGGCTGCCATGGCGGTGGGTCCGTGACCGCCGGGGGGCGGGTCCCAAAACAGCCCATAAACTCCACACAGCGCCCTCGTGGCATGGGGTGTGGAGGTCGGTTGGGCCGTGACCTCATTACGCTCGCCTTTGGCGCTGTTGACCACGCTGGTGCTCTTTGCGAGCGCTGTCTGGCCCAGCGCGATGACCCTTGGCGCCAGGGCGCTTGTCACCCTCGTAGCGGCGCTGGGTGCGCTCGCGCTTGCGCGCCGCAGAGGGCCTCTTTTGGCGGTCTCGCTTTGTGTGGTGGCGGTCTGCGCGGGTGGGCTTGTGGTGGGACGCGATGGGGCGAGATCCGAAGCGCGCCCACGCCGGGCAGTCAGCACTGGGTTGTTGTCGGGCATCGTGGAGGCGTCGTGTACGTTGGGGTTCGGCCAGCGTCGGTGCGTGGTGGCAGAGCAATCGGGTTCGCGGACCCTGTTGGTGGTCGCGCCCGAGCGCTGTGCGCCTCGCGCGGGCGACCATGTGACAGCGGTCGTCACGCACACGCCGTTGCAACCGATGCGCAACACGGGGCTGCAAGCGCCAGGAGATTCGCTCGCACAACAGGGAGTCACCGGGCGAGCGGTCGCTGCAGCGTGTGAAGTGACTCCTCGCTGGCCCACGCCGCTGCAGGCGCTTCGGAGGCTCTCTGCAGTGGTGCGCGTTGGCGTTGAAGCTGGGCTTGAGCGAGTGTTTGTCGCACAGGCCCGTGAGCGCGCGAGGGCCCTGTTGTTTGGCGACGACGATGGCATCGAGCAGCAAACGCTTGAGTCGTTTCGGTTGACTGGGCTCTCGCATTTGCTCGCGGTCTCGGGGGCTCATGTCGCGTTGCTCGCGGTCTGGATTGAGGCGCTTGTGCGTCGTGTCGCGCGTCGGTGCAGGCCGGTTGTAGTGCGAGGGTGGAGCCCTACGCTTGAGCGACTGTTGCCGATCCCATTCTTGGTCCTGTTTGTGCTTGCGACGGGCGAAGCGCCCTCGGCGATTCGTGCGCTCGTGATGGCATTGCTTAGTGTTTTTGCACGCCAAACGCAGCGTCGCGTAGACGGTGCGTCGCTGCTTGCGGCGAGCGTCTTGCTCACTCTCGCGATGGAGCCCGCGTGGCGCACGGATCTCGGGTGGCAGCTCTCGATCGCGGCGTCGTGGGCCCTGATCAGCGCGCCGCGGACAAGCGCCCAAGAGCCAGAAGGTCCGTGGTGGCGGCGCGTGGTTGATACTGCAAAGCGAGCCCTCGTCGCGAGTGTTCGCGTGGCGCTGTTGACCGCACCGATCGTCGCGCCCATTGCGCGGTCGCTGCCGGTGACGAGCCTGCTGGCCAACCTCGTCGCGGCGCCGTTGGGAGAGGTGTTGGCGCTCCCGCTTGTGCTTGGTGCGTCGCTGTTGGGGATGGTCTCGCAGCGGCTTGGGGCGCTGGTCGCGGTGCCTGCGTCCTGGGCGCTCCGGGGTCTGTTTTGGCTACCGATGCAGGCCGAGCGCTTGCCTTGGTCGCACGTCGAGGCTTTTTCTCCGACCGCAGGACAGACTGTTGTATGGCTTGTATTGGTAAGCGTCGGGCTCTACGGGACGCGCCGTTGGTTGACCCATTGCTTGCTCGCGGCGTTGTTGCTCTGTGCGGGGCTTGAGGTCATGCACCGTGCGTGGGAGTTTCGCAAAGGCACGCTGCGGTTGACCGTGATCGACGTGGGCCAGGGCGACGCGCTCTTGGTGACGCTTCCAGATGGCGAAGCGATGCTCATCGATGCTGGAGGTGTGATGCAGGGCGCGGACCCGGGTGCACGCGCGGTGCTGCCCACGCTGGCGCTTCGGCGAAGGAGCTCGCTGGTCGCTGTGGTCGCGAGCCACCCTCATCCCGACCACGTGCGGGGCCTTGAGGCGGTCCTCGCGCATGTCCGTGCAGACGAAATCTGGGACAATCGCCAGTGCGAAGGGGTGACGGGCGAGCCCTCGTGGTGCCGCGTCCGCGACGGCGCAGTGCAGCGCGGGTCGCGCTTGCGGGGCCCATCGGCGCTGTGCCAGGGGCCCGTGGCGTTTCACGGAGCGACGCTGCAGGTGCTGGCCCCGTGCCCTGGCGCGAGGCCTGGGCAGAGCGCCAACGATGCGTCGATCGTGCTGCGAATTTCTTATCAGAACGCGTCCATGCTCTTGACTGGTGATCTCGAGGCGACCGAAGAGACACGGTTGCTTCGAGGGCTCACCGCGATTGAGCCGGTGACGGTGCTCAAGCTTGGGCATCACGGGAGCCGCACATCGAGCAGCGCGGCGTGGCTTGAGGCGACGCGGCCGAGGCTGGCGGTCGCGAGCATGGGGCACCCTTCGCCCTATGGGCATCCGCACCGTGAAGTGATCAATCGCTTGCAATTTGCAGGTATTTCGCTTCACACAACGGCGGCGTGGGGCATGCTTGAGGTCTCACTCGGGCCTGGCGATCACGCGTGTGTCTCGCACGTGGGCGGAACATTCTGCACCCCGACGCGTTAACCGTCTTAGGACTCGCGGTATACAACGCGCTTCACGGGTCGCCGAGCGACGCGTGAGGCTCTGCGCAAACCAAGGCAGAGCGCACCGGCAGCGCACCCACGAGTGCGCTGAACACAGAGATTGCGACGAGACCTTGGACTGCGCGCTGCGCGCAGTGCTGAGGGATCGCGCACAACGAACGAGGTCGATGGTGTTGTTGCACACGAGTCTGCAGGCGCTCATTGCGTATCTGCCATTCTGGACGATCCCCGATGGGCATTTGGGTCCATTGCCCTTGCATCCGTTTGGCCTCTTGGTCGCGACGGGGATCATGGTGGGCCACCGCATCGCGAGTAAGCGCTCGGAGAAGCTCGGGCTCGACCCACAGCGCTTTGAGTCGTTGGTGTTCTGGACGGTCGCGACGGGGATTGTTCTGTCTCACGTGTTTGACACCATCGCGTATCACCCTGAGAAGATCGCCGAGAACCCGCTAGAGCTGTTGATGATCCATCACGGGCTGAGCTCGTTTGGTGGCTTCTTTGGTGCGGGCATTGGCTTCTTGGTCTACGGCCGTCGTGTCGGGCTCGACCTGTGGAAGAGCGCGGACGCCATTGGGTATGGGCTCCCAGTGGGCTGGCTCTTTGGTCGTATGGGATGTGCGACGGTGCACGATCACCCAGGGCGCCCGTCGACGCATTGGCTCGCGGTGAATTTTCCGGACACCGCGGGGAGGCAGTTTCCGTTTCCGCCGGGGCCGCGTTTTGATTTGGGTGTGCTCGAACTCATGCTCACGCCGATCTTGATCGCGGTGGTCATCGCGGTGGGACGCAAGACCGAGCGCCGCGGCGCGGTCATCGGCGCGCTCGCGACTACGTATGCGTTCGTGCGATTTCCCTTGGATTTCTTCAGAGAAACAGACGCTAACGGCGGCGACGTTCGATACCTCGGGCTCACGCCTGGGCACTTTGCCTCCGTCGCGTGTCTGCTCATCGGGCTCTATTGCCTGAACTACGCGCGGAGCCCACGTGGGCTGATCTCGACGCCTGCGCGCAAGACCGCGGCGGTCGCTGCGACCGAAGCCACAACGGACACCGAAGCCAAAGACAACGACGCAGCCTAGGGTGCCCTGGGGGGGCACAGATCACGCGTTGATCACGGGCTCGATCGTGCTTCGGGTCACGCTGTACTGCTCGGCCGCGCGAAGTTGCTCTGCGCGGATGGTCTCGATGAGGGCGGGCGGAGAGATCACCTTGGCGTCTGCGCCCCAACGAAGGATCCAGCCCCAGAGCTCTGGACCAAGGCTGACATCGAGCTCTGCCGTCACGCCGCCGTCGACCAATCGGGTGAGCTTTTGTGAGGGATGCCACTGACGCTCTTCGATGTAGGTCGAGACGCGCGCGGTGAACTCCACCATGACGTGCTCGATGGCCTTGTTGTTTGAAATCAGCCCAAACGCACCGTCGAAGAGCTTTTTGACGTCGAAGTTTACGTCGCGCACAAAGGGCGCTTGAGGCAGCGCGCGGACACGGCGCATGCGCTCCACCGCGAACGTCCGCATCTCTTTTTTCGTGACGTCTTTGCCCACGACGTAGAGCCCGTTGCGATAGAGCACGAGGCAATAGGGCTCCATGCGGCGCATGCCCATGGTCGATCCACCGTCGTACATAAACGACAGCGTGAGCGAACGCAGGACGCCGTCGTAGATCTCGTAGAGCTGATCTTTGAACTTGCGGTAGTTCTTGGGCGCGTCGGGGATGTAGACAAATCGCTCGCTGAGACCCTCGTTTTGGACGTTGGGCTCGCCGGAGTTTCCTTGCGTGAGCTTGGCGAACAGCTGAGACAAATCGTCGTGAAACGGCGTGCCCTCGAGCACATCAAACGCACGGCGCACCGCGGTCAGCGAGTAGCGCTGAAAGCGTGTCATGCGGATGGGCTCGGTGGTCTTTCCGGTGCGTGCGAGGCGCACACGTCGCTCGCCGTCGTTGTCGATGCTCTCGACTTCGATCTCTGCGTTTTGGAGCGCCTTGAGATCGCGACGAACCGAGCGCGGTGTCACATCGAGCTCACGCGCGATGTCATCGATTCGCACGCCCTCGGGAGAGTTCTCGAGGCGGTGATAGAGTTGAAAGAGCCGGACCGCTTGCGTGTACTTTCCGGCCGGCCGCCCCGGAGAACTTCGTCGCACCATCGCGGGACGGACTATGTCCGCGTTAAGACCATTGGTAAAGCGCGGATCGCTCTCTCGACACGATCACCAACGCGCACGGTAGGTCAGCGTGTTGCCCGAAGCCGAGATGGGCTCCACTGTCCCGCGCACTTGGCACACGTCAAACACGGTAGAGAACGATGCTGCCCACGCGTGCTGCACCGCCTGCGTACCGAGCGCGCGCAGGATGCTCGCGTCCGCCGGGAGCGTGTAGTGGTCGTACGAGAGCGTAAGCGTCCCGCCCTTGGGCGACTCTTCGATCCAGCGTGTCGAGACACCTCGCACGGTGGCTTTGTTAAACAAATCCAGCCGCGAAAAGAGCGTGGCCGGAGCGAGACCAAAGAGCCGCACGACGCTGTCGATCATGGGCTGGAGGCGCGGGAGGGTTCCGGTGCGTGTTGCGGTGTGAAACGCGTCGTGCACCGTGGGCAAATCGTAAGCTTGGCCGACGGCGTTTACGATCTGGCCAAAGGTCTTTAGCTCGATCCACTCGACCGCAAACACTTCAGAAGCAAAGAGCTCTCGCCCCTCACCCTCAAGACAACGAAGCACAGCCTGGTCTTTGCCTGCGGCGCGGAGCCACTGGACTGTGTGCTGGACCATCACGCCTTTGATGGCCGAATGAGACCCCTGACTGCGATGTGCCAACGCCCACTCCATGCGAAGCCACAGAACCCTCCGCGGCTACACGAGAGAGCGTATCGCAATGGGAGACCGAATGGATTAAGCGATTTGCTCTCGCACGACGGCCGCAATCCCTGCGCTGTCGAGCCGGTGCTTGGCGTAGAGCGACTCAGGCGTCCCAGACTCGCCGAACACATCGAGCACCCCGTGACGATAGACTCTCGCGTGATTTGCACGCATTTCGGCGATCACTTCGGCCACCGCTGAGCCCATTCCGCCCATGACGTTGTGGTCTTCGACGGTGACAATGAGCTTCACTTTGCCCGCGAGCGCGCAGAGGCCTTCGTGGTCGATGGGCTTGATGCTCGAGAGATTCGCGACGGCGACCGAGAGCCCCTCGGCTTCGAGCGCGATTGCGGCGTCCATCGCGTTCATCACGGGACCACCGCTCGCGATGATCGCGACGTCGGTGCCTTCGCGCAGGACGTCGAGCTTGCCGGGCTGATAGACCCAGCCTTCGGGGTGCAATCGACGTAGGTTTTGCCTAGTCAAACGCAGGTACGCGGGCTGCTTGCAGTCGGTCACGAGCCAGCGAATCATCGCGTGGGTTTCGACATCGTCCGAGGGCTGCAGCACCACCATCTCGGGGAGCGTGCGCATCAGGGCGATGTCTTCGAGGCCCATCTGCGAGTAGCCGTCTTCGCCGATGCCCACGCCTGCGTGGGTGCCGACCAAGCGAACGCGCGCTCCGGCGTACGCGACCGAGATCTTGATGGTCTCGAATCGGCCTGCCAAAAAGCAGGCAAACGAGCAACAGAACGCGATCTTGCCGCTGAGCGCGAGGCCCGCCGCGACGCCGATCATGTTTTGCTCGGCGATCCCCATCTGAAAGAACCGCTCGGGAAACTTCTTACCAAACAGCTCGCTCTTGGTGCTCTTGGACAGGTCTGCGTCGAGCGCGACCACGTCGGGATGATCTGCGCCCACGGCGGCGAGGGCTTCGCCAAAGGCTTGTCGCGTGGCCACGGGCTTTACACTGGTGCTCATCACTTGGACTCCTTCAGCTCTGCGAGGGCGCGGCCCAGCTCTTCTTGGGTCAACGCTGCGCCGTGATACTTGGTCGGGTGCTCGACAAACGAGACGCCCTTGCCCTTGACCGTGCGCGCGACGATGCACTTGGGCTTGCCATTGCGCGAATCACTCCAGGCGATCGCGTCGAGAATCTCGCCAAAATCGTGGCCGTTGATCTCTCGGACGTCCCAGCCAAACGCTGTGAATTTTTGCACCACGGGCTCAAGCGAGGGCATGACCTCGGCGATGCTGCCGTCGATCTGTCCGCCGTTCCAGTCGACGATGGCGACGAGGTTGTCGAGGCCGAATTTGGCGGCGCTCATGAGGGCCTCCCACACTTGGCCTTCTTGGATCTCGCCGTCGCCCATCATGCAGTACGTGGTGTAGTCCTTGCGGTCCATGCGCCCGGCGAGGGCCATCCCCTGCGCGACCGAGAGACCTTGCCCCAGAGAGCCTGTAGGGGCCTCACAGGCGGGCATAAACCGGTTGACAGGGTGTCCCTGCAGGGGCGAGTCAAGCTGCCTCAGGGTGGGCAGCAGGGCCTCGTCAAAGTACCCGCGCGCGGCGAGGGTCACATAGAGCGCGGGCACCGCGTGGCCCTTGGAGAGCACAAAGCGGTCGCGGTCGCCCCAGGTGGGGTTCTTGGGGTCGTGGCGCAGTCGCGTGAAGAACAACGTGGCGATGAAGTCAATGGCGCTCAGCGAGCCACCGGGGTGGCCGCTCGCGGCGGCGGTAATCATCTCGAGGATCGTGCCTCGCATTGCGCGTGTGCGCTGCGAGAGCGATGCGATCGTGTCGGCGCGGGACGTCGCGGTCATGGACGGGGCTCCTTAGGGGGACGCGAGCGCCCAATGCGCTCGACGGTCGCGGTGCGGACTATCACAGCACTCTGTGTTTTCACAACGAAGCGGCCAGTCCCTCGCCGAGACAGCGCGCTCAGCCGGGGTTGAAGCGATAGCCCACGCCGCGGACGGTCTCGATAAACTTGGGATCCGCGGGATCGTCGCCGATTTTGCTGCGCAATCGCGCGATGAAGTTGTCCACCGTGCGAGGCGTCCCCGCGTGCCCGGCGCCCCACACCGCTTGCATAATTTGCTCACGGGTGACCGCTCTCATGGGCTGGTCGGTGAGGTATCGCAAGAGGTCAAACTCCAGGGCTGTGACCTCGACGGGCTCGTTGTTGACGCGGACGACGCGGGCGACGACATCAATGCTCACGGGGCCAAACGCGACGACCGCGTCGGCTTCGCGGCGACGGGTCCGGCGCAAGAGCGCGCGCACGCGAGCCAAAAGCTCGGCGAGGCCAAAGGGCTTGGTCACGTAGTCATCGGCGCCGAGTGACAATCCCAGGACTTTTTCGGCCTCGGATGCGCGCGCAGAGAGCACCAAGATGGGCACATCGGGGTCGTCTTTGCGGACCTCGCGGAGGACGTCAAAGCCGTCCATCGAGGGGAGCCCGAGGTCTAGAATAATCAGGTCGGGCATGGCCGCGCGGGCTGCTCGCACGGCGGCGACGCCATCGGTCGCGGACAACACCCGCAAGCCGTCGATCTTGAGGTTCATCTCGAGCCCTCGGAGGATCGAGGGGTCGTCTTCGACTAGCAACACGGTGGCCATGGATCGCAGTCTGCACGCTCTGACTGCGCCGCGCCGGCAAAAGAGCTGTGACCAAGAGGCTCTGACGACAATCCACAGCGGGGCTCTTGTCAGCGAACGGAGACTGCGGTGGGATACCTTCTGTTGTCGGGGCACAACACGGGGATTTTTGGGGGGAGGATTAGGCTCTCTTCAACCACCGCGAGAGTGCCGGGCTGTCGAGCGTAAGCTCACAAAACGCGCCCTCAAACCGGCAACATCCACCCATGGGGAGACGTGTCATGAAAGCCAAAAAGAGACACTTAGTTACTACACAAATTCGGGGGGGGGGTAGAACGTCCGCTTCTTGCTGAATTTTTACGCATCTTTCACACACGGAGCGCCACCTTCGCGGTGCTTCTGTTTGGCGGTTGCCCAGGACCAGGCGGGGGCGATTCGGGCATCCCTTTGGATGCCGTGACGGATGGGGCCTCGGTGGGGTGTGTCAACGATGAGGTGCTCGATCAAGACTTCGACAAGCGGCTGGATCTTGATTGCGTGAGGATGCGTGCGGTGCTTGAAGCGCGGCGCACAAACGAGCAGAGTCTTCACCAAACAGCGATGGTCTCGCTGATGCGGACCAATCAGCCTCATTGCTGTGTGTCGCGAGAGCAGCTCGTGGGTTTTATGAGGCCGCAGCAAGGCATGACGCTGCCGCTGACTCCCTCGCAACAGGTCGCGGCAGATCGCGCAGCGGCGATGCTTTTGTGCGATCCGCTGACGCGCGAGATCCAGACTCGGCACTACGTTGCGCAGCATCCCACGTGCTTGATGAGTGAGGTACCCGGTGATCTACCACCGAGTGATCTACCGCCGAGTGCCCCCTCGGGAGGTGCGCAATGAGCCGCCTTATTGCTGCCCTCGTCGCGGTCGCAATGGGACTCTTGGCAAGCGCGAAGAGCGAGGCTTTTCCCACGCAGAGAGTACATGATCGGCTGTGGGGAGTCTCAGCGAATTGGATCACGTTTACGGTCCCGCGGACCCCAGGGGCTCGCACGCAGATCGAGTTCTTGATGACGACCCAGACACAGTGCACCGATGGCGTTGGGCGCGCGCTGTGCCAACCCTCGGGGACTGGGGTTGTGCATTTGCGATCGCATCTCTTTGACGCGTCGGGTGCAATGGCTGCCACGAGCACGGTGTGCCAATCACGCAATTGCTTCGAGTCCATCGCGCTCACTCCGGGTGTGCACCGCCTGATGATTCACAGCGATCTCAACGCGCGGGGGATTGCGTCGCTTACGTTGCGTGTGCGTGTCCAATCGTCGCCCGCGTTTCTCGGGACCTACCGCGAGACCGTGTCGGACAACGTGATGTTGGACGTGGGCACCCCGCCTGCGTCGGGCTTCGACGTGCACAGCGTGCTGATGCCAGATGGCCCGGCGAGCGCCGACGAGGTGACCGGAGTGCCAAGTGATCCGGGCAACACGGCCAACGATTGGCTGGGTGTCGATTCAACGGAGGCATGGCTCTTTGATGATCAATTTCGAGTACTTGCAGCCGATCTGACCATGAGCGGTGTGGGCCCCGCGGCGCTATTGCTTAACGCGCAGCAACGCCTTGGTCGGGCTGTTCGCTACGTGATGGTGCGTCCGTATCAGCGGCCACCGTTTGTCCCGCTTACGATCACGCGCCAACCCATCGTGGTGGACAATCAAGAGTACGCCAGAGCCCCAGGACCGGGGCGCATGCGTGTGGTGCTCAATGAGCGTGTGGACACGGACGGAGACGGGCTCTCGGACAGTGTCGAGCGTGAACTAGGGTTGTGCGATGGGACGCGTGGTTACAGCCTGCCGACGGGGCCAGGTAGCGTGAGCTGTCTGACCGAGAGCGAAGTGCGGTTGGGTGGTATTTTTCCGGGCCGATCACTCGCCTTTGCGGATCCCCGCGACACAGACAGCGATGGCATCGCGGACGGGTTTGAGGTGCTCGGCACCGACACGGTCGCTGCTGCGTTGCCCTCTGCCGTGGGTGGGAGACCGACGGCTCCGTTGGACTATCAGACGGTGGCCAACGCCGCGCAGACGCTGCCCTTGTGGGGCTTTAGTCCTCGACACAAGGACATGCTGATTGAGATTGATCGAGTGGGCGATGGTTCGCTCTGCAGGACTCCGACAAGCGGCTGCAGCGATGCGCGAGACGTGTATCCGAGTCCCAGCTACACCGACCCAGACGCCGCGATGCGCGCGCTGTGGAACTTTCGTCGCGCGTGGGCCTCGCTGCCAGCGCAGAGTGTCGCGAACCCCGATGGAACGGCGGGAATCGAGGTGCATTTCGACGTGCGAATTCTCAGCCGAATGTCGAGCAACCACGGGTTTGTTCCGCGGTTCATCATGCAAGAAAACGGGGATCGCTTGGGGCTGACCGGGCTGGTGACGTATGTGCCCAATGGGGGTAGCGGCGGCCGGTGTTCGTGCGATCAAAGCACCCTGGCACCAGACCCAAGGCATGGGGGACTTGCGCACTACTATCCTGGTGTTCTTGGCGGAGGAAATACTGGTTGCAATGGTGAGATCAGCGCACAAATTGGCTTTCCGGATCTCGTGGGCAGCCACGAGTTTGGTCACGTCATGGGACTGAGTCATGGAGGCCCCGATGCCGCTTGTTTTGACAACCCTTTTGCGCCGCGGACGGCGACAGACACCGCGCGCGAGGACAAGCTCGTGCAGCCCTCGATCATGAACTACGCGACCCGCTATCGCTCAAGCCTTGTCGAATTGCGCGAGCGCTTCGGAGGCCAGACCTTCTCCGTGGGTCTCAACCTCGCGTCACCGCTTCCGCGGCTGCTTTCGCAGGGTGATCGAGCGGTCTTTGGCTGGCCCGAGGATGACACGTTGCTTGGGCGATCGACCGCGTACATCGCGTCGTGGAGCTCTGTGAGACAGAGCTACACCCCGCGCGAATGCAGTGCGCTTGGGCCGGTCGCGTGTGTAGACTTCAACGCAAACGGAGCGGTCGGCCAGGGGAGTATCGCGACGGGACTGGTCGAGCCGAGCACTCCGTTTATTGCAGGCGGGACCAAGCCGTTTTGGGTCAGCTATTACGTCTGTGACAACGTAGATGCGTTAGGAACCGCGCGTGGTCTTGTGGATGCGGGCAACCGCTGCTGCCCTACCGGGTCGTTTGCCACAGGGATGGGCGCGTGCGTTCGCAATGGCACCGTGGACTCGATGGTCCCCGCGAGCCTCGGCTCACTCCAAACATTGTTTAATCAATCGATGCAGGGGGCGCTGGTTGTGCGCACACAAGCAAATGCTGAGCGCAGGATGATCTCGTTGCATCAAGACGACCTCTCGGCCAACAACTCGACCAACCGTGCGGACCGCCCGTACTCGGGCGTGGGCAAAATTCGCTGGACATCGCTCGGTAAAATCGAGTTCGAGGTCCCTCGACGCGTGAGTGGTCAGTGCACTGGTGACAGCGCCAACTGCGCGGTGCTTCCTGACGGTTGGCGCGGGCGCGGCGACGTCCGCGTGCGTGCGCCCGGAGGACAATTGGGCGTCGCGCGAATGGATGGACCTGGGACCATCACCGCGGCTTCGCTCGACAACGGTCCCGGCGCGCTCGAGTCGGTGATTCTCGGAACCGTGAGCCGCACAGGGCCGTTCTGCACGGACGGGCTGACTCCTCCCACCGCGATGGATTGTCCCTGGGGATTTCCTCGGTTTTATCTCGGGACGTCGGACGCACTCGACCCGCGTCAGACCCCCGTCGCGACCGACCCCGCGCTGCAAGACGCGCAGACGTTTGGTTTCGATTTTCAGGCCTCGGGCCTCGCCATCGCGTCGTGGTCGGTAGTCAATGGCACGCCCACGCGGTTCTTGATCGTGGTCCGCCGAGCCTCAGACAACGTGCTCTTGTGGCGTCAGTGCGATGTCAACGGGATGTGCACGGGGCCCGCAGCACCACTTCTGGATGGAGATGGGAACGCGGTGCTAAGCCGCGGACAAATCGCGCTCGCAGTACGTCCCGCGATAGGCACCACGGCACCTCGACTCGGGTTGGTTCGGACTGTGAACACAGCGGGTGTTTCATCGTTGGCGTTTAGGGAAATTGCCATCGGATCGAGCCCTGTTCTTGGCGAAGCAAGTCCCATTCTCCGACCTGGCTCTGGCTCGGCTGCGTTGCCAGTCGCAGCAGAGTCCGCGCTGAGTGCTGCGTTTGAGCGGAGCGGAAACTTGGTCGTAGGATTTGAGACGCCTGATCTCAAGGTGTCCGTGGGGACCACCATGAGCGACCCCTTGGGCCCAGGCCCCATTCGACTTGAGGCCGGCAATACGGACTGGGGAGCTTCGCGGCGGATCGTGCGTGGCCCGGTGGTGGGCGCGATGGCCACAACCGATGCGTTTATCGCCTCGCCGGGCAACACCTGGTCGGTCTTTCGGGACGGGCGACCAACCGCCGAAGCCGTGGGGACTGGGCCGTCGGGAGAGCGGGATCCGGCGTTGGATCAGACCTTTACCGACGCTGTTCGCGCGGTTGGCGTCGAGTACTTCGTAGGCCCACTGTTTCGCTTTGCGGGACGCGTCGACAGCGCGGCGTTTGGGCCGCGATTTGACTACGACGAGAGCATGACGCTCGCGTTTGCCCTCTGTCACACGCTCGAGAGCAGCAGCCGTGGCCGACGTGGAGGCTTGCTGACGCCCCGCGCGGGCTACGCCCAAGTGAATAGCCGTGTGATCTGCCCAGGGGCCTCTGCGTGGCCCACAGTGCCCCCCAACCCCATTGTGCCGGAGTTTGTGGTCGATCCCAATCGCCTGTCGCAAGACGAGCAGATGCAAAGGATCGCAGATCTCGTGATGGGACCGCAGTGGTACGGCGCGATCCCGACGTCGCCGACCGCGCTTCCCTCCGTGGTTCGGGACCCCGCACCGGTGAACCAGTGCAGCGCCGGAGGCGAAGACGGCGCGTGGATGCAGTGGGCGATGTCGCAGCAGGGACGGGCCGCGCGATGAGCCAGTCACTCGCTGGGATCGCGCTTGCAGCGTTGCTCGTGGGGACCTCTGCCTGTGGGCAGCAGGTGACGCCCGATGCCACGGTGGACGCGCACAACACCGAGATACTCTCGGCCCCCGAAGACGCGATCGAGGCCATGGTGCCCGACGTCGCCGAAGAGGACGTGTGGGATGCAGAAGACGTGTCCGATGCATCCGAAGACACCCACGACGAAGAGCGCGGGGATGTGACCACAGACACACCCGAAGCGGGCGTCGCGTGCATAACACCGAGCGACCCTCGGCCCGATCGCACGCTGCGAAACTGCACGGGACCGACCGGGGCTCCGGCCGAGCACTGTCGCGAAGTGTGGACCTGCGGCGGGCCCACGCAAATCGGCTCAACGAGCGCGTGGAGTGAAACGTACAGGCGGGGTAACGTGAGGCAAACACTTGGCTGCGAGGTGGCGACCGTGGAGGTGCACCCTGGCTTTATGGACGCCTACGAGGTCACTGTCGCGCGCTTTAGGGCGTGGGTGCGTGCAGGTTGGCCGCAACCTGCATTTAATGGGCGCATCTGGACCGAGCGAGAGGGCTTTTGGGACATCCGGCGCTTCGATCTGCCCACCTACCAGTGCACTGCGGCAGATCGAACCTGCCCGGCACCAGACCCCACGATCTGCACGTACACCGATCTCCCCTCGGCCAATGATGCGCGGCCTGTTAACTGCGTCACCGCAGAGATGATGCTCGCCTTCTGTTGGTGGGAGGGAAAACACTTGGCATCTGAGGGAATTTGGGAGTCTTTTGCATCCAACGGCGGGCGCACTGCGCTGCCCTTTAGCGACCGATTGCCAGTTGGCTCTTATGATCCCTGCCTCTACGGCGATGTGAGCGGCTGCGCGCGGGTGGACCAGCTACCCAATGAGGTCACCGCCTACCCACTGGGACAGACCGCAAACGGCGTGCATGGGCTCTGGGGCGGTGTCCGCGAGCTCACGTGGAGCCATCCGAGAAACCTCGATGGATGCGTGACAGCCGGGCAGCCCGAAGGCTACAACACGTGGGAAACCACAGCGATCCGAGGGCGGAGCTTCGGCGATACGGGCGAGAGCGCGATGCAACATGACCACGTCGCGACGAGAGAGACGGGCACCAACCTCACACTCCGCAACCCTCACGCCGGGTTTCGGTGCGCGCGGTGGATGACCGAGCCGTGGGCGGAGCCACCCTGAGGGGCTAAGCGCAACGGAGGCTCGCTTGCGTGGGGCTCAGGGATGCGCTTGGATGCGTGGATGCAGTGGGCGATGTCGCAGCAGGGACGGGCCGCGCGATGAGCCAGTCACTCGCTGGGATCGCGCTTGCAGCGTTGCTCGTGGGGACCTCTGCCTGTGGGCAGCAGGTGACGCCCGATGCCGCGGTGGACGCGCGCAACACCGAGATGCTCTCGGCCCCCGTAGACGCGATCGAGGCCATGGTCCCCGACGTCGCCGACGAGGACGTGTGGGATGCAGAAGACGTGTCCGATGCATCCGAAGACACCCACGACGAAGAGCGCGCGGATGTGCCCACAGACACACCCGAAGCGGGCGTCGCGTGTGTAACACCGAGCGACCCTCGGCCCGATCGCACGCTGCGAAGCTGCACGGGACCTGCAGGAGCGCCAAGCGAGAGCTGTCGCGAAGTGTGGACCTGCGGCGGGCCCACGCAAATCGGCTCAACGAGCGCGTGGAACGAGCGCTTTGGCCGCCCCGCTTCACGGCAATCACTCGGCTGCGAGGTGGCGACCGTGGAGGTGCACTCTGGCTTTATGGACGCCTACGAGGTCACCGTCGCGCGCTTTAGAGCCTGGGTGCGTGCAGGTTGGCCGCAACCTGCGTTCCGTGGCCGAATCTGGACCGAGCGTGAGGGTTGGTGG
Organism: Deltaproteobacteria bacterium; assembly: GCA_030694465.1. Taxonomy (GTDB): domain Bacteria; phylum Myxococcota_A; class Polyangia; order Polyangiales; genus JAUXYJ01. Next base: position 15,713 of record JAUXYJ010000081.1, on the reverse strand, counting down.
CCGGGCTACCGCTTCGATCTGCCCACCTACCAGTGCACTGCGGCAGATCGAACCTGCCCGGCACCAGACCCCACGATCTGCACGTACACCGATCTCCCCTCGGCCAATGATGCACGGCCTGTCAACTGCGTCACTGGAGACATGATGCTCGCCTTCTGTTGGTGGGAGGGAAAACACTTGGCATCTGAGGGAATTTGGGAGTCTTTTGCATCCAACGGCGGGCGCACTGCGCTGCCCTTTAGCGACCGATTGCCAGTCGGCTCTTATGATCCCTGCCTCTACGGCGATGTGAGCGGCTGCGCGCGGGTGGACCAGCTACCCAATGAGGTCTTTGCTTACGCGCTCGGACAGACCGCAAACGGCGTGTACGGGCTCTGGGGTGGCGTTCGCGAGCTCACGTGGAGCCATCCAAGAACGCCCGACGGATGTCTGACAGCCGGGCAGCCCGAAGGCTTCAACATGTGGGATCGCACAGCGATCCGAGGGAGGAGCTTTGGCGATATGGGCGAGCGCGCGATGCAACATGACCACGTCGCGACGAGATCGAGCGGTGGCTACCTCACACTCCGCAACCCTCATGCCGGGTTTCGGTGCGCGCGGTGGATGACCGAGCCGTGGGCGGAGCCACCCTGAGGGCTGGACTCAGCAGGGGCTCGCGACGCACAATGGGCGGTCTTTGATGCGATGGATTGCTTGGAGTGGTTGGCTGGCGTGCTTGGGCGCAGCGATCGTGGTGCCGCAGGGTGCGTCTGCGCAGAGCGTGGGGGCCTCGTGTGCGGACGCGCAACCGAGCGCACAGAGTCTGCGTGCTGCGCGCGAACGATTCGAACGCGCTCAGACCGCGCTTGATCGGGGATCGCTTGAGCAAGCGGCGACGCTCTTGCGTGAGGTCATCGCGATTTATGACAGCCCCAACGCGCAGCTGGTGTTGGGGCGAGTGCTCGTCCGGCAGCGTGAATTTGTGCAAGCGCACGGGTGTTTTGAGCGTGCGATTTCGCTGGGCGCAGAGTGCTCACAGCGCGAGGTCTTGCGCGGCGGTCGATCGCGCTATGCCGACGCGATCGCGAGCGCGGTGCGAGAGAGAGACCAAGTGTTGCCCTCGCTCGCGCTGGTGCAGGTGCGAGTAAGCGGTGCAGATCCGTCGCTTGTGCGCGTGGTGCTCGCGCAGGACGACCGGGTACTGCGTGGCGATCAGTCGTTTGCGCTCAGCCCAGGGCGTCACGAATTGTCCATTGAATCCCAGGGATTTATCACGCAGCGCGTGTCTCTTGACGCGGTCGCTGGGCGGCTCTCTCAGCCCAGTGTCACGCTCGTCAGGGCAGAAGTCAGCGCAAACCAAGCGGCGCCCGCGGTGCGTGTGGTGGTCGCGCCGAGAGCGAGTGTTCCGTGGGGATTTTATGCGACGGCGATCGTGGCGGGGGCGGTCGGAGCGGGGGCACTTGGGACTGGCGGGTACTTTGCGCTTGATTCGCAGGCGCAGTTTCGCGCGCTCGAAGGGCAGTGTATCGCGATGGGACCGTGCCCCAACTCTGCTGTGTTTTCGCAGTCCGTAGACGCCGGCGAGCGCACGCAGACCCTGGGGACTGCGCTGGTGATCACCGGCTCCGTCGCGCTCGCGACCTCGCTCACGTTTGCGGTGATCGCGCTCACGCGTCCACGATCTACCAGAGAAAATCCAGCGTCGATCACGGTGAGCCCGCAGCTCGGTGTCGCGCAAGGGCTCTCGCTGCGAGGTGCGTTTTGAGGTCCCGTTGGTTAGGGTTGTTGGCTGTCCTTGCTGGCTCTCTGCTCGCATGCAGCAGTGATTTTGCAGGTCTTCGTACGCGCTCATGCCCAACGGGGCGGTCGCTCTGTGGCACACGCTGCGAAGACACCGCGCAGAGCCTAAGCCACTGCGGCGCGTGTGGTGTCTCGTGCCCAGGCGGCGCACGGGCAAGGTGTGACTCGGGCCGCTGTGGTCTCGCGCCGTTGATGTGCGCCGCGGCAGAGTCGGCGTGCGGCGACACGTGTGTGAATGTTCAGCAAAATCCCAGTCATTGTGGCGCGTGCGACGTAGCGTGCGCGAGCGACAGCGTGTGCATCGCCGGGGCTTGTCGGGTCGCGTGTCCTGCCACATGCAACGCTGCACCGACCGCGGGCGAAGACCCAAGCTGCGCTGCGTGTGCGCCGCGGCTGATCTCGCCGTTGTCGGGTCGTGTGCTCGGGACGCTCGCGCCCACGGTGACCGCGGCCGTGCGCATGGGCGCGACGATGACGAGGCTCCAGTGGTCTCGCACCAGTGATTTTGCAGATGCTACGACGGTCACACTCGACGCGGCCATGAGCGGACGCGGGCAGCAGACCCTCGACGAGGCCGCGCTCACCGCCGCGTGCATGGGCCGCAGCACGTGCGTAATCTTCGTGCGCGCTCAAAGCGTGAGCGCTGCGTTTGCAGAGGGTGGCCCATGGACGCCGACGTGGGAGCTGTGGCTGCAGCCCGGAACGCCAGTGTTTAGCCAGCCCATGTGGACGCGGTTTGACCCGGATCTGGACGGAGACAGCGACCTCGCGGTGGGGGTCCCCGATGCGAGCGAAGCGGGCATGGCGCGTGGGCGCGTGCAGGTGTTTCGGCGCGAGAGCGGCAGCATGGTGTCGTGGCGTCCAGCGCCCGACGAAGGGCAATTGCAGGGCGTAGGCGCCAACACAGGGTTTGGCCACGCGCTGGTCGCGGCGGGCGATCTGGACGGCGACGGCGTGGTCGAGCTCGCGGTCGGAGCGCCCGGCGCGTTTGACATGCCCTCTGCGATCGGTGCTGTGTATTTGCTGGTATTCTCACGTACCGCCGGTGAGCTAAGCGTGCGACGTGTTGCAGTGACGCCTCCTGTGGGGCGCGTCGCGGGGTGGTTTGGTGCATCCCTCGCCGCGGGCGGAGATCTCAACGGCGACGGCTACGGCGATTTGGTCATCGGAGCGCCTGGCCCCAACGCAGCCGACATGGCGAGCGCGGGGCAGCAAAATGGCGGGCTCTACGTGGTCTACGGCGGCCCCACGGTGTTGCGCGACGCCACCGTGGTCGCGCAGCCCATCCGCGTGCGGATTCAGGAGGGCGGGATGGTTCAGGACGCGAACGACACGCGATGCACCGACCTAGGGTGGACGCTCACTGGGGGCTTTGACAGCAATGGAGACGGCTACGACGACCTCGCGACGGCGACCCGAGAAAACTTCGGGTGTGCGGGCAACGAGAGCATCGCCTCGGGGCGCGTCTTGATGCTCTATGGTGGACCACAAAAAATCACGCTTGATGGCTCCCCCGATGGAGTCATCGAAGCCAGAGAATTAGCTGGTCGATTGCATTTCGGAAGCCTCGCCATGGGGACACGCTTCCATGGGTTTGGTGCGATCAGCGCGGCACATCTCGACAGCGACAATCGCGCCGACCTGTTGGTCTCTGCCGCGGGCTATGGCGACGGGGTAGACCACACGCACTTCGAGGTGCGAGGCCAGAGCGACGCCATGGCGTTGCGCTTGGTGATCGGCACCGGGGACATCCACGCAGCCAACACGCTGCCGATCGGTGCGATGCGCGCGAGCGGCCAACGCGGCGTGATCTTTCAGAACATTGGGATGAACTGGGCGCCGTTTCCGCTGCGTTTGCACGAGACCGAGGCGCTCGGGCTCGGGATGGCCGTCAGCATGATCGCAAACAGTGACACCAGCACAGACCTCAGCGCATGGGGGAGCCGCATGGCCGTGGGAGACCTCGACGGAGACGGCCGCGACGAGCTTGCCGTGTCCGACACTCGGTTGTACTCAGCGATTGTCGCCAACCGCATCCGCGGCGGGAGCAACGACCAGGGCCCTGCGACCAACGCGCGCGTGGATTTGCTCACGATCGACGCGATGGGCAGGGGCACACGGTTGGGTACGCAGCCGGTGTTGCAGGGGCTCACGCGACAGCCGTTGCCCGTGGTGCTCTGACCCGCTGCCAGTCTTTGGGGATTTTGGCTGCGCTTGCGCTAAGGTTGGGCGCTTAGGGTGTCTTCAAACGCGTTTGCATCGGCTCCAGGGGATCTCTCGCGGCTGCGGATCGTCCCGACGCGTGCGCGCTACGGCGCGTATGAGCCCTTGCTTGAGCTGGCCTCAGGGGGCATGGGGCGTGTGCTCGTCGCGCGCCACGTCTCGGGCGCCCTGGTCAAGAGACTGTGCGCGCTCAAGACCGTGCACGCGCACTTGGTGACCGACCCGACGTTTCGCAGGATGTTTGAGCGCGAGGCGCGCATCGCGTCCATGCTGCATCACCCCAACGTGGTGCCCGTGTTGGCCCTCGACACCGACGGCGAAGAGCCCTTCTTGGTGATGGACTTCTTTGCGTCGCGGCCGCTGTTGTCGCTCATTCGGCGCGCGGCAGAGCTCAAAGAGCTGCTGCCTGTCGAGGTGTGCGCTGCGATCATGGCGGACACCGCCGCGGGGCTCCATGCAGCGCATGAGCTGACCGACACCGATGGGAGGCCGCTGGACGTGGTGCACCGCGATGTGACCCCGTCCAATGTGCTTGTGGGGCTCGATGGCACGATCAAGGTCACCGATTTTGGCGTCGCGCGCGGCACGCTCAGCGAGCTCGAGACCATCACGCGATCGGCCGACGAAATCCGCGGAAAACTCGGCTATCTCTCGCCCGAACAGCTCCAGGGCGTCTCGCTCGATCGTCGCAGTGATGTGTTCACGATGGGCATCGTGCTGTTTGAGCTGCTCACGCTGAAGCGCGTGTTTCCGCGGTTGGAGAGCGAGGCTGCGATGCTGCGGGCTGCGCTCGACGCGCCCATCCCGGATGTGCGCACGTTGCGCCCAGAGATCCCCGAGGCCCTCGCGCGTGTGGTCTCGCGCGCGCTGGACCGCGATCGCGATCAGCGCATTCAGACCGCGGCAGAGCTCAGCGAGCTGCTTAGGGCGTTTGTCACCCACGAGACGCAGGCGGCTCGTCGCGCGGTGGTCGAGAAGATGTTGGGCGAGAGCATCGCGAAGCTTCTCGCGCAGATCGCCGAGGCAGGGCGCACGATCGACGCGATGCCCGCTGCTACGGAGGTGTCTCAGTCCATCCCAACGGCAGCGGTCTTGCCGCAGGCTCAGAGCACGCAGCCAAGCCTAGCGGCCACACCACGTGCCAAGCCACGGACGAAGCTCTTGGTCATGCTTGCCCTCGTGGGCTTGGTGTCTTTTATCGCCGCGGGGGTCCTCGCAGGCGTGCTCTACGGGCGCTCGACCCCGGCGTCCGCGAGCAACACAGCGCGCGAGGTGCCCCCGCCAAGGCCCACGGCGCTTACGCAGCCTGTCGTAGCTCCCGAGCCTGTGGTCGCCCCTCCGCTCACCGAGCCCGAGCCTGTGCGACCGACACGCGCCACGCGCACACCACGCACGACACGCACGACACGCACCCCGCCTCGGACCCGTACGCACTTAGAGCTGTAATTTCGCTCACCCAGTGCGCTGTGTCAGCGAGGCGTATCCGCGAGCGGGAGGGACAACACAAACACACTGCCTCTGGGCTCGTTGGCCTCTACGCGCACTTCGCCGCGGTGCGCGTTGACGATCGCGCGCACCATCGTGAGCCCAAGCCCTGTGCCTTTGATCCCCTGCGAGCGCGCGGCGCTCCCACGATAGAACTTCTCAAAGATCTTCTTGCGCTCGCGCTCGGGCACGCCGGGTCCATTGTCCGCGACGGCGACCTCGAGCATCGCCCCGACGACGTGCGTGCGGATCCAGACCATGCGCGGCGCGTCAGCATAATATACAGCATTTTGCAGCACATTCGTGAGCGCATCCACGATGGCCTTGGCGTCTACTTCGATGTCTGGGAGTCCCTCGGTGTACTCTTTGACGAAGGTCACGTCGTACTGTCTCCGCAGCGAGTCCACGCTCTGCAGGGCCTCGTCGAGCACCGTGTTGGCCGTGCATCTTCGCGCTTCGTACAACCGCGAGGCGCTCTCGATGCGAGCCCAATCGAGGAGGCGATCCACGAGCGAGAGCAAGCGCTCGGACTCGCGACCGAGGGCATCAAGGCACTCGGCGGTGGTCTCGGGATCTTGCGCGCGGCCGAGCTGCAGCGTCTCGACGAACATCCGGATCGAGGTCAACGGCGTGCGCAAATCGTGCGAGACACGCGAGACAAACTCGCTCTGCAGCCGCGCCAATCGCGCCTCGCGCTGGAGCAAGATGGAGGTCACGACGACACCGGTCGCGACCGTGAGCGCCATGCCCAAGATCAACACACCGATGACCACTTCGCGTGCGGCGCTCCCGGTCGCTGTCACGATGATCCCGACCGAAATCAACGCGAGCGTCGGCACTCCCGCGACGTAGAGCACCAGCCGATGCGTGGTGCGCAGACGTCGGCTGCGCAGATCCAGACCGCGGCGCACAACGGACGGCGGGGCCTCGAGGCCCTGCTCGGGCGAAGAGAGTTCGAGCGCTGATTCGTCGGAGATTTGCATAGCGATGACCTCGCTACTGTGTGCTCTCTCGCCGCTCAGATGCAAGCCCAGCGGTGTCTAGCCCCCGGCGACGGGCGGGATCATCGCGAGCTCTGCGCCGGCGCGGACAAGGGCGGAACTAGCCCCACTGCCGCTCAGTTAGCGGCGGTTACGGTTAGGCCCCATGACACTTCTTGAACTTCTTGCCGCTGCCACAGTGACAAGGGGCGTTTCGGGTGTGATTGCGGTTAGTCATGCCGCAGTACAAAGTAAGACTTGCGCGAGTTGAATGCGGAAAAGCGTATCGATGACGAGCTGCCATCGACCGCTGCGCGCCGCGGCGCGGAGGCGAAGAAAGCGCGCTGCGCTGTTGTGTTTCCATCGGGTGCCGCAGCGTTTCATCCTGGACTTCCACCACGGTTTTGCATGTGGCTTCGACGGGGCCGCTGCCCACGGGACGCCCTTATCTGCGTGCGCCTGCGTAATCCATGCGCTCACTTTTGCCGTGATTTCGCAGGTAGGTCGGCAGTTCATGGATCGGACGATCTTTGGTGCCAGGCGGCTCTTCTCGACGCCAGCGCACGACGTGATCGAGCAGGTTTTTCCAGGCAGAAGCGTCGTTAAGCAAGCGCATTCGCCATATGATGCAAGCTCATTGCTGCCGCGGTGAGCACCTCAACCGGGCCACCATCGCTCGGCCCACCTTCTCGAGCAGGTGCCACAGATCGGACTGGGAGGCTCACGCGATCCATCGAGAGCACAATTCCTGCGGTATTTTCAGGGACAACGAGGGCACGCATGCACTGCTCTTCGATCGCATTTTGGTGCTCGATGTAGAGCTTGCCGATGTCGCGGGCAGCCAGCGCTTGATCGCACCGCATCGCACGCTCACTGGGTCGTACGTGCCGACGTTCGCAGCAGCATTTGGCGAGTCAATGGAGCGGACAATAGAGATGGGACCCGAACGTGAACAGAAGGTGACAGCCCGACGGCAACGTACGCGCAACGTCGTTCCGCTCTGTGATTTGAGTGGCGAAGTGCGATCGCATGCGAGCAGAATCGTGCGCAGAACAGCGCGCTCAAAGGCGGCCGAAATGTCCGCAACCATGGTTTCGACCACGCGAAAACACATCGGCTCATCGCTTCGCGCATGGCGGACGGCTACAGCGATGAGCGGCAAGGCGTCGCGAAGAAAAGTAGCAAGGGACTCGACGTCGTCATCGAGTTGGAGCATTGTTGGCATGGGGCATCCGGGGCGAGGTTGATGTGGAATTTGCCTGCTGCCACGGCCCTGCCCCACTTCTCTCGCCCCTTCTCATCGCCAGTTGTCAGCGATCCCGTTCAAGACACCCGCCGAGGTCGAACTCGGGTTTGAGTTGGGCCCCAGTGGCTTGACTCTTGGCCAACGGAAGCCGTAATTTTCCAAAGGTTCTTGGTTTAGAGTGCGAGGGAGTACCGCAGTGACTAGCAAAAAAGTAGTGGGGTGGGTCTCGTCGTGGGTGGCGGTTTTCGCCCTGGCAAGCGGATGCAGTGATCCCTCGCGAGAGTGCCCTTCGCCCAACCTGATGTACGTCGAGTCCGAGAGGATGTGCATCGGGTTCTGCGGCCCCACCAACACGACGGTGCTCTGCGTGGCCGCCGATGGCGGGGTCGTCGAAGCGGGAGTGCGTGATGCGGGCATCGATGCGATGGACGCGAGCGACGCGAGCATCGACGCGAGCGACGCCGACCTGCCCGAAGTGCGCGAAGACGTGCTGGTGTGCGACGAGCCACAGATGCGCTGCAGCGGAATGTGCGTCAACACCCAGACCGATCCGCGCAACTGCGGCGCATGCGGCCGAGGGTGCGCGACCGTGCTCGGAGGGACCGAAGTCTGCAACGCGGGCATGTGCGATGTGACCTGCAATTCAGGCCGCCATTTGTGTGACAACCGCTGTGCCGAGGACACCTCACCCAGCTCGTGTGGCACCAGTTGCACTCCCTGTCCCCTGCCACCATTGGGTGGCATCGCGACGTGTGTAAGCGCCGCGTGTGGCTTCGCGTGCGCCCCAGGATACGACCGGGTAGGAGCTGGCTGCGAGCTGCGAATTCCCAGGCCGATTGCACCGCTGAGCACGAGCACTGCGACCTCGCAGCGCCCCACCTTGCGCTGGGAGCAACCGGCAGGGGTTGCTGAGACTCAGGTCGAGCTGTGTCGCGATCGTGCAATGACTGCTTCGTGCCAAATGCAACGTGTGATGGGTAACAGCGTGCGACCCACGGCAGCGCTCACTCTTGGGCTCTGGTACTGGCGCATTCGCGGGGTCCAAGCAGGCACTCCAGGCAGCATGAGCAGCGCGGTGTGGCAGTTTCGCGTGGGCGCACGAAGCGCTCCGGTGGACACCTCTTGGGCCACCGAAGCGGACTTTAACGGGGACGGCTTTGCGGATCTCGTCGTAGGAGCACCCAACGCTTCGCCAAGCGGACGCACGAATGCGGGAACCGTGAGTGTATTTATGGGCAGCGCGGGGGGCACTGCAGCCACACCCAGTGTAGTCCTGCAGGGGCTCGCAGCGGGTGACAGCTTTGGCGGGTCGGTTGCGAGCGCAGGGGATGTCAATGGCGACGGGTTTGCCGATCTTGTCGTCGGGGCGGATGGTGCAGACCCAGGAGGGCGGTCTTCGGCGGGGACCGCGAGCGTATTTGCTGGCAGCGCGACAGGGATCACGTCAACCCCAGCCATCGTGTTGCAGGGTGTTGCAGCGGGTGACGGCTTTGGCGGGTCGGTTGCGAGCGTAGGAGATGTCAATGGCGACGGGTTTGCCGATCTCGTCGTCGGGGCGTATCGGGCATCCCCAGGAGGGCAATCTCAGGCGGGGACCGCGAGCGTATTTGCGGGCAGCGCGACAGGGATCACGTCAACCCCAGCCATTGTGTTGCAGGGTGTTGCAGCGTTTGACAGCTTTGGCTTCTCGGTTGCGAGCGCAGGAGATGTCAATGGCGACGGGTTTGCCGATCTTGTCGTGGGGGCGTATCTGGCATCCCCAGGAGGGCGGGGTCCGGCGGGGACCGCGAGCGTGTTTGCGGGCAGCGCGACAGGGATCACGTCGCCCCCAGCCACTGTGTTGCAGGGGCCCGCAGTGGGTGACGGCTTTGGCCGGTCGGTTGCGAGCGCAGGGGATGTCAATAGCGACGGGTTTGCGAAATGATCTCAACGGCTCCTGAACCCAATCGAACCCATGCGCGCACTCCCAACACTGGGCCGAAACGACCCTTGCCACTGTGGCAGCGGCAAGAAGTTCAAGAAGTGCCATGGCGCCTAACCGCCGCTAACTGACCGGCATTGCCGCTAGCCCCCGGCGACGGGCGGGATCATCGCGAGCTCTGCGCCGGCGCGTACGAGGGCGTCTTCGCGAGCATATTCGCCGTCGACCGCGATGCGCAGCGCACGAGACCAGGGCCTGAGCGAATCAAACGCGTCGAGCACACGCGCGCGCAGATCTGCGACGGTGTCGCCCTCGCGATACGGGCACTCCCACGAGGCCACCTGGGTGACGTCTCGCGCGGCGGCAAAGAAGAGCACCGTGACCGTCGTGTTAGACATCGCTCATCCTGATAATCTCTAGGGATTCTTCGGGTAAAAACTCTTTGCGATCAGCCGGGAGCACCATGAGCGCGTCGGCCCAGGCCATCGAGAGCACCGAGCCCGAGGCTTGGCCTGCGAGGGGGCTCGCCACCGGTGGCTGGACGCTCGTGTCGAGTGTCACGCGGACAAACTCTTGGCGCCCCAGCGCGTGGGTCACGGTGCGCGCGGGGTGGGCTCGCAGCGGCATGGGTCGCGGGGCGAGGTCGCCCTGCATGGCGCGCAACATGGGTGCACCAAAGAGCGCGAAGGTGAGCAGCGCAGACGCAGGGTTTCCGGGGAGACCGAGGACGCGCTGGGGGCCGCGGTGGCCGAGACAAAGGGGCTTGCCGGGTTTAAGCGCGACCCGCCAAAAATCCAGGGTGACCCCAGCTTCGGTGAGACACCCACGGACGAGGTCATGGTCCCCCACGCTCACACCGCCGACGGTCACAACGAGGTCGCTTCCCTCAAGCGCGAGCCGTACCGCTTCGGTCACTTGCTCGCGCTGGTCGCGCACGATGGGCGCGATGCGAACGATGGCGCCGCACTGCGCTGCGAGCGCGGCGACTCCGACCGCGATGCACTCGATCACTGAGCCTTCACGCGCGGGGTCTTCGGCCTCGCGGAGCTCATCGCCTGTCGAGAGCACGGTGACTACGGGCGCGCGAGAGACCTGCACCCGCACGCGCCCGAGGGCGGCCAAGAGTGACAACCGCGAGGGCGTCAATCGAGTGCCTTTTTGCAGGGCGAGCGCGCCCTTGGCGAGGTCTTCGCCGCGGCGCCGGATGTTCTGCCCTGCACGCACGGGCTGCGCAAAGAGGGCGATCTCTTCGGTGCGTGTGACGTTCTCTTGCATCTCGACGGCGTCAGCGCCCGCGGGTACACGCGCACCGGTAAAGATCCTCGCGCATTGGCCTTTGGCCAGGGGCAAGAGCGTCTCGCCTCCCGCGCGCGATTCGCTGGTGACACGGAGGGACGCGCCGGGCGCTGAAGCCTCGGCGCTCGCGAGCGCGTAGCCATCCATCGCGCTGTAATCAAACGCGGGCATATCCTCAATCGCGTGGATATTCTCTGCCAAAATGCGTCCACGCGCTTGAGAGAGGGTCACACGTTCGGGGCCTAACCGAGGGCTCTGTTCGAGTACGCGGGCGATCGCTTGATCAAAGGTCAACATGCGCGCGCACTGTCGTGCGTTGTGCTCACTTGCGCAAGAGCGCGATGGCGTGCGCGACGAAGGGCGCAAGGACTGCGTCGATGGCGAGCTCGACGGCCTTGGGCGAGCCGGGGAGCGCGACGATGAGCGTACGATGGTGCGTCCCTGCGAGCGCCCGCGAGAGCACACTCTTCGCGCCGACTTGGTCCCACGAGAGCCTGCGAAAAGCCTCACCAAACCCATCGAGCTTCTTGTGCAACAGCGGCTCAATGGTCTCAATCGTGATGTCTCGCGAGGTGATCCCTGTGCCGCCGGTGAGCACGATGAGGTCGACTGCGGCCGCAGGGTCTGCAGGGTGGAGGGCGCGCTGAACGACGGCGAGGATCTCGGCGGGCTCGTCGTGCACGATCACGGCGCGGGCCACGGTGATATTCGCCGCCTCGAGCCGCGCGCGCAGCACGGGGCCCGAGCGGTCTGTTTGACCGTCACGGGTGTCACTGACGGTGACGATCAACGCGCGAATTGGCAGTGATTCTCCAGCGATGGTGTGCATTAGCGCTTCTCGGCGGCGTCGACAGCGAGCGCTTCAGTGGTCTTCGCTTGCGCGGCCACCAGCGAGCTGCGCATCGAAGCGGCGAACGCCTGCTCTTCGCGGAGCGATTCGTCGGGGTCGGCCCACTCTTCGCGGATTTTGGCGGCGATGTAGAGCGACGGAAACGACAAGAACAAGCCCACCAGACCAAAGCCGTGCTCGAACAAGACCAGCGAGGTCACGATCACAAACGAGGGCAACTTGATGTGTTTGGCCGTGAGCTTGGGGTTGAGATAGTAGCTCTCGATTTTGTGCAAAACGAAGGTGCTCGCGATGAAAATTCCCAGGCCTACGGGCCCCTTGGTGACGTACGCCAGGGTCATTAAGACTGCTCCCGCGACGGGTCCTCCGACGACGGGGACGAGCCCTGTCACCAAGAGCATCGCGAACAGCGCGGGGATCCCCGGGAGCCCGAGCGCGATGAGCACAGGGAGGGTGATCAGCGCGTTGACTACGGCCACGATCACTTGGAGCTTGAGCGTGATCGCGACGGCGTCGGCGAGGTGACCGAAGTAGCGCGTGAGCGTGCGAAAGATGCTGTCGATGGGCTGTCTCTCGCGCAGGTCTTCGAGCTCATCGCGCTCAAGTAAGAACAGCACCGCGAAGATCAGCCCGATGAAGACATAGAGCGTCTCGCGGGCAAAACTCGCGCCCACGTGGAGGGCCGTGTTGGCGTGATTGCGCGCGTGGACCAGGAGCTCTTGGCCGCGAAAGTGCCCAAGCGAGTGCCCATAGCGGTGATAGAGCGAGCTCTCGCGGATGGTGGTGATAATGGCGTCTACGCCCTGCCGGATCTCGGGCACTCGATCGCGAATGGCCGAGACACCAAACCAGACGCCACCGACGGCGAGTCCCGCGCTCAGCAGCACGACGAGCAACACGCACCACTTGAACTTGAGCCCCGTGCGCTTGGAGAGCACGTCGGCCCCGAGGCCGATCGAGCGCTCAAAGATCACGAAGAACACCAGCAAGAGCATCAGGTGCCGAAAGAACCAGAGCGACCCCAAGAAGAGCGCGAGGGTGATCACGCGGCGCACGTTGCGGTCGGTGAGATAAGCTTTGAGCATACGAGCCGTGAGGGACCTTCTGCGGCCAAGCGAGACCCGCCGCGAGGGCGAGCATCGCACGGCGGGCACCACGTTCAACCGGTAGATTTGCGCAGATCGTGGGCGTGTGTGGCTTGTCCAAGTTTGGACAACCGTGATCCCCTCCGCGGATGACAAGTCATACTCGAAAGCGACTCGCGTTGGGTCTCGCGGGGTGGTCTCTGGTGTGCGCGACGAGCGTTGCGCATGCAGAGATTCTGCGGATCACCTGCGACGATCAGTACACGAGGCTCGCGGTCGACGGCACCGCGCTCACACTGGGCACAAACGCGACCAACTGGCCGGGCTTTGACGAGTACAACCTGACGCTTCGGCCAGGGCCGCACACGATCGCGATCCAGGCCAACGATGTGTTTGGCTCGATCTCGATGTGCGTGTGGGTGATGTACTCGAACGACCGCTCGCAGGTGCTGTCGACCTCGACGTCGTTTCGCTCGGTCGCGACCAGCACGACACCGCCCGCGGGCTGGGAGCAGCCGCTCTTTAACGACGCCAGCTGGACCCCCGTGGTCAACTGCGGCGGCCCCGCCCCCTGGAACCTCGCCTGGGCCACAGCAGCCTTCGCCCACCCCGTGTGGAACACCGCCGCGTGCGCTCCCACCAGCAACGCTCCGGTCTATTTTCGCCAGAGTTTTATCACGTCAGGTTGCGGTGACGGCGCGCTCCAGCCCGCCACCGAGCAGTGCGACGACGGCAACACGGTCGCAGGCGATGGCTGCAGCCCCACGTGTACGCGCGAGACCGGCGCGGTGTGCGAGCCCCCCGTCGCCATTGTCAACGGCGACTTCGAGACGGGCCCGGGTGGCGGCAACCTCACCGGCGCATCGTTGCCCGGCTGGACCATCTCGGCAGGCAACATCGACCACAGCGCGTATCCACGCACCAACGGCGCGCGCTCGATCGACCTCACGGGCTGCGCACCCGGGACGATCTTTCAGGACGTCACGACGGTCGTAGGACGCAGTTACACGCTCTACTTTGACTACGGCGCCAACAGCTTTGACAACCTGCAGTTTGCCGCCGAAGCGCTGCGTGCTGATGGCACCACAGTGCTGCGCACGCAGACCATTGCAGCGCACGCGTCACTGCTCACGATGGGCACGCGGTTGATCAACGGCTCGCTCACGTTTACCGCCGCAGACGTGCGCACACGCATCCGCTTTCGCACCGTGGCTGCGAACGGTTGCGGAGGCAATTGGCTCGACAACGTGCACTTTGGCCCTGCGGTCTGTGGGCTCGACAGCGACGGCGACGGCGTGCTCGACGCGATGGACGCCGACAGCGACAACGACGGCATCCCGGACATCATTGAGGGCAACGGACGTGACGCCTCGCTCGACACCGACGGTGATGGCATTCCGGACTATCGCGACAGAGATTTTGCAGGGTTTGTCGACGCGAACATGGACGGCGTGGACGACCGCGTGGACCTCGACGGCGACGGGATCCCGAATCATCTCGACCTCGACAGCGACGGCGACGGGATCTTCGACGTGCTCGAGAACGGCACCGGAGCGCTCGATGCAAATCGCGATGGGCGCATTGATGGCGCGGTCGACGTAGACCGCGACGGTCTGCTCGCGAGTGTTGACACCAACGACAACGACCGCACGGTGATCACCGCGCGCACGATGGCGATTGATACGGACCGCGACGGGCGCATTGACTCGCTCGACACCGACGACGACGGCGACGGCGTGCCCACGCGCACCGAGGTGGGATCGGGCGGGCAATACATGCCGCGCAACACCGATGGCACCGCGGCGCCGGGCGTCACGGTGGACACGATCCCGGACTATCTCGACACCGACGACGACGGCGATGGGCTGCTCACGGCGGACGAGCTTGGTGCGGGTGGCGCAGCGGCGCCGCGCAACAGCGACGCGGTGGTCCCTGCGGGTCAGGGCACGAGCGACGCGCTGCCGGATTATCTCGATGCAGACGACGACGGAGACAGCATCCCGACGGCGATCGAGCGCGCGCTCGCGGGCATGACGCCGGACCTGGACATGGACATGCTGCCCGCGTGGCTTGACCGTGACAGCGACGGAGACACGGTGTTTGACGTGGTCGAAGCGGGCGCTGTCCCGTCGATGCCTGCGAACAGCGACATGGACGCGGACCGAGACTTCTTGGATCTCGACAGCGACAATGATTGCGTGCCCGATCGCGACGCACGCGAGGCCGGTGCAGCGCGCACAAACCCTGCGATTCCGCAGATGAACGTGAACAACAACTGCGCCAACCCCACGCCCGTCTGCGCCATCGCGACCGGCCTGTGCAGCGCAGACATTGACACGGACATGGATGGCATTCCGGACCTCACCGAGATCCGCAATGGCACCAACCCCAACAACCCAGACACCGATGGCGACGGCGTGCCCGATGGGCGCGAGGTCGGTGCTGGACCTGGGTTTGTCCCGTTTGATACGGACATGGACGGGATCATCGACGCGCTCGATCCCGACGACGACGGCGACGGGATCCCCACGCGCGATGAGCTCGGGCCGGGTGGCTTTATGATGCCGCGCAACACCGACGCGATGGTCCCTGCGGGCTTTGGCACCAGCGACATGCGCCCCGATTATCTTGACCCAGACGACGACGGCGATGGCATCCCCACGCGCCTCGAGAACACGCTTGAGGCCATGGGCGGCGCGCCGGACATGGACATGGTCCCTGCATATCTCGACCTCGACAGCGACGGCGATGGCATCCCCGACGCGTTCGAAGCGGGCACCGATCCCACGATGCCGCGCAACAGCGATGGCACCGATCGCCCGGACTTCTTGGACTTGGACAGCGACAA
>JAUXYJ010000078.1 GCA_030694465.1 Deltaproteobacteria bacterium | reverse complement strand
GGGCGCAGCTTTCCAATTGCGCTCTGCGTTACGCAACGCGAGATACAGGAGCTTGATCGCTGCATCTTCGTTGGGAAAGTGCCCTTTTGATCGAATGACCTTTCTAAACTGATAGTTGAGCGACTCGATTGCGTTCGTGGTGTAGATGAGCTTGCGAATTTCCTGAGGAAATCCAAGGAATGGCACGATCCGATCCCAGTTTTCACGCCAGCTTTTGACGATCATGGGATAGCGCTCACCATGCTTTTTCTCGAAGGTCTTAAGCGCGTCGATGGCAGTGTTTTCGCTGGGTGCACAGTAGATCATTCGCAGTCCCGCGACGATCTCGGGGCGCTCTTTGTAGCCAACGTACGACAGCGAATATCGGACCTGATGCACCACACACGTCTGCACAATCGCCTGCGGAAATACAGCTTCAATCGCAGCGGGAAAACCTTTCAGACCATCACAGCACGCGAACAAAATATCTTTGACTCCACGCTCCCGAAGCTCTGCCAAAACGCGCATCCAAAACTTCGCCCCCTCATTGGTTTCTACCCACATTCCGAGCACTTTTTTCAGGCCATCTCGCGTCATTCCCACGGCCACATGAACCGCGCGATTCTGCACGACGCCTTGATCTCGCATCTTGACCATCAGCGCATCAAGCCAGACCACCGCATAAACGCTCTCGAGCGGACGTGATTTCCACTCGGAAATTTCCTCATACACTGCCTCGGTCACGCGCGAGATGAGCATGGGTGAGATCTCGGTTCCATACAGCTCAGCGAGCTCGCGCTGGATGTCTCTCGTGCTCAATCCACGTGCATAAAGAGAGAGAATCTTGTCATCAAGCCCGGCGATTCGCTTGGAGTGCTTCGGCAAAATGATGGGCTCAAACGTCGCTTGTCGATCTCGGGGAATCTCGATTTCTACCGGGCCATTTTCAGTCTGAAGTAACTTCTTGCTCACGCCGTTGTGACGGTTAGCGGGCGTCGCCTGCTCCTCGCGCTCTTGGTCTAAATGAGCTGCAAGTTCAGCCTTCAGCACACGCTCCACAAGCGCTCCGCTAAGCGTCTTCAGAATCCCGCCTGGTCCGAAAATCTCAGCCTGAGTGCGCGCTCCGCCTAGAATTTCATCTAGCAATTCCGCGCGAATCTTCTCTTTTTTCATCAGTGCCATGCTCCTTCGATTCGGGTCGTCGAGAGAGCACAAAAGTTGTTACAGGCCCGGCGGATGGGCCCGCGGAGGCCTCCCGAGGCCAAAAAGGCTCCGCAAGTGGGTGTGCGGAGACCTCGCGAGGCCAAAAGAGCTCTGCGACTCGGTTGTGTGGAGGGGTCGCGGGGCATCGCGGACTCCGGGACTCGGTCGCGCGGAGGGGTCTCGCAGGTCCCTGGTGCCGAGGGCTGGCAGCTCAAGGGGCTCTACGTGACCGAGCTGCCCCAGTGAGCGCGTAGTCGGCCCACCCGGCGACGTCGCCGGGTCCCACAGCTTACTCGGCGAAGACAGCGTCGAGCGAGTCGAGCGTGGCCGCACGCGTGAGCCACTCGGTGAGCACCGCGGGGTCGCTGCACTGGGTCACCTTGGCCTGCTGGGCCGGGCTGGGTGAGAACCCGCGGGCGATGAGTACGCGCAGCACCGCGCGGGCCTCGCCACGAGCCTCGCCACGAGCCTCGCCGAGCTTGAGCCCGAGGACCTCGCCGAGCTTCTTGCCCTGTTGTTTACCCTGCTCGCGGGCGTCTTCGAGCTCGCGCTCGTAGTCTTCTTTCATCTGTTGAAATCGCATGGTGATCTCCTGCTCTATGTCTGAGGTCCCGGTCATTTGCGGGAGCTTGGTTTGGACCTTGGCGAGGACTGGCGCGAGTGTGCTCTGCTCCCACGAAGTCTTAGGCAACGCGCGCAGGTCTGCAAGCGCTTGGGCGAGCACTTTGCCACGGCCCATCAAGCGCAACAGCAGCGTGTCTCGCGTCTGCGCGAGCTCGCTGAGCACCACGATGCGCGGGGCCCTCTCGTTAGCCGAGAGATACACGCCTTGGCCCCACAGCGGGGAGCAGCGCAGACCCCACATGCGCACCATCGCTACGGGTTTTCCGCGCGAGATCACCCAGAGGATGTGCTCGCTCTTGCGGTTTACGCGCAGGATCGCGGCCCTCGCCATGCAGCGATCGAGGTCCCGTCGTGTGGGCGTGCGTGAGTAGGGCTCGATCACGCAGGGGCGCATCGCCATGCGGCCCAAGAGCCCGCGCTCGCGCAGGCCCTCGGGGTTGTCGCGAGGCTCGGCGACGATGTCCAAGGCGAGCGTGACCAAGCTCACAGATTCTTCGAGGGTGACATCGCAGTGGGGCGCCAGCGTCGCGTCCGCGAGCCCCTTGGCGAAGAGGTCGTGCCACTTCATCGGGCAGCGCAATGCAGCGCGAGTGCCAGCGCGAGAGGGCACGTGATTTCAACGGGTTGCGTGTGCGTGCATGGCGGGCTCCATGGCGGCGGCCATGGCGTTGGCAGGCACTCGGCCAACGTTGGCTGGCGCCGTGTGGGCGGCGACGTCGCCGGGTGGCTGCGCGTCGCGAGGAGTCACCCGCGGAGGGTCACAGCCCCGCGAGCCCGCGCGCTCGCGCGACGACCTGCATCGAGACCGCCGCGAAGGGCATGCTCATCGTCCCCGTCCCCGTCGCGAGGTTGTCGGTGGTCGGTTGCATCAGGTCCATGAGCATCTGGTTGTACTGAGCCGCAGGACCGCTCGTGGAGCTCACCGCGGTGTTGAGCATCATGACCGTGGTGTTGGCGCGACGAAGCGCGTCTCGAACATCGGGCCACAGCAACGGCGCGGTCATAAACAACGTCGGGTTGTAGGGCGATTGCAGCATGGTGGAGCCTGGGATCGGTCCGTTGTGGCTG
This sequence comes from Deltaproteobacteria bacterium, assembly GCA_030694465.1. Lineage (GTDB taxonomy): Bacteria > Myxococcota_A > Polyangia > Polyangiales > JAUXYJ01. Next base: position 15,110 of record JAUXYJ010000078.1, on the reverse strand, counting down.
CGGCTGTCGCTGTACAACACGACGAGCCGCGCCGCGCCTGGGCGCCAACAACCCCCTGCGATTCGACCCGCAGAACAGCGCTGAGGCGCGGTGATCAGTGGGTTGACTGGGAGGCCGGCGAGCACGCCCAGGGGCTCGACGACGGCGTCCTCGGCGTCCGCTCCCGAGCCGTTGGGACGCGCGGTGATGGCTGCCTGGAGCGCGGCTTCGGCGCGGCCCGGTTCGATGCCCGCGTAGAAGGGGCGATCGGACGCGATGCCATACGGGCTCACCGGAAACTCTGCGAAGTAAGCGACCCCCACCTGGACGTCGGAGCTCAGGGCCAACAGGGGCCGAATGAGCGCGTCCATCATCATCGGCATGTCGCGGGCGAGATTGCTGTTGTTAGACCCTGTGACATCGATGAGCACCGTGACATCGAGCGGGATGCTCGCGCGACAGACCTCGGCGATCTCGGTCAACGCGCACGCCGCAGAGCACCGGAGCACGCGCGACTGGCCCGCTGGGCAGCCCGCGGTGGTGCGTCGTGTCTCGCCAGGGGTGCAGTCGCCCTCGCCAGTGCACATCGCGGTCGATGGCTCGAGCTGGCAGGTGTTAAGACACCGACGGGGTCGCGTGCCGCAGCGTCCACAGGCCTCGTTCACGACGCTGCCAGGAGTACAGACGCCTTCGCTCCCGCATGCGCCATACTCCCAGACGCTCATCGCGTTGCAAAATCGCTCGCGAGTTCCGCATCGGCCACAGGCGACGCGCTCGAGGGTTCCGGGTCTTGGGCAGGCCTCGGCTGCGTCCGCGGGCATGGCGTCCGCGGGCGGAGTGACTACATCCATGGGCGGAGTGGTCGCATCCATGGGTGGCGCAACGACATCCATGGGCGGAGTGACAGTGTCCTCGGCGGCCGCGTCGGGAGGGCTCGCGGCGTCTTGGTCCACCAGGGCGTCCGGGCCTGGCGTTGCGTCTTGGGTCACGGCTGCTTCTTCGCCGTCGACCGCATCGGGACGAGGCGCTTGCGGATCATTGCGGACATCAAAGCCCGCCGCGTCGTCCACCGCGCCATCGGGGACTACGACCGGAGCGCCACAGGCGGACGCCCACAACGCCAAGGGAAGCATGAATCGAACAAGTGGTTTCATGGGCGTGAGTCTAGACCTCATTCGAGCTCGGTTACGACCTCGACCGCTGGCTATTCTCTCTCGCGTACCAAACCGACTGGCTCGTACCTGTGCTCTGCATGAAGGACGGGTGTGCCTCGTGAATGTTCCTGCAAAAACACTCGCGATTTCGCTTTGTGCATGACACGTTGCGAGGCTCTTATGAGCGCAATGGATCCGCTGCTTGTGGTCGTGGGGCTGGACGAGGTGCTCGTCGCGCGGCTGCGTTTGTCGCTCGCGGCGCGCGTGGTGAGCTACCCCAACGTGCCGGCGATGTACTCGCTCGATGGGCAGCTGTATGTCTCGAGTGCGAGCGTCGCAGGACGGTGGCTCGCTCCGAATGGGCTGGTGTATTACAGCTATTTCGAGAATGTTCGCGACGCGCGGTTGGCCATCGCGCTCAGCGATACGCCGAGCTTTCCGGATGCGAGGGCGACGGTGTTGCTCGATGACAAAGACCTCGCGTTGATCCAGTGCCTGCGTGCCGATCGCGACGGGCCCGCGGTCGCGCGAGGGTATGTGCCCGCGCACACCGCAGTCGCGTTTGACGGGACCCGCGTGCTCAAGTCCGGTGACCTCCACTGTGGCCTCGGAAAATCCCTGGCCCATCGTGAGTGCACCCCGGAGCATTCGTCCGTGTGCGAGCCATTCTTCGAGGGCACGAGCGAGCGCGTCTTGCTCGTGGGCGATCGCGTGTGGCAGCTGCGCTATGAGAGCGACGATTGGCGCAAGAACGTGCGCGCGACGGTGCGCGAGGTCCCTCTGGATTCGCGCTTGGTCCAGCGGGCACAAGCCACCGCGCAGAGGCTCGGGCTTGAGCTGGCAGGGATAGATTATCTCAGGACAAAGGCAGGAGATTTCTTGCTTGAGGTCAACGCGTACCCCGCGCTCGATGACCTCGCCGCGGTGGGCGACGCGTTTGTCGAACAAGTGACCCAGTGGTGGCAGCGCTCGGTCGCTCGGACCTAAAGAGCGAGCAGGTTTACCAGTGAGATCAGGCCGCGAAGCACGCTGCCGAGGGGCTCATTGGCAGCGTTGTGCGCGGAGGTCGCAGATCCAGGTCTGCGCTTCGATCTCGGCGACGCCCTCGTCGTTTGTGTGTGCGAGGCGGTGGACCGCGACGTTCTCGGCGTCGATCGCGTACACGGTCACTGTGGGGCCCGTGTCTCCGGTCGCGAGGGACTCTCCCGAGAACACCTCGACGCTCGCAGAGAGCGCGAACTCAGAGACCAAAAAGATACGTTCGTTGAACCTTGGCGCCTCGTTGCGTCCCGCCCGACGTGCGGCGCTTCGTGTGTAATGCACGCTCCCGCCGGGGATCGTGAGGATCGCTCCGACGGGGACGTCGTGCGTGTGCGCCGCGAGCGAGACAAACGCGCCGGTCGTGAGTTGTTGTTGTGCCATGGCGACCTTGGCAGCCGGAAGGGGCTCGTCGGTCACCGCCGAGGGCGACATGTTGTCTCTGCTCGGAGAGAGATCACTGCGCGCCGCGGCGCTGCGTGCGTGCACGACGAGCTGCCACGCCGCGTCGTCGACGTTGTGTCCCCAGTGGCCTTCGATGCATGCGAACGCGCGCTGCGTCGCGGACCAACCGACGCAGCCGCGTGCGCCTGTGACCGCAAGCTGCACGCGCGCGACGGTGGGCGCTGGCGCCGCGACGACCTGGGGGGAGGGCGGCGCTGCGGTCGCATGGGCTGCGGGCGCGGTGAGAGGCGCTGGGTTGGCTGCTGGGCGTTTGCACGCGGCAGCCACGGTCACAAGCGCAAGGGAGGCAGCCAAACGAGTCAGGCGAGGGTGCATAGAGAGCTCAACGATGCACCTATTTGGCCTAGGCGAGGGCTGAGAAATAAAGGGCCGACCGTGGGTCCGGTCGATCTCTCGACGCGCGTGAGGAGCGTAGAGAACGGAGCGTGTCTTGTGGGGGGTGCGCAAACGCCGGGACCGCGAGTTTGCTGCGCGGTGAGCTCACGCTGTCGCAGGACCCGGCGACGTCGCCGGGTGCAACGCGGGTGTGGTAACATTGGCGGGTGCGTTGTCGAAGTGATAGCGAAATTGCAGTCCTATTCGTGAATCGTTGTGAGACGAAGCGTCGCCCAACGCGAAGACGCATCGAGCACCTCGATCCCATAGCCGTTGAGTGACAGAGGCCGCCTGGGCTCTAGGGTGTGTCTCTCCGTGCTCGCGCCCACGACGGTCGTGATGTCCACCAAGGGAGGCCTCGTGCCTCGCACCATGCGCCGCTCGGTCAGGCTGTCGTACCGCACGGTGAGCGCTCCAAGACTGACGCGACCGTGCCATCGCACTCGGACCTCTGCGCCATCGACCGCTTGAATGATCTGCACCGAGGGACGCTCGACCGTGAGCCTCGCAATCTGGCACCCGAGCGCGTCGCGACGTCCCGTGGGCTGATTGCTCACGATGCGATCCCCGGCAAACGTCGCTTCGCTCAGCGAGATCACCATCGACTCCACAGCGAGCGCGCCCGAGCGCACCTCGGCGTCCCAAAGCAGCGCGCCCATGCGCTCATAAAATCTGCGAATGAGCAGCACATCTCCAGACGGAGTTCGCAGGCTGTCGCCGAGCTCAACCTCGGTCGCTGCCCCCCACTGGACCTCGGCCACACGAGGCTCGTGCGCGACAAACGAGAGATCCGCGACCGCAGGGGGACCCGGCGCGATCGAGTCCACGCGAAGGTTGACGCGATCGGCATGCATGCAGCCGTTGGTCCGAGCCTCCAGCGCTTCGCCCGAGGCTTGTGTCAGCACTACGTGCCCCACCGGGTCCGCGAGTCCGTCCGGCGCCCATCGCGAGAATGTGTAGGTCCGTTGTCGAAGCGTCCCCGAGCTCCCTTGCGCCACGCGCGCATGCTCGACCGAGACCGCGACGGGTGTGCGATCAAGCGACAGCGCGCTCACCCGTGGCGCGCTCACCCGTGGCGCGGCGGCGCCTGACGCAACGGTCGGGCGTGACGCATGACTGCATGCCGCGAGAGAGAGCGAGAGCACCACGAAGCGCAGATCCACAAGCGAAGTGTAGGCCACAGGTCGCACGCATGGGAGCCATTGCTCGCGCATTGGTTTGCGCGGTGTGTCCCGCGCGCTGGCGAGAGCGTCGATCGTTGCGCAGCCAGGGAGGCGCTCAGAAAGGCCCTCTGCGAGCATAGGGTCCGCTTTGGGATGCGAATTGACAGCCGAATTTTTTGGCAGAGTTCGCTCTAGTGATCACCCGGTACCGCAAGAATCACGCTGCGTTTTGCGGTGCTTTTGACCCGAGGGCGCGCTCGCCCGAGCGCTCTCGCAGAGCATCCGGCGACGTCGCCGGGTCACGAGCTCAAGCTTCGACTCCGCCCGAGTTGTCTCGCGCGGGCACGTGAAAGAGCCACGTGGGACTCACTTCGGCCCTCGTGACGCTGCCTACCATCGCGCGCAATCGCCAAAACACCACCGGCGCTCGCGGGCAGCGCTGCAGTGGGTCGCGCTGAAGTGCCCACCGCTCTCAGGGTCTCGATCACCCTCGTGCACGCGCGATCACGACACAGCTCGACCTGCGCTCCTGTGCTTCCGCCAAGCAATACCCAGCGCAAAGTGGGAGTCCGCAGGCTCACATCGCCCAGCGAAATCGGAGCGATCGGCCGCGGAAATCCCCTCACTACGACGCTCCCGTCCGAGGCGACATCGCTTGGGACGTCTGTGCCCGCGTCGGGTCGGCCGCTGGTTGCATCGATCCCAACGGAGACATCGGCCCCGCCAGCGTCTCCGCTTTCGCTCACCGGAATTTGCACGCAACCAAAGCGTCACGACGTTGCTTGCGCGGTCGGTCGGAGAGAGCACTCCGATCGATCCCCCTGCCCGAAACGTGTCCTTTCATGCACCGCGTCGCACTAGCCGCAGAGAGCCCGTGGTCACTTGCGCCGTGCGGTTCGCGAGCTCACTCGGAGCGATGGCGTCGGTGCCGCGAGCCAAACGCGTGGTTGCCAGCGCATGAGCCCCTGGAGCTTCCCGTGAAATCGCATCGCTCGGTTGTACCGTGCAAGCGCGTCGGTTCGCGGATGTTTGGGTGACTTTGTTGGGGCCCACATCCGCGTGGCCTTGTCCGTGGGCTCTGCGCTAAACCCGGCGACGTCGCCGGGTGAGCCTCATGGGGTGATCACAAACGCGCGCTCAGCCCGAAGAGAGACCCGGATACTCGAGCCCAGCGCCGCTCCCATCGGGGTCACCACGCGCGTCCTGCGCACCATGACCTTGTCGTCGACGGGGTCCGCGGGGGCGCCGACGAGCGCGCTCGCGGGCACCACGAAGGTCCCCGTGTCGCCTGTGGGAGTCTCGGGCATGTGCTCGGTCGAGACCGAGGTCTCGGCCATGCCAGCGGGCTCCCACCGCACGGGCAGCTCGGTCATCGCGCGCACGCGGGCCTCGCGCACGGGCTGCACAATGCGATGGGCTTCGGGCCCCACGATGACCCACCGCGCGGTGCTCATTGGGCGGGTCACGACCACGGTGTACTGCGTAGCGTAGCCTCGCTGCGTCGCGCTGTACTGGGCGTTGTGGGTCGACATGGTGAGCGTGCCGAGCGAAGACTCAAGCGTCACGGTCGCGTCCATGATGCGCTGATTTCCTGAGAATAATCGCAGGGCAAATCGTGTCTCGGTAGGGTCGTCGCCTGATGCCTCATCGAGCCCGAGGCTCGCGATGATCTCGCCTTCGACCCGAAGCTGCGAAGGGTCACTCGTGGCGTCTTGCTCACTGGCGCCGTCACGCTCGCGCGCCAGCACCACGTCTACGACGCAGCCTGACATGGCCAGCGCCAAGCACATCGCTACACGAACACCACAAGGGCTCATGGGTGCCCCTCGATCCAACGGCGCACGGCCGAGCCATAGAGACTCTGTGGATATCGCCTGAGAAAATCCTCGGCCGTTCGTCTCGCCGCGGGGACATTCTCTGCGCGGGTGTATGCCCGTAGCGTGAGCACTCTGCGCTCTTCGTCGAGCGTGCTCCGCGCAAAGCGCCGCCGGTGCTCAGCCAAGAGCGTGAGGGCTCGCGTGGGCGCGTTGTCTCGCTCAAGGGCGCGTTGGGCCTCGGCCAACAGATCGCGCTCACTCACGCGCGAGGGGCTGTCTGTGTTGGTACGCAGGGGCGCCGGCATGAGCGCAGCGGGCGTGGGCGTGGGCGTGGGCGTGGGCGTGGGCGCGGTGAGAGCCTGCGGCACGTTGGGCACGGTGAGCGCTGGGGGCGAGACCGTAGCGATCGCAGCGTGCGAGGGGGTTGGCGCGGAGGGGGTCTTGCGCCAGCGCCAACCGAGCGCGGCGAGGGTGCCCACGAGGGCGACCGCGACGACCTTGGTCCAGAGCGCGGTGGCGACTACCGGAGCGCTCGCGGCGGTCGCCGTGTGCACGGCCGCGAGCGTGCGCGCTTGGGCCGCTGCGCCAAAGGCTGGAGGCTCGGGAGCGCTGCAAATGAGCTCACGAAGTGCGTCATGAGGGCCGGAGATCTCTCGCAGCCGTGGGGGATCTTGCTCGCTCATGCGGGGGGACCTCTGCGGGCGTCGCCTGCGGTGTGAAGCGCCGTGGGTTCGAGCGCGGCGCGGAGGGCAGCGCGCGCGGCGTGCAGCCGTGAGTGCACAGTGCCGAGCTTGATGTTCATCAGGGTCGCGATGGCCTCGCAGGACATGTGCTCAAGCTCGAAGAGCACAAAGACCGCGCGCTTGTCGTCGTCGAGCGCGTCGAGGGCGTCTTCGAGGGTGATAGTGGTCTGCGCAGCGATCGCGTGTTCTTCGGGCGAGGCCTCGTGCGTGGTGAGGGTCTCTGCGAGCTTTTGTGAGAGCTCTGCCTCAGGCTTGCGCCGCCGTCGTCTACGATAATCGCTGGCGATTCGCAGACAGATCCCAAAGATCCATGTTGTCTGGGCGCCGCTGGGGTCGAAGCTGTCCAATCGCCGATGCACCACCACAAAGACCTCCTGCAGCATGTCTTCGAGATCGTCTGCGCGCACGCCAAGCCGAAACAACGCACGCCAGACAAAGGTCCCATGGGCAGCATGAAGCGATTGAACCGTCGGTCTCACGGACACTGATTGCCGCTGACACAGACCACCGCGTTGCCTCCTCCGGGGGCTCCGCAGCAGCTTGCGTCCGTGCATGCGTTGCACGGACACGTCGTGCAGGCTCCAGCGGTTCGGTACGAGCGGCAGCGCCCCTCGACGCACACTTTGTCTCGGTCACACGCGTTGTCGCAGTCGCCGCAGTGCAGCGGGCTCGTGCTGGTGTCTACGCAGCTCGCGCCGCACAGCCGCTGAGCGCCCATGCGCACGCAGTCGCTCGTGGGGCTGCATGCTCCCGCGATGCATGCCTGCCCTGCGCCGCAGCGCGCGTTGAGCACGCCGCAGTGCGTGGCGTCGCTCTGCGGATCAATGCAGCGGCCCTCTTGCAGGCGCAAGCCAGGCCGACAGATGCACGCGCCCGCGCTGCACACTTGGTCATCGCGGCACTGATTGCCGATCGCGCCGCAGTGGTTGGGGTCGCCCGAGAGCAACCTGCACGCGTCGCCGTCACGCACGGTCCCGGCAGGGCAGGCACACGCGCCCGAAATGCACGTCCTGCCATTCGAGCAGCTGCGACCACAGGCGCCGCAGTTGTCGTTGTCGACGCTGAGATCGACGCACGCGTTGGGGCACGCGACGAGGGACGCTGGGCAGCGGCACGCGCCCGAGACACACTCGCCCCCGCGTGGGCAACGATTGCCACAGGCGCCGCAGTTGTTCACGTCGTTGTTGACCACCGCGCAGCTGCCGTCGGTGCACGAGATCGCGCCCGGTCCACACGCGCACACGCCGCTTGTGCACGTCCCCAGCGGGCCACACGAGCGCCCACACTGGCCACAGTTGGCGGGGTCTTGTGCGAGCGCAGCGCAGCCCGTACGGCAGCTCACTTGCCCCGGCAAACACATGCACACGCCCTGGTTGCACGAGAGACAACGGCGGCCACATTGACCACAGTTATTGCTGTCTGTCCGCGAGTCTGTACAGACTACGCCGCACGCGATCTGCCCCGCGTTGCAGGTGGTCACAGGGGCGTTGCCACACCCGCCGAGGGCGAGCAGGGCCGCGAACAGCAGCGAAGAGAGGGGAGCAAACCAGTGATTCATGTGGATTTTCCTTAGGAAGATGAGATGTGCGATTAAGAACTAGGATCAGCTGCAGCGGCCGCCGCCGACACAGATCGGGACCGCACCAGGCGCGGCGCCAGGGCAGCACGTCTCGCCTGTGCACGACATGCACGGGCAGGTCGTGCAGGCCACCGCCGGGGTGTATCCACGGCATCGACCCACGATGCATACTTCGTCTCGCCCGCATCGGTTGCCGCAATCGCCGCAGTGAAGCGGGCTGGTCTGTGTGTTGACACACGCACCATTGCATAGGTTGACCCCGCCCATGCGAACGCACGTGTCGGGTGTGCGACAGGTGCCCATGACGCACGCCTGGCCGCCCATGCATCGCATCGCGAGCGTGCCACAGTTAGCCGGATCGCTCTGCAAATCTACACACGTATTGGCCCCGGTCATCGTGAGCCCTGTGCGACACGTGCACGCGCCTGCGACGCACGCCTGGGTGTCGCCGCACTGTCGGCCGATCATTCCGCAGTTGTCCACATCGGTCTGCGTGTTGATGCACGTGGTGCCTTGCAGCATGCTGCCTGCGGGGCATACGCACGCGCCCGCGGTGCACGCCGTAGCGCCCACACAGCGGCGCCCGCAGGCACCACAGTTGTTAAGATCCGTCGCGAGCACCGCGCAGCCAGTGCCGCACTGCATCGCTCCCGCAGGGCACGCGCAGGCTCCCGAGACGCAGGTGGCGCCGGTCCCGCAGCGACGTCCGCACGCGCCGCAGTTGTTGGGGTCGCTGCTGACGTCGGCACACGAGCCGTCCATGCAGCGGATCGCGCTCGCGGCGCACGCACATACGCCCATCGCGCACGAGCCACCGGGGCCACACGAGCGCCCACAGGCTCCGCAGTTGTTTGCGTTTGTCGCGAGATTTGCACACTCCGTGCGACACGCGACCTGGCCTGTGCCGCACGCACAGGCGCCCATGGTGCAGCTTGCGCCGGTGGGGCATGTGCGTCCGCAGGCTCCGCAGTGGCTGTTGTCGCTCTGAAGGTTGACGCACGCACCCGCGCACGAGGTCTGCGGCGCGGTGCACATGACGCCAGGGCCACAGGCGCCCATGCTGCAGCGCTCACCTGCGCGGCACGCGCGGCCACAGCCGCCACAGTTTGCAGTGTCACTGCTGGGGTCTACGCAGCTTGCGCCACACGCGATGAGCGCCCCTGGGCAGCCGCCGTCGCTTGTTGCGATGACGTCGCTGGGGGGTGCTGTGACGTCGCTGGGGGGCTGCGTGACATCGTCTGGGGTCACGCTCCCATCGGGTGGGGTGCTGGTCTCTGATCGGTTCGCGTCCATGCCGATCGCGCCATCATCGGGGCCACCGTCCATCACGGTGGGCGAGCCTCCGCAGGCGATCAAGAGCGAGCCGACCATTGCGCCAAGGACAAGATTCTTCGAAGTCATTCAGGGTGTTCTCCTGCGGGTGTGGATGGCCGCGGGTGCCCTGAGCTTCGTCAGAATCGTCCACGCACCGCGGTCCACAGGTCGATCCCTACGATCGCCTGCGAAAACACTGGGTTTGCGCGGCCCTCAATCGCAAATCGTTGCGCGACCAGCGAGAGCAATGGGCTGGCGCCGAGCTCAAGGGACAGCGGTCCCCAGAGGCGAAGGCCGCCCCGGACGGCGAGCCCAAGCGCGACCCAGGGGGCGTCGCCGGGACGCAGGGGCTCAAACATGCGGGTGTCCTGAACGATCGCGGTGATGGCTCCCAGGTGTGCCGACGCGCAGAGGTCGCCGGACCAGCGGGCGTCTGCGAGGCCGAGGCACGCGCCTGCAGAGACGCTCGTGCGCAAGAAGCTAAACGCGCTCCCGTTGTTGGGTGCAAACGTTCGGGTCGCGGTGATCCATGGGCGCCAACGCCCGCGGCGTGGGCCTTCGAAGCCCAGGGCGAACGCGCCGGTGACGGGGACCGTGGCGAGCGCGAGGAGGGCGTGGAGGGCGAAGACCTCCCCGCGGTTCCATGCGTCGATGGGAGGCGTGATGGTCGCTGAAGAGACGGGGCTCTGTGCGCGTGGGGTGACCGCGATGGAGGGCGTGGGCGGGACTGCCGCGCGTGGCGTATCGAGAGCCAGAGCCTCGGGATCAATCGCGAGAGTGACCGCGAGAGCGATCGCAGCGTCGAGCTCGGCGCAGCTCGCAGTGGTGCTCTCAAGAACGCGCTGGGCGGGTGCCTGTGTGTTGGGCTCGTGCAGCGCGATCACTGCGCGCCAAGTGGTGCTCTCTCGCTCGATTTGCACAGTAATCTCGCGCTGTGCGTCACGCGAAACGCCCGAGCGACCGAGCCTCGCGGCGACCTCGGCCTCAAGCGCGCTTGCGTCACGGCAGCCTCGCGCGCTGGGCTGTCGCGACACGCTCAACCGCGCGGTGGGTCTGGGCTGCGCCGCGGTCGACGCAGAGAAACTCAGCACAAACGCAGTCATCCATGTGCACGCCGCGCGAGCTTGCAACACGCTCACGTTACCGCGCGTCGGGGGGCGCTGTGCCTGCGTCGGGTGGGCCTGCAAACGCGCGCTCAATGCTCGCACGCACGACAGGGGCGTCGATGTAGCCGTCAAAGCGCTCGTGGCCAATGAACATCGTGGGCAGCCCGTTGACCGCGCTGTCGCGCGCGTCGTTGCGGTGATCTTGCAGGCGGCTGGTGGTCTGCTCTGAGCTCACGCAGTGTCTAAAGCTGGTCATTTCTAAGCCCAATCGCTGCGCGATCGTGGCGATGTTCTCGGTGGTGAGCTCGTCTTCGGGGGTGTGAAACAGCGTGTCTGAGAGCGCGTCTCCGCGCTGCTGGGCTTCGGCGCAGAGGGCTCCGCGCGCCGCGGGCTCAGCGTGTGGGTGGATGCCCGTGAGCGGGAGCTGCTTGCGCACCAAGCGCACGCGCGCACCAAAGGGCTGCATCGCGGTGGTGAGCGCGTCGTGCTCGCGGCGACAGAAAGGGCACTCGTAGTCGGCGAACTCGACGATGGTCACGATGCCAGGGCGCTGCTCGCGCGCGATGGGCTCGGGGAGCTCTGCGAGCACCGTCGGGAGCGGCCCTGACGGCGTCCCCAGGGGGCCCTGCGCGGGGGCCTCGGGCGAGAGAAAGAGAGCAGCCGCGGTGAGCAAGACCGCGCCGCCACCGAAGAGCCAGCGCTGGGCCGCGGTGGCGGGCTTGTATGCGCTGCGAGAGAACCATACGAGCGCGCCGAGCAAGACCGCGGCGCCATCGGTCATGATGCAGAACTTGCAAAACGCGCCACACATCACGCGCTGTAACACGAGCAGCGAGAGGCCGCTGAGCGCCGAGACTCCAGCCACCGCGGGCAAGATCTTGCTCGCTTGTTTTTCAGTAGGGAGCAGCAAAAAGCCTAGCGCAACGGCAAACGCGGTGAGGCCGACCCACGGCAGTGAGAGCCACGGTACACGCTGTTGCCAGCACAACCGCACGAGCGAGCAGCCGCCTTCGGGGCCACACAAGACGGGCACCGGCGAGGCGTACTCGACGATGAGCACGCACGAGACGGCGAGCCCCATCAGGGCGAATACGCGCGCGGCGACAAGAGCGATCGAGCGAGGTTGCAAAGCGGGGGACCTACCAAGAGAGAGAAAAGAGAGCGCTTGTGTGGGGGCAACGCGCGAGGGGGGCGTTGCATTCGGTGGCGCGGGTCAGGGTTGGCAAGGGCTGGGCGGGGCGCCCTCGCCGACGCGCTGCTTGTAGCCCCGGACGACCGCGTTTTGAAACTCCCACGCGTCGGCGAGCTTGACCTGCAGCGGTGGGTCATAACGCAGCATGAACGCGCCTCCACCGCCAGGCAGGGGCAAGAACCGCAGTGTAGCCCGCGAGGCGAACTCGGCCATGGACGGAAACGTTTGGACCGCATCGGCGATCGCTGCGCGGGCCATCTCGGGATCGACGGAGGTGCTCATTCGGGGCGCTCGCTGGAGAAGGCAAAGAGAGAGTGCAGGGGAGCGATCCCAACGCTGGGAGCTCACGCAACAAGGTCAAGGCTACAAAGAAATCAACACGTCCGGCTGCGATTAATTTTGCACGAGTCGATCGCGCATTTCATGGTGAATCATCGCATCGGATCTTCGCAGTGAGCAGCGGTTGGTCGACGAAGTTGCGCTCTTGGTTCTCCTCCCTTTCGGCCGCGTTGTACTCGTTCAGAGACCTTCTCCCTTTCTGTGTTGGTGTTGTGGCCAACCGCTGTTCTCTCCGGTGATTCGCAGGCGATGGCAACAGTGAGCGCTACGGGGAAGCTCACCGGGACCCTTGGGTAAGCCCGTGAGGGCCCATCGCACGTGCGTGAAGGCGTGGTTGCGCGGGCGTGCTTGGGGGTGGGCTAGGCTTTCTTCAGAAAGCAGGCCTTGAGCATCACGCTCATGCCATCGACCTTGCAGTCCACCTCGTGGTCGCCCTCGGCCACGATGCGAATCCGGCGGACCTTGGTCCCACCCTTCAGCGTGGTCGAGCTGCCCTTGAGCTTGAGGTCCTTGACTAAGATCACGTCGTCGCCGGTCACCAAGAGGTTTCCGTGCGCGTCTTTGACTACGCGCGGGGCGTCTAGATCGTCAGAGCTTGCGGCCTCGAGGGGCCATTCGTGGCCACACGTGACGCACTCGTAGCGGTCTTCGTGCGTGCTCACCTCTTCGAGGGTGCAGACCGGGCAATGAATGGGGAGCGTCATGGGCGCGCACACTCTGCGAACTTGTCGTGTGTCGCAAGCAGCATCGTGTGTGCCCGCTGCGTGCATTTGCTAGGCTAGCGCGCATGGCCTGCCCGCGATGGACGCTGCTCTCGCTCGCGCTCTGCGCGTGTTCTCCGGCGAGCCTTCACGACGCGGTCACGCACGACGCCGCCGAAGAGTCCACGAGGTTGGATAGCGAAATCCCTGCCGATGTGCAGCTCGATGCCGCTGTCTTGCCGCTCGCGTTTGGGCCCCTCGTGCCGTGGCGTCTCCGCGAAGCGCGTGAGTCCACGGTGCGCATCGAGACCCTCGGCGGCACCGGCCCCGTGCGTGTGTTTGCCGAGCGCTTGCCCCCAGGCGCTCAGTGGGACGAGGTCACGCAGACCCTGCGATTTACGCCGGATTTTACGCAGGGCGGTGAGTCATGGGTCGTGCTCTTCACCGCGCGTACGGCGACCGAGAGTGTCACGCAGACCCTCGCGGTGAGCGTCGAAGACACGATCCATCCGCCCGATCCAACGGTCGCCCGCAGAGAGACCGGCGCGGGCTTCGAGCGGCTCTTTGTGAGGCAAATCACTGATGATTATCTCGACAGCCCGGGCCTCGCGGGGCGCAGCTTTGACGCCGTGGTGACCGTCCCAACCGCCGCGAGCGCGACACGCAAGATGCCCGTGCGGGTGGCGCTGCATGGGCTCGGGACCGCGAACCCAGGGACCACCGCCTCGTCGAGCGAGTATAGGATTTACCCGCACGATCCCAGCAATACGTACTGGTGGGGCTACGCAGACAGCCGCCCCGCGAGCCCCTCTGCGGGCGCACAGGTGCCCGCGTACACCGCGCGACGGGTGCTGCACCTGCTCGATTGGGTTCAGCGCACGTACGCGGGCGCCGACGCAGACCGCACGTACATCACCGGGAGCTCGATGGGCGGCGCGGGCGCTGCGACGATGGGGCTCTTGCACGCGCGGCACTTTTGCTTTGTCGACGCGTCGCTCTTTCAGGCGATCCCAAAGAATCACCGGCCCGCGCGAGTCACCACGCTCACCGCCCACTGGGGGGCACCGAGCGCGGCGCTCACCGACGAGTCGGGGATGGCCGTATGGGACAGGATGGACCTCACGCGGGTGATCTCTTCGAGCGCCGAAGCGCGTGGGCAATACCTCGAAGTGCATCACAGCAAAGACGACGACACGGTGCACTTTGGTGCGGTGGTGTTTGCGAGCGCGCTGACCGGTGTGACCCTGTACCAAGCGCTGCAGCGCGCACACGTGGGCTACCTCGCGAGCTGGGACGAGGGCAGCCACGGACCGAGCGACCCAGTGCTCGGGAGCGACTGGTGGAGCGCCGCGTTTAACCCGATCACCGATGCGACCACGCGTGTGCACAGGGCGGCGCCGTTTGTGGCTTTCTCGCGGTGCAGCGCGGACCGTGACGCTGGCGATGGCTCTGGAAACGGGCGCAGAGCGTATTCTTCTGCCACTGGATTTGCAGGTGTTCGTGACATCCCCGGAGACACTGGCTGGTCCGGCGACATCGCCGGGACCCACAACCGCTTGCTCCGCTGGGACAGCACGCGTGTGACCGACACCCTCGACGAGCTCACGCTCTTTGTTCACGCGGTCGATGGCGCAGGGCAGGGGCCTCCACGGGCGGGGTATCCCACGCGGGGCGATCGGTTTGACGGGGTGCTCCCGGTGCGCGCGGACGTGACCCCTCGGAGGGTGCAGCGGTTTTATGTGCGCCCCGGCGAGCGGATTCGCTGGGTGTATGGCGACGCGTCCGGGGTGCTCAGCGCGGGCGAAGACGGCGCGGTCACCGTGCCCGCGATGCGCGTGGGCACCGTGTGGACTGCGCTCACGCTGCGCCGCGAGGAGTGAGCGCACCCGGCGACGTCGCCGGAAGAGCGGGCGATGGGCGCGCGTGGGCGAAGGGCGAATGGGCAAGGGGGGTGCGTGAAGGGCAGAGTGAAGAGCGCACTGGGCCGCAGCGACGTGCGGCGCAGCGGGTGCGGCGTCCAGTGATTCTGTGTGCGTCGGTGCGGCCCAGCGCTCTCTCTCACGCAACCCTCGCCATTTCGCACACGGATCTCACTGCGCTCGCACCCGCTGCGCCGCACGTCGCTGCGGCCCACCGCGCTCTTCA
>JAUXYJ010000075.1 GCA_030694465.1 Deltaproteobacteria bacterium | reverse complement strand
CTCAAACTGCTACATCCGGCGACGTCGCCGGATAGGCACAACGGGCTACGGGGCAACGGGCAACGGGCAACGGGCAACGGGCAACGAGCAGTGAGCAGTGAGCAGTGAGCAGTGAGCAGTGAGCAGTGAGCAGTGAGCAGTGAGCAGTGAGCAGTGAGCAGTGAGCAGTGAGCAGTGAGCAGCGGGCTCTCCATTGTGTACATCGTCTGGGAAATCCCTGGAAAATCCCCTTCTTGCCTTCGTGCCGGACGAAGGCGAGAACGAGGCCCCGGCACCCGCTGTGACTCGGTTGGGGGATGAGTGGATGGCTGCGGGGCGTAAAGCACGGAGCGACCGTAGTTCACAGTGCGATGCCCTCGCGCGTTGCGCTCGGTCACGCAAACACGCCGGACGCGCAGTACCACCGCCGCAGCGCTGCCCGCTTAGAACTCGAAGGTCCCGACGGCGGCCTCGCAGCCCTTCCAGCAGATCTCGAGGTTGTTTGGGTCGGTCAGGAGCTCTTCGGGGGCGAGCTTGTCTGCGAAGCCCGTCCAGCGCTCGGGACCGTAGAAATCACCGGATTTTGCCAAGGGATCCGCGCACGCACGCAAGATCCCGAGGGCGCCATCTTCGGCCGATTGGGCCTGGGCCATAAACTCGGCGTTCGAGTCCATGCCGCCCGTCTGCGCGGTGGTCACTTGCAGGTTGGTCTTGGCGAGGCCGGGGTGCGCGAGCAACACCTTGACGTTGTCAATCCCCTGCGATTCGAGCCGCGCTTTGAGCCCATACGTAAACGTCGCGTTGGCGAGCTTCGACTGGTGATACCGCGCCCAACGGGGGCCACGAAAGCTACTGTTCTCTTCGTCGGTTCCGTCTCCACCGAGGTCGCCGCCGAGTTTGGCGAAGTACTTGGCCTCGTGGGGTGGGCCCAATCGCGCCATGGACGAATGGTTGACCACGCGCCCGTCGGGGCTCTTGCGCAAGAGCGGAAACAGCTCTTTGGTCAGCAAAAAAGCTGAGATACTGTTGGTCTGCAGCTGCACATCGTAGCCGTCTACCGTCGCCCGATCAGGCAGCGCCATCACGCCCGCGTTGTTGCACAAGACATCGAGCACCGCGTGCTTGGCGCGGATGTGTGCACAGGCTTCGCGCACGCTCGCGAAGCTCTGAAGATCACACGCGACGGCCTCGAAGCGCCCCTCGGGGACCTCGCTCTTGAGCGAAGCCAGCGACGCGACCGAGCGCTCGCTCTCGCGGTTGAGGACAATCACATGCGCGCCTAATTTGGCGAGCTCACGGGCGCAGACGTAGCCGGTCCCGCTGGTGGTCCCGGTGATCGCTACGACCTTGCCGGTCATGTCTTGGGTGTGTTTTGCGAGGAGTGTGTCGAGATGCTGTGTGGTTGTCATCGGTGGCCAACGCTCTAGCACCGAGAGCGGCTCCGCGCAGCGCCTCAAGCGCGATACGCTCGGCACATTCCCCATGCGATCACGGCTCACTGCGCTTGCGCTCACCCTCTGCACCCACACCCCGGCCTGCGCTACGATCACCTCGCGAAGCGCGCACATCGCGACGCCCACCGAGCGGGCCGCCGTCGACGCGGTCTTAGACGACTGGCATGCGGCCGCGGCGGCGTCAGAGCTTGATCGCTACATGCGACATATGGCCGAAACGGGCGTGTTTCTCGGGACCGACGCGACCGAGCGCTGGAGCAAATCCGAGCTGCGCACGTACGCCGCGCGGCCCTTTGCGGCAGGCCATGGGTGGCGCATGCGCGCGCGCCGGAGGGCGGTCAGTGTTCTCGGCGACGTGGCCTACTTTGACGAAGACCTCGAGACGGTGAGCCTGGGCCCTGCGCGCGGAACCGGTGTGCTCGCGCTTGAGGCGGGGCGCTGGAGGATTCTTCAGTACAACCTGACCATCACCGTGCCTAACGAGCGCTTTGGAGCCGTGCACGCGCTCCTCGCAGCGCCCTAAGCAAAGGGTCGCGAAGAAACACATCGACCAGCGAGAGCCTCGCGTCGCTCTGGGGGTCGCGCGCTAGCTCTCGCCGCTCAGCGTGGCCGCGCCGATCGACAGGGCCTCGATCGAGGTCGCGAGGGCGTTCTCGGTGCTCGTACGCAGGGCGCCGGGGAGCGTCGCGGTCGGCAGCGCATGCACGGTGATTACGTAGGTATTGACCCGGCCCTCAGAGCAGGGACCGAAATAGCCAAAATAGCGGCTTCCCTGGATTTCTGCTTGTTTTCCGCCGTTGAGCTCAACCGGAGCGTAGCCCCCAGGGATCGCCTCTGCGATCGAGCGCGTGCTCGCGCTGAGATCGTAGACGACCCAGTGGACGAGGTTGCGTGCGTCCCGGTCGCGCATCACGATCGCGTAGGACATCGTGCCCGCGGGACCCGCAGTCCAACGCAGCGCTGGCGAGACGTTTTCGCCTGGGCCCGTCGCGACCAACGGCGGCGCGCACTCGTGTCGCAACGGGATCATCGCGCCCTCCGCGTACGCCGTGCTCGTCAGCGCGAAGGGCTCTGGCCCACTGTCCTCTCTCGCGGCATCCACCGAGCCCCCCTCGGCGCTCGCATCTGTCGCATTTGGCGCTGGCGACGCGCACGCAGAAGAGAAAAACAGCACAGAGCCCAACACCGCGATCGATCGACGTGACATCCCGTGAGCGTCTCAGCGCGCGAGGCCCTCTTGCAAGCACACAGGGCTTGTTCTCGCTCGGTGCTCCAGCGCTTCACCGCGCTCACGCGCGCTTGCAAACGACGTGACTTGGGCGCTCGGGTCTTGGGACGTGTGTGAGACCCATGGGAGCGAACTGCGAGTCGATCGCGTACATCTTCGCAGAGGCTCGCCAGGGTCACGTCCCCATGGCGCGCAAGCAAGAGCGACTCGGCGGCCTCATGAGAATCCCCGAGCGCCGCGGTGACTGCCAGCTTCGACGACGCAGCCGGGCGCCTCGCTGCGATGGCCCACGGCAAGCAACGCGGGCGAACCAAGCGCAGGGCCACCTTGGCGAGGTCACACGTGAGGGTCCATCCGCCGCCGCGACCCTTCGCGGACTGGACATATCTCTGGTCACGCAGCCCCGTCATCAGGCGACACAGCACCACGGGGTTGGTCTCCATCGCCTTGGCGAGCACCTCGAACGTCACCGGCGCATCGCGCTGCGCCCTGTGCAACAGCACGCGCAGCACCCCTGACCATCGCGTGTCTCGAATCATGCAACTCATCACGTTTCGAGAGTTTGTGAGTCTCAAACGACGGCGCGAAAGGCGCCCCGAAACTGCGGAGCGCCCTGCGCTGCCAGGCTGCTACCGTGGGCGCTCTATGCCCCGGACCGCGTACCCCCAACGCACCCTCGCGATGCGCGCCGTGTCACTCACCCTGTGCGCGATCATGGCGCACTGCAAACGCGGCTCCCAACCCGCGCGTGCGCTCGCCGCACCCGCGGCAGCCTCTGCGAGCACACGCAGCGAGGGGCTCGCGCTCGCGCAGCGCTTTGAGTGTTCGCGATGTCATACGCGTGCGGGGTTGCCGCCATCGCTGTTGCGACAAGACTGCGTGCAGTGTCACTTGGCCGTGCGCGAGGGGCGGTTTCCGGGGCCCGAAGAGGCCCGCGCGCGGTGGCGCTCTCACGTCGTGGACTTGGTGGTCGCGCCGAGGCTCGAGGGGCTCTCGCGTCTGCACAGCGCCTGGGTCGAAGCGTTCTTGTTGCACCCCTCCGACGTGCGACCGCACCTGCCCGCGACCATGCCACGGCTCGCGCTGAGTCAAGCCCAAGCGCACACCCTCGCGGCGTGGCTCACCGACGTGGGCGCCGAGCCGCCAACACCCACCGACCAGCTGCCTCAACGCGCGCTCGTACCCGAGGGTCGCGCGCTGTTTTCTCGCTACCAGTGCACACAATGTCACAATTTCTCGGACGCCGCGGTCGCCCCCCGAGAGCCCGCGCTCACCGACGCGACGCGGTTGGCGCCGCTGCTTGATCTCGCACGCGAGCGGATGCGCCCAGCACAGATCGCACACTGGATCGCGCGCCCGACGGACTTTGCCCCGCACACGTCCATGCCCACGCTTGGGATCTCTTCGCGCGAGGCGCTGGCCCTCGCGAGCTACGTGATGTTCGCGCCATTGCGCCCGAGGTCGGCGTGCGTGGTCCCTCCGCTGCTGCCTCTGTTGCGGCGCCCTGTGAGCTTCGCCGAGGTGCAGACCGAGGTCTTTGCCAAGACCTGTCACCACTGCCACGCGGACGGTGCGTTTGCGTGGGGCGACGGAGGCCCTGGCAACACCGGAGGCTTTGGCTTTGCCGCCCGTGGGCTTGAGCTCGCGACCTACCGGGGGGTGATGTCCGGGGTGCTCGTGGGGGGACAGCGCGAGTCGATTTTTGCAGAGATTTTTCAGGGTGTTTCAAGGCTCGAAGAGGTCTTGCGGCAGCGACAACGCGAGACCTGCGGTGACCTCTCGGGCCCCGTGCGGGGCATGCCCCTCGGGCACCCCGCGGTGACCGCCGAGGCCCTGCAATTGGTGCGCACGTGGGTTGCCCAGGGACGCCCCCTCGGCACCACCGCCGAATCACAGTAAGCTCGGTCCTGCGTTGTTGGGATCCAAGAGAGAGAGCGTCAGCCATGAGAGCCAACCATCGTTTTGTCCGTTTGATTGCAGGGTGGATCGCCGTAGCGAGCATGAGCGCTGTGGCCCCCACCGAGAGCACCGCCTGTGGCAACGAGTACACACAGTACTACGTCGTCGGCGAGGCGCGGAGGGTCCTCGATCGCGCAGAAGCAGACCTCGCACGCGGAGACTCCGGCGCGGCATTTCGCGCTGCCCGCGAGGTCCAGAGCGCGGTCGAGAACGGCACAGGGATGCGCTCGTTTGCGACGGATTTTAGGACCGAAGCCAACGGCTCTTGGCACATCAACCACAACGACGCGGAGGGCGCGCCGAGCAACCCTCAAGCGGTGGACACAGCCGCGGGACCTGCACTATTGCAGCGCGCACAGCTGCTCTGGGGCATCTCGATGGCGCGGCTCGATGGGCAGTTTAACCAGCGCATGGTGCGGCTTCGGCGGGCGTCTGCGACGCAACGCGCTGCGCGCTATGCCGAGGCGATTGGGCTGCTCCAGCGAGTCCTCACGGCCGACGCAAACAACGTGCGCGCGCAGGTCTATCTCGCAGAGGCTCGAGTGCGCTTGGACGCGAACAACACCGAGGCACGACGAGCGCTGCGTGGCTTCGCGGCCCGCGACGTGATCCCCGACGCGGTGACCTGGGCGTACCTCGCACAGATCGAGACCCAGGACCCCGCTGCGCAGACCCGCGCCCACGCGCGGTGTACAGCCATGGCGGGGGCGCAGGCCACCCGGGTGTGTGGGCCAGCGCCTACAGCGCCCGTGAGCCCATGAGCCCATGCGCTCTGTGAAATACGAATTTCACTCGCGTCATGGGATAATCGCTCGCCGAATGAGAGGCACTTTTGGATATTGACGCGCTGCGCGATCACCCAAAGTGACCTTGACCCGCGTTGCAGTCGCGCGAGGAAGTTGCTTCACTCCCTGGGGTCTCAGATGAATCCAAACAAACAGCTCGCCGAGCGCCCAGAGAGCCGCGCAATCCCAGACACAGACGTCGTCCTCGTGGTCGAAGCGCAGCGTCGCGGACGTGAGGTTCTGTCGCGCGCCGAGACGGCCATCGCCGAGTTTGGTCAGTGGCTGTTTGCCAACGTCTTTGTGGACGACGCGCGGGCGGTGCTGGATCGACCCATCACGAGCCCCGTGTGGGCCGAGCTTCTGCGCTCAGCCGAGAGCGACAAGCTCCCGCTTACGCGGGTCTCGCTCTCCAACGCGCTGCGTGTTGCGGCGCTCGACAAGCGGCTCTCGGACGCAGCGTGGACGAGGTTGAGCTTTAGCCACAAGGTCGCGCTTTTGGCGCTGACGGAGCCCAAGGCCCTGCGCGCTGCTGCGCGGCACGTGCTCGCGGCGTCGCTCTCGGTGCGCCAGACGCGCGCGTACGTGGTGGCGTTGCGGGACGAGACAGGCGAAGCCGCTCCGAAGCTCTCGCCTGCCAAAGCGCTGCGGTCTCTGGGCAGCGTGAGCGGACGCTTCGAGCGCGCGCAGGACGTGCGGCGGTTTGGCGCGCAGCTGGCGAAGCTCGACGACGCGCAGCGCGCGCGTGCAGAGGCGCAGCTTGAGGCGTTGATCGCGGCATTTTCGTCGATGCTCACGAGCGTGCGAGGCGACACCAAGCGTCGGTGATTCTCCCGCTGGAGGTCGACGGGGAGGGGCGCGCCGCGGTGGTGAGAGGCCCACGCGGCCCGGTGGGTGTGGACGCTGGATTTTCTTTGCGTTCGGCCGTGGTTTTGGGGTCGTGACGCGGCACAGGGAGTGCTGGCAAAAGGGTTAGATCAACGCATGCGATCCCACAGTCGAAGACATTTAGACAACGACGGACAGAGGAGCGCAGACGACCTGCGATGGCTGGGTTTGCTCAGCGTGGTGCTGGTCGTCGCGAGCGCGTGTGGCGAGGTTCGGCCGCCGTGTCCGAGCTGCTCCGCGCGCGACGGCGAGCCCGTGACTCTGGACGGAGGCTCAGAGTCAGGCGTCACCCCTCCCGATGGCTCCCTGCCGGAGCTGACACTCGGTGCCAGAGTCGTCTTCTGGGTCGGCGCTCATCCCGACGACGAGAGCATGGTCGCGCCACTGATGAGTGATTGGTGCAGTCGGACGCGCTGTGTTTTTCTGGTCTTGACGCGTGGTGAAGGAGGCCATTGTGGCCTGCCCAGCGGGTGCGCTCCCAGCCTCGGCGCCGTGCGCACGCTTGAGATGCAAGCCTCTGCGCGGCTGTTTGGCGCGGACCTCGTGCAAGAGACCTTCGCCAATGCGTCTTCGACGGCGCAGCAGGCGCGTGACGTGTGGGTCAACGAAGCAGGGAGCGAGTCGGCGCTCGTTGAGCGAGTCGCTCGCGTGATGCGAGCCGAGCGAGCGGACCTTGTCGTGACGTTGGACCCACTCCATGGCGGAACCTGTCACGGCGAGCACCGTGCAGCGGGTGTGGTCGCACTCGCAGCCGCTGAGAGCGCAACAATCCCGCGCTCGCGGGTGCTGCTGGTGTCCTCGGTGCTCACGGTCGAGACGCCGACAGCTCCTTCGGCGATCGGCTTTCTCCCTCCGTCTGGTGGTGAAGCGACCTGGTCTTTCTCAGGCGGAACCTGGCAGCGCTTGGCCGACGTCATGCGCACACACGCCTCTCAGTTCTCTTCGGAGCTTGTCGCCGCTGCAGCTTCGGCGCCACCGCGATTGCGCACGTCGTACTTCCGTACCGCAGAGTCGGTCCGCGCCAGTGACGCGCTCGACACGCGCTACTGTCCATGACCTCGTAGCGCAAGACCCTGGGATTTCACGAGCGCATCATGACCTCTGTGACAAGCGTTGCATGGGTCATGCGCGAGGCCGATCGGCTCCTCGCAGCGCGCGGAGCCCACAGGGAGTGGTCGCGGGCGACCTCACACGACGCAGCGTAGTCGCTCTTGGCGCGACCTCGGCACACGAAAACAGCCAGCGAAGGGGCTCGGACCCTCTGTACAGAGGCTCTCTTTGCGCGCGAGCATTCGCCCCGCAGAAGAATTGTGTCAGCCATTTTGCAGGCAGAAGCCAGACGCTGGTCGACCGAGGCCGCGCCGGACAAGGGCACAACGCTCCGGACCCTCACGCAGTTCTTTAGGCTGGTCGCGCCCATCAAGCACTTCGAGGCCGAGCGCAGGCTGGTCACGCTCTTGGCGCACGGCACGCTCGACGCAACGACCGCGCCGGCGTTTGTGCAGCTCGCCTGCGAAGAGCTCGCGCAGCTCCCGAGCGCGCTTGAGCTCTCTCAACGCGAGCTCTCCGGACGAAGCGCTGCGGCGGCTCATGTCGGCCGCGACGGACCGAGGCACCGACCGGCTGCGCTTGGACTGTCTGGGCACCGATCAACGCGCGAATCTCACGGCGATGCTCGCGAGCCCGTCGCTCCCGAGAGACCTCGCGATGCGCCTCCATCGCACGCTCGCCGCGCATAGGCTCATGCACCTTGTGCGAGATTCCGCTGTTACCAAGAAGCTCACCGCGTCCGCGAGTCGCTCATCCGCGCGCACGTCACCGACGCCCGGTGCCTCGCGCTCTTCGCGGATGCCTCGTGCGAGATCACACGTGCGATGCCTCTTCGCGCAGCTCGCCAAGGCAGGCGCGGCGCTTGTGGTGATCGCGTGTGACTGAAACGTAGGTTTGAGCTCTTGGGTCGCGCGACGTTGGCCGGTCGATCCAAGTCTTTCTCATCACGCAACGGCGTGAGCACCTTCGCGCTCACCTCCCAAGTGCTCTGAGAGACCGCGTGGACCCGGACGTCGTTGCGCGTCGCCAGACTGAGTGCATCGACACGCTCAAACGTGTTGGGTCTCTCGCGTAGAGATGGCACCCTCGCGCCCTCCCCCACCAAAGACACTCCATGAAAATCGCGATCACTGCAAGGCCAGCGGACTGAACTGGGTCATCGGCCGCAACGGCATCTACATCGAGCCCGACGTCGAATACATCGAGAAGTACATCGCCTCGGGCGAGGTCGCGAACTGCGCCGGCGAGGGCCTCTGTGGCTACGTGACCCGACCCGAATTGGCCTACGCGTACGCGCGCATGTTGACCCAACCGAATCACCACGGAGAGACCTACAACCTCCACGGCGAACGCATCTCACAAGCCACGCTCGCGCGCGCGCTGAGCGACGCGTTTGGCGTCAGCCTTCGCTACCGCGCGATGGACATTGAGGCCTACCGCGCGGACCGAGTCGCTGAGCTCGGTGAGTTTATGGGCAGCGTAATCGCTGGAATTTACCAGGGAATTCGTGATGGCGCTTACGACGTACCCAGTGATTTCGCGCGCGCCGCGGGGCGCGAGCATCCGCGCTGGGATGACTATTTCGCCGCGCTCAAATCGTCGCAGAGACCGCGCTGATCGGCGAGGGTGGCAGCCTGCATTCGGCCAGGTCTCTGCGAGATCTCAGCGCTCGGCAGGCGCCATCGCAGCGGGGGGATAGAACTGCGTGTACCAGCGCCTGAAGTTGCGAATCGAGGTCTCGTGTCGCAGAAAGATCGGCCGACGCACGAAGATCTTGTGGTTCCAGATCTCGATCTCGGAGCTGACCTCGCGGTCGGTCATGAGGCCAAACACAAGTCGGTAGAGCGGATGGGTGAACTCAAAGCGAGGCAGCTTCGCGATGAGGTAGGTCATGCGCAGCTCGCTGGTCTGCGCATTGATTGGGTTGGTGAGCGCGATGGCGGTGAGGTTGAACCAGCGCCCACTGGATCGCACCACCATCACGCCCGGGCCCGCCATCGACGCGCGAAAGTCGTTCTCGAGGCGCACGCCGAGCCAAGTGTTGCGGATGGTTGAGTTTGCGTACGCAAAGGGCCCGTCGGTCTCAAACGTGATGCTCGGGGGCTTCGCCTGCTTGTGGATGAAGTGAAAGTGCGACTCGTCCACGATGTTCTCGCGCATCTCTTGGATGTGCGTCGCGCTCTCATAACTGCGCAAGACCGGAGGCCCAAAGTCCGAAGACTCGACCTCGGGGATGCGCGGGACCTCCCACGTCGGCGCAGACTCGCCGTGCCACACAAAGATCAACCCGCTGTGCTCTTGCACAGGATAAACGTCGAGCGAGACCTTGGGTACGGACTCGGCAAACGGCGCGTGCACACAGCGCCCCTCCGCGCCAAAGCGCCAGCCATGAAAGGGACACTCGACGGTCCCATCGATTACGCGCCCCCCCACGCCAAGATGCGCACCGTAGTGGGGACAGAAGGCGCCTGTCACAGTGGCGCGGCCCTCAACGTCGCGAAACGCGATGAGATCCTTGCCGAAATAGTGCAGTTTCTTTACGGCACCCTTGGGTAGATCGCTGCTGCGGACCAGGCCAAACCAGCCCGTCGGATAGCGCGGCATGGGGTAGTCCTGCGTGCGTGGATCCTGCACTGGGGTTCCTCTTTGCGCGCGAAGCAGAGAACGTACATGCACAGCGTCGAGTCCTTGAATCACAGAGGGGGTCGTGAAGGCCGGAGGCGCTCAGCAGTGGTCGCCGCGGCAGGTTCTCGGTGTTGTAGTAGACCGAGCGAGAGCGTTCAAGATCTCTCGGATTGCACGGATTGAACGGGGCGCACTCACAAAGAGCGAATTGAATTCGCGCTGTAGTTTCGCAATCAGAACCGCAGGAGTGTCTACACCGGCGTGCCCTCGTGCGTTGGACGATCGCGTTGTGCCGCACAGGCCCTCCTGGTGGTGAGCACAAAGGCTCGATGCTCTTTTGTACGGCGCTGCGATGCCGTCCGAGCGTGTCATCGCTGCTGCGAGGGCCTCAGAATCACGCCAGCGCACCACGCGCCCGTACGGTCTTACGCAGAGGTCCCTGGGGGCGCTTCGCGGTGCCAGCGCCCACCCCGGTGTGCAAAGACCGCGGCCTCTGCTTCGTCGAGCTGAAAGAGAGAGAGCCAGCCGTGCGTGACGAGGTCTCGCACGTGGGCGTGTTTGGCGAGCACGCCATCGATCGCTGCGCGAGGAGCCTCGATGAACACGCTCAGCCGCAGAGGCGTGTGTACCCAGCGTGCGCCGTCATGCAATGACTGCATCGGGAGGCCTGTCCGAAGGTCGCCTCCGTTGCCCTCGAAGACGCCAAGGTGGCCACCGACGACGTTGTGCAAGACCTTGTTGCCGCTGCCATAACGGACATTGTCGACGGTCGAAGCGTAGTACTGAAAATTGATCCAATGGGTCACGACCATGGGCGCGGTCATGATCAGCTCGAGGACGCCATACCCTTCGTCTTCGTGGTGTCGATACTCGTGGAGAAAAGAGCGCCCCGCGAGGTCTAGGTGACGGCAGTGCTCGCGTGGCGCCACGATGAACGCGGCGTTGTTTGCGAGGCCCCACTCCGCGCGGACCTGGGCCCAATCACGCGTCCGTGCGCGCAGCGCTCCGTGCAGGGTTGCGGCGTCAGAGCTGCTCAGACCGAGCAGCCGGGCACGTTCGGCGCGCGCGCGCTCGCCCGCTTTCGCAAGCTGCGACCGGAGCGTGTCGAGGTCGCTCTGGTGCGACGGCGGGAGCTGGTCGAGATCAAACACCTCCACCTCGTCGGTGGTCGTGTTGTGCAGAGCCGCGACGAACCAGGTGCTCTCGGGGACTTGGATTTTTCGCTGCGCGAGCCCCAGCCGCACTGCGCGATCGTTGAGCAGCGAGGCCGCGACCCGCGCGTTGATCTCACCCGTCTGGCCGCAGCACGCACCGCAGTCGAGCCCCGCCGCGTGCGGGTTGTTTCGCGTGACGCTGCCGTGACCGGCGAGAAGAACTATGCGTGCAAAATCGTGGGTCAAGCTCATCCCGCGAAGCATCCCAGCGGCCAAGTCGCAGCGCGCCTCGAGCGTGAGGCTCTCGCCGGTCACGGCCCCTGTCAGGTGCAGCTTGCGCTTGGCGTCCATCGCGCGGCTGAGCCCCGTGCGCTCGACGCTGCGAGAGTCTCCGAGGCCGAAGCTGTCTTTGAAGAGCTTGCCTGCGTACGTGAGCCCGAGGGCCTCGACGAACGTGAAGGTCGACAGCGCGTCGGTCCTCAACGAGCGCCACGCCGCGGCGAGGTCTATGTGCCAGGCCCGCTGTGCTTCTTCATGCGGCGCAAGGCCCGTATCCGAGACGCGCAACCGCGGCGCGAGGAGGCCAGGGAGCTGGGGTCGCGCGGCAGGAGCACTTGGAGGCTGGTACTCGATCGCGAGGCCAAAAAAACCAGCGAATCCGAGCGTCTGAACCGAAGGCTCGGTGGCCTCAAGGGCGCGGCGAAAGACCTCCGAACGCACATCGATGCAGAAGACAGCCTGGGCGGAAGCGGGCGCGCTGCGCACCTCTCGAAGGCCCGACGGAAGCGCACGCAACACGGGCTCTCGCCAAGCGATCTCCATCGCCGCCTGAAGCAGCCAGTCGCTGGACCGACACGCCGTCGCCTCGGCGTCGATCTGTGCCCAGCTCGCCATCGCGTCCGCCCACCCACGGGTCACCCCAGGGGCCATGCGATAGAGCAGCCACTCCCACGCGAGCCGGATGGCGAGGAGGTCCATGAGCGTGTCGTCTTTGCTCCCTTCAAGGCCCGCAGTCCATTGCCTATACGCACACCAAGACGCCCAGCCGTTCTGGTCGAGCAGAAGCCCCCAGAGGTAGCTCTCGTGCTCGTCGGCAGGGACCGCGAGCGCCGCGAGCGCCGTCTGGACGAGCGCTGTGGCCGTCTCGGGAAGCTCTCGTGCGAACGCTTGGTACGTCGTCGCGCCCATGAGCAGCGCCGGGCTGCGGTCCGTGCGCGCGTGCCGCCGCCAGCTCGCGTACAGCCCTCCCTCGCGGCGAGGACCGAGCTGTGCTTGGCCCTCGTCAAAGTATCCCGCGCAAAACTGGCTGACCTGGTGCGTGACAAAGCTGCGCCAAGAGACCTCATGGACAAGGTCACGCCCAGCATCCACGACGTCCATGACCCGTGCACGCGTTCGAGCGCTGGGCTCGGTCTGCTCGAGCAGCGCGCGGAGGCGCGAGAGCGTCAGCGGCGAGCCGCTCGCCACGAGCGCGGCTTGGAGGTGCTCATCCCGGAGTTGCCCGTCGCGATACGCTTGGAGGTACCACGTGCGGGGCATGAGCAATTGCGCCCCTGAGAGGGCCCTCAGCTTGGCAGCCACGGCTGGGAGGTCCGAGTCGATCAACCCCCAGAACGGGTTGACGGCGATGAAGCGATCCAGGGGCCATGTCGGCGCGATCCGCGCGCATGCGCGCTGGCATGCTTGGTCGAGCTGTTCAGACGTGAGGTAGCTGGGCGCGGGGTGTTGTGTGGGGACCACGGTGGCGGCGTTGGGCGTGCTCATGCGCTGACCTCGAGGGTGTCTTGAAGGGGGATCGCGCGTCGTGGTGCTTCGTGCTTAGCGAGCCGTGGCGGCCAGACGCGAAACGTGACGCGGGTGAAGCGCTCGTCGAGATAGAGCCCGGCGTAGAGGTACGGGT
Organism: Deltaproteobacteria bacterium; assembly: GCA_030694465.1. Classification (GTDB taxonomy): domain Bacteria; phylum Myxococcota_A; class Polyangia; order Polyangiales; genus JAUXYJ01. Next base: position 8,703 of record JAUXYJ010000075.1, on the reverse strand, counting down.
AGAGCGCGCGCGCGAGCCTGCCCTCGGGCGAGACCTGGAAGCTCGTCTTGAGTGCGAACAACAAGGAAAAACCAATGATGACCAGCACCCAGCTTAAGCCGTTCGAGCTCTCATGGTGCGCAGGCATGAGCCGCGCTGCGGCGGCGTGCCACCCGACGTAGAGCAGCACGACACCGACCCCGCGCGCTGCGATCTGGACCGTCGCTGCGGCGCCTCGCGCACGCGCGAGCCACGGAACCATCGACATGCCGACGAGCGTGGCGAGCACCAGGGCCGCGCGCGCATCGGCCTGAGACACCGTGCCCAGGCGCTGCAGAACGACAGAGCAGATCACAACGTTCGCGCCCGCCACGAGCCCCCACGCCCCCACGCGCACCCATGACGAAGCCGGCGGCGGCTGAGACAACGCGCGCAGTCGCCAGTCCTCGACAGCGGTCCCCGCGCGAAGAAAAGCGTGCGCTTTGTAGAGCGAGTGCGCGACGAGGTGCAGCAGCGCCAAGTGCCACAGCCCAAGGCCACACTGCACCAGCATAAACCCCATCTGTGCGCACGTTGACCAAGCGAGCGCCACCTTGACGCTGACCCGCGTGGTCATGACCAGGGCGGCGACCACGGTCGACACGAGCCCGATGACCACCAAGAGCAGCTGCGCAAGCTTGGCCTGCGCCATCCAGGGCGAGAGCCGGATCAGCACAAAGCCACCGATGTTCACGATGCCCGCGTGCAAAAGCGCGGACACCGGCGTGGGCGCCTCCATCACTTGGGTCAGCCAGCCATGAAAGGGCAGCTGTGCAGACTTGAGCGCCACGGCGACGACGAGCAGCACCGCAGCGGCCTGCGTGGAGGGTGTCAGGCTCGGATGCGCGATGGACCACGCGGCGATCCGATCGAGCCCAAGGCTCTCTACGTCGCGATACACCAGCGCAACACACCCCAGGAGGCAGAGGTCGGCCAGGCGGCTGACCAAAAATTTCTTGTGTGCCGCCACAAGCGCTGCCTCGCGGTCTGCGTAAAACGTGAGCAGCTGGTGCAGGGCGAGGCTCGTCGCGCTCCAGCCCAGCGCGATGACGAGCAGGTTGTTGGCGATGACGAGCGAGGTCACTGCGCCCAGCGTGAGCAAGAGCCACCGCTGGTACCTCTCGAGACCAGGGTCGCCGTCGAGATAGGTCCGAGAGAACCGCGCGATGATCGCCCCCAACGCGCAGACCAAGAGCAGCATCACGCATGTGACAACATCGACGCGCACGCCGAGGGCGGTGCCGAGGGCCACCGGCCCGCCAGGTGTGAGCCCAGCGCCGAGCGCGAAGAGAAGCGCCAAGCCCAGGGTGGTGGCGCTCGCAAGCTCAGCGCGCCGCGGTGACACGGCCGCCGCGAGGACGAGCGCTGCCGGGATCGCGAGCGCGATGACGGGGACAAGCGAAGACCACCCCTCAAGTGCATTCATGGCGCCTGTGTAACCAACAGAGGCAGTTCTTGAAAATCACCGAAATGTGCTTGTATCGTTCTGTATTCAAGATGAATGTGACAAGCGTCGAGCAGATCAATTTTCATCACCTTCGGTACTTCTGGGCGGTCGCGAAGGACGGCAACCTCACGCGGACTTCGGCGCGCTTGCGGGTGGCGCAGTCCGCGCTGTCGTCACAGATCCAGCAGCTCGAAGAGCAGGTGGGCAACGCGCTGTTTCGGCGAGAGGGCCGCAGGCTCGTGCTCACCGAGGCGGGCAAAATCGCTCTTGTGTATGCAGACGAGATCTTCGCCGCGGCAAGCCAGCTCGTCTCGACGCTTGGACGCGGCAGACAAGCCGAGGAGGTGCTGCGGATCGGTGCCGTTGCCACCCTCTCGCGCAACTTTCAAGAGTCGTTCGTCAAGCCGCTGCTGGAGCAGCCTTGCCTGCGTCTCTGCCTTGAGTCCGGAGCGCTCACCGACCTGCTTCTTCGGCTCGAAAACCACGAGATCGACCTCGTCCTCGCCAACCGTGGACCCGGGCGCGAGCTCAACGCTCGGCTCCGCTGTCGCCGTATCGCCCGGCAGCCAGTCAGCATCGTCGGTTCGCAGCGCCGCAAGGGGTTTCGCTTTCCCAAGAGCCTCGCCAACGTGCCCATGATCCTGCCGGGCCGCGAGAGCGACATCCGCTTGGCGTTTGATGCCCAGTGCGAGCAGCTTGGAGTGCGCGTCCGCATCCTCGCCGAGGTCGACGACATGGCGACCCTGCGGCTCCTCGCCCGCGACACCGACGCGCTCGCGCTGGTGCCCTCGGTCGTGGTGCGAGACGAGCTTCGAGAGAAGGTCTTGCACGAGCACTGCGTCGTGCCGGGGCTCTTCGAGACGTTCTATGCCATCACGGCCGAGCGACGATTTGAGCATCCGCTTCTTAAGACGGCGCTGGCGCGCGATGAGCAGGACCTGCTCAAGGGGTGAGGCCCGCGAAGACTCACGCGGCGCACGAAGGAGAGATCCTCAGGGAATGCCCCCTGGGCTCACTTCGTCAATCAGGGCGGAGAGCACCCCATCGAGTACTGAGCTGCCGAGTACCCGGCGACGTCGCCGGGTCGGGGGCCTCGTGAGCTCACGCCAAGGGGGCGCACTAAGACCGACGGTGAAGCGCGCGCATCTGACGCAACACCAGGGCGCTTGGGATGAGCCGGGTCACCGCAGCGAAGAGCCCGCTCCCGAGCGCGCTGCGCGCGTGCATCATCGCGCCCAGACGCTGAGACTCGGCGATGCGTGGCGTGATGTGGAGCGCGCGTGCGCGCCCAAAGGACGCGAGCGAATCCCCGGCGATGGCCTCGGCAGCGAGCACTCCGTCTTCGATGGCGAGGTTGGCGCCGAGACCGAGAAAGGGTGGCATTCCGTGGGCAGAATCGCCGATTAAGAGCGCTCGACCTTTGGCATACGAAGGCAACGATCTTTGCGCATACAGGCGTGTCTCGGCCACCTCGGACATGGACGCGCGCAGCGGAGCCAGTGACACCGGAAGTGCGCTGAAGTGCTGGGCGCGGTCGAGTGGGCTCGTGTCCGCCGCGCACAGCGTAAAGAGCAGCCGCGGAGCGCCGGCCGTGCGCGCCGAGGCGACCACCAACGACCGCCCCGCGCCTACCCAGCCAAGGGACTCACCGCGTCCGAGCGCAAGCGCGGAGACGTCAGCACGCCCCCAGAGCGCCGCGATCCCTACGTCCACGGGCGGCGCCGGATCAAAGACCAGTTGGCGCACCCGCGAGTGCATCCCATCGGCCCCCACAAGCACGTCTGCCACCACCGACGCGCCGCTCTCGAGGCCGAGCTCGGTGGCCTTGGCATGGGTCTCAATGGAGACGGGTTTGTCCGCAAAGCGAGCCTGCCCGCCCAACGAGATAAACCTCTCAAAAAGCACGGATTGAAGCTCAGCGCGGGTGATCGCAAAGACGGTGAATCCTGCCTTTGCAAAGTCAAGGCTCTGCAGCGTCGCGCCCCGCAGGGTCCGAAGCTGAAACCGCGAGAGCTCTGTTCCGCGTTCGCGTATGGCCGCCAAGACACCCAGCGCGTCGAGGTAGCGAAGCGTGTTCGCGGTGAGCTCGTACGCGCCCCCTGCGTCTGCCATAAAGCGCTCGCGGCTGCGCTGCTCAATGAGCTCTACCGAGCCCCCGCGCTGCAACCATGCGATCGCGAGCGAGAGCCCTGCAGGGCCTGCACCCACCACCACGACACGACTCACGTCTCACCTCGCATGGCGCGCGCGTCGAAGCGGAAGCGCGAGCACCACATCGAAGCGCGACCACGTGACAAAGTCCGCGGGTGTGAGGTAGCGCTCGATGCCCGGACCGTCCGCGGGCTCATAGCCGCTCGCCGGGAGAAATTCAGCAAACAGTCGGTCCCAAGCGTGCGCGAGGTCTCCCACGGAGCCACAGACCGCGAGCTCTCCGTAGAGCCCTCCCGAGAGCACACCGCAAGAGATCCCAGGGGCGCTCGGCGGGGGCTCTTGCGTGACCCACGCGAGGTCGTAGCGGGTCTTGGATGCGTCGAGGAGGGCAGGGTCATCCATCGAGAGACCGACGCGGGCGCACTCGTTGAGACCCAACGCAGCAGCGTACGCATCGAGGCGCGCGGACGCGTGCGCGAGGCGACCTTCGGCGAAGGGATTTTGCACGCGGATGTACGCGAGATGGCAGCGCGGCCGCTCGACGAGCTTGAGCCGGAGGGGTGACTTTGTGGCTTGACGTTCATGCCTCGGAAGGTAGGGGTGTGTGGCGAGGGGTTCTTGCGCGTTCTTGCGCATTTGCGCGTGGCGGCGAAACGCTGAGGGAGAGACCCCATGGGCCTCGCGAAATGCCCTCGACAGCTCGGATGCGCTGCCAAAACCGCAGGCGAGCGCGAGCTCGAGCAACGAGGTGCGCGTCTGACCCCGGCCGAGCTGCAGCGCGGCGCGCTGGACCCGCACCCGTGTCACAAAGGCCCGCAGCGTCTCGCCGGTATGCGCTCGAAAGACGCGGTGAAAATGAAACGGCGAGAAGTGCGCCACGCGTGCCAGCGCATCGAGCGGGAGCGGGTCTGCATAGTGCGCATACACGTGATCGATCACACGGTCGATTCGCGCGGTGTAGTCCTCTTCGGTCGTGGCTCGTCGGGTCATTGCGTCGCGCACTCTCGCTACGGATGGAGCTTCTCTCGCGAGGCTTCTAGCCCGATGCGGAGCCTCCGTCGATCTTTGGGGAGTCAGCAAGCGCGGCACCCAAGCGCCCAATGTTACGACGGTACCCGGCGACGTCGCCGGGTCGCACAGAGTCCCGCTCGGCTACGTCCATCGCGTCGCGTGAGCATCGTCGTTTTCGCGGGACGAAGCCGCTGGCAGCGCGCGTGGTTACCCGTGAGCGTTGTCGTCGACGAGTCCTCGCTTGGCCAGCAGCGGCGCGACCTCGGGATCCCTGCCTCGAAACGCGCGGTACGCGGCGCCGGGCTCGATGGTGTTTCCCGCGGAGTACACGTAGCGAAGCAGGCGCGAGGCGACGGCCGGGTCGAAGATGTCGCCCGCTTCGATGAAGGCGTCGAAGCCGTCGGCGTCGAGCACCTCGGCCCACAAGTACACGTAGTAGCCCGCTGCGTATCCGTCGCCCGCGAACAAGTGCGTGAAGTGCGGCAGCCGGTGCCGCAGCACGATCTCTCTGGGCATCTCGATCCGCGCGAGCTCTTCGCGCTCGAACGCCGTGATGTCCACGCCTTCGGCGTCGTCCCGGCTGTGCAAGGCGAGGTCGAGCAGCGCGCACGCCGTGTACTCGACGGTCTCAAACCCTTGGTTAAACGTGCGCGCCTGCTTTGCTCGCGCGACGAGGGTCTCGGGGATCGGCTCGCCCGTTTGAAAGTGTCTCGCGTGTTGGCGAAGCACCGCGGGCTGCTCGATCCAGTGCTCGAAGATCTGCGACGGGAGCTCGACGAAGTCCTGGAGCACGTTGGTCCCCGACAAGCGTCGATAGCGGACGTTGGAGAGCAGCCCGTGCAGCCCGTGGCCAAACTCGTGAAAGAGCGTCTTGACGTCGTCGAGCGACAAGAGCGTCGGAGAGCCTTTTGCGAAGTTATTGTGGTTGGCGATGATGGGCAGCGTCTCGCCGCCGTTGCGCGACTGCAGGCGATGCTCGCTCATCCACGCGCCGCCCATCTTGCTCGGGCGCGCGTAGTTGTCCGAGAGAAACAGCCCCACGGCGTTGCCGTCGCGAGCAAACACCTCGTACACGCGCACGTCGGGGTGGTACGCGACGAGGTCCTCGCGCCGGTCAAAGCGCAGCCCGAAGAGCTTGTTTGCGCAGTCGAACATCGCCTCGATCATGCGGTCGAGCGAGAAGTACGCTTTGAGCTCGGTCTCATCGAGCGCGTAGCGGCGCTTGCGGACCTTCTCGGCGAAGAAGCGCCAGTCCCACGGCTCGATTTCGTGTGTGTGTCCGAGCGCGCGGGCTTCTTCGGCGAGCGCGTCCCTCTCGCGGAGCGCGCGAGCGCGGGCGGGGCCCCAGACCTTTCGCAGCAGCTCGAGCGCGCGGGCCGGCTCTTTGGCCATACGATCGACCAGCGCGTACTGCGAGAAGTGATCGTACCCGTGGAGCTTCGCTTGCTCTGCCCGCAGCGCGAGGATCTTTTGGGCCACGCCGCGGTTGTCTGTTGTGCCCTCGCCCTCGCCGCGCGAGACCCACGCACGAAACGCCGTCTCTCGCAGGTCCCGTCGCTCGGAGTACGTGAGAAACGGAACGATCAGCGAGCGGCTGAGGGTGATCGCCCACCCTCCCTCGATGCCGCGCTCGCGGGCGGCTGTCTGGGCCGCGTCTCGCAGAAACGTCGGCAGCCCCGCGAGCTCTTCTTCGCGCGACAACACGAGCGCGTACGACGACTCGTCCGCGAGTACGTTTTGCTCGAACTGCGTGCAGAGCGTGGATTTTTGCTCAGCGATCTCTGCGAGCCGCGCGCGGGCCTCGGGGGCGAGCCGCGCTCCAGTGCGCACGAAATCAAGATGCAGCCGCTCGATGAGCCGCAGCGACTCGGCGTCGAGCCCCAGCGACTCGCGCGATTGATGCAAAGCGACGATGCGCGCAAAGAGCCTCGCGTCGGTGCGCACCGCGTGGTGATGCGCGGCGAGCTTAGGCTGCACGCGGCGGTCGACTTCTTGGAGCGTCGCGGACGTCTCGGCGCTCGTGAGGTTGTTGAGCAGGCTCTCGACGCGAGCCAGCGCGCGCCCGCTGCGATCCAGGGCCGCGATCGTGTTGTCAAAGTCCGGCGCGGCGCTCTGGTTGGCGATCGCGTCGAGCTCGCTCCGGTGCTCGGCCATCGTCGCCTCGAGCGCGGGCTCGAAGTGCTCGGGCCGCACTTGCGCGAAAGGCGCGAGACCGTAGGGCGTGGACCAGGGCTGAAGCAGTGGGTTGGCGCTCGCGTTCATGCGGACGGTTGTACAACGGCGACGCCCGCTGCGCTTCGATGTGCCGCGCCAATCGAGCGTCCCGAGCCCCCGCCTAGCGCACCCGAAGAGCGCGCCACGAAGAAGCGGGCTCGCGGGTAAAAGATCGGGTGTGCGTTTTGCGAATTTGCTGAAATCGCAAACGCAGATCGCGCGCAGGTGCGTAGATCGCAGCAAAAGATCGAGACTCACCGCGTCAATGTTCAAAATGGGCAAAATTTGGTCAGCTATTTTCCTATGACGCGGCTGAAAGACGTCTTTCGGGCACGGTGGGGGTTTAGGGGGTAAAACCGGGGCTGGTGGGTGTTGTGACCAGGGAGCTCACGCGAGGCAGATCTCATTGCGCACGCTACGAAATGGCTCAGCGGTTTCGGGGTACTCCACGGGTACCCGGCGACGTCGCCGGGCCCTCGCGATTCGCTGTACGGACCCCGCTCGATGGGTCGGCCGTGCCCGAACACGTGGTATGGCAAGACTGAGGCTCCTGTCGGTTTCGTGGACACCTGCTCCGAGGCACCCATGCGTGCTCGTCCCCGAAGATTCACTGCAGAAATGCAACGAACGCCTCCACCCGCGCTTGCGCCTGCTCACTCGTGAGTCCAGCCATCAAAGCACGGTCGTCTGGCCCCTCCGCTGCTCGTTCGACGCTCATGCGCGGCACGGTGTGTCCGCGCGGCGTTCTCACCGCCTTGGGACCGAGAGCGGCTCTGTGCGGCACGGTTCAACCGTCTGGTCGGAGCGGCATGTGCGCCGGTGTCTTGTCCCGTGACAAAGTGCTGTTCAGTTTGCCGCTGAAGCGACCGCATCGCCGTGTGCAATGGCTCGGTCGATTGTGTGAGAACGGGTCGCCAGCGCGCCCAATCCACGGTTATGGCTCTTCGTTCATCATTGTACGTCGCGCTCGCTCTCGGGTGGATTGCTCTGGGTTGCGGCGCGTCCGTCTCGGCATTGCCCGATCGAGCGACACCTGACAGCAGCGCTTTTGACGCGCGCAACGACGCACCCAGCGCGGAGGACGCCGTCGCGGATCACACGGTGGCGAGCGGCTCCGATGCCGGCCTCACGGCGGACGTCACCGTGGATGCTGGCCGTGACACAGACGGTTCGTTAGACAGTTCGCGTGCGGATGCGGTCTCGACGGCAGATGCGTGCGTCGCCGAGGGCGGCAACCCGAGCCTACGTTTCGGGGATGTGTATCGACAGACGATGAACGGCGGTGGCGGTGGCGGCTGCACCATGTCGTCGAGATGCCACGGCAGGCCCGGCGAGCAGTTCGACCTGTCCAACGAAAGTGCCGCGTACACGAGCCTCGTGGGAGTCGTGGGCACCTGTGGTGTCCGTGTGACTCCCTGCGACCTCTCGGCGAGCTACCTTTCGCGATTGATGCACTCGCCCGACACATGTCGAGGCGCGAGGCACACCGGAAGCGGGCAGACGATGACACCCGAGCAGATCGCGTTGCTCGACGCGTGGATCCTTGGAGGCGCGCAGCGATAGCTTGGGCCGCGCGACGGTTCGCCCAACGATCACGCAGGAGAGACGCTGCAACGCCGCAGAGTACCCCCGCGCAACGCCGCGCTAACGGTCTCTGTCGCGCGCCACGTCGTTGACGCGGGCGTCTGCCCATTCGATGGTCCACGCATGGATTTGCCACATGTACGCATCATGGACGGTGGACTCGACGACCCGCGCGTGGTCGCGCTGCTGGCGAAACACCACGCGAAGAACCACGACGTCACGCCGCCCGAGAGCGTCCATGTCTTCGATGTTCAGCGGTTGCGCGCGCCAGACATCAC
>JAUXYJ010000069.1 GCA_030694465.1 Deltaproteobacteria bacterium | reverse complement strand
GCGTCGCTTCTTGAGCTTTCAGAGGGGCTGTACAGCGTCAACGCCGTGGTCTCTACGCTGCCTCGCACAAAGCCCGCATATGGGTTTTGGCGCGAGGGACTCGAGACGGTTCGCGTGTCCACGCAAGCGCGAGATCTGAGGCCCTGAGCTCACCCGGCGACGTCGCCGGGTCCCTCGCTGCTACATTCCGGCGACGTCGCCGGGTCAGCCTGGAGGGGGGATCTCGGTGAGGGTCCCGGCGTTGCCACCGGCGGGGTAGCCGTAGCTCGAGTACGCGTCGAGGCCCCAGACCATCACGCCCAGGGGCGAGCTGCTCTCGATCACGTGCCGCCCGTTGGTGCAGCCTCGGTTGCCGACGTTGGCACGGACGAGGTCAATCTGTGCAAATTCGTAGCGATTTTCGGTACCCACGGGACGAAACCCGTCGACGACGCCATAGCAATCGAGCCGCACCTCGGCGGGCGTCGCGCGTGCCTCACGCAAGATGGTCAGCGTGGTCGTTGGGTACGTCGGATCTGCGAAGAACACATAGCGCTTGAGAAACTGCGCCGACGGAAACAGCTGCACCCACTCTTCGTCGCCGAGGTTCGCTCCAAACGCCGTGCCGACTGCGCCAGGACGCGAGGGCGCCGCGGTGTTGGCGCTGTCCATAAGCTGCGAAATCGCAAACGGATGTGCGCTGTCCTGCGAGCGAATCACCAGGGCCTCGGTGCTCGTGAGCTGCACTAGTTCCCCACGGTTGAGCACCGCGGGGAGCCCCGCGATCACCGGGTTGGTCGTGAGCGTGGTGCCATCGACAGCGCCCACGATGCGATAGGTGATGGCCTCGGGCGCGAGGTCCATGCGGCGCGTGGTAAACGGCGCGATCGCGTACTGCGATCCCAGGGCGTTGACCGGGAGCAATTGTTGGTGCGCGCTCTCGCCGCCGGGCATGGGGGTGCGTTGCAATCGCAAGAAGCGGTTGCCCGCGAGGACGGCGACGGGGCGGTCCGAGGTGATGATGGTTCCGCTGGGCTCTGTGCTGGCCGATTGCGTTTGCCACTGTGCGACCTCGCCCGCGCGGAGCGTCACCGTGCCCATGGCGCCCGCGGCGATCGCGGGCACGCCCGTACCCGCAGCGAGGGCCACCGTGGGCCGCACGCGCACGACCGTGTTGTCTTCGCGCGCTACCACCTGAAACCACTGCGGACCCGGCGCCGTGTGCGTGCCCACCGGCGGCGCCGAGACCACATAGAAGTCACTCCAGACGCTGTGCGGCAAGAGCAGCTGTGCGCTGGGCAAGAAGCTCCGCGCGCCGCCAAAGGGCGCGATGTCGTAGCCGCTCAGCGGCACGCTCGAGGTCAACACAAACGCCTCGGTCGTCCCGCTTGATCGCAGCTCCGTCGACCGATTGACCGCGGGCGTCGTGGGGCAGTTGAGTGGCTGGCCTCCCTGCGGCTGAAGCGCGTTGGGATCGCTCGACAAAAAGAGCACCGCGACCTCGTTGGGAGGCACGCCAGCAGCAGGGATCGGCAGCCACTCGCTCGCGGGCCTCGCGTTGTCCACGATGCGCCCAAAGCGCGTAACATCGAGCGCGGTCCCTCCGCGTGTAAGTGTGATTTGAGCAGGCAATGGCCACGTATTCGCAAAGAACGCCGCGTGACACGGCGCTAAAATCTGGTCCCACATCGGCGGCGTCGGGATCGAAAACCCGCACGCGATCGTCCCCTTCGAGCGCGCCGCAGCGTCGCACGCCGGGACACATCGGCCCTCGCTGCAGCCCTCGCTCGCCTCGCACGCGTAGAGCACTACGCCCTCTACGCCGAGCACGCTCCGAAGGTCGCTGCTGCAGCCGAGCCCCGTCGGTCTTGGCGTGTCCCGCGGTACGTCTTGTGCGTCTAAAATCGCAGGCGAATCTTCTGCCGCGTCCATCGCGGTTGCGGCCTCACGCGCGTCCATGTCACCCGCGTCCATCCGCGGCACACAGCGCTGGTTGCTGCACACCGAGGTCGCAGGACACCCCGGGTCGCAACCACTCGGCACGGGGGGGGAGGAGCACGCAACGAGGTGCATCAAGACGAGCCCAAAGGTCAGTGTGCGCTTCATGGTGCGCTCAGACTAAGCGATCATGCGCGGTCTGCGTGGCGCAGAGTGGCAGCGCGCTGTGAGCGCTCACGCGTGGACCCTCGTCAGGCGGTGTCATGGACACCGAGGGCAGCGCGGCGTCCTATTGAGCCGCAAAGCACTGCAGAGTCTCAGAGTTCAGGACGAAAAGGATCATCGATGTCAATCAGGTACATGCGCGGTTCGCTAGGATTATTGCTAGGAATGTTCGTTGTCTCGTGTGGCCCCGGCGCCAACACTCGCCGCACGTTTGGCCAGCCCACCGCGCAGGGTCCGCGCACCACAGGGCAGAGCCTTGGGATGCAGACCGTGGGCGGCATGACCGGCACCGGATATGACATCGACGGCGACGGCCGCGCAGACGAAATTGATCTCAACGGCGACGGGATCTCGGACGGCGAGGACCTCGACGGCGACGGCGTGATCACGGTCTGGTCCACGCTTCGCACCGGAGCGATCCCTCCCGCGAACCCCGAGCGACTGATGGGCTCGACGGACCCGGACGCGTTTCGCTCGCTTGACCCTGCAAATACGCTCGAAAATCAGGACGCAGAGGGCGAAGTCGTAGAGCCCATGGTGGTGGTCCCGCCGATGGCCAACCCCATGATGATGGGCATGACGCAGCGCAACGTGCTGAGGCCACTCAATCAGGGCGGCCAAGGCTCGTGTACCGCGTTTGCGCTGGGCGCGACCGCGGCGCTGCAACGCTACAAACGTGAGAGCGCGAGCAACGCCATGCTCGACGTCAACACGCTCTGGGCGAGCCCCTCGTGGATCTACACGCGTTTGATCGGTGACGGCATGTGCAACGCCGGGACGTCGATCCCGAGTGGCCTGGATATTCTCGTGCTTCAGGGCGCAGCGACGCTTGATGAGCAGCCCTATCGCTCGGGGGACAATCCCACGCTCTGCGAGCCACGCATGCCCGACCCCGCACGGTCGCCTCACGTGTTTCGGTTGGGCTCGTACCAGGCGATCGTCGGCACCGGAACGGTCTTTCGCAACAAGGTCCGAGAGTCCCTCGCGGCGGGGCTGCCGGTCGTGTTTGGTGTGGCACTTCCCACGGGATTTCTCGAGTGGCGCGCCGGCGTCGCGGGCGTCGATGTCACGCAGTCGTTTCGCAATTCGGGCATGTGCGTTGGCAGCACGCACTGTGGTGGCCACGCGATGGTCATCGTGGGCTACGACGACGCGCGGAGCGCCTATCGCGTGCTCAACTCGTGGGGCACCGACTGGGGCGACAACGGCTCGCTCTGGTGGGACTACGCCGCGTTTGAAGCGCTCCCCGGCACCGATGCGTATCAGCTCATCCCGTTGCCCACCGCGCCTGCGCCCTTGGGTCCGCCCAACGCCGCTGGGGTCACCATCACGCTCCCCGCCGGGAGCGTGCCCGTTCTGACCCAACAGCTGGTCCCTGGCAGCACCACGGTGTCCTGGCGCTTGGTGATCCGCGTGCGATTTAGCGAGCCTGTGACCCTCACACAGACCTCGCTCGACCTTGGCATGGGCGCCTCGATCAGCCAAATGGGCACCGCGATCGAGTACGGAGACCTCAGCCTCGATGTCCCCGGCGAGGGCATGCCCGCCGCGGGCACGATGGGCACCGTCGCGATCGAAGGCCGCACGAGCGACGGGATGACCTTCATGCGCACGTTGATGGTCACTGTGCCCGCGCCACGGACGCTTTAGCGGCTCACGTGGGGCCATCCGGCGACGTCGCCGGGTCTGCACGTTCGACCAAGACTACGCGCTCGCGTTGTTCTTGTCGCAGCGTCCATCGCTCTGGACGTAGCCCCGCAAAGGCTTCGGGCGTGTGCGTCGCGATGAGCATCGGGACCGAGCGCTCTGTTGCCCAATCGCGCAGCACCTCGATCGCGCGGTCGCGGTGCTCTGCGTCAAGCGCGCTCAAGGGCTCATCGAGCAAGAGCCAGTCGGGCCGGGACGCAAGCGCGCGGGCGAGGGCGACACGCTGGCGCTCTCCGCCCGAGAGGTTGCGCGGTCGGCGATCGAGAAGCATTGCGATCGACAACGACTCTGCGAGTGAAATGACAGCAGAGTCATCGTTTGTCCCCCAGCCAATGTTCTCTCTCACCGTCCGATGCGGAAACAACAGCGCGTCCTGTGCGACCCAGCCCACCCTGCGCATGTGCACGGGCATGACCACCCCACGCGTGGCCGAGTGCCACACGGCCCCTCGCACGGTGAGCTCGCCGACGGTCTCTCGTTCGAGGCCCACGAGGGCGCGCAAGAGCGTGGATTTTCCAACGCCAGAAGGGCCCGTGAGCATCACCGTGGGCGCGGTCGATCGGAGCGCCGCGCGCAGACTGAGCGACCGATTGCGCACGGTCAGATCCATCGTGAGATCCCACGGTGTGCGCTCGCTCATGCTTCGAGATCCAGTCGGCGACGCTGCCAACGCACCAAGCTCTCGTGCGCAACCAGCGAGCCCGCAGACAGCACGACGCTCGCGCTCGCCAGCCAAAATACTCGCGATTCGCCACCCGGGAGGTCTAACAGCGCGTACACCGCGAGGGCGATCGTGCGGGTCTCTCCCTCGATGTTTCCGGCGAAAATCACCGTGGCACCGAACTCGCCGAGGGCCCGCGCAAACGCGAGCATCGCGCCTGCTGCGAGACCCGGCCACGCGAGCGGCAAGGTCACCCGCACAAAGCTCTGCCACCGAGTTGATCCGAGCGACCACGCGAGCTCTTCGTAGCGCACATCGACCGCATCAAACGCCGCCCTCGCCGACGACACAAACAACGGAAACCCCACCACCATCGCCGCGATCACCGCGGCCCATGCGTTAAACGCTAAGCGAATTCCCAGAGCGTTCAGCGCTCGGCCCATGGGCGTATTGGGCCCGAGCAATCGCAAGAGCGCGAGGCCCGTCACCACCGGAGGCAACACCAACGGCGCCATCACCAGCGTGTTGAGCAGCGCCTTGGCTCTGAACTCTCGCCGCGACAACAGATACCCCAGCGCGGTCGCGAAGGGCAGCGCGAGGACGCACGCGAGCGCCGCCACCCGAAGCGACAACCAGACCGCCGATGTGACCTCGAGGTTCACCGCAAGAAGCCCTCGCGAGACCACAACGTGCGCACCGCATCACTCGCACAATAGCTGACAAATTGCTGGGCCAACACAATGTCTCGCGCGCCCGCGGTCACCACCGCCGGGTACACAATCGGCTCGTGCTGGTCCGCCGCGATGCGCAGCGCCACACGCACGCTCGGTTCGCTCTGCGCGTCCGTCGCGTACACAATCCCCGCGACCGCGTCCCCGCGCGCCACCCAGCCCAGGGTTGTGCGAGCTGTGTCTCCGCGGACCCCTCGCGCCCGCAGCCGCTCGCTCAATCCCGCCCGCGCGAGGGCCTGCTCACTGTAGCGCCCCAGGGGCACGCTCTCGCCCGCAAGGGCCACCCGCCCCTCGGGACGCTCTGCGAGCTCCCTGAGGCTCGCTGGAGCCCAAGGCGAGCCCACCGAGACCACCACCACGAGCCCGTTGCGTGCGAGGACCCGCGCGGGGCCCGGTGTGAGCAACCGGCGACCACGAAGATGCTCGACCCAGGCCGTGTCCGCCGAGACAAACACATCACACCGTGCGCCCGCTTCGAGCTGCCGGGCCAACCGCGACGAGGCGTCGAACCTGAGGCCCACCGCGGGACGCCCTTCGTGCTCCCACAGCCGCGAAATAGCAGTCAAAACACTGGTCAAACTCGACGCTCCACAGACCGAGAGCGCCCGCGAAGTGCGCGCGTATCGACCGCAAGCGCCCGTGGGCAGCGCGAGCAGAGCCAGCACAACACGCGCGACCAGGGTGCCCATCGATGGCTCAGCCGGTGGGCGCGTCGAGCTGGGCGGCCAAGAGCGCTTGCGCGGCCTTGGGGTCTGCCGCGCCCGCTGAGAGCTTGACGAGCTGGCCTACGAAGAAGCCCATCAGGCCGGTCTTTCCGCTGCGATATTGCGAGGCTTTGTCGGCGTTGTCCGCGATGACCTTCTGCACAAGCGCGCTGAGCGCCGCGCTGTCCAAGGGCGCACCTGAAGGGCTCGCACGCAAGAGCGCCTCAAGATCGCCCCCGTCGCGCGCTAACACGCCCAAGAGCTCGCGCGCTTTGGGTGTCGTGAGCTTCTGCTCAGAGACCTTCGTGAGCAATTTTGCGAGGTCGCTCGCAGTGCACTTGAGCGACGCGATGTCCTCGCCAGGCACTACGCGCGCGACCTCATTGATCATCCAACGCGCGACCGCGTGCGCGTCGGGGTGCTCACGCAAGACCGCTTCAAAGAGCCCCGCGGTGGCCTCGTCTGCGCTGAGCAAATCGGCTTCTTCTGCGCCGAGCCCGTGCACCGACTGCATGCGCTCGAAGTGCTCGGCGAGCTTCGGGTTTTCGTCGCGTTGTGCTGCCCGCACTTGCGCCTTGGTGCGGCCGTGTGGGCGGTGGCGTTTGTCGTTCGCGTCGGCTGTGTTGGTCTCGCGTACCGCAGGCCCTTCGTCCGCACTTGGCTTGGAAATCTCCACTGCAGACGGCACACGCGTGCTCTCTTTGAGCGTGACAATTCGGTTAAACACCAGCGCGTCTGCGCGTGAGTCCTTGGGGTCTCTCCAGAAGTATCCCAGGCGCTCGAACTGATAGCGCGTTGCAGGATCATCGGACGCGATCGAGGGCTCGACGCGCGCGTGTTTGTGCACGACGAGTGACCGGTCGCTGAGCAGCTCGGTGAAGTCTCGCTCGTCCGCATCGGGGCGCGCGACCGAGAGCAACAGGTCGTACTCACGGACCTCACACGCCACGCTCTCGGTGGCGTCTACCCAGTGAATCACCCCGTGGATCTTTTCGCCGGCGATCTGCCCGCCGTCGAGCGTGTCTTTAAAATACGTGCAGCGCAGCTCGGTCACTTCGCCGCTCGTGGGGTCCTTGATGACCTCGTCGCAGCGAACGCAATAGCCGTAGCGCAAGCGCACCACGCGACCGGGCGCGAGTCTCTGGTAGCCCTTCGGAGGGACCTCACGAAAGTCATCGCGCTCGATCAAGAGCGTGCGCCCAAAGGGCAATTTGCGCGTGCGCTTATCGTTCGAATCCGCAGGAAAATACGGCGCATCGAGCATCTCGCGCGCGCCCTCTTCGTAGTTGGTCAGCGTGACCTTGAGCGGGTCACACACAGCCAACACGCGCGGGGCGATGCGGTGGAGGTCATCGCGGATGCAGTACTCGAGCTTGCCGATGTCCACCATGCTGTTGTTCTTCGCGATGCCGATGAGCTCTGCGAAGGCACGCAGCGCCTCGGGGCGAAAACCACGGCGTCGCATCCCCGCGATCGTGGGCATGCGCGGGTCGTCCCAGCCGTTGACTAGGTTCTGGTTGACCAGGAGCAAGAGCTTGCGCTTGCTCATCACGGTGTACTCGAGCTGCAGCCGCGCAAACTCGTACTGATGCGGGGTCCAGGGGACACCCGTCTCGCGGATGACCCAGTCGTAGAGCTCGCGATTGTTCTCGAACTCAAGCGTGCAGATCGAGTGCG
Organism: Deltaproteobacteria bacterium; assembly: GCA_030694465.1. Taxonomy (GTDB): domain Bacteria; phylum Myxococcota_A; class Polyangia; order Polyangiales; genus JAUXYJ01. The sequence continues at coordinate 73,753 of JAUXYJ010000069.1, read as the reverse complement.
TGATCTCTTCAAACGCGTCCGAGAGCGGGTGGGCGTAGTCGTAGAACGGGTAGATGTTCCATCGGTCGCCGGTGCGGTCGTGGTGCACGCGCTTGATGCGATACAGCAGCGGGTCGCGCATCTTCATGTTGGCCGCGCTCATGTCGATCTTGGCCCGCAGTACGTGCGTCCCTTCGACAAAGACCCCGTCGCGCATTTGGCGAAACAGCCTGAGATTTTCTTCGGTCGCGCGCTCACGATAAGGGCTATTGCGCCCCGCACTTGTCAGCGTGCCGCGGTACTCACGGATCTCTTCTTCGCTGAGCGAACACACGTACGCCTTGCGATCCACAATGAGCTTCTCGGCGAGCTCATACATGCGCTCGAAGTAGTCCGACGCATACAGCGCGGTCTCACCAAACGAGAACCCAAGCCACCGCACGTCGTCCTGAATCGATCGCACATACTCGGGGTCTTCTTTGACCGGGTTGGTGTCATCGAAGCGAAGATTGCACGTGCCGCCATATTGCTTTGCTAAGCCAAAATTCAGGCAAATCGACTTGCAGTGCCCAATGTGAAGGTACCCATTGGGCTCAGGCGGAAACCTCGTCGCGACGCGCCCGTTGTGCTTCTGCGTCCGAAGGTCTTCGTCAATGATGGCTCGCAAAAAGTCCGTGGGCTTCTCGTCCGTGCGCTCGTCCGTTGACATGGGGGATCTCTAGAAATTCTTCGTAAAAGTGGAGTTTTGGGCGGCAATTCGCGTGCGATGAGTGCCCTCAGCCGCCGCGAGACTACACCGTCGCGCCCGCGCTGGCATCGCTCGATTGGTGCCCTTTTGAGCCACGGCCTATAACCATCGGCCTACGCGATTGCACGTGCCAAAAAGCTCGTACACTCGCTGCCACCATGGGATGGAGCGAAACACTAGGGATCTCAAAATCGGGCGACTGGGACGCTCTGCCTCAAGCGCTCGGCATGACCGTCGACGAGAACAAGGTCCTCCGAGGGACCTGGGATGGGCACATCCCGCTCCGCGGCGTGCACACCTACGAGGTCATTGAGTACCGAAACGACGACGGCCGATACGAGAGCTACACCCGCAACTACACGGCGCTCTCGGCCCTTCTCGATCCACCGCTCTTCGCGGGGCTGAAGTGCCACATCCGCCCGGCGAGCTTGCGCCTCAAAGACCGCGTGTTCGGCGCGAATGATCTGCAAATTGGCCACGAAGCGCTCGACCGTCTCTACGACATCTCGGCGGCCGACCCGCCCCTCGCGCAGGCGCTCATGAGAGACCTGCACACGCTGTTGCCGGCGGTCCATCCCTCGCTGCCCAACCTGCTCATTGACGACGACTATGTCAGGGTCGAGATCGAAGGGTGGACGCGTGACCTCGCACAGTGCAGGACCATGTTTGAGATCGTTGGGAGAATCGCAGTGATTCTGCGTGCTGCGAGGGATCGCACGAGCACCGCATGGGAGCCTGCGTTTCGTGAGTCTTGGTCCCGCGTCGCGAGCGCGTGGGGTCTGGCCTTGGACGCGCCCCACGGCAAAATGTCTGGCAACGTGCGCGCGATCGGGGTCGACGCCCGTGTGCGCTACGAAGGTCACCGCCTGCAGACCGAGGTCTCGCTCGCGCTCCCGTCCGTGGTCCCCGCGTCGTTTCAGCTCACGCCGCAGGGCTCGAACGGCTTTTTCTCGAAGCTCTTTCGAGGCCAAGACATCCAGATTGGCTACCCCGCGTTTGACGCGATGTTTGTTGTGAAGGGTGAGCCCGAAGCGCAGGTCCGCGCCATTCTCACGCCCAAAGCCTGCGATTGGCTGATGGCCGCGCACACTAAGCTCGGTGGCTTTCGGCTCGATCGACAGACCCTCCAGGTGGTCTCGCCCAAGGCCCTCCTCGACGCGCGCGAGCTGCAGGCCTATGTCGAACTCTGCTTCGCCACGGCCGAGTCACTCGTGCCCCAGATGACCCCGCAAGCGCCCTTTCGGTGAAGCACTCTGCAAGCGAAAATGCAGCTATCTCGCGCAGCGCATAAACATCGACGTGGTCATGTTGACCGTGCCTTCGCCGCCCACATCGCAGCTCGAGTTCATCGAGAGGGTCGTGCTCTCAAGCGCGAGCGTCGCGCCAGTGTCTACCCACAGCACGCCGTAGGTGCTGTCGCCGCCGTGACGGACCGTGGTGTTGCGCAAGAGGTTGGTGCTCTCGGACGTGCTGGTGAAGTCAATCCGCCTCCAGTCGCCGGGCGCCTGGGTGGCTTTCGCAGACTCGATCACGACGGGCTGGGTCGCGGTGCCGAGCATCCGCAGCGCGCCTCGGTTGCGCACGGTGATCACGGCCTCGGGCAACATCCGCAGCACGCTCCCTGCGGCGATCTCGACCGCGCCAGCCTCGATCGCCGTCGTGGGAATCTCGAGCGAAACGCCCAGGTTTCGCCACATCGCGGCCCCGGTCATCGTGCTGCCGTCGAGCACAATGCGTGGGTTGGTTGTGGTCACCGTCGTGACCGGTGACAACGACGCGATGACCACCGGAGGGACCTTCATCAGCTCGCCGTCGACGCTCTCAAAGCTCACGTTGGCAAAGGTGCTCACGCGGCCCTCGGCCTCGACCTGGATGCTCCGGTTGCGAGACTGCACAAAGCGCACGTTGTCCATGCCAACGGTCGCGCGGTCCTCGACCCACACCACGCCATAGGTGCCACCGTTGCCATGCGAGATTCGCGTGTGCTGAAACAATGTGTCGTTCGATGCGCTGCTGTAGATGTCAATCCGGCCCCAGTCTCCAGCGCTCGGCGTGGGATTTGCGCTCTCGAACTGCACGGGACACGCCGCAGTGCCGAGGGCGCGGATCGACCCCCGGTCGCGCACCGAGATCGTGACGTCGGCCGCGACGCGCACACGCGTGCACGGAGCCAACGTCAGCGGGCCGCGGATCGTCAGGCTGTTGCGGATCTCGTAGGTCCCGTTCCACATGACGGTGCCACTGAGCTCGGACTCGGTGATCACAATGGTCACGGCCGAGGAGCCACCACATCCCATCGACGACGCGCCAAGGGCGAGCGCGAAAGTGAGGGGCCATGATTTAGACAGAATTCTCGTTGCTGCGTTCATACCGACGAGCCTAGCGCGCCCGCGTCACAAAGCCGTCAACTGCTGGTTTTTGTGAGGCAGAACGCGCGTGGCATCAGCGCAAATTTTACGTGGCTGCCAGTGGCGCAAAGAGGTCGACCACGTTGCCGTCGGGGTCCTGCAGCTGCGCGTAGCGTTGCCCCCAGAAGGCGTCCCAAGGGGCCTTCGCGCCAACAAATCCCGCTGCGACCACACGCTCAAACATCGCGTCTACGCCTGCCGGAGTCTCACAGTGAAACGCGAGACCCAACCGATGTCCGCCCTGCGCAGGAGTCCACGTGGGCATCAAGCTCTTGATGAGCACCTCGGTGTCAAACATCACACGCAGCCCGCCCTCGAGTGTCGCCTCCACGTGGTCTTCAGTGCCTGGGTCTTCGGGCAGGGTGAGCCCCAGCAACCGATAAAAATTCAGGGTCTTGCGCATGTCCGAGACCACCAAGCCAATCGCATCCAACCGAGCCGTCGCTGTCGTCATGGCGAGCACATTACACTGTCGCTTCGCGCTGCGGCCTCAGCGACGAGTGCTTCTTGATCCAAGAGATAATTTGCTGGTCAATCCCACGTGGACCGGGCTGCCCGAGGGACAGATCGCGCGCAAATCCCACATGCCCGCCGCGGACGATGCGAGCTTCGACGGCGGACGAAGCGCGAGACAACATGGGGCGCACGAGCTCGACCGGGATCATCGGGTCGTCTTGGCCGGTGACCACCAACGTCTGGACCTTGAGCGAGGGCAAGAGCGGCCCGACGGCGACGTCGCCGTAGTAGTGATCGGCGCTGTCAAACCCGTGCCACGGCGCGACGATGCGCTCGTCCCATGCGCGAATGGACTGAATTTTTGCAGCCTCGACGAACTTCAAGGGCACATCATCGCTGCGCGCAGCGACCTCGGCGTAGATCTCTTTGAGTCCACGCAAGACGTGCCGAAGATACGGTCTGCGGTGCCATCGATCCAACGCATGAGACCCACGCAAGAGATCCAACGGAGGGCAGACAGCGACCACGGCGCGCAGCCGAGAGGGCGGCGTTAGCGCGGCAAATCGCAGGCTGACGTGACCTCCGAGCGAGGTCCCCCAGAGCACGATCTCGTCGTAGTCCGCCAGCTCAGGGCTCGCACAGAGCGCCGCGAGGTCGTCAATTTGCCCCGCGTGATAGAAGTCGAATCCGGTCCGATCTGCGCCCCGCAGGTTGAGCCGAATGTGTGGAATTTGAGCCGCAGAGAGCGCCGCAGATGCCTGCACAACGTAGTGACTCGAGACGCTGCCCCCGAGCCCGTGGACGAGCACGACGAGCGTGCCACCCTTGCCGCGCCCAAGGTGCAATCGCGCGCTCAGCGGGACCGCGCCACGGCGGGGATCTGTGAGCGTGATGTGTACGGGGAGTGATGGACTCGGTGACGCAGGGCGCATTCGCTGATCTACCAGCGGACGCACAGTCCAAAGATGTCCCATGACCATGCGAGTGTTTCTCTTTGCTGGGCGCTAAGGTGCCGGTCGCAGCGTGACGTACTGGATGCTGTCGCTCCCGCCGCCTGCGCTGCTGTCAAGTACGACACGCACCGTGCCCATCAGGGTGCGGCGCGCGAGTGTCGTCGGGACGATGCCATCTCCGACGCGCTGGTTGACCATGAAGCGCTCTCCGTTGACAACAAAGTGTGCGCCCGCTGGGTCACGGTTGACCGTGTGACGTCCCGCGACGATCACGTCGTAGCTGCCCGGGATCAGCGCGTCGAAGGTGAAGGTCGCCGTGCCTCGGAGCGTGCCATCGGGGCGGTAGGCGCGATCACAATCATTGGGAATATGCTCGGCTCCACGCGCAGTAAACCCATAGCCGCGCGAGCAATCGTGCACCCAGTTGTTGCGCATGGTGTACGTGGCCATGCGGTAGTTCACTGTGCGAGTGACAGGCCGCGCGGTGCTCGCGTCCCGGGGTGGCGTGACGTCCGCGCGCGCGTCCATCGCCACGGCGCCAGAGTCCATGGCGGCAGCGTCGGTTGCGGCGGTCGCGTCCAGCGGCTCTGCGGCGTCTTCGGGCACGGATCCGTCCCAATCGGGCTCAGGATCGCCGTCGGTATCCAGCGCATCGGTCGCCGTTGTGGCATCCGAAGTCACAGCGCTTTCGCGAGCCAAAACGCGGTCGGTTGAGACATCCGCGGGGCCCTCGAGGGGCGCTCCACAGCCGACCAGCACGGCAGCGGCGACCAACATCACGACAGGACGGGAGACGAAGGGGGTCATAGGTTCTCTCTCTGGGAGGTCGGCAAGCCGCTGTCGCTCAGGTGCGCCACGAGGCTTGCCAACGCGCGGTGTTAGAGTTCTCAAGGACGAGCACGCTCTTGAGCTCTTTGGCGCCCGTGGCGTTGAGCATCACGTCGCTTCCGGCGTGCAGCTCATGCCACATGAGCTCAGAGCTGCCGGGGAGCACCAATCGGCACTCAACGTGTGTGGGCTCGCGCACAAGCTGTGTGACATGAAACTGCTTGATGTAGAGCCCGAGGATCCAGTCCATGTTGGTGATCACACGCGCTGGCGAGACGATCCGAAGGATAAACGAGTAGACCCCGCGCATGTCCTGCATGGTGGCTTCACGGCCGATTTGCCTAGCGAAATCGTGATTGACCCCGTGCACATTCTCGACCGCTTGGTGCAACGCGCGATACCAAGCGATCGGGTGCCAAGTCGAAGCGAGCAGCGTCCCGTAGCGAATCGCCTCTGCGAGCTGAGGTGGCACATGGGGCAGCAATGCGTCGCTCGTCCCGACGCCCTTGAGCTTCGTGTACGCAGCGAGAAACGTGCGAAACGATTGCCCCTTGATCAAGTTGTCGTCTTGGAGTGCGCTCATGGTCGGTGCTTCGAACTCGCCAAGCTTACCGAAGTAACTGGGGAAATGTCGCGACCTTGGCGCTTACGCGCGAGCGAGCGCGCTGACCATGCGCTGGGCGATCCTCGCAGCGTTTGCGCTGACCTACCTCGGGATCTCGTCCCGCCGGCTGCGCTGGCTCCCAGTGGGCAGGCCCACGTTCGCTCTCCTTGGGGCGTGCACCATGGGTGGTCTTAGGGGCGTTTGCGGGCCCCCTGGGGCTCACGCCGGACGAGGCGCTGCGGGCAGTCGAGCCCAACACGATCGGGCTGTTGTTTGGGATGATGCTGGTTGCCAGCGGCCTCGGAGAAGCGGGCGCGAGCCTCGCGTGGAGCGCCCTCGTCGGCGGCTCGCTGGTCTTGGCCCTCGCCAAAGAGCGTGCGGATTCGCTGCTCAAGCGCGTGGACTGGGGCGTCTTGGTCTTCTTCGCAGCGCTCTTTGTGGTGGTGGCTGCCCTGCGCAAGACGGGCCTGGTGTCGCTCGGTCTCGCGCCGCTCGCGGCAGTCGCAGCAGCAGGTCATGGGCGCTCATGGCTCGTGGGAGTGCTGATGGTGGGCTCGCAGATCGTGTCGAATGTTCCGCTGATTTTGCTGCTCGAACCGTGGATCCGGTCGTTGCCAGATCCCGCGCTGGTCTGGACGGGGACGGCCGTGGTCTCGACGCTCGCAGGCAACCTTACGGTGCTCGGGAGCGTGGCAAACGTGATCGTCCTCGAGCAATCCCAAGAGCCCATTGGCTTCTGGGGCTACGCGCGCGTGGGCGTCCCGGTCACTGCGCTCTCGACCGCAGCGGCGCTGCTGCTGCTACGGTGAGTGAGGCTCGTGGCGGCGTTGCAACCAATTCAACGTTTGTATCAACGTTAGCGAATTGCTTCGTCAGAAGACGCAAGCTTCACGTTGGGGAAACCACCGTAAACATCGCCTCCAGCGTCCCGCGTTTGAGCTTCAAAATCGTCCTGGCCCCACGATGTCGAACGGCAAAATGGATGGGGTCGCCCGACCGCACTAGCAGCTCGGAGAGAAGGGAGCTGGTCGGGTGACGCTGAAGTTCGATGTCCGTCACCTCTGCAATTCGAACCTGAATGTCCTCGCCTGTCATCACGATGCGTCCGTTGCTTTGTCTAGCAAAAACGCTGATCGAACGGTTCGGCTCGATCACCACGTCGCCCCAACGATGCCATCGGTGGGGGGCGAACTGAAACAGAACCAACTCGTCCGGCTCTGCGACGATGGCGGCAATGCGATCGAGCTCAACCCCGGTAGGCGAGCGCGAGATCAGCACTGTCTCGCCGCTCGCGACTGCCGTGAATGAGAGTGTTTCGATCGTGCCAACTAGTTCGTGGCTCGTACACGCGCTGGCTGGTTCGGGCATACCCCCAATTGACGAGGCACTAAGGAGGCAGCGGGTTGTGACCTCTCGCGCGTTCGTCTGCAAAATCGCTTGGTTGAGAGAAGTTGTACTGAAGCCAGTCCGAGTGATTCCAGTCATCTCGATCAAGCCCGTTGTGCCCACTGCGAGTGCACGGTCCCCACGCTGCAAGGGAGAGTCGCGTGGCACATTGTACCCATAGGTCACGATCCCCGCGTTGCCCTCTACGCCGCCACAACTCTGCGGATTGGCGCCAGAGGGCGCACACGCAAAGAACCCCGCGAGAAGTGTCACACTGAGTCCACGAGACCGCGACTGTGTAACTGCATTCATCCCATACAGGGTCGCATAAGGTGCACGCACTCCTCAACACCACGCACCCTACACACTACTGCGAGAACCATCGCGATTCAGTGGTGTCTGCCTCCGCGTGGTGACATTCTCTGCCCGATCGTGCGCTCGCTGGCTCTTCTCAGTCGCAATCAGTCTGTGTATTTGCAGCGTGTTCTATCCATCGTTGGCCTCGGCCCAGGACGCATCGGCCCAGGACGCCCGCCCTCGGACCCTCGATTGGATCCACGGTCCGCGCCATGGATGGACTCGAGATCGACAGATTCAGCCGATGGATTGCCGGCAGAGACAAGACACCGAGGTGCGCTTCTTGCCGAGCGAAGACATCGTGTCGGGAGGCGACGAAGTGACTGTGCCTGGGGCCCTGGTGTTTGAGATTGCCAACTGTGGTCTCGAAGAGCCCAGCGCCGATCGCCTTGAGGTCCGCGACGCAGAGCGCCTTCGGCTGACCCTCGAGTACGCCCCGATGCCTCTGCGCCACGGAGAGCGCGCGACCTATTGGGTCCCTGTCGCGAACTTTGCGAGCGAATTGGCTGCCGATTTGACGATCCGTTTGCGAGACGGCTCAACGCGGAGGGCGAGTGCTTCGGCACTCATCCGAGATCCCGCACGCGAGCGCGCGATGGCGGCGTGTACAGCGTGCCGTGGGCAGTGGGGACGTCACGGGATGGCGCAACGAGAGGGCTGCCTCTGTCGCACCGAAGACGAAGGAAATCTCTGCGAAGATGCAGGCGATTGCGAGGGAAGGTGCCTCGCGACCGGCGCTCGCGTCGTGGTCCCCGAGGTGCGGTGCCCGCGCGGTACGCGAGGCTGTGTACCGCGCCCCGCGCTGCGCCGCGCGGTAGGGCGCTGCAGCGGCTATCGCACGACGTTTGGCTGCCGCGCGATCATCGGTGAGGGAGCCCGTAACGACCCTCCCACGGCGCATGTGCGGCTCAATCTTGTCTGCGCTGACTGAGTCTGCACTTTGAGAATCCCTGCAAATCAGCCGGGGATCGGGATGCAGCAGCCCGTGGTGCAGTAAAAATTAGCCGGGCAATTGCTCTGCCCTGGGAGGCCGCATGGCTGGATGCCTGCGGGGCACTGTGTGGCCGGGACGCCGCCTTCGGAGGTGGGCACGCTGCTGTCTCGGACAGCGCCGTCGCCGCCGCTCGTCCCGCCGTCGCCCACAGGCGGAGGCGGAAAACACTCGGGCGGAGGCATCGGGCGCCCCACACACACTTCGCAGGGACCGCACTCATTGAGGCACTGACGCACGGGCGTGCAGCTCAAGCACCGCGAAGTGTCACGCACATCCGCGAGTGTGCACGAGCCTGCGCCCGCGGCGTTGCGCGAGCCCAACCACACCCACTCGCCACCCATCGCCGCGGGGCGACCGGCGATCTGCGGAAAGGTACAGCACCCAAAACAGTCACACCCGTTGGGAGTAATCGGCTGGCAAAAATTCAGGCATTGCGTCGATTGCGTCGCAGGGCACGTGCGGCTCCCAACACGGCTCGACTCGTATGCGCACGACATCCCCTCGGGCGGATAGTTGGGCGCCACTGCGAGCGGGTCACACCGGTGGTCCCACTCGCAGTCGTCGTTGCCCGATCCGTTGCCAAAGTCAAAGTAGCAATCACTTCGGCACGGCCCGCCCGCTTCGCCGCCCACACCCGCGAGCAACACCGGCCCTTCGGTGTTGTCACACGGCCCGAGGCACTCGGGATCGCGCTCGTCGATGCGCCCGTCGCCATCGTTGTCGACGCAATCGCCGCACTCCAGAAGGCGGCCTCCACACGCGACGGGCCGACACGCTCCAGTGCCTCCGTCGGGCCCTGCTGTGCCATCAAGCGGGCCTGTCGCGCCGTCTACACCGGGGTTGCTCCCGTCGGCGCCAGCTCCGCTTTCTGAGCCGCCTTCTGAGCCGCCATTGGTACCATCACCAAGTCCGCTGTCCATGGTGTTGAGCGCGCCATCGAGACCCGCGTTCGCGTCTCCGCCGCTGCCGCCGTCGTCGATCACTGGCGGCGCGCTACAGGCTGCTACGAGGGAGAGCGCGAAGCAGGCGACGCTGGCTCGGGTCCATTTCATCCGGACAGTATGGCGTTTTGCGCTGGCAAATCCCATTCAAAAGTCCTTGGAGCACGACGAACGGTAGCGCGTTGTACGCTCAGGTGCGCCAGCCGGGGCGAAGGTTGGGCTTGGTATAGACCCCCGGCGGGTTGCGCGAACCGTCAAGCGCCTGCCACGGAAAGATCCGCAGTGACGCCTCGCTCGATGGATCAAAGGGCTCGAGAGCGAGCTGCTCAATGTCTCGCGGGACCATGGGCCAGTCGTACGCAAAGAACGGGTTATGCCCGTTGCCCAGGCGGTCAAACACGCGGACCTCGAAAGACAACCGCAGCCACACGCGCTCGGTCTCGACCGGCGCATCGACGGCAATGTGCACACAGTACGCGTCCATGAGCATCAGCTCGAAATCCCCGTAATCGGTCACGCCGAACTCGGCATGGGTGGCCGCGACTTGGCGGTTCATTTCCCAAAAGACGTCGTGCTTTGAGAGGTCAAGCGCGGTCAGATCAAAGGGCTGCACAAAGTACATCGTCGGCAGCGCGTTGGTCACCGTGTACGTGTGGTTAGCGCGCACCGTGGGCGTCCATCGCGCGCCCTGAAACCCGTCGACGTGGCAGGGTGCATAGTGCCCTTGGCCACCCGCCGGCACACGCTCACGCCGGACGGTGAGGTACGCATAGTACTCGTCAAAACACTGCGAATTGAGCGCCCATTCGACGTCCACGGCGCGCTGGATGGCGGGCGCAAACTGCGCGTACTCCATCGGCAAGCGCACGTCCGAGCCCGGAAACTTAATCGGCAGATCCAGCACATTGCGCGCGTCGCTCCGCGCCACAAACAGCGCCCGCGCGTGCGAGTCCAACGCGCCGCAACGGATGGGCGCGCGGGGCGTGAGAAACCGCGCGATGTCAAAGGGCTTGTTGAGATCTTGGATCAATGGGTGTCCGGGGTCGAGCGAATCGACCAGCGATTTTGCAGCGTGATCGCGTGGTTCGAGCCGAAGACATCCCTCGGCGAGGTCATAGACCGGGACCGTGTATCGCTTGGCGTTGTACGCCACCGTGTCAAACGCGCGTGGGCTCATGGCGTAGACGATAGGTGCGCGATGGCTTCACGCAAAGAGCCGAGCGCGCTGCGTAGGGCGGCAGGGTCCACCGACGTGAAGCACAGCCGCGCGTGTCGCTCGAATCCCTCACCGAAAGCAGCGCCGGGCGCGAGCAATACACCGCGCTCAATCGCGCGCGAGAGGAGCGCACGAAGAGATCGGCCTCTGAGCACGCGCGTGCAATCGAGAAAGAGATAGGCGCCTCCATCTGGGACAAAAAAGTCAATCTCGGTGTTGCTCATGGCCTCGACCGCGATCGCGCACGCTTCGAGATATTGGGCCCGCGCGTGGGCAACCCAGAGTGACCCCTCGGTAAGCGCATTCGCACAAACGCGCTGCGAAATCACAGGGACATTGTACACCGTATGCGTGCTCACCCTGCGCGCCGCGGCGATCGCGTCGCGGGGTCCCAACACGGCGCCGACCCGCGCCCCCGCGAGCGCGTGGCTCTTTGAAAACGAGAACACCCGCAGCGTGCGCTCACGCATTTGCGCCTCGTCCGCGAGCGAGCCGTGTGCCCCTGTGTAGCTGTAGTCCGCGTACACTTCGTCTGACAAAACCCAGAGATCATGCGCGATCGCGAAGTCCGCGAGCGCTCGCCGCTGCGCCGCGGTGTAGCAGTAGCCATCCGGGTTGTTGGGTGACGTGACGTACAGAGCGCGCGTGCGTGAGGTCCGATGCTGCGCAAGCACCGCCGAGAGATCCATGGCGCGGTCTGCATAGAGCGCCTGCGTAAGCGCGACCTCGACCGGTACAGCGTTTGCGCTGGTCAAGACCCCGACGCTGAGCGGCCAGTAGGGTGACAACACCAACACCTCGTCGCCGGGCGAGAGCACCGCGCGCGCTGCACAGAAGAGCCCATGCGTGGCCCCGGCGCTCACGAGCAGCTCTGTGTCCGGATGATACTCGCCGCGGCCTTGCTGGGCGTTGTAGTGGGCGAGGGCGCGCCGGAGCGAGGGCTCGCCCGCGATGTTGCCATACCGGTGCAGGCTGCCGTCGGACTCGGTCTGCGCTTCGTGTGCAAATCGCGCGGCGGTCGGTGGCGCCAGGTGCGTGTCCCCGATGTGCAGCGGCGCGATGGAGAGCCCTTGTGCGGCGCGCGCGTCCAACAGCGGTTGCAGCTCGGCGAACACGCTCGCGCGGAGCGTTGCGATCGAAGAGGACAGCGAAGGCATCAGGCGCGGGAGTGTAAATCACGCGGCCCAGCGCACGCGCATCACTTCACATCGAGCGCGGCAATCCCAGGCAAAAACTTGCCCTCGAACATCTCGAGCGACGCACCCCCTCCGGTGGACACGTGCGAGACCTGATCGGCGAATCCGAGCGCGCGCACCGCCGCGGCGCTGTCGCCGCCGCCGACGATGGTGAGCCCGCCGTCGCGTGTGCAGTCGGCGAAGGCCTGGGCGACCGCGCGGGTTCCCTGCTCAAATCCAGGCATTTCGAAGATGCCCATGGGACCGTTCCAGAGCGCGGTCTTGGCCGCGGTGATCTTTTGCGCAAAGAGCGCGCGGGTCTCGGGCCCGATGTCTACGCCCATCCAGCCGGCCTCGAGGGTCTGCACCACACGCGTCGCCGCGCCCGCTTCGACCTTCTGAACGACCAGGTGATCGATCGGAAGCACAATGGACTTTCCCTTGGATTTGGCCAGCGAAAGAATCTCTCGCGCCATGTCCAGCACTTGCTTTTCTCCGCCCTTTTTGTCGACCACGACGGTCTCTACGCGCGAGCTCCCGACCTCGAGACCCGCGGCTTTCATAAACGTGTACGCCATCGCGCCGCCGACCAAGATCTCGTCGACAAGGTCGAGCAAATTCTTTACGACAAACACCTTGTCGCTCACCTTGGCGCCGCCCAAAACAGCCACAAAAGGCCGCGCAGGGCTCTTCAGCGCGCGATGGATCACCTCGACCTCGCGCTTGACCAGGTCGCCGGCGAGCCCTGAGCCCAACACGCGCGGCACACCAGTCATCGAGGCTGCGTCGCGGTGCGAGGTCCCAAACGCGTCGTTGACGTACACATCGGCGAGCTTGGCGAGCTCACGTGAGAAGCCCTCGTCGTTGGTCGCTTCGCCTGGGTAAAACCTGAGATTCTCGAGCAGCACGACGTCGCCGTTCTTCATCGCAGCGACGGTCTTCTGGGCCTCTTCGCCGATGCAGTCTCTGACAAACGTGACGGGCTGGCCCAAGACCTCGCTCAAACGGAGCGCGCACGGAGCCAGCGAGAACTCAGCCTCGTAGCCCTTCTCTTTGGGCCGACCCAAATGCGACGCCAGCACGACCCTCGCGCCCGCCGCAATGGCCTTGCGCACGGTGGGCGCGGCCGACGTAATCCGAAAGTCGTCCGTGATCGTGCTCCCCTCCATCGGTACGTTAAAATCCACGCGAATGAACACGCGCTTGCCCTTGAGCTCTGCGTCCTCGAGCCCACGCAACGTGAGCGAATCGCCTGCTGAGACTCCGAGCTTGTGCATCAAGAGCGCGAGGTCGACGACCCGCATCGAGTAGCCCCACTCGTTGTCGTACCAAGAGACCACCTTGAAGAACCGCTTCTCGCCCTTGAGGTTGTTCTCAAGCGTGGCCTTGGCGTCGTAGATCGACGAGCGATCGTCGTGCACAAAGTCCGTCGAGACCAGGTCCTCGTCGCTGACGCCGAGGATGCCCTTGAGATAACTCTGTGAGGATTTTCGAAGGGCTGCGTCGATCTCTTCGATGGACGTATCGCGTTCGGTGCGAAAGGTCAGGTCGACCACTGAGACGTTCGCGACCGGGACGCGAAAGCTCATCCCGGTGAGCTTTCCCTTCGTCTGTGGGAGCACTTCGCCCACGGCTTTGGCTGCGCCCGTGCTCGACGGGATAATGTTAATCGCCGCGGCGCGCCCACCGCGCCAGTCTTTCTTCGAGGGCCCATCGACGGTCTTCTGCGTGGCCGTATACGCATGGATCGTGGTCATCAGACCCGACTCAATCCCGATGCCTTCTTGCAAAAGAGTGTGCACCACGGGCGCAAGACAGTTGGTCGTGCACGAGGCGTTGCTCACGATGTGATGCTTGGCGGGGTGGTATTCGTGGTCGTTGACCCCCATCACGATGGTCTTGACATCGACGCCCTTGCCAGGCGCCGTGATCAGCACTTTCTTTGCGCCCGCCGCAAGATGTCCACGTGCGGTGTCTGCCTCGGTAAACCAGCCCGACGCTTCGATCACGACGTCTACGCCCAGCTCGCGCCACGGCAGCAGCGAGAGATCCTTGGCCACCATGAGGCAGCGAATACGCTGACCGTTGACTACGAGCACGTCGTTGCCGGTCGCCTTGTCTGAGCTCTTCTCTGTGCTGATTTGTCCGCGAAACTTCCCGTGTACCGAGTCATGCTTGAGCTGGTAGGCGAAGTAGTCCGCGTCGGTGGTCACGTCGACCACAGCGACCACCTGAAGGTCTGTGCCGAACACACCCTTCTCGACCATCGCGCTGATGACCAAGCGCCCGATGCGCCCAAAACCGTTGATCGCGACCTTCGTCGTGGATGTCACACTTGTCATGCGTGGAGGGTGGTCGCACTGCGTCCCCGTTCGCAACTGGAAGCGCCCGAAGAAATCACCATTTTGTGCGGCAAAACCTGCGCAATGGGGATCCGGGTCAACCCGGGATGGTCTGGCAGCCAAACAGCACGCGGATCGAGGTCATCATGCCCGCTTGGATCGCCGCCTGGGCCTGCGAGCAGCTCGTGGGGCACAAGAAGATCCGCCGGGGCGTTCGCTCGTTGTCGTAGTACCAGCCGCCTGTCGCTCCGCACGCAGAGGCATCGGCGACCTTGCGGGGATAGTTGGTGCTCGCGGTGTTGCGGATGGCCACGTTGATGCGCGAGGGGTCTAAGACCATCCCATCGGGGACCGCTGGGATGGCGAGGTCACACGCGAGCCGAGACGTGCGTTCGACCGCAGTGGCGATGCGGTCAAAGAAGGGCGACCACGCGCTCGCGCCCTCACAGATTTTGGCCCGCGCGCCCATCGTGCGTGAGACCAACGTGGTGTAGGTCGGGCCCGACGAGGGGGGCATGGTTCCGCCGGGGTACATGCAACGGGTGGCAGGGTTGGTCTCGGAGTCCCACCCGTAGAGCGCGTTAAACGTGTAGCCCGTAAAGAGCCCCGCCCACATGGGCTCGAGCAACCCAGGCGGCAGCGTAAACGAGCCCGAGCGGGGGTTTGTCCCACCCGCAAAGTGCTCGAACTCGTTCGAGGGCATCCGCGACTCGTCGTCGGTCACGACCACGATGCTCTTGGTCGCGCCGGGTCGCAAAAAGTCACGCCAGGGCTCACCCCCGCGCTCTTGCCCTGTTTGATATCCCGCGGTCTGCGCGAGGCTTCCCAACAGCTGCTCCAACGGCTGTGTGCTCCGAATGTCGATGGACGAGTGAAAAAACCTTGGCCCGTTGCCACAGCTCGCGTTGCCAGCGAGCGGCTGCGGGATACAGACACCGTAGCGATTTCCCGCGGGCAAACGCACGGGATTCGTCGCGGACCGAAGCGACAACATCACCACGCGATAGTCCAACCCACGGGTCCCAACGCGGCGGGCAAAATCGTTCAGGCCGTTGGTCACCTCACGGATCGAAGGCTCCATGCTCGTCGAGTTGTCCACGACCCAGATGATGTCCACGGGCTGCCGCTCGACTACGCCCACGCTCTCTGCCGACAGGCACGCCGCGTCGGGCTCAAGTGGCACCACGTCGCGGTCGACGGGAGGCACATCGCGCGGCGCGATGACATCCATCGCTGCGCCATCCGCGGCCGCGTTGGCGTCGTCCGCAGGTCCCGTACCTGCGTCGGCATCGGGCCGCAGGGTCCCGCTGTCGAAGTTCCATCGAACCAGTCGGTCCGAACAGCCAGCGAGCGTGAGAGTGACAAGCGCAAGCGACAAGCGATTCATGGTCCGTCACTGTACGAGGCTTGAGACTGGTTCGCATCTAACAAGCCGATTTGCCGCGGAGATGGCCAGCTTTTGTCACCCATTCGTCGCCGCGCCGTCGTCCTCGGTCGTCGCACGCTCTTTGAGCGAGGTCATCGGTCGACCGTCCATCACACGCAGGTGGACCGCCTGCCAGTCCGCCCATTCGGTACCGAAGAGCCAGTCCATGGTGGCGGTCGCGAAGCCATAATGCTTGGCATAACGCGCGTGATGCAGCGAGTGATACGAGATCGCGTTGCTGCTCAGGATCGACACCCACCGGGTCACTCTCATCGGAAAAATCTCAGCGTTCGCGTGCCCGGCAATATTGCCCGTCCACTGGATGACAAAGAAGGCCATCCAGCCCTCGAGCCCCAGTAAACCAAAACGCGACAGCAGCAGCGCTGGCCAGAGTAAGCCCACGGCCCAACCGACGGCTTCTACTGGGTGCATCGACAGCCCTGTCCACGGCGAAGTGACCCACGAGCGGTGATGCCACTTGTGCATCCAGAGCAAGCGCTTGTGATGCATCGCGCGGTGCAACCAGTAGTAATAAAACTGAAACCCAAACCAGGGCACCACGAACGACAGCACCTGCGCGGCTGCCCCCGTGGCAAACGACAGCGCGCCAGTGCACACACACAGCGCCACCAAGCCCGGGATGACCACCATGGACAGGGCGGTGCCGAGCGCCTCGTGACGGCGCTGACCCGCGCCGAGCGCGAGGTCGTACACCTTGCGTCCTTTCGCGATGGCTGAGCGCTCCATCACGGTCCCGCTGACGAGCCCGAGGGCGGTCAGCGCCGCAAAGAACAGCCACACGGCGAGGGCGACCAGAGACCAGTGCGTGTGCGCGAGCCAGCTTCTCATTGTGACCCAAGAGCGTAGGGTCCAACCCGCCGCAGTTCAACCGGCTGGGTGATACGGCTACGTCGCCGGGTTTCCGGCTACGTCGCCGGGCGCTCTAGAACGTGCCCATGAGCGACGCGCCGACGGGAGCCCCGTTGGGTCCGCCGGGGACGAAATTGACGTTGATCGGGCTCGGCGTTCGGTGCAGTCGCGCGCTGCGCTGGACGGTGACGCTGTTCTGTTGCGCGTCGTGCGCGGCGACCCAGAAATCGTCGACGCGTCGGGTAATAAGCACGCCAAACACGCCTCCGGCGACCGCGCCAAGGATCGATCCCACGCTGTACGCCGTCACGAGCCCTCCGGCGGGGAGCGATGAGCCAAAGAGCGCTGAGCTCAGGCCAAAGACCAACCAGCCGCCCGCCATCGAGAGGTTAATCCAGCCCATGCGGTCGGCGCTGATGTCTGTGCGCCCCGCGAGGAGCGTGGTGGTCACACCTCCGACGGCCATGCCCCCGAGGAGCAGCCCGCCGAGCGGCGCAGACGTGACCGCAGAGGAGGTGTTGAGCGTCGCGATGAAAATGTGCGTCCCCACCATGGCGCCCCAGCCGATGCCAGTGCTCACCATCGCGACCTTGCCAGAGAGCGGGCGGTACATCGCGGCGACCGCGCCCCCTGCTGTGCCCAGCGCGATGCCGGCCCCCATCAAGCCAAAGAGCGCGCCTGACGAAATACCTCCGGACACTCCGCCTGCGAGCGCCGCGATCCCTGCGCCGACGCCAAAGCCCGTCGTCGAGCCGAGGTTCACCACGAGCGCTTGGCCCGCGGTGACGCCGTTCATCGAGGCGAGGAGCGAGCCTGCGACACCCACCGCGCCGCCCAGCAGCAGGCCGCCCGCGATGACCTCGGCTCGGCCTACGTTGGCCATCGCCGGAATCAAACCGCCCAAGGCCATCCCCGCAAAGAGCTGGCCAACCACCAGCTGCGCGCGGGCCCCGCCTGTCACCGGGTCTGGCCCGTAGACCAAATTGTACTGCGGGATCGCGAGGGTCACAGGCAGCCCTCCCTGATCGGACACTACGTAGTTCGGCGACCCCAGAACTCCAGCGCTGCCGCCTTGCACCACGAGGGGCTCTGTCTGCGTTGTCGTTCCAGTGACCGCAGGCGTCGCGGGCTGCGCGTGCATCGCAGCATTGCGCTGCATCTCTGCCGCAGTAGGGTGCGTTGGGCACATCTCGAGCACTCGGCCAAAGAGCGTCGCCGCCGAAGCATCGCTCCCGGTCGACATCTGCCGCATCGCCTCGGTGTACAGCGCGTCGGCCGCGGGTGAGCACGGCGGGGGGGGCGCGTTCGCGGTCACCTGTAGCGTCGCGCCAGGAGGAGGCGGAACTGGCTGAGGAGCAGCCTGCGCAAACGCCACCTGAGGGACGACAGAGAGGGCGAAGAGAGCGACTGTGGTCGAGAGTGTATTCATGCCTAGAGGGGCATGGTTTCCAATTGTCGTGCCATCGTCAACCTATTGGGCCGATGGCAGGGAAAATGCGCTGCGATGCTGCGAGTCCTCACACTTGCACCGCTGCCAAGAACCTCGGGGCTGTGTCCTGTGCGCCACATTGTGCCTGTGTGGCACGGGGCAAGAGGGTCACAGATAGCTCGAGTTAAACCACCACTCACACGAGAGCGCGAGGTAGTGCTCGACCCGAAAGCGACCGAACGGATCGTCGGGTGCAAACAACCGAAGCGCGCCCTCGTCGCGCAGCGTCGCCGCATAAATCGCACGCAAATGAGGTCGCGTGTAGTTACCCCGTCCTGCGGGCGTCACAAAGGGCATGACCCCAAAGCGCCACTGGCTCGCAGTGCGTGCGCGGCCAGTCTCCATGTCGAGCATGTTGAAGGCTTGGCCCTGATAGCTCGCCTCGACGCTGAGCCCGGCGCGCTGGCCAAACCACACCGTGGGGCGCACGACGAGCGTGCCCTCCCACAGGTCATTTCGGCCGTAAAGGGCAGCGTCCGCGTCGCGAAAATAACGGAGATATCCACCCGCGAGCACGCCAAACCATGCGTGCTCGTAGTTCGCAGACATCGCGACACGTGCGTCTTGTGCACGCTGCGCGGTCTGCGACGACGCGATCGTGTGCGGAACCGAGAGGTCTCCGTATGCAGCGAGACCCTGCGCAAACCGTGCAAATACATTGATAAATGTATCACGCACGCCTGTGTACGCGCCCACCTGCGCGCCCAACACGTAGCCTCCGTCGCTGGGCAGATACTCGCGGGCTCCGGTCTCAGCGCTCTGTCGCACACCATCGGGCAACACGTGACCTTCGCCGTAGAGCACAAACTTCAGACCGCGCGTCGCGGCGCGGCCGTTGAGCCAGAACGTAGCCTTCGCGCTCGAGAGAAACCTCGGCCGATCCAAGAGCAACGCCTGCGTCGCGCCCACACCGTCGCGAGGTGTCACGCGAATCGATTGGATCTGATAGTTGCTGTCGAGCCTGTTGGTGCCGACCTGAAGAGCGAGCGTGACGAACTGCCCGAGGTCATACCGAGCGCCCGCGCCCACCGTGTTGAGATTGTCTAACGGCCACCAATTGAGCAGGTAAATATCATCGCCGCGATACATCCGCGAGCCCACCCAGAGCGCGAGCCCAGGGGTCAACACGTCGCGCGCTTCGATGTACAAATTGCGCACAGCGATCGACGCTTCGAAGCTACCCGACGTGTGAAACAGTGGCCCTTGAACCGCGAGCGTTGTGACGACGCGGGTTCGGGTCTCGCCAAAGTCATCGTCGCGGTGGACCTCAAGCTCCGCGTAGGTCTGGTCGTCGATGCGGGTTCCCCACGCGACGATGTTCGCAGGGCGTCCGCTGTGTCCCCGCAAATCGGTCGAGATCACGACCCGGCCATAGCTCCCAAACGAGAACCCATCCATCCACCGCACAGGGCGCGACGCGAGCCCCGCAGCGCGCGGGAGCTCTGGCGTGGCGGCTGCTGGCTCCGTCGGAGTCGCTGCGGTCCCAGGGGCGGTCCCAGGGGTCGATGCGGCTAGCTGCCCTGGGGGCTCTACGCCGGGGTCCATCGCGCTCAGCGGCGCCACCGGGACGGTGGTCTCAGGGGCTCCCACGGCAGCCGGAGGAGGAGCGCCAGCGGGCACCACCGCGCGTGAATTGGCAGTGACTGTGCTCTCGGGTCCAGGCAGCTGGTATCCCTGCTGCGGCGCCGTGGGCTGCCCCTGGGCGCGCGCCACGGGGGTGAGCGCGAGGACAAACCCTGCACACACCAGCGATGCGGCAACGGCGGTTCGTGGATCCGAGCGTTGCGTGCGAAGAGACTTGGCCCAAGGAGTGAGATTGACCACGACGGACGCGAGGCTATCGCACTCTGTGCTTAGAGAACCACCGGCGATTTGCTCGGTGGGCTCAGTGGCCGAGCGCCTCGCGGATGCTCGTCATGGCTTCGGCGTACGTGCGGCCATCCATGCCCGTGCGCTGGACCATGCGATCGAGCACACGACGTTCGCTCTCTGAAATTCCTGTCGAAACCTCTGCGACGAGCACCGCGATAAACACCCCTTCGCGGGCCACATCGTGGCGCACCAGCGCGTCGGACACCGTGTCACAGCGACGATCGACGCCCTCTGCCTCGATCAAGTCCACCGAGCTCGCGAGCATCGCGTCGGCGACGACGTCACTCAACGCGTCGACGGACAAGCGCTGAAGCACCTTGCGGATCGCGCCGCGCTCGTCGTCGTCGACGACGCCGTCTGCGACCGCGATGAGGCTCGCGGACTCCATCAAGGGGCCGATCGCGGCGAGGCGCTTGCCTGAGTCGAGGTTCTTCAGGTGGTTGCCCAAGAGCTCGAGCGCGCGGGCGATGGCTGGCCACGAGGCCCCTGGGGCGCGACCCGCCCGAGCGAGCGCTCCGTTGCTATAGCGTGGGTCTTCGCTGACCTCGTCGGTGAGCCATGTGGGCCGCTCGAACTTCTCGTTCTCGGACTCGAGCTCGATCTCGGCGAGCCACAGACCACGGTGGGGGCCCAAGAACTCGTCGACCTCCCAGGTGTGCCCTTCGTGCACCGTGACGTGTCGGATCTTGTCGAGCTTAGACCTGCACATGACGAGCAACGCGATCGCATCCGATGTGGGAATTTCGTACTCGAACTCGTTGCGACTCAGCGCCGGGGTGTGTCCGGGGCTCTCTGAGGTGGCCGAGCCCTTGATGGTCAGCCATGCCTTCACGTCGTGCTCTAATCGCACGCGCACCGAGGGCAACGGCGAGAGATAACCCTGCGTATAGCGATGCCCCTTCTGGCCAATGGTGGGAGGCAACAGCGCGGGGCGCACGAGAAACTTTCGCTCAATCTCGACCTTCATGACGAGATCCACACTGCCACGAAAATCAACCCTTGCGCAGTGCCGAGAGAGCGGCTAATAACGGCGTCCTGCTGGAGGCGTGGCCGAGTGGTCGATGGCAGCGGCTTGCTAAGCCGTCGTACGGGCAACCGTACCGTAGGTTCGAATCCTACCGCCTCCGCTAAAGTTTATTGGGGTTGTACCGGGGGGGGGCAGAGAGCGCAGCGCGGGATTCTCGCGCTACATCTCCCTGCGAACTGCCTAGTCAGTTTGCGCCAGCGGCACTGAAGACCGCACGACTCGCTTCGATCCGGCGACGTCGCTGGGTTGGTGTGCGGGATTGGGCCGCGGGCCCCTCGTTTAACGCTTCGTGGGCTTGGGCATAAACCGGTTGCACTGTGGGCAGCGTGGATCTTCACCCGCGAGCTCTCGCAGCGGACCCGCGAGCCCAAACGCAAACATGAACAAGAACGGGATGGCGATCACTCCGAAGCCCTTGAGCACAAAGAGAATCACCGGCGTTGAGAGCCAAAAAGTCCACTCGGCCACGCGCCATTTGAGCGGAGGTTTTGTGGGGATCACCCAGCAAGCACAGCGCTCACAACATTGGTGCCGAGCGCTCGGCGCTGGGGTGCTTGGGACGACAGAGTCGGTGTCGAGAGTGAGCTGCTCCATAGGGGTGCGTAGAGATAAGTGATAGGCCCTAGTGAGCGCTGTTGGCCAGCGGCGCGAAAACTATTCGCGCAGGGTCAGCCACTCGATCCCAAAAACAAGCGTACCCCGCGACCCGCGAACGCTGCGCGCAGCGAGTCAAGCGCCACGGGGTCTGTCGCCAACGGAGTGTCCCCTAGCACGAGCCTGTTGAGCTTGGGCAGCCGTGCGAGCCCCGCGGCGCTGATGGCCCGCAGGGGGTTGCCTGTGAGGTCCAGCGCTTCGAGCTGGCTCAACGCAAACAGCGGGTCGCTGTCCGCGAGAAGTTCGATGGCGTTGTCTCGAAGTGTGAGCGAGCGCATGGTTGCAAATCGCTGTATTTTTGCTGGCACTTCGCGGAGTCCGGCGCGAGACAGCGAGAGCCCCAAGCGGTCCTGAGGGCGCACGATCGCGTCGAGCACTTCGTCCAGCGCGGTCACAAACACGTCGTCCACGTTGAGGTGCCAAGCGAACTCTTCGCTGCGCAGCGCGTCGATGTGCAACTGCAGCGAGAGCGCGCAGAGATCGTGCACAGCGTCGGTGTGTCCGAGCAGGGCGTACTCTTCGATGATGTGCCTGCCGCCGGTGGCGAGCGTGAGGTCTGCGTAGCCAAGCCGAGCGAGACCTTGGGCAAGGATTTTCCAGAGCGAATCGCGCGAGGTGAGCGGGCCACCCGAGAGAATTGCGCGCACCACGAGGGTGTCAACGCCGAGGACCTCGGGCGGCGCGGGTGAGCTCTCGGTGCCCAGCTCCATCACGAGGCTCACGTCAGCCCGCGTGATTCGCGCCTGAATCGCACGCCAAAAGCCCGACATCGGGTCTCCCTGCCACAGGCCATCGATGCGCGTCACTGGGATGCCCAGCGCCTCCGAGAGCGCCCGCGAGAGCGTCGCGGGGGCGACAGGGGCCGGCGAGACAAAGCGCAAATACCAAGAGCGATCGATAGGTGACACCGGAGTGAGTCCTCTCCCGCGTGGCTGGGTGTGCAACGTTGCTTCGACGAGAGCCTCGCGAGTGTTGCATGATCATGCTCCTGAAGGCGGCCCTGCACGGTGAACCAAGAGATTGACCCAACGCTCGCCACGCTCGCGTCCGAGCCTCGCGAAACGCACGCAAATCCCGGAGAAATCCTGGCTGTTGGGACCCTCGTGGCCGACCGGTACGTGATCCAAGCGCTGCTCGGCCAAGGCGGCATGGGATCGGTCTATCGCGCGCACGACCGCGAGCTCGACGAGCTTGTCGCGCTCAAGGCGCTCGGCGGAGCGCACGGCGAAATGGAGTCTTCGATTGAGCGATTTCGCAGAGAAGTGAAGCTCGCGCGCCGCGTGACGCACCCGAACGTAGCGCGCACGTTCGACCTTGGCTCATGGCGCTTTCGCTTTCTGACCATGGAGCTCATTGAGGGCGTCTCGCTCGCGACACGGATCGAGAACGAGCGACTCACGCTGTCTGAATCTCTGCGGATCGCGCTAGAGATCTCGAAGGGTCTCGTCGCTGCGCATGGCGCCGGCGTAGTGCACCGAGACCTCAAGCCCGACAACGTGATGCTCGCCGGAGCCAAGGCCACAGGGCCTCTCAATGGCAACGAGCGCGTAGTGATCACGGATTTTGGCATCGCGCGTGCAGCCGAAGACGAGCAGCCTCTACCTGAAGACCCCACGACGTCGTCTTCGCGCCGCGCGCTCACGATGGGCGGCATCGTAGGGACGCCCGCGTACATGGCCCCCGAGCAGGTGAACGGCGAGACACCTGACGGGCGCTCAGACGTGTATGCGCTAGGTGTTTTGCTGTTCGAAATGCTCACGCGCCGACTGCCGTTTGACGGCCCCAGCGCGATGGCCATGGCCATGGCGCGCTTGATCCGGCCGCCAACGGACCTTCGCAGTCTGGACGCGAGCATCCCCGAGAGCGTGGCCGAGCTCGTGCACGCGATGATGTCTGCCAAGCGCGTCGATCGCCCGGACGCAAGCCATGTGCTCCACACGCTCGAGCGCCTCCGTGGTGGCTCAGAACAAGCCGGAACGACCCGACAAATCCAAGCGATCGCGCGCGTCCCAGGGCTTCACACGCTCGCCCTCGACGGGGGCGATCAGCGGTTGCTCGCGCGCAACGTCGCAGTGCAGTCCTTGGGTGCCGGAGACCTCGCGCTTGGACCCATGAGCCGCGAGCTCGGTGCGACGATCGCCGACAGCCTCGCGAGGATCCATGGGCTCCGCGTGGTGCCCCCGATGATGCTCGGAGCAAATGATTCTGTGAGCGAAATCGCACGCGATCATCGTGCAGACCTCGTGCTCTCAGGGAGCGTTCGAGCAGACGGCGAGCGTCTGCGTGTCAACCTCCGGCTCATCGAGACTGCGACCGGCGCACAGAAATGGACCGAGCGCTTTGATGGTCAACGAGACAGTCTCTTTGCCCTTGAAGACGCCCTGCACCGAACGGCCGAGAGCGCGATGCGCGCGCTCATGACTGGCGCGATGCAGTCCCGGGGACCGACAGACCCAGCCGTGCGCGCTCTGTACGATTCGGCGAGAGAAAAAGCACGCGAAGTATACAATCCCAGCGTGATCTACGAGGCGCAAGGCCTCGCACAGCGCGCGCTGGATCTCAGCCCCGGCGATGCCTCGGTGTTGGCCCTGATGGGCGCGATCTTGGTGCGGGTCGCGATCGCCAATGGCGAGGATCCATCGCTGATGGCCAAGGCCGAAGATCACGCCCTGCGTGCGCTCGACGCCGACGGATCGCTCAGCAGCACCTACGCGACGCTGGGGCTCGTCCGATGCCACCAGGGCGACCTTCGCGCGAGCGTCGCTGCGTTTCGGGAGGCGCTCGCGCGAGACCCACGAGATGCAGAATCAAGTGCATTTTTGGGCAGATTCTTGCTCGAGTCGGGCTACGTCGAGGAGGGCATCGGTCGGCTGCGGTTCGCGATCGAGCAGCAGCCCGCGACGCAGCACGCGTGGTGGAATCTCGTGCGCGCTCACGCGATGCAGGGCGACTGGGAGGGCACCGATCGCACGCTCCTCGAGAGCCAACGGATCACCGGGAACGTCGTTCCACCGTACGTGGTCGCCGCACGCATGGCGATCTGGCGAGGAGATCCCGCGGTGGGGCTCAAGGTCGCCGAGCAGATTGAGGCATCTGGGCTGCCCGAGGACAGCTTCCCGATGATCTTTCTGGGCTCTCTACGCAACATGGTGGATCGGACCCCCAACGAGCTCGCGATGACTGTCCTCAGGCACACCCAAGAGACCTCACCGTCGATCTCGTTTCGGGCGTTTTGGTGCCAAATCATCGCCGAACTCTGCTGCTTTGAGGGCCGCGGAGACGAGGCGCTCGATGCCATCGAGGCCGCGCTCGACCTGTCGTTTGTAGACGTTGGTTGGCTCGATCAGTGCCCGCTCTTGCAGGACATCCGCGACACAGGCCGCTTCGGTCGCGCCCGCGCCATCGTCGCCGCCCGCGCTGTGGCCCTCTGGAAGTAAGTCTCCCCCGCGCTTCTCACGCCGCACTCTGCGACACCTTTGCTACCCTCGCGTGCTGTGATGGCACGCAAGATCGCTCACCGAATGCGCATGGTTGTGTCTGCTCTCGGCGCCGCATGCGCGCTCGCCGCCGGGGGGTGCTTTGACCTCCGTGACGTCGAGACGCCCACCGATGGCACCCCCATTCGGCTGACCTCGCAGGTCGAAGACTGGCGCGACGAGGTGATCTATCAGGTGCTCGTAGACCGCTTCGCGAACGGCACCGCGAGCAACGATTGGCGAGTCAATCGCCAGTCACTCGCGCGCTACCAGGGCGGCGACTGGCAGGGCTTGATCTCACAACTCGACTACATCAAGGCGCTCGGTGTGACCACGCTCTGGATCTCGCCCATTGTGCGCAACGTGGACACCGACGCAGGGATCGACGGCTACCATGGCTACTGGGCCAGCGACCTATCGGAGCTCAACCCGCACTTCGGTGACCTCGCGACGCTGCGAAGGCTCGTGAGCGAAGCGCACCGCAAGAACCTCCGCGTGGTCTTGGACATCGTGACCAACCACATGGGCCAGATGTTTTATTACGACATCAATCAAAACGGCCGCCCCGATGACAATCTCTACGGGGGCGGTGTCAATTCGGGCTTTCAAAACCCAGGCGGATCTTCGAGCACGCTCACCCGCGTGAGCGAGTACGACCCGGACTACAACACGCGCACGGTGATCCAGTCGTTCACCTCGCTGGGGCCGGCGGGACCCGCGCCCGTGCGGTTTATGCACATCCCGGATATTTTTCGGACCGCCCCGCGGTGTGACGGCGCGTTTGCGTGGCAGTGCATCCTCGCGCAGCCCGAGGGCTACCACCGCCGCGGTCGCATCGTGAACTACGACAGCGACGGATCGCAGCCCAGCGAGCAGGTGATGCTCGGGGATTTTCCGGGTGGACTGAAAGACGTAGCGACCGAGCGACAAGACGTGCGCGACGCGATGGTCGAGGCTTACGCGCGCTGGGTCGAGCTCACTGATCTTGACGGCTTTCGCATCGACACGCTCAAGCACGTCGAGCATGGGTTTTGGACGGACTTCTCGACGCGCCTGCGCACCCGGTTGGCAGCGCGAGGCAAGCAGCGGTTCTTCTTGTTTGGCGAAGCATTCGATGGCGACGACCGCTTGTTGGGCTCGTACACACGGCCCGGCGAGATGGACTCGGTGTTTTATTTCTCGCAGAAATTTCAGGTCTTTCGCGATGTGTTTCAGTGCGAAGGGTCAACGTCGCAGGTCGAGTCGCTCTACACGCAGCGCGCGATGAACTACGGAACCACCGCGCAAGAGAACGGCGCCGGCGCGCCTCCCACGCAGCTCTTGGTTAACTTCTTCGACAACCACGACGTCCCGAGATTTCTCGCGGGCATCCTCGACGAAGACCCGATGAGCTGCCCACCAGGCCGCGTCCGCGACGAAAACGACAGCGAGCGCATGCGCAAGAAAATGCACATCGCCCTGGCTTTTCTCTACACCGAAGACGGCATCCCCTGTGTGTACTACGGCACCGAGCAAGACTTTAATGGTGCCAATGATCCCTCCAATCGCGAGGTCCTCTGGGAGCGCGCGAGCGACTACCGCACCGACCTCGACGGCCGCCCGAGCGCCGGTGGGCCGCTCACCAACGAGCACGCGCGGATGTTTCCGACGACGGGCGTGACCTTTCAATGGATGGCCAGGCTGGCGCGCATCCGCCGCACCTACGAGCCGCTCCGCCGCGGAAACTTCGAGCTCAAATGGACCAGCAACCGCCCCACCAACGCAGACGACGGCGGCATGCTCGCGTTTGAGCGAAGGCAAGACACCCGCTCGGTCTTGGTCGTGATCAACACCAGCGGAGACGCCCGCGAGCACCGCACCGCGTTCGAGGGCAACGGCATGCAGGTCTCGTTTGCCCCCGGGACCGAGCTCGTCGACGTGCTCGACGCGAGCAACACCCGCCGCGTGACCGTGGGCCCGGGCAGCCGCGTGAGCGTGAGTCTGCCTGCGTATTCGGCCGCGATCTTCGTCCCTGCCGCGGACGTTGTCGCCATGCCCTAGCCCATCCGGCGACGTCGCCGGATTCTCGGCTACGTCGCCGGGAGCTGACAGCGCCTGCGGTCCAGACGATTGCGTGAGAATCGCAGGGGTGAGGGGCCAATCGCAGCAGCGTGGGCAATCAGGCCCCTCGGCAGTCCTCGGGAGCGTGCTTTGAATCGGTTGAACCTTGCGTGGGCAGTGTGGGCTCTTTGTGCTTCGGGATGTGGCGCGTGGGTGAGCCCGCTCGCGCAAGACGACGCGGGCGATGTGCGCATGCCAGACGCGCCAAGCGAGATCGCGCAGCCCAGTGACGCGAGTACCGCGAGTGACGCGGGTGACGCGGGTGACGCGAGTGACGCGGGTGAGGACACACTCGACGCGATCCCGCGCCAAGTGAGCCCGCTGTCGCTGGGAGATGTCACGCTGTTGCGACCCACGTTGCGCTGGATTTTGCCAGACGAAACCGACGGCGCCGTGGTTGAACTCTGCCGCGATCGCGCGTGCACTCGCGTGATCGAGACGCTCTACGCGTTGGGGTCTTCGGTGAAGCCCAGCGTAGCGCTCACCCCGAGGTCCGTGGTCTTCTGGCGCTTGCGTGCCACGCGCGGAGCGCTGCGAGGGCGCACGCTGAGCCCGACGTGGCTCTTTCATGTGCCCGTTCGCGATGGCTCAAGCGGCGTCGATTCGAGCAGCAACCCGCACTTGGATCTCAATGGGGATGGTGTCGATGAGGTAGTCGTCGCTGCGCCCTACGCGACGCTCGGCGGGCGGACCAACACAGGCTCTGTAAGCATCTATGCGGGCAACGTCGCGGGGCCCAGCACCGTCGCAACCTGGACCCTCGAGGGCACAGTCGCTCGCGAAGGGCTGGGCACATCCGTGGCGTCCGCGGGGGACGTCAACGGCGACGGATTCGGTGACATCATCGTCGGAGCGCCAGGATTTACTCAGGCAGGATCGATTATGCCCGGGAGCGCAAGGGTCTATCTCGGCGGCGCCATGGGGCCCGCAGCGAGCGCTTCGTACGCACTCACGGGTGACCCGATGCGCAGCGGGTTTGGCGGCGCGGTCGCGGGGCTCGGAGACGTCAACGGCGATGGCTACGGCGACGTCGCCGTAAGCTTGTGGAGTCATAACAGCGTCCCGAGAGAGGGCGCGTTTGCGGGCTCGGTGACCGTGTTTCACGGGGGCACGCGCAGCCCCGCTGCAGTGATCGAGGCGCCGCCCGGTGTCGAGCGGTTCGGGGCAGCGATCGCAGGCGCGGGTGATGTCGACGGAGATGGCTTCTCAGATCTCATCGTGGGCCTCGAGAGCCCACGGGGCGAAGACCCCGCCGGGGTGCCCGCCGCGCAAATCTATCGGGGCGCCGAAGCGGGCCTTCGGGTGAGCGCTCCGGAGGTCTTGCGGGTCGCACTGCGCGTGATCGACAGCTTCCAGACTGTGGTCGCCACTGCGCGCGACGTCAACGGAGACGGCTACAGCGACGTCATGGTGGGCATCGGGCACTCGACGCTCAACGGCCGCTACCACGAGGGCACCGTGAGCGTGTACCTCGGCAGCGCGATGCCCCCAACGGGCCGCGCGGATCACACGATCCAAGGCGTGATGAGCGAGGATCACCTTGGCACCTCGATCGCTGCGGGGGACTTCAACGGCGATGGGTATTCGGACATCGCGACCGGGTCACAAATCTTGCGCGGCGTGCGCGTGTTTGTCGGCGGACCGATGGGCCCTGCGATGATTTCGTCCGTCGAATTGCGGGGCGGATTGCTCTACGGAAGCACGCTTGCGGGGGGAGGGGACGTCAACGGCGACGGGTTCGCGGACGTGCTCATTGGGACCTATTCCAGCACGCGTGAGCTCACGAACGTCGACCTGCACACGGGTCGTGCAGCGGGGCTCACGGGCATGCCGCAGCTGACCTTCTCGGGGCCCAGCGTGGCGGGCTTTGGACAGGCGTTTGCGGCACTCTGGGTGAGCGCGCTCGGGTACCCGGCGACGTAGCCGAGGTAAAGGGGCATCGAGGGTCAGTTGTTGCCACAGCCAACCCAAAGTCACCGAGTCGCCACAGCCGGCCAGTGCAATGAGTAAGAAGGCAAGCAAAATCACAGCGAATTTCATCGCTGGTGCCATGGGTAATCCGCCGAG
Organism: Deltaproteobacteria bacterium; assembly: GCA_030694465.1. Lineage (GTDB taxonomy): Bacteria > Myxococcota_A > Polyangia > Polyangiales > JAUXYJ01. Next base: position 44,385 of record JAUXYJ010000069.1, on the reverse strand, counting down.
TGACCGCACCCGGCGACGTCGGCGCTCTAGCTGCTTCCGCACTGGGCCCATCGACAGTACGTCCCCGCACATTGGCATTCGCACGACCAGCTGCGATCGTAGATGCAGTTGCGTCCCAACTGCGCTGGATGACATTCGGTCTCGCCTCTCGGCGGCCTCAGCGGACAGAGTGGGTCAGGAGGTGGTCCCAGGACATCCTCGGTGCAGCCGCCGTCGCAGATTCGCGGGGTCACCGAGTCGCCACAGCCGGCCAGTGCAATGAGTAAGAAGGCAAGCAAAATCACAGCGAATTTCATCAGTGTACGTCCGTGGGGCCGCTGTGCGAGTAGGCTGCGCTAAAGAGGTACGTGCCGGTAGTCGGCGCGGTCCACACCTGTGCGCGCATCTCGAGGCAGCGGCAGTGGGCGTGACCCTGGGGGCACACGTCGGATGCGCTCAGCTGGATCCGCTTGCGAATGTCGAAGCTCAGGTCCTGATAGAGCAGCTCGGCGGACGCACCGCCTCCGGGGAGAGGGCAGGTGTCATAGATCTGGAGGGTGTAGTCCATCTCGACGTTGTCTAGGTTGGTGGGCAGTGACGTCACGGCCCACTTGAACTGTTTTGTGCCGTAGGGAGTGGGCAGCAAATTCGCAGTCAGAGGCCACACATAGGTCTTGCCGCTCTCGACAAAGAAGCTGCGTGTCTCCCAGGCCCAAGGCGCAGTCAAATCGGCAAACGAAGGCCAGTGCCAGCGCACATTGCCGAACCCAAAACGACTCAAGATGTCGCCCGTCGAAGTCTCAAACATCGGGTACTGCGTCCAGTCGCCCTGCAACAGCACATTGGTCATCAAGAGCGCACCCGTGACGGATGGCATCTCTTGATGAAATGCCTGCCGAAAGATCACCGCACCGCCCGTCGCCACCGCAGTGGCGAACGATGATTGCCCAGAGTTTTCCAGGTCGAGGGGGGCGTGGGGTCGGGCCGATACATCGCGGGCCCAAAGAAGGGCACGTTGGCGATGTTGGTGGGTGCTGCGAGTCCTACGGCGCTCATGGTCTCCATGAAGCCGCCCGCGTAGCGGATCGACATGCCACCATGCGATGTAGTGTCCTCGGGGATCATCGAGAAGATGCTGGGACTAGCAAAAGCCGCCGGGTCAGGGACGACGGAGACAATCGAGACCACCTCAGGGCGCCACGCGGGATACGAGAGCGAACACGGCGGATTGATCGCGCTGTTGTAGTTGCCTGAGCTCTTGAAGACGAGGACCCCGGCAGCCAACGCGCTACGAAGCGCCGCGTTGACCCCGCCGCAGTCCATCGTGCGACGGCAAAAGTTGCCCGGCACGACATCAAGCCCGAGCGACATGTTGATCACCTGCGCACCGTCGAGCACAGCGAGATCGATGGACTTGGCGATCGCGGCACATGAGTCGCCTGAGTAGTACGCGATCGCGGCTTCGCTGGCAGGACCGCTACGGCGAATTGGGTCGGGTGTGTTTGTCCCCGCAAACACAGGATCTTGCCCGCCCTCAATGCTCCCCGCGATGGCCGCAGTGATACGAGTACCGTGCGAATTGTCCGAGTCCATACCCCCGAGGTTGGTGCTGGGTCCACAAAGCACGCCCGCGAGCGTGGTGAAGCAGCCAACGTTCTTGACGATGCGTGAGGCCCCCGAGGGTGTCCGAAATGCGACGTGATCGGTCGCAAGAAAATTGTTAGTTGCGTTGCCCGCACGGCTCTCAATCACGGCGACCTGCCACTGGATGCCATTGAGCGGTTGGCCGCGAAATCCCTTGTTAATCAGGGCTCCTGACCTTGTCATGTACCGGATGTCTGCCGTCGTGGTTTCGCTCTGCGGCACGCCCCCTGCGATGCTTAGCTGCTGCACGCCCTCGACCTCGGCGAGGGCCGCAAGCGTGGTGGGCGTGACGCGCGCATACACAACCGGCGCAGTCTGAAGCGCCGCAGCGACCATCGCGCAGACGGTCCTGACCCGATTCGTGGGGCCGCAAGAGATCTTGCCGCGGATGCGTGTGCCAACGACGATCTCGGTGGGCGGCAAGGACAAGCTCTACCCGGTCGAGCGCATGGTGAACGTCGCGCGCCTCGCGCCGGCAGCGAGCATCGAGGACGATGCGTCGTGCGGACATCTGGCGCCGCTTGAGGGGCCGGAGGCAGTCGCCGGGCCGTTGAACGCGCTCGCGGCCGTGCGCCGTTGCCACGTACCGCGCTACGCTCGCGCTCGCCCCAATGCCCGTTGCAGCCAAGATTGTACTCGCGCTCGCCGCTGGCGCTGCGTCGTTGACCCTCGCGCTCATGGCCGTCATCGCGCTGGTGTATGCGTTTTCCAACGAGATGCCGAGCGACAGCGTGGTGCCGACGGCCATCACCGGCGTGCTCTTCGGCGCTGCGTCGTTGGGTCTCTTCGCGCTCGCGGCGTGGCTCGTAGGGTCGGCCTTTCGCGCCCCGCGCTGAAGACGCGCGCGTTGCGTCTCGCAGCGAACAAGCGCTGGATCGCCGCGTTCGCATGGCTGGAGGACGCAAGGCTCCGGCGCGAGTCGCAGGTCGTCGTGCTCGCAGACGCCACGAACTACGGGCAGGCCAAGTTCTTCGCGTCCGTGGACGTTCACAGACCGCCATCGAGGGGCGCCCGCTCTTCGATTCCACTAGGCGCCATGCGCGCCTCGCGCTGACCTCATCCCGCGGATATCCCAGCGGCTTGGTGAAGCTCGTGTATCGCCTCGAGTGTGCTCGGTAGGTCTCTCAGCCGTTCGCTCCGCGCGATCACGACCGCAGTCGACGCCTCGTCTCGGTCCGCGCAACGTGCACTTTCACTGGGTGAGCTCGGCGACGTACGCGCTGTTCTGTCCGACTTGATAGGTCACCACGACGGTATTGTTTGCTCCTCCGACAGAGACGAACGCGAAGTAGCAGTGCTCCGTTGGGTGCGACGCGAACAAGACGTTGCTGAGCAGTGCGCCGCTGCGGTTGATGCGGGCGATGTGCACACGACTGTGTCCGGGATTGTCGCCCCACACAAGCACGTGATTCGTCCCGTCGAACACGAGCGACGGAGCGCCTGCGTAGTGCTCGCGGCTCGCGATTCGAACGGCCTCCGTGCGGCCGTCGCCCTGAAGCATCACGAAGAAGCCGTTGTTGCTCGACCACGCGAGCGCGAAGCGTTCGCCGTCCCACGAGAGCGAACTCTCGATGGGGCTTCCGTGCTGGCTGAGGATCGTCGGTTGTGCGCTTACGTCGTTGTGCGCGTTAAACGCGACGATCTTGTGGTTTGCGCTGTGGGTCTCTCGAACCAGCGCGCCCCACCCATCGCGGGTGCTCACAAAGCGCGTGCCGTTGGACCAGGTAAACTCCAGGTTGGGCAGCGTGATGGCCGAGCCTGCGATCGACGATCCGTCTGCACTGAAGCGAGAGAAATGCAGATCAACGTCGTGCGACCAAACGACGCCAAACTCACCGAGGCGCGGGTTGTATGCGACGGCGGGGTACGTGGACGGCGCGGGTCCAAGGCGCACATCACTTCGCGCGCGGCGACCGGCGTCGGTGGCGCTGCGATCAAAGAAGGCGATCCGTGCAGCGCGTGCTCCCTGTGTGATGTCTACGTACACGAGCGCCGCGTGCGTCGGAGCCAACGCTGCCTGAACGAAGGCCGAGAGCGCGGTCGACGCGCCAAGGGTGCGCCGCGAGACGACAGCGAAAGGCGGCTGCGCGCTGTGCTGCGTAAGTGCTCCATGGAGCACTCCGCCGACGCCCTCGGCGTGCGTGACGAACAGCGTGTCGTCTGCGAACCACGCGCGTGGCAGTTGAATGGCGGGGCCCTGCCCGAGCAGCGCGCGTCCCGGCAAGCGCAGCGCGTTGGTGACCGGTGCGAGAGAGCGCGTCGGAGCGGACATGGGTACGAATGTGACCTCGCGTGTCGGTGGGCGCTGCTGTGGCTGGCTCTGGGTGACACGGCGCGGTGCGGTTGTGCACGAGGCGACAAGCGCGAGCGCGATGCAACACGAGCGAGCGGTGAAAGGCATGAGCTTCATGGGCGCTGCAGATTCAACGCTTCCGGGGGGGCTCGCGCTTACGGCAGCGTGGATGCGCTGGACTGGGCCGTGTGGCTCGATTCGCTCGCTCACGCTGTGCAACATCGCCAAAGGATGACGCGCGGCGTGGGCGGCCTGCAACACACGCGCAAACGACTCTCCCCCCGACACTCTCCTCGGAGTGCGACGCTCGCCGTGTGCTCCGTGCGACGCTCCACGCGTGTGTCCGCGCAGGTGTGCCTGAGACACATACCCGCACTCCCCCGCCCACCCGGCGACGTCGCCGGGTCGCGCTCGGCCCACCGCTCAACCAGCCCGTGCTAGTGTCCCACGCGCTATGACCAAACCCACTTCGCTTACCCCCGCGCCGACCGAGCCCATCGTGGCCACCCGCTCGGTCGTGCTCGCCGTCGCCCTCGCGGCCCTTGGTTGCTCGCCGTCGGTGACACCCGGCGACGTCGCCGCCACGGACGCCCACACCGCCATGGACAGCGCGCCTGACACCGTCATCGCGCCCATGCCGCCCCCGCCGCCCATGCCCATGCCGCCTCCGATGCCACCCCCGCCGGTCGAAGACGTAGCAGGGCACGACGCGATCGACCCGCCCCCACCCATGCCCCCTCCGCGCCCCGACGCGGGCCAGCCCGATGTCGACCCGGTACCGCCCATGCCGCCCCCGCCGATGCCCCCGCCCCGCCGAGACGAGTAAGATCGCGTCACAATGTCAGCTGATTTGCAGGACGAATCGCTCTCTCCCGCCTGGCAGCGCTGGGCGATTGACAACCTCGCTCGCGGGGTCAAACCTGCCGCAGTGATCGCGCGTCTTGTGCAAGAGGGGCTCTCACAACCGAGCGCCGAGCTCGCTCTGGCGACGCTCTGGGCCTCGGGCGCGATAGACCTCTTGCGAGAGAGCCGCGCCGAGACCGCGCGCTTGGCGCTGCTCGCGCGCATGCAGCGCACGCTTCAGCACAGCGCCATGGACCCCAAGACGGTCGTGCGAACACGCGACGTGAGCGCGTCCCAGTTCTTCGACCACTACTACGCGCACAACGTGCCGGTGGTGCTCGAGGGCTTCGCTGCTCAGTGGCCCGCGTGCGCCAAATGGAGCCCCGAGTATTTTCGCACCACGTTGGGTCATCTTGAGGTCGAGGCGTGTCTCGGCCGCGACCGCGACCCCAAGTACGACCAGAACTTTCGCGCGCACACGCAGCGCATGGTCATGAGCGAATTTGCAGACCGAGTTATCGCTGCGGGTGAGTCCAACGACCTCTATCTCATCGCGAACAACCGCAACATGGACCGCGCCCCCATGGCCTCGCTCTACGACGACTGCGACTGGTCCCACGGGCTGCTCAATCGTGCGCGCGTCGAGCAATCGGTGGCGCTGTGGTTTGGTCCGAGTGGCACCGTGACGCCGCTGCATCACGACACGACGAACATCTTGTTCTGCCAGATCTACGGGCAAAAACGCGTGCTCCTCGCGCACCCGGCCGAGACCGCGCTGCGCCGCGGGGGCACGGGTGTGTACTCGATCTTTGATCCCGAGAGCCCCGGGCCTGATGACCCCAAGGTGCTCTACAAGACCGCGGTGCTTAACCCCGGAGACGCGCTCTTGATCCCGGTGGGCTGGTGGCATCACGTGCGCGCGCTGTCGATCTCGATCAACATCGCGTTCGCAAATTTTGCCCGCCCCAATGACTTCGCGTGGTTTACCCCCTAGCGCGATCGGTCAGCGAAATCACACGTCGTAGTAGAGCGAGTACTCCATCGGCGTGGGGCGCAGACGGATGGGGTCGATCTCGGCCGAGCGCTTGTACTCGATCCATGTCTCGAGCAGATCTTTGGTAAACACGTCGCCCTTGAGCAAGAACTCGTGGTCCGCTTCGAGCGCCGCGAGGGCCTCGGGCAGCGAGCCCGCGACCTGCGGAACACTCTTGGCTTCTTCGGGCGAGAGCGAATAGATGTCCTTGTCGAGCGCGTCGCCTGGGGACAAGCGGTTCATCACGCCGTCGAGGCCGGCCATCATGAGCGCGGCAAACGCGAGGTAACCGTTGCAAGAGGGGTCCGGAAACCGCACCTCGATGCGCTTGCTCTTCGGGCTCGCCGAGAACATCGGGATACGAATCGACGCCGAGCGGTTGCGCGACGAGTACGCGAGGTTAACCGGCGCTTCGTAGCCGGGGACCAAGCGGCGATAGCTGTTTACCGTGGGATTGGTCAGGGCGTTGAGCGCCTTGGCGTGCTTGAGAATCCCCGCGATGTAGTGCATCGCCATCTCGGACATCCCTGCGTAGCCGTCGCCCGCAAACAAGGGCTTGCCGTTCTTCCAGAGGGACTGGTGCACGTGCATGCCCGAGCCATTGTCGCCATAGAGCGGCTTGGGCATAAACGTGGCGCTGCGGCCGTTCTTCAGCGCGACGTTTTTGACCGCGTACTTAAACCACATGAGCTTGTCGGCCATGGTCACGAGCGAGTCGAACTTCATGTCGATCTCGCACTGACCCGCTGTCGCGACCTCGTGATGCGACGTCTCGATCTCGATGCCGACTGACTCCATGCAGCGCACCATCTCGGTGCGCAGGTCCATCAAGCGGTCGTGCGGAGCGACAGGAAAATACCCGCCCTTTGCGCGGATCGTGTAGCCGAGGTTGCGCTCGCCGGTGCCCGAGTTCCACGAGGCTTCTTCGCTGTCGACCGAGAAGAACTGCTCGTTCTGTTTGACCTCGTAGCGCACGTCGTCGAAGACAAAGAACTCTGCTTCGGGGCCGCAGTAGCAGGTGTCCGCGATGCCCGTGCTCTTGAGATACGCCTCGGCTTTGCGTGCAATATACCGAGGATCACGCCCGTACGACTGGCGCGTGATCGGGTCCACGATGTTGCAAATGAGCGAGAGCGTGGGCTCTGCGGTGAAGGGCTCGAGGCGCGAGGTGCCCGCCTCGGGCAACAAGAGCATGTCCGACTCGTTGATGGCCTTCCATCCGCGGATGGAGCTGCCGTCGAAGCCAAAACCCTCTTCAAACGCCTCTTCGGTCAAGCGGTGAAACGGCACGCTCGTGTGCTGCCACTGCCCGAAGAGGTCACAGAACTTCAGGTCCACCATCATGACGTTGTGTTTGCGTCCGAGCTCGATCGCGTCCTTGGGCTGCATCGCTGTACTGCTTCTTTCGTAGAGAATGTGATTGAAATAAATTACTGAGAATTTGCTTCTAGATCGCTTCTTCGCCGCGCTCGCCTGTGCGAATCCGTACGGCTTCTTCGATCGGGATGACAAAGATTTTTCCGTCACCGATGCGACCGGTGCGCGCGGTGCGCTCGATGGCGTCGATCACGGCCGCGACCTGCGCGTCCTGCACGACCACCTCGATTTTCACCTTCGGAACAAAGTCCACCACGTACGCGCTCCCTCGGTAGACTTCTTTCTTTCCGCCGGTGCGCCCAAAGCCCTTCACCTCGGTGACGGTCATGCCCTGGATCCCGACCTCGGCCAGGGCATCTTTGACCTCGTCGAGCTTAAACGGCTTAATAATCGCTTCGACTCGCTTCACCGACTTCAGTCAACTTTCTTCGCTGTTTTGCCTGTGCTCCGTGCACAGTGTGTCCACACCACCGGCGCTCGCCACCGCGGCCCATGTCCTACACCTCGCTCCGTGAACGCCGCGTGAACTCATGCCCAACTTTGTCGCCATGAGCCCCTACAAAACCATTTCACCTCCCGTCACGTAGGTCCCCCGTGCACACCCTCCACTCGCTCGCGTTCGCGCTGCTCTCTGTGGCTGCCTCGTGCCGCAACACCGCCTCGTCCACGGTCCCCCCGGCGACGTCGCCGCCCGCGACCCCCGAGGCACACGAGGCACACACGGCGCCCCCCACGACCGATCCCGCCGCGCAGCACAACCCCGCGCGCCCGGCGCCCATCACGTGGACCTTCGGGACAGCCATCGGATCCCCTGCAAACGGCCTCGCCGAAGCCACGTTTGCCGCGGGCTGCTTCTGGTGCGTCGAGTCCTCGTTTGAGGGTGTCCGGGGCGTCGTCGCCGCGGTCTCTGGCTACACCGGCGGCCCCGAGCTTCGTCCCACCTACAGCGACGTCAGCGGCCACCGAACCGACCACGCCGAGGCCGTCCGCGTCATCTTTGACCCCGCCGTGGTCAGCTACGAGCAGCTCTTGCGCGTCTTCTGGATGATCCACGATCCGACCACGCGCGATCAGTCCTTCTATGACCGCGGCCGCCAGTATCGCTCTGCGATCTTTGTGCACTCGCCCGCTCAGCGGGCCGCCGCGGTTGCCTCCCAACAGGCCCTCGTGCAGGCCCGCAGGTACACCACCGAGATCACCACCGAGATCGTCGATGCGCCTGTGTTTTGGCCCGCCGAAGACGACCACCAAGACTACCACCACACCAACCCCGGCTCGTATCAGTCCTACCGCCGGGGCAGCGGTCGCGATGACTACATCACGCGCGTCTGGGGCGAAGGCTCGCTCGCGGCGGCCCAAGCGCACAGCACCCCTTAGTGATTCAACGAGCGAATTTGCAGCACATTACGCGCTAGCTCTCGCTCTTCGATCGCATCGCGTGCTCGCGATACGCGGCCAACGCTTCAAGCGCGAGGTAGGTCGAGAACGTGCTGTTGTAGTAGTACGCGATGTTCGGCATCATCACGCCCTGGTTCATTTCGTCTGACCAAAGCCCGGTAGAATGCTGATGGGCGAGCAAGTAGCTCACCCCGCGCTCGAGCGCGCGTCGCACCGTGGCGTCGCGAAGATCTCCCGCGAGGCTCAACGTCCAGACCTGCAGTCCCGTGATCGACCGCATGCTCGCGCCGCGTCCGGCGAGCGACGGATCGCTGTAGCTCTCGGGCGTCTCACCCCAGCCGCCATCGTCGTTTTGGTGCTCAAGCACAAACCGCAGCGCGCGCTGTACCTGAGGCACCGAGAGGTCTGCGCCCACGCTCGCGAGCCCCGTGAGAATGTACCCGGTCGCAGGGAGATAGTTAATCGCCCACATGCCCCACCACGCGCCCGTCACAGGCTCGTGAAGGTATTCGATCAGCGAAATCGCATTGCGAACACGCGCGTCCTGGGCACCCATTCCCATGAGCCCGAGCGTGTAGAGCGTGCGCCCCGCGACGTCCGCCGTTGAGGGGTCGCCCAATTGCGCCATGGTCTGGTAGCCGTTGAACAACGCGCGTACCCAGCGGTGCATTCGCCCCACCGTCGCCAACGTGTCAGGCCCAGTGAAGTACATCAGTCCGGGCAACGGAGCGATCTTGCCATACGCAAACGCGGCCCAGCCTCCGTCCGGGTTCTGCATCGCCAAGAGCCACTCTTTGGCGCGCGCAATCGAGCGCGTGAGCGCTTCGCTCGGCGCAGGGAGCGCGTTGCTCACTGTCACCAACGCGCTCAGCACCTGCTGTGTGCTGTCCATGTCGGGGTTGCTCTCATTGCCCACCTCAAAGGGCCACCCACCGTCTTTGGGGGCCCACGCCGGCGGCGTCTGCCAGTCCCACGGCGAAGGGGTCTTGGTCTGCCAGTCGATCAAGAAGCCCACCGCTTTGCTAATCGCCGGATCATTGGCAGGCATTCCGGTCGCGACCAGCACTCGCACGATCTGCGCTGTGTCCCACAAGGCGCTCTCAAACGGCGCAACGTACAGCCCCACTTGGTCTTCACGGCCGTAGCTCTTCACGCTGGCCAGGTGTTGCAACGCGCGCCGGATGCGTCCGTCCTCGCGCGAGACCCCGAGCCCCGCAAGCGCGGCCGCAGCCATCTGCGTGATCACCGTGACGCCAATCCATGAGCCCGATTTGTCCTGCCTCGTCGTGAGATAGTCAATCGCGCGCTGTGCCGCCGCGTACGCGATCGGGTTGCGCAAAGGTGAGGGTGGCCGAGACCCACGGCGCAACGCCCACATGAGCGGGATCGCCGTGTGCAACGGCATCAACGTGTTGACCCCAAAGAACTTCGCGAGCAAATCATCGGTCCCTGGGAGCATCAGCGCCTCGATCGGGATATTCGGCAGCGCGTCGGCGTCGAGCGCCCCAGAGACCACGAGCGCGATCTTGGTCAGAAAATTGGTCTTGTGCATCCCGCCCAGGGACTCGATGCAGCGCTTCGCTCGCACCATGTCCGGGTCGCGCTCGGCGACGCCCGCCGCGAGCATCCCGGCGTACCAAGTCGCGGTGCCATCGAGCGAGCCTTCGCGAGCAAATTCCCAGCCACCCACGCTCCCGTCGCTGCGCTGTTTGCTGCGAAGATACCGCTCGCCTTCGCGCGCGTCGCGAGGATCAAGCGCACCCAGATAGCGCTCAAAGACGAGCGTCGTCGCGGTGCCAAAGGACCCCGCGATATTAAGCCCCTCCCAGCGCCCGTCGCGCCCCTGCATCGCACGCAGTGACGCGTGTGCGCGGTCAATTGCACCCTGAATCCCCTCGGGACTCGGCTGCGTATCGGCCATCTCGGAGGGCGAAGAACCAAGCGCTGCGACATCGGTGATTTGGCTAGCCGTCATGCGCTACTTCTGCCACCAACGAGGGGCATTCGTCATCCCCTCTGGCACAACAAGGACAACTCGATCTATGAACTGGCCCGTGTCCAAAGATCCCCCCGCAGCAGCGACCGCGAGCGAGCGATTGCTCCGCGCCAATTTTCGCTCCCAGTGCTGGCGTAACTCGGCAGGCGCCCCGATGGTTGCCGCAGAGTTTGTCGCCGAAGCAGGCCGCCGCGTGCACATCGTCGACGTCCGCTCGCTCGGCGAGCTCACCAGCGCGATCGGGTACATCCCGCGTTCGTATTGGGTCCCGCCCGAGCGAATTGCTGAGTTGGCGACACGACTTCCGAGTACGGCGTTCGTCGTATTGGTCTCGCGCAGCGGCGACCGTGCGTCGCTTCTGGCCCGCTATCTCGAGCTGCTGGGCATGCACTTCGTCGCCGCGCTCGACGGCGGAATCCGCGACTGGTTGCTCAAGGGCATGGTCACGCGCCGCAGCGAAGAGATCATCACGCGCACCGTCGATACCATCCCCAACGAAGATCCCTTCGCCGGGACCGCGCAGTCGCTCGGCGAAGCGGGCGGGGCGCTCAGCCTCGACGACGTCCGCGAGCACATCGGCGATCCCGGATCTGTGCGCTGGGTCAAGCTCGCGAGCATGGTGGTCAACGGACGGCAGTCGTGTGTCGACGGTCGCGATGACAAGGGCGTCCTCGGGACGCCCGGTGGCAACGCCGGAGAGTTTCTCTTGTCGCTCGCAGCCATTGAGCGGTCGACCGGCGAGCAGGTCCAAGCGAGCGCGGTGTCCGACCTGCTCGAGTCGTATGTGCAAGCCGTAGGGCGCTTTTACATGCACTCGGACACGGACACGATGACGCGATTGATCCTGAAATTGCGCTCGGTTCCAGAGCTTGAGGGGCTGCTCCCGCCGCTTCCGGGCCGCCCCGAAGAGTGGCGCCGCTGGATGGCCAACCCGCCCATGGTCGCCCGTGACGTGCTGCGCTCACTGCTCGTCGATGCGGACTACGTCGGCTGCGGTCACCTCAAGCGCATGCTCGTCCACCACGAAGAGTACAAAGTTCGCCCCGAGCTGACGCGCGCGTTTATCTCTGCGCTCTATGAGCTCCATTGGGCGGGTCTCACCACGCTGACCATCGAGATCCTCGGGGGTGACCACTTCGAGGGCGCAGTCGTGAGCGTGGTGGTGGACGAAGATCCCCTGCACGCCTTCTCGACGGTGCCGCTCGTGAGCCCGTCGGGTTCGCACGGCCAGATGTTCTTAAACACTCCGCAGGTGTCGCAGTACCTCCGTAGCGAAGCGATCACGTTTTTTATGCGCAAACACAAGCTCTCGCCGCTGCGTCGCGAGCACGAAGGTCGCTACCTTGCCGCGCTCGGCGAGCTCGCCAATGTGCAGGCCGGCTCGACGCTGGGTGCGCTCGCCGACGGTCTCCCGCGGTTCGAAGTGCGCTTTCATGACGAGGACGACTACGAAGTGACCGCAGCGCAGGGATAGCGCGCTGTGCAATGGCGCGAGGGGGCTGCTATACCGCGCCATCCCATGGACGACCGAGTCGAGAGCGCGCCCACGACGCTCGAAGCGCTTTGCGCGCACATTGCCCAGTATCCCTCCGTGCTCGTGTGCTTCTCGGGCGGCGTAGACAGCGCCGTCGTGCTTGCCGCCTCGGTGCGCGCGTTGGGCGATCGCGCCGCGGCCCTCACGACGATCTCGCCCTCGCTCGCGAACCAAGAGCGCGCCGAAGCAGAGGCCTTTGCGCGCTCGCTCGGGGCCAAACACTTCGTCGAGATGTCCGAAGAGATCGACGACCCCAACTACGCCGCGAACTCAGTCCGACGTTGCTATTACTGCAAGAGCGAACTCTACAGAATCTCTAGCAAAATCGCAGGCGAAAATGGGTTCTCTGTCGTCGCCAATGGCACCAACTTCGATGACCTCGGCGACTATCGCCCGGGCCTAGACGCCGCGCGCGAGGCAGGGGTCCGCTCGCCGATGGTCGAGCTCAAGATGCGCAAGACCGATGTGCGCGCCGTGGCCCAAGAGCTCGGGTTGTCGCTGTGGGACAAGCCCGCCGCAGCATGTCTGTCCTCAAGGATCCCCTACGGAACCGCCGTCACCCGCGGGAGGCTCGCGCAGATCGAGACCGTCGAGAGCGGGCTGCGTTCGCTGGGATTTGTGCAATTTCGCGTGCGTTATCACGACAAGATCGCGCGCATCGAGGTCGGGACCGCAGAGATCGCGCGCGCGGCGAGCCTGCACGTCGTGCTCACAAAGCTCGTGAAGTCTGCAGGGTTTTCGTACGCGACCTTGGACCTCGAGGGCTACCGCATGGGCAGCCACAACGAGGTCATCGGTTCGCCCGTGCGCCTCCCGGTGATCTCGTAAGCCTCGGAGCGCTTGCGCGGGCACGTGCGCAGACTTAGTGAGCGGCTCGGTGTGAGGAGCATTCATGAGCGTACGAGAGGTCATTGCGCTGGGCACGGGCAGCCAAGTCCCCACCCGATTGCGCAATCATAACGGGTACTTACTGCGTTGGGACGACGAAGGCTTGCTCTTTGATCCGGGCGAGGGGACCCAGCGCCAGATGGCCCACGCCACGCTCGCCGCGAGCGCGATCCATCGTGTGTGTGTCACGCACTTTCACGGCGACCATTGCCTCGGACTCGGTGGGATTTTGCAGCGCATTTCGCTCGATCGCGTGAGCCACCCTGTGCACGTTCACTACCCGCGATCGGGTCAGCGCTACTATGAGAACCTCCGCGACGCGTCGATTTACTATCGCGCCTGCGAGCCCACCCCATGCCCTATCGACGACGTGAGCTCTGGCCTGCAAATCATCGCGCAGACCGCGAACTACACTTTGTTTGCGCACGTCCTTGAGCACAGCGTCCCGACCGTGGGCTACAGGCTCCAAGAGCACGACGGCTTCACGTTTGATCGCGACAAGCTCGACGCGATCGGGCTGCGCGGGCCAGGGGTCGGGCAGCTCGCGCGCGACGGCCAGGTGGTCCACGGAGGGCGCACGGTCACCCGCGAAGAGGTCTCTACCGTGCGCAAGGGTTCGGTCGTCGCGTTTGTGATGGACACCAGGCCGTGTGAGGGCGCGATCGCGCTGGCACGAGACGCGGACCTGCTCGTGATGGAGGCGACCTACACCGCCGCGGATCAATCGCTCGCGACCGAGCATTTTCATTCGAGCGCGACAGATGCTGCGCGAGTGGCGCTCGAAGCGGGCGCACGGCAGCTCGCGATCACCCACTTTTCGCAGCGCTATGCGAACACCGACGAGCATTTGCGAGACGCACGCGCGCTGTTTGCAAACACCGTGGCGCTCGAAGACTTTGATCGCGTTCGTGTTGCAAGACGCCTGCATGGTTGAGTCCCAGGGTGGGCTGTGCCAATACGCGTTCTTGCTATGAACGCATCTCCAAATCCTTCACGTGTGGCGCACCCTTCGCTGGCGTTTCCGCGCATTTTGCTAAAGATTTCGGGCGAATCGCTCTGTGATCGCGAGGGCGGGCAGGGGCTTGACCCAGACGCCGTGGGCGCGGTGGCCGATGAGCTTGTGAAGGTCCACGAGCTCGGCGTTCAGCTCGCCCTCGTCTGTGGTGGTGGCAACATTTTTCGCGGTCTCAAGGGCGCCGCCAACGGCATGGACCGCACCACCGCGGATCATATGGGCATGCTCGCGACCGTCATGAACGCGCTCGCGCTGCAAGACGCCATCGAGAAGCGCGGGGTGCCTACCCGTGTCCAGACTGCGCTCGAGATGAACCGCGTCGCCGAGCAGTACATCCGCCGCCGCGCGATCCGCCATCTCGAGAAGGGACGCATCGTGCTCTTCGCAGCCGGCACCGGAAATCCCTACTTCTCGACCGACACCGCCGCGGCCCTTCGCGCGATGGAAATCGGCGCGACCGCCCTCTTCAAAGCGACCAAAGTCGACGGCGTCTACGACCGAGATCCCAAAAAGCACTCGGACGCGACCATGTACAAGCGGCTCTCGTACGACCAGTTCTTGCGTGACCGCATTGGCGTGATGGACGCGACGGCGATCTCACTTTGCCGTGACAATAAGCTGCCCATCCGTGTGTTTGCACTCGCCGAGCGCGAGGCCATTCGTCGCGCCCTCTTGGGCGAAGACGTCGGCACGACCATCGACGAGCGCGGCTAACACCCTCTCGCGCCCAACGGCGCCAACGTGGGAACAAAACGCCCCGCCCAGGCTCTTAGTCACACACACGCGCTCGCTGTGGCGACCCGTGCACCGCGCGCGACGGATGTTCTGTCGTGAGGTGCCCAAGTCAGAAGCGATCTCTGTGTCATACTCGACATCATGCTCGACAGCGTCAGTACCCTGGGCCTGCTTGCACAAACCCTGTCTCCGACCTCGCGGCTCGACCCGCAAGCAGGATTTGTCAGCGTTATCGCAGTGGGAGTGCTCTTCACCGGAGCGCTCTTAGCGATCGCGACTCTCAACGAATGGCGTGCACGCAAACGTGCCGCGTCCATGCGCGACGCGGTCGCAGGCAAGATCGGGCCGCTCAAGGTCGGCGACACGGTGCTTCGCGGTACGGTGGAGACCGAAGAGCCGCACGACGTAGCGCTCGCGATGCAGATTTATCCCATTGGATTCAATCAGTTGAAGCCCAATGGACAACGCGCTCAGGCTCACGAGGTCGTGCGCCGCGTCGACGCGCGGACCTTCTATCTTCGCCTCGAAGATGGCCGCGCGGTGCGCGTTGAGCCTGACTCGCAGGTCTTCGTCGAGACCGCACCCACCAGCGGAATCGCTGGCGATGACTACCGCACCTCACGGCGCGACGAGGTCCGCGGCGGCGACCAAGTCTACATCCTCGGCACGCTCTTCGAGGGCAACGACCCGCGCGTACAGAGCGACGCCGGATACCGTGGCGCGCCGCAGCGATCGCTCGTCATGCGGGCACCACGCAACGGCTCCATGTTTGTCACCAACCAGACGCCCACCACGCGACACCTCCGCCGCGAAGGCTTTCACGGCAACTGGGCGCTCTTGTTTGGCGCCCTCGCCATGGTCATGCACTTGGGCGCGTTTGGCTCGTATTGGGTGCTCCTCGCGACGGGCACCCAGGTGCAAGCCACCGTGCTCGAGACCCACATGGGACGCGGACCCTTGCGCAGTGGGCTGACCAACCACGTGTCCGCTCGCTACGAGAACGTGTCAGGCCACCAGGTGACCGTGCGCGATGAGTGCGCGTTTCCACGCGAAAACCCCGAGGCACTCGCAGACGGCGCGCGCGTCCCGTTTGTGGTCTCGACGTACTCCGCGCAGATCGCACAAATTGGCACCAACCCCTCGGTGTCTCTTGTGCGAATCATCGCGGCTCTGCTCGGACTCTTTGCCGCCGCGGGCGCGTACGCGCTCTCGACGCGGGCCTCGCGCCCCTGGTTTGAGCGCATCAAGATCGTCGCACAAGACCGCGCGAGCTGAGCTCTCGTGATGAACTAGGGGGCGATCTCTGCTGGCGCGCACTGGGGTGAGTCGCTAGCCTCGGCGGCGGAGCCCACCATGAGCGTCGACCTGCCGCGTTTGAGCAACCAGAACCCACGGCGGTCGCGCGTGTCCATCGCGCTGATGCTGTTCGGCTTTGCGTTGTTCTTGGGCTTCGGAGGGCTTGTTCTCTCTGCGCTGCGCGACGCATGGGCGAGCCCGATCGAGCCCAGACCAATCACGGTGGCGCAGCTGCAGGGCTGGCGCGAGACCCGCGAGACTCAGTCGGTGCGGGTCGTCGACATGGTGGTTCCGTGTGAAATTTCGCCGCAAATAGACGGTGGTTCACACTATCGCCTCGCCACGGACCGGTCCCGAAGCGTCTGGTTCGTGCTCACCCACAGCAAGACCATCGCGTGCAACGACGATGTGCACGCGCGCTGGGGATGGCGCTACCTCATCCGCCCTAAGACGCGCGACAGGTGGCAGTTCGCCGAGCGCCCTTGGCGCGAATGGCCCAGCGAAGACGTGACGATTTTGGTCCTTGAGCGGAGCCCTCACAGCGAGGCACGCGCGGCGCTCGCGCTCTCCCCCATCGCGTTGATTGGCTTGGCCATTGGCTGCTTGTTCGCGTTGAACCTCCGTCGCCGTCGTCGTCGCGGAGTGCTCATCCCAGGCACAAAGCTCCCCGAGCGCGACGTGCTGCCGAGACGTCGAATCTTTGTGAACCCGGCCGATGCCCTGCGCGCGTTGCCTGGCGTGATGTTGTCTTCGGCGGCCACGTTGTTCTTGTGCTTGCTGGGTGTGTGGTCCGCAGTGGACAGCCCTGGCGGGATGCACCTCGCGACGATCGCGATCGGTGTCTTTATCGGGCTCATTGGCGTCGGTGCCGGCACAATCGCAGCAGTTTTGCTGAGAAATTGGCTTCGCATGCTGCGCCCGCTTGGACTCAATCGCGTCGAGCGTTGGATGCCCATCACGAACTACGGCGTCGCAGCCGAGCGCGATTTCGAGGTCGAGCGCCACGCGTATTACATCGAACACCCTGCGCGTGACGGCACGTTTGAGCTGCGTGTTGATCCCTTTGAGTGCACGCCCTGGTTGGTCGCTGGGCATGTGCTCTGCGTCTATGATCCCGCGGTGGCCGAGGTCGTCCACGTTGTGCGACGCGACGGTGCGCCGCTGAGGCTGACCCCCGCCGAAATCTCTGCGATCAACAAGACCCTCTGGCCCGAGGACTGAGCGATGGAGTTGTCTCTGACGTGGCCCTCGGGCTTGGATATTCCGGCCCTCACCGCGGCAGTCTACCGACCGCGGCGGCCGCGCCTGGACGAGGCCCGCGCGTTGCTCGCTGGCATCACGCGTCCACGCGAAGCGCTTGAGCTCGCCGCAGCGCGAGGGCTCATCCCGATGGACTGGCTGACCTCGAGCGAGCGCGCGTTTGGCGGCGAAAATCACTCGCCGAGGTTGATCCCACACGACGTGAGCACGGTCGTCGAGCTGGTCAGTGATGCCCCCAATATTCTCGCCGCCGAAGAGCTCGCCCGCGTATTTGTCCAGCGAGCGAGCCTGTGGTGCGACCTCCCTGTGAGCTTCGCGCGCGTCCACTGGAAGCCCAACCGCAAGGCCCTCCGCCGTGCCTCGTTGCTGTCGCGCCAAGTGCCAAGGATTCCGCCGCTGTTAAACCAGCTTGTGGGAGGCTTTTTCTACCCCGCAGAGCTCGCCATGATCCGCGACGAGCTGGCCGACGCGGGGACCCTCCGGAGGGCTCCGGTGGTGCCGCGCAAAGGTCTGCGCGGCCTGCTCGATGTCGCCCGCAACGTGTTCGCCTCGCAGGTCACCACAGACCCGTTTGCGGAGTGGCAGGTGGCGCTCACCAAGATGTATCAGTCGCCCGAACCCGCGATCGCGCAAGCCCTCACCGACCACCGCACCGCGTGGCTCTTCAGCGTGCTCTGCGAGGTCTCGGGGCCCGTCCGTGAGTCCTTCTTGCAGCGCTCAGCTCCTGCTTTTTCTTATAGAATTCGAGGAGTTAGGTTTGTTCCGGCCAACAACCCCTTCGAGCCGCTCGCGGCGCTGTGGTGGACCGGCTACGGGCTGCACTTCGTGGGCGCCAAGCGCATCGAGCTCTTCTTGCCCCCGGTCGAAGAGGGCTGAGCTACGCCTCGCTCGGGGTCGAGACCTTGCCGCTGGCCGCTGCAATCGGCGCTGACGTGATGGGTGACGGTGGGCACAGCAGGTGACCCAGTTTGGTCAGCCATTGGGCAGCAAATCGTGCGGCGATCGCCATCGCGATGGCCAGGGCTACGATGTGAAAACAGCTGTAGTAGGTCAGCCCGCCGCCCGAGTAGATCAAGAACGGGTTGATCGACAACGGAACCGAGAAGAGCAGCAATTTTGCAGCGCCCCAGCGTCGCGTGAGCAGCAAGTGCGCGAGCACAAGCAACGCGAACGGGCCGAGCCAATCGCTCTTGAGCGACATGACCTTGCGCGAGCCCACAACGAACTGGACGGGCGTGGTCTCTTCGAGAATGCGCAGCGTGCGTTTGATCAGGATTTTTGCGTACCAAAACGGGGTCTCACGGATGTCCCTGAGGACCTTCTCGCGGATGACGTCGTGGTAGCCGGGGGTCTCGAAGAAGAAGATCGGGTAGTAGCCTTGGCCGTCGTACGAGATCACCTGGGGCGCGCGTGTGGGGTCGAGATTGAGCCTGCGTCCTGCGCGCCGTTCGAGCACGGGCAGCGCGTAGGTGTACGCGGTAAAATCGCTCCAGGCGTAGCCATACGTCGTGTCAAAGTCGCCGAGGCCACACCAGATGGGGTGCCAGACCTCGTGATAGGACTCGATCGGGCCGGTGTACGGCACGCCCCCGACGCGCCGAACGACCGTGGCCGCGTGCGCTGAGCTCGAGATAAAATAGCGGGTACACAGCGCGCCCACGGACGAGAACGTGACGAGCATCGTGAGCACCAGCGCACCACGCCGCCACCAGCGGATGGGCAGCGTGACATAGAGCAGCGCGGCCGAGGCCATGAGCACCGCGGCCTCGGAGCGCACTGTGCGGATGAGCGCCAAGAGCACGCCAGTGCTCAGCGCGAGCGCAAACGGATGCCACGGTCGGCGAGGCGCTTTGCCGGGCAGCAAGACCGCGTTGAGCGCGAGCACAAGGGCCAGCGACGCGATGGGCCAACAGAAGATATTCTCTTCGAAGTACACCGCGGAGAGCTGCATCGGGTTGGACCCAAAGAGCGCGACCAGCAGCCCCCCAAAGAGCGCGCGTCGGAGCCACCATGCCGCGGTAAAAATGCTGCAGAGCCCAAAGACCCAGACGGCGACGTGCATGGGCCTGAGGCTTGGCGCGCTGGGCCGACGCTGCCCAAACCACACGTCGGGATAGTACAAAAACACACGACCACGATCACCTGAGCGAAACGTGACGAACTTGTCCATGTACAGCGAGCGAGGGTGCTCGCGGAGGATGCGTTCGGCCTCGGCGCGCGACTCGTTGCGCACGGGCGTCGTGGTCAAAAGCGGATAGATTCCGAGGTGATAGAGAAAGAAGAAGAAGCGCGATTCGTCGTGGACGCCCGTTGAAGCGGTCACGCGATAGGTCTCTTCACGGTGGACGCTGCTCTTTGAGATCCCGGCTTGCCACGACAAGATCGTGAGGAGCCCCAAGAGCAAGACCCATGGCGAACGCGCACGCACGCCATCGGTTCGAACGGGGCGAGCGACCGCGATGAGCGCGGCACCGATCGCGCGCAACACCTTGTTCATCAGTGGATCTCCAGGGCAGCGAAGCCGGCCCCGAGGCGGTTGGTGCCTGTGATCTCGATGCGCACAGCGTCGGCTTGGACCGGTGGATCGAGGGTGGCGACAAAGGGCCGCGTCTGGTTCACGCTGGTCGACAGGTCTAGGTCCATCGTGCGCACTTCGCGGCCACGGCTGAGCAGCTTGAGAGTGCACGCTGTCGTGCCGTACGCGGGCAGACCCTGCACATTGAGCAGGTGGATCGAGCGCACGACTTGGCTAGAAAATCTCAGCTCGATCCAGCCCGTCGCGTGATCGGGAAGTAGCCAGTTTGTGTTCGGGTCGTGGTCGGTCACGTTGCTGGCAAAGTAAGGGCTGCCCCACGAGGACGAAGGCACCACGATCACGGTGTCGGGCTTGGTCATCCAGCGGACAAACATCAAGAACGCAGACAGCGTGATGACCAACAACACCGCACGCTGCACGCGAACGAAGCCGCGTTGGCTGGGGCTCATGACCGCGCCACGGAGCACCGCGACCGAGTGCTCGATCACCCGGTGACGCTCGTCAAACGAGGCGTCTTGTGACCCCGGCGCGCTCGCCCGTTGCGCAAGGAGCAGGGCGCTGAGCGACGGATGTGCGTCTGTGATCTCAGCCAGCGTGTCTTCGGCTCTCTTGAGCACTTCGTCGGCGTCCTGGGGGGCGTCGTCGATGGAGAGCTGTAGCGCGGCCTCGGCGAGGGGCCCGAGGCGCGCGATGCGAGCGTGGAGCTGCGTCTGCTCGGCCATCAGCGTCGTCGCGGTCTGCGTGGCGAAATACAGGGTAAAGTACTCAAACCCTGATCGTGCCCAGCTCTTTAAGGGTGCGACGAAGCGCAAAGCAGTAGTGGAAGCCATGACAATTCGCGCTTGGGTACCGCATTTGGGCCTCTCGCGAAAGGTATGCGTAGCCTAAGGGGATCTCGGTGCGGACGTGCTACACGACCGTACGACTTGCGGAACTCTGCGCGGATTGATGGGTAGCGTTTCGGGGTCGCCCCACACGAGATCATTGCGTCACACTGAACATCACACGAGCTCGTGTGCGCACCAGAGACCTAACACGGGAGCAGGGCATCCCACGCCCGAGAGACACCGTACGTCATGAATCAAACCGATGCTATCAACGCCGGAATCCCAGCGCTGGGGACCTGGACGCTCTACGCGTTCTTGCTCAGCGCGGCTGCGGCATTTGCGCTGAGTGTGTTTGCCACGCAGACCCGCTCGCACACCTCGGATCGCTACCTCCGCGCAGCGCGCATGGCCGTGCTTGGCACCTGCGCGTTGATCGCGTTTGATGTGCTCTTGCTCGCGTATGCGTTTGTCTCGCACGACTTTCGCATTCGCTACGTGATGCGCTACAGCGACCGGTCCATGGAGGGGATCTACCTGCTCACGGCCCTCTGGGGCGGCCAAGATGGCTCGCTCTTGTGGTGGACCTTCTTGCTGAGTCTTTACACCGGCGCGTGCACGATCTGGCTCAAGGGTCGGTACCGTGAGCTCACGCCGTACGTGCTGGCCACGCTGATGGTCATCGTGATGTTCTTTGGCGTGTTGATGGCGTTCGCCGCCAACCCTTTTGCGGTGAACGTGGCAGGCGCGCCGCCCGACGGCGAGGGGCTCAACCCGTCCCTCCGAAACTTCTACATGGCGATCCATCCGCCTTCGCTCTACATCGGTTTTGTCGGCTGCTCGGTGCCCTTTGCGTTTGCGATCGCGGCGCTGGCGTCGGGCCGATTGGACGAAGCGTGGCTCGCTGCGGTGCGCAAATGGGCGCTGTTTTCGTGGCTCTTTCTCTCGATCGGCAACGTGCTCGGGATGCTCTGGGCCTACGAAGAGCTCGGCTGGGGAGGCTACTGGGCCTGGGATCCGGTCGAGAACGCCGCGTGTATGCCGTGGTTTACCGCCACCGCGTTTTTGCACTCGATCATGATCCAAGAGCGCCGCGGCACTCTTCGCGTGTGGAACGTCTCGCTGATTATCACGACGTTCTTGCTCACGATTTTTGGGACTTTCCTCACGCGATCGGGGCTCATCGCGAGCATCCACTCGTTCGCCCAGTCCGAAGTCGGCGTGTACTTTTTGTACTTCATGGCGGCCGCCATCGCGGTCTCGGTCTCGCTGATCGCCCTCCGATGGAAGTCCCTCCGCAGGCCGGCCACCGTCGACGCGCTGCTGTCTCGCGAGGCTGCTTTTGTCGTCAATAACTGGTTTTTGCTTGGGATTTGCACCTTCATTGTGGTTGCGACAACGTGGCCCAAGATCTCTGAAGTGATGTCGGGCGAGCGGCTCACCGTGGGCGCAGCGTTCTATAACTTTTGGTTATTGATCCCGGGTTTGACATTACTTGCGCTGATGGGTGTGGGAACGCTCACCCCCTGGCGCAAGGGCTCGCCCAAGCAGATCATGGACAGCTTTCGCTGGCCCGTCGTAGCGGGGCTCGTGGTCGGGATCACCCACGCGATCGCGGGCAAATCCATTGGGTTTCCGGCGGTAGTGATCGTCGACCCGATCTATCCAAGCGCGGTGGGCAAGGTCATCGCTTGGCTCGACGGACACTCGCCCGCGGTGGGCACAGGCGTGATCGCGTTTAACCTCGTCGCGTTGGTGCAGGAGTTTGTCCTGGGCGCACGCGCGCGGGTGCGGCAAAAAGACGAGAGCGCCCTCAAGGCCCTGGTGACCTTGGTCGCACGCAACCGTCGGCGCTACGGCGGCTACATCGTGCACGTGGGCATCACGCTGATGTTCTTGGGCTTTTTGGGCGGGTTTTATAAGTCCGAGGGCGAGGCCTCGCTCTCGCCTGGCGAGACGTTCACCGTGGCCAGCTACACGCTGCGCTACGACGGCGTCGAGAGCCGCCGAGAGCCCTCGCGTCGAGAGGTCTACGCCAAGCTCACGGTCCTGCGCGGAGGCCGCGAATGGCGCCGCGTAGCGCCCGCGAAGTTTATTTATACAACGCACCCGGACATGCCCACGAGCGAAGTCTCGATCGTGACCGGACTGCAAGAAGACCTCTACACGGTGATGGCCTCGGTCAACGCCACGACGCGCGTCGCGCACATCAAGGCGTTTGTGACTCCGCTCGTCGCGTGGATCTGGATCGGCGCGATCATCTTGATTTTGGGCACCGCGGTGGGCATGTGGCCCGAGGTCAGCGAGGCGACGCGCACGGCCCGTGAGCGCGCGAAGGCGCGTGTTGGCAGCGCGGGATCCGACCTGGGTGCAGACGAGGGCGAGGGCGCTATGCAGAGCCCCGGCGTGGTCGCCGCGCGCAACGCTCCCACGGCGCTCGTGACATTGCTGGCGCTTGGCGCGCTCACATTGCTCTATCCCGCGCGCGCAAACGCCCAGGGTCACACCACCTCGAGCCCGCCCCCCGTCGGCGGAAACAACGAGCAGATGACTCCCCGTGAGCGTCGCGTGTTTGACCAGCTCCTGTGCATGTGTGGCGACTGTGCGCGGCTGCCACTAGCGACATGTACCTGCGATTTTGCAGCGCGAACGCGCTCAGACATGCGCGAGAAGCTCGAGCAAAACGAGCCGACGGACCAGATCATCGCGGCGTATGTGCGGCGCTATGGGGCCGCGGCGTTGAGTGTTCCGCCCGATGAGGGACGCAACCGGTTGGTGTATGCCGGGCCGATCGCGGTGCTGACCATCACGGCCGGCTTCGGTGTGCGGATGGTGCGTCGTTGGCGTGTACGCGGGGCGGCAGTTCCTGTGGCAAACGCGGGCCAAGGGGCCGAGATTTCAGAGACCTCTGCGGACGCGGCGACGCGCGCGGACTATGACCGACGATTGGACGAAGAGCTCCGTGACCTCGACCAGTAGTGAAGCCAACGAGGCGCTCGTCGCCCGTTATTTGCCAGCGATCGCGCTCGGCGTCGTGCTCTCGGGCGCTGCCCTTGTGGCGTGGCGCGTGGGCGGACCCGCCGTGATCCTCTGGCTCGCGTTCTGCGCGCTCTCGGGCGCGGTCTTGCTCTTCTGGGAGAGCGTCCGCTCGGCCCTGGACAAGAGCGGCCCCGCCGAGGGCGAAGACGACCCCGACGTCGTACGCAACGCGCGAAGCGAGCTCGAATCCCGCAAACGTGCCGCCCTGCGAGCGCTCAAGGACATCCAGTTCGAGTACTCGATCGGGCGCCTGTCCGACGTGGACTATCGCGAGCTCGAGGTGCGCTATCGCGCCGAAGCTCGCAGCGTCATGGTCGAGCTCGACAGCCTGTTGGGCGAACACCTCGCGCGCGCCGAGGTCGAGTTTGACCAGATCGCGCGTGATGCCACCGCGCTTGAGCCGGTCGCGGGCCAACCCGCCGCGCAGGACGAGGCGAACGATATCTCAGAATCTCCTGTGAATTCACCCGCAGAAGCGGTCGTGTCAGTGACCGCTCCTGTGCGACCGCTGTGCGCGGCGTGTCAGGTCGACAACGAGACCGACGCAAAATTCTGCAAGGGCTGTGGGGCAGCGATGACGCCATCGGTAAGCAAAGACAACGCGGAGGTTGCACAGTGAAGCGACAACTCTGTGCCATTTCGCTGGCCATCGCGAGTGCCTCGTTGGGCTCGGTCGCGCGCGCGCAAGACGCCGCGGCGCCCGCGCAAGACGCCACACCGCAGACGACCCCGCCGAGCTCGCCGCAGGGAGAGACCCCTCCGGTGGACCCTCCATCGCGTGTGCGTGTCGCTCAGATGCCCGAGGGTTTTGCGAGCGAATCTCCTGCAGTTCCCGCTGGATCCGTGATCGTACGTGTGGTCAACGCGCAGGGCGACGCGGTCCCCAACGCGCCCGTGCGGCTGGGCGCCATGCGCGACGGGGAGCGGCAAGCGCCTGTCGAACAAACCACAGGGCCCGATGGGACCACGCGCTTTGAGCGCCTCGATCGCAGCTCGCGGATCGCGTATCGCGTGTCGACCGAGACCGAAGGCGCGAAGTTTGGCTCGATGCCGTTTCAGCTCTCGCAGACCCAGGGGCACCAGGTGCAGATCGTGCGCCTTGAGGTGACCCAACGAACCGAGGTGATGCTCGTCACCGAGGCGCGGGTCGAGATCGGATTTCAGGACGACCGCTTGGTGATCGTGCAGCGGTTTTCGCTGGTGAACATCTCGATGCTCGGACTCGACGGCGGAGCGCCTCACCCGATGGCGTTTGTGCCCCGCGCGGGGCTGGCATTTACGCTCCCCCAAGGGGCCACGGCGTTTCGCTCGGACGAGCAGGCCATGGGCATGAGCGACATTCGCGTCGAAGAATCGCATGGGCGGGTGACGGTTCGTGGGAGCTTTCCTCCGAGCAACCCGAGAGAGCCGCTGCAGCTCGTGTGGCAATCGCGGGTCAAGCTCACGGGGACCGAGTCCTCGTTTGAGGTTGGGTTTCCCGAGCTCCCCGTCTTGGCTGCGACGGTCGTTGTGCAGGCTCCGCCAGGGATGATCCTTGAGGTCACCGGGATGCCCGCCGCGCAAGAGCGCTTGGGCAACGGCCAGCGCATCTTGATCACCGGGCGACAGCGCGCGACGCGGGCGGATCCAGCGATCGAACGGCTGCAAATTCGCTTGCGAAACATCCCTTCGACCTCGGGCCCAGAGCGCAACGTGACCTTTGGTCTTTCGCTTGTCATTGTGCTCGGAGCGCTCGCCAAGGCGCTCACACGCAAGCGACAAAAATCCAGCCCCGCGGACCTTCCCAAGGACCCCGCGTTGCGTGCCGCGCTGCTCGAAGAGCGCCTCGCGGTGCTCGACGAAGTGCGCTCACTGGCGCTCGAACATCAACAGGGCGACGTGGGCGCCGAGCACTACCGACGGCAGCGCCACGAGCTTGTGAGCGCGATGGCCGAGATCGATCGTGAGCTCGCAGCCCTCGACGAAGCCCCACCACCCCGAGTATGAGGCCCCCATTGTGAGCGAAATCGATCAAGAGTCCGTCGAGCGGACCAGCCTTCCTTCAGAGCCCTTTCAGGTCATCGTTGTCGACAACACGCATGGGGGCGCACGTCTCGATAAGTTCTTGGTCGACTCGGTCCCTTCGCTCTCTCGTGCGCGCGTCAAAGCGATGATCGAGGGAGGCCAAATTCGTGTCGACGGCCGCCGCGCCCGCAAAGGCGACGCCGTCGCGACGGGGCAGCAAGTAGCGCTCTTGTCGCCGCCCCCGCCGCGTGATTTCGACCCGGTGCCCGAGCCCGACGTCAAGCTCACCGTGCTCTACCAAGACGACGCGATCATCGTGTTGGACAAGCCCGCGGGCGTGCCCACGCACCCGCTCGATCCGCACGAGACCGGGACCATGGCCAACGCGATCATCGCGCATTTTCCTGAGACCGCGGGAGTTGGCTTTGCGCGTCGAGAGCCAGGGCTCTTGCACCGTCTTGACTCGGACACCTCGGGTGTCTTGGTGGTCGCCCGCACGCAAGAGGCCTTTGATGCGATGCGAACATCTACGCGCATGGCGAGCCTCCGCAAGCGCTACATCGCCCTGGTCGAGGGCACCGTGCCCGCCGAGGGCCGCGTGGACTTTCCGTTGGTGCCGCACCGCAAAGACCCACGACGTGTCGAAGCGGTGACCCCGCACGTGAGGCTCCGCGCGGGAACCCGCACGTTTGAGGCCGAGACCACCTATCGCCCACTGCGCGCGATCACCGCGCCCGAGGGGCCCCTCACGCTCATCGAGGTGGACGTCGGCTCGGCGTTTCGCCATCAGATCCGCGTGCACTTGGCGACGGTGGGCCACCCGCTCTACGCCGACGCGCTCTACAAGGGCCCCGCAGCAGACGCTGGCGTGACACTCGATCGGCACTTTCTCCACGCGAGCGTGGTCGAGCTTCCGCACCCCACGACGGGCGAGACCCTGCGCGTCGAGGCACCCTTGCCCAATGATCTCGCGGCCGCGCTGGCCGTACTCGAGCGTCGCTAGGGTCTCCAGCCACCGGTGGCGGGATCACTCGCCCGAGGGGTCGACGAGTGTGCGGCGATGCGTGCTCCACCAGAGCGCATAAAAGCTGCGAAGAAAGGGGTCTTCGCAGCGGGCTTCTTCGTCGCGTACCTCGCGCTCGAGCACGATGAAATCGCGGTCGATTTTGCTCTCGAGCTCTACGCCGAGCATGGTGCGCACGACCCTAAACCATGCCGCGTCGAGCAGCTCAACGTGAAGCTGTGGGAGGTCAAGGTCCCTGCGAATTTGCGCGATGCGGTACGCGGCCAAGAACTGCGTGTGCCGCACCGGGACGGGGTCGTCCGGCGCGATCCAACGAGAGCCCAGCGCCCGCTGCGCCGCGGGATCCACTGCGCCTACCAACGCGAGCGCTTGCTCAACGGCGTCTTGGTCGTCCCAGAACACAAAGGCGGCCTCGAGGTCCATGCGGGTGTCTTCGTCGCCCTCATGCCAGAGCGCGAACCACGCGGGGCCATCGAGCACACACTCGTGCGTGCGGAGCTTTGAGTCGGTGTAGTCGCCGGACTCGGTCTCGTACACGCGCACCCAGGCGTTCTCGCGGATCAGTCTGAGTGATGCCATTGCGCGGCCATTGTGGCGCAGCGCAGGGCAGGGCGGGGCGCCATTGCGGGGCGCGCGTGGTCGAAGGTCACGAAAAACCGAGTAGGTGCGGCGATTGGGTGAGTTGAGATCACGAGAAACGCGCGCCACGGTGACTTCGGAGGGGTTGTCCACTGGTCGCGCATGGTGGCGTGTGGCTTACTCGGTGAGCTCGCGGATGTGCGGGCGTGGGAGGTGTAACTTGCACGCGGGCGCACACTTTCTGGCCACCGGCATCGACGCGAGCGGCTCTCCGCTCGGAGATCTGTGGCGCATCGATGGCATGACAGGGCAGGCGGTTGGCTACGGCAACGTGCTGCCCAGCGGAGGCTTGCCCGACCTCTCGTTTGACGATCACGGCGATGGCCTGGTGTATGCCGGAGGCTATGTGGGCACGACGTGGTACCGCGACCTGTGGATCATACGCTTCACAGGAGATGTCGCGAACACCGCGTTTGTCCACGATTTTGCGTGGGATGGGCTCGCACCGACCGAGCACTACGCGGTGGTCGCAGACCTTGAGCACGGGATGTTCTGGGCCGTCCCAGGCTCTCAGTTGGCAGGCAACCCCGCGCCACTGGGGATCTATGATCTCGATGCTGCGGGGGCTTCGTTGCTCTCGCAGCAGGGCTCTACGAGCGCTGCGCGAATTGCGTCACCCAGTGGCTCAAGCGTCGATCTCCGGCGTCGCACCGACGATCACGCCGCTCGCACACCACGCGCTGCGGTGATCGCTCGCCCGTCCACCCGAGCTCGCGGTGGAGTCCGCGCACGCGACGAGGGCCCGCAGTGATCTCACGTGTGTCGCTGTGGATGCTCGGCGTGTGCCTAAGCGCGTGCAGCGGATGTACTGCGCCGCCAGTTCTCACTGACGCCTCGATGGACCGCGCCGAGGTGAGCGCATTGCGCGACGCCAGCGCGCGCGACAGCGATGCGCAGAGTGATGCGCGCGACGCGAGACCGCCGCCGTGGGCCGATGGGTCGATGCAGTTTCAAGAAGTACCCCTGCCATGGGATCGCGCTGCGTATGGGCGATGTGAGGGCGCTGAGCTCATCTCGCCATCGGTGTGGTTTGATCAGTACGAAGCTGGATTTTTGCAGGGGAACTGGCTCTATTACACCGTTAACGGCAACGATGCCCACGTCGACGTGCGGCGGGGTGAGGTGCGGAGTTTTGTTGACGCCCAGCGTCGACGGGAGGGCTTAAAGGCCTGCACTGTTCGAAGTCAAAACCGTCTGATGATTGCTATTGGAACGATTCGTACGCGTGACGAAGCGTTCTTTCGATTTGCAGACATGACGATTGATCAGCCTGCCGAGATGCTGTGGTCGCATCGCGAAGACCCGCCCACGACGCGTCTCTTCGGCTGGAGCGCTCTGACCGCGACCGACACGCTGGTCGCGTTCAATCGCGTGGCAATTGAGCCGACGTGGAGCGTCCAAGCAAACCTGTACGTGATGAACCCCGACGGGACGAACCTCGAGAATGTCACGGCGGGCGAGCCGGACAACGTGCTTGAGTTTCGTGCCGATGGGGACCGGATTGTGTACTCGCTGCATGGGCAGATCCGCATGTGGTCGCGTGTGAATCGGGTTTCGCGGGTGATCGCGCCTACGCGGCGGGCGCAGTGGATGCCGTGGATCTCGGGCGACTACGTGGTGTGGACCGACCAGCGGCACGGCGAGCGTGGGACCCGCGTCGAGCCCGATAACCCTGAGATTTACCTGATGAATCTCAGGACCGAGGAGGTCACTAGGGTCACCCACGACCCGCCCGAGCGCTTGGCCGTGCAAGACCGCGCCACGGTGCAGGGCGACTGGGTCGTGTGGCTTGATCTTCGCCACGCGACCGCGCCCAACGGCAGCTTCTTGGGCGACCGCATGGCGATCTACGGCTACCACATCCCCTCGCGGCGAGAGTTTGTGCTCTTCAACGATCCCCCGTGTCTTGCTACGAGCCCGGTGATCTTCGGAGAGCATGTGTACTTTGGTGCCTTCGTGCCCTCGGTCAACCGAACTGGCATGTACCGGGTGCCTCTCCCGGTGGTCCCTTAGCGCCACCCGGCGACGTCGCCGCTCATCACACCCGGCGACGTCGCCGGGTGGGCGCTCGGGCGCTACTTGGCCACCGGGCAGGTGCTCATCCCAAACACTCGGTAGAGCGGGCAGAAGCCCACGAGCCCTGTGAGCAACGGGACCAAGCCCACAAGGCCCCACCAAGTGTGCGGCCCTACAACGGTCAGTGACAAGAGGGCGAGCCCCAGCACAACCCGTACGATTCGATCCCAGCTTGCTTCGTTGGTCTTCATTTTCTTCAGCTCCTTCGCTGAGTGAGAGCCAAACGGACGCAGAAGGGTTCGCGCGAGCTCACGATTGTCACGGGTGTTGTCCGAGCTACCAGCGGCTCATCGCGCCGAGGTTATGCACCTGCGCAAACCCAGCGCTCTTGAGCATGCGCGAGGCTTGGGCGCTGCGGGTTCCGCTGAGGCAATAGATCACGATCGGCGCGCTCTTGGGCTCGAGCTCACCCATGCGCTGCCCGAGCTCTTGCACCGGAACATTGATCGCGCCCTCAAGGTGTCCGCTTGCAAATTCACCGGGACTTCGCACATCGACAAGCCTCGCGCCTGCGCTCACAAGCTGTCTCGCCTCGGACCCGGCGACGTCGCCGCTTCGCTGCACCACGAGGTACACCACCGCGAGCGCAGCGAGAATCCCGAGCGCGATCTTGACCCACTCTGAGCTCAAGAGAGCTGGTCCAGGGCGCGCGTGAGTTTGGCTTTGACCGTCTCGGCCAGCGAGACGAGCGTGGGATTTTCTCCAGTCGCGATCGTCGTCGTTGGATCAATCGCCATCACCACGGTGGTGCCCTCGGACTCTTCGTAGACGACCACGTTGCAGGGCAACATCAGCCCAATCTCGAGGTCTGCAGTGAGCGCCTCAAGGGCGAGGGGCGGGTTGCACGCGCCGAGGATCTTGTACTTGCGAAAATCCACGCCGAGTTTGGCCTTGAGCGTGCTCTGCATGTCGATCTCGGTGAGCACTCCGAAGCCCTCGGACTTGAGGACCTCGGCGACGCGAGCGAGGGTGGCGTCGTAGCTGGCGTGGACGACGCGGCGGATGGACGAGCTTGTCATGGGCAATCTTTCTTGGGATTTTGCTGGGCGTTGTGTTCTTCACGCGCCGACCGGCGCGGCGTGGGGACCATTCAGGTCGAGACTCCGAGCTTGGGCAAGACCCAGGTTTGCACGGCGATCCACGCGATCACGAAGAGAAATAGACCGATCCCGCTGTCCATGATGTTCGAGGGTCTTTCACTTGCCTAAGAGCGCGCTGAGCCACGATTTCGTAGGCGGTCCAGCGGCGGTTGCGTCTTGGGGTCGCGTGGCGCTCGCCTCGCGGCACTTGCAGCGGTCACCCACGGCGACGTCGCCGAGGACCTGCTCGATGTGAGCTCCGCAGCCCGCAAACGTGGGCCGCCCGCACTTGGTACAATTCACACGACGGCACATTAGACGCCTCCTACTTTGGCAGATTGAGTGTTCTCGCTTGGGCGAAGATTGCGTTTCACTTCGTCCATATCCAGCGCTCTCGCCTTGGTGACGAGCTCATCGAGGGCCGCCGCAGGGAGCGCGCCTGACTGCGACGCGAGCAAGATCCCATCACGAAACACCATCAGCGTCGGGATCGCGCGGATCTTAAACGCCGCCGCGAGGCCCGGCTCTGCCTCGGTGTCTACCTTGGCAAACACTACGTCGGGGTGACGCTTCGCTGCGGCGTCAAAGACCGGCGCAAACGCGCGGCACGGCCCGCACCACGCGGCCCAAAAATCAATGAGCACGATGCCCTGCGCCAGGGTGCTCTTCACGTTCTTCTCGGTGACCTGAACGATTGTCATAGTGGCCTCCATGCTGGTGAGAGCCACCCGGTTGCAAAAGGGTTCACGGGCTCTCAGAGATAAACATCCGCAGCGCGGATTTGACCGCGGCCTGCACGTCCGGAGGCACCTCGACCGCGCTGCCCGTCGTGCGACACAACGACAGCGTCTTGCGCAGCGAATCACAGGCCCCACGACAGCGCGCGCAGACCTTTAAGTGCCGCTCCATGTCCGCGCACACCGTCGCGCTGATCTCGTCCTCAAGGTGCTGCGAAAACAAGGTCAGCACGTCCGGACACGTGCCCAGCGCGGCGGGCAAATCCTCGGTGATTCCCAGCCTCGGCGCGATGTGCTCGCGCAGCATCCCCCGCGCGCGATGCAGCCTGCTCTTGACCGCCTGCACGCTCACCCCGAGCACTGTCGCGACCTCGGGCGCGGTCAACCCCTCAATGTCCCGCAGCACGAGCACCTCGCGATACATCGGCTCAAGCTCACTCATGCTCAGCGCAAACGCTCGCTCGACCTCGGTCCCCGCCAACGTCTCGTCGGGCCCCCGCGCGTCGTCGGCAACCTGGCTCACTTCGACCGCAGCTTCGCGCTCAAGCGAGCTCTCGTGCGCGGGCGCATACTTGCTCTTGCGATGCTTTTTGACGCAATAACTCCGCGCGACTGAGTACAGCCACGTCGAGAGCGACGACTCGCCACGGTACTCACGCACCCCGCGCGCAAAAGCTAACAGCGTGTCTTGCAGCACGTCCTTGGCGTCCTCGGGGTCGCGGCACATCTTGAGCCCAAACCGATAAATCTGCGCTTGATGCCTGGCCAACAGCGACTCAAGCGCCCTGGCGTCGCCGTCGCGCGCCTGCGCCAAGAGCGCGCTGTCCGTCAGCCCTGCTTCATCCCCAGCGACGTGCATCACCATCGCGCCGTTGTGCCATCGCGCCACCGCCTGCTCAAGCCGTCGTCTCTGGCGCGCAAACACTGCACCCGGGCTCGCAGCGCGACGCGGCCCCGCGGGCGCGCTACGATCGTCCCCACGATGCGTGCGTTATGGTCCCTGCTCGCGGCGCTCTTGCTGCTCACCGGCGCTGCCCACGCGCAGACGCCTCTGCCCTTCTACGACGCCTACTCGCTCACGCAGTCGCTGCGCGCGAGCACCCGCGCCACGCTGCCCAACGCCGCGGGGCTGCGCAGCCTCGATGAGCTCCCGCTCTATGATCTCACGCTCGATGTGCGCCCCGAGAGCCAGCAGTTTAGCGTGCGCGAAGAGCTCTATTTTACCAACACCGAGGCGCAGCCGCTCGCCGAGATTGTCCTGCGATTGTACGCAAACACCTCGCGCCGCGGAGCCCAGGGCGCCGTGGTTTTGCCCCCGTTGCGCGTGACCCAGAGCGCGTGCCTCACCGCGCAAGGGCAGCCCCTCGCGTGCACCGCGCGCGCGGACGGAGCGTCCGTGTGGGTCTTCGCCCTCGCGCAACCGCTGCAGCCCGGCGGGCGCATCCGGTTGACCATGAGCCTCGAAGGGCGGCTTGACCAGATCGACGCCTCACGCACCGACATGCTCGCGGCGGGCATGGAGTCGCTCTCGACCATCATGGCCTCGAGCAACCCCGCCACCGCGAGCGCGTCGGACTATGGGCTCTTGGCCATGGGCGACGGCATCGCGTGCCTCGCGCAGTTTTATCCCGTGCTTGCCCCACGACGACAATCGCAGTGGGTGCGCGACGACCGAGGTTCGCTCGGAGACCTCGGCAGCGACGAGCTCGCCAACGTGCGCGCGCAGGTGAGCTTTCCCGAGGGCTATCGCACGGTCACCACCGGGGTCACCGTGCGCGAAGAGACTCGCGCGCAGACCGGCGCATCGCGGACCGCGGGAGGCCCCGCGATCCAGCAAAATCCCACGCGGATTCACCACGTGTACGCAGCGCTCGTGCGCGATTTTACCGTGCTCGCCTCGCGCCAGTGGATCCCGCTTGAGCGCCGTGTCGGCGACGTGATCGTGCGTTCGCACGTCCTGCCCGCCGAGCGCGCCTCGGGGGAGCGCGTGCTCGACGCCGCGGCCCAGTCCCTCGCGGTCTACGAGCGACGGTTCGGACCCTATCCCTACGCAGACTTGGACGTGTGCGAAGCTGCCGTAGTGGGCGGCGCGGGCGGCGTCGAGTTCGCGGGCTTGGTCACCATCGCGAGCATGTTCTATCGTCCCGCGAACGCGAGCGCGGGCGGCCTCGCGGCGCTCGTTCAGAGCAGCGGGAGCGGCGCCGGGCTCGAGGCCTCACGCCAGTCCATGCTCGAGTTTGTGACCGCCCACGAGGTCGCACATCAGTACTGGCACGGCCTCGTCGGCAGCGACTCGCGCGACCACCCATTCGTCGACGAAGCCCTCGCGCAGTACAGCGCGATGCTCTACCTGCAAGACCGCTACGGGCGCGCACGAGCCCAGCGCGATGGCGACGCAAATGTGCGAAACAATTACCATTTGTTGCGCGCGCTTGGGCAAAACGACCAGGCCGTCAACCGCCCGGTGTCTACGTTTGCGACCCCGATGGCCTACGCCGGGATTGTCTATGGCAAGGCGCCGTACTTCTACGAAGCGCTGCGTAGGAGCCTCGGTGACGCTGCGTTTTTTCGCGCGCTGCAAGGGTACGTGCGGACCCACGCGTTTCGCATGGCGCCGCCCAACGCGCTCATCGACGCGTTTGCGCAAGGCCGGCAGGCAACGCGTGTGCGTGCGCTCGCGACGCGTTGGCTCGAACAGACCCACGGCGACGAGGACCTCGGGCGCGCTTCACTCGGCCAGCTCGCCGCGCGCATGATGGGCGAGAGCGACCCGGCGCGCGCACGGCAGCTTGAGCAAATGATCGGGGGCCTCGAGCGCACGGGTTTGCTCCAGGGACTCCTCGGAAACCTCGGCCCATCCCACGCGCAGCAGGCAAGCGCGACCGCCGGTGCGAGCAACCCGCTCGGATCACTCGGGCAATTGCTCGGGGGCGCACATTCTGGGGGAGCTACTCCAGCCACCGGTGGCGGGAGCGCGACGAACAACGACGAGCTCATGCGCACGCTCATGCAGATGCTCGGCAACGGGGGGCTCGGCTCGCTCTTGGGCGGCGCAGCGGGCGGCGCAGCGGGTGGCACGAGCACACCCGCGAGCGGGCTGCCCAACGCGCAGAGCCCTGAGGTGCAAGAGATCCTGCGGATGCTGCAAGGGATGCAGGGCGGCAACGTGCTCGATCTCTGAGCGAGAGCGCTGAAATCACAGTAAACCCGCGTGAAGCTCGCGATGAGTTACGTGAACGCGCGGTGATCGCGGTAGTGTCCGCGGCACCGACATGCCGACGAGACCCACCCTTATTGCGCTCGTACTTGCGAGCTGTGCCGTGACCCTCGCGCCCGACGCGCGAGCTCAGGACACCTCGCGAGTCCAAGGTGCGCTCTGGATCCCCAACCTCTCGACCGACAGCGACTCGCTGCCCCACGTCAACACCTCGCACCAAGCGGGCCGATGGAACTTCAACGCCGGCGCGGCCTTCGAGTTCGTCGAGCGGCCCTACGTCCTGCGCACTCCGACGGGCGAGACTGCGCGGGCCGTTGATTTTCAATTGTGGGGACATTTGCTGGCGAACTTGGGCCTCGCGCCCAACGTGAGCGTGGGACTCGCGCTGCCGTTTGTTCCGTATCAGAGCGGGGATCTCACGCGCCTTGGGCAGCTCTCGCTGGGCGCCGTGGCCTTCGGAGACCTGCGCGCCAACGTGCGCGTCAGCTCGCGCCGGGTGTACACGCCGCAGGCCAACAACCCCAACGCGCCACGCCCGGATCCGTTCGCCAACGAGGGCCCCGGGATCGCGTTTGTGGGCAACGTGACGGCCCCCACCGGCGATCCCCGCGCGCTCAGCGGCTTCGGTGCGTTTACCGTCGAAGCCCAAGCCGCCGGAGACTTCAGGCTCTTTGGCTTGTTAATGGCCGCAAACCTGGGCTACCGCGCGCGCTTTAACGGCAATTATCCAGGGCAAGTCGCAGATTGCTCGGCCGCTCCTGGGATGCTCCCTTTTGGTGCGTGCCTAGGCGGCGTGGGCCTGCACGACCAGCTCACCTGGAGCGCCGGCGTGCGCATGCCCCAGGGGCTCTTGGGCGGCCTCATGAGCGCCTACTTCGAGGCCTACGGGGCCATGTCCATGCGCGACCCCTTGGCGCCCAATACGCAGCCCGTAGAGCTGCAGCTGGGTATCCAGCGGAGCTTTCGCCAAGAGTGGCACCTCACCGTGGGCGGCGGCACCGGCGTCACCGACGTCCCGGGAAACCCCCGTGTGCGCGCGATGGTCATGCTCCAGTGGGCGCCAAGGTTTATCGACGACGACATGGATGGCTTTCGGGACAACAACGGCGACGACCACTGCGTAGGGCTGCCTGAAGACCGCGACGGATTTCAAGACGACGATGGTTGCCCCGAAGACAACGACCACGACGCCATCCCCGACGAAGAAGACCGCTGCCCGATGGAAGACGAAGACGAGGACGGCTTTCAAGACGAAGACGGCTGCCCGGATCCCGACAATGACAACGATGGCGTGTTGGACGCTCAAGACCTGTGTCCCAACGTGGCCGCGGGCGAGCATCCCGACGAGGTCCGCGCGGGCTGCCCAAGCACCGACAACGACGGCGACGGCGTAGCCAACGACACAGACCAATGCCCGCTCGAAGCCTTCGGCGCACACCAAGACCCTGCGCGCCCCGGCTGCGCGCTGCCCGATCGCGACGGCGACGGCGTCGGGGACACCGCCGATGCGTGCCCGGATGTCTCGGCAGGCCCCGATGCCCGCCCCGACCAGCGCGGCTGCCCCGACGAAGACCCCGACCACGACGGAATCCTCGGCGCCGCAGACCTCTGCCCCACGGTCCCCGAGCCCCTCGATGGCGTGGACGACACGGATGGTTGCCCCGACGTGACTCCCGCACCGACCCCACAAGCCCGCGGCGCCGTGCTGCGCGTACGGAGGCCCAACCCCCGGGTCCGCATCGCCAATCGCACCAGCGAAAACCCTGGCGAAGTGCAGCTCCTCGAGAGCCTTCGCTTTACCCGCGCGGACGGACTCGATGCACGCAGCGCGGCCTTGCTCGACCAGCTCGCACCGGCGCTCATCGCCACCGCGCGCAACCCCTCCCGTCAATGGACCCTCAGTGTTCAAGCGAGCTGGGTCGCGCCCGCAAACGCGACGGGTCGCGCTGCGCGCGCTCCTGCAAACGCGCTCACCGTTGCGCGAGCCACCGTGCGCCGCGACGCCGTGCTCACGGCCCTTCGCGAGCGCAACGTGCCCGTGTGGGCCTGCATCGCTGCCGAGGTGCTGACCCCGAGCGTCACGCCCGCTCCTGCCCGCCCCGCCGCACGCCCCGCCGCACGCCCCGCGCCTGACCGCGGTGTGGTCCTGCGCGCGATCACGCGCTAGTCACCCGAGACCCGGCGACGTCGCCGGATCGACGCGATCAGTGTCGATCGCTGAGGCTCGACCGAAGATTAGCGACCGCCCCGCGGACCGCCCCGGCGAGCGCACGACGCTCAAGCTCTCGCGCGAGCGTCTCGCTCGATTGCCCAGGCAGCATGGTGTTCTGAGCCGTCGCTGCACCAGACATCGAACCCACGATCGCCCGCGAGGGGTCTGTCATCAAGACCAACGAGACCTCTGCGCGTACCGAGTGTGTGCTCGCGACCGACCAGCGCCGAAGCTGCTGAACCGCGCCCTCGATGGCAAACACCCGAAGGTGTCCGCTGCGAACCTGGCGCTCGGCCTCGGGCGGAAGCGCCGTCGGAGCGATCGCGATCTCGTCCAGCCGCCCAACCTCTTGTGCAAGCGCGCTTCTCAGCGCCTCTACGACGTTTGCGCGGCCATCTGCACGATTGGCGAGAGAGCCCATGCGCAGCACAAACCGCGTGCGCGACCAGTTGACAGGGCCCGCGCTCGCGCTGACCACCGCCGTGGGCGCGACCGCAACCGGGCTGCTGTGATCAAGCTGCGCAAGAGCTCGGGTCACGCTTGAGACCACCGTGCCGTCCGAGTCTCGTAGCGCTGCCCGAAGCGCTGGTACCGCGCTCGAATCACCGAGCGAGCGAAGACCCTCCGCAGCCGAAGCGCGGACCGTGCCGTCTCGATCCCGAAGCGCCGCAATGAGCGCCTCGCGTGCACCCGCTGGCCGCATCCGGCCCACCATAAGAGCAGCCTGCCAGCGTGTACGAGCGTCACGAGCATCACGCAACATGCCCAAAATCGGAGACGCCGCCGACTGCGACTGCGAGTACGAATCCAACGGCGCGATCATCGTGATCCCGCACAACGCCAGCGAAAGCAGGGGGATTTTCAACTTACTCATCGCAGCGCTTTCTCAGTGGGCCTCAAGACACGACATCGTGGAGCCTACCGAGGCATCTGCGTTCTCCTCAACCCTACACGTACGACATCGGATTTTACTCAGTCTCACGGAGCTCCGAGGTCGACTCAGGCCTCCCCGCATCGCCCAATGCCCCGCTGCTGATCGCAGCCGGACTCACCGCCGGTCCGCTGATGGGTGCAAGGGTCGGCATCCGCGGGCACTGCTCATGCTGCACAGCGAGGGCTCCATCCGCGCGATGATTGACCACCAAGACCGCAGTGTTGTCTAAGCTCGCCGCCAGCGCGCCACTTCCCGAACCGCGCAGCCCCAGGCTGCTCGCGACGCCGTCGTTGCCCACACGCACCAACAGCTCTCGACCAGTGCTGTCTTGAATCATCGCCAACACCCCGTAGCGATCCGCGACCGAGGTGACCGCAAGCATACTCGGTGTGATCGCGCGCAAACTGGCGTTGCTCAACTCGATTGGCGCAGCCCCTGGCCACCATCGCGTCGCCAAGGTGCCGTCATCGCCGCTGCTCGACCACGCGAGCACTTGGCTCGGGAGCGCAACCAACGTGCGCCCTCGACCCTGCAGAGGCCAAGCCTCAATCGCAGCCGCCGACTCATCGAGATGCAAGAGCGTTGAGCCCGCAGCGCCTCGGGCGATCATCGCGAACCGGGTCTGCCCCGTGAGAGCTGTCAACACGGGCATCGAGGCATCGACGACGACCCGCGATCGCGCGGTGGCGACCCCTCGAAGATCGGTCGTCACGGTGCTCGTCGTGGGACCCTCGCGGCTACCCCACGCCACGACAAAGCCGTGAATCGAAGGCGTGACCGCGACCCCGTCGCAGCCGCTCACACGACCGAGCTGCCTCGGCACATTGCGAGCGTCTCCGCGTGTGTCCACGCGCGCCAAAAGCACGTCGCTGGACGCGACATCGTGGCGGTCTCGCTCGGCCAAGACCAACACCGCACCCCCCGGCGCAGGCACCATCGCAAACGCCGCGACCGGTCCGCTCACCTGGCGGTCTTCGTCCACGCGAACGAGCGAGTCGTCTAACCGCGCGATCCACACCGCGTCCGTTCGCGCGCGGTAGGCCAAGAGCCACCCCGTCGCAGTGGCGACCGCAGCGATCGTGCCGCCTGTGCTCGCGATGGATGCTGCATTGAGTTGCAAATTTGCAGACCGAATGAGCGTGCATCCCGTGGCCGACGCGCTCGCTCTTGCCTCCGTGCGTGCTTGCGCGTGGCTCCGCGGGCAAAACGCAACCATCCCGACGCAGAGCCAAGTACCGCACAAAACCGATCGAGCGAGCGCACGCATCACGTGTGGGCAGTGTGCCACCTCCCGAGCTCGCGCGCGTAGGGACAAAAAATGCGCTGACGGGCTCGGCATGAGATCGCGTATCGTGCGGCAAATCATGCGACCGATCGCGTTGTGCCCGCTCTTGCTGTCCTTAGCGCTTGCCGGTTGCCAAAATTGCGGAGCTCGGCCTGTGGTGCTCGCGGGCGATGGCGCCACCACCGCGCCCACGCGAGTTGCACCACTCGTCCGAGATCACTTGGCACCGGACCGCTACGGGCGAACGGGAGACCTTGTCCTCGCGTTGGCGAACGGTGTGCAGATCACCGTGGCGAGCGCCGAGGACGACGCTCACAAGCGAGACCTCCGCGGCGCAGTGGTCGATCTGGCGACGAGCGCACGAGACACGCAGGATCCGTTGATCGCCTGGCGAACCGGCGTGCTGTTGGCCGACGGGAGCTTTAGCCCAGTGGTCGCCCCACGCGTAGAGAGCATGCGCTGTGACGATGGTCGAAACGGGATCAAGGTCATCGGCGACGTCGCCGGGGTGCGCATTGAGACACACTACTGCGCGAGCGCACAGGGCACCGTTGTGGCCGAATCACGAATCGTACGGGGTCAACTGAGTGCTGCAAATTTCCTCGCAGATGAACTCTCTACGGGGGCATCGGCGCTCCACGCCGATGTCGTCGGGACGCGATGGCGCGAGCGCGTAGACACGCCCTGGCTTGCCTTTGCCCATGACTCCCTCGGTGCCGCGATAGTCTTCGATCGCGCGCGCTTGGTCACCCGGCGCATCATCGAAATCGAAGCCGAGGTGTTCGAGGCCGAGTCGCACATTCGTTGGGAAGGGCGCTCTGCGCGCCGCACCCTTGTGGTCTCTCCCGAGGGGCTCCTCGGAGCGCTCGCGCAGCTGCCCTCGTCGGTCGCCCGCGGGGAGGCGCGATTTGCCGACGCACGCGGCGGAACCGTACATCTCTACGGGTCGAATCATCAGGAAATTGCCAGCTTGAATGCTCTTCAACGCACGGCCCCTCTCCGGCTGCCTCCCAGCTTCGGTGTGAGCGCCTCGCTTGAGGATCGCAATGGGATCAGAGTCCTCGCAGAGACCCCCCTCGGGCCGCCGTTGATCGCGACCCGCGCCGAGCCTGGAGTCTTGCGCGCGACCTACGTCAACGAGCGTGACGAGCCCCTCGCCGTACACATCATCGTGCGCGGCCGAGATGGCACTGCGGACCCCACGCCGGTGAGCAGTCCTCGACGTTTTGCCGCTCGAAATACCATCGATTTGCTTGATGGATGGGTCGAGCTTCCGCTCGCTCCGGGGCGCTACCACGTGGTCGCCACGCGCGGCCCTACGCACACGCTCTCGGTCCGCGATGTTGAGATCCGCGCTGGGGCCATCGAGCAGGTGCGCGATCAGCTTCGCCAAGTCGTGGACACGTCACGCTACACGAGCGCGGACCTGCATCTTCACGCAGCCCCTTCTCCCGACTCAAACGTCACGCTCCACGAGCGCGTCGCCTCGCTCGTTTGCCAAGGAATCGAGCTAGCCGTCGCCACAGATCACAACCACGTGACCGACTACGGTCCCGCCGTGCGACGCCTCGGAGTCGACCAGGTCTTCGCCGCGATCGCAGGAGACGAGGTCACCACCGCGAGCCCGCCGATGGGGCACTTCAACGTGTTTCCCTTGGCTCGCATGGGACACGCCGGAGCGCTCCCCTATCGCGCCGTGCGCGCTGCGGACATCTTCGCGTCCGCCCGCCAAGCCGGAGCCAGCGTCGTCCAGGTCAATCACGCCCGCATGAGCCCCATGATTGGCTACTTTGACCAAGCCAATTTCAATGCGCAGACGGGCGAGGGGGGCCCCGAGCTCGCGACGACCTTTGACGCGCTTGAGGTGTTCAATGGCATGCACATCGAGCACGAAGCCCGCGTCCGCGAGGCGCTCCAAGACCTTGTCGGGCTCGCGCGCCGCGCCGTACGTGTCGCCGCCACTGGCAATAGCGACTCCCATCACCTTGTGATTCAAGCCGCGGGCTGGCCAAGAACCTACGTCGAGACTCCCGCCGCACCGATCGCCACGCGAGCCACTCGGGTCATGCAAGCGATCCGCGAGGGGCGCACGTTGGTCTCGTCAGGTCCGCTTGTCGAGTTGACCTCGTCCGTGTTCGGAGCAGGGCAAACCGCGCGCTTGTCCGATGGCCAACTGCGACTGCGGCTACGGGTGAGCGCGCCCGCGTGGGTCCCGGTGGATCGCGTCGAAATCTGGCTCAATGGGCTGGTGGTTCGCACGCTCGAAGTCCCTCAGCCAGGGCGCGACGGCCTGCGACTTGAGCAAGAGCTGACCCTCCCGGTGACCTCCGACGCCGTGGTCTTCGCGTTGGCCTCAGCGACCGCACCCTTGCCCGAAGTCCTGCCCTACCCCAACGCGCGATCGATCGGAATCAGCGGAATGCTGTGGGTTGATGAGAACTCCGATGGCGAGGTGCGAATCCCACCTGCGCCCTCCCTGCGCTGAGGCAAACCACAAGAGACGTTGGACGCTTTTGAAGACGAGACACTTCACTTCGTGTGCAATTTCAGTGTGTTGGTTGACAGGGCGTGAGTGAGCGAGAGACAACGCCCACCATGTCCCACCATGTTCAAACTATGAGAGCGCGCCAGATCACGTTTGGTGCAGTGTTTTGCGCGACATTCGCTGCTAGCGCGTTGGGCCTCGCCCAGCCAGTGACCGTCGCCAACCGCAACGCAAATCAGTTCGAGGCCTCCGCCGAACGCACCGCTGCGGCAGACGAGCACCGTCTGCGGTTGCAGCTCGGCGGCGCTTGGATCGAGGGCAACGCGCGATCGCTCACCGCAAACGTGGCGGGGCAGTATGGCCTACGCCGCGGCGACAACGAGTTCACCGCGTCGACTGCTATCAACCTTGGCTTCGCAGTCCCCCCCGCCATGATGGGCATGACCGGCGTACGTGAGTATCAACGCAACACCGAGAACTACCTCGCGCGCGCTCGGTACGATCGCTATTTCGGCGACAACTCTTTGTGGGTCAGCCCACTGTTCTTTCGCGACACTTTCGCCAACGTAAACTCACGATTGTCTGGCCAATTTGGCTACCAGCGCGTGTTCTTTAACAACCCCGGAAAGCACAAATTTCGCGGTGAGTTCGGCTTCGACGCGACCCTTGAGAACCTCGCTTTCACCACCGCGGTCCCAGCCCGCTGCCCCTCGGGCACAATGATCCCCGCGGCCGGCATGGGCGCCTGTGACGCGTTCGCCTTCATGGGCCGTGTCTACCTGGGATACGAGAACAATTTGGTCAGCGCGTTTAGCCTCACCGCAGGCCTCGAAACCTTGGTGAACTTCCTGGGGCTCACCACTGCCAACG
This sequence comes from Deltaproteobacteria bacterium, assembly GCA_030694465.1. Lineage (GTDB taxonomy): Bacteria > Myxococcota_A > Polyangia > Polyangiales > JAUXYJ01. Next base: position 2,133 of record JAUXYJ010000069.1, on the reverse strand, counting down.
TCGGTCCCGACATCCGCGTTAACAGCCAGCTCGGCGCGAGCTTCAAGGTCGGCGACTTCTTCAGCGTCGGTGCCCAATGGAACCTCCGCATCATGGCGCAGCCCATCGGAACCGCACTCCCAGTCGACTCGAACCTCTTGCTCACCCTGAATTTCTCGCACTCGTTTGACACGCCTCCTCCCGCAGCGCCCGAGCCCGAGCCCGCGGCGTGCCCGACGTGCCCGACATGCCCTGCTGCCGAAGCCCCAACGCCGCCCGCGACCGAGCCCGCCGCGACCACTCCCGTGGCCGCCGGAACAGCGCCCGCTGCTGCACCCGCAGCGCCCGCAGCGCCCGCACCCGCAGCGGCAGCTACCTCGGCGAGCACAACGCGCTAGCTATGCGTGACGGCTGCGGTAGTACACGCCTGCGCGCCAGCTCCCACGAATCTCCGTGAGGCCTGTGCGCGGCGCTCTACCGCAGTGTCCGATGACTCTAGACAACCCCGTACGCCGTCGCTCGCTCCCACTCGCTGCCGAGACCGCGCCAACCACTCCACCAAGGAGCTCCTGGCGTGACCAAGCGCGCAACGCGATCACGTCGCTCGCGCATCTCGAGCGCGTATTGCCCCTCAGCGAAACCGAACGCGCAGCGACACATTCGCTCTTGCGCGCGGGTTTGCCGCTCTCGATCACGCCCTACTATCTCTCGCTCTGCGATCCGAGCGATCCGCGCGACCCCATTCGGCTCCAGTGCGTGCCGCAGTCCGCCGAGCTCGAGTCCTACCCCGGCGAACTTAACGATCCGCTGGGTGAACAAGCACACTCGCCAGCGCCCAACCTGATCCAGAGATATCCCGACCGCGCGCTCTTGCTCGTGACCGATCGCTGCTCTGTGTATTGCCGGTTTTGCACCCGCGCACGCATGGTCGGCCAAGACGGCGGAGCGCGAAGCGAAGAGCGACTTCGTCCAGCAATTCACTGGCTAAAGGCCCACCCTGAGGTCCGCGAGGTGATCGTCTCGGGTGGCGACCCTCTGGTGATGAACACTGCTCGACTTGAGCGCGTGCTCACGCTGATTCAGTCCGTCCCACACATCGAGCTCATCCGCATCGGAACGCGCGCCCCCGTCGTGTTGCCTATGCGAATCACGCCCTCTCTCTGCCGCATGCTCCGTCGATTCGCGCCGCTCTGGGTCATGACGCATTTCAACCATCCCCGCGAGTGGACCCCTCAAGCACGCGCCGCATGCGAGAGGCTCGCGGATCACGGAATCCCAGTGATGAACCAGACCGTTTTGCTCCGCGGCATCAACGACGACCCCAGCACACTTGAGGCGCTCTTTCGCGGGCTCGTTCGCGGACGAGTGCGGCCCTACTACTTGCTTCAGGGGGATGTCATGCGTGGGACCAATCATTTTCGCACACCGCTACAGCGAGGCGTCGAGATCATGGCCGCTCTGCAAGGGAAGCTGTCGGGCATCGCGTTGCCCAAGTTCATCGTCGACACGCCCGCCGGGGCCGGAAAAGTGCACCTCGCGCCCGACGTCATCGTCCGCACCGAGGCGAGCCAGACCTGGCTTAAGACCTTTCGAGGCGAAGTGGTGGCCTACCCCGAGCCCACGCAAACCCATGTGGCACCAGCCAATTTGCTGTCTTCGGCAGAGAAGAGCTAGGGCCGCTCAAAAAAACTCTCAAACTTCTTGACCGCGAAAGAGAGCGGGCATACAAGCCGCCTCCCGCTGACGAACCAACCAACTCCGCGCTGAAACAAATCAGCAAAGAGTGGTTGACGTAAGGGGGAGAGAGAGTGCACAACACTCACTCTGGGTTGACAGAAACAAAGTTTCTTGAACCCACCCCCGCTCGAAACGACAAACACTCCTAAAAAAGTGTTTGACAAGCAGAGCGAAAGCCGACAGAGTCCGCCTCCCCTAAAAAGGGGACCGCAGACTGCGGCGAGCAGGCACAACAAAGCATCACGTAGTAACCGTGAAGCAGTTGAGCGCCGAAGGCTCCCCGATCTTTGAAAACCTGGTCGTGAAATGAAACTTACAACGCGAAAGTGTTGTGGGTCTCGGATCGAAGCGAAGTCTCACGACTTCGAATCGGTGCCGAATCGAACAAGTAACAAGCCGAATTGTTTTAATAGCTAC
>JAUXYJ010000061.1 GCA_030694465.1 Deltaproteobacteria bacterium | reverse complement strand
ACCGCCGCCGCCGCCGCCGCCGCCGCCAGCGCGGGGGGGACGAGCTTCAGCTTCGTTAACGCGGAGTGCGCGGCCGTCGAGCGACTGGCCGTCCATCTCTGCGATGGCCTTGGTTGCGCCTTCTGGCGTTGCCATGGTCACGAACGCGAAGCCGCGTGAGCGGCCAGTCTCGCGGTCGAGAACCAGCTTCACCTCGGCGACATCACCGAAGCGAGCGAAAACAGAAAGGAGTGAATCCTCGGTGGTGTGGAAGGCTAGGTTGCCCACATACAAACGCGTGTTGCTCATGGCTGATCGAACTCTCTTGCAAAACAGAAGACGGTAGAAAATACGCTTCGAACAAGTGGGTAGACACCCTTCGGGCGCATGCACCACCTCTGGGAGACCGTGGGCTCTTACAGAGGCAGCCGCAGCGAGGAGCCGCTGCGTATCGACCGGGTGGTGGATGCCTTGATTCAGAATTGAGTCATTGCATCACAGTGCCAGGCCGATCGGATCGAAGGACCGTGCGCGATCTCAAGAGTTTGCGAGAGCCAACCGTGAGCCGAGTACAAGAGCTTCTACCGAGACAAGTGAGACGCTAACACACTCATTGCGCATGGATAGGGGGGATTTGTTCGTTCTATCGCTGTTATTCTGAATTCCATGACGATCTGCGCTCCTTGTTCGCCTACGCGAGAGTCAACTGCACACGTCTATTATGGGGCGACCAAGTCACTCTGTACGGTGTGCAAAAGACAGATTGACGCCAAGACATTGATCCGCGGGGGGCAGGTGTTTCTTGAGAAATACTGCCCAGAACACGGCAAAAGCGAGGCATTCGTCTCGAGCTCGGCCGAGTGGTACCTCGACGCGCTGAGCTTCGTGGCGCCGAGCATCGCGCCCAAGACGGTGCACAAAAAGGTCACCCACGGCTGCCCCCACGACTGCGGTCCTTGTGACTCTCACGCGCAAAAAGTTTTTTTGCCCGTCGTGCCGATTACGAGCGCTTGCAACCTCGATTGTCCAATTTGCTACACGATCAACAAGAACGAAGACCCGTTTCATCTCTCGAAAGAGCACTTCGCCAAGATCCTTGAGCATCTCCGGAGAGACCACGAAGAGCTCGACATTATTAACTTCACCGGCGGCGAGCCCACCGTCCATCCCCGTATGATTGAGCTCCTTGAGATGGCCCGAGACGCGGGAATTCGCAGGCTCACGGTGAGCACAAACGGGCTCAAATTGCTGGACGAAGGCTATGTCGAGAAGCTCGCTGCCGTAGACGCGCGGGTGATCTTGTCGCTCGACACGTTTGACCCCGCGGTAGACAAAGCGATGCTGGGGGCCAACACGATCGCGGCCAAAATGAAGGTGCTGGATTTGTGCGAAAAGCACGACGTCACCTGCACGATCCTCCCTGCGGTCGCCGCCGGCATGAACGACAAAGACGTGCCCGCGCTCTTTGACCTGGTGCTCTCGCGCCGCAATGTGTGCTCACTTGAGCTGCACACGCTGACTTTTACCGGCGAAAACGGCTCTACGTACGACCGCGCGGCCAAAATCACCACGCCGGATTTGCACGAAATCCTCAGGGCTCACACCGGAGATTCGCTCAGCCCGATGGACTTTGTTCCGTCGCCCTTGGCGCATCCGCACTGCTACTCGATCGCGTATGTGTTGGTCTTGGATGGCCCCTCGCAGCGTGGGAGCTCCGCGCCGGATTTTGTGCCATTTGTGCGGCTGATGGGCCGGGCAAAGCTCTTTGAGCTCTTGCAAGACAGCCTCTATCTCGAGCCCACCGCGAAGGTCGAAGAAGAGTTTCGCGCAGTGATCGACCGGCTGTGGGCAGACCCGGACGCGTTGCCCGAGTCTGATCGCGTGTTGGCCACCATGAAGCGCGTGCTGCGAGACGTGTTTCCGCAAGGAGAAACGCTGAGTCTCGAAGAGCGACGCAAGCGCGCCGAGCGCGTCACCAAGGCGATTTATATCCACTCGCACATGGACGAAGAGAACTTCGATGTCTCGCGCATCATGAAGTGCTGCGTGGGCGTCCCAGAGGCCGACGGGAGCAACATCCCGACCTGCTCCTACAACATCTTGTACCGCGAAAAAGACAGGCGATTTGCTACCGAATCGCAGACCGAATTGATGGCCGAGAAGCGCCGACGCCTTCCCCTCGCCAAGTGACATAGGAGCTCCCGCATGACCCTCAAGCTACCCATGGCCAATCGGCCCATGATCATGACCCCAGATGTCGCCACTTCTGAGGTTTTTCACTCGTTTTCGCGCACCATGTGCCCCAAGTGTCGCAAGCTCGTCGACGGCGCGAGATTTATCCGCAACGACAAGGTCTATCTCAAGCGTGTCTGTCCCGACTGCGGCAAGAGCGAGGGGCTGATCTCGGGCAGCGCCGACTGGTTTCTCAAATCGCTGACCTACATCAAAGAGGGCTCCGTCCCGCTGAAGTTCTCGACGCCCGTGGACAAGGGCTGCCCCGAAGACTGCGGGCTCTGCGCGGCACACGAGCAGCACTCGTGCATGCCCATCATCGAGATCACCAACCACTGCAACCTCGAGTGCCCGATTTGCATCGTGCAGAACCGGCACAACTACAACATGACCCGCGAAGAGTTCACGCGGATCATCGACGGGCTCATTGAGAAAGAGGGGACCCTCGAGACGATCAACCTCTCGGGCGGCGAGCCCACGATGCACCCGGAGTTCTTGGACTTCTTAGACATCGCAAAGCGCGCCGAAATCGCACGGATTAGCATCAGCACCAACGGCATCCGCTGTGCGCAGGACATTAACTTCTGCCGCGAGCTCGCCAAGCGCAATGTCTACATTTCGCTGCAGCTCGACGCGATGTCCAACCCTGCGCTGAGGGCCCTTCGTGGCGGTGGTGATCAAGAGGCGCTCAAGCGCAAGACCCTTCGCAATCTCGAAGAGGCTGGCGTACGTACGACCATCGTGTCGACCGTCGCCAAGGGCATCAACGATGACCGCCTCGGTGAGTGCGTCAAGCTCTTGTACGAGAACGATTTTATTCTCTCGCTGACCATTCAACCCGCTGCGTTTACGGGCTACGGCGGCGCGCACTTTGCGCCGCACAACCCGATGGACGTCATGACCATCCCCGACGTGGTCGCGGCGATGGAAGCGCAGACTCCGGGCTGGCTCAAAGAGAGTGATTTTTTGCCGCTGCCCTGCTCGCATCCGTCGTGCTTTGGGCTCACGTACATTCTCAAGACGGGCGAAGAATACACGCCATTTCCCAGGTTTGTGGACCTGCACAGCTACCTCGATGTGCTCTCCAATCGCGGGACGATTCGTACAGACGAGAAGTTCGAGAGCTCGATCCGGCACGCGATCAACGACCTGTGGACGAGCGCCGAACAAGTACCTGACAAAGACAAGATCTTGGGGGGCCTCAAGCGCGCGCTCAACCTGATGTATCCGCCCGACCAAGCGCTCGAGCTCGAAGAGCGCATGCGCCTGGGCGAGAGCGTCGTGAAGACCATTTTTATCCACGCGTTCATGGACGAGTGGACCTTCGAAGTGGACCGCATCAAGAAGTGCTGTACCCACTATGCCTTGCCCGATGGGCGGCTGATGCCGGGGTGCGCGTACAACATGTTTTACCGCGAAAAAGACGAGAGATTTGACGGTCCGCAGGGCGAGACCACCATCTGGGGCAAGGCCCTCGCAGAGCAGCGCGAGTCCGAGGGGCTGTTGCGCGCAGACGGGCTCGTGCGCGCGAAAGTGAGCGACGCCGAGTGAGCGAGCTCTGGCTCAAAGACAAGGTCGCGCTCGTAACGGGAGGCTCGCGTGGCCTGGGGCGCGCGGTCGTGGCTCGCTTTGTCGCAGAGGGCGCACGCGCGGTGGTCTTTACGTACGGGCGCGACCTGAAGAACGCCGAGGCCACCGTGGCGTACGCCAAGACGCTCGGGACCGGCGACGTCGAGTCGCGGCTGTGCTCGGTGCGCGACGGCAAAGCGACCGACGCGCTTGTGCGCGAAATCGAGCAAAAATACGGCGCGATTGACGTGCTCGTGAACAACGCGGGCATCACGCAGAACCTCCCGCTCGCGCTCATCGACGAAGAAGACTGGGACCTCGTGATGGACACCAACGTCAAGGGGACCTTTGTCACCTCGCGCGCGGTCCTGCGCGGGATGATCCGTCGCAAAAAGGGCGTGGTGATCAACATGGGCTCGCTCGCGGGCGAGCGCATGATCGAGGCCCCCGTTCACTACAGCACGAGCAAGGCGGCCCTCCGCGGAATGACCGAGGCCCTGGCCAAAGAGGTAGGGCGCTACGGGATCCGCGTGCTGTTGCTCGCGCCGGGGCTCCTCGAAGATGGGCTGGGGCGAAACCTCCCAGAGCATCGATTGACAGACTATGTCGCACATTGCGCACTGGGTCGCGTCGGCACGTTTGAAGAGGTCGCTGATTTGTGTGCGTTTTTAGCGAGCGATGACGCCTCGTACATGACGGGCGCGACGGTGATCGCCGACGGCGGCGTGTAGCGTTTGGGTGCTACAGGTGGCTGCATGGTGATGCCCTGCGTCAGCGTCGAGGTGATCTCGATCCTCCAAAACCCGATGATCGCGCGGAGCGCCTACGCGCCGATGTTGCGACGTCAGGGACACCGCACGTCCCGTAACCACTATCACTTTGTCCGGGGCGACAACGCCGAGCGCGCGAGCATGTCCGTGCTGCTCCTCGATGTGGATTTGGGTTGGGTTGCGCGGCGTGAGCCTCGCGTGACCGAACGGCGGATTCGCGGCCAAGCGATGCCGGTGATTTGGCTGGTCGGGATGTGCACGCCCAAGACGCACGATCGGATGATTGTGCAGGCGCGAGAGACGCTCATCGCGAGCGGATTTGCAGGAGATTGTGCAGACGTCGTGAGCTCACCCGCCATGGACCAGAGCGCCATGCCACGCGTGACGGCGGTGCTCGATGAGTGCCAACCCAACGCTCGCGTGGTGCCATTGCACCTCGACGAAGAGGTCTTGCGACGATGGGTGTCGCGCGGGATTGACTCTTCGGAGGCGTGGTTGGTTGGCCGCGTGTTGTCGCACGCGGTGGACAGCGGGTCGACGTTGTCGGGCATGCAACGGCAGATGCTGATCTCGCTCGCAGGGGCGGCCCTGGTGCACCGCGCGTTGAGCCGCCAGGCGATCCGAGTGTTCGAGCGTCTGGGGTGCGACGGCGCTGAGGACGCGTTGGCGCAGTGGCTTCGAGAGAACTGGATTTCGCATGCAAAAACGCAGCTGTCTGTCGAGTCCGCTGTGCTTCTGCTTGCGCGCAGCGGAGACGCGCGAGTGAGTGAAATCACCGCGACGACTCCCACGACGCAGCGCGCAGATGCGCGGGTCGCGCAGGGTCGGTTGCGCGCGCTCGGTGAGGTCTTGCTGCGTGAGCACGCGCCGCCGCGAGAAGGGATGAGCCAAGAGCATGTTTCAGCGACAGGGCGCTAACGGTGTGTTGTGCGCCTCGTGTGACAAACCGATCGCGCGCGGGACGCAGTACCTCTACGTGTACGAGGCCAGCAGCATGCGGCGTCGCGCGGGCGAGGCGATCGCAGGAGCTTTTCACCCGTTGTGTGCGGTCGAGGCGTACCCCGAGGTTGTATTAAACGCGCTGGATCGCACGCAAGGGCTCTTCGAGGGGCGGGCCCAGATCGACGCCGCGCTGAGCGCCCGGTTGGCTCGCGGCGAGGGCTCTCAAGGCGACTTCGTGAGTGCGCCCGGCGTGGGCACGCGGGCAGAGCGAGAGCAGGCGATCGCAGCGCAAGTCGCGCGGTCGCGAGACGCCGCGCGGCCGCTGGTGTCTGTAGCGATCATGGTCCATGAGCGCTTCGCCGCGACGCGGATGGAGCAGCAATTGCGCAGCGAAATGCGTAGCGAACAGCGCTCGATGCACCAGGTCACCACGCACGCGGCGTACAGCTTTGTGATCGTCGGAGACGAGCTTCCTGACGTCGAGGTCGAGGCGCTTCGGCGAGACGTGGACGTGCTGATTGTGCTGGCGTCGACGGTGGGCGGCGCGATGGCTCCGATGCGACGGACGCTCTGGCACGCTCTGCTCAGCGGTGTCCCGTTTGGGGGGCTGTGGATCGTTGGCGACGCGCCCCTCGCGAGTGAGGCAAGGGATCGTCGCGAGCTGCAAGTACGCGAAGAGCTCGACGCGATCGGCATCGATGCCGATGTGCTCGCGGTGGCGCATTCGACCCAAATCGATGCCGCGGGCTTGGGCCAACTTGCCGCCTCGCTTGACGAGAGGGTATGCCGCGATGGTCTGCAAAAACGCTCGCCGTTGGACGCCGCGTTGGACGCATTCGAGCGACTCGCGGCGGAGGGGCGCTGGGCGGACGCCGCCAAGCCACTTGAGGTCGCGGTGACGCGCTATGACCGCGCTCTTGCGCCGCAGTCGCAGTCGCAGTCTCGGTGGCTTCGAGTCGGTGTGCAGGCGCTCGAGGGAGACGCGACGCGGGCGTCTGGGCTGCGGGTGTTGGCGCATCTCCAAGATCCTCGCGCGATGGGTCCGTTGTACGCGCTGTACAGGTCGATTACGCGCACGCCAGGTCGGCCGACGCCGCTGCATTTTGTCACGCTGCGGCTGCTCTGGGAGCTCGGCGATGCGCGCGCGCTTGAGCCTCTCGTGGACGGTTGTCTCCAGAGCGTGGGGACTGTGCGTGAAGAGTTCGCGGCGCTTGTCGAGTCGATCGAGAGCGACGCGCTCGACGGGCTGATCAAGGCTAGACTCCGTGGCGCGGGAGACGCGCTTTCACGTGAAAATTTGCGTCGATTGTTAGAAGCTCGCCATCACAACAGGTGATCTCCCCATCGGGGGGGTCTTGGGAGCATCGCTGAATGGGAGACCGCCGAGACGCATTTGACGACTACGCGAGGTATGTCAACCCCGCGCAGGCGCAGTTCTTAGCGCTGGTGGGGCGCGCGTGGCGTTTTGAGCGCGCGGAGGGGTGCACGCTGTACACCGAGGATGGGCTCGCGTTTGACGACTGGATTGCGGGGTTTGGCTCGCTCGCGCTGGGACACAACCCCGAGGTGTTGCGTGAGGTCGTCACGCGTGAGCTGAGCTCGCGGCGGCCCAATTTGTACAGCGAGGTGATCAACCCGGCGGCGGGCTCGTTGGCCAAGAGGCTAGTTGAGAGCTGTGGATTTTCGCAGGGTCATTCGCATTTTTGCAACTCGGGTTCTGAGGCGGTCGAGACGCTGCTCAAGGCCGCGGTCGCCGCGACCGGCAGGCGCGTGTTGCTCTACGCGAGCGGCGGGTATCACGGGGCCACGGTGGGTGCGCTGAGCTGCATGGCGCAGGGGCTCTATCGGACGCCCTTTGAGGCGATGCTTCCGCGCTACGTCGAGGTCGAGTTTAACAACGTAGAGGCGCTCGAAGAGGCGTTTGCGAGGTATCCCGGCGACGTCGCCGGGGTGTTGCTTGAGCCCGTCCAAATGGAGTCCGGTGTCGTGCACGCTGAGCACGCGTACCTCCGCGCGGTGCGGGCGCAGTGTGACCGTGCGGGGGCGCTGATGATGTTGGACGAGGTGCAGTGTGGGCTCGGCCGCACTGGGACTCCGTGGGCATTTTTGCAGTCCAATGTGCAGCCTGATGGGGTGGCGAGCGCGAAGGCGTTGGGGGGCGGGCTGGTCGCAATAGGGGCTGCGATCTTTCGGGACGACGTGTGGTGTCGCGCGTTTGGGAGCTACGACCGCGCAGAGATCCACGCGAGCACGATGGGCGGCAACGGCCTGGCGTGCGCGGTGGCCGAGCGTGTGTTGGACCACGTATTGGACCCTGCGTTCTTGCGCGAGGTGCAGCGCAAGAGCGCTAGGATTGAGCGTGGGCTTCGTGAGGCTATCGGAGACTCTCCCTTGGTGTGCGCGATCACGATGCACGGGCTCTTGGGCGGTGTGCGGTTTGCCGACAGCGACAACCCGTGGCTGCGCTGGGAGTCCCTGGGGATGCCCGCGTTTGGGGGCCGGCCCACCTCGGGGCCGCTTGTTGTGCAGCGCCTCGCGCGTTGCGGCGTTCTTGCGCAGGTCTGCGGTCACGATTGGGCTACGGTGCGCGTTGAGCCACCGTTGGTCGTCAGTGACGAGGCGTGTGATCGATGGGTGGACGCCATGGCGTCTGCGGTCGCTTTTTTGGAGGATGCGTCGTGAGCAAGAGAGTCTGGATCGTGGGTGGAAGCGGCGCGCTAGGGACGGCCCTGCGCGCCTCTCTCATGGCGCAGTCGCATGTGTGCACGTGGACCTGGTGTACGCGCGGTCCTGAGGGGCTTGGCGACGGCGCGACGCAGCTCGATGTGCGCGACGTCGACGCGATTGAGCGTGCTGCGGATGCGGCCGTTGCGCACATGGGTGGGCTGGATGCGCTCGTCTATCTTGCGGCGATCGGCACGACCACGGGGACCTACATGGCGCTCGACGAGGTGACGGCCGAGTCGTGGGATGCCTTTGAAGCGGTGAACCTTCGCGGGGCTTTCTTTGCGGCGCGTGCGTTTGCGAGGCGCTGTGATTCTGCAGGCGGAGACGTGGTGTTTGCGGGGTCGATTGATGGCCACAAGCCGGTGCCGGCGATCATCCCGTACGCCGCGACCAAGGGCGCGCTTGAGGCGATGGCGCGCGCGTATGCCAAGGAGCTGGGGCCCAAGAACATCCGGGTCAACGTCGTGGTGCCCGGCATGCTTGAGCGCGGAATCAGCGACATTTTGCCCAAGAAGCTCGTCGAGGACTACGTCGCTCACGACGCTCTGTCTCGCAAGGGGACGCTCGATGAGGCCGCGCGGGTCATGCGATTTTTTGCGACGCGCAACCGCTATGTCACGGGAAAATCCGTGGCTGTAGACGGCGGTCTGTAAGCAAAATTGCAGATCGCTTGTGCGGTGTCGTGAGCGAGCCGTGCGTGCTCTTGGCGCTCGCGGATCGTGTCAATCGTTCGTGGCAGCGCGCGGCATGTTGAGGTACACAGCGCCCTTGCCATGCTGACTACCCATCGATTGTCCAAGTCTTACGGCGCACGGACGCTGTTTTCGGATGTCTCGTTTGAGCTTGATGCGGGAAGTCGTTATGGCCTCGTCGGCGCAAACGGCTCGGGAAAAAGCACGCTCATGAGCATCTTGCTCGGCCTCGACAAGCCGACCGATGGCAGCGTGCAGATCCCCAAGAGCGTGCGCATGGGCGCGCTGCGGCAGGACCAGTTCTTAAACGACGCCGAGCGCATTGTGGACGTGGCGTCGCGCGGAGACGCGCTGGTGTTTGGTGCCCTCAAAGAGCTCGAGAAGCTCAACGAGTCCGACGGGGATCCCATGCGAATGGTGGACCTCGAAGAGATCATTCGGATTCACGACGGCTACACGCTTGAGGCGCGCGCGAGCTGGATTTTGGGCGGGCTTGGCATCCCTGCGGCGGTCCATCGCGAGCCACTCGCGACGCTGTCTGGAGGGTTTAAGCTGCGTGTGTTGCTCGCCCAAGCGCTCTTGGGTGGGCCCGAGCTCTTGCTCTTGGACGAGCCGACCAATCACTTGGACATCTTGTCGATCCGCTGGCTCGAGAAGTTCTTGATGGCATACCGCGGGTGCGCGGTGGTGATCTCGCACGACCAGCGATTTTTGGACAACATCACCACGCACATCTTGGACGTAGACTACGGGACGGTCACGAAATACACTGGAAATTACGCGAAATTCGTAGTTCAGAAGCAGGCCGAGCGAGATCGCCGCGAGCACGAGATCGCCAAGACCGAGGCCATCATCGCGCACAAGCGCGCGTACGTAGAGCGGTTTAGAGCGAAGGCGAGCAAGGCGAGCCAAGCGCAGAGCGTGCTGAAGCAGCTTGAGAAGATCGAGGTCGACGAGCTCGAAGACAGCACACGTCGCGCGCCGCACTTTAAGTTTTTGCCCGAGCGACCGAGCGGCAAAGACGTGCTGATGGTCGAGGCGCTCTCGAAGAGCTATGGCGAAAAGACCGTGCTCACCGACGTGAACCTCACGCTTCGCCGTGGCGAGCGGCTCGGCATCATTGGCCCCAACGGACTGGGAAAATCCACGCTTTTGCGCATCGCAGTCCAGCAACTCGCGCCCGACACGGGCCGCACGCAGTGGGGCCATGAGGTGCGCGTGGGCTACTTTGCGCAGGACCACCGTGACGTGCTGAGCGACCACAACGCGACGCCGCTCGAGGTGATGTACGCGGTCAAGCCGGGCGCGAGCATGGGCTACATTCGCTCGGCGCTCGGGCGCGTGCTGTTCTCAAACGATGACGTTCACAAGACGGTGGGCTCGCTCTCGGGAGGCGAGGCTGCGCGCTTGGTCTTTGGCACGATCATGGCGGCGCAGCCCAACGTGCTGGTCCTCGACGAGCCGACGAATCACTTGGATCTCGAGTCCATTGATGCGCTGGTGGCGTCGCTGCGTGAGTTTGACGGGACGATCTTGTTTGTGTCCCACGATCGACGGTTTGTGAGCGATTTGGCTACGCGAATCCTCGAGCTCACGCCGACGGGTCCCAACTTTTTTCCGGGCACTTTTCAGGAGTATTTGGAGAAGTGCGGGGACGATCATTTGGACGGCGAGGCCGTCTCGATCAAGGCCAAGCGCGACCGGGCGAAGGACGGCGCCGTGGTCGACGTGGACAAGCGCAAGAACCACGAAGAGCTCAAAAAGAAGCGCAACCGATTGCAGGTGTTGCCGCGGATGCGCGAGTCCGCGTTTGCAGCGGTTGAGCAAGCCGAGAAGCGCCGCGCCGAGATCGATGCGCTCTTTGCGAGCCCCGGGTTTTACGACAAGAGCAACGCTGCACAGGCGCGCGCGCTGCAAGAAGAGCAGCGCACGTTGGCGCCAAAGATCGAGCAGCTCGTGAGCAAGTGGGAAGCGATCGAGAGCGAGTTTGCGGAGCTCACGGCAGAGCTGGGGTGAGTGGGAAGCGGGGAGGGTTCGTTTTGCGAATTTGCTGAAATCGCAAAGGCCAATCGCGCGTGCGTGCGTGGGGCACAGCAAATAGTCGAGACTCAGCGCGTCAATGTTCGAAATGGGCAAAATTTGGTCAGCGAATTCCCCATGACGCGGCTGAAAGACGTCTTTCGGACACGGGGAGGGTTGGAGTGGTAGCTTCGGCGGTGCCGAGGTCGCCGAGAGAGCCTTAGGGCAACGGGTTGCATGAAGAGCTTACGGGGCCGCTTCAACGCGCACGGTGCAGACGGCCCTAGGCAAATGGGATCTTTGTGCGAAAGCGGGGTTTGCGTGAGAGAGCGCATGGGTCCCACGCCCGATGGACGCTGCGCAGTGGGCTCTGGCAACGCACGCACGCTCGTATGCACACGGTGCATACGGAAATGGGCCCAGTGATTCCGCGTGCGAAAGCGCAGGTCTGCGTGGAGAGCGCATGGGTGCCACGCCGAATGGACGCTGCGCAGTGGGCCCTGGCAACCCTCGCTCGCGCGTATGCGCACGGCGCAGACGGCGTGCTCATGTCCCAAGACACACTGGGCCGAGCCCTCACTTGGGACCCATTGGGCGAGTGTGGACTTGATTTACCTCGCTGCGGCGGTGGCACTGCGCGTCCGGCGAGTCGCCATCGCATCGCATGCAAGCACTTCGTGCCAGCATGCGACGCTCGCTCCTCGGCGGTCGCTCCGTGCTTTGTCCCGCCGCAGCCATCCACTCATCCCCCACCGAGTCACAGTGGGTGCCGTGGGCCCCCTTCTCGCCTTCGTCCGGCACGAAGGCAAGAAGGGGGTTTCCCCAGGGATTTCTCTTGCGAATGGACCATCACTGCTCACTGCTCACTGCTCACTGCTCACTGCTCACTGCTCACTGCTCACTGCTCACTGCTCACTGCTCACTGCTCACTGCTCACTGCTCACTGCTCACTGCTCAC